>NZ_JAGIKV010000026.1 GCF_017874615.1 Paenibacillus xylanexedens
GGATACGGTGGAACAATGGACAAAAAAAAAGAGACGTTTCAGAAGCCGTGCTCCATTCGGATCAGGGCTTCCAATACACGTCTCAGGCGTACAACTCACGATTAGAAGCATTCGGCGTCAAAGGCAGCCACTCTCGCAAAGCAACCTGCCTGGATAACGCATGCATCGAATCCTTCTTTTCGCATCTCAAGACAGAGAAGCTGTACCTTAACCAGTGTAATTCAGAAGCAGAGATTCGACAAGCCGTGGAAGATTACATGTACAATTACAACTACCGACGCTTTCAAGCCAAACTCAAACAGCGCGCACCGATTGAATATCGATGCGCACTGGCAGCATAGCTTTTTTCATCTGTCTACTTGACAGGGGTATGACCACGTATGGGGCAGCTCTTTTGTTTGATTCATATATAAAACGTTGGATTACATTGATTTAGTCAGCGTAATGGAACCATCTTTTTGTGCCCATTTCACGTCCCAGTTCAGAAGTTCAGCGATGAAGCGCAGAGGTACTTGCGTACGTCCATCTTTGTTTACAAATACAGTTGCACCCACGTTTTTCTTCACGCCGTTCACTTCCATAACGTTGTTGTTCACCCAGAATTCAAGGGTATCATCGCCAGCCATTACCGTTACTTGCTGTGCTTTTTTGTCCCATTTCACCGTTGCGCCAATACCTTCACTCAGGAAACGCAGTGGAATGTATGTTGTGTTTTTCCAAAGCACTGGTGTGGTATCCATGTTGGTTGTTTTGTCGTTAATTTTCAGCATTTTGCTGTTCAGTTGCATCCATACCGTTGTCATATCTGGTGCAGGTGTTGCTGGCTCTTGGAATTTGTCATTGAATTGAGTCACAATTGCGTTACCCAGGGCTTGACCTACACCAAACATCACTTTGAAGCCTTCACGATTTGTTGTGTAAGAAGCATCATAGTTACCTGCTGCATATTGATTCAATACGTTTTGTACTTGATTTTCATGCGTTGTCAGTGCTTGTTGTCCTGCTGCTTTTGGCAGATTTCCAGCTGTTGCCGAATCCAGGAATGTAGCGAACTCTGTTGTAAATCCATCAATACGTTTCTCTACTGCTGCACGAGCCGCAGCATCGTTGTTTTTAACAGCTTTTACATAGTCGCTTTGTGCATTAACGTGGTTCGTTACCCAAATTTTCTCGAAAGCATTGGCACCATCGTTACCGTAAACGGAAGCAATTGCTGCTTTGAAGTCAGCTGTGTTTCCAGCTTCAGTTGTAATCAGTGCGTTGGAAGCGGCTGTACGTCCATCAAATTGCTCTTGCATTTGCAGAGCCGAAAGCGCAAAGTGTTCAGAAGCCAAGTGGTTGAGTGCAGATCTCAGATCAGCTGCTTTTGTATCCGCTTTGGTATTTTCGAATTTCTCAGGCATTTGTGTCGTAATTGCTGTGGAGAGTGCCTTACTTACGTCGAACATTTCTTTGAAACCTTCACGGTAAGCCTTGTATGCATCAGCGTAATCTCCAGCTACATACTCATCAAATACTTTTTGCACGAGATCTTCATGTACTTTCAGCGCCTGTTTGGCTGCTGCTTTTGGCAATTTGCCTTCGGTAGCTGTGCTCAGGAATGTGGAGAACTCATCCACGAAACCGTTGATGTTTGCCTGTGCTTGTTTGATCCCAGCCTGGTTGCCCATTTTGGTTGCTTTCACCAGATCATCTGTGTATTTGTTATGAGCGCGGAAGATGCGTTCGAATTCTTTGGCACCTGCGTCACCGTATAGGGAAGCGATTGCTGGTTGCATATCCAGTGCATTCTGGTCGAGTGCTTTGTAGGCTGCATCTGCATCTTTTGCTCCGTCATATGCTTTGGCCATTGCCGTTACTGCGAGTGCAAAGTGCTCGGACAACAGGTGGTCCAGGTTCGCTCTCAGGTCAGCCGCCGGTGTGTTCACGGATGCTTTCATCATGGTCATTGGTGTCTGTGGTGCGGAAGCTGCTCCAGCGATTCCCGGCATCAATAGTGTCAAGCTAAGTACAGGTGCGATAAACTTCTTCATTTTCATTTTCATTACGTGTTCACTCCTCGGTTTGTTTTGTTTATCCTTTGTTTCCTCGTCGTCGTCTTCATAGGGTGTAACGCAGGGTTCTCTATTCTGGATCACTCTGTGTGCAAAAAAAATTCGCAGCCTTCAGTGAAGAAAGCTACGAAAGCCTGTTGTATCAGGGTTTTTTTGAATTAAAAAAATATAAAATTATAGTGATCTTTCCTATCCGAGACGATATACCTCCTGTAAGATAGGCACTTCATTTCCCTTTATTTCTCAATTAAAGCTTACATCGAAGGTTATCCTGAAGTACAATGAAGAGAATTCATATTATTCACGAAGGGGGTCCATTCATGACCTGGTTGCCTTATGTTTTAATTGTGGGTATCGCCTTATTTGGAGGCATTGCTACCATGATCATCGGAAATTCCAAAGCCAATCAGACCAGCAATCCCGAATATGATCGCCGCACAAAGCAAAACCTTAGCAAACTTTCCTATGTATACGTTGGTGCGATTGTACTTGGTTTTGGCGGACTAATCCTCTATCTTTTTAACTAAAATGTTTCGATTCGGCAAAGAATACGTTCAAACATGCCAAGCAGCTTCAGTTTTCGTTCTACATTCTCCATATACATGCACATGTTTACAAGTTGGAGATAATTCAGAATTATTCTGGATATGTTCGGGGTTTAATATAAAGCCATAAGGGACAGCGAGCCCATAAAACAAACCAAACCCCAACTTGAAGGAGAGATATATGATGAAAAAAAACATGAAGAAATCCGTAGCAACGATGATGGTACTGGGCATGACATTAACAGGAGCAACGGGTGTATTCGCCGGAACGCAGTTGGAGAAAATCTCCGCATACCTTAATCATGGAATAAGCTTTAATGTCGATGGCGCGGCTTACTCACCAACCGATGGCAATGGCAACAAACTTGCTCCAATTACCTATAACAACTCCACTTATCTGCCCGTACGTGCGCTTGCCGATGCACTGCATGTACCCGTATCCTATGACGGCAAAAAAGGACAGGTCATTATCGGCCAAGCTACCAGCAATCCATCAGCCTTGACGAATGTAACGTATAGCGCAGCACAAAAAGAGGCGATTCAAAAAGCTTTTGCACAATTCGATGGGTTCGAGACCGCTTATGCACCTCAACAGATGATCGCAGGTGACAAGTTCAAAAGTGTAGGTGCGGGTGGCGACAGCGTCAGTTTTGTCTTCAACCATATGAAAGTGGATGTGTCTCCAAGAGATTATTCGGACGGTTATACGAGCAAAGACGTGAAACTCTCCAATGGTGTTATCGCCAAATGGTACACACCAGATCAAACGGGCATGCTCACATTCCAGCTGGATGATCGCTACGTTACGCTTAGCTCCCCGGATCATAAGCTGAGCCAAGCTCAGTTGCAACAAGTCGCTGTCTCTGTTCAAAAGTCTAACAGCAACAATGATCAAGGGATCACTGCATTCGCAGATGTGAACTATAGCAAACAACAATTGGATAACATTCGCAAAGCATTTGCGAAGTTTGACGGGTTCACCACAGCCTATGCCCCACAACATATGGTTGCTGGAGATACGTTCAAAAGCGTAGGTGCAGGCGGTGATGGTGTAAACTTTGTTTTTAATCGTATGAATGTAACGGTCTCCCCTAAAGATTATTCGTTCAGCTATGATGGCAAAACGGTAAAACTGCCTAATGGCGTCTCAGCCAAATGGTATACACCAGACCAAACGGACATGCTCACATTCAAGCTGGATGATCGTTATGTAACACTCAGCTCGCCGAATAACCAATTGACTCACACTCAACTGGAGCAAATGGCGGTATCTGTACAAAAAGTGAAATAAACAAAAATAAACACACATCATTTCGGTCCCGCTCTATGAGCTGGGGCTGATTTGATGTGTGTTACGTATGCTCAAACTCTGCTACAAAGACCTCTTCCTGTTCGTCCGCATACCCTTTAAAAACAACTTCTTCGATATCTTTATAATTAAAGACTTACATCATAGATTCGTTCCATCATAATTACAATGCCAGTTCAGCCAAACGAACAACCCTGCGATACATCATCGTATCCATCAAATCCTCCCAGTCAAGTTCACTGGCATTAACGTCTCGATAATAGACCGCAGCAGCAGGCAAGAAACCAACCAGCGGTCCTGTACCACCACATATCAGGCTACCGCCGTCTCCGCCTTTGGGCATCACATCCCCAGCCGAATCCAGTGTAAGCTCATACTTGTAGGGATCACCGGCAAATTGCACTCCGAAGAAATTCGGCAGTTCCAGATCATAAGGACAATCATCCTTTTCTTCAACCCGTGAAGAGGCCGTCTCTGCCAATCCATCCACAATTTCATCCACGCCTTCCAGACTTCCAAAGTGCTTCAATCTCATCGTATAGTCGAAGCTGTCACCCCAGGGAAATAACGTGCGACAACCGCCGCCATAGATATACTCCCATTCGTCTTCGGTTAGTAAACCAAAACCCGCTGCAGCTTCCTCCCTCACAACGTCTTCCAACTCTATTCCTTCGTTGAACCACAGGATTCGGACTTCATTCTCACTTTGGCGAATCAATCGAAATTGTTGATGCAATTCATATTCACGTATTTCCGACTGCTTAAACTGCTCCAGCGCTGACGGGAAATCAGGATTTTCCTGTGCAAATGCTTCCTCCTTGGACACTTCAATCCAGCCAAGTGAGATCAGT
This sequence comes from Paenibacillus xylanexedens, assembly GCF_017874615.1. Taxonomy (GTDB): domain Bacteria; phylum Bacillota; class Bacilli; order Paenibacillales; family Paenibacillaceae; genus Paenibacillus; species Paenibacillus xylanexedens. The sequence continues at coordinate 4,760 of NZ_JAGIKV010000026.1, forward strand.
TCGCATTCAACAAGCATCGGCGCAATGTTGACCGTTCTTACAGGTGACATTTGACTCGCCAGAAAAGAATCCACGTCCTCCACACCATACTCACTGACTGTTTCATGCAGGTCGGCTGATGTCTCTTCGTTCATACCATGCTGCCAACGATCCCAGCCGAGTGTTACTTGATCCCCAGGCACAAACACAAATCTCAGCCCATCCTCCGTAAATATACCTGTCTCCATCCGCTGACCAAATCGTTCAAATGTCTCGAGGCCCTCATATACCATACCGTCTGGTAACTGACGAACAAGCTTACGCATCCAAGCCTCTTTGTCCTGAGCATTCAACCCCTGCCACATGTCTCGTCTCAATGCCTCCACAACTTCCCCCACCTTTCCTTATGCACTTTCACTTCTCTAAAATGTTTTACTAGCTGGCACAGCAAACTTACTTGTCTTGTTTACATTTTTACTTCCCTGCGGCCTGCAACAGTTCCAGCAATAATTCCTTCCGTCTTCCTTCCGCTTTGCGAGCGAGCGTCGTTAGCTTCTCCACCTTGCCAAAGATCGGATAGACTACACGTTCCACTTCATAATGCTCAAGTTTTTGAATCTGTCTAACCAGCAGTTCGAGTATTTCCTCATTCTCCAGCTCGGGCTGAATCTTCAGCTTCAGACTATCGGTCGAACGACGCAAGCTGGCGACTAACGCAGGTATGGATTGAGCCGTTACACCCTGTTTTTCCACAAATGCCGCAATGAACTTATCCTGAATCAACTGATGCTCATCATCCACTTCACCCATGTAATATTCAACCAACGGGAAATACTGCTCATCCACAAGCCCCAGTCCAAAGGTTGCATAACTGCCCGGCATACAGCTTTTCTCTCCCTCGGTATCCTCGTAGAACTCAAACTCTTGGATAGCCTCACGCGCATACTCTTCCAGGAGTGGATGCAGCTCCGGGTACTCCAGTGCATTGGCAAAGAATCGGTGGGTATCTGACTTCGCGAGCCCTTTGATCGGCAAATACTGCTTTACGCTGGACTTGAGCTTGATCTTATAACTTTTCGGAAAGCCCTGTTTCAATAAATGAGTGATAAAGGTAAGTGCCTGTTGATAGGCACCAGCCCCTTCCTTACGAATGTGAATGGTCATCAGAGCAAATACATCATTTGCTTTGCATTCCACTTCTTCCGTTCTCACATGAATACCGTCCTTCGCATACGTTCCGCTACCTTCTGTCATCATACGTGCCGCACGTTTGCTACCGAGTTGCTTCGCGAGTTCCAGAAAAGTCACACCTTTGGATTTGCTATAACTGGGCTCAAAACGTAGAATCATGACCGCTGCGTATAACAGCAGATCGATTGGTTGAGCCTCGGATGTTTGCTGCTTCCCGTGCTCGTCCAAATGTTGGTCAGTCTGTGTTTCAATGTTCGATTGAAGCGTTGCTCCGGGCTTAAGCGAATATTCATTGGTACGATAAGCCGAAGATTGTACATCATAATACTGTGGCAAAAACTGATTCTCCGCCCATGCCGTCACTGCACGAGTAATCTCACCACGATGTTCCGCAAGTGCCTCCGGACGACCCTGATTCAACTCTTGAATCCGGTCATACTGCCCGATCGTCCATGCTACATCCAACTCCGGGAACAGCTTTGGATCGAGCAGATGACTCGTCAAAAAGAAGGAATCCAATGGCTTCGTTGGATATGTACTGTTCTCCAGATTCTTGTCTACATAGGTATGAATACGCTCAAGGAGCAGCTTTCTTTTCTCTTCGTTTATCCATTCCAATAAAGTCAGTTGCAGCTTGCCTTCGGTTGTTGGGAATTTCCCTCGCAAGGTGAAGCGGTAGTCAGCCAACGGAGTATCTGCCAGCTTGTCCAATCTTTCCTGAACAACCTCTGCAAGCTTAGGCCCGATCTCGTTCCGTACCTGTTCCTCGGTAAAGGCTCCTGCCTGCTTTAATTTTACATCATCATCATCTAAACCCAGATCCAGGCTGTCTACCGTGGTCCGTCCAGGTTTGTAATCCAGTACAATATCATTAAAAATACCCATTTGCAGTGTAGTTCGCTTCACAACACTTTCCAAGTCATCCCGCTTTTCCTGTTCATCAAACCATTCATGGATCGTCGTCATCATCTCTTCCATCGCCTGATCATAAAGTGTACTCATCTAAACTCCTGCCTTCCCATGCATCTTATGATGTTCATCAAACACACTTGAACCTACTTGAAACTTTATGAATCCCGGATCAATCCGAGGTATCTATGTTATAAATACGTATTGATGTTCGTATACTACCTATTATTTTACTCTCTCCAGCACACCCGGAACAATAAGGCAGCAGGGGGAGAAAAGGTGGTGAAAGATGCCCATAAGTGGTATTTAAGACATGCCCTAGTCAAAGAGATCTACGGATACGGATTCCTTTTTTTCATATCTATGTACACTCTCGGCTTGCCCTCGCTATCATCATCCCTACGTTGTATAATTATTGTATTCCTTTTCAGGAGGTCTGACTAAATGAGCTACAGCAAATACTTCCCCTTGGAAAACTATTTGAATCAAGTTTCAATCACCCTTACATACGCAGAGCTTGAGGAGATTCTTGGATTTACGTTACCCCCTACAGCATATAATCGCGAACAATGGTGGGTGAATAATTCCAATAATCATACACAGGCACTATCCTGGTTAAATGCCGGATGGAAGGTTGAGAATGTGATTCTAGGAAAACAAGTAACTTTTGTCCGCTGCGAGTCATAATGGATCTGTACGATATAGATTGTTAGTTATAACTCCAAAGGTTCTATTTTTCCATAAATGTTATTCGAGACAAAAAAAGCAGGGGAGAACTGATGAATTCATCAGTTCTCCCCTGCTTTTTAAATTAATTGACTGTCTTATACCACTCGTTCACTTCGGCAGTGATATCATCGCCGCCCATGGATTTCCACTTCGTCACAAACGCATCAAACTCCTCAATGCCCACCTGACCATAGATGATCTTGCTGAACGTATCCTTCTCCAGCTTGTCGATCGCATCCTGTTTCATTTTCATCGTCTCGGTCGGTGCTCCCGTGAACTTGCTCTTGATCGCATTATCTTTATTCGCAACGACCACCTCTGCGGCTACAAACACTTCCGGTTTGTTGGCAATTTCCGTATTTTTCTCAAAAGGGGTCTCCGGCTCCTTGCCCTTCGCAAGTTCCGCCAGCGTATCCATCATGAGATTCGGAATCCGTGCACCGTCATACGTAATTGTATATTTGAGTGGTGATACGCCGTCCTTCACTTCAGCTTCACCAACGACTTTGCCATCCACGATGTCATAATCATATCCTTGTGCGAAGCCATGTTCGAACTCGCTTCCCACTTCCGGATTAGCAAAGTTGTCGAACAGATAATTTTGGTATGTGAAGAAAATCTCCGGGTTCGCCATGTCTTTGTTAATCAGTACAACGCCGTTACTTGCACCAGAACCATGCTGGTGGCTCTCACCTGTTGGTCCTGTAGGTAAAGCAATGGCCTTGTACGTGGCACCGTCCACATTTTTCTTCACATCATCAATCGGCCAGTTTGGCATCCAGTGTGGTCCCACAATAATGCCTGCTTTACCTGCGGTGAACAATTCTGCTGCCTTGATCTCGTCATAGACACCCGCTTCTTTGGGCAGGTAACCTTTGGACAACCAATCTTTCATCGTTGCAAGGCCTTCCTTCACACCTGGCTGAATGGAGCCATATTGCAGTGTTCCGTCTCCGGCATCATTCCACTGTCCAGGCATCGTGTTGTACATGCCGAAGATCCAGCCGGATTCCGTCATCCAGGTATTGAGCGCATTTTTCATGCCCACGGTCAGACCATACGTATCTTTCTTACCGTTCCCATCCGGGTCCTGATTTGTAAAAGCATCCATGACCGTAACCAGCTCATCCATGGTTTTTGGTTCTTCCAGTCCCAGCTTCTTCAGCCAGTCTTCCCGAATGAACATGACCGAATCGCCGTTGTACGCATAATCGAAGATCGGAATACCGTAACGTTCGCCCTCATACATGTATGGATACCATTCCTCGGGTGCCGATTCAGATGCCTGTTTCCATGTGTCCGAAGCATACTTGTCAAACAACTCGCCTGCATTCGCAAATTTGCCAGACTCAATTAATTCCCGTACCAGATTGTAGTCTCCCCGAATGGAGACAATATCCGGCAGTTCTTCGTTAGCGGACAGGGACAAGCGCAATTTCGTGTAAAATGCATCATTTGTCACCGATACAGCCCACGGTGTGGTCAGATCGATGCCAAGTCGTTCCTTGGCCCATTTGGTATGCACATTGTTCTGTGCCGTTTCCCCGTTCTTGAATTTCGTATCATCATTCCAGGCCCGCAAATAACTCATCTGTACCGCCGGTTCATACTTCCCGTCTTGCAGAGCAAGTGGTGCAGCGGCTTCCTTCGCCGGTTCTTCCTTGGCCCCCGAACTACATGCCGTTACAGCAACCATCGTGATTGCGAGCAATGCCGTCATCATTTTTCTATACATGAACTAACCCCTCCTCAGGTAACTTGGATACCCTTATGTGCCAAATGCACCTTACATGAAAAGGATAGTGCAGCCGGGGAGGCAAACATATATCACAATTTCAATGTTCATATCGATTTGTTAACCGTTCCGAAAATCCTGCGGGGTCAGTCCATAATGTTTGCGGAACACCTGAATGAAATAAGGCGTGTTATTGTACCCCACTTCCTGACCGACTTCATAGATCTTCATCGCCGTATGCTTGAGCAAATGAACCGCACGTTCCATTCTGGAACGGATAATATAATCACTAATGCCTTCACCTGTGGATTGTTTGTACATTTTCGACAGATATACGGGGTGCAGATGCACCTCTCCGGCAATGACCTGCAACGATAAATCTTCACCCAGATGATGGTCAATCCATTGCTGCACCTGCCTAATCAGCGTTGATCCCGCATCCTGTCCCGCATCGCTGGTGCTCTCTTCCCACTGCTTCATCACAGACCGAGTCCACGTTTCCAGACTACGCAGCGAGATACCATAACCATCCTTGAGCAACTGCTGGTACTGCTCCCCAAGCACTTCGGCTAACTGTCTTCCTTCCCGATGAGCCATATAGGAGAATGCTGCCGCCAGATAATGAAAAGCCACATACACATGTTCCGGGAACACACTGTTCGACAGTTCGGCAAAGATCTGATCAATCTTGCGGTGTGCATCTTCCATGCGCCCGGCTTCCAATAACGTCGTTAGACCCGGCGGTTCATACAGCGCTGTAAGAGACTTCAACGTGGCCCCATTGGTTCCTGCCGCCGCATTCAGATGTAATCCTTTGCCCGCCTCGGCCTGCTTGCGAAGTGCACTGACGGCTTGATGATATAGCTGCGGCACCTGATCCGGGAAACGCCCCATACGACTAACGGACAAGGAAATGGTCGCGTTCAGATACTGCCTCACACTGTGGATTAACCGTTCTCCAAGCCTTCCCATTAGCATTTCAGGTTCGGCCTGAGTTTGTTTGGGACTGGCCATGAAGACCAGATCATCATAGGCGTCATCCGTATGACAGAGATGGTAGGTACTGCCGTAGATCTCTTCCACCACATTTGAGATGGCGTACTTCATCAATCGAAACGCTTTATGTGTAGGTTGATGGTCATCATACCGGATGAGCAGCAGTTGCATTTTATCCTGTGGACGGAACCCGATCTCCAGTTGCTCCAGCTTGCCTTCGAGTTCAGCATCCGCAAATTTATGCCCTAACAATACATCCTTCATCAGCTCCGCTCGCTTCTCAGGCAAATGTTCCCTTACCGAATACATGGCCCGCTGATGCAGCAATTGTTTCTCACCCTCCAGGCGAATCTGCACTACAGCCTGTTGCACGGATTCAATCAGTTCCTCATCCCGGACCGGCTTGAGCAGATAACTGACTGTCCCATGTTTGAGCGCCTGCTTCGCATAATCGAAGGAAGCATGCCCCGATAAAATAATACATTTGGTCTGTTCCCACTTTTGGCGGATGTGACTGACCAGATCCAGACCGGACATACCCGGCATACGGATATCCGTGATAATAATATGGACCTGATGTGATGCCATATGTTCCAAGGCTTCTTTGACAGAATAGGCTTTGAATACCTGACCAATCCCGTGTTCTCTCCACGGTATCGAGACAGCGATCGACTCTACTGCTGAATGTTCATCATCCACGACCATCAGATTCATCATGCGGTTGTTCCTCCTCAAACCATCGAATTTCTACACTAAGTCCACCATAGGGAATCGCTCCAAAATGCAGCCCGGACGACAGCCCATATCGCGTAACGAGACGCTGGTGCACATTCCACGTGCCTGTTCCAATCTCCTCACCCATTGGTTCATTGATCTCCCGTTCCAATTCGGCAATCTCTTCCGCTGTCAGCGTGACACCGTCATTGTCAACAAACAGGCTATATCTTGTATATTTCCGACCCTCAATATGTTCGGGTACCGCCATCCCCGTTACGACGACATGCCCACTGCCCTCCATCGGCTCAATGCCATGGATCACCGCATTCTCTACGATCGGCTGAATGAGCAGTCGCGGAATGTGGAGCTGCATCAGTTGCTGCGGTACGGCGATCTCGTAGGTCAGTCGGTTGGTCCGCATCTGTTGAATGGACAGATAGTGATCCAGCAGCCGGATCTCTTCCTCCACTGTCGTCATGTCATTCTCGCCCCGCGTAATGTAGCGATAGTAGTCTCCCAGACTTAGCGACATGGCAATAACGGCTTCACGGTTGCCGAGCTGGGTCATATTTTTGATATAAAACAGGCAGTTGTAAAGGAAATGCGGATTGATCTGTGATTGAAGATGCTTCAATGTGGCTTCCCTTGAACGGATACGTTCCTCGTATACCTTCTCGATCAGTTCCTGAATCTGCTCTGCCATATGGTTGAAGCTCTGGGTGAGATACGCGAATTCATCACGAGAGTGATCGACCGGAATCCGTGTGGACAGCTGTCCTTTGCGAATCTGTTGCAGCCCTCTCATCAAGCGATGGATGGGCACCTGAACTTTTCGATACAAAAGCAGTGCAGCCCCAATACTCAACACGAGCAGTAACAATATGGAGGTAATAAACATATTTCGGCTCTTGTCCATTGGGGTTAACAAATCATCCAATACCACCGGGTTCACGTATACCGCTTGCAGTTGTTTGGAGTACACGTAACTGACCAGATATTGTTTACCGCCCACCTCCAATTGATGATTGCCTTCCCTCTCCGGCCCGTTAAAAGGCATATCACGCATGATCGCTTCGACCAATTCGGGGTCCGCCGTACGGTTCAACAACGGATCGTTACCTGGTACTAGCAAGAAGGGATCTCCGCCCTGTGTCTCTTTGAAATCATCCAACATGGCAACCACGTTCATCGGGTCAAAATTAATCTCCATCACCGTTCGCACGCCTGTGTTCACCGGTTTTTCATTCCACTCGTAGTTATCCGTGAAAAAGTAGGTGAAACTCCCCTTCTCCAGCTGCCATTGGCCAGGTTGCGGGAACGTCAACATCTTCTCATCGTAGACCGTCCGGCTGGACATGGTGGATAACACAAGTTCCGCTTGTGGCAGCACAATGGTAATATCGTTCTTCCAGCGGCTGGTGGACTGGTACAATGATAATTTGTCGAGAATATCCAGATAGATGCTGTTTTTCTCATATTGGCTGGTTGAGTCTGTCATGTAACGGTAATGCAGGATACTCGGATCTCGCAGCAACGTCAGGCCATACAGCGAGAGCTGCTCGATATTTTTATCCACCTGGGAACTGAAATAATTGAACTGGTTCAAACTCGACTGCTGTTTCTCTTCAACGACCATATCCACATTTTCCTGGTTCGCGTATGTATAGAGCAGCAGAATGGGTACCAGCAGGCAGATTAAGAGAATGACCGTTTTCGCAAATACTGTGAATTTCATCGTTTCACCCTGTCCCTGAATTTGAAGTCGTTCTACACCGAAGTCCTATTTTATATTGAAAACCCTTACATTTCTAGTTGATTTTATGTTCTCCCGTTTTCCTGTGACTTGAAAACCTCTGTTTCCATCAACAAGTTAATATTTCAACATCCGCATTGAAATGTTGTTCTATAGTCCGCCCTTCTCCATTGCTATAATTCAGTTGCTCCACTCTGTGCAGAGGTTTGCTCACCTCATGTTGCCAGGGTGGACGAGATAAAGGAGGGACCCTGATGGCTATCGAACAACCGTTAACAACCAATACGCCGGTGCGAAAAATGACACCCCATTCACGCAAACGTACCCGCTGGAATTTCAAACGCACATGGCCGTTGCATCTGATGCTGCTGCCTGCTGTACTGCTCACTTTACTGTTCGCCTATGTGCCCATGGGCGGCATTATCATTGCTTTTCAAGACTTCAAACCGTGGCTGGGATTCACCGGCTCCAAATGGGTGGGCTGGGACAACTTCCGGTTCATGTTCGAATATCCCGACAGTGTTCAGGTCATCTGGAACACGGTGCTAATTGCTTCGATGAAAATTGTGGCCGGACTTCTGGCCCCCGTGGTGTTCGCCATTTTGCTGAATGAGGTTCGGAACTCCACGTTCAAACGTTTCTCACAGACCTTGGTGTATCTGCCCCATTTCCTGTCCTGGGTTGTCCTGGGCGGCATTCTGCTCGATATGTTATCACCGGAAGGTGGGCTGGTAAACCAGGTTTTAGCCGCGGCTGGTGTTGAACCAATCTTCTTTCTGGGAGATGGCGACTGGTTCCGTGTAACGGTAGTTGTCAGTGATGTGTGGAAGGAGTTTGGATTCGGGACAATTGTATTTCTGGCAGCACTTGCGGGTATTAACCCCGCACTGTATGAGGCTTCGGAGGTGGATGGGGCAACACGACTCAGACAGACTTTGCACATTACCCTACCTGCACTCGTGCCGATGATTATCGTGGTAGGTACGTTATCGCTGGGCAATATCCTGAATGCAGGCTTTGACCAGATCTTTAACCTGTACAATCCGCTGGTATATGAAAAAGGCGATATTATCGATACCTTTGTCTACCGGATGGGAATTCTGAATGGCAAAATGAGCTTTGCGACCGCCGTTGGACTATTCAAATCATTTGTCGCGATGTTCCTGGTCATCTCTGCGTACCGGATGGCGTACAAAATCGCCAATTACCGTATATTTTGAGGAGGAATCAAGGTGTATCACAAAACAACCGGGTACCGTATATTCAATGGCTTTAACCTGATATTCATCGCGGCCGTCTCGATCCTGTGCATCCTGCCGCTGGTCCATATTCTGGCGGTTTCCTTCAGTGGTAAAGCGGCAGCATCCGCCAATCTGGTAACACTGTGGCCGATTGATTTTACGGTGGACGCCTATACCAAAACATTTGGTAACAGTAACTTTCTCAGCGCGCTTTGGATTTCAGTTCAACGTACCATTCTTGGCACACTGCTCAGTATGACACTTGTCTTCCTGACGGCTTATCCGTTATCCAAGGAGAGTCTGCATTTCAAGGGGCGCTCGTTATATGCGTGGTTTTTCATCTTCACGATGCTGTTTAGCGGGGGATTGATTCCGTCCTATATTTTGATCCAGAAGCTTGGACTGATGAATACGATGTGGGCTCTCATTTTGCCGGGAGCGGTGGCTGTCTGGAACCTGATTCTGATGATGAACTTTTTCCGCAACGTGCCAAAAGAGCTGGAAGAAGCCGCATTCATTGATGGAGCCAACCATATCACGACTCTGTTCAAAATCTATCTGCCTGTATCCATGCCCGCCATTGCGACAATCTCTTTATTCACCATGGTAGGTCAGTGGAATTCCTGGTTCGACGGGCTGATCTATATGAATGATGCTTCCAAATATCCATTAGCCACGTTAATGCAGACCATTATCGTACAGCAGGATTTCTCTAATATGAACGTGGATGCAACGCAGCTTCAGAACATGTCTCAACGTACGGTGAACGCGGCTCAGATCTTTATTGGGGCTCTGCCGATTCTGCTCGTATATCCGTTCTTGCAGCGTTTCTTCGTAAAGGGAATTGTGCTCGGGGCGGTAAAAGAGTAAGGCAAACACACGAAATCCCCTCTTGGAATTCTTTGTTCAGAAAGATCATGATTTCAGTTGATTCGAGATCTTTCTCCCGCGAGTTGCGTTGTTATATTCATTAATTAACTCATCCAGCACCATGGATTGGCGAATAACCTCCGGATGCCATAGTTCCGGGTATTGAGCTGCAACCTGGTAGAGCCTTTGCCGTGCATGTTCGATACATTCCTGAATGGTTTCCGGATTATGTACCATACTCCCGCCCCCTGTTGTCCTTGAATATCATCATCCAAAAAAGACCATCTAATATAATATTCGGAACAAGAGGGGATTTGGATTACCCCAAAATTAAAATTTTGGTTATTTTTTCTTGTAAAAGTTATTACTAGCGTGGATCACATGAGTTGATGTGCATATATGTTTAATACAAATAAACCGGATCGGCTGCGGCCTATCCGGTTTTATTCCTGCTGAGTTTTTCAATTTCCTCTATCATGCTCCAATTATCTTAATCCAACATCCTTAAAACGATTGCCTATCGTCTCTGGAAAGGCACGTTTAATGGCATCAATGGCACGTTGTTCCGTAGCCCCTGCCTTCCGTATAAGCTCAATTACCCTTTGCACACATTCCGGTTCTCTCGAATCCCAAGAGATGGAGTCATCTATTACCTCAACGATCATTGTGTACAGGTTTGCGAGTAGCTCATACTCGTCTATGACCTGGTCCATTTGAATGGACAGATGCTTAAGTCCTGCAACATAAGAGGCAATATCCAATCTTGATTTGGCATAATAGCAAAGTACAGTTGCCGCTTGTTCAGCGTCATATGTTCCTGACTGCAAAGCAGCAACAATAGCGGCATACGCAGCCGCCCCACAGGCATAATCTTGGGGCGGCAGCATATAGTCATGAGTTTCCCATTTGTACACGGCCTGGATTAACGATTCCTTGCAGACTTCCCATAAATCGATAGGTGCACAGGCTTCCAGAACCTGATAATACCAGTAGGGTGTACTGTTCCTCCCAAACGAATCATAGGGCAGACGAATGATTTCATTACCTTTACTTTCACAGATGAATAACACCCGTTCCGCATCATCATATCCAATAACAATGACAAATTGATCGTGCCAGAGAATCGCACCTACGCCCCGGTCAATGGAAGCTTTGATATCCAGCAGAGCCTGCTTCTGATAAAGCGGAAAAGTCGGTTCAAATGAAAATCCACCATGTTGTCCCGTTGTCACACCAATGAAGTCTGCTGCGACAAAGTTCTCTGCCATCCAATTGTATGCGGAGATTGACTCTGACGTCAGACGCCGATCCACCACTAATCGGAATGCACTTGCTGTCATGCCTGCAATCATGTGGTGTGGCAAAACTGTCCACTGTTTATGTAATAAAATGCGATACAACGCATCTGTATACGCGCTCACACCGCTCCATGATCTATATTCATCAGCAAAACTCACAGCTTGCGGGGATTGAATCCAGTCCTGCAATACTACTTTTGTCGCCATCATCCTTCACTCCCTTCCCCTCTCATCCTATCGTGCGGAATGCGCTCCCCACCGTGGTATAGTGGACCTTTTACGGTCAGGATACTTCCTGGATATCACTCGAAAATAATCAATGGCCTGCTCTTCCAGTGCTTTCGCCTTCACGAGTACTTGTGCTAAATCTTCTGTGGTGTCTGGTCGCAAGACACGTCTATTCTCCTGCTGAACCATATATCCTTTCATTTGGTCAATTAACGTCCCAAGCTGTTCATAACATGCACAAGCCTGGTCCAGTTCGTTCCATATCCCTCGAACACCCTGCAAATACATCCTTATTTCGGTTCGCGAATGGCAGAAGGATTCCAAAATATAACCTGCACCGGATTCATCGAAATCCCCACTCCGCAGGGCCTCCACCCACACATCATATGCCTTTCTGCCTGAAGCAATATTCTGATCAGGTAACAGTCGATAGGGAATATCCCAATCCTCAATCGCCAGTCTCAGGGATTCCAGCAGCATCTGTTGTTCAGGGATGCGGACCTGATCACCAAACACCTGACAATACCAAAATCCGGTAAAGTTCAAGCCGAAATTGTCATACAACAAAATCTGCGGTTCCTTGCTCCATCCGTCTTGCACATAAAAGATGCGGTCACTGTCATCATATCCATGAATAACACCGAACTCAGGAATCCAGTAAATCACACCAGTGCCTTCATCAATACTACGTCTCACCCAATTCACTGCATCCTGCTGGTAATAACCGAACGTGGAATGACGTGTACGTCCCCCATCCCAGATCGTGAATATCCCCAGGTTATCGACTCCCGGACGATGTGCTTCCCCCCATTGTCCATAAGCTGTAACCGACATGGGAAGTAGTCTGCGATGTACCGACAGCTTGAAAGCCATGCCCGTATATCCGGCAAGTACAATCTTGGAACCTTGAAACTGGCCCGTATGGGTGAGTATCGCATGCAGACTATCCACGTATGATTTGGACTCCCGCTTCATGATGAGGTTATCTAAAATATTCTCAGCCAAGGATGGATCTTCTCCTCTCTACACTGGTTTATTCCACGTTTTGCTTACGTTGACGTTGTATCGCGAGCCTGTCCATTAATCCTTCTGCGCTTTGCTGAAGCTTGCGTCTAAGCCATCCGGGAGACAAAATTTCTTCCCATTCGCTAATAAACAAATGCTGCAAGAAAGCGTCCGTGTCATAAAATTCAATCGAATAAATATGATCTTGCCTAGCCCGAATACGATACCCTTGCCATAGGTCCATTTGCTTCAATTCCTTCAAACGAATCTCAGCTACAAACGGTTTACGCACAGGTAGTGGTTCTTCCCATCCACCTAGCAGAGCATCTGACCTGTACTCAAATCTCTCATCCAAGATCAATACATGAACAATACCCTCCAAGCGAATGGCCACTTGCTGCACAGGATCTGCTTCATAACCCACCACGTAATCGGCGTTAAACTGAGATATCATCTTCAATGGACACAAGGAAAACTGCCGTTCTCCATCGTGATCCCTGTAATGAATATGTACTCTGCGCAAGTCAGTTATGGCATGAGACAACAATTCAAAGAATTGCAGCTGCTTCGGTTGTGCCGAAAACAAAGGAAGCTCGCTACTTCCCATCTGTTGTTCCTCCAACGTAAAACGCTCCAGCAAATGTGCTACACGTTTCACCGCGTCCGATTGATCATAATTGTAATGTCGGTAACGATGCGCCAGATATTTCAGCACACGCTGTTCTTCTTCGGTCATATACAAATGGGGCAATCGAAAAGTCTGGTCCTCATAACAATAGCCCCGATATTTCGCCATATACACCAAAGGGGCTCGCAGGGAGCTTGCCATATATTCAATATCACGCTGAGCCTGACGACGGGAGATTTCAAATTCAAGGGCAAGCCAGCTGCTATTCGGAAAACGTCCACCCCGAATCTGTTCGTCAAACCAGTGAATCCGATGCATGTTACTCATCTTCCCGCCCCCATCTCATCCATCCCTAATATATTCGATTATATCAAAAGACATGGCCCGTTCCGAAGAACAGGCCAGTTATGTTATACATGTGCCTTATCCACTTTGGATTGCACGGCTTTGAAGCATTTCTTGCATACTTTCAGACTTGTACCGTCTGTTTTTGTTTGCGTATACAACAATTTAATTCGGGTACTGCTGCACACCGGGCATGTTCCCCGGCCCCTGGAAGGAAGACTCCACAAAACGCGTCCTCTTTTAGTTTTTGCCAATGGTTGTGAACCTCTTTTCGATATGGTTTGTGTGTTCACCGTTATTATATAGGGCATGGTACGACACAGAATGTCGCAGCAGTATTAGAAGTATTTCAAAAAGTCCCCAATTGATCACGAAGTAGACCACGAAGCGAACTCGACATCGAATCTTGCGTTCACCTTCTCGGTGCTGAATCGTTAACTTTTTGAACATGCAGTATCAAAAAATAAAAATGTCCCCTCTTCGACCTGAAGAAAGGACAACATTTAGGAAGGATCTGTGCTCGACTGAGCTGCGGCCTGCAATAACGGTTGCAGGAGTCCTGGAAAGCGCGTTTCCAAATCATCGGATCGCAGGGTGAGAAAATGCTGAGTGCCCTGCACTCTGACCCGAATAACTCCGGCTTCCCGCAGAGTGCGAATGTGATGCGACATCGTTGACTTCACAACAGGTGCATGAAAATGACTGCACGGCTGCTCCCCGCTTCTCGCTGCTTCAGCAACAATCCCAAGACGAGTCGGGTCGCTTAATGCATACAATACGGAGGAAAGTTCAATATCTGATACTTGTGGATGATGTAAAATCTTCATATTGTAGTCTCCTTTTTTCAGACTATCCATTGTATTTTAACACAGATCCATGATATATTTCTAATGTTCGACACCAATCGAACTTTAATGATTTCGTTATGTAACCCCTGCTGTTAGGCACGGGATTGACATCATACTACATTTTGCAAATGTTACACACCGTTTCTGAAATGTTGCGAAATACACATCACTCTAGGAGGTTTTTATGAACAACACCGCAACCGCATCATCAGGGGAACGGACCGGAATACAGGAAGGTTTAATTGTAAGCTTGCTTGGCTTCACCGTTGTACTCGTTGTGATGAATACAATGATGTTTAATCTGGCCCTGCCCAAAATTGCAGCCGAATTTATGCTTACATCCGTCGCTTCCTCATGGATTGTTACAGGGTATTCCATTGTATTTGCCATTTCCTCGATTACGTTCTCACGTCTATCGGATTTCATACCTATTCGTACATTATTCACGACCGGGCTTACGTTACTTGGGGCGGCATCCGTTCTCGGGTTCTTCAGTAATCATTTCATCATTTTGCTCATTGCACGTCTGATCCAGGCTGCGGGTGCTGCATCAGTTCCGGGGCTTGCCATTGTGCTGATTACCCGGTACATTCCACATGATCGCCGGGGTAAATCGATGGCTGTCATCATGTCCGCGAGTTCACTGGGGCTTGGACTTGGTCCCGTCATCGGCGGAAGTATTACTCAGTTTCTGGGATGGCATGATCTGTTTATCGTTACGGGGTTAACGTTATTCTTGATTCCTGTATTCTTCAAACTGCTTCCGCGGGAAACACCGCAAAAAGGTTCATTTGACCTGCTGGGTGCCGTGCTTCTTGCCATCGGTACTACCGGTGTGCTGTTATTCCTGACTTCCCGTCAGTGGTACACGCTTGTTATCGGTGCTGCGGCACTGCTTCTGTTCTGGCTCCGAATTCGGCGCGCGGCAGATCCATTTGTTCAACCTGCTTTGTTCAAAGACAAAAAATATATGATGCTCAGCTCATTGGGGATTGTATCGTACATTAATAACTTTTCAACATTGTTCCTGTTACCTCAAATTTTGGCGCATCTATATGGACTGACCCCTGCTCAATCGGGACTCGTCATCTTCCCGGGTGCAGTCGTGTCTATGCTACTGTCCAACCGGATCGGCCGAATGATTGACCGACATGGCAATACGTTGCTGCTGAAATTTGCACCATGGTTGCTACTGGCCGCTGCCGGATTGTTCGCCTTATTTGCAGACAATAGCATCTACGCCATTATGGCTGTTTATGTCCTGCTTAGCGTTGGCTTCTCATCCCTGACAACCAGCGTATCCAATGAATTGTCTGGCAATCTGACCATGGATCAGGTGGGCGCAGGTATGGGGCTGTTCCAACTCAGTCAGTTCTTCAGCGGTGCTTTCAGTGTTGCTGTTACTGGCGTAGCATTAACGGCGATGCAGAATATGCCACTATCCTCAGCGTACACCAATATTTTCTGGGGCATGACTGTGGTCGCACTGGCATCCGTTATTTTCTCTCAGGTGTATCTGAGAATGCAGTCACGGAAAGTCACGGAAACAAGTAGCCGGATCTAACATCTCATTTAACCAAAAGAAGTCAGGAAGGGACCCTCGGGTTCTGAACCTGACTTTTTTTTCTGTCCCATTTTCTATGCATGTGTCAGTTGCCCTATCCCACTAACACAAAAAAGCCCCAAGGATGCGTTCATCACGCTCCTCGGGGCTATTATTTTATGGTTGACCAACTTCTCTATTCTTCTACACTGAGTATACTATTCAAACAGGTCCAAACGAAGACGTTGCAGACTTGTATGTTTGATGTACCACTGGCCGTCGATTTTGACAAAAGTCTCGTGGTAGTGCCCAAATCCGTGGAAGGATTTGTTCTCATTGCCCTCCGGGAACGTGACCCAATCTTCCATTGGGGAGATGACCTTTGCTTCGTTCTCAGATACAAATTCAACTTCGGCGCTATGTACATGATGCACGGTTACGGCAACATCCACCAGATCACGGAATACTTGTACGATCGTATCACGGCCTGTTAATACCGGAATTGGATTGCCTTCTGTGCTGAAATCGGCCACTGCATCCGGAGCAAACACATCACCCAAGGTATCCCACTGCTTCGTATCAATATAGCGGCAATAACGCGCCTTGGTGTTCCTAATGTTTTCAAGCGCGAGCAATTGTTCCAGTCCTGTGATCGTTGATTGGCTCATGTGTTGTCCCTCCAGAGATGTAAAATGTGATGTAAGATTAGGATCATGTATGTATGCATACTATACCTTCCTTATTGTACCATTCGCCTTCTATTAGGTACAACGATACAAAAAAATCTTTCCTTACCTCTCGCGAGGTTGGGGAAAGATCACTTCTAGTGCAAGTTACAGGGAATTTGCACCCTTCATCTGGGAAGCCAGTTCTGACATTTTTTTATTGTTCAAAAAACTTTCCATCTCTTCTTCCGCCTGCACCATCACCTGCTGGATCAAACAGCCTGCGTTATGATTCTGGGAACATTCGAACAGGGACGCCTGACCTTCAATCGCATGAATGATCTCCAGGAAAGAAGGATCCGGATTTTTACGACTAAGCCGGTAGCCACCATTGGCGCCAGAAGTTGATTCGATCATGCCCGCCTTAACCAATTTGGTCAAAATTTTGGACAGATACGTTGGTGATACCTTCTGCAATTCTGCAAGTTGGTGTACACTAACCAGCTGTTCAGGGGCAGTACTTACAAGATGAAGCATCGTATGCAAAGCATAATTTGTCGCTTTTGAATATTTCATGAGGGCACCTCATTATATACGGATTTAATTTATCCATAATAGACTTGATTGAGCTCTGTGTCAAACCACTATACCTCAAGCACTGGCAACATCGAAAAGATACGGGTTAATTGTGATACAATCCGCGGTAATCCGTAGGTGTCATCCCCTCATGGGCCATGAACTGGCGGTTAAAATAACTGGCATTGGGATACCCCGCTTCCTCCGCGATTTGTCCAATGTTGGCCGTAGGCCGTTCGAGTAACCATTGCTTCGCCATCTGTAGTCGTGAACGAGTGATAAACTCCATGGGCGTCATCTCCACAGCACTCTTGAACATTTTGCAAAAGTAATACGAACTCACACCTGCGAGATCCGCCCAGTCCTGTAACAGGAAAGGTTGACAGGCCTCTTGCTGCATCTGTGGAAGAAGTGCAAGAACCCGACTCTCCGCCTTACTTGTGGTACGTGTACTCTTTAAAGGCACTGCATGCTGCACGAACTCGGCGAGTACGGCATAGGTCAGTGTGGATAGCTGAGCCGGACGCAGCATCGTGTTCTGTTCGGCTTCAGTGAGCAAGGCCAGATGAGCCTCTTCCCAAGAGCTGCGTTGCCGCAGTGTCCACAATAGATTGCGATGTAACCCCCGCTCGATCATATAATCATGCAGACGTTCCCCGTAAAAATGAACCCATCGTACATCCCATGGATCATCTTCACTACTATAATAATGCTGCCGCTGCTGCGGGAAATAGAGAAACGCCTGACCTGCGCGAAGCTCATGCACCACCCCGTCCACTTCCACATATCCCTTGCCCGAAGCGACGTAGTGAATATTAAAATTGTTCAGTGCACCTGCCTCACGCAAAACGGAATGCTGGACGTGGTCCATATAATGTCCAACGGACTCGGGATAACAAAAATATGGAATATCCTGCAGGGTAAGCAATACGGTTTGTCTCATCATAGCCGGTTCTCCTTGATCAACAATATTGTGTTAACTAACTTCAATATATTATCATTTTAATTCATTGGTCTATTCTTTATAATCACAATATACATTTATACACAGGAGGATACAACACATGAATTCAGTTCAAAAATTGCGTTGGGGCATTCTTGGTAGCGCTAGCATTGCTGTGGAATCCGTCATTCCTGGCCTGCAGCAATCCGAGTTGAATGAAGTAACCGCGATTGCCAGTCGTGACGAAGATAAAGCGAAACAGACGGCCGAGCAACTTGGGATCGACAAGGCTTATGGCAGTTATGAAGCTTTGCTCGCTGATGATTCCATTGATGCCGTATATATCCCACTGCCGAATCATCTGCATCGGGAATGGACGATCCGGGCTGCTGAAGCAGGCAAACATATTTTGTGCGAAAAACCACTGGCTCTGACAGAGCAGGAAGCTCAGGAGATGGTTCAAGCTTGTGCAGATGCAGGTGTGCATCTGGCGGAAGCATTCATGTACCGCCATCATCCACGATATGAGCAGATCCGGGATATCATTGCCAGCGGTGAGATTGGTGAGATTCGTGGTATGCACAGCACATTTTCATTTAATAACTCCAATGCATCCGGCAATGTCCGCTTTCGGCGGGATTGGGGCGGAGGTGCACTGTATGATATCGGATGTTATTCCATCAGCGTAGCACGTCTGCTGCTTGGTCAAGAACCAAGTGCAGCCACTGTTATTGGCATGTTCTCCCCACAGCATGATCAAGTCGATATGATGGCTTCCGGACTGCTGGAATTCGATAATCACGTTGGCGTGACATTTGACAGCAGTATGTGGGCAGCCTTCCGCAACACGCTGGAGGTATTGGGATCCGACGGTATTATTGAAGTCCCTTCGGCATTTATCAGCGGACAGGACCGCAGTTCCAACTTCTATGTAACGGCTGGTGGTGAACGCAGAGAGATTGAAGTTCCGCAAGTGAACCACTACTCTCTACAGGGAGATGATATGGCACGCGCTGTACTTCAGGGCAAGGATCTGCGCTTCGCCCCTTCCGATGCGGTAGCTAATATGAAAGTACTGGAAGCTTGCCTTCGTTCAGCGGAAGAACGTACACGAATTACACTATAATTGAGAGGATGAACTGACTTATGGAATATATCGAAATTGCTGGTGCAGGTAAACGTATCTCCAGATTGATTAAAGGAACCGATTATTTCGTGCATGATGCCTATGATAAAGCAGCTACGAACATGGATGCTTTTCTGTCGATTGGCGGTAACACTGTAGATACAGCACATATCTATTGTGGTGGACAGAGTGAAGAAGTCCTTGGTCGTTACATGAAGGAACGTGGTAACCGCGACCAGATCGTCATTCTCACCAAAGGCGCGCATCATGACCAGAATGGACCACGCGTGAACGCTGATGCCATCCGCAGTGACTTGCTGGAAAGTCTGGAGCGTCTTCAGACAGATCACGTAGAGATGTATGCCTTGCACCGGGACGATCCAAATACCCCTGTCAGTGTTATTCTTGAAGCACTGAACGAACATATTGAATCCGGTAAAATCGGGGCCATTGGTGCCTCCAACTGGACTTGGCAACGTTTGGAGGAGGCTAATGCATATGCTGCGGCAAATGGCTTGAAGGGCTTCACATTCAGCAGTCCAAATCTCAGTCTAGCCAAAGCAAACGAACCTTTCTGGGAAGGCTGTGTGTCAGCAGATGCAGAGACGCTGGCATGGCATGAGCAAACCAAACTACCATTGCTATCCTGGTCCTCCCAAGCGCGTGGTTTCTTCACTGGAAGATTCACACCTGAAGTTCGGGATAACGAAGATCTGGTGCGTGTATTCTACAGTGATGGCAACTGGGAACGGTTGCGTCGGGCTGAACAATTGGCTAATTCGAAGAAAACATCACCCATTCAAATTGCACTCGCTTATGTATTGAATCAAACGTTCCCAACCTGTGCCCTGATCGGTGCTCAGAATCAGGCGGAGCTGCTGTCCTGTGACGAAGGTTCCCGCATCACGCTGACTCCTGCTGAAATAACATGGCTGGATCTGGGCAGTGATGTACCGGCTGGCATCTAAAGAAAATTAATCATTCGATCATTAATTTTAATGACTCTAAGGGGCTGATATTCCGCGATAAGGCGTAGTATCAGCCTTTTCTGTTGTGTAAAAGCGATCAACTATTGTAAAACCTATTGCACAATTATCGTATCCCTGTTCACTTTTCCCCACTTGCCCGGGAACAAATAAAGAAGGACTTACCCCAGAACACTTCTCTGAAGATAAGTCCCTTATATCATAGATTAAGCCGTATAGAATGTTAGAAATTGCACTGTCATTCGGTTGGATTACAGTTTAACGATCTGACCTGTTTTCTCGGATTCAAATGCTGCCAAGATCACTTGCAGAGAACGCAAGCCCTCTTCCCCGGAAATCGCTGGAGGTGTTTGGGTGACAATCGACTCTACAAATGCGTCAATTACACCACTCGGCACTTGTTTCTCGTTGGTAGCCATGGCACCAACTTTGTACGTCTCAACTGTACCATTGGTCAGCTCAACGATAACTTCATCGCCTTCCACTGTTCCAATCTTCATAACACCATTCTCGCACCACAGCACTGTACTGTTGTCTCCAGCTCTGTATTGTGTCCAGCTTGCTACGAGCGTTCCGATCGCTCCGCTCTTCATACGCAGCAAACAAGTTGCGTTATCGTCAACTTTAGTGCCTTCCTTGTGCAATGTGCTGATGAAACCAGCTACTTCAGATACTTCATCATTCAGCAAGTAACGGATGAAGTCTGATTTGTGTACGCCCAGGTCGCCCATAGCGCCCATAATCGCTTCTTCTTTACGGAAGAACCAGCTTTCAGCTCCGTCCACACTCCATCCTTCCGGACCCGGGTGACCAAACGATGTACGGAAATTCAGGACTTTACCGAGTTTGCCGGATTCGAGAATTTCTTTTGCTTTTACGTGAGGAGGCATCAAACGCTGGTTGTGTCCAACCATCAAATACACGCCATTTTTCTTGGCAGCTTCGATCATTTGCTCGCCTTCTTCAGTGGATACTGCCATTGGTTTCTCAACCAACACATGCTTGCCTGCATTTGCAGCAGCAATCGCCATTGGCGCATGCAGATAGTTTGGTGTACACACACTAACGGCATCAACCGTTTGGTTTGCAAGCAATTCTTCGTAACTGGAATACGCTTTACCGCCGTAAGTCTCGGCCATCTTCTCCGCACGCTCCACAACCGGATCGGCAAAAGCGACAAGTTCTACGTTCTCATTGGCAGCGTACTCTGGAATATGTCTGCGCTCGGCAATGGCTCCACAGCCGAATACAGCAACTTTAATTTTACTCATGTACATAAGTCTCCTTTGACAAATAGATTAGCATTTTTCATGGTTCGATGGTCCATTAGAATTGGTTCAGGTAGTTTTCTTTCAACCAGTTGTAGCTGTTGGATACGCTCTCAAGCGGAGGGTTCTGACATACGTCTTGTTCCACAATCAGCCATTCCACGCCTGCATTCGTAGCGCCTTCAATAACAGCTGGCAGGTCAACCGAACCTTGTCCCAATTCCAGTGTTTTCATCTGGCCCTGTTCGTCTTTGCTGAAGTCCTTCAGATGAAGCAGCGGCAAGCGATCCGCATATTTATTAATATACTCGATCGGATTTTGTCCCGCAAATTGTACCCAACATACGTCCATTTCCACTTTTACCGCTTCCGGTGATGTTTGAGCGAACATGGCATCAAAGGCATTGGCATCACCAACCTGGCCATGGAATTCAAAGTCATGGTTATGGTATCCGAAGATCAACCCTTGTTTCGCTGCTTCAGCTCCATATTGTTGTAACTCAGCGAATAGCTTGGTCCAGCCTTCTGCATTCTCAGGACGATCTTCTGGCATCAGGTAAGGACAAATGATATATTGTGCACCAATTGTTTTCAGGTAATCGATTTGTTTTTGCAAGTCTTCGCGCATCGCATGTAGTGAAACGTGGCTGCTGAATCCTTTCAGTCCAAGTTCATCTAGTAGCGCTTTCATTTCCTCAGCTGGAATATCGCCATATCCGGCAAACTCCACACCTTCATATCCAAGGGCCGCTACCTTACGCAACGTACCACGAAAATCTGCTGCAGTTTCATCACGGAGTGTAAACAATTGCAAACCAACATTAAGTTTTTTCATGTAGGATACACCTCTGTTCTCAAATTTGCTTTCATTGCTCTATCTGGTATCATCCTAACGCAAAACAGGCTAGAATGAACATATACAATATAGTCAGAACATGAACTATCTGATCAAATTTTATTTCCATCATTTTGCATCAATTGAATGTAGCTAATTTCAACTGAAGATATTTACACTGGCACTCCGATGACAGAACAACCTTCCGATCGCTGTTATCCCCAGATTTTTTTGATTTCCTTTTCAAAAGGATAAAATCCGGAGATAAAGGCGAGTTTATGCTTCCGATGCAGCTTTCTTTCAGAAAGCTTTTAACTTCGTTTCTTCAGGTTCTTTCTGTCCTCTCCGTTTTCGTGTAAATGTTAAGTTAAACTTATGATGTAAAAGGATGTACATATTGGGGGATTTTATCTTTGGATACGTTAGAGACATCTGTACTGATCTGTGACTACTCATACCACTATAAGGCGTTCACTCATAATATGAAGGGCGAGCTGCAAACCTATCTGTTCCGTCTGCAGACTGAAGGCTCGTGCAAAGTGTATGTACAGGATAAAGAATTCAGGATGACTAGCGGGGATTTGCTGCTCTTAAAGCCTGGTGACGACTATCATCTCGTGGTCGATGAACCACATAAGGAAGGACGCTTGTCCAGCGGAGATTATTATCTGTTCTGCGAGGGCAGCTGGATCGAGAACTGGTGGAAAAGGCAGCATCGATCTACCGTGAGCCGAATTGGACTTGATGATAAACTCATCAGCCTGTGGAGAAATATGTTACTGGAGAAACGTCGCGGGCCTCTTGAGGAAAATGCGGAGCTAAAGGATGCCTTACTGCGCGGATTATGTCTGTATATCGACCGGGCAATTAAAGAGAATATTCAGACCGATCGGGCAGTTTCCTCTGCGTTGAAGTTAAAGCGTTTTATTGAGGAGCATGCCACGGTCACGTTCAAGCTTGATGAAGCGGCTCGTTATGCAGGGCTCAGTCTGTCACGTGCAGTCCGTTTATTTAAGGAGCACTACAATCAAACCATGATTCAATATGCGATTGAGATCCGTCTGAATGCGGCGCTGGAACGAATGAAATACAGTGAAATGACACTGGAGCATATTGCCGAATCCTGCGGTTTTGCAAGTTACTCCTATTTCCACCGGGTATTCCGGGCGCACTTCGGTGTGTCTCCGGCGGAGTATCTCAAATCCAGACAGCATGAGCCTATCGATGATCTGGAGCATGTATGATATGCAGTATCAGAAACCCATGACCTTAAAGAGGTTCATGGGTTATTTTGATATATTGAACTGTGATCAACTCTCAGTACGACTGGAAGTCAGAACGTTTTTTATAAGAATGAAGTTCACTTCAATATTTTTTCATGTGACTCCCACAGAACAAGACTGTACAATTATAGAGACATTTTTTTTACAAATTCATACATACCCATTAAATTCACATCTATCATACTGGAGCGATACATATGCTAACCCACCAGCGCAAAGTCCTCATTATCGAGGATGAATCAGATATTTCGCGCATTCTGCGAGATTATTTAACCAAAAATCAATATGAAGCCCATGAGAAGTGTGAACCCGGGTTATAGTGAATTTGATGTTATATTCATCAATGTGAACGATATGGCAAAAGCGGGTATGGTTGCCTCGGAATTAAATGAGCAATTTAAAGATTTTGCTTCGGTAGTCACTCAGAAGACATTGCTTGATTCGGTTTACGCGGAAGCGGCTAACATCCTGATCTATCCGATGAGTCTGATTGGATTGCTGTTTATTATTGTGACGTTCATCATTATTTTCAGTACCTGTAGAATCAATATTCGTAAAGAAAGCAGAACGTACGGGATATACAAATCGCTGGGAATGACATCTCGCCAAATCCGGTTGTCGCTCACCATGGGAATGTTCATACTGTCCTTCGTGGGAGCCATACTGGGTATTTTCGTCGGCGTATATCTGCTGCCTCTTCTACTCGAAATGGTCCTTTCCGGTTATGGTATCGTACAACTTCCACTGATCCTGCATTGGGGTGGAATGGTACTGTTCACCTGTCTAAGCATCATTGCAGCCAGTCTTGGCTCGTGGTTCTCTTCCAGAATCATTCGGGAAGCATCGCCCCGTATGCTTGTTATCGAATAATGTAATCAGAATGCCTTAACAAAAATAAAACAAGCCCTTCCATACCTCTATAGGATGTGGAAGGGCTTGTTATCATGATATGAACTATTCCCGCCACTTCTTCGCAAGTGCACCAATCTGATGTGGCGTAGTACGGCAACAGCCCCCAATGATTTTAGCGCCCGCAGCAACCCACTGCTCCGAAGCATCACTCATACTGCCACATGTACCCTGTCCGCTCCACGTCTTCGTTGCTGCATCATATACTTCTCCCGAGTTCGGGTAGACAATGACAGGTTTGTCGCTGGCACGGCTGAGTATACCTACGGCTTCTGTCACCACTTCCATGGGAGCACAGTTCAGGCCAATTGCCGCAATCTGCGGCTCGGAGCCAAACGTCTGTGCACATACCTCAAGCGCTGTGCCTTCGCTGATGCTTGTCCCGTCTTTTAAAGAAAAAGATAACCAGGCATACGCATGAGGAAACTCCTTCAGTAAATCAACCAGCACCTGTGCTTCCTGCAAGGAAGGAATCGTCTCAAACGCCAGAATATCAGCACCCGCTTCAATCAGCGCCGCCATACGCGGACGGTGAAATGCGGCAAGCGTCTCATCCGACACGCCGTAATGTCCCACATACTCTGAACCATCAGCCAGATAGGCGCCGTACGGTCCAACGGACCCGGCAATAATTGGACGTGGACGAAGACTGTCTGCTTTCCGATCCACTGTACAATTTTCGGAACGTACCGAAGAAGCTTCTACAAGCTGACCTGTCGAGCTTTCTATCTCTCCTAAAGCACTCTGCACTTCCGTCCATACGTCATCTCTCGCCTGTGCAGCCAGTTCCACCGTCTTGCGGATCAGCTCTAGTGCTGCCTGTTCACCAATCCCTCTCTTGCGGAAACCATCCACCGTCGCCTGATAACTGGATGTAATCGCACAGTCGGCTCCTGCTCGAAAATAATCCGCATGGACCTGAACAATAACATCCGGATTCTCAAGCAACACACGAGCAGACCATAGTGGATCATCCAGATCACATCCATGCCGTTCGAGTTCCGTAGCCAACGCTCCATCCAGAATCATGACCGGATGTTCACGCAGGATCTGTTCTATGGGGTTAGTCTGTTGTGCTTGCGTCATGTACTTGTCCTCTTTTCTTATTCACACGTTCTGTCAGATAATAAGCAGCGTAACATACTGCGATAAATGGAACCCCACAATACAGCGCAATTCGCTGTGTTGGGTCAAAGGCAATACCTATGCATGAAGCCAGGCATAATATAAATGAAACAATCGGTACCACCGGATACAGTGGTGTGCGGTAGACCAGATCTTTGACCGCATGTCCTTCCCGGATATATTGTCTGCGGAACATGTATTGGGAAGCACTGATGCTCATCCATACCGCAACGACAGCCAGACCTGAAATGGAAACCAGCGTAATATACACCGTACCTGGCGCAATAATACTGGACAGCAATGCCAACGCACCACCCACCATACTAATCAGAAGTGCATTCAGGGGTACCCCGCTTTTGGTCAATTTGGCAAACCACGGAGAGATCGTTCTTTTGTCAGCCAGAGACCAGAGCATCCGTGAAGATGCATATAGGCCTGAATTGGCAGCAGAGAGAATCGCCGTCAGAATAACAAAATTCATAATGTCTGCTGCATAGGGTACACCCACCCGCTCCATTACCGCTACAAACGGACTTTCCAGTACACTAGCATCCGACATAGGCATCAAAGCAGACAAGATAACAATCGTTCCGATGAAGAAAATAACCAAACGCCACAGCGTGGTATGAATGGCTTTTGGTATCGTCTTTTCCGGGTTCTCCGTCTCCCCGGCGGCAATGCCGATTAACTCGGTGCCTGAGAATGCAAAGTTTACAGCAAGCATGGTCATCAAGATCGCTGTAGCCCCATGAGGGAACCACCCGGATGCAGTAATATTTGATAGAAATGGAGCCGGTTCAGAATCCGCCATCGGGATGATGCCGAACATGGCTGCGCCACCGATTATAATGAAGATTACGATGGTCACTACTTTTACAGATGAGAACCAGAACTCGGATTCCGCAAATAATTTCACCGTTAAAGCGTTAAACAGAAAGATCATCAGTGCAAAAATCGCGCTCCATATCCATACGTTCACCGATGGGAACCAGCGCTGCATCAGCAATCCGGCGGCTGTGAATTCAGAGCCAAGCGCAACAGTCCAGGTTAACCAGTATAACCAAGCCACCGTGTAACCTGTTGCTGGTCCGATATATTTGGCTGCATAACTATGAAATGCTCCCGTCTCTGGCATATAAACAGACAGTTCACCAAGACAGAGCATCACCAGATATACAACGATGGCTCCGATCAGATAGGACAGAATGGTTCCCAGTGGTCCCGCCTGCTGAATGGTGTAACCTGAGCTGAGGAATAATCCCGTTCCAATGACTCCTCCGAGAGAGAGCATGACCACATGCCGTGCCTGCATTTTCCGCTGAAAATGCCCTTTGTCGTTGTTGTTCTCCATACCTGCTGCTCCCCTACTTCTTCATCCAGAAAAAACAAAAAAGACCCACTCTTCCTAAAGAGTGCGCCGTTACTGACAAATAAAAACAAACGCTCCTATCTATCAGGCTTTCACCCGCTGGAATTAGCACAGTATCCTTCAGATCTGTTGCTGAGGTTTCTAAGGGCCAGTCCCTCCACCTCTCTGGATAAGAAAATGATTTTTTACTAATATAGCGATCTATCATGAATGTGTCAACATTTAAATAATAAATGGCACATCTCGCTATTCGGTGGAAGACCCCGGATTGGTGATGGTGGTCTTTACCTCATACGTGATCGGCACGGTGCTAAAAATTTTATCCCAATCGTCTTTGACTTTTTTCCATGTTTTAGGTTCTTTGATACGCAAGCTATCCCGAAAATCCGCAACATCTACTTTATAGGTATGCTGCAGTTTGTATAACAACTGTCGAATCTGTTGTTCGGCCAGTTCAGCAAAATCTTTTTCCAACTCTCTAAGGTAGGCCCCTTTTTCTTCTTCTTCGGGAGCACGCCAATCTTCCATTAACCAGCCTTCGGAATCGACCTTTACATGGAATGAAATGTCATTACCAACCACCTTGGGAATTACTTTTGTTTTTTTCTTCTTCATTTCATATACAACGGTGAATCCTTGTTTGTTGTGTGTCTTCAAGACGCCTCCTTGTTCTTTGGGCTTAAGCCACGATAAACCTTCCAGATCCGTTTGACTTAGCTCCCCAATGAACTTAGTCGTTTTCCCATCAAATATGCTACCTCCAGAGAACTTGTCCTCTCCATCGAAATTCAGTACATTCTGGAGCAGGAAGCTGGATCCGGATTGCATTTGCGCGTCTAGCTTGGACAGCAACACTGGGTCCAGGATCTTGTTGGACAGATACGAATTATTCGTGATCCCTGTGAGATAAAATGCTGGAATTCGAGAAGGGTCCTGGGAAGTCAACACATCTAAGGCACGATGATGACTAATCAGCACCAGACAGTTCGGTCGAATATCGTTATCCCGCAGTACAAAATCTAACAGTTGGTCCAACCCATATTTTTTTGCAATATCTTTGGAGATGACGATGACCTTCAGATGATGTCCGATAAGAGGCTTATCTCGTCTTAGCGCAAACTGACGGAATATTTGCAGCAAGGAATCCCCGGTAAGCTGTTCATTGGAATAGGATGTTTTGCCAGAAGAAGGTGAACCAGATTGTTGACTCGTTTTACTATCGGAAAATCCTGGAGCAATCTGCACAGTAGCGGTCACATAGTTCTTCTTTGGATATGTTCCTCCCTGATCAGCGATGTCTTTCTCAAATTCTGTCTCTTTGCCAACATCTATCCCAAGTCCGACATAGAGACTTAGATCTTCTACCTCCCGGCTACTCCAGCATCCGGATAGCGTCAACAAAATACAGAAGGCAGAGGCTATACGTAAGTGCACACGGAATGGAATCATGCATGCTTGCCTCCTTTTTTACGAATCAGACTTATCAGCAACAGCACCAGAGGTAAAATGGCAAATAGAAACACGGATGTATTGCCCAGCATATCCCCGAGCGCAAAGGTATCATCCACCGTTTTTGGTAACATTGCTGTGAGATAAATGAACGGAAGCAGACCGTACATAATACCTTTAATTTTTTTGGTACGAAACAAATCACGAATGCCCACCGAAGCGCAGTAATGTGTGATCGCTGTAGTCGAGAAAATTTGCATAATCCAGATGACCAGTAATAAGGATTCGAATCTTTCGAATATTAAACCTTGTATCTCAAAGCTTCTTACCAAATCCAGCGTTGGCCAGGTGCGCGTTTTTATCCCATCAACGGATAAACTGCCTATGACCATGACAACCGTGATCAAGTAGATAGTGGTGGATATGAATATCCCCCAGCTCATTGCCTTATTGCTCTTCTTCGGATTTTTCATATAGGCAGTCATGATTAACATCACCTCATATCCCGTGTATGACAGTAGTGAGGGCTTCAGTCCTTTGAAAACCGGCATAAACCCATCCCCAAGCACAGGTCTTAGATTCCCAATCTCAAATAGCTGATTACTAAGTAGAATTTCGATGACAAATATAATGATCGTAATCGGTAGAATAATCTCGAACACGCGTACAATGACACCAAGTCCACCCGAGATCATATATATACCGATCCACATGAAGACCATCACAATTGCCCAGGTGGGAGTGCGTTCGAGTAGATACATTCCTGTCACATCAGCCATGACTCTTACTTCAAAAGCTGCAATGACCGTGAAATACATAATCATAGCAAATCCAAGTATGTAAGCAATCCAGTTCCCCGTAATCTCACGGGTGAACTGGAACACGGTTTTCCCCGGAAATCTGCGACACAGGGTAACCATAATTATTCCGATACCTGTAATAATCAGCCCAGACAGCATAATGGAAATCCAGACATCTGGTGTTCCTACAGCCTTGCTGGTCGTTCGAGGCAACGTCAATATCCCGGCACCAAGCATGTAATTGACAATAATTACAACGGCCTGTGTCGTGGTTAGCTTTCCTTGGGAGCCATTCACTTTAGTTCACCTCCAGACCTTCAGTAGATGGAATTCCATTATTTTTTTCGATCATCATCTATCGGATTAGTCATCTTGGGACGCATTCTCATCATATTTAACGGAGCACGGATAACGAAATCCTTCCATTCATTCATGTGATAAGGAACGGCTGGAGCTACATATGGTACGCCAAAGCTTGAGAGTCGTGCCAGATGCGTACACACAAGCAGGAAGAACATTACAACACCATATAGTCCAAGTATAGCTGCACTAAACATGGCAGCAAACCGCAGAATCCGCAGCGTTAATCCCGCACTATAAACCGGAATCGTAAAGGAAGAGATGGCTGTTACCGCAACGACAATGACCAGAAATTGACTTATTATTCCCGCTTGCACTGCTGCTTGACCAATAATCAGACCTCCAACGATTCCCATCGCTGGCGCAATCGGTTTGGGCAAGCGTATCCCGGCCTCCCTCAAGATTTCAATTGAAAGCTCCATGATGAGTACCTCAATAATTGAAGGAAATGGAACTCCAGTACGCGTTTCAATAATCGTCAATACCAGCTTGGTTGGAATAAGACCCGGATGGAACGAGATAAACGAAATATAGAGCGCAGGAGCAAGCAATGCCAGCATCGCGGCCATAAAACGCAGCACTCGCAAAAATGTTCCGGGAATCCAGCGTTCATAATAGTCCTCGGGAGACTGAAGCAACATGCTAAAGGTCACCGGTACAATTAATACAAATGGCGTTCCATCCAACAAAATTGCCACTCGACCTTCCAGTAGAGCACCCATTACCCGGTCAGGTCTTTCCGTATTCAGTACCTGTTGAAAAGGACTCAGCGTACTGTCTTCGATGAGTTGTTCCACATAACCTGATTCCAGCATCGAATCCATATCCATCTCTTCAATTCGCTTGCATACTTCAGCAACGAGATTTGGATCGGCAATATCCTGAATATAGGCTATCGCCAAATCTTTTTTGATCCGTGAACCCACTTCATATTTCTTAATAAATAGGCTTTGATCACTTCCATAACGACGCAAAATGCCTGTATTATCGCTTAATTGCTCTGTAAAACCAATACGTGGTCCACGAAGCAACCCCTCGGATAAAGGTTCATTTATACCTCGTGTTTTGATATTATGGGCTCCAATTAATAAAGCACCTGGCAAGCCATCAACCAATAGTGCATTTTTCCCGAAAAGCACACCAACTGCAAGCTCTTGAAGAGACTTCGTCTCCTCAACCAAACTGACAGGAAGTAATTGATCTTGCAGATATGCCGACAGTAAGTGTGCATTATCCGGATGAAGGAAACCTTCCTGCTTAAGTAGAGGAACACCTTCTAACATCAACGGTGTAATCAAGTGATCATCAACTAAGTCCTGATCTACCAGGCCTTCGGTATAGATGACCGCAGCCCGTGTATTCGTTCCCCTAATAATAAATTCCCGAATATGCACGTCTGCATTGAGTCCAAAGCTTTCTTTTACACTGGTCAGATCCGTATTATACTTGCCGGTTAATTTAATATTGGCATAGTGGCCTGTTTCGGTCCCTTCACCCTGCCCTTTGGCTGCTGGCGAGATATCCTTCGAGGATATGGACGATTGCTTCGAACGAGAGAAGCTTCCACGCTTAATGGCAGCATTGATCCAGCGCATGCTCAAGGTAATACCAATTGGAATGATGAAGACCAAGAATGCCTGAATCCATATGGGCCATTCCGGCACGTAGGATACAATTGTTGACCACATGTTCCCACCCCAACATTTCTCTGCATGACATAGCTGCAGGTATTCCCAAGTATTGTGTCCCCGTTTGATCACAATAATTCCCGTTTTTTTGTGTACAGAACAGCAAAAAAAAAAAGCGGTTCCTGTATTAGGAACCACTATTCGCTCTATAATTATACGATTCTGGTCACATGCTCCGCTTTGGCATCCAACAAGTGAGCTGAAGCAGCAATTGCTGTAAAATCATTCAATGCAATCTCAATCTGCTTCTGGCTCTGCTCAACATATTCTTCTACTTTTTTGGTACCTCCTGTGATATTACCAATCTCCTTCGTTATTCCAGTCACGCTATCACGAATCTCGTTAATCGAACTCTCCACCATTGCGGATAGTTTCTTAACTTCCTTGGCCACGATATCGAATCCTCGTCCAAATTCTCCTGCATGTGCAGCCTCAATGGCAGCATTTAACGCGAGCAGTTGCGTCTGAGACGAAATCTCGCGTATCGTTCGTACCACACCCTGAATCGATCCAGCCTGTTCCTGCAAATGAGTCAACGTTGCACGGTTAGAAGTCGACACCTCAGAGATATAGGAGATACTGGACATCAACTCCTGACTCCGTTCAATGCCTACATCTGCCTGCCCATTCAGTTCATTGGACATCGTTTTCAGCTCATTCACTACGACCGAAATGTTGTTCTGACGGTTGGTAATGTTGGTGGCGATTTTGGAGACACCCAGTATCTTCTGATTCGTCTCATCGTACACCGGCATATATGTCGCCTCAAGCCATACGGAATTCCCCTTTGCATCCTTGCGTTCAACCTTGTCCTGGAAGCTGACCCCATTAAATATGCTATTCCAAAAAGCATCATATTCCGGAGTATTTGCAAATTGACCGAAGCACAGTTGCTGATGCTTCATGCGGTACATCTCATCTACCGTATATCCCATCGTCTGGGCAAAGACTTCATTCACGTAGGTTACCCGGCGATCCAGATCAAATCGAATGATAGCAAGACTTTTCTCCATCGCCTTGATGACCATTGCATCGGTGACAACATCTTTCTTTTCCATATCTAATATAGACACTTGATAACCCCCACAGTTCATTCCATAATAGACAGCCTTTAACTAGCAAAAAACGATCATAACAACATATGTATCCATCAGGTTCTAAATGACTCTACTATTGATACCCGATTTGCAGCATTTTGGATCACCTGTTGTTATTTATTTTTATTGCAACCCTTTTCAGTCAAAATATATAGTTGTTCCTTCGTTTCAATGCTTCTTCAGTATCCTGGATAAAAGGCTTCCATCTTCATACTTTCGGAGCATATTCATCGTCCAGCAAAGAGACGTTATAACTTATCTTATCCGTAAAATATCTCTGTATCTACTTGTACGTATCGTAACATAAGGCAAAGAGGTATACACTTCTGTATTTGTAACGTATTTGTAACATAAATTCTGTTTTTTAGTAACCGTGTAGCCCCTATATACAAGAAAAACAGAACGATTTGTCGTGCGTCTTCCTGTTTCTTATCCAGTCTCACCTTTATTATTTTTTTCGTGGTGTCCAGCGCTTCGTTTCACTGTGATTCGGATACTGAATGTCCGAAGGATAGGAGATCAGCTCGATCAGCATCCCCCAAGGTGCCCTTCCATACACAAACTGATTGCCCTCCCCACCTTCAATATGACCGGTCAACGCCCCAGGCTCTGTTAGCAACACCCCACCCGCTTCTTTGAAGTGTCGTGCAGCTTCTTGCATATCGTCCACATACAACGCCAAATGCTGCAATCCGTAATCTGATGCCCTAACTGACTCTGATTGCGCTGTATTCGCGTACTGAAATAACTCTATACTGGCGCTCTCCCCGAGCGATAACATCCGAATATGAATAACCTTTGCTCCTGAACGCAGTCCTAATTTAAGCTCTGCCTCGGGTCCTTCCTGTGGGGGATCATCCGGCGTTATATGGTCATAAGCAAGTTGAGCTCCAAATGCCTGTTGTAGAAATAGTGTCGCTTGCTCCATATCCGGTACAGTTATTCCAATATGGTCGATTCCTCTCGTAATCATGTTATCCCTTCTTTCCTTTATCCATTGAAGTTGCTTGTACACAGCGACATCCGTACCTATATGATTTACACGAAAAGAGGTCCGCTATAACCATCGAGCTGTCTCATTCATCTGATGGCTGTGCAAACGACCTTGTATAGAAACCGAAAAAGAAGAGCGCATGATATCCATGGCTCTTCTTTTTTTGATGTTTTTAAGTTAGTTACAGGTTCACATACCGAGTGCTTAACCGGGGGCCTGAACTCATTTTAAAAATCGTGCACAGTTACACATAGCTGAATCGCAATGCCAAATGGGTCCCGTACAATACCGTATCCTGGGCTGAATTCATTTTGTTCATACGGTACCAGTACCTTCACACCCTCATGTTGCATCAAAG
The DNA here is from genome assembly GCF_017874615.1 of Paenibacillus xylanexedens. Classification (GTDB taxonomy): domain Bacteria; phylum Bacillota; class Bacilli; order Paenibacillales; family Paenibacillaceae; genus Paenibacillus; species Paenibacillus xylanexedens. The sequence continues at coordinate 38,606 of NZ_JAGIKV010000026.1, forward strand.
AATGATACAGTTGATCGATTGTATTCTTATCCTTGGATTGAATACATAGTGACGTGCTGTTCCCCAGCTGCCATGCTCTCTCCGGGTCCATTGCTTCTTCAGCAATCATCACTTTGTTAACCCCAATCTCAAGTACCGAATGTGTAATATACTCATCTTGACCGGCAGGGTATTCGAAGCCCGGGTTCATCTCCTTCATCTCTTTATAACTTTTCTTGAATATCACCTTGGCGCCGAGAAACTCTTCATAAAAAGCAATGGCTGCCGCCGCATCCCCGTTCATCGACAAAAATGGTATCACTTCAAAATTCATTATATTGCCTCCTTGTTCCTATTGGATTACACTTATCACTATAACAACGAAAGGTGCCAATCTATGGCACCATTAAGAGGGTTTGATATGAAAAAATCAGAACGTATGAACCAGATGCTGCGCTTCATTAATCAAAAACAACAGTTCACCCTGCAAGATCTCATGCAGGAGTTCCAGATATCCAAACGAACCGCGTTAAGAGATATCGCTTCATTGGAAGAGTTAGGTGCGCCCATCTATGTCGAATATGGACGCTACGGCGGATATCGACTGCTGCAACAGATGCAGCTGCCTCCCATTTCGTTTAATACGGGGGAACTTCATGCCCTTTATTTTGCGATGCAGGCTCTCCGCAGCTTCTCCAGTTTACCCTTTCAAGTCTCTTTCCGTACCATTCATGAGAAATTTATGAGCGCGTTATCCGACAAGCAACGACAGGATATTGAGAACATCCAACACCGGGTTTACTTCCAACATACCGAGCAGATCCGCGACAGTGCACATTTGGAGTTTCTGTTGATGGCTGCTGTTCAGAATATAGTGATCCAGATTACGTACGCTAATCAGCGTAGATCCTCTGATCAAAGGTCATCTTCTGCAAACACCAATATCCGCACCATTCAACCCATCGCACTCTATGCCAGGAAAGGCTATTGGTATTGTCAGGCCTATGATCTGCATAAACAAGCGTATCGTGTATTCCGCTGCGACCGCATCATTTCAGCCGAAACAACGGAGATTGAACCTTTAACTCATGTAAAGGAACTCTATTCACAGGATGCCCAATCTCTATGGAAACCATCGGAACAAGCAATTCCATTCAAATGCCTGATTGACGAAGCCGGGATGGAGCTATTCCAGCAAGAACATTTCCCATCTATGCAGATCATCGAGCAGATGGGACACATGTATCTTGTCGGTTCATATGAACCTCACGAGCTTGATTTCATAGTGAGATATCTTGCAGGCTATGGTAACTCGATTAAGATTACGGAGCCCGTCATCTTAAAGAAAGCATTAAGGCAGTACTATCTGGACTTATTGGATCATGTATAAAAATCATATTTCTAAACCATTTTAATTCACATGCCTTTTAGCTCTGCTCTTGGCTAACTTTTAAACTTTTTTTATTACCAATAGCCAATTGAACGATAATCTGCAACACGATGATGATAGCCAAACCATAAAATGCTTGCACGAAGCTGCCTGTTAGATCGCGGAGCCAACCAATCGCGAGCGGTCCAAGTGCTCCAAGAATGTAGCCACCAGATTGAGTCATAGCCGACCAGCTGCTAGCTTCCTGAGCATTGTTTGTCTCATCAATCGGCAACATGAGTGCAATCGGGAACAGTCCACCTGCACCAATACCGAGCGGGATCGCCGCAAGCCACGGACTGACAGAGAGATTCAGCATCAGGACACCTGTTAACTCCAACATCGCACATCCAACAAGCCAGAAGACACGTCTTTGGTATCGGTGTACAAGCATGGGAATGAATAACGTTGAGGGCAGTGATATCAATGTAAATAACGTTTGGATGTTGCCAGCAGTCTCTTGGCTATATCCATGGCTCTGAATGGCTGGCGCAAGCCAGGCGGTTAATGAATAGAAGATCGCGGCCATCAGTCCAAAGAACAGTGTCAGCACCCATGCACGCCTGTTCTTCACCGGAAGTGGTGCATGGACTACAGCCGAAGTTTGTCCGGATTGCCGCTCTGTACGCGCAGACCAAGCTAATTTTAACCAGATTGGCAATGCAATGGCTGCAAGTAATGCCCATGTAGCCAAAGAACCTCTCCAAGATCCACCCAACGTCTGCTGAAGCGGAACCGATAATCCCACACTAATGCTGGCCCCCATCACCATTGCTGTAGAGTAGATGCCGACCATGGCTGCCACTCGGTTAGGGAAATACTGCTTAATGAAGCTGGACAACAGCGGCCCTGCCAATGCAATCCCTACACCTGACAGAAAAGAAGTGAACATCATCAACGGAGTTGCGCCTACGAACAATCGTAATCCCGTACCTATCCCAATAAGGATTAAAGCCAGTACAATGGCTCCTTCGTTCCCCCACCTTCTACTTAGTCTTACAGAGAATGGAGCGAATATGCCCATACATAATACCGGTAGTGTAGTTAACAAACTGGCGGTCATGCCGCTCAAACCCAGATCATTCTGTATGGTACTCATCAGAGGAGAAATGGAAGTAATCGGTGGTCTTAAGTTCAGTGAAGCCAGAATAAGCGCCAATACAATATAAAAAAGTTTCATTATGAATCACCTCATGGGAGTAGTATTCTTGCCTTCACCAAAGATCCTATTTGTTAATGTCAGGATCTTTGAGTGTTGCACGATTAAGTATAGATTTAATATAATGATTGAACAATACTATTGTTTCTATTAAAATGATTACTAAAACCAATGATTGGAGGTGAACGCATGGAGATTCGTCAGATGGAAAACTTTATTACAGTGTGTGAGGAGCTTCATTTTACACGGGCAGCTGAGAAAATTGGCATATCTCAACCTACGTTGAGTCAACAAATACGTGGGTTGGAAGATGAACTTGGTGTTCCTTTGTTTGACCGCGTCGGCAAAAAGATTGTGATGACCCAGGCAGGGACTCTGTTTCTGGAGCACTGTGTACAGATGATCCGACATTTACAGAATACCCAGGATGCGCTAGCTGAATTCCGGAATGATCAGCGGGGACGATTGGTTATTGGTGTCCTTCCATCCGATTTGGATTACCGTCTCACTCCACTGCTTGTTGATTTTCATGCCCGATTCCCCAAAGTGCAATTGAAGGTTATCTCTTCGATCTATGTCGTGAATCAAGTGTTGGAAAATGAAGTCGACATTGGCATCGAGATCACGTCTGCTCCTGATAGGCGGCTTGTACGCATTCCTTTGTGCAGTGAAGAATATGTACTCGTCGTTTCCGAGAATCATGATTGGGCTGAACGAAGCACAATTGAAATTCAGGAGCTACGTGATATCCAAACGGTGATGTTCCCCGAAGGATTTACGGGCAGAGAATTGGTCGACGGTTATTGCCGTAAATATGGCTTTACCCTAAATACCATCATGGAGACCAGTTCGGCAACCTCTATCATTAGCCTGGTCAAAGCCAACGTCGGAGGAACACTGCTGCCTTATCCTCTGATCCAAGCCATGAATGAGCCCACGCTACGTTGCATCCGAATTACAGACGATCCGCCATACCGACACTTTGAGATCATCCATCGAACCGACCGTTACCTGACGCAATCGGCCAAGGCATTTATTGAGAAAACAATCGAATATTTCAATCAAAGGTAAGATTAAAAGGAGGATAATGAAATGATAATAAGAGAAGTTGGTTTGTTGACACATCAGGTCGAGGCCATAAAAGAGTTTTACGGTACACTACTGGAACTGGAGCTTGTGGAGGATGGTACAACTTGCGTTTCATTTCGTGTGGGGAACTCGGTCCTATCTTTCAAGAAGGCGCCAGAACAAGAGAAGCCATACTATCATGTAGCGTTTACGATTCCAACGAATAAACTTGCTGATGCGAAAAGGTGGGTTCAAGACCGTAACATTCCATTGCTCTCCAAAGATGGACAGGATGAATTTTATTTCCCCTACTGGGATGCAACAGCCTTCTATTTCTATGATCCAAGCGGCAACTTGATGGAATTTATCGCTCACCATTCACTCGATAATGCAGTCGATGAAGCTTTCGAAGTGAATCATCTGTTATGTATTAGTGAAATCGGCCTGCCTGTCGATGATGTTCCTGAGACGATGAGCACATTGAATGAGCATTATCAACTTGAACCATTTGCCGGAGACGGAAAACAATTCTCCCCCACGGGTGATGCAGAAGGCATGTTTATTGTCATTGATAAACAGAAGCCCTGGTTCCCAGACGGGCGTATGCCTGGTGTATTTGCCACGGAGGTTAAGGTGGAAACTGGGCAGACCGGAGGAGTATCGCTGCAGAATGAATTGTACTCTATTGTTTCTAATTAAAGTAGAGAGTGTGTTTATTTATCTCGGAACACTGGATTTCATTTTTACATCACAGTCGAAAAAGGGTTCCAATGACAGCTGTTATTGGAACCCTCATTTTGTCTCATCGATGAAATACAATTGCAATTTTAAAATATATAATTCAGACGATCCGGACACATTTAATTGATTTCAATTAAGTGTGTATATTCCCAAATACGCCCTTCATCCTCATTAATACCATAATCCGCTGGTTCATTTACATCATTATAAAGTTTCAGGCCACATTTAGTGCAAACTGCTTTACAAGAGTTAAAGTAATGCTTCCCTTTATTAAGTTTATGAGCAGAAGAGTAATCTATATCAGGATAAAGGAAAAGAGTATCATAGCTACATACAAAACAAGTTTTTTTCGATTTATCTTTTAAATCGTAAATTACTCTCATTAAATCTTCTTCATAGATACTTTCCAGAGATCTTTCCAGTGGCCTTTGGTAAAGTGCTAATCCAACCGCTTTATAGAAAGCAATCGCTCTATGATCTATAAATCCCTCTTTAGGCATATTAGCAAGATATTGTATTGGATCAATATCGCAATTCTCGTAATCATAGCACCAATACTCTTTTATTTCTTCACCATTCCACAGTTCTTCACATTTATAAAGTATATCTTGAACTAACGGAAGAATTGTTCTAACAACGAATTCATCTAGTTGCCTATAAAGTAAAAAGCGTGCTCCTCGATGCAACAACATATTCCTTAATATATTAATCTCTTCTAAAGCTTCTTTATGCTGCATTAAAATCCCCTTTATTGAGCTGTTTGGCAATTCCAGTGCTCTTTTCAAAGCTATATTATATTCGACCGACATGTCCTTGAATTTTATCTCACCAATATCTCTTCCATCTCTTAAATGCTGAAGCAATGCAGCCTCGTTTATTTTACTATCTCCTAACTTGTTGGCGAGATGTTCATTATGGAACCTTAGTGCATCTTTAATAACTAGTTCTATGAAATGATGAAAGTGAATAATAGCTTGCATGTAATTTTCATGGTAGTCTGTAAACTCACATAATTGTTTCTCTTGTGCTTCTGTGAAATTATTTAGATTGAAATAAAAATTATGAAGAGTATTATATGTTCTGAAAAAGCCTTTCAGTGCTGAGGTTAAAGATGTTAAGGCTGATGGCGTAATATTCTTACAAGTAAAATAATCATCCATAAATTCTGTTATAACTAATAAATTTCCGGAAAATCTTTTCTCATTCACTCCCAATTAAAACACTCCTTAATTTCATGTATATTTTATAAGCTGCTGATTATATTTGTATTATCATTCATTTTTCTAATTTGGAGCAGGGTGAATGTATGGCGAACAAATTCTTTTCATTAATATTAAAAAGATTACATATACAAGCAACAAAAGAAGCTCGATCTTATATCGAGACTTTCTTTATAGTTCTGTTTGTATATTTCCTGTCAGGTGTTAAAAAAGTTGTGGCACTTGATGTTAGATTCCTGTGGTAGATTTTCCCCTTTCATTTTTTTTAAAAAAACCGGCAGGATGCGTACCGAGAGCAATACGGCATACACCCAAGCCGGATAAGGATTAGAAAATAATATCAATAGCCTCTAGCTCATCTTGCTCCTGTTCGGATTGCCCGTTCAGGGAAATATCCTTGAGCAGCACCGAAGGCTGTTCGCCAATTTGGTTGATGATTACGAGCAGGTCCTGAGCGAAATTGTCGATCAGATTGCGCGTAAACAACTTGGTTGCATATTCAAACTGCCCGTTCATTCCCTCATCCAGCAACGAGATGACCAAGGTAAGGTCAAATTGAGCAACCGCATGCGTTTCCGGATAAGATTCGATCTGGATATCCCCGAAGCTTTGAACGTTATCTTCCTTCGTTTCCAGTGCAAACATGACATCAAATACAGGATTGCGGCTTTGATCGCGCGGCACCTGCAGCTTTTTCACAAGTTCTTCAAACGGATAATCCTGGTGGTCGTAGGCCCCCAGCATCGTTTCTTTGACTTCGTTCAAGTAATTAAGGAATGTCTTCTCCCCGGATGGATAATGGCGAATCGCCAACGTGTTGACAAACATTCCGATGAGCTGCTCCAGGTCGGCATGTGTGCGGCCCGAAACCGGTGTGCCTACAATGAAGTCTTCTTGTCCCGAGTACTTGCTGAGCAGGATTGAATAGGCCGCCGATAACACCATATATAGGGTAGCACCGTTCTCATCGGCAATGCGCTGTAAGTTGTCAGTCATCTGCTTGTCGATACTAAAAGGCAGCACATCTCCCTCAAAGCTGCGAGCGGCAGGTCTGACAAAGTCCGTAGGCAACTCAAGCGTTGGCAGTTCACCTTCCAGCATGTCCAGCCAGTAGGCTTCCTGGCGTTTCAGCCGTTCTTTTACAGGTTCGGACTGCTGCCAAGCAGCGAATTCCTTGTATTGAATCCGAAGCGGTTCCAGTGTCTCACCGTTATACAGGCGCAGCAGCTCTTCGATGAAGATACCCATCGACATGCCATCCGTGACGATATGATGAATGTCCAGCATAAGCAGATGACGTTCCGCTTCCCATTCAATTAAGCCCACACGCAGCAGCGGCGGCCGCTCCAAATCAAAGACACGTACAAAGGCATCTGCAATGCTTTTCGTTTCACTTTCCGGCACTTTTGTATACTCAACGGCAAACTCCAAGTCCGAATAAAGCCGTTGTACCGGTTCGCCGTCGACCATTTCGAAGCCAGTTCGCAAAACTTCGTGACGAGCGATTAATCCTTTGAGCGCCTCCTCGAATTGATTCCGCTCCAAGCGCCCGACGAGAACCGTCATGCCGGACATGTTGTAACTAAGCTCGGCCCCTTCCATCTGCTGCTGGATGTACAGCCGCTTTTGCACAGAGGAAAGCGGATAATACTCCCTTTTATCCAGAACCGGAATGGAAAGGAATTCCTGCTGCTCCAATCGGCTAATCACTTCAGCCATCGCTTCAATAGTCGAGTACCGGAATACATCGCGCAGTGGAAGGTCCACGTGCAGCTCCTTGTGCACCTTACTGACCAGCGTCGTCGCCCGCAGCGAGTGACCGCCGAGGTCGAAGAAGTTGTCCGTCACACCAATCGTAACTGACCCAAGCACGTCCTGCCAGATGGAGACCAGTTTCGTCTCCAGATCGGTGCGCGGCCCCACGTATTCGCGCCCTGCACTTGCTCCCTCTTCCGGCGCCGGCAGCGCTTTCCGATCGATTTTCCCGTTTGGTGTCAGAGGTAAATACTCCATCTCCACGAAGTACGACGGGATCATGTAACCCGGCAGCTCGCTGGAGATCGCTCGTTTCAGGTCAGCCGCCGTCAGTTCGATATCCGTTGTGTAGTAGGCGCACAGCGCCTTTTGCCCGTTCGCATCACTTCGAACCAGCACCACCGCTTCGCGTATACCTACCACCCGCAGCAGCTGCGACTCAATCTCACCCGTTTCGATTCGGTAACCCCGGATTTTCGCTTGATTGTCGATCCGGCCGATGAAGTCCACGTTGCCGTCTTCCATCCACCGCGCCAAGTCTCCCGTGCAATACAACCGCTCACCCGCGGTGAAAGGGCTGTCTACAAACTTCTCTTCCGTCAGCTCTGGACGGTTCAAGTACCCCCGTGCTACGCCAACGCCGCCGATGACCAGCTCGCCCAGCACACCGACGGGTACGGGATTCAGATGTGCATCCACGATGTAGAACTTCGCATTCAACCACGCTTTGCCAATCGGCACGTGGCCTGTCTGCGGCAGTTTCGCCAATTCTTCGTCATAGAAACTGGAGTCGATTGCCGCTTCCGTCACACCATAGGCGTTAATAATGCGGAACGACGAGCCAAACCGCTCCTGCAAGGTACGGTAATCCGCTACACTGCAGCTGTCCGAGCTTGTTATCAACAGCTCCATACCGCTTAACTTTAGCCCCTGCTCATACACGTATTCCATAAACGGAACGATCAGTGCTGGTGTTGATTCAAAGATCGTCACTTGCTCACGCTCTATCCAGTGGTGCAGACGAGACGGATCAATCCGGTCGTCCTTCGGTACAATGACCATGGTGCCTCCGTTATACAACGTGCGTGCGATATCGCCCACGAAAACATCAAACGAGAAGCTTGCGAGTTGCAGCAGTCGCACCGGGAACTGATCCAACCGGTATTCCCGTCGGTAGCCCGCTGCCGTGTTCACTAGGCTGCGATGCTCGATCATCACGCCTTTTGGCTTGCCCGTCGTTCCCGACGTGTAGATGACATACGCCAGATCCTCCGGACGGGCTTCATGGAAGCTGTCCATACCGACAACATCAACATCATTTGGATAACTCTCGCCACCACCGTTCACAGCCCCCGTTAGCTTGCCGTTGACTCGATCGAGAGCACTGTTGGAGCCTTGGCCAAAGTCCATTGGCACATTGCTTCGTTCCTCGCTGTATGACGTTTCGTCGTCGAGATATAGCACCTTCGCCAGTGCCAGTTCCTCTTCACCGAGCCAGGCTTCGGCACGCTCTCGCAGCGGCGTTTGTGTCAGCAGCACCTTCGCTCGGCTGTCTTCCAGCATGAACCGCACACGGTCCACCGGATAATCCGGGTCAAGCGGCACATACGTCCCGCCTGCTTTCCAGACGGCCATCACGGCCACCAACAGGTCCACCGAACGCTCAGCGAGAATGCCAACAATCTCCTCACGACCGATGCCGCTTGCGCGCAGCGTGGCCGACAGTCGGTTCGCCCGCTCGTTCAGCTCCGCATACGTCAGCCGATCGTTTTCATAAACGACAGCTTCAGCTTCCGGCGTGTGTTCCGCCTGTTCCTCGAACAGTCGATGGAACGCTGCCACAGGAGCCTCTTCCGGCTGCGCAGGGTTAAACGCGCCGACAATTTCTTCTTTTTCCGCTAGTGTCAAAATATCCAACTCGGAAATCGTCGCTGAAGGGTTGCGGAGAATGGATTCAAGCAGCTGCAAGTAGTGGACAGCCAATTTCTCCACCGTTTCGGTTTTGTATAGAGCCGTGGCGTATTCAAATAGATATTCCAAGCCGTTCTCAATCTCCGTAACGTCCAAGCTGAGATCGAATTTGGAAACAATTTCTTCGCTCGCATACGTCGACAAATGCAGTCCCGGAAGCTGAATTTCCACATTTTCTGTATTCTGCAAAGCAAACATCGTATCAAACAGTGGATGACGGCGTAAATCACGAGCCACGTTTACCTTATCCACCAGTTCCTCAAACGGATAATTCTGATGTTCAAAAGCACCCAGCGTTGTCTCCTTGATTTCCTTCAAGTAGTCAAGGAACGTCTTACCAGCAGCAGGATAACTGCGAATGGCCAAGGTATTAACGAACATCCCGATCAGCGGTTGAACGTCGCTGTGATTTCTTCCCGCAATCGGCGTACCAACCACCACGTCTTCCTGACCTGAATATTTATGCAGAACCACGTTATATGCCGCAAGCAGAACCATGTAAAGCGTTGCGCCGTTTTCAGCTGCAAGCCGTTTCAGACCTTCGCTTTTCTCAATATTCATAAACAATTGCAACGTTCGGCCCTCATAGCTCTGCATAGCCGGGCGCGGATAGTCCGTTGGCATTTCCAGAACTGGCAGTTCTCCGCGGAACATGTCAATCCAGTAGGCTTCCTGCTTGGCAAGCTGCGTTTTTTGCTCGTCCGATTGCTGCCATACTGCATAATCTTTGTACTGAATGCGGAGTGGATTGAGCGGCTCCCCGCTGTACAAGTGCACAAACTCTTCGATCAGTACGTCCATTGAAACGCCATCCGATACAATATGATGTGTATCGAACATCAGGATGTGCCGGTCCGGCGCGAGTTCGGCAATGCCCACCCGCAGAAGTGGTGGCTTCGCTAGATCAAACGCACGAACGAATTGGCGCACCATTTCTTCCGCCTGCTCCCCGCTGATCTGCACATATTCCACCTGGAAGGTGACTTCTTCGTAAATCCGCTGAACCGCTTCGCCTTCAACCATCTCAAAGCCGGTACGCAGCGTTTCATGACGAGCTACAAGCCCGCGGAATGCTTCTTCAAACCGCTGCCGGTTGAGCTGCCCTTCGAGCAGCATAGCTCCTGGTATGTTGTAGCTCAGCTCGCCTCCTTCCAGCTGGTTCAAGATATAGAGACGTTTCTGCGCAGAAGAGAGCGGATAGTACTCGCTAGGTTCCGCAGCCGGAATAGCCATAAACGAGCCGATCTCCAAATGCTCCATAGCCACAGCCATTTCCTCAACTGTCGAGTAGCGGAATACGTCGCGAAGCGGGAATTGGACGCCCAGCTCCTTATGCATTTTGCTGACAAGTGTTGTCGCCCGCAGGGAGTGTCCTCCGAGGTCGAAGAAGTTGTCGGTTACGCCTACCGCCTTCTCCCGAACAAGCACTTCCTGCCAAATGGCGGCCAGCTTCGCCTCCATTTCGGTGCGCGGCGCCACGTATTCGCGGCCTCCGCCTGCTCCCCCTTCCGGCGCTGGCAGCGCCTTCCGGTCAATTTTCCCATTCGGCGTTAGAGGCAATTGCTCCAGTTCGACGAAGTACGACGGAATCATGTATCCCGGTAGCTCGCTGGAGATCGCCCGTTTCAAATCTGCCGCCGTCAAACCTTCTTCCACTGTATAATAAGCGCACAACGCTTTCTGCCCTTCTTGATCTTCCCTGACAACAACGACAGCTTCCTTCACGCCACCTACACTCAGCAGCTTTGCTTCGACTTCGCCCGTCTCGATCCGGTAACCCCGGATTTTCGCCTGGTTATCGATCCGGCCGATGAAGTCCACGTTGCCGTCCTCCATCCACCGCGCCAAGTCTCCCGTGCGATACAACCGCTCACCCGCGGTGAAAGGACTATCTACAAACTTCTCTTCCGTCAGCTCTGGACGGTTCAAGTATCCACGCGCCACACTGACTCCGCCGATAACCAATTCGCCCAACACACCGACCGGCACCGGGTTCAGGTACGCATCCACGATGTAAAACTTCGCATTCAACCACGCTTTGCCAATCGGCACATGGCCTGTCTGCGGCAGTTTCGCCAACTCCTCATCATAGAAACTGGAGTCAATTGCCGCTTCCGTCACACCGTAGGCGTTAATAATGCGGAACGACGAGCCAAACCGTTCCTGTAAGGTTCGGTATTCCGCCACACTGCAACTGTCTGAGCTTGTAATCAACAGCTCCATACTACTTAACTCCAGCCCCTGCTCATGCACGTATTCCATGAACGGCACGATCAGTGCCGGCGTTGATTCAAAGATCGACACTTGCTCCCGCTCTATCCAGTAGTGCAGACGAGACGGATCAATCCTGTCGTCCTTCGGTACAATGACCATGGTGCCGCCGTTGTACAACGTCCGCGCGATATCGCCCACAAACACGTCAAACGAGAAGCTCGCGAGTTGCATCAACCGCACCGGGAACCGTTCCAACCGGTATTCCCGCCGGTAGCCCGCTGCCGTGTTCACCAGGCTGCGGTGCTCGATCATTACACCCTTTGGCTTACCCGTTGTTCCCGACGTGTAGATGACGTAAGCCAGATCCTCCGGACGGGCTTCATGGAAGCTGTCCATGCCCACAACATCAACATCATTTGGATGACTCTCGCCACCACCGTTCACAGCCCCCGTCAGCTTGCCGTTGACTGGATTGGGAGCACTGCTGGAGCCTTGGCTGAAGTCCATCGGTGCATTCGCTCGGTCTTCGCTGTATGACGTTTCATCGTCGAGGTATAGCACCTTCGCCAGTGCCAGTTCCTCTTCACCGAGCCAGGCTTCGGCACGCTCTCGCAGCGGCGTTTGTGTCAGCAGCACCTTCGCTCCGCTGTCTTCCAGCATGAACCGCACACGGTCCACTGGATAATCCGGGTCAAGCGGCACATACGCCCCGCCTGCTTTCCAGACGGCCATCACGGCCACCAACAGGTCCACCGAACGCTCAGCGAGAATGCCAACAATCTCCTCCCGGCCAATGCCGCTTCCGCGCAGCATAGCCGCCAAGCGATTCGCCCGCTCGTTCAGCTCCGCATACGTCAGCCGATCGTTCTCGTATACGATGGCCTCCGCTTCCGGCGTGCGTTCCGCCTGTTCCTCGAACAGTCGATGGAACGCTGCCACAGGAGCCACTTCCGGCTGCACCGGATTAAACACGCCGACAATTTCTTCTTTTTCCGCCGCCGTCAAAAGCTCTAACTCATGTACACGAACATTCGGATTAGCCGCAACCTGCTCCAATGCACGGGCAAAATGACTGTGGATCTGCCTGATGTCTTGCTCTCTGAATGTCAGTGCATTGTACGTAAACCGCAGCAAAATATGCTCTTCCGGAATGACGGTAATGTCCAGATCGTAGTTCGTTTGTTCCGGCGATTGGATATTAGCGATTTTCAGCGCTTCTTGTCCTCCACCGACAACCTGCTCAATCTGTTCTTCCATCGGATAATTTTCAAAGACCATAATATGGTTGATCAAGTCGCGCTTTTGCTCGCTCAGCGACTGAATTTCGAACAGCGGGAACGTTTCGTAAGCTCCCGATGTCAGCGCTTGATCCTGGGTTTTTCTCAAAATATCGGCTACCGTCTCCTCGGCTTTGCCTTGAATACGGACGGGGATCGTATTAATAAACAGACCGATCATGCTTTCGATACCCGGAATCTCCGCTGGACGCCCGGATACGACGGAGCCAAATACAACATCTTCGCTGTTGTTGTATACCTGCAGAACCAGTCCCCATACGGTCTGCATGAATGTATTAAGCGTCACCTGATGCTGGCGCGCCACCCGCTCGATTTGCCCAGTCAGTTCCTTGCTGAGTTCCACATCGATCTCAGCTGCTTCAAAAGCACCCTGCTTCAGCCCTGTTTTCTCCCGAGGCAACTTGGTCTGCTGATCATAACCCGCCAAATACTCGGACCAGTAACGCGAAGCTTTCGCAGCATCTTGAGCTTCCAGCCATTCGATATACCGAGAGTACGAGGTAACCGGAGGAAGCTCCAGCGTCCGCTGCTCCTGGAACGCGAAGTAGGTGTCGAACACTTCCTTAATCATTAAGGACATGCACCAGCCGTCCAACAAAATGTGATGGTGACTCCAGATCACTTGGTAGGACTCGTCGCCCGTACGCAAAACTGTAACGCGCATCAGAGAGCCTTGGGCCAAATCGAACTTGTTCGCTTTATCCGCGCTGACAAAATCGGCTATCGTCTTCTCCGGGTGTTCATCGCTTGCCGAGCGAATATCTTCAAAGTACACTTCACACTTCCGCTCGCGGAATACCACTTGAATCGGCTCGTCTCTCCAGCCGGTAATAAAATTGGTCCGCAGCGCCTCATTTCGCTGTACCAGCGTATCCAATCCGCGGGTGAAGGCTTCCACATTCAGGCTTCCATACAGATCGAAGGTCACCTGTTCGAAGTAGGCTTCCGAATCGGCATCCAGCAAGCTGTGGAACAACATCCCTTTTTGCAGCGGAGTCAGGGTGTATACATTCTCCAGTTCGCCGAGTGCCGCCGTATGTTCGGACAGCCGCTCCAGTTCCTCCACCGTCACATCTTGAAGCAGTACGTCACTAGGTGTAAGCTCCGGCCGCTCTTTCGATACGCAATGGCTGATGACTTCACGCAAACTCGATTGAAGCAGGGTGCCCAAGCGCTCAACCGTCTCCCGTTGATACTGGGTTTCCCCATAACGGATCGTAAGTTCCAACACGCCTTCCGACACCATACCGTTGATATCGAGGACATAATTCATCACAGCATTCGGGCTTGAATCGGAGCCCGGACTGAACGGAGACGGCTGCGAGCCGCTGCTTTCGTAATCCTGGTCGAACTGACCCAGATAGTTAAAACTGATCTCCGGCTCCAAAACGAAGTGCTCTCCGTCACGCGGTGCCGACAAATAACGCAGGATGCCGTAGCCGATTCCTTTGTTCGGAATGCGGCGCAAGTTTTCTTTCACCTGTTTCACCTGATGACCGAGCGCCTGGACGTGACCTGGCTCCAGAACGACAGGGAATTGGCTTGTAAACCAGCCTACCGTCCGCGTAATGTCCACATCCGGCAAAAGTTCTTCCCGACCGTGGCCTTCGAGATTCACCAGCACGCGTTCCCGACCGCTCCAAGCTTGTACCGCGAGGCCAAGCGCGGCAAGCAGCAAATCGTTCATTTCCGTATGGTACGCACGGTGTGCCTGCTTCAGCAGCTGTTCGGTTTCCTCCGCCGTCCAGCGGACGGTCACGAGCCTGCTGTCCTTCAGCTTGGATGTGCCTTGTTCAAAATCTTTCGGAAGCGGCTCATAGGTCAATTGCTCGATATGCTGCCAATACGCTCTCTCGCTTTCCATCGCCGGACCGTTCGCATAATCAGCGAGCTGTTTCGCCCACGTTTGGAATGAGTCCGTTTTGAGCGGCAGACGGATCAGCTGCCCTTGCAGCGCCTGCTCATAGCCGGCAGCAAAATCCTCAAGCAGAATCCGCCAGGATACGCCGTCTACGACCAAGTGGTGTATCGCGATCAGCAGATGATCTCCATCTGCACAGCGGAACAAGCGGAGCTTCAGCAAAGGCCCTGCCTGCAGGTTAATGCTGCGCTGAAGCTCGTTCGCCTTGGCTTCGATCGCCTGCGCGCAGTCCGTCATTCCACGGAAATCGATCACTTCCAGGCTGTAAAGCTCGCCATCGCTTTCCGCGATGCCACGGTTCCATGCCGCATACCCGCTCTCGGTCCGGCTGAAGACGAGGCGCAGCGCATCGTGATGCTCGGCCAGCTTCCGCACGGCCTGACGAAGCGCCGCTTCGTCATAGTCTTCCTCCCGGTACAGCATCACCGCCTGGTTAAAGTGGTGCAGCTCGGCGAACGACTGCTCGAAGAACCAGCGCTGAATCGGCGTCAGCCCCGTCTCTCCCGTAGCTGCCCCCTGATCGGCGCGTCTTAAGACCGACTGGAGATACGGGCTTAATTCCGCTACGGTCGGATATTTGAACAAATGCTTAATTTCCAGCTTGTACCCGGCCTGATGTAGCCTGGACGACACCTGGATCGATTTAATTGAATCCCCGCCGAGCTCGAAGAAATTGTCCATCACGCCGATCGGACGACCCGTTCGCAGCGCCTTTTGCCACACCGCAACCAACGTCTGCTCCGCCGCCGTCCGGGGCGCCACGTATTCCGTTCCAACGAGCATACTGCTTTCCGGTGCGGGCAGCGCCTTGCGGTCAAGCTTCCCGCTGTGTGTGAGGGGCATCCGCTCCAGCTGCACGAAGTAGGACGGAATCATGTACGCAGGCAGATCCTCCGCCAGCGCGCTTCGCAGCTCGCTCGCCGCAAGCGGCTTGTCCGCCACGAAGTACGCGCAGAGCTGCTTCTGACCGGCTTCGTCTTCTCTGGCGATGACAACCCCCTCTTGGACGGACGCCGCTTTCAGGACCTGCGCCTCCACCTCGCCGAGTTCGATCCGGTACCCGCGGATTTTCACCTGATGGTCGATCCGGCCCATATACTCGATGTTGCCGTCCGGCAGCCATCTGGCCAGATCGCCCGTCCGATACATCCGCCCGCCCGGCGCAAACGGACACTCTACGAATTTCTCCGCGGTCAGCTCGGGACGGTTCAAGTAGCCTCTAGCCAGACCTTCGCCCGCGATGCACAGCTCGCCCGGCACGCCGACCGGTTGCAGCGCTGTCGTCCCTTCCTTGACAATATGCAGCCGGATGTTCGAGATCGGCTTGCCGATCGGCACCGATACATACGCCTCTTCCGGTCCGCAATCGTAGTACGAGACATCAACCGTCGCTTCCGTAGGCCCATAAAGGTTGATCAGTTGCGCTTGATTCACGGATGACGAAATCCACTGCCAGAACCGGCTCACATGCGACGTCGCCAGCGCTTCCCCGCTTGCAAACACCCGTTTCAGCGAAGACAGTTTGTTACCCAGATCTTCGCTCGGCTGACGCTCGACATATTCGAGGAAGGCGTGCAGCATCGACGGCACAAAGTGCATCGTCGTGACGGCTTGCCGTTCGATCGTATCCAGAATCGTCTCGGGATTCTTCTCTCCGCCCGGCGGCAGCAAGCAAACTTTGGCCCCCGTCCAAGCCCACCAAAACAGCTCCCACACGGAAACGTCGAAGGTGATCGCCGTCTTTTGCAGAATCGTATCCCTGGAGTCAATCGGATAAGCATTCTGCATCCACAGCAGCCGGTTGATCACCGGACGGTGCTCCACCATGACGCCTTTGGGCTTGCCTGTCGAGCCCGATGTGTAAATGACGTAGGCCAAGTGCTCCGGTCCACTCGCCGGCTCCAGGTTCGTGCCGTCTTCGTCATACGCGGATGGATCGTTCAGATCGACGAGCGATAGACCGCC
This sequence comes from Paenibacillus xylanexedens, assembly GCF_017874615.1. Lineage (GTDB taxonomy): Bacteria > Bacillota > Bacilli > Paenibacillales > Paenibacillaceae > Paenibacillus > Paenibacillus xylanexedens. Next base: position 55,326 of record NZ_JAGIKV010000026.1, read on the forward strand.
AAGTGGCTCTGTCCCGGCAAATGACGCGCTTTCCCGCAAATGGCTCTGAATCAGCAGCAGCCTAGCGCCCGAATCTTCGAGCATGTAGCGGATGCGCTCCTGCGGGAATTGCGGGTCGATCGGCACGTAGGCGCCCCCGGCCTTCAAGATCGCATAGATGCCCACGATCATCTCCAGCGAGCGCTCGGCCATGATCGCGATCGGCTGATCGGCCTGCGCGCCAGAGGCACGCAAGGATCGCGCCAGCCGGTTCGCCCGCTCGTTCAACTCCCGGTAAGTCAGGCTGCTGTCCTCATAGACAACGGCCACCTGCTCCGGCGTTCGCTCTGCTTGCTCCTCGAACAGCTCGTGGATCGTTCTCTCTCTCCACGACTCATCCGCTTCCAAGCCTGGACCCTCTGAGGCGGATTGCTTCGCCAGAGCCGAAGACGACACGGCAAACCCGACCAGCAAATCATGCTTTTCGCTGTCCTTCAAGATATTCAAATCCGAGATCCTCGCACCCGGCTGAGCCAGGATCGATGCCAAAAGCTGCTCGTAATGACCCGCCAGCCGTACCATCGTTTCCTGTCTAAACAACGAGGTAGCGTACTCGATCTTGCAAACCAGCTCGTTACCCGATTCCAGGATATCTAAGCTAAGATCAAACTTTGCCGTCTTTTCCTCGATGTCGAACAGCGACCATTGCAAGCCTTCCATGGATAAATCCAAGCTTTCGTGCTTTTGCAAAGAAAACATGGTGTCAAACAGCGGATTCCGGCTTAAATTCCGGCTCACCTGAAGAGCCTCTACCAGCTCCTCGAACGGATAGTCCTGGTGCTCGTAGGCTCCAAGCGTCGTTTCCTTCACATCCTGCAAGTAATCCAGGAACGTCTGCTCTGCCGTCGGACCCAAGCGAAGGGCCAGCGTATTGACAAACATGCCGATAATCGGTTGCAGGTCGGCGTGAGAACGAGCGGCAATCGGAGTGCCGACTACGATATCTTCCTGTCCCACGTATTTATGAAGCAATACGGAGTAAGCAGCCAGCAGAAGCATGTACAGCGTCGCCCCCGAATCTCCGGCAAGCCGTTTGAGAGCTTCGCTTTTCTCCGCATCCAGCGCAAACGTGAGCGTTTGACCGTCAAACTGCCGGACGGCTGGGCGGGAAAAGTCAAGAGGCAGCTCAAGAACGGGAAGCTCGGAGCTGAATACCCCGCGCCAGTATTCCTCCTGCCGTTTGATACGCTGACACTGCTCGTCGGATTGCTGCCAAACGGCGTAATCCTTGTATTGAATCCGCAGCTCCGGCAATTCTTCCCCATTGTAAAGCCCCACAAATTCGCGTAGCAGCACGTCCATGGAAAGACCGTCCGAACCAATATGATGCATATCCAGCGCAAGCAGGAATTTCTCTTTCTCAAGTATGATCAGCAGGGCGCGCAGCAAAGGCGGCTGGGTCAAGTCAAAAGGCTGAATGAAGCCTTCTAGAATGGCCGCGACCTGATCTTTACTTGCTTGAAGCTTCTCGACCTTGAAATCTACGAGCGGATGAATACGCTGAACCAGCTCTCCATTCACGATTTCAAAACCGGTGCGCAGCATATCGTGCCGGGCCACCAAAGTAGTCAGCGCCTTTTCCACTTTGGCCTCGTTCAAAGTCCCTTTCAATTGCAAGGTGCTCGGGATGTTGTAATTCAGCTCCGAGCTATCTAGCTGGTGCAGGACATACAGCCTTTTTTGCGCAGAGGAAACTGGATAATATGCTTTCTCTTCCGCTTTTGGAATGGAGCTGTGCTCTGATTCTTCCAAGCTGGCAATAGCCCCGGCCATCGATTCTACCGTCATATAGCGGAACACATCGCGCAGCGGAAGTTCAACGTTCATTTCCTTCCGAATCTTGCTGACAAGGTTTGTCGCCCGCAAGGAATGCCCTCCGAGCTCGAAGAAATTGTCCAGGACTCCAATGCCGGAGTAACCCAGCACTTCCTCCCAGATTTTCACAAGCTGGGACTCCGCAAGGTTACGCGGCGCTACGTATTCGACGCCCGTTTGCAAGCCACCTTGCGGCTCCGGCAGTGCTTTGCGGTCCACTTTGCCATTGGACGTCAGCGGCATGCGTTCCAGCTGCACGAAGTATGACGGGATCATGTATCCCGGCATTCCCTGGGCCAGCGAGGTTCTTATTTCGCTAACCGTCAGCGTCCGGTCCGCCACAAAGTAGGCAACAAGCGCCTTTTCGCCCCCGCTGTCCTGACGGGCGAGCACCACCGCTTCTTCCACGCCCTCCACGTTCAAAAGCTGCGTCTCAATTTCGTCCAGCTCGATCCGGTACCCGCGGATTTTGACCTGATGGTCGATCCGGCCGAGGTATTCAATGTTGCCGTCCGGCAGCCAGGCCGCCAAGTCGCCTGAGCGATACAGTTTTTCCCCCTCCGCAAACGGGGAATCAACGAACTTTTCCGCCGTCAAATCCGGTCGATTCAGGTATCCTCTCGCCAGGCCTTCACCGGCTACGTACATTTCGCCTGCTACGCCGATCGGTACAGGGCGGCGGTTTTCATCCAGAACGTACACGCTCAGCGTCGGGATCGGCTTGCCGATATTACTCTTCGCCGCTTCCATCTCGATCCATGTAATTTCCTTATACGTTACGTGAACCGTAGTTTCGGTAATACCGTACATATTGATCAGCTTTGTCTCCGGGTACTTCGTCTTGAAACCCTTGAGCAACAGCGGGCTGAGTGCTTCGCCGCCAAAGATGACGTTGCGAATCCGCAGATCGTACGGATGGTCCGCTATAACCTCACGCAACAGTTGATAGAAATATGTTGGCGTCTGGTTCAAAATCGTGACCCGTTCGCGGCTCAGCAGTGCCAGGAACTCGGCCGGATTTTTCGCCGTAAGCGGCGGTACGATAACCAGCTTTCCTCCATTCAGAAGTGCTCCGTACATCTCCCAGACGGAGAAATCGAAGCAGAACGAGTGGAATAACGTCCACGTGTCGGACGGCCCAAAGTCGAACAGGTTCTTGTCGTTGAACAAAAGGCGCACGACGTTTTTATGCTCAATCAACGTTCCTTTGGGTTTGCCGGTCGTTCCCGATGTGTAGATGACATAAGCCAAGTTACCCGGGCCAGAAATTGGCTCCAGATTCGAAGCGTCCAGCGCACCAGCGGAGTCCGCCCCTTTGACGCCCCAAACGAAATCGTCCAATTCAAGGCGCGTTCCTGCGAAGTCGGTCTTCTCATGCAAATGCTTTTGAATCAGCAATAACGGTGCGCCCGAATCCTCAATCATGAAGCGGATGCGTTCCTCCGGGTAGTCGGGATCGATAGGCACGTAGGCTCCGCCCGCTTTGAGAATCGCCAGAATGCCGACGACCATATCAAGCGAACGTTCGGCCAGAATCGCTACCAACTGATCCGCTTCGACTCCTGTCTCCCGCAGCTTACGCGCAAGGCGGTTGGATCGCTCGTTCAGTTCGTGGTAGCTCAACTGCCGCTCATTCATGACGGCGGCCACGTTATCCGGATAAAGCTTCGCCTGCTCTTCGAACAACCCATGAATCGTCTGCTGACGCGGGTAGTCTGCCTCCGAATCATTAAAACTGCGCACCAGTTCACGGATTTCCTGCTCCGTTAGCATTTCCAGCGAAGCAATATCCCCTTCCGGCGCTGTTGCGATAGTTTCGAGTAGCTTGTCATAATGTCTGGCGAACCGCTCCGCGGTCTCCTGTTTATACAAAGCCGTAGCGTACTCCAACCGGCATTCGAGCTGGCCATCCAGTTCCGAAATATCCAGAAGCAGCTCGAACTTGGACGTTCGGTTTTCCAACGGATAAAACGATTGCTCCAGCCCCTCGATGACAATTTGCTCATTCTCCGTATTTTGCAGGGAGAAGAACGTATCAAAGAGCGGATTCCGGCCAGTCGTGCGCGGAATATGAAGACTTTCCACCAAATCTTCGAACAAATAATTTTGGTGTTCAAAAGCCCCGAGTGTGATTTCCTTCATTTCTTCCAGGTACTTAAGGTACGGCTTGGAACGCTCCGGATGGCTGCGAATGGCAAGCGTGTTGATAAACATACCTACGATTGGCTGCACTTCTTCCTGCGTTCTTCCGGCAATCGGCGTTCCCACGATCAGATCTTCCTGACCCGAATATTTATGCATAAGGATCGAGTAAGCAGACAACAGCACCATGTACAGGGTCGTGCCCGTCCGTGCGGCCAGTTCTTTCAGCTTCTCCGTCCGTTCTTTCCCAATATCAAACTTCACGGTCCGGCCGTCAAAACTTTGCACCGCAGGCCGCGGGAAGTCCGTCGGAAGTTCCAATACAGGCAGCTCGCCCGACAACTGTTCCAGCCAGTACTCCTTCTGTGGCTGGATCAACTGCCCGTAGGCTTCGGAATGCTGCCAAACGGCATAATCTTTGTATTGAATACGCAACGGAGCCAGCTCCTCACCCCGATACAGGCGGCTGAACTCGTCGAAAAGCAATGCTGTCGAGATGCCATCCGAGACGATGTGATGCATATCGAACAACAGGATGTGGCGATCCTCGGCGACTTCGATCAGGCCGATGCGAAGAAGTGGCGGCTTGGTCAGATCAAACGGGTGAAAGTATGCTTCCACCACTTGGTCCACTTCTCGCTCGCTCGCCTGGAAATAATCTACAGCAAACTCCACCTCGTCATAGATGTGCTGCACAAGCTCACCTTGAACCTGCTCAATCCCGGTACGCAGCGTCTCATGGCGCTGAATCAGTGCCCGGAACGCGTACTCTACGCGCTTGCGGTCCAGCTTGCCTTCGAGAAGAAGCGCCGCCGACATATTGTAGCTACGCTCGGCCGCGTCAAGCTGGCGCAGGACGTACAGACGCTTTTGCTCGGATGAAACCGGATAGTACTCGGTCTCTGCCGCCTTTGTAATCTCATAGGTGTCCTGCTGCTTTAAACCGCTAATTCTTTGGGCAAGCTGTTCGATCGTGGTGTAGCGGAAAACGTCCCGCAGCGGAACCTCGACTTGTAGCTCTTTTCGAATCTTGGAAACAAGCGCGGAGGCCCGCAAGGAATGACCACCCAGGTCAAAGAAATCGTATTGGACTCCAACTCGCGCAATACCCAGCACCTGCTGCCAAATAAGAGCAAGTCTTGTTTCCAGCGTTGTGCGAGGAGCCACATACTCACGGCCGGCTTCTATCTCTCCGGTCGGCTCAGGTAGCGCTTTACGGTCAATCTTGCCATTCGGTGTGAGCGGAAGCTGATCAAGAGACACCAGTCGGGCCGGGACCATATGGGCCGGCAGCTCTTGCTTCAATTGGGACAGCAGATCGCTCAGCTGCAAGGAAACATCCCCCGCCACGTAACCGCACAAATACTTTTGCCCCTGCTCATCCGTACAGTCAGTCACCACAGCCTGCTTGACCCCCGGGAAACTGAGCAGGGCCGTTTCAATTTCGCCGAGTTCGATCCGGAACCCGCGAATTTTCACCTGATAGTCGATCCGGCCGATGAAGTCAACGTTGCCGTCTTCCAGCCAGCGGGCCAAATCTCCTGTCCGATATAGACGTTCGCCAGACACAAACGGGCTGTCTACAAACTTCTCGGCGGTTAGGTCGGGACGGTTCCAATACCCGCGCGCCACCCCGGCGCCGCCGATGACAAGCTCACCCGGAACCCCTACAGGAACCGGCTTTAACCCGGCATCGACAATGTAAAACCGGGCGTTCAGCCAGGCTTTGCCGATCGGCACATGACCCAACAATGGCAGCTTGTCCAGCGGCTCATCGTAAAAACTGCTGTCAATGGCCGCTTCGGTAACGCCGTAGCTGTTGATGATGCGGAATTGTCCGCCGAATCTTTCCTGCAGCAATCGGTAATCGGTGACACTGCAAGCATCCGAGCTGGTAATCAGCAACTGCATGGAGCTGACGTCCAGTCCTTCTTCATAAATATGCTGCATGAATGGTAGGATGAGCGCAGGTGTCGATTCAAATACCGTAATGTTTTGGTCCCGAATCCAGCCGTATAAGCGGTTCGGATCAATCCGGTCATCCTTTGGCACAATTACCATCGTTCCTCCGTTATACAGCGTCCGCGCGATGTCTCCAACGAACACGTCAAACGAGAAGCTCGCCAGTTGCAGCAACCGCACCGGGAACTGATCCAACCGGTACTCGCGGCGGTACGCATCCGCCGTATTCATGAGACTCCCATGCTCGATCATGACGCCTTTTGGGCGTCCCGTCGTACCGGAGGTGTAAATCACATAAGCCAAGTCTTGTGGGGCACTGTCAGCAGATTCAAATTCCACGGCTGAGGTATCCCCTTTATACATCTGTTCATCGTCCATCGCATAGACTGCTTGAAGCTTCAGCCGGTCATCGGCCAACCAACCTCCGGCCCCCTCCAACAGATGACGCTGCGTAAGCAGCACCGATGCTTCGCTATCGCTGAGCATGTACTCAATCCGCTCCGCCGGATAATCGGGGTCCAGCGGTACATAAGCTCCGCCGGCTTTCCATACGGCGAGCACACCGACCAGCAGTTCCACCGAACGCTCTGCCCAGATCCCCGTAATCGTCTCCCTTCCCACGCCCTGTTCACGAAGGAGCGCAGCCAGCCGCTCAGCGCGTTTGTTCAATTCGCCGTAAGTCAGCTTTTTGTCCATGTAAACAACTGCCGGGTGATCCGGAATGTCTCGGGCAAACTTTTCGACATACCGATGAAACGCTATTCCCTCGCTCAGTGCTGCCACCGGCGGGTTAAACACGTCCAGAATACGGTGTCTCTCCTCATCGCTCAACAGAGAAATCTCGCGCACCCGCAGTTCGGGAGTCTCAAGAAACTGGTCCAAAACGGTTACATACTGCTCCATAATGCGATCAATCTCGGTCGTCTCGAACAGGCCGGTACGATAGGAAGCATGGAGAATGACATGGCCTTCATTCAGCATATGGTCGAAGCGCAGCAGTAGATCGTCCATCTCGTGCCTAGCAAAGTGAGCCTCCAGACGTACCTTGATTTCTTCGTACTCCACGATTTTCAAAGGCAGATATTCAAGTGACGTGCGGAACAACTCCGAAAGATCGTTGCGGCCGTGTTGTTCACGTAAATCCTGGATCAATTGGTTATAAGGATATTTCTGATGTCGCAGATCCGCCGTATTTTCCTTGGAAACCGTTTGGATCAAGGAAAGCACGGACTCAACTGGATTCAGGCTAATCCGCGTAGCCACGGTGCTGACGAACATACCGATCGTTTCTTTTTCCTTCTTGCTGGTGCGATTGGCAAAAACCGTGCCGACTGGAACATCGGTGCTGTCGGTCAGCTTATACAATAAGACGTACATGGCGGACAAAAATAACGTATATAAACTAACCTGATATTGTTCGCTAAAAGCCAGAATGCGGTCATAGCGGGAACCATCCAAAGTGATGGAACGTTTATTCGATTCGCTGCCAATCGAGAATGGCGGAACCGATTTAATGCCGCTCGTTTCAGGCAAAGTCTTGTACTTGGTTAGCCAATATTCCTTGCCTTTTTGATAACGCTGCGATTGCTCATATTCATACTCAGTTGAAATATAATCCAGATAGGATGGGGCCTGGTAACTGCTGAAGATGCCATTGCGCAGTTCCAGGTATTTTTCCATCACCGCATGCAGCAAAGCAGTGACGGACAATCCATCGGCAATGATATGATTTATAGTCAAATTAAGCCATACTTGGCCGTTCGCAAAATGGATCACCGTAAATTGGTAGAGGTGTTCGTCGAACACACTGGCCGGTTTTTCGCTTACTTCTTTCACCCAAGCATAGAATTGTTCGGTTGTGCCTATTTCGAGGTGGCTTATCTTGGCTTGCACATTCTCTGGCTCTTCGAACCACTGCGTTGGATTTTGCAAATCCCCGCTAATGCGGATTCGGAAAGCGTCATAGGTTTTGACAATCTCTGCCGCCGCTTTCTCCAGCAGCTTGGTGTCGATCTCGCCCGTAATCTGGTAGGTCGCGGAAAGCATCGTGATGGATGTGCCCGGATTCATAATTTCCATGAACCATATCCGGCGCTGGGCTTGCGTTAATCCATATTGCTTGTTCGTATTCTCTCTCACATCGACACACTCCCGTATTAGAGATTGTTTGTAGATAGGCTTTATACCTGAATATCAGCAGGAAGCCGCCCGCCGAAAAGCGGGTCTAGCCGTACAGCCGCGCGTAGTAACCTCCGAGCGCCAGCAGTTCCTGATGGCGGCCCCGTTCCACGACCGTTCCTTGATTCATGACCGTAATCAAATCCGCATGTTCCACAGTGCTGAGACGGTGGGCAATCAGAATGGTGGTGCGCCCCTTCATCAATACGTTCAGAGCTTGCTGTACCCAATGCTGGGATTCGTTATCCAATGCAGAAGTCGCTTCGTCCAGCAGTAGAATCGGGGCGTTTTTGAGAATCGCCCGGGCGATCGCAATTCGCTGCCTTTGTCCACCTGACAATGACGCTCCCCTCTCTCCCACCGGCGTTTTATACTGTTCAGGAAGTTCCTGAATAAAATGGTGAGCGTACGCCGCTTTGGCCGCTTCCACCACTTCTTCATCCGTTGCATCCGGGTTGCCATAACGGATATTTTCCTCAATCGTGCCAGTAAACAAAAACGGCTCCTGCGGAACATATGCAATCTGCCTGCGGATTTCTTCCAGCGTGTAATGGCCGAACGGTTTGCCCTGGAGCAGGATATCTCCGCTGTCCACAGGATAAAAGCCGAGCAGCAGCTTGATCAGCGTACTTTTGCCGCTGCCGCTGGCTCCCACGATCGCAGCGACCTGACCAGGAAACACCTGCATGGACATGTCGACAAGTACCTTTTTATCCCCCTGATAGGAAAATTCCACATCGCGAAACTCCACCGCAGCCTCCGATACAAGCTCGCTACGAGAAGATCCCAGACGCTCCGGTTCCTCTTCCTCGCTTAGTACCTCTTGAATCCGGTGAGCGCCCGCGAGCGAATTTTGGGTCATCGACAGAACCATCCCCAGGTTCAACAAGGCGTGCGTCAGATTCACTTGCAAAACTGCCAGAGCGGCGACACTTCCCATTCCCATCAATCCGTAGGCATATAGAAGACTGCCGATGACGATGATGCCGCAGAACGTGACGTAGCTGATAAAATGGTTCACCGCAGCCTGCATACCGTTCTTTTTCGCCGTTTGCCGAAGCGTTTGCGTCATTTGCTCGTTCAACCCCTCGTACTGGCCGTAAATCGTGCGGATGCGAAACAGCTTCACAATTTGAATGCCGCCCATAAAATCTTTAAATTTTTCGGTCATTTTACCGAGCGTACGCAAGCCTTGTTCGGACAAAACGCGGATATCCCGTGCAAATTTCAGGCTGACCAGAGAGGACAGCAGCAGAATGACGAAGGATACGCCAGCAAACCGCCAATCGATCACCGCCATAGAGACAATGGAGCCGATACAGAAGACAACTTGAAGCAGCAAAACGAAGTAAACCTGCGAGAATGTAAACTCAACGGTCGTTACGTCGTTGTTCACTCGCGACAGCAAGTCCCCATGGTGGTTCTGCTCCAGGAATCTCGGCCGCACCCGGCACAGCTTGTCATAAAGACGTTTGCGGATATTCAGCACAGTCAGCTCGACACTGCGCTGGTATAAGTAAATGAACCAGGGAGAAATTATATTTTCCAGGAACAGGGCCGCGCCCAAAATAACAAAAGCTTCCACCATCAGGGACGTATCTCGGGACACGGCGAAATCAACCAAGTTATGTACGACCAAGCTGAAGGCGATTAGAAACAATGTCTGGGTGAGCGCCGTTACAGCAAGGCCAATCGCGTACTGGGTTTTGCGCTTGCGGTTCATAAACGTCAGCAAGTAGCCGAGTTCTTTCACTTGTGATAGCCTTCCGCCCTTTTTCATGTGTACGACACCTCCCTGCGTTCGGCAGACTCGGTAAACTCCTGGTAATACGACTGGGCGTACAGTCCCTTCCTCTTGAGCAATTGTTCATGAGTGCCCTTTTCGACAATACTTCCTTGTTCCATAACCCAAATTTCATCGGCGTTTTGTACCGTAGAAAGCCGGTGGGCAATAACCATGGTCGTTCTCTGCTTCATCAATACGCCCAACGCTTCCTGAACCGCGCTTTCCGACTCCGGATCAAGTGCCGATGTGGGCTCGTCCAACAGCAGAACGGGAGCATCCTTCAGAAACGCCCGAGCCATTGCAATGCGCTGGCGTTGCCCACCGGACAAAAACCCGCCACGCTCTCCGACATACGTCTGGTAACCGTCCTCAAGCTGCATAATGAAAGAATGAGCCTGAGCGGCTTTGGCGGCTTCGATAATCTCGTCCATCGACGCTTCTTCCCGCCCATAGCCGATATTTTCGGCGATCGTACCGCTAAACAAATATGAATCTTGGGTTACAACGGAAAAATGCGACCGAAGCTGCTCCGGATCTGCACCGTGGATCAGGCTTCCGAACACGTGGATCTCGCCCTGATCCTCCGGAAGTGGATAAAAGCCGCATACCAGCTTAAACACCGTACTCTTCCCTCCGCCGCTCGCTCCGACAAGTGCAATCGTCTTGCCTTCTGGCACAGAGAAGCTAACATTCCGCAGAATCGGGGAACTCTCTTCATACCCGAAGGTTACGTTCTGAAACTGGATGGGGGCGGCGCTCGCTTTTGGAAGCAAACGGCCATTTTCCGTTTCGGTCGGCTGCTCGACGATTTCGGAGACCCTTCTCAGGGCACCGGTCATTTCGAACGTGCGCGTGATGAGCTCGGGAATATGCTCCAGTGGCTCCAGACACAGATTAAGCAAGTACAGGAAGGCGATCAGTTCTCCCGCGCCTAGCTGCCCGTTGTAGATCAAATAGCTTCCGTAACTGACGGCGAAAATGATCGGGCTAATCATCAGCGTAGAAAGCAGCGGGTTGACCCAGGCTTCCCGCTTTTTCACGGCCAGCTTTTTTTGAGCCGTCAATTGCAGGAGCACTTGGTAGGAGCGAGATAACATACCGGATAGCAGGTAGCTTTTTACAATAGGCATCCCCCCAAGCGTATCCTGGAGGTTGACGTTCATTCGGCCCATGTTCGCCTGGGCTTCCTCCGTCAACTGTTCCAACTGCTTGCCGATCCATTGGGAAACCAGCAGTGCTACGGGAAATAACAGCAGGCTGTACAGCATCAGCTCCCATTGGAGATACATCAAATAAGCGAAACAGCCGATAAATAATAGCGGATGATAAAACCACTGGGCGAGGTCCCGAATCATAAATTGCTGGATGAGCTGCAGATCGTTGTTGATCCGCGACAACACGTCGCCGGAGTGCTGCTTTTCCAAATAGGGGACCGGGAGTTTGCCGATATGACGCATGACATGGTTGCGGATATCCTGCACCGCAGAGGCACTGCTTCGCTCCACACCAAAGCTCATGAAAAACTTCGCCGGCACACCGATCAAGATGACCGCAAAGACCGTGTACACGATCTGCAGAACGATAGGCCCCGCCCCATTCTCGGCCTGTGTGGTCAGCTGCTCGACCAAACGTCCCGTCCATATCTCAATAACCGCGGCGGCAATTGCGGACAGGATACCGACGATCATCCAGCCTTTGTGACGGCTTACATAGGACATCAGCCAGCGGAACGCTTTCCAGGTGGCATAAGCGGTTCGGCGCTTGGAAGGCGCCGCTGTGCCTTGTCCTTGAACAGACGTCTGCCGGTCAGCTCCCATGCAGGACCCCTGCCTCCGCTTCGATCTGCTGCTTGATTTGCACTAAGATGTCACGGATGACAACGGCCGTTTCGTCCACGCGCGCGAGTTCCAGTAACTCCTCGTGTGCGCCCTCCAGCCGGTAATCGGCGTATGCTTGCGTCGTTGCCCTCTGCCAGGACGGCAACTGGTGCTCCAGGCGGAACGCTTCGCTGTCCTTCGCAATCAGTTCGTAAATCCGGGCAGTTATCGTGCCTGAATTAATAAGCTGCGCTTCGTACGTTAAGGTGGCTTTGATCTTCCGATGAACACGCTCCCGCACGAGCGGATTGCTCATTAATTCCTTCTCTTCTTCGTCGAAATCCGCAAGCATTTCTTCAAGCTCTTTCTCAGACGTTTCATAAGGCGTGAGTGTGTCCTTAATCCATGAGTCCACCATGACCAAGTCCGTTACGGAATACCCTCTTCTTTCCATCGTTTTGGCTACCTCGAACGTCAGGTTGCCTCCGAAGCAGTAACCCAGCAGCACGTAAGGTCCTTCCGGCTGGATGCGAACAATCTCATCCACATAACGGTTCAGCATGGCATCGTAATCGGTGGCATCGTCGATAAAATCAATACCGTAGAGCACGAACCCGCCCTCGAGTCTGCCTGCGAGCTCACGGTAACCGATGCCGAAGCCGCTGCCTGGAGGAAAGCAGAACACGTTCAGATCTCCTTCTTTATTCAGCTTAATGAAAGAGTCTCCACCTTTATCCAGGCCCAGATCCCCCTCTCCGAAAGCCATGGCTTCAACGGTTACATGATGGAATTGGCGATTCAGCGGTATCTCGATGCCCGTTTCATCGTAAACGGCTTGAACGAGCCTAATCAGACTTAACGAATTGCCACCGAGCTCAAAAAAGTTATCCTTTACGCCGACCTGCCGAACGCCAAGTGTATCCTGCCACACGCGGGCGATCTTCATTTCGAGCAGTGTTCTCGGCGCGACATATTCCGTTCCTCCAGTGGCGGCATCCTCTGGCGCGGGTAGCGCTTTGCGGTCGATTTTCCCGTTCGGTGTCAGCGGCATCCGCGAAAGCTGCACGAGGTACGAAGGAATCATATATCCCGGAAGCTGCTTGGCGAGCTGCTCCTTGAGTTCATACGCCACCAGCCTCGTTTCCGCAACGTAGTAAGCGACAAGCTGCTTATGGCTGTTCGCGTCGTCGCGGGCGAGCACCACCGCTTCTTGCATGGCGGCGATCTTCAGCAGCTGCTCTTCAATCTCGCCGATTTCGATCCGGTAGCCGCGGATTTTCACCTGATGATCGATCCGCCCCCGGTATTCGATGTTGCCGTCCGGCAGCCAGCGGGCGAGATCTCCCGTCCGGTAAAGGCGTTCTCCCGGCACAAACGGATGTTCCACAAACTTCTCTGCCGTTAGCTCCTGATGGTTCAGGTAACCTCTCGCAAGCCCTACGCCTGCCACGCATAACTCGCCGTCCACTCCCGGAGGCACAAGCTGCAGGTGGGCATCCAAAATAAAAATCCGGTGATTGGACAGCGGGCGCCCGATCGGAATAACTCTGCGCTCCGGCTGCTGCTCATCCGCATCCCAAAGCGTTGTAACAATCGAAGCTTCAGTAGGCCCGTAAGCATTGAAATAGTGGACCTTCTCCTTCCACTGCTGCACAAATTCGGCCGATACCGCCGAACCTCCCGTTACAAGCTTCGTTAAGCTGGGAAGGCGGTCCGGGTTCAAATATGCGCTGTACGTCGGAGGCAAAATCGCCGCCGTAATCGCATGCTCGTTCATATAACTCTCGAACAGGCGGTTGTCGAGAATCGTCTCGGCCGTCGGGATGTACAAAGTCGCGCCAAAATAGAGCGCTTTGAACACTTCCCAGCAGGACGCGTCGAATGACAGGCTGGCGAATTGAACGATCCGGTCATGCTCCGTGATGCCCAGCCTGTCCGCGAACATCAGCTTCAAGCTGACCAAACCACGATGCTCCAGCATGACCCCTTTGGGTTTGCCCGTCGTACCTGATGTATAGATGACATAAGCCAGATCATTCGGACCGCTGGCCGGCTCCAGATTCGAAGCATCCAGCACACCAGTGGATTCCGCCCGGCTATCGCCCCAAACAAAATCGTCTAATTCAAGGCGTGTTCCTTCAAAGTCGGTCTTCTCGTGCAGATGTTTTTGAATCAGCAATAACGGTGCGCCTGAATCCTCGATCATGAAGCGGATGCGCTCCTCCGGGTAGTCGGGATCGACAGGCACGAAGGCTCCGCCCGCTTTAAGAATTGCCAGAATGCCGACGACCATATCAAGCGAGCGTTCGACCAGAATCGCTACCCGCTGGTCTGCTTCTACTCCTTTTTCCCGCAGCTTCCGCGCAAGGCGGTTGGATCGCTCGTTCAGCTCGCGGTAGGTCAATTGCCGCTCGTTCATGACGACGGCCACGTTATCCGGGCGTTGCTCCGCCTGTTCTTCGAACAAGCCATGAATCGTTTTCCCCCGCTCGAACTCGGTTTCGGTGTCATTAAATCCCTTGAGCAGCATCTCCCTCTCGACTGGGAACAGCATATCGACTTGTCCAAGCTCCAGATCTGGCTGAAATAAAAGCATGGACAGCAACCGAACAAGATGGTCGGCCGCCTGCTCCATAAATGCCCGCTCGTACCGCTGTCCGTCAAAGCTTATTTCCAGCTCGATGGAGTGGTTTTGGCGGTCGAAGCGAAAAACGGTATCAGCCGCCACACGGTTACCCAGCGGTCCCGGATGAATCGGGGCGAAGGATGCGATGGTGTTGACGACCGGGAGGCCATGCCCCGTATAGTTCAGATGGAGCGGCTCCACCATTTTTCGAAAAGGCAGGTGCTGATGCTCCAGCGCCTCGCCGATGGAGCCTTTGATGCCCCCAAGCAGCGTTTTCAGCGTAGTCTGGCTGCTTACCGATGTCTTGATCACGAAGATGTCATGCGGCGGCGTCTCGCTCTGGTCTGCGCTATACGAAGGCATGCCGACCAGCACTTGGTCCCGCCCGGTATATTTGAACAGCAGGCTTTTGACTCCTGCCAAAACAATCATGTACAGAGCCAAATCCGAACCGCTGGCGAGGCCAATGATTCTCTCCGAGAGTTCGCTCGGCAGATTACGGTGAAGCAAGTCCGGCTCTGCCGCAGATTCCCCGCCCTCGAATAATTTGGAGGATTGACTGTATGGAAGGCAGCTCAGGCTATCATCTGCGTCAAACTTGCCGCTCCAGTACCGTTCTTCCTTTTCAAATAAAGATTTCATTCGTACCTCCCCTAAAAATGAAGTGACCGCATGCCCCCACGCAGGTCCGAAAGGGCTTGCTTTCGGCCTGCGCGTTTACGGGCTTGATTTACGGACTTGCAAGTTGTTCGCCGTCTTTCTTGGGATGCGCACCACTTTCGGTTGACGGCGGAGCGCGCTTGTCTTATTAGAACGCGAATTCGATCGTATCGACGGCACTCTTTGCGCCTGCCGCCGGTTTATGACATTCAATTCGGCTTAGCTCGAGTTGTGGATTTTCCGCAATTTGAGACAGTACCCGCAGGTAATCCTCAGTCAAGGTGCGGATCATCGTTTCTTTGAACAGCTTGGTGGCGTAGAAGAAGCCCCCGCTCAACGCCCCTTCGTTTTCATACATAAACAGCGTCAGATCAAACTTCGCTTCCTCCAAATGGTCAAGCTCGTAATTCTTCAGGCTGACCCCTTCCAGTTCGGCGTCTCGTTCTTCGATATTTTGCAAGTCGAAAACGGCATCGAACAGTGGGAAGCGGCCCGGCTCCCGCTTCACATTCAAACGCTCCACGAGATCCTCGAATGGATAATCCTGGTTCTCAAAAGCACCCAAAGCCGTTTCCTTCACTTCTTTCAGGTAGGACAAGAACGTTTTGTCGCCAGACGGACGATTACGGAGCGCCAGCGTATTAACAAACATGCCGATGACCCGCTCCAAATCGGCGTTAGTTCTTCCAGCCACCGGGGTGCCCACGATCAAGTCCTCCTGACCGCTGTACTTGGACAGCAACACAGTATAGGCCGCAAGCAGCACCATGAACAGTGTGCTTTCACACTCGGCCGCCAATTCACGCAGCCGCGCAGAGAGAGAAGCTTCGACATCGAACTCCACATGCGCGCCTTCGTAGCTACGAACGGCAGACCGTTCGTAGTCCATCGGCAGGTCCTCCGTGGGCAGTTCGCCTTCGAAGGTTTGCAGCCAGTACGCTTCCTGCCGCCCGATTCGCTCTCGGTGGGCCTTCGACTGCTGCCAAACGGCATAATCCTTGTAATGAATGCGCAGGGGTGGCAGCTGTTCTCCGGCGTAGAAACTCGAGAACTCCTCCATCACAATCGCCATCGATACACCGTCGGACACGATATGGTGCATATCGAAAAGGAGAATACGCAGGTGCGGCTCCAGCTCGATGACCCCGGCGCGCAGCAGCGGCGGTTGGCCGAGATCAAACGGACGAACGAAGTTGCGGACGATCTGCTCGATTTGATCTGAATCCTCTGTATCCGCTTGATGGTGCTCGATAGCAAAATCGACCTGTGGGTATATCCGCTGAACTACTTCGCCCTTCATCATTTCAAAACCGGTGCGCAGCGATTCATGCCGTGTTATCAATTTCCGCAAGGCGGCTTCCAACCGGTCTAAATCAAACTCACCTTCCACCTGCACCAGTTCCGGCATGTTGTAAAGCTGATCTGCTCCATCCAGCGTGTGCTGAATGAACAGCCGTTTCTGCGCGGAGGACAGAGGGTAATACTCTCTTTGCTCCGCTTGAGGAATGGCCTCATGCTCCCGCCGTTCCATCCGGGCGATCGCCTCGGCCATCGCCGCAATCGTCGAGTGGCGGAATACGTCGCGCAGCGGGAGGTTGACGTTTAGTTCCTTAAATACCTTGCCTGCCAGTGACGTCGCTCGCAGGGAGTGGCCGCCAATGTCGAAGAAGTTGTCGTAAACGCCAATCTCCTTCGTAAGCCCCAGCACCTCCTGCCAAATCACCGCCAGCTTCATTTCCAGCTCATTGCGCGGTGCGACATACTCCGTTCCGCTTCCCGCTTCCCCTTCCGGCGCTGGCAGCGCCTTTCGGTCCATCTTCCCGTTTGGTGTCAAAGGCAGGAGCTCCAGCTCCACAAAGTACGACGGGATCATATACCCCGGCAACTCCTGCGCCAGCGCGCTGCGCAGATCGTTCACTGCCAGCTTCGCTCCGGTATCCGGCGTGTAATACGCACATAGCGCCTTCTGCCCGTTCGCGTCATTTCGAACCAGCACCACCGCTTCGCGCACACCTTCCACCCGCAACAGCTGCGACTCGATCTCTCCCGTCTCAATCCGGTAGCCCCGGATTTTCGCCTGGTTGTCGATCCGGCCGATGAAGTCCACGTTGCCGTCCTCCATCCACCGCGCCAAATCTCCCGTGCGGTACAACCGCTCGCCCACAGCGAACGGACTGTCTACGAACTTCTCTTCCGTCAGCTCTGGTCGGTTCAAGTACCCACGCGCCACGCCGACGCCGCCGATGACCAGTTCGCCCAGCACGCCGACTGGAACAGGATTCAGATGTGCATCCACGATGTAAAACTTCGCATTCAACCACGCTTTGCCAATCGGCACATGGCCTGTCTGCGGCAGTTTCTCCAACTCTTCGTCATAGAAACTGGAGTCAATTGCCGCTTCAGTCACACCGTAGGCGTTAATAATGCGGAACGACGAGCCAAACCGTTCCTGTAAGGTACGGTAATCCGCTACACTGCAGCTGTCCGAGCTTGTGATCAACAGCTCCATCCCGCTCAACTCCAGCCCCTGTTCATGCACGTACTCCATAAACGGCACGATCAGTGCCGGTGTTGATTCAAAGATCGTCACTTGCTCCCGCTCTATCCAGTAGTGCAGACGAGACGGATCGATCCGGTCGTCCTTCGGTACAATGACCATGGTACCGCCGTTGTACAACGTCCGGGCAATGTCGCCCACGAACACGTCAAACGAGAAGCTGGCGAGCTGCAGCAACCGCACCGGGAACTGATCTAATCGGTATTCCCGCCGGTAACCCGCCGCCGTGTTCACCAGACTGCGGTGCTCGATCATCACACCTTTCGGCTTGCCCGTCGTTCCCGACGTGTAGATCACGTACGCCAGATCCTCTGGGCGGGCTTCACGGAAGCTGTCCATGCCAACAACATCAACATCATCCACAACATCCAGATGGTTCCGATCCGCACCGTTCACAGCCCCCGTTAGTTTGCCAGAGACCCGGCTGGAAGCCATGCTGGAGCCTTGATCAAAGTACATCGGGGCATTTGCCCGATCTTCGCTGTACGACGCTTCGTCGTCGAGGTACAGCACCGACATCAGCGCCAGCTCCTCTTCGCGGAGCCAGGCCTCGGCACGTTCTCGCAGCGGCGTTTGTGTCAGCAGTACCTTCGCTCCGCTGTCTTCGAGCATAAATCGCACGCGGTCCGCCGGATAATCCGGGTCAAGCGGTACATACGCCCCTCCCGCTTTCCAGACGGCCATCACGGCCACCAGCAAGTCCACCGAACGCTCGGCGAGAATGCCAACGATTGACTCCCGGCCGATGCCACTTGCACGCAGCGTGACCGCTAAGCGGTTCGCCCGCTCGTTCAGCTCCACATAGTTCAGTCGATCGTCCTCGTACACGACGGCTTCCGCTTCCGGTGTGCGTTCCGCCTGTTTCTCAAACAGCCGGTGGAACGTAGCCGCAGGAGCCGCTTCTAGCTGCGCTGGATTAAACGCACTGAGAACTTGTTCTTTTTCCGCCGATGTCAACATGTGCAATTCAGCAATCTTCGCATCTGGACGGTTTACAATTGTCACGAGCAACTGCTCGTAATGTTTTGCCAGCCGTTCAATCGTCTCCCTTTTATAAAGAGCCGTCGCATATTCAAAGCTGTAATCCAACCCGCCGTTCTCCTCGCCCACATCCAAGCTGATATCAAACTTCGCAGTATCCAGTACGCTCGGATAAGGAATCAGGCGAAGCCCTTCCAGTTCAAACTGCTCGTTCTCCGTATTTTGCATCGTAAACATCGTGTCGAACAGCGGATTACGGCTTAAGTCACGGGTGACTTGCACCTTGTCCACCAATTGTTCGAACGGATAGTTTTGATGCTCAAAGGCGTGCAGAGTTGTTTCTTTGACTTCGTTCAGGTATGACAGAAATGTTTTCTCTGAAGACGGATAACTGCGAATCGCCAACGTGTTTAGGAAAATCCCGATTAACGGCTGCACATCTCCATGATTCCTTCCAGCAATCGGCGTACCAACGATCACGTCTTCCTGACCTGAATATTTATGCAAAAGCACGTTATACGCCGCAAGCAGCACCATAAACAGCGTCGTGCCCGTGTCCGAAGCCAGCTGTTTCAGGCCGCCGGTTTTTGAAGCGTCGAAGGAAAACTCCAGCGTTTGACCTTCGTAGCTCTGTACAGCCGGACGTGGATAGTCGGTCGGCATTTCCAGCACTGGAAGCTCGCCCTGGAACATGTCCAGCCAATACGCCCCCTGATGCTGAAGCCGTTCCTGCTGCTCCTGCGAATGCTGCCAAACGGTGTAGTCTTTGTACTGAATGCGCAGCGGCTCCAATTGCTCTCCACCATACAAACGCACGAATTCTTCAACAAAGATTTCCATTGAAACGCCGTCAGAAATAATATGATGCATGTCGTACATCAGAATATGGCGTTCCGGAGCCAGCTCAACAAGGCCTACCCTCAACAGCGGTGGCTTAGCCAAATCAAACGGACGGACGAAACCATGAACCACCGCTTCGACCTCTTGCTCATCCGCTTGATAGAACTCCACCGCAAAATTCACGTCCTGGTAAACCCGCTGTGATGCTTCTCCATCCACCATTTCAAACCCGGTGCGCAACATTTCATGCCGCGCCACGAGCTTACGGAACGTTTCTTCGAACCTTGCCCGGTCCAAAGCACCCTCCAGCAGCATCGCTTCCGGCATGTTGTAGCTAAGCTCTGCAACTTCCAGCTGATTCAGAATAAAGAGACGTTTTTGAGCAAAAGATTGCGGGTACACCTCCCGGCCATCCGTCACCGGAATGGAAACAAATATCTGCTGATCCAGCCGAGAAATGGCGGTAGCCATGCTCTCGATCGTGGAATGGCGGAACACGTCGCGCAGTGGCAGATCCACGTTCAACTCTTTATGAATCTTGCTGACCAACGTTGTCGCGCGCAGGGAGTGGCCACCGATGTCGAAGAAGTTGTCGTGAACACCAATCTCCTTCGCAAGCCCCAGCACCTCCTGCCAAATCGCCGCCAGCTTCGTTTCCAGCTCATTGCGCGGTGCGACGTACTCCGTTCCGCTTCCCGCTTCCCCTTCCGGCGCTGGCAGCACCTTCCGGTCCATCTTTCCGTTCGGTGTCAGAGGTAGACGCTCCAGCTCCACAAAGTACGACGGGATCATGTACCCAGGCAACTCCTGTGCCAGTGCGCTGCGCAGATCGTTCACTACCAGCTTCGCTCCGGTATCCGGCGTGTAATACGCGCATAGCGCCTTCTGCCCGTTCGCGTCACTTCGAACCAGCACCACCGCTTCGCGCACACCTTCCACCCGCAATAGCTGCGACTCGATCTCCCCCGTCTCGATCCGGTAGCCCCGGATTTTTGCCTGGTTGTCGATCCGGCCGATGAAGTCCACGTTGCCGTCTTCCATCCACCGCGCCAAGTCTCCCGTGCGATACAACCGCTCACCCGCGGTGAAAGGGCTGTCTACAAACTTCTCTTCTGTCAGCTCTGGACGGTTCAAGTACCCTCGTGCCACGCCGACTCCGCCGATAACCAGCTCGCCCAACACACCGACCGGCACCGGGTTCAGATACGCATCCACGATGTAGAAATTCGCATTCAGCCACGCTTTGCCGATTGGCACATGACCTGTCTGCGGCAACTTCGCCAACTCCTCGTCATAGAAGCTGGAGTCGATCGCCGCTTCCGTCACGCCGTAGGCGTTAATAATGCGGAACGATGAGCCAAACCGCTCCTGCAAGGTCCGGTAATCCGCCACACTGCAGCTGTCCGAGCTTGTGATCAACAGCTCCATACCGCTTAATTCCAACCCCTGCTCATGCATATGCTCCATGAACGGTACGATCAGTGCTGGTGTTGATTCAAAGATCGTCACTTGTTCCCGCTCTATCCAGTGGTGCAGGCGAGACGGATCAATCCGATCGTCCTTCGGTACAATGACCATGGTGCCTCCGTTATACAACGTGCGTGCGATATCACCCACGAACACGTCAAACGAGAAGCTGGCGAGTTGCAGTAGCCGGACTGGGAACTGATCCAACCGGTATTCCCGCCGGTAGCCCGCTGCCGTGTTCACCAAGCTGCGGTGCTCAATCATTACGCCTTTCGGCTTGCCCGTCGTTCCGGACGTGTAGATGACATACGCCAAGTCCTCAGGACGGGCTTCATGGAAGCTGTCCAAGCCAGCAACCTTCAGATGACTCGGATCATCGCTGTTCACAGCACCCGTCAGCTCGCTGGAGACTTTACCGGAAACCATGCTGGAGCCAAGCAGTGCATTATCCCGGTCTTCGCTGTATGACGTTTCGTCGTCGAGGTACAGCACCTTCGCAAGTGCCAGTTCCTCTTCGCTGAGCCAGGCTTCAGCACGCTCTCTCAGCAGCGTTTGTGTCAGCAGCACCTTCGCTCCGCTGTCTTCAAGCATAAACCGCACGCGGTCCGCCGGATAATCCGGGTCAAGCGGTACATACGCCCCTCCCGCTTTCCAGACGGCCAGCACGGCCACAAGCAAGTCCACCGAACGCTCGGCGAGGATGCCAACAATCTCCTCCCGGCCGATTCCACTTGCTCGCAACGTCGCCGACAGGCGGTTCGCCCGCTCGTTCAGCTCCGCATACGTCAGCCGATCGTTTTCGTACACGACAGCTTCCTCTTCCGGTGTGCGTTCCGCCTGTTCCTCGAACAGTCGGTGGAACGCGGCCACAGGAACCACTTCCGATTGCATCGGGTGAAACGCGCCGAGAATCTTCTCTTTTTCATCTGCTGTCAACAAGTTCAGCTCAGCGATCTTTGCATTCGGACGGCTTACGATCGCCGCAAGCAAATGTCCAAAATGAATCGACAGCCGCCGGATCGTGCTTTCTTTATAAAGAGCCGTTGCGAATTCAAAACTGCACTCCAGTCCGCCATTTTCTTCCGTAACATCCACACTCAGGTCGAACTTGGCCATACCATATTCGCTAGGGTACGGGGACAATTTCAGCCCTTCCAGCTCAAACTCTGACTCCTCCAGGTTTTGCAGGGAGAACATCGTGTCAAACAGCGGGTTGCGGCTCAAATCCCGGCTAACCTGCACTTTATCGACGAGTTCTTCGAACGGATAATTCTGATGCTCGTAAGCGCCTAAAGTCGTTTCTTTCACTTCTTCCAAATACGACAGGAAGGTCTTCTCCGAAGCCGGATAATTGCGGATCGCCAGCGTGTTGACAAACATTCCGATCAAAGGCTGTATGTCGCCGTGCGTTCTGCCTGCAATCGACGTGCCGACGATCAAATCGTCCTGACCTGTGTATTTATGCAAAAGCACGGTATATGCGGCAAGCAACACCATATATAGCGTCGTTCCTCTTTGAGCGGCCAGCTGTTTCAAGCCTTCGTTCGTTGCCTCATCCACGAAGGATGTCAGTGTATGTCCCTCATAGCTTTGTACAGCAGGACGCGGATAGTCCGTTGGCATTTCCAGAACCGGCAGCTCGCCCCGGTATCGGTCCAGCCAGTAAGCTTCCTCGCGTTTCAATTGCACTTTTTGCTCGTCCGATTGCTGCCATACCGCATAGTCCTTGTACTGAATGTGTAAAGGTTCTAATGACTCGCCGCCATACAGACGAACGAGTTCCTCAACGAACACGTCCATCGAAACCCCGTCGGAGATGATATGGTGCATGTCGAACATCAGCAAATAACGATCGGCTGCCAGCTCTACGAGCTCGGCACGCAGCAACGGTGGCTTCGCCAAATCGAAAGGTCTGATAAAAGCCTGCACGACTGCAGACGCTTCTTCCTCGTTCGCATGTCGACACACGACGGAAAAATCAACGCTCTCGTAAATACGCTGTACCGCTTCGCCTTGTACGACCTCAAATCCGGTTCGCAACGTTTCATGACGTTCGATCAGTCCGCGGAAAGCTTTCTCCAGCAGGCTATGGTCAATTGATCCTTCGAGCAGCAGCACACCCGGCATGTTATAGCTCTGCTCGGCTCCTTCCAGCTGATTCAGGATAAACAGCCGCTTCTGAGCTGAGGAAAGTGGATAATACGCTCTTGCGCCTACCAGCGGAATCGACGAGAACGAATGTTCTTCGATTCGGGAGATAGCTAGAGCCATCTGTTCGATCGTCGAGTAGCGGAATACGTCGCGCAGAGGCAACTCGACGTTCAACTCCTGATGCACCTTGCTCACCAGTGTCGTTGCCCGCAGGGAATGGCCGCCCAAGTCAAAGAAGTTGTCATGAACCCCGATGTGCTCCAATCCAAGCACACTTTTCCAAATTTCAGCCAAGCTGGCCTCGAGCGGAGTCCTAGGCAGAGTATGTCCTTCGCCCGGTTGCAAGCTCTCCTCCGGCGCCGGGAGGGAACGGCGGTCTACCTTGCCGTTCGTCGTCAGCGGGAGACGCTCCAACTGGATCAGGTACGCCGGGATCATATAGGCCGGCAGTTCCTGAGACAGTACGCTCTTCAGCTCGGCCGCCGGAAGCTCACAGTCCGCTTCATAATAGGCGCAAAGCTGCTTTTCGCCGGACACGTTTTCCCGCGCGAATACTGTCGTTTTCCGAATTCCCTCCACTTTCTGAAGCTGAGCTTCGATCTCGCCCAGCTCTATGCGGAAGCCACGGATTTTCACTTGGTCGTCCGTTCGTCCCACATACTCAATCGTGCCGTTCGGTAGCCATTTCGCCAAATCCCCCGTCCGGTACATGCGCTCTCCTGACGTAAAAGGATTGTGCACAAATTTCTCCGCCGTCAGTTCCGGCCGGTTATTGTAGCCCCGTACCAAACCTTCTCCGCCGACACATAGCTCCCCGACCACGCCGATCGGCAGCAGCTTATTCCGGCTGTCGACGATATACACCGTCGTATTGCTGATTGGTCGTCCGATAGGAACGGTAAGCGCCGACTCATCAACGAAGTCGACCGGAAGGTACGTGGTAAATATCGTGCTTTCCGTCGGTCCGTACACATGGTTGAGCCTACCCGCTCCAAGATGGGCGAGTGCTTTACGTACATGACCAACCGAGACACGCTCTCCTCCAAACAAAATCGCCCGGACATCCCGAAAACAATTGACATTCACATCTACGAGCACGTTGAAGAAAGCCGTCGTAATAAACATGACCGATATGCGCTGGTGCTGGATGAGATCCGCCAGTAGACCAATTTCCAGCAACGTCTCGCGGGGAACCAGCACCAGCCGCGCCCCGTTGGTCAAAGCACCAAAAATATCGAAAATCGCTCCGTCGAACGAATAGCTCGAAAGCTGGAGGACATGATCGCGATTGGTGATGTCGATATAATTTGTATTTTGCACAACGCGCACGATGTTGCGGTGCGAAACAAGGTTTCCTTTTGGCTTGCCCGTAGTGCCTGACGTATAGATCACGCAGGCCAGATCTGTCGCTTCAATCACTGGATTTAAGTTTGTTCCGTCCTCGTGATAGAAGGACTCGTCATCCAGTAAGATCACCGAGTCCAAACCCGCCAGTCGCTCGCGCAAGCGGCTTTGTGTCAGCATGACCTGCGCTCCTGAATCCTCTATCAAGAAACGGATACGCTCCTCTGGATATTCCGGGTCAATCGGTACGTAAGCGGCTCCGGCTTTGTGTGCTGCCAGTATACCTATAACCATTTCGATGGAACGCTCAGCCATAATGGCGACCAGACGTCCTTGGGATATCCCGTGGCTGCGCAAGGTACGGGCAAGGCGGTTGACACGTTCGTTCAGCTCCCGGTAGGTCATCTCTTGCTCATTCATGGAGATGGCGGCTGCATCCGGGATGTACTCCGCCTGCTCTTCGAACAATTGAATGAGCGTCTGCCCGCGCGGAAATTCCGTCGTGGTGTCGTTAAAACGTCCGAGAAGGTCGGCCTTTTCTGCCTCCGTCACAAGTTCCAGCTCGCCCACGGTAATTTCCGGGTTATCCGTTACCTGCTCCAGCAGATGCACGAGATGCCCCTTGAGCCGCTCGATGCTGTCTTTATCGAACACTTCGGCGTTAAAGTCGAATCGAATTTCGATCTCGGTTCCCGGCATCACAGTCACGTTGAAGTTATAGTTCGTCTGCTCCTCCATCTGAACGTCAGCAATTGTCAGGCCGCCGTGCTGCTGGTCCCCCGCCTGCTCCATCTGCTCGTCCACCGGATAGTTCTCGAAAGCGATGATATGGTTGATCAGATTCTGCTTTTGCACGCTGCGAGCTTGAATTTCATACAGCG
This sequence comes from Paenibacillus xylanexedens, assembly GCF_017874615.1. Lineage (GTDB taxonomy): Bacteria > Bacillota > Bacilli > Paenibacillales > Paenibacillaceae > Paenibacillus > Paenibacillus xylanexedens. The sequence continues at coordinate 80,572 of NZ_JAGIKV010000026.1, forward strand.
GATAGTAATCATAACGCCCGGAATCCAGCGCCCTCTCTTGGAGCTTCGCCATCAGGTCGGCGAACACGGTGTCCACTTCGCTATTGACGCGGACCGGCACCGTATTGATGAACAGCCCGATCATAGACTCAATGCCCGGGATTTCCGCCGGTCTTCCGGCAACGACACTGCCGAATACGGCATCGTTTGTTCCGTTATATTTTTGCAGCATCACGCCCCAAACGGCTTGCAGCAGCGTATTGACTGTAACCAGGTGCTGTTTCGCCACCCGGTCCATCCGTTTGCTCAAGTCCTTGCCCAGTTCGGCGGTGACGTGATCAGCCGTAAATCTGACGCTCGGCGCTGGTTCCTTTTGCCCCGGAAGTACGGTTTGCCCTTCGTAGCCTGCCAGGAACGCCGTCCAATAGCCGGATGCTGCCTGATCGTCCTGTTTCTCCAACCATTCGATATAATCGCCATAATCCGATCCTTTACCTCCCGCTGGCTGCTTTCCAGAGGTCAGGGCCGAGTATATTTCAAACAACTCCTGCGTCAGCTGAGCCAGGCACCAGCCGTCCATCAAAATATGCTGAAAACTCCACAGTACGTGATAACTTTGCTCTTCAGTGCGCAGAATCGTAAACCGAACTAGCGCATCATGTTCCATGTCGAAGCCACGAAGCTTGTCCTCCTCGGCCTTTTCATCCAAGTAAGCTTGTTTCTCGTGTACCTGCAAATGAAGCAGCTCTTCATATTCAAAGCCGACTGGCTTGTCGCGGTATATGATTTGAAGCGGCTCGCCCGCTGGTCCATTCACAAAATTCGCCCGCAGCACCAGATGACGTTTTGCAAGCTCCATCCAGCTCAACTCAAAAAGCTGGACGTCGAGCGCTCCCCGCATCGTAAACCGCGTCTGCTCAAAGTAAGCTGCCGTTTGCCGGTCAAGCGCGCTGTGGAACCACATACCCTTTTGCATCGGCGTCAGCGAGTAAATATTTTCGATTTCCCCGAGATGACTCGAGCGCTGGGCGATTTGCTCCAATTCTGTGATGGTCAAGCCTTTAAATTGCACGTCGCTTGGCGTCAATTCGGTGTTCTCTTTGCCTGCGCAGTGGGTAATGAGCTCTCGGAGACTTTGCTCAAGCCGCTGAGCGAAGGCTTCCATCGTTTCCTTGCGATACTGCTTCCGGCTGTAGCTGAGATCGAGCGATAAAGCACCGTCCAGCACCATACCGTTGATATCCAGCACAAAGCTGCGGGCCTGCCGGTCGCTAGCCGGGCTGCCACTGGAATAAGAAGATATGCCGATCTCGCCCTGGTTGACATCATCGTCGAACTGGCCGAGGTAGTTAAAATTAATTTCCGGCTCTGCGCCCCAAACCAAGCCATCCTCCGATTTCGAAAGATAGCGGCATATGCCGTACCCAAGCCCCTTGTTCGGAATGCGGCGCAAGTTTTCCTTGACCTGTTTAACCTGATAGGTCCAATCCCGGTCGGTTTCCGGCTCCAGGACGACCGGAAACTTGGTCGTAAACCAGCCGACTGTACGCGTGATGTCGATATCCGTTCCGATCGATTCACGTCCGTGTCCTTCGAGATTGATCCGCACCCGTTCGTGCCCCGTCCATTTGCGTAAGGCTATGCCGAGCGCCGTTACCAAAATATCATTCATTTCGGTGTTGAAGGCACGGTGAACCCGCTTCAGTAGCAGCTCCGTTTCTTCGGGAGCCAAACGGACAAACAGCGATTCGCTGTCCTGCTGCGTCGTAACGTCCTCCTCCATATCCTTCGGCACGGCCGGAACCTCCATTTGATCCACGGCCTGCCAATAGGCCCGTTCCTTCGCCATCTCCGGGCTTTGCGCGTAAGCAGCCAACTGCTCGGACCAAGTGCGGTACGCATCTGTTTTCGCCGGGAAACGAATTTTTTCGCTTTTGCCAGTCTGCTCGTAACCTAGAGCGAAATCCTCCATTAAAATGCGCCAAGACACGCCATCTACCACAGCATGATGAACCCCGAGCAGCAAATGATCACCGTCCGCGCACTGGAACAGTCCTGCCTTCATGAGGGGCCCGTTCTCCAGATCGATGCCCGCTTGAATGTCCGTTGCCTTCGCTTCCACAGCCTGCGTGGGATCCTCCGCATCCTTGAAGTCGAACACGTCCAGCGTGAACAGCTCGTCTTCCTGAATCGCGCGGTTCCGTGCGCTAAACCCTTGTTCCGTTTTGCGGAACACCATCCGTAAGGCGTCATGATGCTCGGCCAGCTTTTGCAGCACCTGACGTACCATCTCTTCGTCGAAGCGTTCCTTCCGGTACAGCATCACCGACTGGTTGAAATGATGTGGGTCCGCAAAGGAGCTCTCGAAAAACCAATGCTGAATCGGCGTCAGCGCCGTTTCACCCGTAATTTCGCCTTGATCGATGGTACGTCCGATCGGTATCACATGCAGGCTAAGCTGTGAGATCGTCGGATATTTGAACAAATCCCGGATTTCCAGCTTGTACCCGGCTTGATGAAGCCGCGAAGATACTTGAATGGACTTGATCGAGTCTCCGCCCAGCTCGAAGAAATGATCCGTTACCCCAACGCGATCGGCGTTCAATACCGCCTGCCACACATCGGCAAGCGTCCGCTCGGCTTCATTGCGTGGAGCTACGTACTCGCCGCCGGTCAGTGCGTTTCCTTCCGGGGCAGGCAAAGCCTTGCGGTCGATTTTGTCGTTCGGGGTGAGCGGCATCTGCGGAAGCTGAACAAAATGTGCCGGAATCATGTAATTCGGCAATTTTTGCGCCAGCGCGCTTCTCAGCTCGCCGAGCGTAAGAGGGAGACTAGCGACCAGGTAAGCGCACAGTTCTTGCCCGCTTTTGCCTTCCCGCGCAATCACAATCGTCTCCTGCACCGAGTCGATCTTCAGAAGCTGATCTTCAATCTCACCGACCTCGATTCGGAATCCACGGATTTTCACCTGATGGTCGATCCGGCCCAAGTACTCCATATTACCGTCCGGCAGCCAGCGGGCGAGATCTCCCGTCCGGTAAAGGCGTTCTCCCGGCGCAAACGGATGTTCCACAAATTTCTCTGCCGTCAGCTCCGGTTGGTTCAGGTAACCTCTCGCAAGCCCCACGCCTGCCACGCACAGCTCTCCGTCCACTCCCGGAGGCACAAGTTGCAGGTGGGCATCCAAAATAAAAATCTGATGATTAGACAGCGGGCGCCCAATCGGAATGACTCTGCGCTCCGGCTGCTGCTCATCCGCATCCCAAAGCGTCGTAACAATCGAAGCTTCGGTAGGGCCGTAAGCATTGAAATAGTGAACCTTCGCTTTCCACTGCTGCACGAATTCGGCCGATACCGCCGAACCTCCCGTTACAAGCTTTGTTAAGCTGGGAAGACGGTCCGGGTTCAAATGAGCGCTGTACGTCGGAGGCAAAATCGCCGCCGTAATCGCATGCTCGTTCATATAACTCTCGAACAGACGAGTGTCGAGAATTGTTTCGGCCGTCGGGATGTACAAAGCCGCGCCAAAATAGAGTGCTTTGAAAACCTCCCAGCAGGATGCGTCGAAGGACAAGCTCGCAAATTGAACGATCCGATCATGCTCCGTGATGCCCAGCCTGTCTGCGAACATCAGCTTCAAGCTGACCAAACCACGATGCTCCAGCATGACCCCTTTGGGTTTGCCCGTTGTACCTGACGTATATATGACATAAGCAAGATCGTTTGGACCACTGGCCGCCTCCAGGTTCGAGCCATCGGCGCTATAGGCTTGCTTATCATCTAGCGCCAATACGGTCCCTTCGAACGGGACTTGCTGTAACAGCTCTCTTTGAGTCAGTAGCAGCTGCGCGTTCGAGTTCTCCAGAATGTAGCGGATTCGTTCTTCCGGGTACTCCGGGTCGATCGGCACGTAGGCACCGCCAGCTTTCAGAACTGCCAGAATGCCAATGACCGTCTCCAGCGATCTCCTAACCATCAAGCCTACCAACTGATTGGGTAGCACACCGACCGATCGTAGCGTACGCGCCAGCTGATTTGCCCGTTCGTTCAACTCTGCGTATGAAAGCCGCTGCCCCTCAAAAACAACCGCAGTCGCCTCGGGTACACGCTTCGCTTGTTCCTCCACAAGCTGATGAATCGTCCGATCACGAGGATAGTCCTTCTCGGTATCGTTGAAGCTTTGTATTAATTGAAATTTTTCGTCCTCCGACAGCATGTCCGCTCGCACGATGTCCAGCTCCAGCTCATGAAGCCCTACGGACAGCAGGCGATTCAGATGGCCGACGACCCGATTCATGAACTCGGCGTCATATAAGTGCTCGTTATATGACAGCGCTAGCTGTATCGTCCTACCGGCTAAACTGAATTCAAAGGAACAGTCTGTGACCACGTTTTGCCCAATTTCGTCCAGATGCAGCTCCTTAAGGGATACTAGCGTATGGACGACGGGTATCCCTTCTGCATATTGCAGATCCAGCTTCTCCGTCATTTTCAAGAACGGAATATGTTGATGTTGAATGGCTTCCGGCAAGGAAGTCCTCAGTTCGCTCAGAAGCGTTTTAAAAGTTGCCCCCACCGAAAGCGAGTTTTTCAAAATGACCGTATGATTAACGGATCGACGCGTCTCCCCCTTTTTTGGCACAACCGGCATGCCAACCAGAATGTCTGAAGCTCCTGTATATTTATGCAAGAGTGCCTGAACACCTGCGAGCAAAATCATAAAAGCAGCCAGCGGAGCACCCTTGCTCATTTGAAGGACCCGCTGCGCCGCTTCCTCCGAAAGCGAACCGCCAACGGTTTTCACATTGGGCACCAGGGAGTTTGGAGCTTTGCTGTAAGGCAACCGCGTCAAGGTATAATCGTCACTACCGAATTTTTCGTTCCAAAACAACGTTTCTTTTTCAAAAGCCATCTGGATCGTTCCCCTCTCTTCATCGGTAAAAGCAATCCGGCGGAGCATATGCTGAAGCAACGCTTCAGCCTCGCTCCTCTCTTTTTCAAACATCTGACAACAATATCAATGGCTTGCGCAACGTCACGCTTCGATTGCCCGGTTGATCGCATGCGGCAATCCTCTGCCTAGCAGCTGTACCGCTCGGCTCCCATGCGTAAAGGACAACAAACATCGTTCTACGCAAGAGATGCGGCTGCTTCGGACTCCTCTGCTTCAATATGATTGCCGCGGACGAGCCACCCGAAGACGGGATTTGGTTTAACATGGGTTTCGGAATTGGATTTGGGGATAGACGACAAGGAATGTTCCTCCTGTCGATGTAAGGCTTGCCGCAGGGTTCCGGCCGACCAGCAGGAAGTCGACCGTACCTCCTGATTTGGCACCCGAGCTGCCTTTGACGAAGCCTATGTTTAAGGGGTATTGATACACTCTATGTACGATTTGATTATTCCCCCACAGCCCTGGTGTGGATAAGTAAAGATTCGGCTGCGGGGTAGTGAGCTTTTCCTAACGATTAAATTTAACGAGGGCACTGCATGAGACTCAAGGAATGCTCCGTATGGCACGAACGGGACTGCCCTTGGATTGCCGGAGAATTCCTTGCTGATTGACGTTACCGCAGGTAGCATAAGGAGAAAGTCTTCCACTAAGATGAAAGCGCTACCTTAACATCAAGTCCGCACGCCCTCCGGAAGGCACTTTCATGCCTCTTGCCGGGGGCGGCCATCGGCTTGGCCAAGCTTAGGTCGTTACTAACAAATCCTTGGTCTCCTGAGAGATCACCCGCTGCATACTGGACTTGATAATGTCGCAGCCGGCGGCCAGATGCTCCATCGAGACGGTCAGCGGAGGCATGATCTTCAGTACACAGTCTCCTCTGCCGGCTCTTTCAATGATGAGCCCGTTCTCGAAGCTGATATCCGTCACCCGCTTCGCCCCGGCTTCATCCATGAACCCCGAGACGTCAATGCCCCAGATCAGGCCGAGTCCGCGGATGGCGATGGACGGATGCAGAGGCTTGATTTCTTGATCAAGGAACGAGCGCACATACTCTTCCTTCTGCTTCACCTGAGCTTCCAGTTCGGTTCTGTCCCGGAACTCGAGAGCAGCCTTCGCGGCCACAAAAGCCAGCTGGTTGCCGCGGAAGGTGCCGTTGTGCTCGCCCGGCGTCCAGATATCCAGTTCGGGCTTCAGCAGCAGGAGGGACATTGGCAGGCCGTACCCGCTGATCGACTTCGACAGGGTAATGAGATCCGGCTCGATCCCCGCACGTTCGAAGGAGAAGAATTCGCCTGTCCGGCCGCATCCTACTTGAATCTCGTCTGTAATGAGCAGAATATCGTGCCTGCGGCAAATCTGCTGCAGCTCACGTAGCCACTGCGCGTCGACAACGTGAATTCCGCCTTCGGCTTGTACCGTTTCAAGCAGAATCGCGGCCGGCTTGTCGATTCCGGAGTGCGAATCAGTCAGGATATTCTCGATATAACCGAGCGTATCCATTTCTGCGAAAGCCCCGCTCGGGTGCGGCATGAACGTAACTCCGTCCAGAGGAAGCCCCGCCCCTTCTCTCATGGACTTGGAGCTTGTCGCCGACAGACTACCGAGCGACATGCCGTGGAAGCCACCCATGAATGCGAATATTCCACTTCTCTTCTTCGCCTTGCGTGCGAGCTTCAGGGCCGCTTCCACCGCATTCGTCCCTGTTGGACCGCAGAATTGAAGCTTGTAATTCAGCTTCTTCGGCTCCAGGATCCGCTCGGAGAAGCTCTGGATGAATTCACGCTTGGCCATTGTATACATATCCAGACCGTGCATAATCCGGTCGGAGGTCAAGTAATCGAGAACCCGGTCTTTAATATAATCGTTGTTATGGCCGTAATTGAGTGCCCCGGCACCTGCAAAGAAATCAATATATGCTCTTCCGTCCTCAGAATATAAAAGGTCTCCCTTGGCCCGGTCGAATACCACCGGAAAGCTTCTGCAGTAAGATCTTACGTTGGATTCCAGCTTTTCAAAAATGCTCACTCGCTTCATCCTCCATCGGAATTGGGATAAGGTTGGCTCTATCTTTCCGAACCTTCCTTTCTAAACCTTCTGACGTCATGGAGCAACATATTCTAGGCTGTCATTTTCCACAATTGTTGGTCCCCACATGCCGGCTTGTTGGTAAGCCAGTATACTGGTCTCTCGCACACAGCTTGGATGGGTATAAAAAACCCTACAATTCCATTTATTAGAATAATAGGGAATAAGACCTAGGTTGAATTATATCAAAATTTACAAGAATGTATAGTGAAATTTTTGTTAAATATAGTCATTATATTGTTAAATTTGGTTTATAAAACATTATGTGTTAACATTTTTCGTTAAAAATAGTGAATTGAGAAGAAACGTTGGGCATGATTTGACATCAATCAAGGAATTCGACGAGTGTTGACATTCAGTCATTTAACAGGTAAATTTGGTATTTATTCCCTTTAAATATTCTTTGCCGGTGTTCCGATTCCTTGCACTTTTTAATTTTCAACATGATTACCTGACCAATTTCTGAAAGCCTGGCTGGAAACTGGCCACAGCGTCCGCACGGATGGTAGCCGACATAGTTTTGTATCACGCCTTCTTCTCTACGCCTCTGTTAGAGTAAAGGGGAAATATATTCTGTTCCTCCTCATCAAACCGTACGTGAGATTTTCCTTCATACGCTTTCCGATGTCCTTCACTCATTTACATGCAGATTACAATAGCCTTCTAAATCCAAGTTGAACGGACAATGATTTCACTTCGTGTAATAAGCTTCTTCATCGAGCGCATTGTTGCTTCTTGGCATACCATTTTTGTGAGTTGCTGAAAGATGTACCCGTCACGTTCAGTCATCTTCCTTTCCATTCAAATAATCTTTTATGCCCGATCCGCATCCTTCTTGGGGATATATTTGAACTTACGAGTTGCGAATGTTAAGGACCCTCTTTAAGAAATTGATTACATTCGTGCACGAAGAATATTTCAAATGTGAGAATTACAAAAGGTACTCTTCCTAAGGTGCTCTATAATCTGATGCATTTTCATCCAATGAATGACCGCAATCTACCATGCAAAAACACAAATAAGGTGGTTCTAATATTCAGAACCACCCTCCTGAAACATCAAAAAAGTCCTGATGACTTAGAGTCATCAGGACCATTATTTTGTCCATACTTTATTAGTTTACTGAATTCCTTACCTTACTCAACCGTTACACTTTTCGCAAGGTTACGTGGTTTATCCACATCATGACCCAGTGCCAGGGAAGCATAGTAGGCCAGCAATTGCAGCGCAACTACAGACAAAGCAGGGCTAAGCAGTGGCAGCGTCTTAGGAATCGCAAACGCTTGGTCTACGGATTTCAGCAATGGTGCTACGTGCTCTTCGTACGTAATTGCCAATACATCTGCACCACGTGCTTTTACTTCCTTAATGTTGCTCACTGTTTTCTCAAGTACGTTCTCCTGCGTTGCCAGGGCAATAACAGGGATACCGTCTTCGATCAATGCAAGCGTGCCGTGTTTCAACTCACCCGCAGCATACGCCTCGGAGTGAATATAAGAGATCTCTTTCAGCTTCAAAGATCCTTCTTGAGCTACTGCATAGTCAAGACCACGGCCAATGAAGAAGAGATGTTCATGTTTGGAGATTTGCTCTGCATATCCTTTGATTGCTTCCGCTTGCTCTAACATGGATTCCACTTGCTCAGGCAATGCTTGCATTGCTGCCAGCGTGTGTTCAATCTCTTCTGCAGATTGAGTACCACGAACTTGTGCAAGGTACAGACCAAGCAAGTTGAACGCGATCAACTGTGAAGTATACGCTTTGGTAGAAGCTACTGCAATTTCAGGACCTGCCAATGTTGCGATAACATCATCTGCATCACGTGCAATGGAGCTGCCCACTACGTTTGTGATTGCCAGTACATGTGCACCATTGGATTGTGCTTCACGCAATGCAGCAAGCGTATCGGCAGTTTCACCGGATTGGCTCACTACGATTACAAGTGTATCTTTGTGCACGATTGGGGAACGGTAACGGTACTCGGAAGCCACATCTGTTTCAACCGGAATACGTACCAATTGCTCAATCACTGTACGTCCAACCAGACCTGCATGGTACGCTGTACCACATGCAATGATTTGAACGTTACGGATATTTTTGATTTGTTCTTCAGTCATTTTCAACTCAGGAAGTTGAACTTTTTTGCCTTCATTATCGATGCGACCCAGCATAGTATCACGATATGCTTTTGGTTGCTCATGAATTTCTTTCAGCATGAAGTGCTCGAATCCGCCTTTTTCTGCGGTTACAGCATCCCAATCGACACGAATCATTTCCCGAGAAATAAAGTTGCCTTCAATCGTCATCAATTCGACAGCATCATGTGTCAATACAGCCATTTCGCCATCATTCAGAATGTACACGTTACGTGTATGTTCCAGAATTGCCGGGATGTCGGAACCAATGAAGTTCTCGCCTTCACCAATACCAATAATCAATGGGCTTGCTTGACGCACAGCTACGAGTTTCTCAGGCTCATGCTCTGTCAATACACCCAGTGCAAATGCACCACGCAACAACGTGATCACTTTTTGTACTGTTTTGACGATATCACCATTGTATTCACGTGCGATCAGGTGAGAGATAACCTCAGTATCTGTCTCGGAAGTGAACGTGTGACCTTGAGCCATCAATTCGTCCTTCAGATCCAGGTAGTTCTCAATAATACCGTTATGCACAACAGAGAACTTCTGGCTTCCATCCGTGTGTGGATGAGAGTTCTCATCCGATGGTTTACCATGAGTTGCCCAACGTGTGTGTCCGATTCCGGCATTACCTACAAGTGGTGCACCATCCAGCTTGGCTTCAAGGTTCGCAAGACGACCAAGAGCTTTCGTGATTTGCAGACCTTCCGGTGTGAATACCGCGATACCTGCAGAATCATAACCACGATACTCAAGTTTCTTCAATCCTTCGACCAATACCGACTGAGTGTTCTTATTACCAATATATCCAACAATACCGCACATAATTTATTTCCTCCGTTTGTATATGAATACTGTATCACGAAGAGAAACAGGCAGAGGCGGCACATCGGAAAAATGAGTGATTGCCTAGCGTTTCATGAATACTTGGTACTTATTCAATTATCAATGATCAGAGCGACCTCGTGTCGCCCCGCTGCCATCATAAGCTGTAATGAATGCAATCATGAATGTACATCATTTTCCCGTCCGCGTACTGTTTACGCTCTTCACGCACATTCATTTGAATTTTAGTTTAACTCTTGCACCTGCACCGGCGCGTTGTGTGGACAGTCACCTATCCATTTTCCGCAATCCGGTTTACGGCTCTGGTGCTTCACCGGGAGGTCCCCGCCGAACAATCCGAACACCTCCACCTCGTCAGCTTGATTGCCGTTGATCTTAATCAGCCGTTCTTCAACTTAGAAGAAATCCTGATCAACATCATCCCGCGCAACTCCAAGCTCTGGCGCTTGTGTAACTGTAACCTTACGTTCCTCACTTTCTGTGTCTGAATGACGACTCCACTCATTATATGCACGTCAGGTCCATTTTGCAATGGAGCAAAGTACCTGTGACAATTTTAGCATATTTACCTACAATCCCGACCGGATAAACGGACCTATGGTCTCATCAAGCCGGGACGCAGGAATATCCATGCATAAGTCCTAAATCATGTTATATTAAGCCCCGTTCTACACAACAATTCCCTTAAGAAAACCGTATGCAGAAGGTATTTCTTACATCTTCCAGTCCTATACCAGTTCTTTTTGCACTACATCTGCGATTTGAGACACAAATTGTTCAAGTTCGTCTTTATCTGGTCCTTCCGCCATAACACGGATCAGAGATTCAGTACCTGAAGCACGAACGAGTACACGTCCATTATCGCCGAGTTGCTGTTCTACTGTAGCGATAGCTTGCTCGATTGCAGCATTGCCCTCGTATTTGCTCTTATCTTCAACACGCACATTCACCAATACTTGTGGGTACTGGGTCATTAGCGCTTTGAGTTCACTCAGTTTTTTACCAGAAGCCTTGAGCGTATCCACGAGTTGAATCGCAGTCAGCATACCGTCTCCAGTTGTATTGTAATCCAGGAAAATAACATGGCCAGATTGCTCTCCACCCAAGTTGTAACCACCGCGACGCATTTCCTCCATCACATAACGGTCACCTACTGCCGTTTTAGCTGTTTTCAGTGCAAGTTTCTCCGTTGCTTTGTAGAATCCGATGTTACTCATAACGGTCGATACAACAGTACTGTCCTTCAACTTACCTGCACGATTCATCGCATCACCGCAGATACACAGAATGAAGTCTCCATCCACCTCAGCGCCAGTCTCATCAATAGCAATCAGACGATCCGCATCCCCATCAAAAGCAAGACCCAGATCCGCTCCATGTTTGAGCACTTCTTGTTTCAGGTTCTCTGGATGAGTTGATCCACATTGCTCATTAATATTCAGGCCGTTAGGCTCAGCGCCAATGGCAATGACTTCTGCACCTAGTTCACTGAACAATTTCGGTGCCAGCTCATAAGCTGCTCCGTTTGCACAGTCCAAAACAATTTTAAGTCCAGAGAACGATTCATTTACAGTCGTTTTCAGGAAATCAAGGTAACGATAACGGGATTCTTCATCTGTCGTTACAGTACCCAGCCCGCCACCAACTGGCCGTGGCAATTGATCTGTCTCCGCATCCATCAGTTCTTCAATCCGGTTCTCTGTTTCATCCGACAGCTTGAAGCCATCTCCACCAAAGAACTTGATTCCGTTATCCTCAACCGGATTGTGGGAAGCCGAGATCATCACGCCCGCGTCAGCTTTCAACAAACGTGCAATATACGCCACTCCCGGAGTGGATACCACGCCCAGACGGATCACATCAGCGCCAATGGACAACAGACCTGCAACCAGTGCGGATTCCAACATCAATCCCGAGATACGAGTATCCATGCCGATAACCACTTTTGGTCTTTCCACACCACCTGCAAGCACGTAACCACCACAACGTCCAATGCTGTAAGCCAGCTCTGCCGTTAACTCTTTATTGGCAACCCCTCTTACACCGTCTGTACCAAAATATTTCCCCATGATTTAACTCCTTCTATTCGCATCATATACGAGCACTATTATTATTTTTTGAGAATTTTAAAATTAGAACGTTTACGGATTCGCGCCACTTTTACTGCCAGTACCGCTGTTATTATTATTTAAATTACCTCGACTGCTTGTGCTCCCCTGCTGACCCTGATCCTGAGTATCCGTATTCGATTCCGTTTCTTCATCATCAGGAACAGGCTCTGTTTCCCCATTTTCAACCTCGGCTGGTGTTGGGTCAGGTGCTACCGTTCCCTCGTCCGTCGGTTCTTCGCCAGGAGTGGTCGTGGTATCTTCAGCCTTTTCGCTAATTTTGACCGTCGCACTCAATGCAGTGGATGATTCATCCAGTTTGGCATAACGGGGCAGGTCGGCTTCAAGCTTGATCTCATGCGTTCCGACCGCAAGTCCAGCAAGATCCCCGGTTAACGTAAGATCATCACTACTCAGACCCTCAAGCATACTTGCTGATCCTGTAAGTGTGAGGTTCAGACCGCCGCTTCGAGGCGTAACCAGCGTCCCTTCCAGTCCATTCCCCGCACCGGTAAGTGTAATGGGGACGTTCGGAAAGACTTTGGTTGTCTCCTCTGCCTCGTCAAATGGTGATATGGTTACCTTGATCTGAATCGAACTAGGCTCGATTTTCTCAAAACCGGAAGGCGGCGTCAAGTCTACGTTAACTGTCGATGTACCCGACTGATCAAATTGTGTAAGATCAAGGGTTACTTGGTCGTAGGACTGTATACCTGCAAGCGCATCCTCTGATCCATAAACCGAGACTTCTTTCACGTTTGGCTCTACCGTGGAGAGTACCAGGCCTTCCGGAAGTTGTCCCGAATATTTGATTCTTAAGGGTACAGATGTATAGGGCTGATTGACCGGAACTCGGACTTCAACCGTTTGAGGCGTTATAATCGCATTTTCAAGGACCTTGCCTTCAGTATCGTAGGCTTGAAGCTTCACTTTTTTCTGTATGACATCTTCCTTGGCATCTTTCACGCTCACACTGCCCTGGACCTTCGCTACAGCCTCGAGTTGTCCTTCGGGCAGAGTTACCTTAACCGGCGTCGAAGGTTCAATTACGGGCGTTCCAGCGCTGTATCCGGCGGATGGTTCCCCTTCGGGTACAATATTCACATTGAAGGATTTGGTGCCCAATTTTTCTACGTTCACCGTAACCATGGAAGGTTCCATGCTGACCACTTCTACCCCGGAAGGCAAATCAGGTACAAGTGGCAGTGTATTGGACCCATCTTTCACCTGACTCAGATCAACCAGTACCTTGTAATCGTCATTCGTAAAAATCGATGTTAGCATCGAGCGCTGTCCTTTGATCTCCAGCCGGACCTCATCCGTACTTAATGAAGTGAGCACATAACTGTTGCTGTCTAATCCATAAGGTTGAACAGGCACCGTACGTTCCACAACCTTGTTGGTTGTGCCTGTTGTAATCGTAGGCGTGGTTGGTACTTCATCCAGATGAATCATGAACCAGAGCAGCAGGCTCACCGCAAGCGCAAGTATTTTGGCAAAGTTATTATTGTTAAACCACTTATCCATTGTTACGTCCTCCCTTCCGTTTCCAGAAGGTTGTCCAGCCATTCTTTTTCAGATTGGATGTAGGGCGCAACTCCTCATACAGTTTGGCAATCAGCGATTCTTCCTTGATATCACGAACGACCTGTCCATTCATTGCCAGTGACACTTGTCCTGTCTCCTCGGAGACAACCAAACAGATCGCATCTGCAACTTCGGTAATCCCGATTGCTGCACGGTGACGTGTTCCCAATTCCTTACTGATAAAAGGATTCTCTGATAATGGCAAATAACAAGCTGCCGCCGAAATCTGTTTTCCCTGTATAATAACGGCTCCATCATGGAGCGGTGTATTTGGAATAAAGATGTTAATCATCAGCTCCGAGCTGACCAGAGAGTGCATCTTAATGCCCGATTCCGTGTAATCGTTCAGACCTGTTTCACGTTCAAATACGACCAAAGCGCCAATTTTACGCCGTGACAAATAATTAACTGACTTAATAATCTCACCAATTAACACGGTTAGTTCTTCATCACTCGCTGCCGCTGAACGTCCAAACAGCTTACCGCGTCCCAATTGCTCCAAACCACGACGTAGTTCCGGCTGAAAGATAATGAAGACCGCAACGACACCAAACGTAAACATCTGGTTCATTAACCATTTGAGCGTATACAAGTTTAGCCACGTACTTAATGCCCAGATCAGCACAAGGAACAGAATCCCTTTTAGGAGCTGAACCGCACGTGTCCCCCGCACAAGCAAAATCAGTTTGTACATAATATAGGTAACGATCAATATATCGATAACGTCCTTAATGGACTCTGTCCACGTTAAGTCAGCAAAATAATTCATAAGCCAGCCCCCGCTATCCCCATTGATGAGTAAACCCTGATCTCATATTAACCCATTAGGATTTTATATAATCCTTTGTCTCCGCATTTTTGCATTATTTGATTTGTGCAAAATGCTTATCTATATGTAGTAGTATGTTCTCTTTAGTATCTAGGTTATAACGTTAACGTTCAGGTTGCAAGTTACGGCAGTCTCAAACTGCACATAAACATCACATTTACCATGAATTACAAAGTTTGCGTATAAAAAAAGAGTACCCCATGCAATCTGGAGGTACCCTGCTTGGTATATACCATTGAAGAATTTTACCCTGTTCTAGCGATAAGCCAATTCATTTACCATATTGGTTATTTTGTACCAGAACCAGTCCAGCGCCTGATCAATACTTTTCACCTGACCTGAAATATGCGCCGTTGAAGCCTGAAACAGTTGTCCATCGATAACCGTCAGATTGCCGTTCACATCACCATATACTTGTGCGGTTCCATTTTCTATCGTAAGATCGCCAGCAATTGACTTACCTTCAGGAACAATAACCGTGTTACCCTGAATCACGATCTGGTCCAGATTATTTCCCTTAACAACCATTTCGTTGTTCTGATTCCAGAAATTCAAGGCGCTAAAGAGCATCACGACCAAAAAGAAGGCTGCCGCCGTCAGCGCGGGATGTCCTTTGACCCATTTGAGCCATACTTGCTGTCTCTTGGGCTGGGGCAGAGCATTCATAATTCGATTGGTCAGCTCATCAGAGGCAGACGGTGAATAGTGTTTCATGGCAAAGAGTAGCATTTCCGTCTGTTCCAACTCTTTAAAGCGCATGCGACAATCCGGACAGATCACAAGGTGACTTTTCAGTTCAACCTTCTGGGCCGGGGACAACGACTCATCCAAACATTCATGCATTAAAGAGACGGCCGAGTTGCAATCCATATGAGAGCCAATCCTTTCTTAAATCACTTAGTCCATGTGCCATTAGAAAGCACGCATAAGACTTGCATACATTACATACGCATCCGTTTCAGATATGTTTCAAATAATTTCGCCCATATTTAAAGGCGTTTAACATTTATAGCTTATACTCCAATTTTTTACGTAAAAAATCACGGCCCCGATGAACGCGTGTCTTGATCGTTGTTACGGGCATACCTGTCACATCACTGATTTCCTGTAGCGACAAGTCCTGTAAATATCTCAGAATCATAACGGACTTATACTTGGCTGGCAAACTGTCAATGGCCTCGCGAATGAGTGTCTGCGTTTCTGACAGGAGCGCTTCACTCTCCGGTGTACGATCATCACTCGGGAGCATCGCATAACCATCAGATCCTTCCTGGTCATTCAGTTCAGCATCCAAAGAGTATGAAGGTTTCTTCCTGCGCAGTCGGTCAATACACAGATTCGTTGCGATCCGGTAGATCCAGGTTGAGAACTTCTGGTTCGGATCGTACTTCTCCATATTACGAAACACACGCAAAAACGTCTCCTGCACAACGTCTTCAGCTTCATGACGATTGTTCAGCATCCGGTATGCCAAATGAAATAGCTTGTCCTTATATAGTTCAACGATTTCTGCAAAGGCTCTCTGGTCGCCCTTGAGCACCAGTTTCACAAGCCTGTTCTCCAAATTGTCCACCCTTATTCCCCCAGACATGCTGATGGGTCTTCCGTCTTCTGATACCCGTCCACACTTGTAATTCACCAATCAAATCGTAAATCAACTTTGGTCAAAAATCAAGACTGTATGACAAATATCCGCCAAAAACAGTAAAAACGGGAACTCCCGCAGGAGTCCCGTTTCATCTCTTACTCCGTAGAGCAGAGAATGTAGCTTTTTAGTTAACAAAGTAATGGGTACTTTGTTACATATAATTATTCAAATGCAGCAGTTCAATCATCAACCTGTGTTACGCAGTCCTGCAGCGATGCCATTGATTGTCAGCAACACTTCTCTGAGCAGTTCCGTATCATCCTCACCACGTTCACGCATATCTCTGAGCTCGCTCAGAAGTTGAACCTGCATGTAGGATAACGGATCCACATAAGGGTTACGAAGGCGAATGGATTCTTGAATAACCGGTACATCATCCAGAATTTCAGCTTCTCCGGTAATTTTCAGAATCAGCTCTTTTGTGAGCTTGAATTCGGCTTCAATCTGACCGTAGATGCGATCACGGGCTTCCTTGTTCGAAGTCATAGCTGAATATTCTTTGGCAATGACCAGATCTGCCTTAGCTACGGCCATCTGTACCGTATCAATTAATGTACGGAAGAATGGGAAGCTTGCATACATTTCTTTCAGGACAACCAGATTTTCCTCTTTATCCTGATAGTAACTTTGCAATCCTGTTCCTGCCGCATACCATGCCGGAAGCAGATATCGACTTTGAGTCCAGGCGAATACCCAAGGGATCGCTCTCAGATCTTCAAACTTATCGCTATTTTTACGCTTGGATGGACGGGAACCAATATTCAGCTCACCAACCTCCGGAAGCGGCGTTGATTCTTTGAAGAAGGTGAAGAAGTCTGGATCACGGAAAATCAGATCCTGATATTTCGTCAGAGAGACTTGCGAAATCTCTTTGATGATGCTGTCCCAATGGCGCTCGGATGCTGACTCTTGCGGCTCAAGGCCATTGAGTGCTGCTGTAATCAAAGCCGAAGTTGCTTGCTCCAGACTGCGGTATGCAATCCCCTGAAGGGAATAACGGGAAGAAATAACTTCTCCCTGCTCCGTTATCTTGATGCCCCCACCAATCGTATGTGGTGGTTGAGCAAGAATACTGCGGTTGAGTGGCATGCCGCCACGTCCAAGAGCCCCGCCACGTCCATGGAAGAACTTCAGCTTAACGCCGTGTTCATTACCTACGGCCGTGATGGCATTCATTGCTACGCGCAGTTCCCAGTTGGCTGTAACCACTCCGCCATCCTTGTTACTGTCTGAATAACCAAGCATGATTTCATGCAGTTCATTCCGTCCTTTTACGCTTGCGCGGTATACAGGAAGGTTGAACAGCTTTTGCATAATGTCTGAAGCCTCATGTAGATCATCAATCGTTTCAAACAGTGGAACCGCTTGAAGAGTAGATACAACGTCACCGTTGTGTCCTTTGGTGAATAAGCCCACTTCCTTGGCAAATACCATAACCTCCAGCAAATCACTTGCACCCTGCGTCATACTGATCAGGTAACTTGTGATACAGCCGTTCCCAAATTCGTTCTGGGCACGCTTAATGGTACGGAAGACATCCAGACACTCTTTGGTTCCCTCCGTGTATTGGTGATAAGGAGAAGTAAGCGGACGTGGATCATCCAGCAAACGAGCAAGCAGATCGATTTTACCGTCTTCAGTCAGACGTGCATAATCCTCTACAATGTTCATTTTCGCCAAAATCTCCGACATCGCATTTTCATGTTCCTTACTGTGCTGACGCACATCCAATGCTGCGGTATGGAAACCAAACAACTCAACTTGACGAATCATTTTGCGAATGGTCGTATCTGCTACGTAATCGGCAAAATGATGGCGCAGACTTCGATCAATAATCATCAGTTCATCAATTAAATCCTGTGCGCTATGATAACGGTCAGGTTGACCTAATTTGTTCTCATCCAGTACATTGTTCAGCTTGGCAATCATATAGGCCAATTTGATGCGGTATGGCTCTTTTTCATTCCGCCAGATATCCACTTTTTTCAATGTAACAGAATTACGATCCTGCTCAATCGACTGCACCAGCTCATCCGATACATGAATAATGTTTGTGCTGAAGCTGAGATGGCCCATAAGTTCAATCATAATCCGTTGGTATTCACGCAAAGCGAGCTTGCGTTGCATCAACAGTGTCTGCCATGTTACATCTGAAGTTACCGAAGGATTTCCATCCCGGTCTCCACCAATCCAGGAACCGAACCGCAAATACGTCGGCACATGCCAGTCATGGTCAGGATAAAATTTGTTCAGGCAGCGTTCCAGCTCCTGATATACATCCGGAAGTACGTGGAACAACGTTTCATGAAAGTAGTACATCCCGTTCCGCACTTCATCAAGTACAGTCGGTTTGCGGTCGCGAAGTTCATCTGTCTGCCAGAGCGTAATAACCTCATTCAGCAGCTTCTCACGCAACTGTTCACGTTCACGCAACGTCAGCGTAGGATTATCAAGAAGCATGACATCTTCAGATATCCGTTTATGGATGTCCAGAATAACCCGGCGCATGGCTTCGGTTGGGTGAGCTGTCATAACGAGTTCCAACGACAAATCGTCGAGAATCTCTTCCACCTCTGTATGAGACAGTCCACGTTCCTTAAGATCCTGTACTGCTTTCTCAATCGATCCTGGCTGCACAGCGTTCCCTGCAGAACGTTCATAATCCCGTTTACGCCGGATCCGATGGTTTTGTTCAGCAATATTAACTAATTGAAAATAAATAGCGAAAGCCCGAATAACCTGGTGACGATTGTCCGAGTCTAATTCCTGGATCATCGTTTTGAACTCTGCATAGAGTTCTGGCAGAAATTCTGCACGCAACGATTTGCTCGTTTCCCGAATCTTCTCAACGATATCTAGAAGCTCCGTGCCGCCTTGATGGACAAGAACTTCTCCGAGTATATTGCCCAGGAACCGCACGTCTCGCCGAAGCAGGTTGTTGGATTGGCTTTTGCTGGCGGTTACCATAGTTTCAGTCATGCTTATCCTCCCATCTGATCGTTCCATTCGTACACGTAAATTTGACACCTTCATAACATCATACAATAAAATGGTACGAAAATCTTTATTTTTCTACTAGAAAAAATGGGGATTATCCCCGATTTACAGCACAAAAACACGCTTTTTTATTCATTTTCTTGTTCTGCTTCAATTAATGGTCATATACTGTCGCATGATACCTTTTTCACGTACTTTAGATATATCAAAAGTCTCATACCTATTCTTAAAAACTCATAAATATACAGTTCTTTTAAATATGATCCCATGTACCTGATATTAAGGTTAAACCGCATAATTTCATTGTTTGAGAACAGATGATATACAAAGAAACATGACCGGCAAAGCAAGCTTTTGTATACTTTACCACAGTGACGCAATAAATTAAAGGTGTAATTATAATTTTCTTCCCACTACAAGTCTGCTTATTATAGGAGTTTCTTATGTATGTTCCTAACCTACTGTAATCGTAGGCATATCTTAACACACCATTTCTACATAATGTTCTTAGCTTTTTGGGCAGATTAATCTATAGCTCTTACCAATAAGGAGGAATCCAAATGATGAAGAAAGGCACTACAATTATTGCTTCTGTGCTTCTGGTAGCCGCGATGGCTGGCCCTGCTGCTGCTGATGGCCATATGACCAAAGGAATGGATACAACCGGCTCACGTGTCCGGTCTTATCAGGACACCAACTACATGGATCGCACAAACACCAACCTGAATATGGATGGAAACTACCGCAACAATGGTGACTATCGTACCAACAGTGTTCGTGCTAACGCCACAACAACCAACCGTGACAACGGCATGAGTTGGGGATGGCTCGGTTTGCTTGGGCTGCTAGGCTTAGCTGGCATGCGTAAAAGAGTCACGGATCACAACGAACGTTAAATTGTACTCACGTCACGTTACAATAGCTGCTCCGTCTTAGAAGCAGCTCATCTACAGAAATAAACAGAAGAGCCAAGACCTCCCTATTTCAATAGTAAAGGGGTCTTGGCTCTTTTTTAGATAAACCTGTATTGTACTTCATATAAAATATTACATAAATTACCTGCTAATTCTTACGTTAATAAAATAAAAAAACCTCTGCATCTGCAAAGGCTCTTTCATTATATCCTGTAAGCGGGTGATGGGAATCGAACCCACGCTATTAGCTTGGAAGGCTAAAGTTCTACCATTGAACTACACCCGCATAAACAAAAATCGGGATGACACGATTTGAACATGCGACCCCCTGGTCCCAAACCAGGTGCTCTACCAAGCTGAGCTACATCCCGATACTAAAAAAATAATGGCGCGCCCTGAGAGATTCGAACTCCCGGCCTTTTGATTCGTAGTCAAACGCTCTATCCAGCTGAGCTAAGGGCGCAAAATATTGGAGCGGAAGACGGGAATCGAACCCGCGACCCTCGCCTTGGCAAGGCGATGCTCTACCGCTGAGCCACTTCC
Source organism: Paenibacillus xylanexedens (assembly GCF_017874615.1). Taxonomy (GTDB): domain Bacteria; phylum Bacillota; class Bacilli; order Paenibacillales; family Paenibacillaceae; genus Paenibacillus; species Paenibacillus xylanexedens. The sequence goes on from NZ_JAGIKV010000026.1 coordinate 101,206, forward strand.
GCAAATAAAGGATGCGCGTGGAGGGACTTGAACCCCCACGTCAAAGACGCTAGATCCTAAGTCTAGTGCGTCTGCCAATTCCGCCACACGCGCATATGATGGTGAGTCATGAAGGGCTCGAACCTTCGACACCCTGATTAAAAGTCAGGTGCTCTACCAACTGAGCTAATGACTCATACTAAAATGGCTGGGGATATAGGATTTGAACCTATGCATGACGGAGTCAAAGTCCGTTGCCTTACCGCTTGGCTAATCCCCAATAAAAATATGGTGGAGGCTGAGGGGATCGAACCCCCGACCCTCTGCTTGTAAGGCAGATGCTCTCCCAGCTGAGCTAAGCCTCCAACTATATGACCCGTAGGGGATTCGAACCCCTGTTACCTCCGTGAAAGGGAGGTGTCTTAACCCCTTGACCAACGGGCCCCATTTCCAAAGCTCTCAACCGGGATCGAACCGGTGACCTCATCCTTACCATGGATGCACTCTACCTACTGAGCTATGAGAGCAAATGGCTCCCCGAACAGGGCTCGAACCTGTGACAACTCGATTAACAGTCGAGTGCTCTACCAACTGAGCTATCAGGGAATAATATGCATTTGCAGGGCAAATGCAATTCATCGTACAACGTCCACATGCAGAGCCTGTTTTCTATGTATGATGAAAGAGTTCGCTTGGCGGCGTCCTACTCTCCCAGGACCCTGCGGTCCAAGTACCATCGGCGCTAGAGGGCTTAAC
>NZ_JAGIKV010000027.1 GCF_017874615.1 Paenibacillus xylanexedens
TTGAGATGCGAAAAGAAGGATTCGATGCATGCGTTATCCAGGCAGGTTGCTTTGCGAGAGTGGCTGCCCTTAATGCCGAATGCTTCTAATCGTGTATTGTACGCCTGAGACGTATATTGGAAGCCCTGATCCGAATGGAGCACGGCTTCCGAAACGTCTCTTTTTTGTGTCCATTGTTCCACCGTATCCAATACGAGTTGAACGTCGTTCCGTTTAGATAACTGCCAAGCTACGATCTCGTTGTTGAACAAGTCTTGAATCACGGAAAGGTAAACGAATGCACTCCCATCCGAAATATAGGTAATATCCGTCACCATTTTTTGCTGGGGTGCTGTAGCATGAAATTGGCGCTTTAGTCGATTTGGATAGATCACAGATGGCGTATAGCTGGACTTCTTCCGCTTCTTGCGAATCAATGATTGGATCGATAGTTCCCGCATGATTCGATATACTTTCTTGTGATTCACGTTCAGACCCGCCTCCCACAACGCCGTTGTCATGCGAGGATAACCAAACTCTCGGTTTTCAAAATGAATAGCCATCATGTGTTCTTTGATCTCACGGTCATGTTCTTGTCTTGCGTCTCGCTGCGGCTGGGTTGCTCGCCATTTATAGTAACTGGATCGGGGTATTCCTGTAATCGATAGTAGGCGTGTAATGCCATGCGAGCAGCGCAATTCATCGATGATATCGTAGTTCTCCCGTTGGCTCAGCGCTTCTCCTTTACTAGATTTGGATACCGCTTTTTTAAATAATCGACCTGTGCTTGAAGATAGTCTCGTTCTTCCTCCACGCTGCCAAAGGCTGTACGGGGACGTCCCTTCAGTGGATTGGGCACACTGTTTTTTCGTTCATCGAACGCTTCCCCGTTTTTCCACTTTTTCACCCACACCTTCAGTTGTGAACAGTTTCGAATTCCTTCGCGTTCAGCGACTACTTTGTAACTTGAAGAACCTTCGACATAGGATCTAACTGCATTCAATTTGAATTCTTCCGTATACGTCTGAAATGTTTGCCCTTTTTTCGCCATAAAAATATCCCCTCCAAGTTTCACTTGAACCCCATGATAACATGAAGGTTTTTTTAAGTGTCTACTTAAAGGGGATAATACCAATTAGCGGCTTTTTTTGTTATCCATGGAAGTGGACGGGTAGTCTATTTTATTGGAGTGTTATTAGAGCTTTGCACAGAACGTACACGATTGACTAAATAAATGCCGACTGACACGAACAGTAATGCGACCAGATTTTTCAGTTCCAAGATCGTTTCCCCCAGAAATAACGCTGATAATAAAGCTCCAAATACAGGGATTAGGAAGTTATAGACAGACACTCTTCCGACCTTGTTATACTTGAGAAGCATATTCCATAGACAAAATGCGACGGATGACAGCAAAGCCAAGTAGATTAAGTTACTGGTGGATTCCAAGGTGAAATGGGTCACACGACCGCCGAGTGATAGACCTAACAGCGTAAGCACCAGTCCCCCGACGAATAAGCTGACACCTGTTATGATCAGAACATCGATCGTAGCCGTGAGACGTTTTGCGTAAAGGGCTGTAACGGAAAAAACAAGTGCCGCTATAATAACGAATCCTTCCCCTGTGAATGAAAAGGAAAAAGCAAGCAGATCCGCATGGAAGTTTACGATGATTACACCAACGAACCCGAGCAAGCAACCAACGATTTTATTTCTGCTTAATTTGTCGTTTTTATAGATGAAATGGGCCAGAACAACACTGAAAAAGGTCGTCGTTGCATTCATAATGGAGCCTTTGACACCTGTCGTATTGGCTACGCCAACGTAGAAAAACATATATTGCAAACCGGTTTGCAATATACCTAACATGATGAGGCCTGTCCACTGAGGCTTGGTTAATTGGAGCTTCTGTTTTCTAACGATACGAGACAGGAGCAAGAGCAGCATACCCGCCAGTGTAAACCGGTATCCTGCAAATACATACTTGGAAGCAATATCTTCCGGCATTATGTTAAATGCAATATATCCAAGTTTGATGGATGGGTACGCACTTCCCCATAACAAGCAACAAAGGCTTGCCACGAGCATGACAAAAATGGGATCACTAAATTTACTCGGTTTCTCAAGGGTATTTCTCTCTATCACTTTCGATCTTCTCCTCATATTTCATGTACATATGTATGTATGAATCTATTAATATCCTCACTGACCATATCACATATCGCTAATCTTTGTAATGATAATTAATAAACCGCTCCTCGGCTGGTAAGATTATAAAGAAGGAACGGTTCATGAGGGGCTTTTGTTATAGATTCCTTTCTAATAAAATCCCAACTTGTTCTGCGACAATGTGAGGTTGCCGGGGTAATCCATTCGTGAAATAGGATTCCACGATACCAACGATTGCTGTACCAAAGAACGTGAGAATCACTTCTTTTGTTAGTCCTTTATTTTTCCCCTCCGTTACATTCACTTCATCCTCCAGTTCTTCAATGACGAGAGCAAGGAAGCGATTGCGGAAAAAAGGGGCTCCTTTACTCAGTAACATAGCCGAGAAAAATGAATAGTGAACTTCAAAATATTCGAACCAAAGTACATTGCTTTCTATAAAATCCAGATCGGATGCTTCCTTGCACAATCTTCGTAGTTCATCGATATGTTCTTCAATTAATTTATCCAGCAAGTCAAATTTGTCCGAATAGTGATGGTATATCGTTCTGCGGCCGACATTTGCATGATCAGAGATATCTTGCATCGTAATGGTATCAAAAGGTTTCTCGTTCATGAGTTTGATAAAAGCGGATTTGATCGCTTCCTGAGACTTAAGTATTCTTCGATCTGTGATAGAAACGATAGCAATCACCATTCTTTCCAGAGAGTAATTGCACAAATGTTGTTCCTTTGCGCCATAAGGCACAGATCGGGTTCATTTGATCCTTGCAGAGGCAGTGCAATTATTTTATATTATACACAAATGTGCGATATCGCACGTATGTGTGTAATCATATTTAGGTCAGCATAGGAGCAGGACGATTAATCAATAAGATCACATTGGAGGAAATAAAATGGCTAAACATGAAGAAGTTAAAGATGGAGTGATATTCCCGGTAGGAGAAAAAAATGAAGCATTTGCGCAATATTTCATAGGGCAAAGTTATCTCCAATCCTTGGTTGCTGATCCCAAAGTGAATGTTGGTGTTGGGAATGTAACGTTTGAACCGGGATGCAGAAATAACTGGCATATCCATCGCGGTGGATTTCAGTTGTTGTTAGTGACTGGTGGGGAAGGTTGGTATCAGGAAGAAGGAAAACCTGCTCAATTCCTCAAAGCCGGCGATGTTATTGTGACTCATGATGGTGTAAAACACTGGCATGGGGCCGCAAAAGATAGTTGGTTTGAACACCTTGCGATCACTGCGGGTACACCGGAATGGTTGGAACCAGTTACAGATGAAGTTTACGGGGAGTTATAAAATAAACGCTATGAATTGATTTATTCGAAAATGTTACTGTCTAATTTGTTAAATTAAAGGCTAATTAAGTTCAGCGAGATTGCTGATTTTATGTTGATCTGGGTGCCATCACTGCACATTTATGTATGCTTGGAGAAATTTCCAGAATGAAAACGCTTGTCAAATTGAAAATAATATGATAATTTAATTTCTGTAACCGGTTACACATAGAGGAGAGCAACTTATGACAACAATTAAAGACGTAGCTCAACTGGCTGGCGTATCTGTAGCCACCGTATCCAGGGTCATTAATGATAGAGGTTATGTTCATGCGGACACACGCAAAAAAGTGGAAGATGCTGTGAAGGCGCTTAACTTTTCGCCGAATGAAGTGGCCCGCTCATTATATAAGCGTAAATCCAAACTGATTGGCCTATTATTACCGGATATTACGAACCCGTACTTCCCGCAGTTGGCCCGCGGCGTAGAGGACCGGATGCAGGAGCAGGATTATAGACTGATATTTGGAAATAGTGATGAGGATGAACGGAAGGAGCAGGATTACATCCAGACGTTTATCCAGAACAATGTGGTCGGTGTGATCTCTTCAACGAACTATCCTCATTCTTCAATATATGAAAACCTGAAGATTCCCGTCGTGTTTCTGGACAGAACTTCACTGGATCGTCCATCCGTGTATGCGGATGGTAGGGAAGGTGGAAGACTAGCTGCAAGGGAGATTATCAAACGCGGCAGTCGCCGGATCACAGTTATGCAGGGACCGTCACAGATCAGACCCGCTCAGGATCGTTTTGAAGGGGCGATTGAAATCATCCGTGATGCTGGGTTAGACTACCGGGTAATCCAGACGACCTCATTTTCAATTAATGAGGCAAGTGTATGGGCTGAAGAATTATTCAGGAAGTATGCGGATACAGACGGGGTCATTGCGAGCAATGATATCGCAGCCATGGCAGTACTGCATGAGGCATCACGGATCGGAAGAAAGGTTCCTGATGACGTACAAGTGATTGGTTTCGATGATATTCCGATGAGCAGCCTGTTATCGCCGGCATTGTCCACCATCCGTCAGCCAGCATACGAGATGGGCAGAGAAGCGGCGGGATTACTTATCCAGCTTGTGGAACAAGCTGCAATAGAGAATAAAAACATACAGTTGCCCGTGAGTTTCATCGAACGGGGCACTACGAGAAAGGTGAGATCAGATGGCTAAAATATGTGTAATTGGAAGCAGTTCAATGGATCTGGTTGTTACTTCGTCAAGACGGCCGGGAGCGGGGGAAACCGTTCTTGGCGATAGCTTCAAAACAGTTCCTGGTGGCAAAGGAGCCAATCAGGCTGTTGCCGCTGCACGACTGGGTGCCGAGGTTGCGATGATCGGCCGGGTAGGCGACGATGCTTTTGGCAAAGATATTGTAGAGAACTTTAGAGCAAATGCTGTAAATACGCAAAATGTGAAACCGGTTACACATTTAGAAAGTGGAACGGCTCATATCATTCTGGCAGAAGGTGATAATAGTATCGTAGTGGTTGAAGCGGCGAATCGGGAAGTCACTCCTGCATATGTCGATGAAGCAGCTGAAGTGATCCGCGATGCAGATATCGTATTAATTCAGCAGGAAATTCCGGAGGAAACGGTTGTGCATGTGAGTGCATTGTGTGCAAAATTCGGAACACCGCTGCTGCTTAATCCCGCTCCGGCAAGAACATTGCCGCAAGAAGTGATCGACAATGCCGCATATATCACGCCGAACGAGCATGAAGCCGAGATTTTGTTTCAGGGCATGAGTCCGGCACAGGCATTACGTCAGTATCCTAACAAGTTGTTCATCACGGAGGGCAGTAAAGGTGTACGTTACTTTGATGGCACTGAGGAAATTCTAGTCCCAACTTATAAAGTTGAGGCTGTCGATACTACGGGGGCAGGGGATACGTTCAACGCCGCATTTGCAGTTGCTTTGGCTGAAGGAAAAGCGTTGCAAGAGAGTATACGCTTCGCCAATCGGGCTGCATCGTTGTCCGTCACCAAGTTCGGAGCGCAGGGCGGCATGCCGACGCGTGATGAAGTAGAGGAGAGCTTGTAATGAAAAGAAATGGCATGTTGAATAGTCACATTTCCAAGATTTTGTCGGATCTGGGCCATACGGACATGATTGCGATTGCGGATGCAGGTCTGCCGGTACCGGACGGGGTACTCAAAATTGATCTGGCTCTCAAACTGGGAACACCAAGTTTTCGCGAAGTGGTGGAAGCGATCGCTGAAGATATGGTCATTGAGAAAGTCATTGTGGCTGAAGAGATTTGCGAAGGCAATCCCGTAGCCATGCAATTCATCACAGAGAAATTCGGGGTAGAAGCAATCGATGCTTCCGTCAGCCACGAACAATTCAAAGCATTAACACGGCAGGTGAAAGCTGTTATCCGCACAGGTGAAGCCACACCTTATGCCAATTGCATTTTACAATCGGGAGTCCATTTCGGTTAAAAGGAGGTTGCGTAATGCACATTCAGATGCAAGACATTTATAAAGCGTTTGGAACGAATCAGGTGCTGAGCGGAGTGGATTTTGAACTAAAGGATGGTGAAGTTCATGCCCTGATGGGGGAGAATGGAGCCGGCAAATCCACGCTGATGAACATCCTGATTGGTCTTCATCAGCGTGATCAGGGAACCATCACCATAGACGGAGAAGAAAACTATTTTGCAAGTCCGAAGGAAGCCGAGAAACTGGGGATCACATTCATACATCAGGAGCTGAACGTATGGCCTGAAATGACGGTGCTGGATAATCTCTTTATTGGTAAGGAACTGACATCATCATTCGGATTGCTCAATACAAGACAAATGAGAGCGCTTGCCAAAGAACAGTTCGCCAAGCTTTCCGTAGACATACCACTGGAACGTCCTGCGGGAGAGTGCTCTGTCGGGCAGCAACAGATGATCGAGATTGCCAAAGCGCTAATGACAGATGCCAAGGTCATCATTATGGACGAGCCAACAGCAGCACTTACGGAGCGTGAGATCCAGAAGCTGTTTGGTGTAATCAGCTCGCTGAAGAAGGAAGGCGTATCCATCGTCTATATTTCTCACCGAATGGAGGAGATATTCACGATCTGTGACCGGATTACCATCATGCGTGACGGAAGAACGGTAGACACACAGGCTATTCCGCAGACAAGCTTTGATGAAGTGGTGCGGAAAATGGTAGGTCGTGAACTTACCGAGCGTTATCCTGTCCGGAATCCTTCGTATGGTGAAGTTGTCCTCGAAGTAAGGAATGCAAGCAGCAAAGGTCTATTCGAGAATATTAACTTCACCGTGAGAGCGGGGGAAATACTCGGTTTCTCAGGACTCATGGGTTCTGGACGAACAGAGATCATGAGAACCATCTTTGGTTTGGATACGTTGGATAGCGGTGAAATCTTTATCCGCGGCAAAAAAGCGAACATTCGTAAACCGGCAGATGCAGTGAAACATGGAATCGGGTTTATTACAGAAGACCGCAAGGATGAAGGGCTGGTATTAGACTTCTCTATTCGCGAGAATATGGCGTTGCCAAATCTGTTCAGTTTCTCAAGCAAAGGTTTTATCTCAACTTCGAAAGAACAAGACTTCGTAGATACACTGATCAAACGTCTACAGATCAAAACGCAATCCTCCGAGACGGCGGCAAGGAATCTATCCGGGGGTAACCAGCAGAAGGTGGTTATCGCGAAATGGGTAGGTATCGGACCAAGCGTGCTTATCCTCGATGAACCTACCCGAGGAGTGGATGTTGGGGCGAAGCGCGAAATCTATGAATTGATGAATGAACTTACTGACCGCGGCGTTGCAATCATCATGGTATCGTCGGAGCTACCTGAAGTGCTTGGCATGAGTGACCGGATCGCGGTTGTGCATGAGGGACACATCAGTGGCGAGGTTGCAAGGGAAGTAGCAACACAAGAACACATTATGACATTGGCCACAGGGGGACAGTGATATGACAACAATGCAGGAAAACAAAACGGCTAAAAGCGGCTTCCGTTTCTCAAACGTGATACAAAAATTGGGACCGCTGCTTGGCTTAATCATTCTTATTCTCATCGTATCGGTGTTGAATCCAAGTTTCTTGGAACCGCTTAATATCTTGAATTTATTGCGTCAAGTCTCGATTAATGCGCTGATTGCCTTTGGTATGACGTTTGTTATTCTGACGGGTGGAATTGATCTGTCGGTCGGCTCAATCCTGGCTTTATCCAGTGCTTTTGTAGCAAATATGATGTTGTCTGGTCTCGATCCGATCTTGTCCATCATTATCGGTGTAGCACTCGGTGGTGTCATGGGTATGGTGAACGGACTGATGATTACCAAAGGTAAAATGGCTCCGTTTATCGCTACACTCGCTACCATGACCATATTCCGGGGACTAACATTGGTGTACACCAATGGTAACCCAATTACAGGCCTCGGGGATAATCTGTTGTTCCAACTGTTTGGCCGCGGTTACCTGCTGGGTATTCCGGTACCTGCAATCACGATGCTGGTTACCTTCATGATTCTGTGGATTGTTTTGCATAAAACGGCTTTTGGCCGCAAAACGTACGCCATCGGCGGTAATGAGAAAGCCTCCATTATCTCGGGTATCAAAGTGAATCGCGTGAAAATTATGATCTACTCCCTGACAGGTATGCTCGCTGCTCTGGCAGGTGCAATTCTGACATCTCGTTTAAATTCAGCGCAACCAACGGCAGGTACATCCTACGAGCTGGATGCAATCGCAGCAGTTGTATTGGGTGGTACAAGCCTTGCTGGAGGACGCGGACGCATCGTTGGTACACTGATCGGTGTTCTGATTATCGGCGTGTTGAATAATGGATTGAACTTGCTTGAAGTAAACTCATTTTATCAAATGGTTGTAAAAGGTATCGTCATTGCCATTGCCGTCCTGCTGGACCGCAAGAAAACAGCATAAGGAGAGAAGCGAATATGAAAAAGTGGACTGTAACACTCATAAGTATGCTGATGATCATCGTTCTGGCCGGGTGCTCTCTGGAGCCACCGGAATGGGCGAAACCTAACCCAAACAAAAGTAACGGACAGAAGAAAATAGGTTTGTCGATATCTACACTGAACAATCCATTCTTTGTATCACTGAAGGACGGGGTAATGGCTGAAGCCAAAAAACAGGGAATACAAGTCATCGTGGTGGATGCGCAGAACGATTCGGCCAAACAAACCAATGATGTGGATGATCTCATTCAGCAAGGCGTTAGTGCACTGCTAATTAACCCTGCGGACTCTGCAGCGATCTCCACAGCGGTTCAATCCGCTAATAGTGTGGGCATTCCTGTAATCACGCTGGATCGCTCCGCAGATAAAGGCGAAGTGGCGGCACTAGTGGCATCTGATAACGTTAAAGGTGGACGCATGGCAGCTGAATATTTTGTGGAACAACTGGGTGAGGGAGCAAAAGTCATTGAACTTGAGGGTGTACCTGGTGCTTCCGCAACAAGAGAACGGGGTAAAGGTTTCCATGAAGTGGCCGACAAGCAACTTGATGTGGTTTCCAAACAATCTGCTGATTTCGATCGGTCCAAAGGATTGAATGTCATGGAGAATCTGCTTCAGGGTAATCCTGACGTGCAGGCAGTATTTGCCCATAATGATGAGATGGCACTGGGTGCGATTGAAGCGATTCAAAGCTCAGGTAAAGACATTCCGGTCATCGGATTTGACGGCAATGATGATGCAATCAAATCCATTCAGGATGGGAAATTGACGGCAACAGTCGCTCAGCAGCCTGTACTGATTGGCCAACTGGCGCTGCAAGCAGCTCTGGATGTGCTCAGTGGCAAGCAGGTGGAGTCATCGATTCCCGCTGAATTGAAGCTGGTAACCAATGAAAATGTGAATGAGTAAATCATCATAAAACATGTATCTTCGTTTTGGACATGAACATAGGACTAAACCAAGCCGCTAAATTAGCGGCTTTTTTCATTTTGGAAGAAGCGTGCGGGCATCACATCAATCAGATTATTGACTTTTAAAAGCGTATTAAAGGAACCCCAATTGAACTAATGTCCACTTTGTCGTTTTGGACTGTTCCAAAAGATCATTTTTGGATATGTATATCCAATCCATGCGTTGCTATACTAGCATGACGTTCTACACAGTCTTCACAATACATAAGGAGGAGCTAATCTCATTGATTCATTCCTGTTCGGAATAGAAAGAAGGTGGCTGACATGAAACATCTAGTAGAAGAAAATCTTCAAGCTGTAAGACAGCAAATGGCATTGGCCTGCCAGGCTTCAGGTCGCAACATAGAGGACATCAAGTTGTTGCTCGCGACTAAAACGGTACCGCTAGAGAAATTACAAATAGCTATTCAAGCAGGTGAGGTCCTGTTTGGAGAAAACAAAGCTCAAGAACTCCGAGACAAATTCCCACTCATGGAACAAAGCAAGCAGGTGGAATGGCATTTTATCGGACATCTGCAAACAAATAAAGTAAAGGACGTTGTTAAATATGTTACTCTCATCCATTCCGTAGATCGTCTGAAACTGGGCCAAGCGTTACATAACCAGCTTCTCAAAGAGAATAAGACCTTAGACATTCTTGTGCAAATTAATACGTCCTACGAAGAAAGTAAATTTGGTGCCTCTCCAGAAACAGCCGTTGAGCTTGTAGAACAGTTGTCTCAATTCGAGACATTAAACGTGAAAGGTTTAATGACCATTGGAAAACTGAATGCGACGAACGAAGAAACACGACATTGTTTTCGATTGTTAAACCAGATCCGTACACAGATTAAAGAGAAAAATATTCTACGCGTAGAAATGGATATTTTATCGATGGGGATGTCTGGTGACTTCCAAGTCGCCATTGAAGAAGGAGCTACAATGATACGTGTAGGGACAAGTGTATTTGGTCAACGCTATTTACCGGACGAGTATTACTGGAATGAAAACACACGCATCGATGATTAAGTGAGAGGTAGTGTTAAATATGAAGACAGCATCCCCTTCGTTACGCGGCCGTGATTTGATATCTCCGGTGATCGCCGCTTTAATATCCGTAATTGTTAATTACGGGGGTACGTTTATCCTTGTTTTTCAAGCTGCAAAAGTGGCTGGTTTAAGCCCGGAAATGACCGCTTCCTGGATTTGGTCCATCTCGATTGGGGTAGGCGTAACGGGAATTTGGCTCAGTTATCGATATAAGGAACCGATTATTACAGCCTGGTCTACACCGGGTGTGGCGTTTCTCGTTTCAGCATTAGCGGTAACCCCTTATCCAGAAGCTATTGGCGCTTACATGATTTCAGCAGTCGGATTTATTATTTTAGGTTTGTCAGGCATGTTTGAACGTTTCGTTCGACTTATTCCCCCAGGCATCGCTTCCGGATTGTTAGCCGGTATTTTACTACAGTTTGGTATTTCGGCCTTTGGAGGGGCGAAGGTAGATCCTTTGCTTGTGATTGTACTGTTTGCAGGCTATATCGTGCTAAGAAGGTTTACTTCCCGTTACGCCATTGTTGGCATATTGGCAATCGGTTTGATTTATTTGATATGCATGGGGAAAACAGACTTCAGTACAATCCAATTGGCTGTAGCATCGCCTGTATTTGTTGTTCCAGCGTTTTCGTTAAACGCCTTACTTGGCGTTGCGCTACCGCTGTTCATTATTACCTTGACAGGGCAGTATATGCCCGGAATGCTTGTTCTGCGTAATGATGGATTCAAGACAAGTGCCAATCCTATTTTAGCTGTAACAGGTTTGGGTTCGCTTCTTGCAGCCCCATTCGGATCACATGCTTTTAATGTGGCAGCTATTACAGCAGCGATTTGTACAGGAAAGGATGCACATGAGGATTCAACCAAACGTTATATTGCAGGTATTGCTTGTGGTGTTTTTTATATTTTTGTCGGCATTTTTGGCGTAACATTGGCTGCTCTGTTTTTGATTCTTCCTGCTACCTTTATTGCAACATTAGCGGGATTAGCCTTACTTGGAACGATCGGTGGCAGTCTTGCCAATGCATTAACGGACCCTAAGGGACGTGAAACTGCATTGATTACGTTTTTGGCGACAGCAGCGAATGTGACTTTGCTTGGTGTGGGTGGTGCATTTTGGGGACTGTTTGCAGGAATGATGGCACATCTACTGATGAATAGTAAATTTCCCAAAAAACAACTTGGAACGAATAAATAACCGTAATATTGAGAGGAAGATGTTCATGAAACATTTGGAGAAGCAAGATAAAGTCGTGGCAAATGCTATCCAGCAAGAGCTTGCAAGACAGCGGGATACGATAGAACTGATTGCATCAGAGAATTTTGTAAGTCAAGCTGTGATGGAAGCAACAGGTTCGGTGTTGACCAATAAATATGCGGAGGGGTATCCTGGCCGAAGATATTATGGCGGATGTGAGCATGTCGATACAGTCGAAGAGATGGCAAATAGCCGCCTTAAAGCACTTTTTGGCGCTGAACATGCGAATGTGCAGCCTCACTCCGGTTCTCAGGCCAACATGGCAGTATATTTTGCCTCGGTTGAGATTGGGGACACAATACTTGGCATGAATCTATCCCAAGGTGGTCATCTAACACACGGAAGTACTGTTAATTTTTCAGGTAGGTTTTACAATTTTGTTCCATATGGTGTCGATGCACAGACGGGCCGCATTGACTTTGACGAAGTACGTAAACTTGCTTATAAGTATCGTCCACGCATGATTGTTGCAGGTGGAAGTGCATACCCACGGACCATTGAGTTTGAATTATTTGCCCAGATTGCCGCCGAAGTGGGAGCTCTTTTCTTTGTAGATATGGCGCATATAGCAGGAATCGTTGCGGCAGGTTTGCATCCTAACCCGGTACCACATGCCCATTTTGTTTCAACCACCACACACAAGACCTTACGAGGACCACGAGGGGGAGCCATTTTGTGCCGGGAGTCCTGGGCAAAGGCGATAGACAAAGCTGTATTCCCGGGGACTCAGGGCGGGCCATTCATGCACGTTATCGCGGGGAAAGCGGTGGCATTAGGCGAGGCATTGCAAACCGAGTTCACAACATATATTGAAGGTGTTCTGAATAACGCCAACGTATTGGCAGAAACTTTAATGAATGAAGGACTTACCCTTGTATCGGGAGGAACAGATAATCATATCGTGTTGGTTGACTTACGAACTATGGGCCTTACAGGCAAAGAAGCTGAAGCTTTACTGGATGAAGTAGGGATTACGGCGAATAAAAATGCAATTCCTCACGATACGGCAAGTCCTTTGGTTACAAGCGGTATTCGTTTTGGAACTCCGGCTATGACTTCAAGAGGGCTTGGAGCCAGGGAAATGAAAGAAATTGCTCAGCTGATAGGGCTTGCTTTTAAAAATCCAAAGAACTCGGATGTGAAAAATCAAATATTAGGTAGTGTCCGTGAAATCACTTCGCAATTTCCTCTATATGAAGGGCTTAAATAGCTCAACAGCAGACACAAATAGAGCCTGCAATTGCTCCTAATGGATAACAATCGCAGGCTCGTAATGTGCTTGTTTATATTGAAACTTAAGACAGCCTTAGTAGGCTATACCTACACGAGACTGTACATACTCATCAGACATTAATTGCTGATAAGCAAACTCCGCAGTATCGATTACAGATATAGAAGTTCCACCGTCAGGCAAATAGTCGCGCTCAACCCGGTACTTACCAAGAGATTCTCCATCATATAAGTAGGTAGGACACACGATGGTCCATTCTAACTCTGAAGCCTTCAGAATGTTGTACATCTCCAGATGCTCTTCAGCTGCTCGCGTGGACTTACGTTTGGACTCAGGGGATTGAAAACGAAGCAAGCCAGGATCTGTTCGACTTTCCAATATTCCTGCTGTACCAATGGTAATGATTCTTTTGATACGCTCCTGAGCCATAGCCTCAGCAATATGTCCCATGGATTGCGATAATGTAGTTGTTCCATCGGTACTTAAGGAACTAACAACGAGATCCACACCCTGTATGGCGTGATGAATATCCTCTTTGACTAAAGCGTTTCCTTGATGTAGAACGAAATTGTCATCGTTGATTTGTACCTTTTCCGGGCTTCTAACCAGTGCAGTTACATGATGATTGGAACGTAGGGCATTAGAGACGAAATGACTTCCAACCCGTCCGGTGGCTCCTAACACTAAAATTTTCATTACAAAAAACATCCTTTCGAATCCGATTGGAGAGCATGTTCTCCATCATAATACAATCTTTGCAAGCCGATGTATGCCTTCCTCAATCTGCTCCTCATCCACTTTCGCAAAACCTAATATCCATCCTTTTCGATGACTCTCCAAGCAATATCTACTAAGCGGATACACGCGTACACCTTGATCAAGGGCAGCATTTGTCAGCGCTTCTTCGTCAAATGACGTTTCAGATTCTAGAAGCATATGTAATCCCGTTTCCACACCACTTAATGTAAATCGTGAGCCTAGCCCAGAAGCAACAATGGCTTTGGTCATGACTTCGTGTCTGCGTCGATATATGTTCCGAACTCTTCTCATATGGCGCATAAAATGACCACGCTCAATAAAATGAGTTAGCGTTAATTGTTCCATAATCGGCAGATGACGATAGGTTAATTCATGAACTTGGGTAAGGCGATCGATGGCTATTTTGGGGCCGATGATAGCGGATAGTCGAATGCCAGGTGCAACCATTTTGGAAAAACTCATCATATAAAGCGTATTCTGAGGTTGCTGACTAAATATAGTTGGAAGTGGATCTCCACGGTACCTAAATTCGCTATCGTAGTCATCCTCAACAATCCAATATCGATGATGAGCTGCCAAGTGCATCAATTGTTGCCTGCGTGGCTCCGACATAATAACACCAACGGCGCATTGATGAGAAGGTGTGACAAATACGAGTTTCGTCTGTGGGTGAATATGATCTACACATAATCCATACTCATCAACCGGAACGGGATCGACTTGCATCCGGCGGTATTTCATCGCCATCCAAGCGGCAGGGAAGCCGGGATCTTCAACCGAAACTCTGTCTCCCTCACTTAAGAGAGCCTGGGCAATTAAATCAATGCTATGTTGTGCACCTGAGGTTAACAAGATTTGATCAACATCGATATGAATGCCTCGTTCAAGTGACAAATAACGTTGAATCTGCTCTCTTAACGCCAGTAACCCTCTGGCATCACCATAAGCCCAAAGATCCAGATTGGGTTCAGTAGAAGCTTGTAAAAAAGATTGCCTCCAGGCTTTTGTGAAACTTTCATCCAGATAAGGCTCGTGGGGATTAAAATCAATTTCTATTTTGCGATTGTCTCTATTGCCAAACCAACTATGCAGATGACCAATCGATTCGTTTAGTGTAGGCAGTTCGGGCGGAATAGGCCCTTGCATCGTGACGTCTTCTGATGAACGAGGTGCATATGTCCAATCACTAACTCTTGTCCCGGCTCGTCGGGAGGTTACCGTATACCCTCGGCTGAATAATTCCTCGTACACAATCTGTATGGTTGAGCGTGAAACACCAATTAATTGAGCAAGTTCACGTGATGGAAGCAGCAATTCGCCTGGTTGCCATTTCCCGGTTGTGATATTATGAATCGCTTGATCCAAAAGTTGCTGCCAGATCGGGCGTTGGTCATTCCGATTAACTTTTAGCATTGCTTCAACTCCATTACTCATGCTGAATTATGGACTGCATTTATTCATGTACTTAGCCATGTTATTGGCACTCCATTGATTGATATACCATTATAGCAAAAGTTTAATTTGCAAACAAAATAAAGCTGGACTAAAGCGATTTTTACCGTGTGTCCAACTTATTTCGGTCGGTCCTGCTTGGTTCATACTCGATTCATATTCAGGCCACAGATAGTTCATCTTCTTCGGTTACACTACGGGAGTACGAACACAGAGATTCCTAATCCATAGACTAGACAGGAGAAGATGAGATTGACACGAAAGAAACGAACGTCTATCGCCGCCATAACTTTGGTGTTTGCAATGATGTCCCCAATGTCGGCCATGGCCACACCCGCTACCAGTAACGGTAGTAGCACTACGTATGATCTAACTAAAAAGGCAGTAAGTGCAAAGGCCAAGGTACTCACTGAATCATACGCTACGACAAGTGTGCAGTACGCACTGATGGATGAGGGTGAGATTGTGATCTCCGGTCAGGCAGGCAAAAGCGACCTGAAAAACAACATCCCGCTTTCTTCAGATACCATGTATGGCATTGGTTCAACCAGCAAAATGATGCTCACAACCGCCGTAATGAAGCTAGTGGACCAGGGCAAGATAGATCTTGATGAGCCTGTCGTGAAGTATATTCCGGACTTTAAAATGAAAGACAAGCGTTACCAACAGATTACACCACGCATGTTACTGAATCATTCATCCGGACTTCTCGGAACGTCAAGTAACAGTGCAATACTGTTTGGAGATAATGATACCTATGCACATGATACGTTACTGGAACAATTGGCGACGCAACATCTGAAGGCCGATCCTGGCGCATACTCGGTATATAGTAATGACGGTTTTACATTAGCTGAAATTCTGGTTGAGCGGGTCAGCGGCATGGACTTCACAACTTTCATGCACCGGTACATAACTGAACCCCTTGGTATGGAGCATACCAAAACACCGCAGGATATTGTGGACTTCAGCCAGATGGCAGCAACATATGCCCCTTCGGATGAGGTGCAACTCCCATTAGAGACTACAAATATGATTGCCTCGGGAGGCATCTATTCCACCGCTGAAGATCTGATTCAGTTCTCGAAAATCTTTACAGGTGAGGTTGAAGGTGTTCTTTCGGAGGAATCTGTAGAGGCCATGGAGCAAGAAGAATACAAGAGAGGCATGTGGCCAGAAGAAGGCGATTCGTCCATTGGTTACGGCCTAGGCTGGGACAGCGTGAACCTGTTTCCTTTTAATGATTACGGCATCCAGGCAGTAAGCAAAGGTGGCAATACAATAACCTATCATTCCTCATTGATTGTACTTCCGGAGTATAATATGGCTGCTGCCGTAGCCTCTTCGGGTGGTCATAGCTCAACGGATCAATTGCTGGCAACTGAGCTGTTGCTTAGTGCGCTTGAGGAGAAGAATATCATTCCAGAGCGTAAACCGGAGAAGTCACATGATGCACCGGTGAAAACAACCATGCCGAAGGAACTTACACAGCACACAGGCATGTACGCGGGTGGGGCAAACATGTTAATGAAGATGGACGTAAAAGATGATGGGCAATTAACGCTATCTAATCTGTCGACTCCTAACAGTCCTGATCAGACCTATACGTACACCCCTGATGGCTCATTTGTTAATGATGCGGCTACGGAAAAGCTGAAGTTCGTTCAGGAAGTCAACGGGAACACATATTTGTGGTCTCGCTCGTATCAGTCTATTCCTGGGCTTGGGCAAGTTGCTTCCTCTGAATATAAGGCAGAAAAGCTTGAAACCAATGAATTGTCGGAAGAAGTAAAGGCCGCATGGCAGAAACGGGAAGGCAAAGCCTACGTGTTGGTCAATGAAAAATACACATCAACACTGTACAACGCAGCAATGCCGATGATTCCCATTCATACTGTTAATGAGCTACCAGGTTATGTCTACACGAATAAAATCGTTGGAGCTAACCAAGCTGTGAACCAATTGCAAATTCCTGGATTGGCGGGCCGTGACACGATGGAGTTTAATTTCTATGAGGAAAATGGCGTGGAATATGTTACAGCTGGAGGCAACGTTTATGCTGCTCAAGACATCATCAAACCGATCTATGCAGGAAAACAATCAAAGACAACGATTCAGGCGAATGGTCATGCCACATGGTATTCGATTCCAGCATCAGCAGCAGGTAAAGAAATGACTGTCAAGATGTCTGCAAACAGCGCATTTGCTGTATATAACCAAGCTGGCATAGGCATTAATCATACAGTGGTCAGTGGACAAAACGAAATTGTGTTGCCTGAGAACGGAACTATTGTATTCGCGGGTGAAGCTGGTTCGAAGTTCGAGATTGTATTGACAACCAGAGCAAATTAATAGATTATAAAAAACTGTACAACAAAAAGTCGCGGAAATCGCGGCTTTTTTTGAGTTTTAAATTTTAAATAATACGTTTTAAAGTAAATGTACCTTTTTTCAGATTCACAATGTAATATTGGGTTTCGCGAAGCTTACTTAAAGGGTAAGTATTAAAAGGACTTTTACTGGTTGGAAAAAAATGATGGAGGAAAATGTTGCAAGTGGAAAGGCAAAGCATTGATTGTTAATATACAGTAAATAATAACAATCAAATGGGCAGAAGATCGACAAAAAGCATAACCGTAATACCGATTCTAAAGAAAATAATGATTATTCGGACAACGCCGAGACGGGGAGGACACATGAAAACAACGAAGATCTCATTTTTTATACTTTCACTGATGCTGCTCCTGGTGAGCGGCCTATCAGGATGGGTGGGGAACGCCGCCGCAGCATCCGATTCCGGTAAAACCTATGTTATCGGAACTGATGTCACATTTGCTCCATTCGAATATGAAGATGAGAATGGTGATTTTGTTGGTATCGACATGGATTTGCTGGATGCCATCGCCAAAGATCAAAATTTCAAGTATCAAATCAAATCCCTGGGATTTAACGCAGCTGTACAGGCACTTGAGGCGAATCAAGTCGATGGTGTGATCGCAGGGATGAGTATTACGGATGAGCGAAAAGCAAAATTTGATTTTTCGGATACTTATTTTGAATCAGGTGTCGTTATGGGTGTTAGTGCCAACAATGACACAATTAAGAGTTATGAAGACCTTCGTGGACAGAAGGTAGCGGTGAAAACCGGAACAGAAGGGTTTAGTTTTGCAGAGTCCATCGCTTCAGAGTATGGATTTACGATCGTTCCGTTTGATGAGTCATACCAAATGTATGAAGATGTAAAAACCGGTAATTCCGTAGCCTGTTTTGAAGATTATCCTGTACTGGCCTATGGGGTTAATCAGAACAACGGTTTGGAAATTGTTACCAAAAAAGAAGATGGCGCTCCTTACGGTTTTGCAGTAAGCAAGGGGAAAAACCAGGAGCTTCTGGAGATGTTTAATGCTGGCCTTGCCAATATCAAAGCTAACGGTGAGTATAAGCGCATTACCGAGACATATCTTGGTGAGAACGCTCCTACTGTTGCTAATCAAGGTCGCTGGGAGCTAATTCAGAAATCTCTTCCTGCCCTGTTTAAAGGTCTGGGAAACACACTTTTATACACGATTGTGTCCCTTTTCTTCGCGTTTATCATCGGTCTGATTTTCGGATTTATGAAGGTGGGACAGAACAAATTCCTTCGTGGTGTTGCCACCGTATTTGTGGATATCTTCCGCGGCATTCCGCTGATTGTCCTGGCATTCTTTATCTATTTCGGGATACCACAGGCGATGGGCTTCACGATGCCATTGTTCCTGGCAGCCATTCTGACACTTAGTCTGAATGCAGGAGCGTACGTAACCGAGATTATCCGAGGCGGGATTCAATCGATTGATCGTGGTCAGATGGAAGCTGCCCGTTCATTGGGCCTTCCTTATCGCAAAGCGATGATAAAGATCGTTATTCCGCAGGCAGTACGGGTTATGATTCCGTCCTTCATTAACCAGATGGTTATCACGTTGAAGGATACGTCAATCTTGTCCGTTATTGGTCTCGTAGAGTTGACACAATCGGGTAAAATTGTTATTGCAAGAACGTTCTCCTCTTTTGACATTTGGTTAACGGTTGCTGTTATGTACCTGATTGTGATCATCACATTGACCAAAATTGCTGATTATCTGGAGGTGAAGGTTCGTCGTGGCTAAAATAAAAGTTGAAGGTTTGAAGAAAAGTTTCGGCACAAATCAGGTTCTGAAGGGAATAGATGTGGCGGTCAACGAAGGAGAAGTTGTCTGTGTCATCGGGCCTTCCGGTTCAGGAAAAAGTACCTTCTTGCGCTGCATCAACCAATTAGATGTGATTACGGCAGGCCGGGTTATTGTGGATGATCAGGATCTGAATGACCCTAAAACGAACCTGAACAAAGCTCGCGAAAATATTGGCATGGTATTTCAACATTTTAACTTGTTCCCTCATTTTAGTGTACTTAAAAACATCATGTTTGCGCCCAGAGAACTCGGGATATTAAATGCCCAGCAGGCGCGTGATACAGCACTCAAATTACTTGAGCGCGTGGGTCTGTCTGATAAAGCAGATAGCTTCCCAACACAACTGTCAGGTGGACAAAAACAACGTGTAGCTATCGCTCGTGCGCTTGCTATGAATCCGGACGTTATGTTATTTGATGAACCAACTTCGGCGCTCGACCCTGAGATGGTAGGAGAAGTGCTTGGTGTTATGAAGGACCTCGCGAGCGAAGGCATGACGATGATGATTGTTACCCATGAGATGGGTTTTGCCCGTGAAGTAGCTGATCGCGTGATCTTCATGGACGGTGGTTATATTGTCGAGCAGGGCACCCCAGATGAGATATTTGGAAATCCGAAGAATGAACGGACGATCAGCTTTTTGGAAAAGGTACTCTAGCACTGAATCGAGAATTAACACATTAAAAGTCGCTATCTAAGCGGCTTTTTTTGTTATATTTATTAGGTGATTTAATAGAAAGACCGATCAAACTAAGCCAAGAAAGAGAGGTCAGTACTCTATGGAAAACGTTTCCCAAGAAGATCAACTGGAATGCATCAAAGCTTTTCAATCAACCATCCGCAAATCGGAAAATGCCTTAGTGAATATGACTCAGAAAAGGAATAACACGACATTGTTACAGAAACGTCTCCAAGCTTTATACATCGGTCTAGCAGTACTGGAAAAACACTGGAACCAGAAGCCTCATCAATACACCAAGGAAGATATAACAGAAGCCCGCCTTGTCTTGATTGGATTGTTCCCATCTCTTGAGAGCATGTATGCCAATTCCAAAGAAGGTAGCCCACAAAAGACTCTTCTGGAAAGAAGGATTAAAGCATTTCATCTGGCCGTTCAAGCCATGGATACATACTGATGAAATGAGAGAGAGGTCTGTCTAATGAACGACAGACCTCTCTTTTTCTTTTGCAAGCTTAGGAAAACCGATAGAGACGAACACCGTGCACAGGTACAGTAGTAACTAAGGAATTCTCTGTTAATTGAGCTGCTTCTTGGCTCCACAATTCGGTACCTTCGGTAATGCCGGACAGTCCGACCTCATCAATGGACAGATCCACAGGTAGAGCATTCTCGCCGATGTTGAACACAGCGATGTAAGAGGAACCATCCGTATGCTGGGCAGTCCACACAATAAGATCTTCTCTGCGTAAGGCTTCTCTGGCTCCGTAACTCTCGCGATGCATTCGCAGAACCTCACGATTAGTTAGCAGGGATAGTGTCCAGTCATCGTTATCTCGCAGTTCACCACCAAAAATGAGCGGGGAACGGAAGATACTCCACAGTGACATCATCGTCAACTGCTCGTCAGGTGTGAACCGAGTCCAGCGATCCGCTCCACCACCGTCTACAGAACGGATACCGATATGACCCAAAGGCAACATATCACAGTCTGGCCAGCAGCCTGCTTGGGGAACGCCCTGCCACGTCCGGCAGCGATCGAACATATCCAATAACAGCGGCCAAAGGTCCCAGAAATCGTCCGTGACACGCCACATGTTGGCATGATCAGCCAAGAATTCTGAGTATTCCACCGGAGCAGGGCCAGGAGAGAGACTTAGTACCATGGGCCGACCGGAGCGCTCAATCGCTTTGGATATCATTTCGATCTCAGGCTGATGGGTATCATAGAGCCTTGAAGCAGCAATATCGTCAACCTTCACCAAGTCAACGCCCCATTGTGCATACAGTTCAAAAAGCGAATCGTAGTAGGCTTGTGCGCCTTCTTTTGAGCTATCAACACCATACATATCCGTATTCCAGGGACAGATGGAGTTCGGATGAGCAATATCGCGCGCAGTGGCGGTTGTTCCCAGGATCGGAGTCCCAGCATGTGCAGCTTGACGTGGAATACCGCGCATGATGTGAATGCCGAATTGCAGCCCAAGACTATGAACGTAGTCGGCTAATGGCTTAAATCCCTGTCCACCTGCAGCGGAGGGAAACCGATTCTCGGCAGGCATAAGCCGCGAATATTCATCCATGATGAGTGGAACGAACGGACGATATTGCGAAGAATTGGCCAAAGGCTCGTACCATTGAATGTCGACCGTAATGTAGCTCCAGCCGAAGTCTTTAAGATGTTCGGCCATGTACTCGGCGTTGCCACGAATTTCGTCTTCCGTGACGGCCGCGCCGTAACAATCCCAGCTGTTCCAGCCAAGCGGTGGAGTTGATGCTGCAAGCGTATGATTCATGGGAATGCTCCTTTATGGATTAATTATTGCTCTCGCTCAATTCATCATAATAAAGGATTTCATTAATATCTACAGTAATGTTGAGTGTCGAATAGCAAAATATTGCGGTTAGTCGAAGAACAATTTACGGTACACAAGGCTTTCTCCGCCACTACGAAACTCACCTGGCGTAACGCCGGTTATGCTGCGAAAGGCTTTGATAAAATAACTTCCGCTGGAATACCCGACTTGCTCGGCGATGACTTCAATGCTAAAAGTAGTTCCACGCAGCAGTTCCATTGCTTTCTCGGTACGTACACGGGTTAGATAAACACCTGGCGTCAAGCCCGTACTGGAGGAAAAGCGACGTATAAAATGATATTTGGAAAGGGAAACATACTCCGCAAGGTGATCGATACTGATCATCTTGGAGTAGTTATTTTCTATGTATTCAACGGCTATTTGAATGTTTTTAGACCAATTCTCCCTGTTGCGCAATGTTGTTTTCTGTAATCGAGTCAATTCTGTCATGAACTGATATACGCTGGATGATGCGATCAGAGGATCAGTGATTCTGCCTGCTGCCGCATCAGTCACGATCATCCGCAACAGTCGGATGGGGGTACAATCAGCGGGAAGATAGGGAACTTCTCCCGCTTCACGAAGAAATTTTCTCCAATGGGGCAGAATAAGAGTGGGCCTGAACAGCAGGAACAGAAACTCCCAAGGCTCTTTTGATGCTGAATGGTAGTAATAGCGGTGAACTCCTGGAATTTCGGCCAAAAAAGCTTGTCCTGCGGTAACATGATGAATGCGATTATTCGACTCAAATACACCTTCACCCGAGATTGTATATTGGAATAACAGAAGAGGCCCGTCCGAACGTTCGAGTCCATCCCAATGATAAGAAGGATCGGTTATTGAATCACATCCTGCTGCATACAGTACACATAGTTGGAGCTCCTTGTCTTCCGCAAATCGAAACCCATAGGTTCCTCTAGGGATATTCATGTCAGCTCTCCTTGTTGCCCTGAATTTTTACTGCGCTCCGCGAATGAAAATATCTACTAGCTTCTGGCCTAGCGAAAAGTTGGAACCATATTTATGCAGGTTATCTTCCCGATTACCCATTAACATCAATGTCGAGAAGGTCTCTGCCAGGAAAAACGGATCGTCCGTTCGCAGTCTGTTTTCATCCATTGCCCTTTGGAAATGGGAGGCTAACACTTCATGAATCTGATGCTCCGCGTTGCGTATATCCTGAATTTGAGCCGGTTCAAGAAAAGGCTCAGCTTCTCTGAGCATGGTTTCAATCTCCGCATGTGGATTACCCAGTCTGGCCTCTGCCAGACGAACAAGCCCCGACTCCAGATTCTCGGCTTGATCCAGGATATGCGAGGTTAACCGGCTCACATTCTGTAACATCGTTGTAAAGGCAACTTTAAAAAGCTCTGGTTTGCTGGTGAAATGATAATAAATGGTTGGTTTTGACACGCTACATGTTTTGCCAATTTGCTGAAGCGTGACTGTTTCGTAGCCATACTCCATGAATAACTGTGAAGCGGTTTGAATAATGGTTTGCTGAATTGAGATATCATCGTTGCCATGTTTGGGTCTTCCAGGCAATCGTTTGGGTGATTTTTCTGTCATTGGACTTCCCTCCATGAATATTTTATGACAAATAACGATAGTAAGCAAAATCATCTTTTATACTTACCGGTAAGTATAATTATGAAGGGTTAAAAAAGACATATCATTATCCTCATACTAAGGTGGTTTTAAGGTTGAAAACAGCACAACGTACTAACAAATGGAAAAAAATAATCATGTGGACCATCTTGTCCATCGTTATCCTCGTGGCCGGAGTATTCGTATATCTCAATTCGGTTACGTATAGTCCCTCGGAGCGAGCCGAAACGGCGATGACAAGTAATGCTCAGGTTAATGTCACCAAGATTAAGGACGGTTACCGATTTGAACCCGTGGGTACAGAGATAACCAAACCGAATATTATTTTTTATCCAGGCGGTCTGGTTGAACCTGAAAGTTATTCTCCACTTGCCAGAGAATTGGCAGAACAGGGTCACCGCGTATATATCGCGAACATGCCAATAAACTTGGCGATTTTCGGTCAAAACAAGGCTGATTCCTTTATCGAGGAACATCCTGACGAAGCGTTTGTTATTGGTGGCCATTCGTTGGGAGGGGCATTTGCATCACGGTATGCTAGGGAACACAATGAGAAGTTGGAAGGCATCTTTTTCTTGGCTTCTTACGCAGATGAAGGAGGGAGCGTGAAGAACACGGACTTGTCTATCTTACAGATTACAGGTTCGGATGACGGAGTGCTTAACTGGGAAGACTGGGAGAACTCCAAAGCAAATCTTCCGGAAGACACGACATATGTGAGTATTGAGGGTGGAAATCACGGTCAATTTGGCTCATACGGCATGCAAAAAGGAGATAATCAACCTGCCATTACGGAAGATAAGCAGTTGGAAGAGGTTGTTGTAGCCCTAGAGAACTGGATGGATACATTAAATTAAACTATTAAATGAATGTGTTGAATGGTAATGATCGTGGTACGATTAAAGTCGCTATTTTAGCGGCTTTTTTTGTTGTAGAATAAAAATAATGCTTCAATGGAGCAGGGTAACAGCTTCTATTGATTGAATTTCAACTCCATAATAGGCTTACAGAATTGCTTTAATTACCACAAATCGTTAACATTAGAAGCATTGTCATCGAAATAGCACCAAAACGGAAGACAGCAAGAGCAAGAACATCAAAAGGAGAAAAGATTATGTTTTTCAGAAAATTTGCTTACACGTTAGTGATCATCCTCGCTGCATTATTGTTCTCAGGTTGTACGTCAGAGTCTTTGCGTGATCTCGGATCACCTCAAGTTTCGGAGGATATGGGATTTGATGAGGTTGCCAATTATATCTCGGAACACAATGAACTCCCACCAAATTACATTACCAAGAAAGAGGCCAGAGATCTGGGATGGGAACCAAGCGAAGGTAACCTGCGAGAAGTTGCTCCAGGCAAAAGCATCGGCGGCGACGTGTTCAGGAACCGGGAAGGATTACTCCCCAACAAAAAAGGCCGGATCTGGTACGAAGCCGATATAAATTACTCAGGAGGACGGCGCGGAAGCGACCGAATTCTATACTCGAATGACGGTCTAATCTACCAGACGACAGATCATTACAAGTCATTTGAACAGTTAAAATAAACGGAGGAAATGATATGAGCATCATTCAGATTAACGGAAACGACTTTCACAGCAAGGAAGAGCTTCATCAAATTTTGCAGAACCAGCTTGAGTTAGACGAGAGTTATGGAGGCAATCTGGACGCACTATGGGATGTCTTAACTGGGGCTGTAAGCATGCCGCTTACTTTTCAATGGATTGGCTTCGAGAAAAGTAAAGAAATTCTTGGAGAATACGCTGATCAAGTCATGGAATTGTTGCGGGAAGTTGAAGCAGAAATCCAAGGATTTACGTTAGAACTATATTATTGAAAAGTAGGTTTGGTTTTATGAGGCGATGGGCAACCATCGCTTTTTTGGTCTTCACATTTTTACTGAGACTCATGTCTAGATCATGCTATTTTCATGGCTTAATAATCAAGGTTGGGGTGATTAGACTTCCTTATACTTTAAACATGGAATAGGGTAGGCAGGATTGTAGTCGTTTACTAACGGTTGAATATGTAAGCGTATACTATCTCAAAGTGAACCATCGTAATGTCTGGATTGGTTATTACGACTAACATCATTTAGGGGGCAGAAAAATAATGAGAGCCGTATCAAAAGTGCTAGGAGCATGTCTCGTAACAAGTGTTGTGTTAGTTTCCGCCGGTTGCGGAAATGCTGCAGAGAATTCCGAATCAAATACGAGTGACCCCAACAGCCCGATCACATTTACCTTCTTCGGCGCAGATGCAAGTCCCAACTGGAACAAAATGCAGGATGCGGTAGGGAAGAAAATTACGGAAGAAACCGGTGTAAGCATTGATGCTGAATTCGATATTTCGAGCGGAGGCGGAAACGACCGTATTTCCTTGATGGCTGCAAGCGGTGATTATCCGGATTTGATTTTCCCCAAAGGTAACTTGACCAGACTCGTTGATGCCGGGGCAATGATTGATTTGACAGATCTGATCGAAGAACACGCCCCCAACTTGAAAAAGATTTACGGTGAGCACTTCAATCGGTTGAAATACAGTAATGACGATCCTTCAATCTATTGGATTCCAACAAATGGTGCGATCGATCAGGTCAGCTTTGATGCCACGAATGGTACTGCCATTCAACATCGTGTAGTCAAGGAACTCGGGTATCCTGAGATCAAAACCTTAAACGATTTCGAAAATGTGCTACGTGAATATTACGAGAAACATCCGACCACAGATGATGGGCAACCCACAATTCCGCTGACGCTTAGTGCAGATGGATGGCGGCGGATGATCACGGTTACTGATCCCGCTGTCATGTCTACTGGAGGACCTGGAGATGGTGAATATTTCATCAATCCGGACACCTACGAAGCCGTTCTGCATTACAAACGTCCCGAGGAGAAGGAATATTTCCGGTGGTTGAACAAGATGTACAATGAAGGCTTGCTGGACAAGGACAGTTTTATTCAGAAGGATGACCAGTATAAGTCCAAAATCGCCAGTGGTCGCGTGTTATCCTTGATTGATCCAAGCTGGGGATTCAGTGATGCGGAAAATGCTTTGAAAAGTGCAGGAAAAGACGATATGACCTACGGTTTCTATCCGGTCACGCTAGATGACAGTTTTCAGCGGAAAGACTTCCAGAATATCGGCTTTGATGGTTATGGCATTGGCATAACAGTTGATTGTGAAGATCCTGTCCGTGCCATCAAATTTTTGGATTGGATGTCTTCTGAAGAAGGGCAAGTATTGAGAAACTGGGGCGTTGAAGGCGAGCAATATAATGTGGAAGACGGTGTTCGCACCATCCCGGCCGATGTACAGGAACGTAAAAACAAAGACAATAACACATTCACCAAAGAAACTGGAGTAGGCTTGTATTACATTTTTGGTGCTCACTACGGGGATGGCGTTAAAGATTCAACGGATAACTACTATACAACGAATTATCCTGAACAGATTCAGCAAAGTTATTCTGATGAGGAAAAAGAAGCTTTGAAAGGTTATGGCATCACCACATGGAAGGATTTGTTCCCTTCCGAAGAGGAGTTTCCGGTGAAAGAGTGGGGCGCGGCTTACAATATGCCGATTCCCTCGGATAGCGGGGATTATAACGTTGTGTACCAGAAAACGCAGGATATTATTCAGAAACGGATCGCCGAAGCGATTACATCCTCTCCAAGTGCCTTTGAAGGCATATATGACAATATGATTGCCGAACTTGATAATGCAGGTGCAGTAGCCATGGAACAGCAGTATACGGAGTGGATTAAAGATCGCGTTCGATTGTGGACGGGTAAAGAGATCAATTAACTGGCGTATAATTACAATAAAATTGTTTGCAGATCCGAAGTATATCAAGAACTTAAAAAACATCGAGCCATGCAGGATGGCTTGATGTTTTTTAGTTTACATTGAATGAGCTTGTCATTATTTTGGCAAAGCTTCCATTGCATCACGTCTTTGTTTGATATATCTACCGGGGGAGATGCCAACCATTTTGGTAAAACTGCGAATAAAATTGGCATAGTCACTAAAGCCCGATTGAAAGCATGCATCCGTAATACTCATTCCTTCTGACAGGTGGAATTTGGCCCGTTCAATACGACGACCCAAAATGTAGGAACGGATGGTCAATCCAGTATGCTTTTTGAACTGGCGGCTGATATAAGTACTGTTCATGTAGAACACTTCGGCAAGTTTGCGAAGTGTAATGTCTTGATTTAGATGTGTTTCAATATAATCCATGGTTTCACGAACTAGTTCAGGCATAATGTCATTGGGAACAAAGGAATTGTTATGAAACCAGACGTTAATCATGACCAACAATTGGGCTACGGCTGCATTTATTTTGATATCGGTGCCATACGCATCGGAAGCAAGCAATCCTTCCAGTTCGTTCGTACATTGCAGCATCTGCTTCAAGTTATAGTCGTCTAAATGTACGATGTTGCCTGTTCCTATGGGGCGATGATCAAAACATGACGATAGATTGGTTGATGGTGTGGAAAGCTGAAACAGATATGTTTTTTTGAGATTGATTGTAATTCGCTCATACTCAGATTCATCCAGAATAAAGGCTCGGTGCATCTCCTCGGGTGACATCACAAGCAGATCGCCAGGCTGTACATGGTAACATCGATTTTCTACATAAAAGTGAACGTTACCACGAAGAAACAGGTAGATCTCGTATGCATTATGGCGATGATAGATCGTTTCCAGCTTATACGTCGTTACGCTGTGTAGATATAAGAGCTCAGGCTGGATGGGATCATAAAAACACTCAGAGGATCCATTCATGAAGTACCTCCCGTCATTTCACGCAATAAATAGAGCGGTTAACGCAATGAAATTGTACTCAGCTTACCTTAAAATGTAATCATCCTATCATGATACCTTTTGTATTGCAAACGCTTTCTTTTAAAAAGGCACAACTAAAAACGATTATAGGGGGATTCTTTTGATGAATCATCATTCTACACCACAAGCTGGTGAGCAAAAGCAAGACCAAGCTGCCAATCTGGAGAGTATTCCAGGGGAGATTGGAAAGCTTCGTCCCAACGGTAACCCTTTGGTGGCCCACAAATTTGGAGCCGATCCCTATGCTTTAGTATTTAACAATCGAGTCTACTTATATATGACTAGTGATAAGCTGGAATATGATAAGGACGGTCTTCCTCAGAAAAACAGCTACAGTTCAATTAACCGGATTACGGTCATTTCTTCGGATGACTTAATCAACTGGACCGATCATGGAGAGATCAGAGTTGCTGGTCCTCAAGGCGCAGCAACATGGGCTTCGCAATCCTGGGCCCCGGCAGCTGCTCATCGAATCTTGGATGGCAAGGACTGTTTCTTTCTTTATTTCGCCAACAATGCCAGTGGAATAGGTGTACTGTCTGCACCAACACCTGTAGGTCCTTGGATAGATCCTATAGGAAAAGCACTTATTACAAGAGAGACTCCGGGAGTGGAGGAAGTAACCTGGCTATTCGATCCGGCTGTCATTGTAGATGATGATCATCAGGCCTACATATATTTCGGTGGTGGTATTCCACAGGGGAAAGCAGAAAGACCGGATACGGCAAGAGTTATGCGATTGGGAGACGATATGATCAGCGTTGTTGGCAAAGCGAAGGTTATTCAGGCGCCTTATATGTTTGAAGATTCAGGGATACATAAATATAATAATAGTTACTACTTTACGTATTGTTCCAATTTTATTGAGGGTGATCGGCCAGATGACAGCCCACCACCTGGTGAGATTGCATATATGACCAGTGTTCAGCCAATGGGGCCATGGACATATCAGGGTACGCTACTCCAGAATCCAGGACACTTTTTTGATATTGGCGGCAACAATCACCATGCTATATTTCAACTATCGGATCAATGGTACATTGCCTATCATGCCCAGACATTATGCCAAGCCATGGATATTCCCGAAGGTTACCGTTCAACGCATCTGAATCGAGTCGAACATGATGAGGCCACGGGTAAGATCAAGAAGGTACATGCCGATTATCAGGGCGTAGATCAAATCAAATGCTTCGATCCTTATGGGCGGGTAAGCGGTTCAACGATTGGATGGAGTAGCGGAGTATCAACAGAGCAATATCTTGACTCTGGTGAGATGTCTGCATCAGATTCGAATATGATTTCCGCTAAACTGCAAAATGACAGCTGGATAGCTATATCGAAGGTGGACTTTGAAAGTGAAGGACCCACAACCTTCACAGCCACGATTGCGAATCAAGGAACCGAAGGTACGTTAGAACTTCGACTTGATCGTGCAGACGGACTGTTAATTGGAGAAATCATTGTTCCACCTGCAACCGAATCTCTTCAATGGATGGAACTAACAACTAATGTTACGGGTGCGAAAGGTGTGCAAGACTTGTATATTAAGCTTAAAAGTTCAACAGACAGCCCAACCATCCTTTTAAGAGAATGGAAGTTTATTAGACAAAATGAGGTGTAATTAAAGCATGTATCCGAATCCGATTATTTGGGCCGATTACCCGGATCTTGATGTTATTCGTGTAGATGACACATATTATATGGTCAGTACAACCATGCATATGATGCCGGGATGTGTCATCCTGCGTTCATATGATCTGATCCATTGGGAAGTAGCCACATATGTATACGACACATTGGACGATACACCTGCACAACGGCTGGTGGATGGTCATCACGTTTATAGTAAAGGCATGTGGGCTGCATCACTCCGCTATCATCAAGGGATGTTCTATGTGATCTTTGTTGCGAATGATACCCGTAAGACATACTTGTATAGGTCGACCTCCATCTCGGGAGTGTGGAAGAAACAGATCGTGGAAGGGTTTTACCATGATTGCTCCTTATTTTTTGACGATGATGAACGAGCATATCTCGTGTACGGTAATACCGAGATCTATCTGACCGAATTAAGCTCTGATCTGTCCGGGCCCAAACCTGGTGGAGTGCATCGCTTGATTGTAAAAGACGAGCAGCCTCATCACCTTGGTTATGAAGGAGCACATTTTTACAAGATCAATGGTAAATATATTGTGTTCCTGATTCATATAACAAAAGCTTCCGGACGGAGAACACAGGCGTTTTATATGGCAGATTCTCTGGAAGATGTCTTCACTGGTGGAGAAGTATTCAATGACGATATGGATTATTTCAATTCAGGTGTTGCTCAGGGCGGTATCGTGGATACGCCGGATGGAGACTGGTATGCAATGCTGTTTCAGGATCATGGGGCTGTTGGCCGGGTTCCTGTTTTGGTTCCGCTACACTTTGATCAAGGTATACCGGTCTTTGCAAGCAAAGCGCCGAAGCAGATTGATATCCCGAGCACGAGACCAGAGCACCGTTATAACCCGTTAGTGGGTAGCGACAGTTTCAATTATGAACCCGAGGAAGATGGAAGCATCCGCCTTCGTGATTTTTGGCAATGGAATCATACACCTAATCATGAACTTTGGTCCGTTACAGAGAAATCGGGGGTGTATCGTGTTCGAACGGGACAGATCAGCCCAAATCTGACGTTTGCGGTCAACACACTAACCCAGCGTTCAATGGGGCCCGCTTGCGAAGCAATAGTTACGCTTGACGGCAGTCGTCTGAATGATGGGGATTATGCCGGGTTGTGCTTTCTGATCGGTTCGTACGGTATGATCGCTCTCACGAAGCAGGATAGCAAGTTTTACTTGGTCATGCATGCCAGAGATAGTGAAGATTCCACCATATTTGGCAATCTGATCGACCAGAAGCCAGCCACTGAACATGAACGTATCCCGGTATCAGATCCAGTAGTTAAACTAAAAGCATTCGGAAATTTTGAGAACAATCTGGATGAGTGCTCTTTTGCCTATTTCGATGGAACTGAATGGACAGATATAGGGATTGTACACAAAATGATATATAAACTGGATCATTTTATGGGTTGTCGAACGGGGTTGTTTGTATATTCAACTGAAATAGCTGGAGGAGCAGCTGACTTTTCGAATTTTGAATATCGCATGATTAATCCTGATGAGAAACAATAAAGATACGAAAAGCCGCCCAATGGCGGCTTTTCGTATTCAATGAGTACAAGTTGTTGTACAATGATATGGATTAAAGTTGACAGAGAGAAGAGAGTTGTTCAAACCGAACTGGGGGCATGTCGTCATGTATAAGAGATGTCTGGACATAACAAGATGGACCTTCATTCTGTTCCTTGCTGTATCCATACCAGCAGGTCATACCGAAGGTAATACCAAACAACATCATCCGCAGCAAGATGGGCAGCAGATTCAACTTCCCGCTACGCTTGAGAGGTATTCTCCTCCCATCGTGGTCTCTTTTGTCAGGGAAACGGGAGATGACCTTGAGCGCATGATTAGTCAGTTACCTGGTGAGACGATACTGGATAATCGCTGGACTCGTTTGTACGAGAAAGAGCTAGGTATTCAAATTCACTATGACTGGACTGCTAAGGGAGATGTATACAATCAGAAGTTGGGTGTATCCCTTGCTGCAGGACGTTTTCCAGATGTGGTGAAAGTTAATCCATATCAACTTAGACAACTGAGCAACGCTGGAATGATCGAAGATTTAACCCATGTGTACCAAGAGTATGCTTCCCCACTTACAAAGAGTATATTGGAGGCGGAGGGAAGAGGCGCATTTGATGCGGCAACCATTGATGGCAAACTCATGGCTATTCCCGAATCATCTTCCTCCATTGAGACAGCGCAGTACCTGTGGATTAGAACCGATTGGTTGGAGCAACTGGGGCTACGGCCGCCTGAAACGATAGAAGAGCTTCTCCAGGTTTCGAAAGCGTTTACAGAGGAGGACCCCGACGGGAACGGAGAGCATGATACGTACGGACTTGCGCTAACGAACCATCTATGGGATCCAGTTATGGGAGCTGCAGGGTTCATGTCCGGCTACGGTGCCTACCCTAATATATGGGTTAAAGATGCAGAAGGAAACCTCACTTATGGAGGTATACAGCCTGAAGTTCGGGAGGCTCTGAAAGTACTGCAAACGTTGTATCGTGAAGGCCAACTTGATCCGGATTTTGGTTATAAAAGTGGAAACAAGGCGTTTCGTCTAGTTCAAGATGGAAAAATAGGGATGCTTTACGGCGAACAGTGGACATCCTTTATGCTTCAGAGCACCCGTGATAAAGATACAGGTATAGATGTAGAATGGCAGGCATATCCCATTGTTGCCAAGTCGTACCGGAGCCTGTTCGTACCGCTACGTTCCAACACTGGGCAATACTTTGCTGTAAAAAAGGGATTCTCTAATCCGGAAGTTGTTGTAAAGCTCATGAATCTGCATCTGGACATCAACTGGGGGGATCAGGCACAGTATGAAACATACTACAATGACGACTCCCGAGCTGTGTGGATGCTTTCACCGGTAACTCCTTTTCCCGGTAATAAAAATATAGATGCATACAAACAAATTCGTGATGCCAGAAGTACAGGAGACTTCTCGGCTCTGCAGAATGAAGCTCTCGCCATTCACAAACGCATTGTGGCCTATGAATTGGAAGATGTAGAGAGCGGCTGGGGTTGGAAACAAACCTATGGGCCTTCGGGTGCTTTTAGCATTGCAGATTCTTACGAGAAGAACGGCCAACTTCTCTATGATCAATTCACGGGCGGAATTACGGATACAATGGTTGATCGACAAATTATTCTTCGGGATCTTCAGCTTGAAGCCTATATGAACATTATTCTAGGCAGGTCGATAGATGAGTTTGATCAATTCGTTGAGAACTGGCGCAAGCTGGGGGGAGATCAGATCACATCGGAGGTTAACGCGTGGTTTCGCGCCAGCAAGCCAAAGGAGCGCTAATGTTCACTTTATTCTTACAAGGAACCCACTCAGCCTTTGGCATTGGAGGTGAATGCATTGATCAAGATCCCTGCTAAATCATGGTTTAACAGTATATTTGCGCGATTAATAATCACCTATCTGGTATTTGTACTCCCCCTTATTCTTCTTGGCGTGTATCTGTATCATTGGAGTTATGACAATGCAAGCCAGGAAATATCGTTGTCAACGGAAAGACGGTTGAACCAATATGTGGTGGAATTGAACAGAGAGATAGAATGGATGGAATTACAGCAGTTTGATATCGTTGAGGATCGAAAACTCAATCGTCTGGCCATTCTCTGGGACATGATGGATCAGGTTGAGCGGCGTGATACATTAAATTACCTGACTGAACGGCTCGCTTCATTCAAGAATAGCACTGCTTATATCAAAAACGTTCATGTACATATCCCTTCTGTTGGCAAGAGTATATCCGCGATCCAAGGCATCGATGATTTCGATAAAAGTTCTTACCTATATTTCAGTTCAGGCATGCAAGGAAAAGGTACACGTTTCACGGTGAAAGAGGACGCCTTGAACTTAAGTGCCGTCAGGCTGACAGGCACGAGAGGAGAACCCCCGCTTTTTGTCATTCAAGTGGAGCTGGATACATACCATTTTCAGAATGAACTCACACGGCTTAATTTGTACCCGGAGAGTTCAACTTTTCTGATTGAGGACAAAACGGGGCATGCCATCACAGATAAACATCAAGCTAGTGTTATTCTCGCGAATTACCGTGAGCACAGTGTAAAGGGTACACTTGATGGCTTTCGGATGAAGGTGGGGGACACCATGTACCATGTTAGTCAGTTGCATATGGACTCCCTGGGCTTATCCGTAGCTACATATCTACCCGAGGCAATTGTTACGAAGCCACTTAGCAAGTTCTATCATTGGGCTTGGCTGTTTGCAATTACATCATTTGTTGCCATCACGGCGTATCTCTATTCAAGTTACAAGTTAATTCATATCCCGTTGCTGTTGTTGGTGAAAAGATTCAAAAAAATGGAGGGAGGCATGCTTGATGTCCCCATTGCGCATAACCGAAAGGATGAATTCGGCTTCCTCTACACCCGTTTCAATCTAATGATTGAAAATCTTCAATCCCTTATCGATCGAGATTTTAAGAAAACATTGATGATGCAGCGGGCCGAGTTGAAACAGCTTCAATCGCAGATTAATCCTCATTTTCTGTACAATAGCTTCTTTATTCTGAATTCACTGGCAAGGACAGGAGAAACCGAACGTATTGAGCAATTCACGAACATGCTCGGAGAGTATTTCAGGTTCATTACGCGGAATGAAACAGACCATGTGAAGTTGAAAGTGGAAGTTGAGCATTCACGGATCTATACAGAGATTCAACAATTACGATTCTCCAGACGAATCAAAGTTGATTTTGGGTCACTACCTGCTGAGATGGAACATATTAAAGTTCCCAGACTCATTATTCAACCTATTATTGAGAATGCCTACGAACACAGCCTTGAAAAGAATACGGACTCCGGTCTTCTAATTATTGGGTTTAATATGGAAGGTTCATATGCCGAGATCACCGTAGAGGATAATGGTAATGAGTTGGAAGAGCAACACATTCAAACTCTTCAACAACGTTTGCATAAGGACGGAGGTACAGACGAAATGACGGCGTTAATAAATATTCATCGACGTCTGGTCCTGACGTATGGAGAAGGAAGTGGGCTTTTTCTATCCAGAAGTGAACTGCAAGGGTTAAAAGTCACAATTCGAATCCAGTGGAAAGAGGGGGAAAACGAATGTATCGACTTTTGATTGTAGATGACGAGGAGATTATTACGGATAGTCTCTATGAAACGTTCGCCAGACATATACCCGAACAGCTTGATGTATGTAAGGCCTACTCTGCAACAGAAGCATTGTCCTGGATGCAACGTTCGAGAATTGACATTGTTCTAACGGACATCCGTATGCCGGGTATGAGTGGGTTGGAACTGACAGAGCGGATTCAAGCCAGTTGGCCGAATTGTCGTGTCATTTTTCTGACAGGACATAGCGATTTTGATTATGCATATCAAGCTTTTCAGATGGCTAATGTGCGTTATTTGCTCAAAACGGAAGGTTATGACAAGGTGATGTCTGTTGTAGAAGATGTGATGGAAGAGATCCGGCAAAGTCACAGCATGGTTGAGTTGTTGGAACATTCTCATAAAGTTAATTCGCAGCTTGCACTGATACAGCAAAAAGAGTATTTACGGAAGTTACTTCAAGACTGTACAGCGGTTATAGATTCTACTATGCATATGCAGGACGAATTATCCAAACGAGATATAAGATTACAGATCAACTCGCCTGTTTATCTCATACTGGGTCGGTTCAATAATCTGCCAGAAAAAGGTTCGGACCTCACACAAGTTCAAGAATCTGTGCGCATTATCGGCTCTTCTCTGATGAATGAACGTACAGTGTGCGCAAGTGTAACGGACCATTATGGGGATACGATCTGGCTGCTTCAGCCGAAGCAGGAGGAAGAGATGACAAATGATAAACTTGTGCGATTTCTAGAAGGTACACTGGAACTGGTACAGGAAGCATGCATGGTCTCACTCGGCGTATCCATTGCTTTTTCATTAAGTAGTCGCAGTTGCAATTGGTCCGAGTTAACCAAACAATATGAACGTCTGAGATTACTCCAGTGGATGAAAATTGGGGATGGTGTATCCATGGTACTCACGGACCATCGTAATGATCTCTCATCTGATGTACCCAAAGAATCCATGCGGATCTCAAACCGGATCGAGATTATGTCAGGATATTTGGAAACGGGACGAATTCAGCCATTTTACGATATATTTGAGGAGCTTGCAGGAGAACTGATGCAACAGGATATTACGATGGAACGTGCCATGGAGACATACTACAATCTGGCCTTATTATTGCATTCAACGATTAATCGTTGGGGTCTTCAACAAAAGATCCCGGATCAAAGAAGCTTGCTGCACTTAGGGGAGTATACCTGCATGAAGGATGCAGTACAATTTCTATATCGTGCTGCCGATGAATTAGTCCGCTACAAAAGATCAAATGAACAGGAACGCGCTAACGTTGTCATTCATTCCTTATGCAGTTACGTCAAGGAGAACCTGGAGAAAGATCTCTCTCTGGTGAGACTGGCAGAACTTCATCATTTTAATCCATCCTATCTGTCGCGATTCTTTAAGCAGGAAATGGGAATAAACGTGTCAGAGTTCATTGACGACTGCCGAATACGGAAAGCCAAAGAATTGCTTCAGAACACAAATCTTATGGTGCGTGAGGTCGCACTTCAAGTGGGGTACGAGGCTGCCCATTCATTTACCCGACTTTTTAAGAAAATAACGGGAATGACTCCCCAAGAATACCGGGAATCCCTTTTGGTACGTTAACGGTAAATACTCTGGAATTGACCAAACCCAAACAACCACAAAAAAACGCAGGAAGTAGAATACATCCTGCGTTTTTTTGTGGTTATTATCTAATTGATAAACAAACCGATTCGGCGACCCACCTTTAGGCCGTGTGGATTTTTTGTCTTCTATAAGCATTGGGACTCGATCCGGCATACGCTTTGAACTTTTTATAGAACCAATCAATATCCTTATAACCTACCTCAATAGCAATCTCATATATTCGCAGATTCGTGGAAGACAACAACTGCTGTGCCTTTTCCATACGTTGCTGGAGCATATAATCATTGAAAGACATCTTCTCTTCCAGCTTGAACTTCTGTCCAAGGTACGCACAGTTAAAATGAAGCATGTCAGAGATCTTCTTCAGCGTGATTTCATCACTCAGATGATCCCGTACATAGGCCTTAACGATACGAATAACATGACTGGAGTGCATGGGTTTACCGTTCATTTGAACGGGTGTTTTGAAGAACGACGACGTTTTGTGTGCCGGGTCGGTTTCAAGGTGGGATCTAAGTCCATGCAGACTGTTAAGTAAAGAAGAAGGACTAACGGGATACGGGAGATAATCATTTACCTGATACGTCAGGGCTTTGCGTACAAACCTGAAGTGATCTCTTCCACCCATCAGGAGGATAGGTATCTGACTTTTTTTTCGAATGTCATTGCATAACCAGAGCCCCGCGGTATCAAACCTCTCTGTATGTACCATAACAAGGGAAAAGTCTCGTTCTGACAATGCGGTCAAAGCCTCGGCCGATGAGAACACACAATTTGCGATAGTATATTGAGCTTTGCTCCGTAGCAACATCTGTTGCAACTCTCCGCACAAACGACGGCTGAAATCCACAAGTAAAATATCATACATGAAGCAATACCTCACCTTCTGCTGAATTGTAATGCGCTAGATTAACTGAAATTTGACTTAATTTCATTATGGTAATAAAAGAAAGCGCATACAATGTGCATATTTTTGTAGACAGTGCATTTCTTTACCAATTAAAACCTATAATGAACTTTGCTCGTGCAAAATTACGCAAATCTATATTCAGTCCGGGTAAACATCTGTATTTCGGCAGGTTGTTTGCGCTTTCATTTGAACGATACACTGTGATAGCAAACGACAATCAGGGGGGAAGACGATGAGAAAAAACAAGTTCATGCTACTGAGCCTGGTATTTGCGGTCTTGTTGGTAATTGCTGCATGCAGTTCTGCACCTACCGCTCAACCCGAGCCGGAAAAGACAACACCACAGGAGGAACAAAAACCCGCGGAAACCGAGCCAAAGAATGAAAACTCCACGCCAGAAATGGACTTTGACATGGGTGGCAGAACGATCAAGGTTGTTGCTTGGTGGGACATGGAAATACAGGGGAACAACCCGGACAACATTCAACGCCTTGAGAATCTCGAAGCGCTGAAGAAAAAACACAACTTTAATATTGAATATGTTTCCATCGATTTTGGTGAATATCAGGAAAAAGTAGTTGCTTCCCTGATGGCCGGTGAACCGCTTGGCGATCTGGTGAGACTGGGCAAAAACTATGCCATTCCGGCATTGACCAAACAGGATCTGTTATGGCCGGTGGATGATTATATTAAAAACGACAAGGTATTCAACCAGAAAACAACCAAGGAATACATGCAGTATGAAGGCAAAGGTTACGGCTTTACCGAGGACCAGTCCTCGTTTATCAACGGGATTTTCTATAATCGCACACTCATGCAAGAGCTCGGCTTGAAGCCACTTCAGGAGTATGTGGATGCCGATGAATGGAACTGGGATACGTTTATCAGCGTTGCCAAGCAAGCGAACAAAGATCGAAACAATGATGGCAAGCTAGACACTTGGGGACTCGCTCAAACGGGCTTGCTGGAACCGATTCTGTATTCCAACGAGGCTTCTCTGACCAAAGAAGATAAGCAGAACCTGGAAGATCCAAAAACGAAAGAAGCGTTGAACTTCCTGTCCAAACTGGCTACCGAGAAGGTCGGCAGAGCTTCTGAGGGCGGCGATTGGACAGAGCCATCCACGTTCTTCCGTCAAGGCAACACCTTGATGTATTCAGGTGCCATGTACGAAGTTGAAGGTATTATGACGGATATGAAGGACTACGATATTGGTTTTGTACCGTTTCCAAAAGGTCCAAGTGCAACAGCGTATCACTCCGGTGAGTCACGTTACCAAGCTATAACGATTCCAAAAGCAGTAGAGAATCCGGAACAACTGATGTACATCTGGGAGAAAATTAATGAGATCGAATCGATCTATGAGTATCCGGGACAATCCACACTGGAGACACATCTGACCGATGAAGCAGATATCAACAACGCCAGAGAGGTTGCGGAAGGTATGTTGGTTCTCGACCATAACACATTCCCGTCCTTGCCGTTCTGGGATTTTGATGGGGAACTCAAAGAAGGGGTATCCGTATCTACGCTGATCGAGAAATACAAGGCTCCTTTCCAGGCTGCGATTGATGAGGTTTACAAATAAGTATCACGTTACACGGGCAGAACGCACCAGTGAAGGTGCGGTCTGTCCGGGTTAGTCAATCGTTCAGTTCTCTCAACGCTTATAGGAAAGGGGATACATTCAAACATGCGGTCACGTAAGAAAAAGGGACTAATCCTGGTGCTTGTCCTGGCCTTGGTGCTCTCCATATGGACACTATATCCATCGCGGGATCGTAATCCGGGAACGGTACATGCGCTTGAGGACTTTGAGGCGGTATCGGGAACCGAGGATTCATTCAGTTATGAGCATTATCTGACTGCTCATGACAATACGGCCAAACCGGATGAAATTGTACGCATCGAAGGCGAATCTTATGTTCAGGCAGAGGATGGGGAATTTGAGGTTGTGCAAGGGTACGCCGGATTAGACGGAAATGCCGTAATTACGCCGGAAACTGGAACCATTCGCTGGGATGTTCCCGTTCAAGTGAGCGGTTTGTACAACATTCGCATTCACTATTATCCCGTAGAAGGCAAAAGCTCCGGGATCGAACGCAGGCTTGAGCTTAATGGTAAGGTCCCGTTCAGAGGGGCCGATATTCTTCTGTTTGACAGGGTATGGGGGAATCGCGAGGATAACGTCCGGCAGGACGATCGTGGCAACGAGCTTAGACCAAGACAAGTGGAGCAGCCCGAATGGCAACTGACTTCCTTCAAGGACAGCGCAGGGTACTTCGAGGAACCGTTTCAGTTTTATTTTGAAAAAGGCAGTCAGAAGTTATCGCTCACCTCATTAAGAGAAAGCATG
This sequence comes from Paenibacillus xylanexedens, assembly GCF_017874615.1. GTDB lineage: Bacteria > Bacillota > Bacilli > Paenibacillales > Paenibacillaceae > Paenibacillus > Paenibacillus xylanexedens. Next base: position 40,062 of record NZ_JAGIKV010000027.1, read on the forward strand.
GCGATCGATTATATTGAGCTGTATCAAGAAAGCGAAGTTCCTTCCTATGCAGAGCTGGAGCAGACCTATGCCTCACTCGGCTTGAAACAATCGGCTCCTGTCATGCTGAAAGTTCAGGGGGAGGAAGCTGTTAGCAAATCATCTCCTACACTGGCACCAATCTCGGACCGATCAAGTCCTTCACTCGAGCCTTATAATGTATCGAAAATTCGGATGAACGCCATCGGGGGCATTAACTGGAAACTGCCGGGCGAATGGATTGAATGGGAAATTGACGTGCCTGAAGACGGACTGTATCAACTGGCGCTTAAGGTGAAACAGGATCAATTGCGTGGCATCTATGCCACCCGCAGTCTGACGATTAACGGCGAAGTTCCATTTAAGGAAATGAAACGCATTCGATTTAACTACAGCCCGGCCTGGCAAACTCAGGTCTTGGGTTCGGGAGAGGATCAGCCATATCAGTTTCATCTGGAAAAAGGAAAACATCGAATCCGAATGACGGTTACACTTGGCGACATCGCTCCGCTGCTGCGGACCGTGGAATCCAGCGTGCTGGAACTGAATGAGATGTATCGCAAAATATTAATGATCACCTCCAACAGTCCAGACCCACTGCGGGATTACCAGCTGGAACGGCGTATTCCGGAGATGATGGAGGTGTTTGAACGACAAGCTGACACCTTGCGTTCCGTTGCAGATTACCTAGAAAAGGCCACGGGTGAGCAAAGTGACAAAGTGGCCGTACTGCACGCTATGGTATTGCAGCTTGAAGATATGGCGGCCAGACCAGAGACGGTTCCAAAACGACTGGATACGTTCAAAATTAATGTAGGCGGTCTCGGCACATGGATACTATCGGTACGTGAACAGCCGATTACGTTGGATTACCTTGTTGTATCTCCGCCAGGTGAATCGCTGCCAAAAGCGGAAGCGAGCACCGTCCAGCAGGTGAAGCACGAACTGGGCGCATATGTTGCCTCGTATACCGAAGATTACGACAGTATTGGTAACGTGGAACAAAAGAAGGATGCCATCACCGTATGGATCACGACCGGACGGGATCAGGCCCAAGTACTGAAAGGCATGATCGACGATTCGTTTACCCCCGATACGGATGTATCTGTGCAGTTACGTCTCGTTCCGCCTAATATTTTGCTGCCCGCAACACTCTCGGGAGAAGGACCGGATGTTGCCATGCAGATGGGCGAAGACATTCCGGTGAACTATGCGATGAGGAATGCAACAGCGGATCTGAGCCAGTTCCCCGATTTCGAGGAAATTTCGGGCAGGTTCCGTGAAAGCGGATTGACACCTTACCGCTATAACGACGGGGTATATGCCCTTCCGGAGCAACAGCATTTTCCAATGCTCTTTTACCGCAAAGATATTCTGAATGAACTGGGCCTCGAACCGCCGAAAACGTGGCAAGACGTATATAACGCCATCGCCGTGCTGCAGAAGCATAACATGGAGTTTTATCTGCCGATTGAGGATACGCTGAACAATGCCAACCTGGTTCCGAATTCAACCTTTGCGATGTTGTTATATCAGAATGACGGAACGTTCTACACCGAAGACCAGAAGAAAAGTGCACTGGATTCGGAGATTTCAATGGACGCGTTCAAGCGCTGGACGCAATTTTATACCAATTACAAGTTTCCGCTCAAAGCCGATTTTCCGAACCGCTTCCGTACCGGGGAAATGCCGATCGGAATTGCTGATTACACCACGTATAACATGCTGACGGTTATGGCTCCGGAAATCCGCAATCTCTGGGACTTTACGATTGTTCCGGGTACACAGCTTCCGGATGGGTCCATACGGCATGAAGTGGCCAGCGCTACGAGCGCGGTGATGATGCTCGAAAATGCTGACAACAAGGAAGCGGCGTGGAAGTTCATGAAGTGGTGGACTGCTGAGCAGACCCAGATTGAATACGGGAGAGAAATGGAAGGTCTTATGGGAGCGGCTGCCCGTTACCCGACGGCCAATATCGAAGCCTTGAAGCAATTGCCTTGGCCTGTGAAGGATTATCAAAATCTCGAGAAGCAATGGGAATGGGTACAGGGAATCCCGCAGCTTCCTGGAGGTTATTTCACGGGACGACATCTGGACAACGCCTTCCGCAAGGTGGTCAATGCAAATGAAAATCCGCGTGAAGCCTTATCGGACTATGTCTTGTACATTGATGATGAAATTGAGTTGAAACGCAAGGAATTTAATCTGAAATAGAGGAAAGGGAGGGTAACGGTTGCAAGCTAAAACTACCAAGACAGCCGCCGCTCCTGCCGTCCATACCCGCCAGGTCGGCTGGTGGTCCCTATTGAAGCGGGATCTGTATCTCAGCAGGCATTATTATGTATTGATGGCACCGTTTATGCTGATTTTTTTCATGTTTACTGTCATTCCGGTCGGCATTTCACTCGGGCTCAGCTTTTTTCACTTCAATATGCTGGAGCTGCCGCGATTTGTCGGCTGGCAGAACTATTCCCGGCTTTTCCTGAACGATGACGTCTTTCTGATCGCGCTCAAAAACACGCTGCTTTTTGCCGTAATTACAGGCCCTCTCAGTTATATTGCCTGCTTTTTGTTTGCGTGGATCATCAATGAGCTGTCTCCTAAAATTCGGGCGGTCATGACGCTGGTTTTCTATGCCCCATCCATATCGGGTAACGTCTTTTTCATCTGGCTGATCATCTTCTCGGGTGACAGCTACGGGTATATGAACGGCTTCCTGATGCGCCTTGGCGTCGTACTGGAACCAATCCAATGGCTCGCAGACGAGAAGTATGTACTGGCAATCGTCATTATTGTACAGCTGTGGCTGAGCCTGGGAACCAGCTTCCTGGCCTTTATTGCAGGACTGCAAACCATTGATCGTTCTCTGGTTGAAGCAGGAACAGTAGACGGGATCAAAAACCGCTGGCAAGAGCTCTGGTACATCACCTTGCCTTCGATGAGACCGCAGCTGATGTTTGGTGCGGTAATGCAGATTACCGCTTCCTTCGCCGTAGCTGAGATCTCCATCGCACTGGCAGGTTTCCCGAGCGTAAACTATGCGGCACACACAGTTGTCACACATCTGATGGACTTCGGAACCATTCGTTTCGAGATGGGCTATGCCTCCGCAATCGCAACGGTCCTGTTTGCCCTGATGCTGGGTACAAACGTTTTCACGCAAAAAATGCTTAGAAAGATAGGTGAATGACGATGACCAGCAAAGTACGTGCCGTGTTTGGCATGCCAAAAAGGCTTAATCGGTCATTTACCGTCAGCCTGATGTTATTTGCATTGCTGGGCGTGTTCGGCTCCTTTATGGTGCTTCCGCTCATCTATGCTGTTAACAATGCATTCAAGCCGCTGGATGAGCTGTTTATTTTTCCGCCGCGCTTCTGGGTGAACAATCCGACAACGGAGAATTTTGCCGATCTGATCAACCTCATGGGCAATTCGTGGGTGCCGTTATCCCGCTATATTGCCAACACATTGCTCATTACGATACTTGGCACAGCGGGACATATTCTTCTTGCATCTGCAGCGGCTTATCCGCTGGCGAAGTATCGTTTTCCGGGTTCCAAAGTGTTGTTCACCATTGTCATTCTGTCCCTGATGTTCTCGCCGCATGTTACGGCGATTCCGAACTACATGGTCATGTCCTGGCTTGGCTGGATTAACACTCATGCCTCCATTATTGTGCCATCACTTGCGTTCTCGCTGGGACTTTTCCTGATGAAACAGTTCATGGAGCAGATTCCCGATGCTTTGCTGGAGGCAGCCAAAATCGACGGAGCCAATGAATACCGGATATTTTGGAGCATCGTGATGCCCAATGTGAAGCCGGCATGGCTCACACTCATGATCCTGCAGTTTCCAGCGTTATGGGGAACGGATGGCGGGAGTTTCATTTACAGTGAAAATCTCAAAACGCTGCATTATGCGCTCAGTCAGATTGTGCAAGGAGGGATTGCAAGAGCGGGTGTAGGTGCGGCTGTTGCCTTGCTGCTGATGATCGTACCGATCACCCTGTTTATCATCTCTCAGAGTAGTGTTATGCAGACGATGGCCACTTCGGGCATGAAAGAATAGAAAGGAGGCAGCGAGGTGCGGAGAAGCACATGGAAAAAACGTAAATCGATCATCATGGGCATGATCTGCCTCCTGTTGTTCGTTCAAGAGGCGCCCTTCGTGAGTGCAGACGGGAAAACGGATGCGTATCATTATTCCTTCTGGGGTGACACAGTTCCTTCACCGGCGGCATATGAGGCAACAACCATTATCACCGGCAAGAAGTTGAACACAACTCCTATGAAAGAGCCGAGTGACATGCATGTTACCGCCAATCAGCACGTCTTTGTGCTCGATTCGGGCAATGGCCGCATCATTGAGATGGATCGCAACTTCAAGCTGGTACGGACGATTGATTCATTTGAGCAGGAAGGCAAGGAAGATCATTTTAAGAATCCACAGGGATTGTACGTCACGGAAAAAGGCCATCTGCTGGTCGCAGATTCGGATAATCATCGGGTGGTGCATCTGGATGAACAGGGGAAGCTGGTCAAGATCGTGTCTGAACCAAAATCGGATCTGCTTAAAGCAGACTTCCAGTTTAAACCGATGCGGATTGTTATGGACAAGGGGGAGCGTATCTACGTCATGGCCGAAGGCGTATTTGATGGATTCATGGAGTTCAGCGCCGATGGTACGTTCTCTTCCTTCATTGGAGCGAACAGAGTTCAGGTGGACCCGGTGGAGTATCTGTGGAAGCGGTTTGCAACACGGGAGCAGCGGAGTCAGATGGTGATGTTCACTCCAACGGAATTTACCAATCTGGATATGGATGAAGAGGGCTTTATCTACGCCACTAGCGGGGATCGCGGCAAAGATCCGGTCAAAAAGCTGAATGCCCAGGGTACAGACATTTTGCGCAGAGAAGGCTATCAGACTCCGCAGGGTGATTTGCTGTATACCCAGGAAGCGGGGCCATCCCGCCTGATTGATGTGGATGTGGGTGACAGTGACATGTATTCCGTACTGGATTCCAGCAAGGGCCGAATCTTCACCTACAATGGAGACGGATACCTGCTCCATATTTATGGCGGCATCGGGAACCGCTTGGGCCAATTTAATACACCTGTTGCACTGGAACGTGCGGGAGACCGGATGTTAGTTCTGGATAAAGCGCTGGGTGAAATCACCGTCTTTCAAACAACTGAATACGGACGTACACTCCACGAAGCGGTGCGCAGCTACTATAACGGTGATGAAGCTCAATCTTCGGTGCTGTTTTCCCAAGCTGCCGAGATGAACGCTAACTTGGAATATGCGTATGCGGGAATTGGCAAAGCATTGCTTCGTCAGAAGGAATACGCCGAGTCTGCGAAATATTTCAAGCGCAGCATGGAGCCCAAAGGGTATTCCAAAGCTTTTCTTTTGTACCGCAAAGAGCTGATGCGTGAGCATTTTTCATGGATGATGTCCGGTATATTCCTGGCTGTCGCTGCGATTGTCACCGTCATCATCGTTCGCAGGCAGAAAAGGAGGACTACGAATGCAGGCATCAAGTAAGCAACTATACCAGTACCCGCTGCATCTGATTTTTCATCCGTTTGACGGATACTGGGAATTGAAGTATGAACGGAACCAGAGAAACTCACTGCTGATTGCTTTCATGATCCTGGTGCTTCTGGTCATCACCAAAATTTTGCATGCCCAGTACAGCGGTTTTCTCATTAATCTCAGTAATCCAAAGTACCTGAACAGTCTGCTCGAAATGTTATATGTCATTATACCGGTACTGTTTTGGTGTGTGGCTAACTGGTCGTTAACCACATTGATGGACGGGGAAGGCAAGTTCTCCGAAATTTTCATGTCAACGTGTTTTGCACTGGTACCGTTGTTACTCATTCATTTTCCATGGATCTGGCTGAGTCTTGTGATCTCTGCGCAGGAAACTGCCTTTTATTATTTCTCCAATGCACTCGCCGTTGCGTGGACGGTATATCTGTTATTTGTGGGGAATATGACGGTTCATCAGTACACACCAGCCAAAACGGTGCTCACGATGCTGCTGACACTTGTAGCGATGGCGTTTATGGCATTTCTGTGCCTGTTATTCTTCAGTCTTGTACAGCAGATTGTATCGTTTGTCGTAACCATCTATCAGGAATTAGTGCTTCGGGGCTAAGGGAGGAGGAAATTGTTATGAATTATACCGTAGCCAAAAAAATAACAGGAATGCTGCTCGCGGGAAGCCTGCTTCTTGGCGGTTGTCAATTCTCGCCAACACCGCTCGCTCACGAGACAGTGACTGCCGCAGATCCGACGGACTTTCCCTCCCTGCCTCCCGGAGAGAAACTGAAATCATCGTTCAGCGATGTCCGCCTTCCCGGCATGGTAGGCATTGCGCAGAATGCTGCGCTGCAATTGTTCATTAACGAAGAGACTGCCGAAATTGCAGTGATTCACACGCAGAGCGGCCAGATCTGGCGCAGCAATCCTGCAGATCGTGAGCAGGATGGGGTTGCAGCCGGGATAAACAAAGACCTTTTGTCATCACAAACGAAGCTCAGCTTCTTCAACAGCCTCGGACAGAGCAGCACCGTGAATTCCTTCACGGATAGTGTTGCACACAAGCAAATAAGCTACGAGGTGCTGCCAAGCGGCGTGCGGGTCCACTACCAGTTTGGAAGCACTGAGCGATCCATAGAAGACTTGCCGATGAAGATCAGCAAGGAGCGATTTGAACAAAAGCTGCTTGCACAGCTAGACAAGGCCGGGCAACGGGCCTTGAAGGTCGGCTATGCGGAAGACAAGGATGAAGGCGCTTACGTCCGGATTGATAAGGCGATGCAAGGATTGCAATTGTCCCGGGCCTTGAAGGCTTTTGACACGGCCGGTTACACATCGGAGGATCTGGCTCAGGATCATGCCGAGTTCGGCATTGAAGAGGAACGAAGTGGACCACGGCTGTTTATGCTTACGATGGAATATGAGCTGGATGGAGAGGATCTGCTTGTACGTGTTCCGTCCTCAGGCATTCATTTTCCAGAGGAATATCCGATCAACAGCATATCTGTAATGGATTACTTCGGGGCCGGGGGTTCAGAAGAAGAGGGCTCCATACTGGTGCCGGACGGTTCGGGAGCGCTGATCCATTTTAACAATGGCAAGCTGCAGTATCCTGCCTATCAACAAGATATATACGGACCGGATATGACCATGAAACTACGGGAAGCAAGTTCGAATGAAGCCAGAGCCAGGTTGCCGGTATTTGGACTGATTCGGAAAGAGGGAGCTTTCCTGGGCATTATTGAAGAAGGGGATGCCGTTGCAGTTGTGAATGCCGATATCAGCGGCAAACTGAACAGTTACAACAACGTATATCCAAGCTTCTATGTAGTGAACAAGAGCGATGTGACGCTTCAGGCAAGTGATATGGTTCGTACACTTCCGAAATTCCAGAAGAAACCGACCGCGTCCGACTTCGTCGTTCGATATGCTTTTGTGGGGGCGGATAAGGCCTCGTACTCGGGGCTTGCATCTCTCTATCGGGATTATCTGATGCAAAACGGCGGACTTCCCGAGCTGAATGCCAGCAAGGAGCAGAGTAACGTTCCCTTTTATCTGCAACTGTTCGGCGGCATGACAACAAGGCAGCATATGCTGGGCATACCGTATGATTCAACAGAGGCTTTGACCACGTTTGATGAAGCCAAAAACATTCTCTCCGCCTTAACGGAGAAGAAGGTATCCAATATTCAGGTGCGCTACGCGGGATGGCTTAACGGCGGACTTCATCATCGACTGCCGGATTCCATCCAAGTAGATGGCGCGGTAGGCGGGAAAAAGGGATTGCGGGAATTCAGCGCATACACACAAGAAGCGGGCATCGGTTTCTATCCCGATATCGCTCTGCTGAATGTGCAATCCAAAAAAGGGTTTAAACCGTCCAAAGAAGCTTCACGCACATTAACTCAGGAACCGGCGGTCTTGTATCCGATGAACCAGGCCATCCAGCGGCGGGACCGGGATCGTTCACCATCCTATGTGCTTTCGCCCAACATGCTGGAAGACGTGACGGCAGACATGTTAGATGAGCTGAGGTCCCTTCAAAAGGATGGACTGTCACTAAGTCTGAATGATCTGGCAGCTCAGTTAAACAGCGATATGAATCCGAAAAAGCTGGTGGACCGAACACAAGCGCTTGGCTCCGTGAAGAAGGTACTTGAACAGATCGGGCAGCAGGCTGGCTCGCTTGTTGCTGAAGGCGGGAACGCTTATGCCCTGCCGTATGTAACTGGTCTGACAGATGCGCCGATGACCAGCAGTCGTTTCAAGCTGGAGGATGAAGAGATTCCGTTCTATCAGCTCGTTGTACACGGTAGCATCGGTTATACGGGGACGCCATACAATCTCTCCACATATACCAATGCAAGGCAATATGTGCTGAAGCTGATTGAATATGGAGCCAGTCCTTACTTTGCATGGTTCAATGCGCCAAACCATGTGGTGAAAGAAACGGATTATGATGATCTCTACGCGGCGAATTATGAACAATGGATCGATCTGGCTGCCGAGATCTACAACGAGGTGAACCAGGTGAACCAACCGTTTGCCGGACGTTCCATGATGTCCCATGAATCTCTGGAGGAGGGCGTCTTCCGGACAACATATGAAGGTGGCGGGTTCGTAATCGTCAATTATAACGACTTCCCTGTAGAAGTTGACAACGATACAGTGGAAGCCCAAAGCTATGTGACTGGTGGTGAGCAGCTCTGAAGACGCTCCTGAAATGGAAATGGGGAAGTCGTACGTATGCTCAGCAGAAAGCCATGTGGGGCGTAATCTACGTGCTTCCCTGGCTCATTGGTTTTGTGTTGTTTTTCTTCATTCCGCTGTTAGCCTCTCTGCGATACAGCATGAGTACAATTCAGGCTAACGCGGAAGGCATAGCAATTCAGTTCAACGGTGTTGCCAATTATATTCAGGCGCTGACCGTCAATACAAGCTTTAACCGTGCGTTAATTGAGGCGATCACAGACGTGCTCATCAACGTACCGCTTATCGTTATATTCAGTCTGTTCCTTGCCGTCATCCTGAATCAGAAGTTCAGGGGCCGGGCTGTAGCGCGGTCGATCTTTTTCCTGCCCGTTATTCTGGCATCGGGAGTGATTATGACACTGGAGAGCACCAGCCTGATTGAAGCGGTTAATCAGAGCAGCACAGGTGGAAGCTCACTCGGGACATTTGAGCTCGAAAATCTGATGGTTAACGCCGGAGTGAGCGATTGGATCGTAACGTATCTGAGCAGCGCCGTAGATCGGATCTATCAGATCGTCAGTCAATCCGGTGTACAGATTTTGATCTTTTTGGCAGGGATCCAGACGATTTCCCCTCAACTGTATGAGGCTTCGAAGATGGAAGGGGCAACGGGGTATGAAGCCTTTTGGAAGATTACGTTCCCAATGGTCAGCCCGCTTATTTTTGTCAATGCGATCTATACAATCATTGATTCGTTTGCCAATAACGCCATGACGGAACTGATCCGGGATACCGGCTTCGTCAAATTTGACTTTGGATTAAGTTCTGCCATGGCATGGGTCTACTTTCTGGCCATTGCCATCATTCTGGTTATCGTAAACATCATTTTCTCGAAGCGAGTCTTCTATCAAGATTAGAAAGGAGGGTGTCCCACGTGACAACATCACGATTATTATCGCTGGAGCATTGGAAAGGCTGGCTGTGGGCCATGATCCGATTCGTTCTGATTACCGGGCTTTCCTTCGTTATCCTGTTTCCCATATTTCAGAAGGTTTCCACATCCATCAAAGCTAAAGGTGATCTGTATTCGGCAGTGGTGGTGTGGATTCCACAGAACTTCTCCATCGACAATTTCAAAGAGGCCATACGCGTAATGGATTACTGGGCAACGCTGTTTAATACGTTTGCCCTGTCTGCAACGACTACACTGCTGACTACAGCATCTTGTGCACTTGCAGGATACGGATTCGCCAGACTGAAATTCAGGGGAAGCAACTGGCTGTTTGCTGGTGTAATTCTGACGATTCTTGTACCGCCGACGACCATTCTCATTCCGGTATACCTGAATCTGAAAAGCTTTGATCTCATGGGGCTTATGACGCTTATAGCCGGCAAACCTGTTAATTTGCTTAATACCTATTGGCCGTTTATTCTGACGGCGATTACGGCTAATTCACTTAAGGCCGGTTTGTACATCTTTATCTTCCGGCAATTCTTCAGAGGTATTCCGAAGGAAGTGGAGGAGGCGGCCTATGTGGACGGCGCGAGCATCGGACGAACATTTTCAAGAATCATGCTGCCCAATGCCATTCCGTCCATGGTAACAGTCATGCTGTTTTCCTTCGTATGGCAGTGGAACGACAGCTTCTATACGACGACTTATCTGACTTCAAGTAAAGTCATGTCGACCCAGTTATCGTCCCTTCCGTATAATCTGGCCCAGCAGGTTACCGACGGTGCAGCTTCCCAGGCCGATCCGTTCTATCTGAGCATGATCCAGGATACAGGAATTCTTCTTGCTATTCTGCCTTTGATCGTCATCTATTTGTTTGTGCAACGATATTTCGTAGAGAGTGTAGAGCGTACGGGAATCGTCGGTTAAGTTAAGTTCTTCTGTACGTTTGGAGTGGGATCAGACTGGAAGAGGGAGGAGGAACTTCATGCAACATTCCATCTTTGAAAAGGGGGCATGTAACGATCTCATGAACGGCTGCTCACAGCAGAACCGCGATCCTTCCCTGCGCAGGATCCCCCTACTGGTGTGGAACGGGCTGCGTGAGCGGGCGCCGACCTGAGCGATCTGTTTGATCAGAGATACTCTGACGGAGCATACTCGCGTTATTGCAAGGCAATATATCAGATCAGGAGGAATTATAGTGAAGAAGTTCATGACATCTTGTAAACTTGTACTCATTCTGGCTTTATTGATCACAATTGCTCCATGGGGAGGCAGCCGCGCCGAAGCATGGGTGGGCATGCCGATGGGCAAGCTTCACGTAAACGGCAAAAACCTGGTGAACAGCAACAACCAGCCTGTGCTTCTGGACGGTTGGCATCAACCTTCAGGGGCCTACTGGACATATCAGGATAGCAATTATTATCTCAATCTGCACGGCAATAACCGTCATGCAGCTACACTGGCTTATCTGAAAGACATTACCGATACTTTTGCTGACACCAGCCCGAAATACGGAAGCAATCATGGCTGGAATATGAATCAGGTACGTCTGTTCATCGATCGTCAGGACATGGGAGATGTGGCTGCTGGTACATATAACTTTGCCGGTGTGCAGACCGTTACGCAAAATGTAATTATTCCGTACATTCAATATGCCAAAACAAAAGGTGTCTATGTTGTCCTGGGACTGGACTTCACATTGAAGGATGATCAGGCAACAACACCTGCCAACCTGCAAAAATTCAACGAAATCTGGGGTTATCTCGCTTCACGCCCGGAGATCAAAAGTGCAGACAACGTTCACTTCGAACTGGTCAACGAACCGGTGAAATCCTATGCCAATGGACATTGGGGTGGATACAACGGGGAAAATGACTTTGTGGATCACTGGAATGATTTGCGTAATTTCCAAAATTCCATGATTTCAACAATTCGCAGCAAAGGTGCGGACAACGTCATCTGGGCGGCAGGTCTCGGATACAACCAATTTTACAGCTTGACGGCAAGCCATCCATTGACTGATCCGCTCAATAACTATGGATATGCGGTTCACTGGTACCCTGGTTATGGCGCATATGACAACTTCTCTATCCTGCAAGACCAGTGGAATACCAACGTGAAGGCAGCCGCTGACAAATATCCGATTAATATTACCGAGGTAACCTGGTTCAAAAACAAACCTGGCGATTCGGCCTATTGGAACTTGTTTAATGGTAGCAATGAAGGTTTTGGCACCAATACCAAAACGATTTTCAACGCATCAGGTAATGTCAGCATTGCAGCTCATATGAACGGATTCATTCTAAGTGAAGGACCACGAAGCTCCTTTGCCGACCCAACGGCTGGACTGAAATGGGATGGAGATGCTTCACGGAGTGCCATGGGACGATTCCTGTTCAACTGGTACCATGAACGTGCTCAGACTTACCCGGGCAGTGGACAAGGCGGCGGACCGACAACGGGTCTTGTATCCGGTGCAACTTATAAAATCGTAGCCCGGCATTCCAACAAAGTTGTTGATGTTCCTGGTGGTCAAAATGAAAATAATCTTCAGCTCCAGCAGTGGAGCGATCTGGGAGGTAACCCTCAGAAGTGGGTTCTGACTTCGATCGGTAACGGCAACTATACACTGACAAGTGTGAACTCGCCGGACAAAGTCATCGACATTCGCAACGGTACCCTCACCAATGGGGAAGCGGTTCAACTCATGAGCAATCTGAACACAACCGCTCAGCATTTTAAGGTCAACGATCTTGGTAACGGGTACTGGAGTATCATCAACGTGAACAGCAATAAAGCGATTGAAGTGGCGAACGCTTCCACTTCGGATGGAGCCCAGCTGCAACAGAACACCTACACAGGTGCTACAAACCAACAATGGAAATTTGTTGCCGTTAGCAATTAATAAGCACAACGTTAAACAACAACCTCCCCAAGTCATTCCATGTCTTGGGGAGGTTCTTTGCGTTTATTTTTGATACTTTGTGATGGATGTCATGCGAAGGTAAAATACAACTATATTTGTGCGCTAACCCACAGAGCAACAATTATTTTCATGCAAGCATTGTACGCTGCAGTATGCAAATGTACCATAAGGAAGAAGTTGTACCTTCACCAGGAAGAAATGCCCGGTGTATCATTGAACAGCTACCTTATCACAGAGAAATGTAAGCGCTTGATAAAAAAAGGGAGGGTACATATGCAGCTCCTATGGTCCAAATTTTCACCCGTGTTCCGCCGATTCCTCATTTCGTATCTTGTCATTCTGATGATTCCTCAAATTGCGGGATATGCCTCTTACCGAGCTTCCATTGAAGCAGCCCGTTCCAGCTCCATTGAGAACAGTTTGAAGTCGCTGAGTCTTGGCAAAGAGATCATTGAGCGAAATCTTCTTCAAGTCGAAGCTTTTACCAGACAGCTTGCCGTCAATCCCGATTTACAAAATTTAATTGCTGGGCCAAAGCCACATGATCTCTACAATGTCTACGGTATGAACCGTATGCAGCGGAGCCTCTCCATGTACAGCAGTACCAATGATTACTTGTCCCATTTCTTCATTCACATTCCGAACTACAATGCTATCATAACACCAAGAACCGTGTATTATCGTCCAGAGCATTATTATGCTGCCAATCAGCTGGACGGTATGTCGTTTGAACAATGGCATGACCAAATTCTCAAACAACCACACTTTAATGAAATCATACCGCTTCGAAACTATAAACGTGAAATACTCGGCACTGTGCTTGCAGACGTTCCCGCCATTACGTTTCTGCAATCTCTGCCTTTGAACAGCTTCAACAAACCGCAAGCAACGATTGGTGTCATGATTGATCAGGATCAGATGGCCAGCCTTACTCAAAATATTGTGGATCAATATGGCGGCTGGACTCTCGTCACCGATGCGGAAGGGCAGATCATTTTCTCCCTTGGCATTGAACAGGCCGAGGCCGAGCAAATGGCACAGAGTCATCGGAGAGAAGGTAATGCTGCGGAAACGGAGCTGAACGTGCAGAACGTACAGCCTGGAAGCGATGGTCGGCTGCTGATATCGATACAGTCCAGTCAAAATGGATGGAATTACATGGCAGGGATTCCGGAGAAAGCACTCATGACAAAAGCAGACCAAATCAAACAGGTCACGCTGGCCTTTACTTTGGCAACCATTGCCTTGGGACTGCTGTTCGGGCTGGTTCTGGCCTATCGGAATAGTGCACCCGTATACAGATTGTTGGCCTCTTTTCGGGAACAAATCACCGATTCCCCGGACAGACGGGGCAATGAATATGATTTTTTGGCAAGCCATATTAACAATCTCATTGCTAATAATGACTCACTTAAAAACGCCATGAATGAGCAGATTCCGTTATTGAGAGACGGTTTTATCAAACGTTTGTTAATCGGAGAAGTCTATACCTCACTTGAGTTGGAGGTTATCTCATCCCAGGCGCACATTTCTCTTCATAGCAGCAAGGGCTTGGCAGGCTTAGTGAAGGTAAACGGATATGCCAATCCGGACAGTGAAGAAACGATCCATGAACTGGGTGTCGCAAGGCTGCTCATCAAACAAGTACTTACAGAATGGAATGCGCAGCTGCTGATCACGGATTGGGGAACAGACCAGATCGCTTTTGCCTGTCCATTGGATGAGAACTCACTGAATGAAGCTATAGGGAGATGTGAAAAAGAGCTGAACACCTTGATGGAAGTGATCTACCGGGAGCATAGGATATCTACAACTATTGGCACAGGTGCAGCTTATGAGGTCTGGAATGATGCAGGGCGTTCCTTTGACGAAGCCAAACAAGCTCTGGATTATGCCATTCATATGGGAACAGATCATCTGGTGAGATTTGAAGATACGATGAAGGAAAATGAAATGTTCTATTATCCAATTGAGTCTGAACAGCGCCTGCTGAACACAATCAAAGTCGGGGAGCCTGAAGAGGCGATACGCATTTTGGAGCAATTGTTTCTTCGTAATTTAGAAGAGCGGGAACTGTCCTACGAGATGACACAGCAGTTCATCATGGAGCTGAAGGGGACTTTTCTGAAGCTGGACGAACCCAAATTCAAGCTGGATGCCTCCCTGCTGGAGGAATATAAAACTCGGGTGACATCCATTCAGATGACAGAAACGATTACTTCGCTGCGTGCAAAATTCAAACGGTTAACAGAAGACATCTGCGGTGATTTCCAGAGAAGAAGAGCAGGAGCACATGCGGATACTGTAAGCGAAATGATTTGTTTTATCCAACAACATTATGGGGATGCAAACTTGACGATCTATCGGATTGCGGAGCACATGAGCAAGTCCGAGAAGTTTATATCCCAACTATTCAAAGAACATACGGGAGAGAATCTTTCCGATTATGTAGAACGGGTACGCATCGATGCTGCCTCGAACTTGTTGCACTCCACCGGTCAGACCATTGACGAGATAGCGGAGGCCACCGGTTATAACAGTGCACATTCATTCCGCCGAGCTTTCAAGCGGGTACGCGGCATTTCTCCGAGTGTGTTTCGGAAAATGGACGTTCATAGCGGTTAATGTAGGCTGTTTCTCAGGAACTATATTCGCTTTTTGTACTTTCTCAGCGTAACTGTACCTTTACGCATCCCCAGCGCAATCTTATGATTACTCAAAAAGTAAGCGCTACCAAGTTAAACTGAAGTTCAGCACGATTGGGAGCCAAGAATGGGGGGATGATTCTGAGAACCACAATGACCAGTGAATCAAAGTCCGTGGAGAAACCAAGTAAACCGTTTGCCTTAAAGCGAGCTTTATCCAGAAGCTGGAGGCGACATTGGCAGCTGTATCTGCTGATCCTGCCACCGATTGCTTACTTTATTATTTTCAAGTATGTACCCATGGTGAATGCAGTCCTGGCATTTAAAGATTACAACGTCATCAAGGGGATCTGGGGCAGTCCGTGGGCCGGAACCAAGTATTTCGAATTACTTTTCAAAAATCCGGCGTTTGTCATGCTAATCAAGAACACACTCTACATTTCGTTTTACAGTCTGATCGTTGGTTTCCCGATTCCTATATTACTGGCGCTCGCGCTGAACGAAATCAAAAACATACGATTCAAAAAAACAGTACAAATGGTGACGTATGCTCCATATTTCATCTCTACCGTTGTTATGGTCTCCATCATTATGCTCTTTCTGTCTCCTAGGCTGGGTATTGTCAACACGATTGCAGGCGCCCTTGGTTTCGAAGCGGTGAATTTTCTCGGAGAGCCCGGACTGTTTCGATCCATCTACGTATTCTCAGATGTGTGGCAGGGAATGGGGTACTCCGCTGTGATATATCTGGCTGCTCTGGCAGGTGTTGATCCATCCCTATATGAAGCCGCCAAAGTGGACGGAGCCAACCGAATACAGAAAATCATCAATGTAGATCTGCCTGGACTACTTCCGGCAGCCGTCATCATTCTGATCCTGAGTGTAGGGAATATCATGGCTGTTGGGTTCGAAAAAATATATTTGCTGCAAAATCCGCTCAACCTGTCTGCTTCGGAGATCATCTCCACGTATGTCTATAAAATAGGCTTGCTGAATGCCAATTATAGCTTCGCTACTGCGGTTGGCCTGTTCAACTCGGTGATTAACCTGATTCTGCTATTAATCGTAAACGCGGTCGCCAAGCGACTGTCCAATACAAGCTTATGGTAACGGGAGCGAAAGGAGGAGAACCAACTTATGCCTAACACACAGACAAATGCAGGTCGTTCCCGGATCAAGAGCAGCAGTACGATTCGTGAATCCTGGGGAGACCGCGTATTTATAACGGTTGTGTACTTCATGCTGACTGTGGTGCTGATTGCCGTGCTGTATCCCTTGATATATATTGTGAGTTCTTCGCTCAGCAGCCCTGCTGCCGTCTCCTCGGGAAAAGTCTGGTTGTGGCCCATTGACCTGACGTTCGACGGTTACAAGTCTGTATTGCGGAATGATCAAGTCCTTACCGGGTATGCCAATTCCCTTTTCTATACAGCCTGCGGCACTTTCATCAGCGTGGCACTGACCATTATGATTGCTTATCCATTATCCAAAAAAACGTTTGTTGGCCGTAGCTCGTTAATGATGTTTATTACCTTCACCATGCTGTTCTCGGGCGGTTTGATCCCTACCTATCTGGTGGTCAAAACCATGGGACTGATTGATACCCGCTGGGCGTTGCTGATTCCCAATGCCGTCTGGGTATGGCAAGTCATCATTGCCCGTACCTTTTTTCAGAACTCGATACCGGAAGAATTGTCCGAAGCAGCAGACATCGATGGCTGCAGTGACATCCGGTTTATATTCAGTATTATCCTGCCACTCGCCAAACCGATTATCGCCGTGTTGTCACTTATGTACGCTGTCGGTCAGTGGAATGCATACTTTGACGCCCTCATCTACCTGAAATCACAGTCGCTCTATCCGCTACAGCTGATATTGCGCAGTATTCTTATTCTGAACAGCAGTACGGGGAACATGGATGCATCGGAAATGATCAAACAGCAGCAGATGGCTGAACTCATGAAGTACTCGTTAATTGTGATGGCCAGCTTGCCGGTGCTAATCATCTATCCTTTTGTTCAACGGTATTTCGTGCAAGGCATGTTGATTGGCTCAGTCAAAGGATAAGTTCATTTTTTCTATTATTCATGAGGGAGAGGATTGTATTGAAAAAAGCGGGATTCATCATTCTTGCCTGTATGCTGTTTACCTCGTTGGTACTTGCCGGATGTTCAAGTTCTGATAAGGGGAACGGGGAAGGCAGCGATCCATCAGGCAAGACGGCCATTAATGTGTTTGCTCACCAGGGTTCGGATACCAACCTGTCCACTAACAAATTCACGAAGAAAATGGAAGAGAAGTTTGATATTCAGTTCAACTGGACTACGGTTCCATTCGACGGTGCAGCGGAGAAAAGACAGATTTCACTGGCTTCCGGTGATTACCCGGACTTGTATCTGCTCATCCCTTGGGTAGATCGTTTCTCCCAGACAGACTTGTTGAAGTTTGGTCAACAGGGGGTTATTTTGCCGCTGAATGATCTGATTGAGGAGCATGCTCCCAATATTAAAAAAGTACTTGAGAGCAATGACTATTATCGGGCCATGAACACTGCTCCTGACGGAAATATCTATGGTCTGACGGGTCTGAATGAATGTTTTCACTGTTCATACCCGAACAAGATGTGGGTCAACACCAAATGGATGGAACAACTGGGCCTGACAGAACCCACGACGACAGAAGAATTTAAAGAAATGCTTCGGGCATTTAAAACGAAAGACCCGAACGGGAACGGCAAAGCCGACGAAGTACCACTAAGCGGTTCGACTGAAAATTTCGGTGTGCACATTATTCCGTACTTGATGAACGGTTTTATCTATGACGACGATCGGAATTATCTCATTGTCAATCAGGGGAAAGTGGAGACCGTAGTGAACAAACCGGAGTGGAAAGAAGGGCTTGCCTATATTAAATCCCTGTACGATGAAGGGTTGATTGATCCAGGGGCATTTACCCAAAACGTCGGGGCCTTCAAAAAAATTGGAGATAACGCTGATGCACAGCTTCTCGGTGCGGGAGCAGCGATGCATCCATCATTATTCGTAACCACTGCCGAAGGTTCTCCTTACGGGAATGATTACAATCCCATCCCTCCATTGAAGGGACCCCATGCTGCTTATGCTACGTACAACTATCCGATTGATCCCGGAGCGTCCTTTGTACTGACAAACAAAGCCAGTGAGGAAACACAGATCGCGGCCATAAAGCTGCTGGATTATCTCTATACCCAGGAAGGAACCATGGCATCATAT
Source organism: Paenibacillus xylanexedens (assembly GCF_017874615.1). Lineage (GTDB taxonomy): Bacteria > Bacillota > Bacilli > Paenibacillales > Paenibacillaceae > Paenibacillus > Paenibacillus xylanexedens. The sequence goes on from NZ_JAGIKV010000027.1 coordinate 58,605, forward strand.
CTGGGAGAAGAGGGCGTAAGCTGGCGCAAACCACAAGAAGGAGAAGTGGCGCTCAATGATCAGATTGAGCCGTTATATAAAGCCATTCCGCTTCCTTCTGGAGAAGAACCTCGTAATGACAGTTGGGCTGCATTGAGTCAGTACAATCATTATCAGGCATATCGGGACTCCGAAGTACAGGGGACAGACATCTATGCCAATGATGGTGGTGAGCGACGTCTCTATGAGGCGACATTGTTAATGGAGGGCAAGGAACCGAAAGAGATTTTCCCTCATTGGGCATTGTGGGTAGATCCGTCCCAAGCTGATGAAGCCAGCATGATGCAGACCAATCTCAAGGATTACATCGATCAGAACGCCCTGCAATTTATTACAGGCGCCAAAAGTCTGGATAAGGATTGGGATGAATATGTGAAAGGCCTGGAGGGACTGAACATTAATCGATATCTGGAGATTATGCAATCTTCCTATGATACTTCTTCCGTTTCCAAATAATTAAAGTCTCTGAATCATACAGAGCGGGAAAAGTTACTGCCTGTATTTGCACAACCAAACGTTCCCGGTTCGCAGTCAATATATGCGAGCCAGGAACGTTTTTTATTGATATAGATTAAATCGTAATAACATTGCATCCTTCTTAAAATTCTGTGATTGAACCTGTCCTGCAAGCCAAACGTTCACAGGACAGATTCAACGGCTCGTGCAAATTCCCTTAGTTTAGTACATGCGATATTTTCCGCTTAGAGCGAGCATGCTGAAAAAATACAAGCAGTTGTCGTAATAACGTCGCTCTCCCTGACGCAAAGGTGTGTTCCAGAACTTGCGAACGAATGTGTCAGCATGTGGACCGTCCGCAGCCAGTGAAGCCATGGCATTGGTAGCCAGCAAACCTACAGGATGCAGTGAAGGTTCGTCGAAAGGTTCACCTTCTATTGTATAACGACGATAATCGGACATTTCAATATCACTGAAGAAGGATTGAATCCGATTGGATTGTTCGATCTGCCAGTGATCCTTGCGGAACCATTCCCAGTCCAGCGCTATATTCGCAGCAACACGGTAGGCATCACTGTAAAAATGTCTGAAATCACCATGCGGCTGTATTGGAGCCGGAGAGCCGTCATAGTTCGCATATTCAGGTGATAGTCCGGTTACGGGATGGCAGGCTGTATGAAGGTAAGCTCTACTAGCGGCCGCCGCTTCTTTCCAGAAGCGCTGATCTTCTTCATCCGCATATTTCGCGAATAGCTCATAAAAATGAGGCAGATGGTAGGATGGGTCACTAAACGGTGTTTCTGGTATGAATTTGATCAGTTTTGTTTCCGGGTCCCACATGGGATCGCCTTCGCCGTCTTCGCCTTGATGTATACATGCACGAAGGATCTTGCGGGCTTGTGCCTTGTAATCATAAGGTTCAGCGCCATCACCCCAGCGGTTGGAGGCAAAAAAAGCGCCATGGCAAAAAACTCCTCACCATCAGGAGCAGGACCTTGCGAGAGTCGGGTTCCGTCAGGCTTGCAATGCCAGGCAAAATAATCTTTATAACGACCCGCTTTATGTTGCATAAACGTGTGTGAGAAATTCCAGAGTCGATCAAATTCTTCTTTTTTGTCCATCTGAACAGCCATCATCATGCCATAGGACATGCCCTCGGAGCGAACATCGAGATTACCGGTGTCCAGCAAATAACCCTTGTCCTCACCCATGGGGTAATATATTCGAGTATTGTCATCGCCATAAAACAGCTCGTTCCATGTTTCTTCCAATCTGTTCGTGATCTCATTCTCATCGTAGCCTAGCTTCAAAAACAGATTTGTATATGTACCCGTATCCCACGCGCCTTGACCCGTGATATTCATGAGTATCCTCCTTCATCAATGCGGTTTTTCAAAATTATAACATGGAAATAGTATACAAATTAAAGCGTTTACATGAAAAATTATAGGTGTTCAGATCTGCATGTCATTGTACTCAAATTAAAATGATATATTGGTTAAAATCCTATACTTTGTCAGGTTGTTGTAAAATTATGTAAGGGATACACTTTGGGAGAAGGATCACATCTGATCTAATAATAATACAAGCTGTGATCCTTTAAAAGTTGTTTGAGGATGGTCAGAATCTAACCGGAAGGATGTGATGATGATTTATGCTCCAGGATTCAGGAGATGCAGGTGAAAACACGGAATTCACTGCACCGCGCGATCCAGTTGGAGTGACAGCGTCGGCAGTCAAGCCCGCAATTGATTTTGAGTCACCTAGATATCGCGACATGATTGGCCGATCTCTTCTGAACAAGGGAAATAATGTCAGATTAAAACGAGCCATTGAGAAGGCAAAAAACGGTGAACCTGTCGTTATCGCTTATATTGGAGGCTCCATTACCCATGGTGCTGGTGCAGTACCTATTCATCTCCAATGTTACGCTTATCGGTCGTATGAGTCGTTCAAGTTTATGTTTGCGCTTTCAAAAGATAGTCCGATTCATCTGATTAAAGCAGGTGTGGGTGGAACTCCTTCAGAACTGGGGATTGTACGTTATGATCGTGATGTGCTGAGGGGAGGTGCCGTTCAGCCGGATATTGTCATAATCGAATTCGCAGTCAATGACGCAGATGATGAAACCCAAGGTAAATGTTACGAGAGTCTGGTACTCAAAGCACTTACTGCCGATAACAAGCCAGCGGTCATCTTGTTATTCAGTGTATTCGAAAATGACTGGAATCTACAGGATCGTCTCGCTCCGGTAGGCTGGCATTATGATCTGCCAATGGTAAGTGTGAAAGATGCTGTCGTAGATCAGTTCAACAAGACAAAAGGTGAAGGCAACGTTATTTCCAAAAAGCAATTTTTCCATGATATATATCATCCAACTAATATAGGGCATCGAATTATGGCCGATTGTTTGGAATATTTGTTCGACGTGACGAATCGTTCTGAGTGGGATGAGAAAGATCATGATATTGAAAAAGCTCCGCTAATTGGAAATGAATTTGTTAATGTGAAGCTGTTGGATCGGAAAAACGGTAATCACATTGCCCGAATTGATGCAGGCTCTTTTTGTAAAACGGACACGGATCTGCAGATGGTTGAGATGGATGCTCATGACTATGGTACACCTCAGTTCCCCAACAACTGGATGCGTACAGGAGAGGGAAAAGAGGATCAGAGCAGCTTTCGGATATGTTTGCAGTGCAAACGCCTCATTCTGATCTTCAAGGATTCTGGTAACGATGAATTCGGAACTGCACATATTAAGGTAGATGGGGTATTCGTCCAAAAAGTCGATCCGCATCAAGTGAACTGGACCCATTGCCATGCCACACTTCTGCTTAACGAAGAGCATGTGGGGGAACACTCCATCGAGATCGAAATGGCGGAAGGTCATGAACATAAATGCTTCACTATTCTGGGTTTTGGCTATGTGGATTAACTGAAGACTGATAGTCACTCATATGTTCGGAGGAAAAGAGAATGGAATTGATCTCACCAGCAGTAACGGGATATGACCAGTATCGGGAGAATATACCACGTGGAGTCATGGAGACGGTAGAGTATCCTTCCACCACGGTTGGCAATTCCCGTAAAGCTATGGTGTACACCCCACCAGAATTTTCTTCGACAACGATGTATCCTGTACTTTTTCTTTTGCATGGTATTGGCGGAGACGAAACCGAATGGCATACTCATGGTTCCCCGCAAATTATTCTCGATAATATGTACAACGATAATTTGCTTGAGCCCATGGTTATTGTTTTCCCCAACGGTCGCGCTATGTCGAATGACCGAGCCGAAGGAGACCTGTTTGAACCTGAGAAAATCAAAGCATTTAAACGGTTTGAATCCGATCTGCTCAACGATTTGATACCTTACATGGAGTCGAACTACCCTTTGCATAAAAGCCGGGATAAAAGGGCGATTGCTGGTTTATCCATGGGTGGAGGTCAATCCTTAAATATCGGATTAAGTAATCTAGACCATTTTGCATGGATCGGTGCTTTCTCCGCAGCCCCAAATACCAGAAGTCCGGAGCTACTTGTCCCTGATTTTTCGAAAGCGCCTTCATTACTCTCGTTGTTATGGATCTCTTGCGGTGAACAGGACAATCTCATAGAGATTAGTCTTGGGGTCCACCAATATTTGGCGCAACACGGAGTACCTCACATTTGGCATGAGGAACGTGGAGGACATGATTGGCCCGTGTGGAAGAACGATCTGTATCTGTTTTCGCAACGTCTTTTCAAGTGAATTTGCTGAGAAACATTCATATCGGATTGTAGCATCAACCAAATCTATTAAAATATCAGGAGGTATCATCCATGTTCAAATTTGGTAAAAAATTAATGACCGTTGTTCTCGCAGCTTCCATGAGTTTTGGTGTCTTTGCAGCAACATCCAGCGCTGCAACAGATTATTGGCAAAATTGGACAGATGGTGGAGGATCGGTCAACGCTGTTAATGGATCAGGAGGGAATTATAGTGTAAACTGGCAGAATGTAGGTAACTTTGTTGTAGGGAAAGGGTGGACATCTGGTACGCCTAATCGAGTGGTCAATTACAATGCCGGCGTATTCTCTCCTTCAGGTAACGGCTATCTCACTTTCTATGGTTGGACTAGAAACGCTCTAATTGAATATTACGTGGTGGATAGCTGGGGATCGTATCGTCCTACTGGAACGTATAAGGGCTCTATGACTAGTGATGGCGGCACATATGACATCTATACTACGATGAGATACAATGCACCTTCCATTGATGGTACTCAGACTTTCCCTCAATATTGGAGTGTTAGACAGTCCAAGAAACCAATCGGAGTTAATTCTACCATTACGTTCAGCAATCACGTGAATGCATGGGCGAGCAAAGGGATGAACCTTGGAAGTAGTTGGTCTTATCAGGTGATGGCAACAGAGGGTTATCAAAGCAGCGGAAGCGCAAACGTGACGGTTTGGTAAAACTGATGTGATGCAGTTCAACGTCTGCACCTGCATTTGAATTCAATTTTCCGGCAACGTTGAGGAACGTTATTCACCAAACTAACGGACCTCAACGTTGCCGGATTCAAGCTTAGTAAAGGAGAATAATTGAATGAGGAAGCTGGTATGGTTAACTTTAATCGCTATAGTTGTTAGTCTAAGTGCTTGTTCAGCAAGTAATACCAAATTAAACGATGACTTGGTATTCGTCGAAGGGGGAGCCTTCAAGAGCAGTAAGCCGAGTCAGATTGATAGGAATGAAACGCTGGAATCCTTCTATATTGGCAAATACGAAGTAACTCAAAAAGAATGGATGGAGGTTATGGGGGAAAACCCTTCCGGCTTCAAGGGAGATGATCTGCCTGTTGAAATGGTCAGCTGGTATGACGCAGTGGAATACTGTAATCAAAAAAGTATAAAAGAAAACCTGAAACCTTATTACAATATAGACAAAGACAACCAGGACACGAATAATCACAATGAAAACGACAATATAAAATGGAATGTAACGATCAACGAGGACGCCAACGGTTACCGTTTACCCACAGAGGCAGAATGGGAATACGCTGCAAGCGGAGGTCAAAAGAGCTTAAATTACACATACAGCGGAAGTAACAATCCTGATGAAGTTGCTTGGTACTGGGTAAATGCCGGCGAGAACATTCTGACGGGTGACTGGAGCTGGCCCGCTATTGAGAGCAACCGTAATCAAACCAAAAAAGTCGGAACTCAGAAGGCGAATGAGTTAGGAATCTATGATATGTCTGGGAATGTGAGAGAATGGTGCTGGGACTGGTACAGCGATTCGGAGAGTCCAAATCAAACTTGGCGAGTTGTGAAAGGCGGAGGCTGGATCGGCGGTGTCAATAACAATGAAATATCATTCCGTGGCAAATTTGATGCAAATGGTTTTGGTCCCGATCAAGGATTCCGTATTGTACGTGGAGAATGATTTTTTTTTCCTGACAGTAGATTACTTCTGAGCTAAACCTATACTTTGTCGGGTGAAAACCTATAGTTTATCAGGTTGTTGTACCAAAATGTAAGCGTTACACTTGAATTGTTATCCGGCGCTTCGCTACAATCGGAGCGTTCTTATAGTACGGTCTGATGAAACCATTTCCTATGTTATTGATCAATGACGATGAGACTGGTGGAAAATTTGTTCTCCAAGTTGTGCGAGCAGACAACAATCCTGCTGTTGTTCTGCTGTTTAGCGTTTTCACAGCAACTGGAATCTACCTATAGATATAGATTAAATACATGCAGCTGATCACGGACAAAAGAGAGGTGAGCTAATGTACAAGGTCATTGTCGCGGATGATGAGCCGTTTATGCTAGAAGGATGGAGAACGATGATTGACTGGCGAGCTTGTGGATATGAGCTCTGCGGAACGGCAACGGATGGGGAGGAAGCACTTGCTTTATTCAACTCGGTTGAACCGGATCTTGTCGTCACGGATATTCAAATGCCTGTTATGGATGGTCTTGGTTTGATTCACACCTTGCGAGAAGATCTCGCCTATACCTCTAAAATTGTTATCGTTACAGGATACTCCGATTTTAATTACGCGAAGCAAGCCATACGCTATCAGGTCGATCAGTACGTGCTTAAACCTCTTGTTCCCGAGGAGATCCATCAAATCCTTATGGAAATGATTGAACCTCTGGACAAACGCAGAAATGAGCAAAAACAGCAAAATGGAGTCATGGTTACAGATGAAGCCTATGAAAATCATCTTAATGAATATCGAATAAGCGAAGAATATGATTTAGAGCATATGATGAACATTTCCAAAGAGATCTTGGTACTGATTGAAGCAGGAAACACGTATTCCATTGATATTGCATTGAGTGCACTGCTAGAGAAGAGTAAGAAAGCTGAGGTTTCGTTGGAATGGATACATCATGTCATCCGATATATCCATGGGGAGTTGCTACGAAAATATGGGAAAAGAGAGGTTTGCAGAGAAATACTATGTGAAAAAGAATGGCATGAGGCTGCGAGTTGGTCTTCTGGCACATTGCAAGACCTGTGTGTTCGACTGTCCAAGCAACTTTCCCAGTCTGAATTGAAGCAAAAGACGGGTACGGGAGGACTTGTTGCAGAAGCAGTGAATGAATTGAAGCAACACTATCGAAGTAAAATTAAATTACAAGATGTAGCTAATCGTATTCACGTGAATTCTGCCTACCTGGGTCAACAGTTCAAGCGGGAGATGGGGGTCAGTTTCATTGACTATGTGCACCAGCTTCGTGTTGAGGAGGCCCGTAAACTCCTGCGACGTACCAATATGAAGATCACTGACATTGCATTCAGGCTAGGGTATCATGATGCTGAATATTTCACCCAAAAATTCAGAGCGCATACAGGGGAGCTTCCGTCAGTCTATAAAAACAAAAACCAAGGGTGATTATATGCGTCATAAATTCTGGATGTTCCGTAAGGTTAATGATATTCCTCTCCGATCTAAATTTCTGCTTATCTATGTACTTAGTATTCTCCTTCCTGTAATAACGATTAATATCTTCTTCTATCAACGAACCTCTGCGGATATCAAGATTAGAGAACAGGAAAATCTGCGTAAATCCATCGACAGGGCTGCGGGGGAACTGCTAGGCATGATTGATGAGAGCGTTGCTCTGAGTCGAATTATTGCAGCAGACGATTCGCTCTATGAGGCACTGGATCGGACATATCATTCCCCCGTGGATTATTACAACGTGTACCATGCATTCCTGCGAGATAAATTAACACGGTACATGTCAGCGAATATTCTGGAGGTGCGTATCTACACGGATAACGATACCATTCAGACGGGCAGTCACTATATCGTGATGAAAGACAAGAATGTACTCCCTGGATTGAAACAGCTGAAATCCACCAGTGGAGGCATTCTTGTCGTTGATTATATTGAGCCATCCGGATTTAACGCGGGAAGAAGAATCAGTGTGATTGGCACAATGGATACCTATACTTCCTATGCCAATTACAACAAGTATTCCAAGATTGATCTGGAACTTAGCCGGGTGTATAGCATTTTAAATCGTGAATCAGACAGTCTTCAGCTGCGTCTGGTGGACAGCAACAATCGAACTGTCGTTTCAAGTGGGGAATTCAGCGAAACCGACTTATCCCCCCTTGATAATGAATCGATGCTCAAGGAATCTGGAGATTCTGCTTACACGCTCGAAAAATCGTTGGGAAATCTAGCCTACCTAAAGGGTTGGAAATTGATTGGAGTTGCCGATACGCGTCACCTTGACCACCTTTTGCAAGAAGCCTTCAAATCAATTCTGGGGTTGCTCGCATTAAGTATCGTGGTCCCCTCTTTATTGATCTACATTATTTTGCGTTCCTACCACTATCGGATTCGCAAGCTATCCAGACATATGGAGAAGGTTCGTAACGAACGATTCGATCTGATTGAAATTCACGAAGGCCGCGACGAAATTGGCGGGCTTATTCGTACATTTAACATCATGATTGGTAAAATTCATACGCTGATTAATGACGTATATAAACTGGAAATCAATCAAAAAGATCTGGAGTTGGATCAAGTGAGGACTGAATTGTCCATGCTCCAGAGTCAGATGAATCCTCATTTTTTATTTAACACATTGAATGCCTTACTGGTCGTTAGTACGAAGAATGGATATACAGAAGTAATTGAGATTATTAAAAGTCTGTCCAAACTGATGAGACAGTTGCTCAGTCATTCTGACAATTTGATTCCTTTGCAAGAAGAGCTGCAATTTACGAATCTTTATCTCCAGATTGAGAAGTTTCGCTTTGGAGAGCTGTTTGATTACACCTTCGAGGTTGATCCTGATACAGCTTCGTTGCTCATTCCCCGAATGAGTATTCAACCGCTCGTCGAAAATGCCTGCAAACACGGCTTGCAGGCGCGAAAGAATGGAAGACAGATCAAGATAACGGCGACACGAAACGCTTCTGAATTGCTTATTCAGGTGATCGATAATGGAATCGGTATGGATGCAGGGAGACTAACCGAGCTCCTGCGAGATATTCGTTCTGAAAGACCCAGGAACGGCGAGCATGTAGGACTCCGCAATGTCTACCGCAGGTTGGAACTCTTTTATGAAGGAAATGCGATATTTGATCTAAGCAGTGTACCTGGAAAGGAAACTATTGCAGGGTACCGTATACCGATCTCCAAGCTGGAACAGAGGAAATAGGAGGTGAACTCTCATGTATAAAGTACTGTTAGTCGATGATGAACCTTATGCCATTGAAGGGTTACAGCTTCTGATCAATTGGGAAAAGTATGGTTTCGAAATCAGAGGCGTGTGCGCCAACGGTGAGGAAGCCATTCGGATGATGGAACAAGATCGACCTGATCTCGTGGTGACAGACATTCGTATGCCTGTGATGAATGGGCTGGAACTTGTAGAAGAAGCACGACGATTGGAACATGAGTCTGTGCTGTTTGTCATCACGAGTGGATACAGTGACTTTAATTATGCCAGACAAGCTATTCGATTAGGTGTCTCCAACTATTTAACCAAACCGGTTGACAGTACAGAAGCAGAGGATATGTTGGTCCGTCTCCGTATGCAATTGCAGGAGCGTGAAAACCAGGAGCGTATAAGGGAACATGCAAACGAGCAAAGGATCAAAGCGTTTTTGTCCGCACTGATTAAGGATAAGCAAAATATATCGGAGCAGGAGATGTCAGAGATCCTTCCTCGTTTAAACAAGTCCCATTGGGCATACCTGCGGATAGCCTTTCAGGGAGATATTCAGGAAGTCTGTTCAGTAGTCGAACAAACGGCTGAAGAAACAACTTGCTGTTATGTGATTGACAGAACAAGAGACTCATTGGGACTTGTATGGGGGAAGGAAGCGAATGATAGAAATGAGACATTTGAAGCAATTAAAGCTTTTACCCAGCGTTTGATGAATAATATGCAACATAACGGCTGCGGAGATATTCATATCGCGGTTGGATTAACGGTCAACAAACTGGAGCATTTATCTGAATCCTTCCGCTCCGCTCAGGAAGTTGGGCGTTATTTGTTTTTTAATCAAGAGCGTCTTTTGTTTGCCGAAGATATTCAGCTGGAGAATTGGCAGTTTGATCCGGAAACGCTGTCAGAGGTGGACCATATTTGCGATTTGCTTGAAAACGGTTCTGTGGAGGAACTCTCGTCTGCGATTCGGAGTGCTTTTGAACTGTTTGTACAGATGAAGGCTGCGCCAGAGATTGTACATATTTTCTCTACCCATATTATATTCCGCGGACTGTCCCTGTGCAGAGAATTAGGAGGAGAACCTAATGCTCTAATGAACGAATTGGCGAGAGGAATTCTGGAGAAGGGCCATCGAAATATAGAAGAGGTTGCTAACAATCTGGAACATTTCTGTTTGCAATGCAAGTCAGCACTGGCAATTTTCCGGGAGAGGCAAATGGGTGGCATCCAGGCGACGGTTGCTGAATATGTGCAGATGCATTACAGGGAGACATTTACGATCCAGGAGCTCGCAGAACGATTCTACGTGAATCCTGTCCATTTAGGGCAATCCTTTTTGCGAAAGTATGGTAAGGGTGTAATCGAGGTAGTACATGATTTAAGAATGGAAGAAGCGAAGCGTCTGCTCCAGCAGACGAATCAAACATCCAGTGCGATTGCGGAGCAAGTAGGGTACCGCAGTTACCAGCATTTTCTCAGACACTTCGAAAAACGAACAGCCATGAAACCAGTAGAATACAGGCAAAAGTATGCGAATTGATCCATGAAAAAGAAGAACCCCTCCTGAATAAGACCTACAATTACAGGGGGGTAGACCTTAAATGTATATATTTTGTAACCGCATACATTTCTTCATACTAAAAACAGTAAGACATACCACTTCCAAGGAGGGCAAGTACATGGGGGGACTTAAGAAAAAGAAGCTTTGGGGTTCCGTATCACTCGTTCTGGCTTTGAGTTTGGCACTGGCAGGATGCAGCGGTGACAATGAGAAAGCGACTACAAAGGATGGGAAAGAGGTACTGAACATTTCGGCCTTTATCGGAACGCCAAATCAGGCGCCAGCTAAAGATAACCGAATCTACAAGAAGATTCAGGATGAACTCGGCGTTAATCTTGAGATGGAGTTTCTAGTAGGTGATCTTCAACAGAAGTTGGGCGTTATGATTGCCGGGGGCGATTTCCCGGATCTGATCACAGCAGACACCAAGTTGGTCTCAGCGGGTGCGGTTATTCCGCTCGAAGATCTCATTGAAGAGCATGCACCTAATCTGAAGAAACATTTCGGTAAAGACTGGAACCGGATGAAAGATTCCAGTGACGGACATATTTACTGGTTGCCTAACTATGGAGTGTATACAGGAGAGTTCATTAGTAACTATTATTCTGGTCCTGCATTCTGGATCCAAAAGTCCATACTGAAGGATGCCGGGTACCCAACTCCAAAAACGTTGGATGATTTCACAACGTTGGTCCGTGATTATGCAGCCAAGAATCCAACGATTGATGGTCAACCGACGATTGGTTTCACTACTTTGGCTTCAGACTGGCGGACGTTCCCTTTGCTTAACCCACCTGAACATCTTACGGGTCACCCCAATGACGGGGGCGTAGTCGTAGATGATAGTGGAGTCGCAACCGTTTTTGCCGACAAAGATATCTCCAAACGGTATTATAAGGAACTAAACAATCTGTACAACGAGGGATTGCTGGATAAAGAAGCCTTTGTTCAGAACTACGATCAATATCTGGCCAAAATTTCTTCGGGACGTGTGCTTAGTATGTTCGACCAGCACTGGAATTTCCAAGCCGGCGAAGACCCACTCGTAGCACAGGGGAAAGTTGGCCAGACATACGTAGGCTTCCCGCTTGTCTATGATACAAGTATCACAGATCATTATCTGGATCGTCCGGTCATTAACTTGAACAATGGTTTTGGTATCAGTAAAGATGCCGAAGACCCTGTCGCACTCATCAAATTCCTCGATAAGCTTATGGACGAGAAGTACCAGAAGCTCTTGTCATGGGGTGAAGAGGATGTAGACTATCAAGTGAATGAAGAGGGAAGATTCTATCGTACACCAGAGCAACGGACAGAGCAGGATGATCCAGCATGGAGATTGGTTAACAAAGCTGAAGGTTTCTACGCTGCTGCACCGAAGCTCGAAGGAACATTTGAAGATGGCAATGCAATTGGAGCGATCAACCAACCTGAGGAATTCTATGACAACCTCAAACCGGAAGATAAAGAACTTCTGGATGCATATGGCTTCAAAACGTGGAGTGACTTCTTCTCTCCTGCACCAGAAAATCCAGTGTACTATCCAGCATGGCAGGTCGATCTGAAAGAAGGCTCTGATGCTGCGGTAGCGAACAAACAAATGACAGACACTTCATTGAAATTCTTGCCTAAAGCAATCATGTCAAAACCGAATGAGTTCGATAACATTTGGACTGAATATGTAGACGCTTACAAGAAGATCGATGTTAAATCCTATGAAGATCGAATTAATGATCAACTGAAATGGAGAATCGAGAACTGGTCTGTTAAATAAAAAAATGCGGCAATGATTCTCTCGGAAGGTATCAACCAAAGGATTACTCAGGCGAGTGCCTTCCGGGGACATCATCCTTAAAGTCGCTGCAAGCCAATAGGAGGAGTGAAAGATGGCGAACACGCCTGGAGCCATACCAGAGCAAACCACCCGTACAGTCGTACCCAAAGCACCACTGTTAAAACGATTGCGCGGACAAAGACAACTCATGTTCATGTCATTGCCCATCGTTGCGTACATTCTCGTATTCTCGTATTATCCCATTTGGGGCTGGGTTATGGCCTTTCAGAATTACAGTCCTGCCAAGAATTTCTCCCAGCAGGAATGGGTCGGGCTCAAACACTTTAAGTTTTTGCTAACAGACGATGCATTTCTTAACGTGCTTCGTAATACTATTGCGATGAGCGTCATCAATATGGTGCTCGGATTTGCGACAGCAATTATATTTGCCATTTTACTTAATGAGATCAAACATAAGTTATATAAACGAACCATTCAAACAATATCGTATTTACCTCACTTTCTCTCATGGATTATTGTGACAGGAATCGTAGCAAGTTCACTATCTGTAGATGGTGGGATTGTGAATGTGGTACTCATGAAGCTGCATATCATTCAAGAACCTATCATGTGGCTTAGCGTTCCGGAATACTTCTGGGGCATTGTAGGCGCATCCCATGTATGGAAAGAAGTTGGCTGGAATGCCATTATTTATTTGGCGGCCATCACGTCTATCGATCCTTCCCTCTATGAAGCGGCAGAGATTGATGGTGCGAACCGATATAAGAAAATGCTGTATGTGACCTTACCCGGAATCAAATCCATTGTTATCATTTTGCTGATCATGAATATGGGCTGGATTTTGGAAGCTGGATTCGAGGTTCAGTATCTGTTAGGTAATGGTGTGGTTGTCGACTGGTCACAGACGATAGATATATTTGTCCTGAAGTACGGACTACAGATCGGGAATTATTCTTTGGCTACTGCGGCAGGTATCTTCAAAACAGTAGTTAGTATCACTCTGATCTTTGCGGCGAATTCAATTTCCAAACGGCTCGGGGAAGACCGATTAATATAAGGGGGACTAGAGATGGGAATCAATAAATCTCGGCTTGAACCGATTGTCTTCCATACGTTAAATGGTATACTGATGATCGCAATCGCGATTGTTACCCTATATCCGTTTGTGAATACACTCGCCGTATCATTCAATGCCGGTAATGACACCATCCGGGGTGGGATTTATCTGTGGCCTCGGGTATGGACAGATCAAAACTACAGAGCAGTATTTGCAGGAGGGACCATCTTCAGCGCCTTTGGTATATCTGTGGCGAGAACGGTTTTGGGGACAGTTTTAAGTCTATTCTTAACCTCCATGCTGGCTTACACACTAAGCCGAAAAGATTATATATTAAGAAAGCCCATTACCATTACAGTTGTTCTGACGATGTATTTTAGTGCAGGTCTTATTCCAACTTACTTCCTAATGAAAGATTTGCATTTGTTAAACAACTTCTTGGTGTACATTATTCCTGGGTTGATCAGTGCCTTTAATATGATTGTTATTCGAACTTATATCCAGACACTACCCGAGGGATTGATCGAATCAGCCAAAATCGATGGTGCTGGAGATTTCAGAACATTCATTTCCATTATTCTACCGCTGTGCCAACCGGTTCTTGCTACTGTTGCACTGTTCATTGCAGTCGGTCAATGGAATTCTTGGTTTGATACGTTTCTGTATGCATCTTCCAAACAAAACCTAAGCACGCTGCAATATGAGTTGATGAAACTATTATCATCTTCTATGAATTCCAACAGCAGTGCAGCCGTTGCCAATGGTGCAGATCTTGGTGCTGCGCGTAACATGGTCACACCTGTATCTATTCGGGCAGCGATTACGATTGTTGCGGCATTACCTATCTTAGTCGTATATCCATTTTTGCAGAAGTATTTCGTTCATGGCTTGCAGCTTGGAGGGGTAAAAGAGTAAACTTAATGCAGTTCCAGATAACCGATCAAAAACGGTCACTAGGTGACCGTTTTTTTCATGTTTTTTAAAAGGCAGGTCTTAGTATATCAATTGCACACGAATCTAACTTATTCAATAATGTTGTTGACAATTAAATTAAAGTTACTATAATTTATATTTACTTGATTCACCAGTCAGTCTCTTTTCAGGGTGCCACTGCGCGTGAAAGCCCTATATCAAGAACTGTCCACAGCGCCTGACCATCCCGAGCTCTTACCATTTTATCAAGGAGACTGAAGAGAAAATGAAAGTATTAATCGTGGAAGACTCCATTTTCGTACAAAAATTGCTTACAAAGCTGATTGTTGATCATATTCCAGAATGCGAGATTCAGATTGCTAATAATGGAGAGCAAGGATACAACCTATTCAAGGAATTTCAACCTGATTTTATAACCACCGACCTGCTAATGCCTGGTTTGAACGGACAAGAAATGCTTCGAATGATTCGAGAAAAGGATAGCAATGTCAAAATTATTATCTTATCTGCAGATATTCAGAAGACAACTAGGGATGAAGTTGAAATGTTAGGCATTTCTGGTTTTTTGAATAAACCGTTAACCGCAGAGAAGGCAACTACCATGATTCAACTGATTCAGGCGGCCTATCATGCTGAATGATTTACAGAAGGATTTGCTTACTGAACTAGTGAACGTTTACGTGGGACAAGCGGCTAACATGTTGTCAGAGATTGTGGACAAGCGTATCGTTTTGAATATTCCGGAAGTGGAACTAATCTCCATATCCGATGTTGATCCTGGAGATCGAAGATACAACATTTTCTTTAGTGAAGGTCACCTGTTTAGGTCATCTTTACAGTTTGGATACGAATTTCAGGGAAAAGCATTTCTGATGTTTCCTGTTGAGCAGGCCAAAGTATTGGCAAACATCTGTCTTGGAGAACTGGGTGAGAGCGTTATACCGAACGATCCGAACCTGATGGACACGGATTTGGACGTTTTGAAGGAAGTTAGCAATGTTCTGCTTAACGCCATTATTGGAGAATTCGGTAATTTTCTGGAGATCAAACTGGAATACGTCCTGCCTGATATTGAACTGATCTATGTCACCAATTCCGATCAACAAATATTGCTTCAGAATGAAGTCTATGTCCTGGTTTTACATACCTCGTTTTTACTTGCCGATACGGATGTGACAGGTATCATTGTCATAGCATTAAGTATGAACTCCATATCGAGCCTGCTGGCCAAAATGGACGCTTTGTTGGAGGCGGACAATGGATAATCTTATATCACAAGCTTTGAACAAAGCCCATATGGGAATAATGATCGTGGACAGGCATTTGAAAGTTGTTGTGTGGAATGCCTGGTTGGAGCGCTTTACTGGCAAGAATGTAGAAGAGGTAGTAGGCTTAAATTTGCTTGAGGTCTGCCCACGGTTTAAGTCGAACATGTATTTAAATATTTTGCAAAATGCGCTGTATCATGGACAGAGCAGATTTTGCTCAAGCGCTTTACATAAGGCATTCATTCTTCCTAATGAAGGAGAGGATGAACAATTATTCAGACAAAATATGCATGTTGAACCGCTCTATCATGAAGATCGGAGTTATGCCCTTATTCAGATTACTGACATGACAAACACCAATACCAGGGTATATAAACTTAAAAATCTGATCAAAGAACTGGAGACGGAGTACGCCAAAATCAAAATCTCCGAGAAAATCAGCAAACATTTGTCTTTGCATGATCCACTTACCGGTCTGCCTAATCGTCTTGCTTATAATGACCGTCTTGCCTGGGCCATCAGTAATGCCCAAAGAAACCATAACAAACTAGCCGTCATGTTTGTGGATGCTGATGGGTTTAAACAAGTGAATGATACATATGGACACCATGTTGGCGATCAAGTGTTGCTGGAAATGGCAAAGCGATTAAGCGAAACAATTCCAAGTGCGGACACTGTAGCTCGGCTTGGCGGGGACGAATTCATCATTTTAAGCCATCTGAAAGATGATCACGATGCTGAAGTCATCGCCAAAAGATTGGAAGCTGCATTCAGTACCCATTTCAAAATTGCCGGAAACTATATCAACCTTTCGATGAGTATTGGTATCAGCCTATTTCCCAAGCATGGACAGGAGCCTTCCGAACTTCTGAGACATGCGGATGGAGCCATGTACAAGATTAAAAAGAATGGCAAGAATGGTTACGGAATTTATGAACCTGAAAATGCTTAATAATTCTAAAAATGTCTTTTAATAAAGTTGCTACAATAGCAACTTTATTTGTCTATACGATTAACATAAGAAAAAATACGTTTTCACCTCTATTACTGTGCGGAATGCCGATTATCTTAATCATAGTGGACTATTTTATATTCAAAGGTTACAAGAAGCGCAGGGGTGTGAAGACGAACGATAAGTCGGTGGCTCCTGATGGTCAGCAAGCTAATATTAAACCATAGGATTAATGTTGCTACCACAATATTGAGAGGGACCAGAGGATGGCCCGATTGAGAGCCGCTATATTAGCGGCTTTTTTGGATTTTAAATAAAGAGAAGTCTGAAAGAGGCAATAGTCAAAACAGTACCAAAAGCAAGGAGAAAAACGCCTCTAAACTTGATGCCCATCATATCGTATTCATGGAGTTCAACCTTCGTACGATTAAAAGGCCAGGAGTTAGGTCGTCTCAGTGCTCTAACCCCAAAGAATAAACCAATCATTCCAAGCAACAGAAAGAAAAAGAAGAAAAACATATCATCCCGCCTTTAACAAAGATAAGTAATATGGAAGCCTATTGATCATATTGATTTGCCTATGCTGGCTGAGAATACATACTTTATGAAGGGTTACGTGGTTTGAACATTTTGTAGAAGATCAAACTGTATACATACGCCATCACCATAGGGATTAAAATACGAAGCGTAAGACCAGATGATGTTCCATACATTAAAATACCACACTTTTCCGTAATCTTTGGCGATCCACTCTACAATAGTCAATATGAGAGCTGATACAACTGCTACTAACCATGGATGTGCTCGATGCCTGTTAATATAGTATATCATAAGACATCCAGCCATAAGGAAGAGACCCACATCGAATGGCAGAGCTGAAAAGGAGCGATTCGTGAATTCCGGAGCAAGGTGTCAAAAGTAATTAAAACCGATGTTATTGAAAACAGCGGATGTTGCCACACCAGACGGAAAAAAGATCAGAAGCAAATCCAGACTCTTTCTTAATATCCAGCAACCCACAAAAATAGGGATCACAAAACCCAATATCACATTCAACAACATAGAATTAATCACTCCCTTGTGGATGGTTTCACTATTGTTGACTGAAATACATCTTATAAATATGTCTTTGATGTTAAGGTAAGAAAACTAGCGAATCTATTTCAAAAAAACTGGAACAGTGTTATGATATAAAAGGGAAATAAATCTAATTATTACAATAAATTCAATATATTTACAGAGGGGTATTAAAGATTGAAACTATAATCCAAATATTTTTTATTATGAGGAGGATAAACTATGAATAAGAGAAAAACGAAGAAAGTTAGTACGGTAATGATTTGTATTCTATCGTTATTTTTGGCATCTTCAACAGTCCTGGCTAATACTGCATCTTCACCGTATAGTACACCCAAAATTAAGGGACACACGTACACTTTCACATCTGAAGTATGGACTCGAAATTTTACTACAGGTACGACTGCTGAAGCCGTTGCATCAGTGAAGGCTTCAGCAAGTGTTCCAAATGGATATATGGGAGCTATGGCTAGATTGTACACATCTGCCGGAAGCTTAAAAGCTTCAAGTTCCATGACATATAATACGTCGAAAATCTCTAGTTTTTTTGTCTACTCTCCAAGAATAACGACTAAAACTACGTATTATGCTCAGAACGTTGGTGAATTCTATAATGGGAATGGATACACTCGGTATACTGGATACAAGTCGCCACACTTAAAGTTATCGAACGTAAATTCATCAAATGTTTTATTTGAAAACAACACTGAAACATCGGAAACGATTCACGAATTATTGCTTCAAACTAAATATGATGTCAATTCACAGGGCGATACCTATGGCTCAGCATTATCTGAACCAATCATTGGGGTTGAACCCGATTTGATTGCTGCAATTGGCACCAATGGAATCGAGGGTTATCTAAAAGCTGAAGATCTTACACCTAAAATCACTACCATCGAAGAAGCCTTAGCACAAACACAAGTGAATGGTACTGTTCGAACGATTCATTTGTATGGTGTAGAAGGAGACAATATTATTGGAGAATTTGATGTAGTTACTGATTATAAAGTAGAATAGAAATTTTTCAGAGTAAAAGAGCCGCTAAATTTGCGGCTTTTTTGGGTTAAGCTATCCATTTCAATTAAGTGGTTTAGCCGTATTCTTTGCCAAAGTCCTCCATCTTTTCAAGGATCGGTAGTAACTTCATTCCCTTGTCTGTTAACGAATACTCAACTCGCGGAGGAACTTCCGGATATACATCGCGTTGAATAACACCATCATTCTCCAACTCTTTAAGCTGCTTTGTGAGGGAGCCTTGAGACAAATCTCCAAGGAATTTTTTGATATCCGTATATCGACGTGTTTCGTCTTTTAGGTACCATAAGATAAAATATTTCCAACGTCCAGAAAGGACATTCTGAGTAAAAGCTATGGCGTACATGTCACTTTTTCCATCTATAAACTCTTGTTCAAATCCTTCATTGCAAACTCTCATTCATATCACTCCTGATCCAAAGGTACATAAAGATGTACTATGTTCATTTAAATTGCCCTCTTTGCTAATAAAACAAATACACCTATGATGGTGTCAACACCAAAACAATTTAGTTTACCTAAAGTATGAAAGAATAATTAATGTTATCTCGATTGAATAGTTAGCAAGCTAAATAAATATATCATAGAAATGAGTGACTGATAAGGGCTGGAGACAAACCGATCTTCGATCATACTGTAAATTTTAACAAGGGAGATGTTTAACAATGAGTAAAAAAATTCGTACAGGTATCATAGGGGCATCCATTAATAACGGGTGGGCGAGTGGTACACATATTCCAGCTATTCAGCATTTGGATGAGTTCGAGCTTACAGCAGTTGGGACAAGTAATATGGTGAGTGCAAAGAAAAGCGCAGAAGCTTTCTATGCAGATCACGGCTTTGACAATATGGAGGAGTTGGCTCAGCATCCTGATGTGGATATGGTCGTTGTCAGTATTAACGTCAAGGAACATTATAACGCCGTTAAAGCCGTCGTGCCTGCGGGCAAACCAATCTATTGTGAATGGCCACTGGGGTCGAATACAGAGGAAGCCTTGGAAATGCAGGAATGGATAGCGTCCGCACAACTGCCAAATGCGATTGGATTACAGGCTAGACAAGCCCCGGCCGTTCAATATGTAAAAGATTTATTGGCAGAAGGTTATGTGGGTAAAGTATTATCTGCTAATTTGAAGATATCCATTGATGGCATGGGTGGCGTTGGTGACAAGTCGACTGCGTACTTGTATGACCGGAAAGTTGGAGGGAACTTGCTGACCATTGTAGGGGGCCATAATCTGGATGCCTTCACTTACATGCTTGGGGACTTTACAGAATTGTCTGCCACCACAGCTCAACAGTTTTCAGAAGTTGAATTGGTAGATATTCAGAAAGTCATCAAGAAAACAACAGATGATCAGATCATGATTACAGGGAAATTGACTAATGGGGCAGCAGCCAGTGTTCATATTCAAGGTGGAGTCAAACATCAGACAGGACTCACACTTGAAATTTTCGGAGACAACGGCACGATTGTTTTGAGCGCCCCTGCATCCATTCAATTCGGATCACATCAATTACGCGGTGCAGGATCTACGGACAACGAGCTTCGTGAACTACCCATTCCCGATGCCTATTACTCGGCTCCACATTCTCTATATAACGACTCCGGAATTGTTCTGAACATGGCTCAGGCCTATCGTAAGTTTGCCAAAGATATTCAAGTAGGTACTACCTTAGCACCTACTTTCGCGGATGCGGTGAAACTTCATCAGTTACTGGATGCCGTCGAGAAATCAGCCCAGACCGGTGAACGTCAATATCTATAACCCTCACTAAACGGAACAAAATCTGATCCATCCATATACTTAGCATGCTAAATATATTCGCCTATAGAAAGGGCACACATATCTGTGCCTGTCCAGAACGAAGGAGAAAATCGTTATGAAAAAAAGAAGTGAAATGCAACTGGCACTACGGATGGCTGTAGGAACGTAGTTTGTTCCATAAGGAATATGAAGGAAAAAGACTACGCGAGAATATGAGCGTTCCTTACGAATACGGATTGCAGGAACATGGAATCAACGGATAAAGGAGAGGTTTTTAATGAATAACACACTCGAATTGCTTCATAACCATACATCGTTTCGTTCTTACACATCTCAACCCCTAACTGAGGAACAAATAGATGCAATATTTCAGGCAGCAAATCAAACTTCATCGTTCAGTCTTCTGCAGGCGGTATCCATTATTCGCATCACAGATCCAGTACTTCGAAAAAAACTCAGACATCTGTGTGTCGATCAACCCTATATTGAAGAAGCGGCAGAATTCTGGATCTTCTGTGCAGATTTCAACCGAAATCATGAAATCGCTCCAGATGTGGATATTGAATATATTGAATTTCTGTTGATTGGTTCATTCGATGCTGGCCTGATGGCACAAAATGCGTTAACCGCGGCTGAATCGCTGGGACTTGGCGGAGTGTTCATTGGTGGGGTCAGAGCCAATATTAGCGAACTATCTGACGTATTGAATTTACCTAAATATGTTATCCCTCTGGTGGGATTATGTATCGGTAATCCAGCTGGAGATAAGCCAGAACTGAAACCTCGGCTCCCTCAATCCATGGTATTACTTGATAATCAATACCAACCAATGGATCAAGAGAAATTAGCAATCTATGATGAGACCATGCTGAAGTATTATGAAAATCGTCCGACGAGAGCTCCTTTCACCGTAAAAAAAGTAAAAGGATGGAGCGACCATATCCAGGATCACCTCGAGAGAAGTATTCAACCGCAAATGATGGCCTATTTGAACAAGCAAGGTTTTTCCAAAAAATAAGGACTAAACCAGTCTTTCTGGTGAAACTTGGATAGGAAAAGGCCCTTAAAGACGACACTAAGGTGAATTGACACCTATATATCCCCATGATACATTTAGTCTGCTAAATATAATTCGGATGTTAGGTAGGGATCGTTCATGACAGATGCAGTAGATTGTGATATTCGACATTCTTTAGACCGAATTTCCTCCCAAATGCGTCGAAACTATAGTGAATCTCTTCGGGAACTTAATCTCTATGTAGGACAAGATAATTTGTTGTATCGGCTGTGGTTGGGTGATGGGGTAACACAGATGCAACTAAGTGAACATATGAAATGCGAACCACCAACGGTCACAAACATGGTCAAATCACTGGAGCAGAACGGATTTATATATCGTAAACGTGATGTACAGGATGCAAGGATCATGCGTATCTTTCTAACCGATAAGGGCAAAGAATTAGAAAAACCGGTTGAGTATAAATGGAGAGAGCAGCAAGAGAAACTACTTCAATCCATTTCTTCGGAAGATCGGCTGATATTGAGGCAATTCATGCAACAAATGGAGCGAAATATCTTATAACTTATGCCAAGCTTCACGTAAGCTAAATGAAGTGAACGAAGCAGAGCCGCTATTATAGCGGCTTTTTTTATTATGGCTTTAGCCAGTTGAGTGCGTGAAACGCGCGAAACAAAAAACCACCCGCTATGCGGGTGGAGGGATCGAGGGTTTGACCACCAAGACCAT
>NZ_JAGIKV010000028.1 GCF_017874615.1 Paenibacillus xylanexedens
TCTCCAATAAAGTATTGAAAAGAGCGATATGCTCATTTTGAATCTGACGAGATTAAAAATCTCATTTGTGCTCCAGTCGATTCAAGCCAAGGCTTGTCTCCAACTTTCGCGTTCATTCTGCAAGCAGAATGTTTACTCACTCGTTGTTCAGTTTTCAAAGATCAAACTTGTTTCGTTACCGAATGTCGTTCTCTTCAGCAACTCTTATATAATATCATGTCCGAACCAACTTTGCAAGTCCTTTTTTTAAGTTTCTTTCGAAGCTTATTTCATTCGCTTGCCGCACCGTGTATTTCGTGTTTTTTTGGCCGGAAATAGAATATACCATGTACAGTTATGGAACGCAAGTCTTTTTTTGATAAACATTAAATTCTTATAAAATGAGCACCCTGTAGACCTTTTAACAAGTATCTCCTTATAGCCGGCTAAATGATACATCTGCGCACTAACTTTATTGATCGCAGTAATTGACTCACATACGCAAAAGGTTTCCCGTATGATCCCTAATCATTATAGAGAAACTCATGTTGTATACAGTACAGACTCATCACGTTATAGAAACTTATTAACCGATGATTTCATTGGATAAACAACCAACAAATCATAGATCATTATATTCTTTCCTTCTATATAGAAGGAAAACATTTTTAAAATTCATTTTTCCCAAGAAAAGAATACAAAAAAAGCGAAAGCTCAGGGGCTAATCCCGTGGCTTCCGCTTCTTTCATTTATAAGATAACAAACGTATCTCAGATAATTCTTCGTTACACCTAACGAACCCTACTCCCCGCCAATAAATACGTATCGGCAAACTACAATGAGCGCCAAGATCCACATAAGCCAGTGAATTTTCACTTTACGCTCTGTAACCAAGTTACTGAACACCGCCAGAATCACATAAGATACGATACCTGCGGAGATCCCGTTTGCGATTCCACCTGTGAAAGGCATCAATACAATGGTAAGGAATGCAGGGAAAGCTTGCAGGAAATCATCCCACTCAATGCTGCGCACTTGACTCATCATAAGTACACCCACGATGATCAATGCCGGAGCCGTCGCAGCGGATGGAACAACAAGTGCAAGCGGAGCGATAAACAGGGCCAAAATGAACAACAAACCTGTCGTCACCGAAGTCAGTCCTGTACGTCCACCTGCCTCAACGCCTGAAGCACTTTCAACGTATGCCGTAATGGTACTTGTACCTAGTGCAGCACCTGCGCTGACACCAACTGCATCGACGAGCATCGCTTTACCGATCGTTTTCTCGCCTTTTTTCTTATCCTTCATAATCCCCATACGCGTTGCAGTACCTACCATCGTACCAAACGTGTCGAACAATTCAACGAAGGTAAAGATGAAGATGATCTCGAACAATCCGAGACTGATGGCACCTTTCAAATCCAGCTGTCCAACCGCCAGATCACTGAAGTTAGGCAACCAGCTTGCGCCTGAAAGACCACTCAGATTCGTAACTCCCATCGGAATACCAATCAGCGTTGTTGCTACGATCCCGATCAGCAGAGCGCCTTTGACGCGCATAACCATCAGAATAGCAATAAGGAGCAAACCAATCAGGGCCAGCAATGCATCGTGATGTGTTATAAAGTTGCCCAATGACAAGTTAAAACTGCTACCCGGAATCGGCTGACTCAGATCTGCGTCTGGTGCAACATTAACTGTTACAGCCACGAGATTAGCAAGTTTGAAACCAATAATAGTAATAAAGAGACCGATACCAACCGTAATGGCCATTTTGATTGACTGCGGAACTGCAACAAGCAGCATTTGCCGAATCTTCGTCACGGTCAAAATAATGAACACGATACCGGAAAGGAATACCGCTCCGAGAGCTGCTTGCCAAGTAATCGCTCCATTCGAACTTAGAACAACAGTCATGAAGTACGCATTAAGCCCCATACCTGGTGCAAGTGCGATCGGAATATTCACGAACAATCCCATAATAATAGTCATTAATCCGGCGCCGACGGCTGTTGCAAAGAATACTGCATTATCCGACATCCCCGCACCGGCTTGTCCCAAGAACAACGTATTTACAAAAAGAATGTAAGCCATTGTCATAAACGTAGTGAGACCCGCAACAATCTCCGTTCTAACGTTTGTTCCGTTTTCTTTTAATTTAAAGAAACGATCCATAATTATTAACTCCCCCTTAGAGATGTTGAAGCCATATTGAAAAACGACAAATGACCCTGATGAAGATTCTTCACCCAGGGTTCAGCTGACAAGGAGTGGCATGATGCCTTTACTAAGAACAAAAAAAATTCTAATGTGCGTGATGTCCCCGCAATCATGTAGAATTCATGTGCTTAGCCTTCTCCTCTTCGTAGCTAGATCATTAGGGTGATCTCGTAGAGACTCCCGGGCCAATCCCCAGGATTATACGAATAAGTATGCGCTATTTGTTTGTTTCCCATCACTATTTTAGGAGGACAGTATGTTTTTGTCAATGAGAAAAACGAATATTAATCTCACCCTTTTGTAATATCGTTCGTATTATTTAACAGATTGAACCAGTTCAGCGGTTTACAACCCAATTGTATGCGCTTTTTTCGGTGAAATCTCAAGGGGATATGTTCATTCTGTCAGACTGAAAGTTCCGCAGGTTAACATAAAAAGCTAGCCTGATTAAAGGGCGAGAAGCGCTCTAATCAGACTAGCTTATGTTTCTGATGCGTTTTAGCAATCAGGTGAATGATGATCTAGGAATAACGATATCTCGTATTCCGAAAGCTTATACTCATTAGGTATATGGAGCAATTTGCGACATGTTCCGGAGCTGTTTTTACCGGATCAGTCCTATGCTAATTATATCTCTGTCTGCGGAGCATCCTGTATCTCTTGTTGTTCCTGATTCGTGTTTGTTGTTAAGTCAGAGGATAACTCCTGGTTTCTGGTCTGATCGGAAGAAGCATCCGCTGCCTCTAAATTCACAAATGGAAAGTCCCCCGAACCGGAAGCCAGATCTTGCATACCTGAACCGCATCCTGCCAGCATCACCATCAGAAACGCACTTCCAATGCCCATCTTCCATTTGCTCATATAGTCGGTTTTACGCATACATTCAATTCTCCCTTCAGTAGCCATATAGCTCTTAGTATGAACTTATTGTACAGGCCGGACCTGAATGGATCATGAAGTGAACTTTAAAATGGGATTAATTTTGAGAGTTTATTATTTGTAAAAAAGTACCCCAACAAAAATTTGATCACAATATTATTCTTATAAAAAAAACGCCCCTTTATTTGCGAAATACCGCAGATAAAAGAGCATTATTTTATAATCTATCCTTAAGAGTCTATACCCTATTCCCACTCGATCGTTGCAGGTGGTTTGGATGTTACGTCGTAGACGATACGGTTTACGTTATCAACTTCGTTAACGATCCGTACGGAGATTTTCTCCAGCACATCCCAAGGGATACGTGCCCAGTCAGCTGTCATACCGTCGATGGATGTTACAGCACGGATACCTACTGTGTAGGAATACGTACGCTCAATAAAGTAAATTACTATTCAATTATTACGTTGTTTTTGTATGTTAATTGTAGCTGGTGAAATCATTGATTTCAACTACTTATAGGTTTTACTCGTTACTCTTGGTGGAGCAGGAAGCCTACCATTACTTCTCCAGGTCATTATTAGTTTTTAAATATACTATTACAATATGGATGAGCAAGTTGTCCATTATCAGCAACACCTAATCCCCCATCTCGTACTCTGATTTTATGGTCAAATGAACTCGCTTTGGGTTGAATTAGAGAGTTACAGATTTTACATTTAACAGTACTTGACAATGTTTCCTTAATAAATATGGAGTTCTTAGTGTTTTTTGTAAAACAACTACCTATTTTTTGACTGAGCTCATGGTTTGGTTTAAGAAAGTTAAATTCAGAAGATGTTAGCAAGTAACTTAAAACATCGTCAACTGAATAACCAGCAGATAGGCTATTGAAGATTTCTATATAGAAATTTTTCATGTGTTCTACGCTTCGTGTTTGACTTCCAAATTTCAATACGATTTGTTCAATGAAATAATTATAATTGATTAAAAACTCTTCAAAAACTTCTCTAACCTTAATAAAGTCATTTAGCAATCCACCTTTATCCAAATACAACATAAACGAAGTAACGGACATAAATGTTGTTGGCTGATATCTCCCAGTTTTATGATTATAGAAGTAAACTGCAGGATGTAGTCCAAGTGAGGATGTACTATTACTATTTATTCTTTTAAAAGTTTTAATGCAATTTTTCAGAACATCTACTGTTTTAAACCCTTCTAAATCCTCTAATAATTTCAAATCCTCTTGGATTTCATCTCTTGGGAAGTAGTGATCTATAATGATTTGCACAGTTTCAAAAAGCAGATGTAAACTTGGTTGAGCATAATTATTACCAGCGACAGGTAATTGGTCTAATGATCTTATATGAGCTTGTAGAGGTGGGGTATAGAGCAATAAAAATGCTTCTTCACCAAGTGTTTCTATTTCATTTTGTACAATATTGTCAAAGTTCCCCCAATATTTGAAACCTGTTCCACCTCTCAGTATTGCTCTCATTGCAATTGTTGCAGGAGTTTTTCTTGTCTTCAGGATCACTAATTCGGGGTCACTAATAGTCACAGACTTCTTGTTGATTCTTATAAATGATTGTTCAGCCTTTCTTGCATCTCCACGTACCCATTGAAATTCAAATCCTCTTGATGCCATTCGTTTAGCGCGGAGATATACGTCTGGTTTAATACCAGAGTTATTTTTTGCTGATAATGCACGCTTGTAATCAGAATATGGTCCAATTTTTTTATTTATATATTTGCGAGCCTTCTCAGCTAATTCCCTCTGTCTAATAGGTATTGAATCATCATAAAATTGCTTTGAGATCGGACCATCTCCATAGTCATCGTTTACCCAAGCAACAAAAGCACTTAAGCGGTGTGCTCCGTCAAGGATAAAGACTTTGCCACTTGGGCTTCTCCATAATATAATCGCAGGGATTAAATCTTCGTCTAAAAAATTTTCAATTAGTCCACAAATGGTCTCTTTATTCCACTTGACTGTTTCTCTCTGAAAATCTGGTTTTCGATATGTAGCCAAAAACCATCCATCTACTTCCATATCCATGACTCTAATTGTGAAGTTACTGCCTCCACGATCATCCTCAGTGAATTCAACGATTTCAAAATCATCTTTTGTTATCATTGCATCTAAATTAACACCGCTCACCAGGAACCCACCTTTATCTCAATTAAATTAACCCTAGCACATGTTGAATATATTAAACATGTGAAGATGTTGGACAGTATTCCTTAAGGTTACTCTATTGGTTGTAGTTAGCTACTTCAATATTAAATAATCCTTTTCTCTTTGAAAAATTGCCCTATTTAATGTAGGCCTCTTCCCTCTAGTCAGATCTTGAATTCTTCACAGGATGTGTCTCTGCATCATACAACTTTATAGCTTGCATGATTTTCTTCTCATGACTTACAGGTCTAAGCTTGCCCTAGTTGCCTAAAACCAGTTTAAGTAAGTTCTATAATGATATTCGTTCACATTAAGAGAGACACGCAAGCCTCCCAAATAGAGCCTTTCTATCTGCAATTGTAGAATTCTTCCTCGTGCGGCTGGTGTACTTACCCTGCTCATTTGACTAGAAACCACCTCCCACCCTAATCACCTCGAATTCTAAAAAAACAACAAAGAGCCCTCACATGGAGGACTATCTACTCACTTTACATTTTGTTATCTACCTCAACAACGCTGGTTGAGTTTACACCTCATAAAGTGGTATTAACCACTTTACGTGCCTTTTGTGTTGATTGTTTTCTCCCACAACTCAACTGACTCGTTTACGTTCTACCCGCACCAGCTACTTTACCAAGCACCCACGAAGGAGCGTTCCCACACCCTCATTCAGCCTCGAGTAGCTCTAACATCATCTAGCTCTAAACCACCTTCCAGTGTTTTCAAACACGCTTCAAAAGCCTCTTCCATGACTCTTTAAAATTCGGATTCTCGGAGTAAGAGTACACACGATGTTAGGTTATTTCCATGTCATTGTGTTTATAAATGTTTCTATTGATTCTACTAGTTTTGCATAAGGAACAACTGGGTAATCTACTCCTGTTATTACCGACGAAATCGTAAGTTCTCTTGTTACTATAACTCCAACTGGTTCATGCCTGTTAATACCGTTTGGATTTTCACCCAAATATTGTAATACTGAATCCCAATTTTCCTGAACCGCTTCTATGTTTTGTGCCATTTTCCCACTAAATTTTTTTCTTATGCGTTGAATTTCATTTCCCAGCGATTTTGGCGTGAACTTCATGTCTAGATTTTTACATTCTAGGATAAATAGCTGTTGATTATATAACATAACTACATCAAGTTCTCGTGGTAAGAATACAAATCCTTCCCCTCCAAACTCGGGTATTTTCTGTGGGATTGATGGCACTACAGCTGGAGAAAGGTGTACCTTCAGTTGCTCCGCTACTTTTTTCTCAAATTCTGTATCTACTTTCTTGTACACATTTTGTAATTCGTCATCTAGTGGCTTTAAATCAACACCACCATTTAATATATCTAGATAAGTTCCACTTACAGAAAAAATAAAAATAGAAACTGGACAAATGAAAATATTCTCACCAATTGGTATTAAGCATTTTCTCAAAGGTCTAGCCTTTGAACCAATATTATAGTTAGTTTTTGAAGCAGCGTCTCTTATGAACATATTCAGGAAAGTTTCTTTAACTTCTATTCCAATAGAATAGTTTATTAACTTTTGGAAATACTCATTGCTTCCAACTAAAAATAGATCAGTTTTAGGATAAAAATTAAAGAGTGATTCTCCGAACTGAGCTATTTGCTTGTGGGTAATACCAAAGTATTTAAGACATAGCTGATCAAAATCTTGTTCAGAAGATTCATATAAATCTCCTACTCCATTTGGTGAAGGAAATAACTCAAAAAAAAGACTATTGAAGTTTTCATACTGGGTAATAGAATCTTCTTCTCTGATTACTTCGATATTGCCTTTACTATCACAATAAATTTTGTTCAATGAAAGAATCTTTTCGTTTGCTTCATCTCGCATATGAAGTACCTGATAAATGGCTCTTGCATATTGAAGTAATCGTTCCACGTCTAAAGCACTGTTTTGAACTGGAAAATCATTTGCACATTGATGGTCTGAAACAATTTCAATAGCTAACTGCAAGGCTTGTTTATCACTCGCTATTAATTCCTCAAATTCTCTATATATTATCCTGAACTTTCTATCATTAGTTACTGAAAGTAAAGAAAAGGTTTCTATCAGGGCATTACCAACTTCATGATTATTTTGTCCTTGAAAAAGAGCTTTATTATTATAGTCGTTTCTAAACCAATTTATTGTGGTAATAGACAAATATGTGTTTTGTTCAAGCATTGTCATTAATGAAACTAAGTAACCTTTAGAATTAAATTTAATGTGGTTCTTCAGATCGTCAATTAATAGCCCCACAACGTTACCGCAAAGCAAATTTATCTCATTTCTACCAGTAAACTCTCCACCTTCATATCCAAGGCGCAATACTGCTTCTGCAATTAAGTTATCATGTTCTATTCTGTTTATTCCTTTCATCAAATCCCAATTTACTGCTATTATTTTTCCACCAGATTTAATAGCGGTTCTTTGTGCTAACCAAATTTCTATATCCTTCAAATAGCATTGTACACTTTCCAGCCCATGTTTGTTGATTAGTGCTATGGCCTTATTACAAGAATCACAAGTTAGCCTTTGCTCTTCAGTTAAGTGCTTAGGCGTAAACTCACCATATGCAATAGTACATTTGTTACACGCCACAAAAAGTCTCCTTTATTTATTGATTAGTTTCTTCACATACTTTTCAGCCTTGTAATCTTTTTTACCTCATGAAGTTCTGCACTATTTGCCTCATTCCATGACTGCAATATCATCCTTGGCTCTGCTTCAATCTTATCCTTCACGCCCGAATATCATCTTTCTTAAATAAATCAATCATTACTTATCAAATCATTACGATCTCGCAGCTTCACATGGTTTATACCAGCTAGTGTCTCACAAGGCTCCGTGAACTTGGCTGTAGCGATTAGAATAGCTCTCTTAGCTTTGTAGTACCGCATGTATGAGAACTTCTGATCAGAACTGACACCCACAGGATTGCCAACGTGATACGCTTTGCTAGTACAACATTCCTGACACCTTCGCTATCAGTGAAAATCACATTTGCTTCGAAATCGCCGCTCCCTAGAATCATGTAGACTCCTGAATAGCTAAGCGCTCTATAAACAGTCTGTAAAGATACATCTCGAAAACCAGAACCATCTTCTATTTTGCCTATTTCATTCATAGTAGTAGCTTTTAATGCATAATTCTTTTCAGTAAAAATCGCTGTTCTCTTTTGTTTAGGCCGAAAACTCAAAACTAACAGCCCAGGCACAACAACCACTCCAACTACTGATGCAAATAAAACATAGACCATTAGAGCTACTTCCATTATCGACTAGTAAAATTATACCGTATTTCTTCTGGAAATAAATCAATTGCACCCTCTATAAGTTTAAGCCAAGCGTCTTACCATAATACCCGCCTGTGAACCTCTCCCACTTGCGTAGTCGAAACATACAAAGTTCTACATATTTCTCTACTCTGCCTAAGATTTCTTGATTTAATTTAAAACTTTCAATCAGTTCCATAATTTTAGTCATGACGGATTGTAATATGAAGTGCGACACCTACTGGAAATAAATAAAAAATGGCCCATGGCCGGATTCGTGTAGAATGAAGTCACCACAACACCATTCACACAAGGAGAATCCAACCATGAGCTACAGACATCTTAGCATAATCGAACGTAGCAAGCTAGAAGTCCTCCACAGACAAGGTAGAAGCTCAAGAGCCATTGCGAAAGAACTGGGCAGGCATCCATCGACGATTTGTCGTGAGTTAGATCGGGTGACTTCATCACATCCTTATCAGGCAGAACAAGCTCAGAATGCTTATGAGGAGCGTCGTAAGGCTTCAGTCTCTCCCGGGAATTGGTCCGATGCCTTGGCTGCTTCACTGGAGGAAAAATTGGAGGCAACGTGGTCTCCGGAACAAATCACCGAACGTTTCCGCATCGAAGGGCAGGATGCAGTCTCTTTCAAAACCATCTATCGCTGGATCTATGCAGGGCGCCTGGTTCGAGGCGTATTACAGGTTCTTCGGCATAAGGGGAAGCGTCAGAAACCCGCAGAAACGCGCGGTAAATTCGCTATTGGAAGGACTATTTCAGATCGCCCAAAAGAAGTCCGTTCCCGCGAAACATTTGGGCACTGGGAGCTGGATACCGTTGTATCGGGTCGTGGGAAAAGTAAAGGCTGTGTAGCTACGTTGATTGAACGCAAGACACGTTTATATACCGCTGTTCTCATGCCCGATCGCACCGCTTTGT
This sequence comes from Paenibacillus xylanexedens, assembly GCF_017874615.1. Taxonomy (GTDB): domain Bacteria; phylum Bacillota; class Bacilli; order Paenibacillales; family Paenibacillaceae; genus Paenibacillus; species Paenibacillus xylanexedens. The sequence goes on from NZ_JAGIKV010000028.1 coordinate 9,478, forward strand.
CGATGGAGATTGCGCTCGGTGTAGCGATCTCACAGTATCCCACGGGAACCTTCCTCACAGCCACGGCTGACCGAGGCAAGGAGTTTGCATGCTATGCCCATCTGGAAACCACCCATAACCTACACGTTTATTTCGCTGATCCGTATTCATCCTGGCAACGTGGTTCCAACGAGAATGCGAATGGATTACTTCGAGAGTTTTTCCCTAAAGGTACCGATCTCGCAAGGGTTAATGATGATGATCTCGCCCATTCACTCGATCTAATAAATCACAGACCACGAAAATGCTTAGGTTGGAAGACCCCTCACGAATCTTTCGCAGAAGAACTGTCGCACTTGATTTGACAATCCGTCTCATAAAAAAAACTCCCTTCTATTTGCGAAACAACGCAGATAAAAGAGAGTAATTTTTTGCACTCTATTGTTGAAGGTGTATACGTACTGTCCACGCAGCTAACGCCACAACCCCTGATGTTTCAAGGCTTCAAAGCGATTAACGGCATTAAGAGTCTATACCCTATTCCCACTCGATCGTTGCAGGTGGTTTGGAAGTTACGTCATAGACGATACGGTTTACGTTATCAACTTCGTTAACGATCCGTACGGAGATTTTCTCCAGCACATCCCAAGGGATACGTGCCCAGTCCGCGGTCATACCGTCGATGGATGTTACAGCACGGATACCTACTGTGTAGGAATACGTACGCGCATCACCCATAACGCCGACACTCTTCATGTTCGGCAGGGCTGTGAAGTACTGCCAGATTTCGCGGTCGAGACCGGCTTTGGCAATCTCTTCACGCAGGATGTAGTCGGAATCACGAACAATTTTGAGTTTCTCTTCGGTAACCTCACCAAGAACACGGATCGCAAGACCCGGACCAGGGAACGGCTGACGGTGTACAATTTCGTCCGGCAAGCCACACTCGGTACCGACTTTACGTACTTCATCTTTGAACAACGTGCTCAGTGGCTCGATCAGTTTGAAGTTCATGTCCTCAGGCAGACCGCCCACGTTGTGGTGGGATTTGATGGTCTGTGCAGTCGCTGTACCACTTTCTACGATGTCCGTATACAGTGTACCTTGCGCCAGGAATGCAAAATCATCGAACTGCTTGGACTCTTCGTCAAATACGTAAATAAACTCATTACCGATGATTTTACGTTTTTGTTCTGGATCATCCACGCCAGCCAGTTTGGACATGAAGCGCTCTTGTGCATCAATTTTGACAACTTTCATGTCGAATTTGCCGACAAACGTCTCCATTACACTTTCTGCTTCGCCTTTGCGCAGCAGACCGTGGTCGATAAACATACATGTCAGTTGATCACCAATGGCTTTGTTAAGCAATGCAGCTACAACGGAAGAATCTACACCGCCGCTAAGCGCACACAGTACTTTACTGTCGCCCACTTTTTCACGAATGTCTTTGATGGTGTCATCGATGAATGTCTCCATCGTCCAGTTGCCTTCGCAACCACAGATTTCGAACAGGAAGTTACGAATCATATCGTTACCGCGAACAGAGTGACGTACCTCCGGATGGAACTGAACAGCATACAATTTACGCTCATCGTCACTCATGGCAGCGATTGGCGCACTTTCCGTGCCTGCATCCAGTTTGAAACCTGGAGGAAGTGTAACCACGTGGTCACCGTGACTCATCCATACCGTATGTTCGCCTTCAATGCCTTTTGTCAATGTAGATCCAGCAGCAAACTCAAGGTCTGCTTTACCGTACTCTCGCTTCTCGGAACGTTCTACTTTACCTTCGAGCTGCTGGGCCATAAGCTGCATTCCGTAGCAGATACCAAAGATTGGCAAGCCCAGGTCATAGACACCTGGGTCCACGTGTGGAGCATTCTCAGCGTATACGCTGGACGGACCACCCGAAAATACGATTCCTTTTGGTGCTATTTCTGCGATCTTTTCCGCCGGTGTATTATACGGCAAAAGCTCGCTGTATACGCCAAGATCCCGGATTCTTCTGGCGATTAACTGGTTGTATTGACCCCCGAAGTCAAGGACAACTACAATTTCATTCTGTTTATTCATAACCGTGCCTCCCTCAATTCAATGAAACTAATTATACGCAACGACAAAACATACCGTCAAGGAAAGGCGAAACTCCTTTTTTCGACATATCAAAACAGGATTACCAAATGCCTCTAAATATGAAATTTCGAATAGAAAAGCTTGCAGCAAGATGCTGGTTCAAGTGTATGATCGTGGAAAGACGCCTCGTTCGCAACTCAGCGCGAAAGGCGTCTTATGTATGGCATGCAGCGATGAACCAAACGCTGCGTTTGAAAACAGTGCGCCAGCCAATGGCGATCTTCATCTGCCCACAAGTGGCCAAGCTCTATTGGAAAGCTAAAGCGAAAGCGATGTATGGCAGCTGCTTCGCATCTTTGGTGTAACGTTGTAACATCCTTGTGTTACAACGCCTGCAACCGCCGGGCCAGCCGAAGTGCCCGGCGCAGGAAGTCCAGACTGTCCGCGCGCAGCGGACGGTCTGGCCCGTACAGCAGCCGTTCCCAGTCGGCTGCAAACCGCGCGATGTCCGCGCCGTCCGCGCCTGCGGCCAAAGCCGGTGACGCTGCATATTCACGCAGCGTAGTACCCGGCGGCCGCGGGCCGTACCGGCGCGCGAGCGCGGCCCAGACCGGAGCGGCGGCACCCAGCAGCCGCTCGCGGTCTGGAAAGCTGCTGCGTGGCCACGCCAGCAGCAGCCTAATCCGCAGTGCGGGGCGTAGCCGCCGCATGCGGACCAGAGCAGCGGCGCCCAGCAGGGCCGCTGCCACAAGGGCTGCCGCGAGCCATGGCTCCGCGGCAATGGCCCGTGCGCGGGCGAACAGCCATGCGCCCGCGTAACCCACTCCGCCGCTCGTATACGGCGGAGTCTCCGCAACAGGCTGCGCCCCGGCGAGCGCTGCGACACCTTCGCCCGCGCCTTGCGCCATTGTGAAGCCCGGCGTAGCCTCGAACGGCATCCAGCCTGCACCCGGAAAATATACCTCTACCCAGGAATGTGCATCTCCTTGGGATATTAGGTACTGACCGGGTACATCTGGGTCAGCTAATCCAGGCCCAAAGCCTTTAACCCAGCGTGCTGGGATTCCCTCTGCACGAAGTAACACAATCATGGCTGTGGAGAAATGATTGCAGTACCCCTGCCGGGTAACGAATAGAAAATCGTCCACAAAATCTGTTCCTCGCGGTGGCATACGGGTATCCAGTGTATACTCGGCATGAGCAGCCAGATAAATTTTGACGGCTTGCACTGCGTCATACCGAGTCTCACTGCCTTGAATGATCTCCTTGGCGAGCGTCTGCACTCGACCAGGGAGTGATGTAGGCAATTGCAGATAGGTCCTCCGGATGGCTGCCGGATCTTTCCCTTTATTCGTTTCCCCAAGCAGACGTAACTGTTCAGGTGATGCAACAGGAACCATGACGTCTGCCGAATAATTTTTAACTATCTTATCGTCCCCTGAGCTCGAGAGCCACAGTGTTGCCGAATCGCGATTAGACAGCAAAGAAAACATGTTTTCCTGATTATCCTTGTTCTTATCCTGGAACGACACGTTGACCGGTATGCCCCCGGTAAAGAGTGGATTTGGCCCTTTCCACTCTCGCTGCATCGTAACGGTTTGGCGAATGCGACTCCAATAGGTTGGATTCTCCCATCCATCTGTGCGTAGCATTCCGGACGGACTGTTCGTTTCGAAGCTTTGACCCGGATCACTCCAAGTACTACCGTTATAATATGAACGGGTCTCCCCTCGCCAATACGTCACTTTTGGACTCTTTGCTATAAAAAAGATGGAGTTCCCCTGCACCAACGGTGCTCCCATAGGCGCGTCCGCTGTGCTATATCCCGTGACTGCCGTTGCAGCGGGGATACTACTGTGCTGAGTATACCCTGCCCAGCGAGCTAGGCGTTCACCCATCTGCTCCAAAGATATGCGTTCCGGTTGAGGAATGGAAGCAAACTGGCCAGGTAACGCGGAGAGAAGCACCATACCTGCGGAAGCAACAATAGTTACTGCACTCCAACGGCCATAGGGGCTGCCGCGATAACTCGGAGTCGTGACTCCTCCATTGAGACGTAGTAGCTGAAGCAGAGCCTGAATAAGAAAAGTCCATAGGACAGACCGTATTACGGAAGCATACACATCCAGCCCTGCAAAGGATTCAAGCAAAAGCAAATAGAGCAGCGTTGCACTGCCAAACAACATAACGCTTCGACGTAACAATACGAGGGATTGCACAGAAGCCATGAGCATACTCCAGCCGCACATCATGAACAAACCTCTCGTTTCTGTACTAATCGAGTGGAATCGCCAGTTATTTATAAACGTGTCCATATCCACTGAAAGTATCCCCGGGTATGCAACGGCCCAACGGACAGGATCACTTCCTCCGTACATCAGACATAGCGCAGTGAGTGCAATGAATAATCGGATCAGTACTCCGGTGATCCATCCTGTACGAATTAACCCCGCGAGCAACAATGTACCCGTTAATCCCGCCATTACGGACAAGAACCGTTCACTGCCCTGCTGATCTGATGATGTAACCGGATATATCCACTCCAGAGACAGTATAAGTAAAATGGCCGAAATAACAATTTTGTACAGGACAGGTACGCTCACATATCCCTCATCCTTTATATCCGTTACAGAATTCTGGTTCACAGCTTTATATACGGAATGGGCCGATTCTATTCTCGTACGGTCCATTGACTCTAAGTCGACCACAGTGGAATTTGGTTGCTGGTTACCATTACGCTCCCACATCCGTTACCCCCACCTTTCCCAATGAAGATAACGCAACGTCTGTAACCGCATGGATCGGCACCCCGCTGTGACGAAGCCGCTCCAAGCTTAAGCTGTCATATCCCAATCCATTCATCAATCTATCCGTTGATCCTAATTGGTTTTGGTTCTGGTCCGCTTCAGTCAATTGCACCTCTACACGATAACCCGACCCGATTGCAGTTATGATCCATTCGGCCAGAACCGGGTCCATCTTGCCTGTGAGAACCACAATTCGCGACCCGCTCGTCAGTCCATCCAGCATCTCCGTTCGAAGCGAAACAGAGCCTGATTGTGTTTTGGATATTCGTGCCTCCGCTAACTTGTCCAGTCCATGATTCTCATCATCTGCATGAAACGGCCCATGTTGCCATTGATCTTGTGCATCATAGCTCTTATCGCCGCCTTCCATCCACAGATGATAAGGAATGTCCTCCCGTTCAGCAGTATGAATCCAGCGGGCAGCTGCACGAACCACTCGTTCAAAAGCAGGTGAATCCATGATCTCCCGCTGTTTTACGTCATAACCCGACGCGCCTTCATACACAAGGATGCCGAGCGAAGCCAGATCCGTGGTATCAGGCAGAAAGGTCTGAAGTTGTCCCGTTTTGGCTGTACTTTTCCAATGAACTCGTCCCAATGGGTCACCCTGCTGATATTCACGGAACTCAGGGCTACGGTTACCCTGACTATTTCTTCGCTCCGACAGAGTCCCTTCGATCATCGCTGCGAATTCTACCGAGTCCCCCTTCCCCCAAGCCGTTGCTTGAGGAACAACAATCAGGGGTGTACCTCCTGCGGTCTCTGCGGAGAGGGTATTCCAGCCAAACATATCACCCCAATACAATCTGCCCGTATCCCATCTGTAGACTCCTCGACGTAACCCAGAACATTCATATTGATAGGAAAATTGTCGCCGTGTTCCCGGGAAAATCAATTTGCGATGAACACCTGCAGGTGTGTTCTCACACAGAACGATCCATAACAATGGAATACGGCAATTGAATTCCAGTTCGACCAGAACCCGTACCTGCTCGCCTGCCTCAATCCGGTTCGTATGTATTTTCCGACGGATGTGAATACGCCGTGGTCCGAACCAATGGAGAAGCAGACCTCCTGTGAACATCAAGAAAGCCATAACGGATAGAAACAACGCCGCTTTGCCCCCATGCCACTTATACAAGGAAGCAAAAGCCACCACCAAGACAGCACTCACAATCCGTTGTCCCAGCGCAGTCATTGCCTCCGTCCCCTTCCCTGTGATGCCATCTGTACAGGTACCGGGACCGATGACAATGCTTCTTCAATGACTTGTACTTGCCCCCAAACCTCCGCTCTGTTCTGGGCCTTCAATTGAATACGGTGGGAAAGGACAGGCACAGCTACCTCTTTCACATCATCCGGAATGACATAACTGCGCCCTTGAAGATAGGCAAATGACTGCGCCGCAGCCATCCAGGCCAGTGTTCCACGCGGACTGATGCCCAATCTGACCGCCGGAAGGCTACGAGAAGCTACTGCAACGGCCACCAGATACTGTTTGACGACCGGATCAACATGTACCTGTTTGACTTCACGCTGCATGGCTACGACCTCTTCAGCAAGCAGGACAGGGCGAAGTTCATCAAGCGCTTCTCTACCTTGCATGCGGGTTAACAATTCCAATTCCTGTTCCGGATCGGGATACCCCAGTCCAATTCTCATGATAAATCGATCCAGCTGTGCTTCAGGTAGACGGTACGTACCCTCGAACTGTAACGGATTCTGTGTCGCCAGCAGAAAGAACGGGCGTGGCAAGGCATAGGTTGTGCCATCAACCGTAATACGTCGTTCCTCCATTGCCTCCAGCAGGGCAGACTGAGTGCGTGGTGAAGCGCGATTTATTTCATCAGCCAAGACAACGTTGGACATGACGGGTCCGGGCCGAAACTTGAATTCAGCTGAAAGTGGATGATAGATTGAAGTCCCTGTAACATCTGCCGGCATGACATCGGACGTGAATTGAATCCGGCCCATAGAGCAGTCCAGTGCAGAAGCAACGGCACGAACCAGCATCGTTTTCCCGGTACCCGGCACATCTTCCAGAAGTACATGACCTCCACTGAGCATTGCAGTGAGGACATAACGAATCTCTGTTTTTTTGCCAACAATCACACTCTCAACACGCTTCATGACCCTGTTTAACAATTCAACAGCATGTTCATGTTCCATTCGGATATAAGACATTTCTCCTGATCTCCTTCCGTTCATCAGCATTCCTGAACCATAGTAATCTATGATTCAGTGTTGCCCGGAAGTAGAGAGAATAGTCCTGCAAGAATGACTTTCTTCAGATCATTTTATACTTAAATATGCTATTCATTGCCGAAATGGATCTGGAATTGCCCGCCTTTACCGCCCACTCCGCTTCATTACTGGTTAAGGAATTCACCCGTAATCCCATCTGCTCCAGTAACTCACGTAACGGAACCCAGATGGTTCCACCCTGACTCTGTACTACTCCCGTTTCAATTGCCCCTGTTGTTGTCAGTGTTCCGCTCACACTGTCTGCATGAATCGTTCTTTCCTTCCATACTGCTATGGCTGTCCTTGTTTCAGAGTCCCAGCGAGTGCTGCCCCCGAATTTTTTCATGAACGTACGTAAAGGCACCATGATTCGCTGACCCTCCATGCGGAACTCGCCCGGTTGCAAGGTAGCCGCAGCCAATCCCACCTCTACCTTCAGCTTCTTGCTTGCAAGCCATAACGTCGCGTTCGCTTCTACATGCTCTGCGATCCAGGCCTTTCCCGGCGCCTTGCGGGCCTTATACTTACCATCTGGATGTACACGGAATTGAACTGGTTGATCCGTACTCTTTATGGTGTCAAAACGATATCCATGATCCCGATAATATTTGATAATACCCGGAAGTGCTTTTACCGTTTCAGCATGTGCACCACCGTCATGCATCAGTACAATGACCGAACGTGCTCCCGCAGGTACTTTGGTCGAATTGCTGAGGATCTCTTTGGCCGGAACACCTTTACGCTTGGAATCCCCACTATCGACGTTCCAGTCCATGACGGTGTATCCACCCAATTGCAGCAAATCAAAATAACTCTGGTCAAAATGCCCGTAGGTACCTCCTGGTGCTCGCACCAAATTCGGACGGAAACCGGTTATACGTTCCAGCACTTCCTCTGTCTGCTTGATCTGTTTCCAGAACACTTTAAAATCACTGTACAACTGTTTGTATTGATGATTAAACGTATGATTGCCCAAAGCATGTCCATCCTCCACAAGCCCCCGGATTAACTCCGGATAACGCTCTGCCTGCTCACCCAGCACAAAAAATGTGGCCAAAACCTTCTCCTTGCGCAAAATATCCAATACTTCACGGGTATGGTTCCCCGGTCCGTCGTCAAAACTCAGATAGACTACCTTGTCTTGAGTATTCTTATCTTCCGAGATCGGATCACCTGAGCCGGAAGCAGAAGATGCATAAGCCGTGCCTGCATATACAGCAAATGCACATAACAATATCGCAATCCGCACGAGAATGACAGACCATTGTCCAGCTAAAAACGTATGTATGGATGTTGCAGAGTTTCCCCCTATCTCCTTGATTCTGAATTCCGGTCTCTGTACCATTTACGAATCGACCTCCACCGTCTCTAGTAATTTGCTGATAGACTTCAGCAGATTTGTTAGAATTATATGGAGGCTTCCTTGAAAAAAGACGTGATTTTGTTTAATATTTTTTCACAATTTGCTATGTAGCCTGATTGATTCTTCGCTTCAGATTAGGTAGCATAATGAACAGGCAGAACACATTAAAACACCTTGGAGAGTATTCATGCTCCCACCCCGTATTCAGGAGAGTGAAATCTATTGGAATTGCTTGAGAAGATCCAACATCTGTTTGGGTCCTACGGATACAGCGTTTTGTTTTTTGGCTTGTTGCTTGAATTCATCGCACTTCCCTTTCCTGGTGAAACAACGATGGCTTACGCAGGGTTTCTCTCCTACAAGGGGCATCTCGACTTTGGAATCCTCACCATACTGGCTTTTCTAGGGACAACGATTGGCATGACCATCACTTATTTTATTGGAGCCAAAGCAGGTCTGCCCTTTATAACACGATACGGAAAATGGTTTCTGCTGAAGCAGGACAAGCTCGATAAAACGCAAAAGTGGTTCGCCAAGTATGGTAATGCCTTAATCTTCATCGGTTATTTCATTCCGGGTGTAAGGCATTTCACTGGATATTTCGCAGGCATAGCCGCTGTTCCCTTTCGCAAATTCGCTCTCTACGCCTATTCAGGCGCACTGTTCTGGGTTGTACTGTTTCTGGGCATTGGCAAAATATTTGGCCCTCAGTGGAACGCCGTATTCCATCTGGCTCATCAATATGCAGCATATATCGTGGGAGGAATCGGCCTATTGCTCATCGTAGCCGTGCTCTATCGTTACCGCAAAGCATGGACAGCAAGATCCACCGTCTCCAAGCCAGCCCCTGTTCGACAAAGACAAAAGTAAATTCGGACAAAAGTCCATCTATAATAAGCAGACAAGGAGTTGCGAATAATCGCGGCTCCTTTTTTTTGTGATAATCCGAATTCATCCAGGTCATACTAACTTGAAAATATAGGGTGTATAGGGAGGTGAAGGTATGAGTGAATCGTCGTTGGAACGCCAAGATCAGAGGCAAATCTCTCCGGATCTAAGCGAAAATATGGATTACTGCAAGCAAGTGATGGGGAACAGCAACGACTTGATGATGCGCCCTCTCCAGTGTTTACATAAATGGCCTGCAGTTATGTTGTACATCGATGGATTAGTGGATGTGCAGATTCTGAATCATTCCATCCTGGAATCCCTGTTAAAGACACATGAACTTCCGGAATTCTCTGCAGATGATGAGCATCTGAGCTACCTCCAGAATGACATTCTGGCTGCGAGCAATGTAACATTTGTGGATGACATGGAAGATGTGCTTAATGCTCTCCTGTCCGGTTCGGCCATCCTGCTACTCGAAGGCTGTGCACGAGGATTGAAAATTGCCGCAGCTGGGTGGGAGGACCGTGCTGTTGGTGAACCCATCTCACAGACCGTTGTTCGGGGTCCTATGGAGGGATTTAACGAAAACTTGCGTACAAATACATCCTTGATTCGCAAACGGATTCGTGACCCTCATCTCTGGATCGAAGAAAAGGAGATTGGTCGTATCACCAAAACAAGAGTTGCGGTCTTATATCTGGAGCATACTGTTGATCCGGAAGTGGTAGAGGAACTAAGGCGCAGGCTCGATGAGATCGATATTGACGGGATTCTGGAGAGCGGGTACATCGAGGAACTTGTACAAGACGAAACTAGAACGTTATTCCCCACGGTTTACAATAGTGAACGTCCAGATACGGTTTGTGCTGCTTTGCTTGAGGGCAGAGTGGCCATCATCGTGGACGGCACGCCTTTTGTGCTGCTGGTTCCAGCCTTGTTCGTGCATTTCTTCCAATCGCCGGAGGATTACTATCAACGGGCCGATATCAGCACATTGATTCGTTTGATTCGTTATCTGTCCTTTTTTATCGCTTTACTAGCTCCATCCTTCTATATTGCCATTACCACCTTTCACCAGGAAATGTTGCCCACCAACATGCTCATTAGTCTGGCAGCTCAACGTGAAGGCGTTCCTTTTCCCGCATTCATTGAAGCCATACTGATGGAACTGACCTATGAAATTTTGCGAGAAGCAGGTATACGTATTCCGAAAACGGTCGGTCAGGCCGTTTCCATTGTCGGAACACTGGTCATTGGCCAAGCAGCCGTAGATGCAGGAGTTGTCTCCGCTGCAATGGTTATTATCGTATCCATAACGGCCATATCCAGTTATGTCATTCCAGAGAATGGACTGTCCATCTCTGTCCGAATTCTGCGATTTGTATTGATGATACTCGCGGCAGCTTTTGGTTTCTACGGTATTCTAATTGTTTTGCTCATCACGGTTACACACCTGTGCAGCTTGCGTTCTTTTGGCGTACCGTATATGTCTCCCTTTGCACCTCTGATTCAGAAAGATCTGAAAGATACGCTGTTTCGTGTACCCTGGTCCCGTATGAAAACCCGTCCACTCTCTACGGGTACACCTAACAAAACCAGACAAGGCAGCAAAAAAATGAAGCGTTAATTCGGTAAGGAGAACAACGTATGAACAAGAGCTTCCGATTAATTGTATGCATTGCATTCCTGCTCCCTCTCCTTACCGGATGCTGGGATCGCCAGGAACTGAATGAACTTGGCATTATGCTGGGTCTTGGTGTAGACAAGGATGGCGATTTGATTAAAGTGAGTGCTCAGGTCGTTGTCCCGAATGAAGTATCCTCCAAGTCAGGGGGAGGCAATGGCACTCCTGTCACGCTGTACGAAGCGTCCGCGCCAACGCTGTTTGAAGCGATTCAGAAGCTGACCGAGACAAGTCCACGCCGTATATTTATGGCGCATATCCGTGTGTTGGTATTCGGCGAAGAATATGCACGCAAAGAGGGCATCTACGATGTCATGGAAGCGTTAATGAGGGAACCTACTGCTAGACCCGATTATTACGTCATGGTTGCACGAAATACTACAGCTTCCAAAGTACTGGACGTACTTACTCCATTGGAAAACATTCCTGCGGAGAAGTTATTTAATTCTTTGGATGTGTCTGCCAAGACCTGGTCTCCCACAACAACCGTAACCGGAGACCAATTAATTGAATATATGCTGACGCCTGGAATACAGCCTGTAATCACTGGTGTAGAGGTTGTTGGCAATTTAGCGAGAAGCGGAAGCAAAGATAATATTGGGACAATCAAGTCTCCTGCTCGACTGAATTCTACGGGATTAAGCATCTTCAAAAAGGACAAACTGGTTGGCTGGTTAACCGAAGATGAATCGAAAGGATACAACTATATCCGCGACAATGTGGTGTCTACCGTCAGTCACATGCCTTGCCGAAAGGGAGGAAATGTGACGTTCAAAGCTCTCCGCACCAAGACCCAACGAAAAGCAAAGGTCATTAACGACCAGCCTGTGATCCACATTAAACTCAAAAATGTGTCTTCCATTGGTGCAGTAGAGTGCGGAATCAGAATTGGTTCAATGAAAACGCTCAAAGAGTTGGAAAAGGACAGTGAGGAGCGACTGATAGACCTGATGGAAAAATCCGTGAATTCAGTGCGGCGAAAGTTCCATATTGACATTTTTGGATTCGGTCAGGAAGTGTATCATGCCGATCCTAAATTTTTCAAAAAGATTGAGAAGGATTGGGATCAATATTTTGAAAATCTGGATGTTAAGTATGAAGCCAATGTACAGATCAAACGTGTAGGTACACTGGATGATTCATTCAAGGAGGATTTGAAGGAGTGAGACCGGATGTTGATTACAATTACTGTCATTGTCATAGGGGGCCTCGTAGGCTTGGTTGATCTTCCAGGTCTCATCCGCCGCAAGGAATGGAGGGAAACAGCTGTGTACAGCGGAATGCTCGTCATAGCCACAGGGTTCAGTGTGATTGCAGCCAACCTGTGGGATTTCCCCAGTCCACTCTATATCATCATGTGGATCTATGAACCTGTTAATCAATTCTTGGCACATCTGACGGGAACCTAGAAAAAGGAGAGGACCATTATGCTTGAACAGGGGCGCCTTGGAACAAGACAATTGACCACGCTCACTTTTATGATGGTGGTCGGGGATATGATGCTGATCTACCCCTCAGTCATCACGTCCTATGCCAAACAAGACTCCTGGATTTGTGCTTTTATAGGCGTTCCTCTGGGGATGGCACTGATGGCCATGATTCTGAAGCTATGTAGTATGCACCCAGAAAAAAATCTGGTGCAGATGGCACGAAGCATTCTAGGGTTCTGGCCAGGTACTTTCTTTTCCTGCTTCTACCTGTTCTTTTTCATTATTGGTGCTTCCACGCATACGAGAGAAGTCGGCGATTTCATGACCACACAAATCTTTCAGTACACCCCGATTCGCATCATTATTCTGATGTTCGTCATTGTAATCGGCTGGGGAGTGTGGCATGGATTGGAGACGATGGGACGAAGTAGTGAACTACTGATGCCTGTTGTTATTGTGTTTATTGTCGTTCTTGCAGTCTGTCTGCTTCCTCAGGTGGATACCAGCAATTTGAAACCAGTAAGTGATACAGGCGTCGTCTCTATCTCGCAGGGCATTCTGGTAAGCATTATATATCCCATCGGTGAGGTCGTCCCCATCATGATGATTCTGCCCTATGCCGCCAAGCAGGCTCATCAAACACGGGATATGCTTATTGCAGCAGGCTTAGGCAGTTTGATATTGGCAACGCTTGTTACCATATCGCTGCTGGTTCTGGGTGCCTTTCTTACGCAACATAACATATATGCATCTTTTGTTTTGTCCCAGAAAATCAGTATTGGGAGCTTTTTTGAACGTATAGAAGCGATTATGGCTTCTTCCTGGATGATCTCTACGTACTTCAAAGCGATGATATACTTATACGCCTTTATTGTTGGTTGTGCGGAACTGTTCAAGCTTAAGCAGTATCGAATGCTTGTACTCCCTGCGTCCATACTCGTGTTCGGATTAGCCAATCTGGTCTCACCCAGCATAACCTTTATTGTGATCACCGTTGTTCCATACTGGGTAGATTGGGATACCACATTGGGGATCATTCTGCCCGGCTGTCTTCTGCTGATACAATGGCTCAAGTCTTACAGAAAATCATCGGTTACTCCAAACAATTCACAGCAATGAGTACTTTTTTTGGGGAAGGAGCCTGGTATGGATGGAAAATGGAAAAATGGAATTCATCCATGAAGTTCATCCATGCTGAATACAGAGAAGGAGCACTGTGTCTATGTTAATTAAGGAGAAAATCACCATTAGGCAATTTGCAGTCCTTACCTTTCTCGTCATGGTTGGGGACATGATTCTACTCTATCCCTCCGTGGTTACTGCTTCGGGTCAACAGGATGCATGGATCTGTTCTCTTATCGGTCAGCCGATCGGCTTACTCATCATATGGGTTCTATACAAACTTCATCAGACACATCCTGATCTTTCCCTTATTGAAATCTGCCAAAAAATACTTGGCCGGTGGGCGGGGTCTGTTTTGTCGGCTGCATATCTATTTTATTTCGCCATAGGCGCTGCCATATGTATCCGTGAAGTCGGTGACTTTATGACCACACAGATCTACCTTCAGACCCCCATTCGAGTCATTCTGATTATCCTTATGTGCGCTCTAGTCTGGGGGCTTATGCATGGCTTTCATACGATAGGAAGTAGCAGTGAACTGCTGACTCCAATCGTTGTTGCCTTTATGATTCTGTTATTTCTGGGATTGATGCCCAAAGTAAACAGTTCACATCTGCAGCCTTATTTGAACACCCCTTGGCTCCATCTGATTCATTCCATCATTCGGGGAGCTTTTACTTCCTTTGGTGAACTCATCGTGATCACCATGGTTCTTCCATATGTAATGTCCGGGCCTCATATCAAACGTGATATGTTACTCGCTACCTTATGTGGAGGATTGCTGCTAACCACACTGTTGCTCATTTCGCTCATGATTTTTGGACCCTTTCTGACCCAGCATGACATCTACATCTCCTATACCCTGTCCCAGAAAATTAATATCGGCAACTTTTTCGAGCGAATTGAGGCCTTTATGGCGACTGCTTGGTTAATTGCTACCTATTTCAAAAGCCTGCTGTACATGTTCTCCTTTGTCGTTGGAACAGCTCAGCTATTTCGATTAAAGACATACAAGCCTCTCATCCTGCCATCAGCGATGTTATTATTCGCGTTAGCTGTACTGATTTCTCCCAATGTCATTTTCTACACCAATACGATCATGCCCGCTTGGGTGGATTGGGATATCACGGTAAGCTTTATTATTCCGCTATTCCTTCTGCTCGTGCATCGGCTTCGTTCTGGCAAGAACAAGAACAATTCAACCAATAATAAACGATTGCCCACCTAAAAAGGCTGTGTTCACGGTAAATTCCGCGAAGCACAGCCTTTAATGATGAATCGGTTAAGATGTATTGTTTCACTCATGTCTAAATCATTAATTACAACGTCTTCAAAGCCTCAAGCGCAGCCTCGATATGTCCTTTGACCCGAACTTTGGACCAGTCCTTGATCAATTTCCCCTCTTCATCAATCAGAAAAGTGGAGCGAACCATACCCATGTACTCTTTGCCATACATTTTCTTCAGCTGCCATACACCATATTGCTCGGCTACAACGTGCTCTTCATCCGACAACAAGGTAAACGGCAGTCCATATTTGGCAATAAACTTGTCATGTTGTTTCATCGGATCGGTGCTGATTCCGAGAATGACCGTGTTCAGCCCTTCAAATTCAGCATGCCGATCCCGAAAATCACAAGCCTGTTGCGTACAGGACGAAGTCATATCCTTAGGGTAAAAATAAAGCAGTACCCGCTGTCCGCGGTAATCCGAAAGCTTTACCGATTCTCCTGTACTGGACGGAAGCTCAAAATCCGGTGCCAATTCGCCTACATTTAACGTCATGTCAGTTCCTCCCTAATCTCCCCCATGAAATGCTATAGGGCGTTATTATGAACCTGCTCCGCGATACCGCTTCACGCCAAAATTCCACAGAAGCAATCCCATAGAACCAAACACTAATCCCATCACAGGTGTAAGCAGCGCCATGCGATGCATCTCAGACCTCTCCAGGAACAATGCTGCCGGATAGATGCCCACGAAGGCAAACGGAATGACCCAGGTTAACAGCACCTGAATGGCACGATTATAGATCGTTACCGGGTAGCGTCCATACCCTTGAATGTTATACATCAACGGCAGAATACCTGTTGGCGCGTCCGAATAAAAAGACAACGAAGTCAATGTGGTATAGATGCCGGCATAAATCATGACTGAGCTGAGAGCCAAAATAATCAATGCAGGGATATGCCACCATTCCAGCATCAGACCCATCTCTGCTCCGCTGAAGATCATGATGATCAAGCCGATAAACGAGCCTACGAGTGCAGGCGGGTCCACATTTTCAAGCAAGATCTGGAACAGGTTATGTGCAGGACGTGTCAGGATCCGATCCATCTCACCTTTGACGATGTACCGTTCACTGAATCCCCACAGATTGATAAAACAACTGAAGATGCCATAGGGCACCATAAAATATCCATAAACAAAGAGTACTTCACTCTCACTCCAGCCGCCCAGGTTATCCGTATGGCGAAAGACCACAAAGATAAAGATCAGGTTGGTTGCCTGGAACAGCAGATCCGATAGGATCTCCACCCAGAAATCAGCACGGTACGTGAGTCGTGTTTTCATGTAATTCTTCAAATATTCCCAGATCAGACCCATATAGTACATATCTGTTATCCCCCTTGCACGAACAGACGCTTACGCGCCTTACGCCAGATCAATACCATCGGAAGCAACAGTACGGCAAACCAGAACACCTGAATACCGAGTACGCTCCAGATGGCGGTACCTTCCACTCTTCCAGTGAACACGGAACCGGGCAGATACGTAATGGCCTGAAAAGGCAATACTTTCATCACCGCGGACATCCAGCCTGGATACAGACTGATCGGGATGATTAGACCGGAGAACAAATCAACCACGACGCGTTTCATACGCATCATGCCTTCATTGTTTTCCACAAAGAATGCCGCCAGTCCCGTTATCACATTAATCTGGGAATTAATGAGGAAACTGAAGAACAGCATGACGAGAAAGCCAATCCACGCCGATGGCGCCGTAGGCAGTTCAACCGGAAACAGCAGAATGGCGATGAGCATGCCCGGAATCATAAGGAGCAGGAAGCGAAAAATACCTTCGCCAAGACCCTGCATCATTTTGACCATAACGTAATTGATCGGCCTGATGAATTGAATCGCAATGGAGCCATCCCGTATGTCTGCGGCAATCTCCCGGTCCAGGTTGTTGAAGTAAAAGGCACGTGCCATCCAGGATACAGCGATATACGTGGTCATCTGTGCTGCCGTGAAGCCGCCAAGCTCCCCACTGCTACCGTAAATAGCTTGCCAGGTAAAGTAATACACGCCGATATTCAGCGTATATATCAAAATGCCGGAGTAATAATTCACCCGGTATGCCAGCATCGTTAGAAAACGGATGCGCATAAAATCAATAAATGCACTATTCATCTCAGGATACACCCACCGCTTCTTTCCCTGCTCCCACAATCTCGGGACGCTCGGCGGAACCGGATTGGTAAATACTGCGCACAATCTCATCCGTGTTGATCTCGATAATCTGAATATCGGTAATATCTGCCTGTCCAACGACACGTCCGAGTACATCCGAAACATTCAGTTCCAGCGGAATCCATACGGATGCGGACAATTCATTCTCAACCGTCCAACGTACAGGCAACGCAGCAGTCCATTCCTGCATCTGACTGATGTTGTGAGCTGAACCGAACTTGAAGCGGATCTCCCGCTCCTTACCCCACTGGGACTTGAGATGATCCAGACCTCCATCATAGATGATGTTGCCTGCATCGAGCATGATCACCCGGGAACACAGGGCCTCAATGTCCTGCAAATCGTGGGTTGTGAGCAGAATGGTCGTTCCATGCTCCTTGTTCATGTCTTTCAAGAAATCCCGAATTTCCGACTTCACCACAATATCCAAACCAATGGTTGGCTCGTCCAGGAAAACAATACTCGGATTATGCAACAAGGCTGCCACTAACTCGCAGCGCATACGCTGACCGAGACTGAGCTTCCGTACCGGACGGCTTAACAGGTCCTGAAGCTGCAATCGCTCAACCAGTTCATCCAGCCGTTTACGGAAATCGACCTCTCCGACACGATATACTTTGCGCAATAAATGGAAGGATTCGATAACGCCAATATCCCACCACAATTGACTGCGCTGACCAAAAACAACACCGATATTCTGTACAAACTTCTCACGTTCCTGATACGGAACATATCCACCAACCGATATTTGCCCAGAGGTAGGCACCAAAATGCCGGTCAACATCTTGATCGTTGTTGATTTACCGGCACCGTTCTCCCCAATATATCCGCATATTTCGCCCTGCGGAATCTGAAATGAAATATCATTTACAGCCAATACCTCTTGGTATTGACGTGCAAACAGGTCCTGGAACGCGCCCTTCAGCCCACCTCGGCTTTTCTGGACGCTAAACGACTTGCGCAAATCTTTGACATCAATCGCCAGCATGATTATACCTCACTTGGATTTTGTTGAAATTGCTTGTAGCCCAAAAAGAAATTATAATGGTATCAGTCAAAATTCAGCAAGCTTTAAAATAGTCTGGAGCCGCGTCCTGCCCTTATGTTGGGAAAAGATGTGTACGGAAAGCTCCGACTAGATCTTACTTGAATACTCGAACTCGTTTTTTTATTTCATCTCAAATACAAAGGAGAGCTAGCATGACCAGAAAGACGAAGAGAACCATATGGATTTCTCTTGCCGCCTTCGTGTTGATTATTGGAGGAGCAGCGGCATATTACTTCGGTTCTATTCTCAATCAGTTGGATGGTTTGGCAAAGGACGGCGACGATTCACCATTCGCAGGCATCGAAAATGTGGAGAAAGTAAATACGCCTGACCCACCCAAATGGGAAGGCACAGAAACGGTAAATATTCTCGTTATGGGTGTCGATGCACGTGGATTGAAAAAAGGTGAAGTTCCTCGCTCCGACAGCATGATGGTTGTATCGCTCGACCCACTGACCAAAAAAATCAATCTGTTCTCCATTCTGCGCGACACTTACGTCAATATTGACGGATATGGCAAGGAGCGGATCAACACCGCTATCACCCATGGCCCTAATGCAGCGATGCAAGCTGCCGGCGACCTGCTCGGCATTCCTGTACAGTATTATGTGTATACGGATTTCCAAGGATTCATCAAATTGGTGGATGCCGTTGGCGGTGTTGATTTTGATGTGGAGAAAGACATGCACTATACAAGTAAAGCAGACAATAACGAATACGATATTGATCTCAAAAAAGGGTATCAGCATCTGGATGGCGAGACAGCGCTCATGTACGTTCGTTTCCGCCATGATGCGATGTCGGATTTCGCTCGGTCCGAACGTCAGCGTGAATTGCTGAAAGCTGTAACAGCGAAAATGCAGTCAACAACTACCATTGCCAAACTGCCTGCCATTCTGGAACAGGTTAATCCTTACGTAGATACAAATCTGACACTCTCCGACATGTGGAAGCTGGGTGGACTTGGATACCAGAGCAGCATGAACGGCAGTGAGCAGATCCCGCCAATGAACTTGCTGAAAGAAGAACGTACAGCAGGCGGTGCGCAAGTATTGACGGTTACCAATGAAGAGAAATTGAAGCAGCATATTCAGGATATTATTCACCCGCCTGCTACTACGGATGATAGTACAACCAACACCGAAGATAAAACAGCCAGTGGTGACGATCAGAAGTCAGAGCAACCGGCTCAGTAATCTAAACATGCAGAGGGCAGCCATTACGCTGCCCTCTCGTTGTGCCCGGCTATATCTTTATGAGAAAATCATCATATCTTTCTGTAGCTTGTTTCTTTATCATATTTTGCATTACGAAAGGAAGTTATCTTATGAATACATCACGTTCCCGTTCCGAACTTCTATACGCAGAAGCACTTGAGCATATTGTAGGAGGTGTAAACAGCCCTTCACGCTCGTTCAAAGCCGTTGGTGGCGGTGCACCTGTATTTATGAAAAAAGCCCAAGGGGCCCACTTCTGGGATGTCGATGACAACCGTTATATTGATTATCTGGCCGCTTACGGTCCGATTGTTACAGGACATGCCCACCCGCATATCACGCAGGCCATTACGGAAGCAGCGGCAAATGGCGTTCTGTACGGTACCCCGACTGAACTTGAGATCAAGCTCGCCAAAATGTTAAAGGAAGCTATTCCTTCCATGGATAAAGTTCGTTTTGTAAACTCCGGTACAGAGGCGGTCATGACTACGATTCGGGTCGCTCGTGCCTACACCAAACGCAACAAGATCGTAAAATTCGCCGGATGTTACCATGGTCACTCCGATCTGGTGCTTGTCGCTGCCGGTTCAGGCCCGTCCACGCTCGGAATTCCTGACAGTGCGGGAGTTCCAGCCAGTATTGCACAAGAAGTCATTACTGTGCCCTACAATGATCTGGAAGCCCTGAAGGATGCTTTGGAGCGCTGGGGTGATGATGTCGCCGCGGTCATGGTTGAACCGATCGTTGGGAACTTCGGTATGGTTATGCCGGAGCCTGGCTTCCTGGAAGGTCTCTGTGCCATGACACGGACCAACGGCTCCCTGGTTATCTATGACGAGGTCATTACGGCTTTCCGTTTCCATTACGGTTCTACTCAGACGTATGCCGGACTAGATAACCATGCGGAGATTGAACCAGATCTGACGGCTCTTGGTAAAATTATTGGTGGCGGCCTGCCAATCGGTGCTTACGGTGGACGCAAACATGTTATGGAGCAGGTAGCTCCGCTTGGCCCTGCTTATCAGGCGGGAACGATGGCTGGTAACCCTGCATCCATCTCAGCTGGTATCGCATGTCTGGAGGTCCTGCAAGGCGCGGGTGTATACGAAGAGATGGAACGTCTTGCTATCGACCTGACCGCAGGTCTGCAAGCTTCTGCTGACCGTCATGGGATTGCTCTGACGATCAACCGGATTCGTGGTGCATTCTCCACCCATTTCTGTAATCATCCGGTTACGAACTACGATCATGCTCAAGACACGGACGGAGAGCTGTTCGCTTCCTTCTTCCGTCACATGCTGGACCGTGGCATTAACCTGGCTCCATCCAAATATGAGGCTTGGTTCCTGACCACGGCTCATACAGACGAGGATGTTCTGGCTACATTGGAAGCCGCAGAAGCTTCCTTCAAGGCGATGGCTCAGGAATAAATTAGATTATTTCCATTCACAATGTAGCGTACAAGCTGCATCGTCGATAGATAGCAACTCAAGGAAAAGGCGTCCAACAAGTGATCAACTTGTGTGGACGCCTTTTGTTATATACGGACAACACTCCGATCGGTGTTTCCTGTGAATAGCGTGTGCTTCCGATGCAGCTTTCTTTCAAAAAACTTTTAGTCGAACATCCCACTTCTTCAAGTTATCTCTGACTGATCTGAAGTTTCAAAATTTCCTCTCGGATCTTCTGCATCCCTTCCTCGATTCGTTGCTTCGGCACATTGGAGATGTTCAAGCGCAGCATCTGATCCTGATGCACCTGATATGTTCCCTCCGGATAATACCGTTCTGTCGTATCAACAATGACTCCGCGCTTTTGAAGCCGGGATAACAGAACACGAAGCGGCATATCACCCGCCAAAGGTAATACGGTATGCTCCCCTCCTGTTCGAGGAGCGTCCATAAATGGAGCAAAGTCTGGATATGCGTCCAGTTGCTCATGCACCGTGTGCATCCGGGCAGCATAGCGGTTACGAATCACTTTCCTGTGATGAGCAAACATTCCGCTATGGACATAGATCTCCAGAGCAGCTTGAGACAGAACAGAAGTGTCGATATCGAGCATTTTTTTGTAAGCCCCAAAAGATTGAATTAGTGGTGAGGGCAGAACAGCTACACCAATGCGCAGACCTGGAAACAAAATTTTGGAGTAACTCTTCAGATAAATGACCCGGCCTTCGGTATCATAGGACCATAGCGGGTCCTGTTTCGTATTGTCCTCCAGATCAGCCAGATAATCGTCCTCTACCAGATAGACATCGTACCTCTGAGCAAGCCGGATCAATCTCTTCTTCTCCGCAACAGTTAACGATGTGCCAATTGGATTGTGAAAGCGCGGCATGACATAGAAAAACTTGATATCTCCCTCAGCAAACTGACGTTCAAGCGATTCCCAGTCAAGCCCACTCAAGGCTCGTCTCACACCGGCAATCGGCACATTCAATCCGCTCAGTAGGGAGGGCATATTGTGATAAGTCGGTAGTTCCAGCAGTACTTTTCTCTTTCCATTGGGGAAAGGCATCAATGCAAGTACAGCCAGTGCCTGTTGCACACCTGATGTGATAAAGAACTGCTCCGTTCTCGCAAACACCTGATAATCCGCAAACTGCTTCTGCAACAGTATGATAAGCGAAGGTAATCCCTGATCCGTACCATACATAAATAACTCTGCCTGTTTCTTCTCCATCGCCTGATCCACACAATGACGAAAGTCTGCATAAGGGAACACCCTTGGATCGGGTGCAGCTGAAGCAAAGTCCAACGCTCCCTGCCAGTCCATGTCCTGAGCACCTGTCCCGTTCTGTACAGCATAATAGCCAGATTGAGGTATGGCGTACACCAAATGCCGTTGCTCCAACCACTCATATGCACGAATCGCTGTACTTACACTGCATTGATATTGATCTGCTACAACTCGAACGGCTGGCAGTCGAATGCCCTTATCCGCCCACTGGCGACGATCCTGCTGCTGCATCTGTTCCTGAATCCATTGCTTTAACGCTTCGGCAATCACTTCGTATTTTCTCAATGCACCCATCCCTCTCCAACAACTGTACCGATACAGTTCAACCTTTTATCTATTGTAGCACGATGCACCCGGCAGTATATTGAATAAGGCCAGGACGTGCCTCGAACCTGACATAATTCAGGATAATGAAAGATAAAGCGCTATGACTACTGTATTGGAGGAGCATTCATGAACACAACACACACTCGGGGATATGCTTATATCGCAGCTATACTGTACGCAGCTATTATAGGTCTATCTTTTCTATTTGTTAAAATGACCGTCACTGTTGCACATCCGATTGATGTGCTTGCCCACCGATTCGCGCTGTCGCTGATCGTTGTGAGCATTCCTGTCATTTTTGGCTGGATCAAAATCCGACTGAGCCTTCGTGATCTGTGGCGCATCATTCCACTGGGGCTGTTATCTCCCGTCTTATTTTTTGCCTTTCAAGCCTTTGGACTTGTCTCTTCCAACTCATCGGAAGCCGGTATTATTCAGGCTATGGCTCCTGTATTCACACTCGTTCTCGCTTCAGTTTTCCTGAAGGAACGCACATCCACGATGCAGAAGATGTTCCTACTTCTGTCTGTCGCTGGAGTGGTCTTTATTTTCATAATGCAAGGAAGCGGCATGTCTATAGGTAACCTGAAGGGCATTGCATTATTGCTGCTATCCACAGTCTGTTTTGCAGGGTATGGTGTGCTTGCAAGACCATTAACCCAGAAGTACAAACCAATGGAATTAACCTGGGTTACACTGATGGTTGGCTGTATTGTATTTAACGCCGCTTCCCTGATCCGACATGCGTCCAGCGGTTCCATGATGGACTACATCAAACCACTTGGAGATACATCCTATCTGGGTGCCCTTGCTTATCTGGCGATCCTCTCCACCATGATCTCCACCCTGCTCGCGAGCTATGCCCTGACTCATCTGGAGGCTTCGCAAATGAGTGTATTCAGCAATCTGTCCACGCTCATCTCCATCGTAGGAGGTGCATGGGTATTGCATGAACCAGTGGGTAGCTATCACTATATTGGTGCATTGTTGATTATCGCCGGTGTGCTTGGTACCAATATGAGCGGTCGCAAACATAGGCTGGTCAGCGGAATCAAAGCGTGATATAATTCTGGAAATTGTAAACATTTGTTATCCGCGATGATGAAGAGAAGTACGTATGTCAGGATGCTACAGAGAGCCGGCGGCTGGTGGGAGTCGGTGCATCGGATATGTGGAAATGGGCTTCGGAGTTCCAAGTTGAACAAAGTCTGTATCCGTTCCTAGGAATACACACTTTCAGTAGGCGAGGCGGCATGTCCAGCCGTTATCCATGGACAGGATATCGATAGGCATGGAAGCTCATAAAAGAGCTCCTGGTAGATACCTCATCCGTATCCCTCAAGTGGGCCGCAATAGAGCGGCCAATGAAGGTGGCACCGCGAGGCACAAGCTTCGTCCTTTATTCTGTTCCCAACCGGGGAATGGGATAAAAGACGAAGCTTTTTTGATTTTTTTGCAGGCTGAAAGGAGGTGATGGTCGTGGAAGACGGCTGGTGGCGACAGCTCAACGTTGAAAAATTACAAAACCAAAGGAGAATAAACCATGAACAAAAACAAGGATATTATTTTGACAGGAGATCGAACTACCGGACAACTTCATCTCGGCCATTACGTAGGCAGCCTGCGCAGTCGGGTGCAATTGCAGGAAGAGTACAAAACCTATATTTTACTGGCAGATGTTCAGGCACTCACCACCCACTATGATCAACCTGGCCTGATTGCAGATAGTGTTCATCAAGTCACGCTTGATTACCTCGCCGTAGGCATTGATCCGAACAAAGCTACCCTGTTCATTCAATCCATGATTCCGGAAATTGCGGAATTGACTGTGATCTTCTCCATGTTTGTTACCGTCAATACACTCCGGCATAATCCGACCATCAAGAGCGAAGCACGTGATCGTGGATATACCGACCTGTACTACGGATTTCTCGGATATCCGGTCAGTCAGGCTGCTGATATTGCATTCTGTAAAGCCACCCTTGTTCCAGCAGGAGAAGATCAGATTCCTCACATTGAGACAGCACGAAAATTGGTTCGCCGGTTCAACGAGTTATATGCTCCCATTCTCCCCGAACCCCGCATTTTGACCGGAGAGCGGCTTGGAGGGCTGGATGGCGTTGGTAAGATGAGCAAAAGCATGGGCAATGCGATCTCATTAAATGCAAGTCCTGAGGATGTAAAAGCCAAATTGACCAAGGCCAAGACTGATCCCGCTCGCATCCATCGTTCTGATCCGGGACACCCGGATATCTGCCCTGTTTTTGCCTATCATCAGCTCTTCCGCAAGGAGAGCGCAGACGAAATACATGCCAGTTGCAGTCAGGGCCGGATTGGATGTAAGGATTGTAAACAGATCGCAGGTGGAGCCATCAATGATCTGCTTGCTCCTTTTCGCGAACGACGGAATTATTATGAACAGCGTGATGATCAGGTGAAAGAGATTCTTATCGAGGGTACCCGTGAGGCCAGGAAAGCGGCCCGGGAAACGATGCTAGAGGTAAGAGAAGCCATGGGTATTCGTTATTTCGACTGACGGTATGAAGCGCTCCAATCACGTTAACACTGCTGAGGACAGTCTATTGGGAAAAGGAGACCCCTCAGCATGAAACGAACACAGCCTTCTTTTTTGCAAGCTATGATGTTGATCATGTTGTCCGTTGGCTTGATCAGCCATGTTCTGATTATTCCTGCCCTTTTGGCTGCGGCCAAAAGGGATTCTTGGATTTCCGTCCTGCTATCAGCCGGACCATTTCTGATATTTGCGCTAATGCTCGCTTATGTCTCTCGTTTCCTCCAGCATCAAACCCTGCATGAATGGTTAACATCCCGTCTCGGCAAGCCCATTGGCATGTTATTTCGAGTTGGGAACAGTCTCTTTTTTCTGAGCGCAATCTATTTCACCCTGCACGATACCACGACTTGGGCCAAAACAAATTACCTGACAGAAACGCCAATTCTGGTAACCAGTATTGCCCTCATGTCTCTCTGTGCCTATGGGGCATATAAAGGCATCCGCTCACTGGCATTTACCGCAGGATTGATCCTTCCACTGGTGGTACTGCTGGGCTTTTATGTTGCCATTGTGAACACTCAATACAAGGATTACAGCCGTCTCCTGCCTGTGTTAGAACATGGCTGGCATCCCGTGCTGAATGGCATGATTTACAGTCTTGCAGGCATGTTTGAACTGCTGTTCATCTGGTATATCCAGCCTCATCTCACCAAACGTATACGTGTATGGCAGTATCTGATGCTCGCACTCATTCTTGTGGGACTGACTGTCGGCCCACTCATCGGGGCGATTGTGGAATTTGATCCTTTTGAGGCTGCTAAAATGCGATATCCCGCCTTTGAAGAATGGCGAATTGCCTCCTTGGGCAAATACATCGCCCAGACCGACTTCTTTTCCATCTATCAATGGCTCGCAGGCTCGTTCACCCGGATTAGTCTCGCCATGTATATTGTAGTAGAAATATGGAATATTAAGAGCTCTACCAGAAGGCTTATCAGTTGTATCTCGTTAGGTGTCTTCTTTATTCTAACCATGTTGTATCCTCTGGATGATATGACCTTCGAAAAGCTTCTGGTCGAATACATATTTCCGTTCAATCTCGTATATCTGAGCGGACTTGCGATTATCGCGACGACAGTTGCCTTTATCCATTCACGCCATCAGAGGAGGAAACATCATGGAGCATCAAGCGATTGACACCACGTCCCATGAAACACTGCTTGCCTCTTTGAAAGAGCAGTTCGATCCATGTGCAGATGTCGTTATTCAGACCTTTCCTGTTAAAGACGAATCTGATCAGCCCGTAATTCTGCTTTATTGCGACGGTCTCGTCGACGGTAAACAAATTAACCAATTTATTATTCCCCGTCTGGAACAGCACTCCCTGATCATTGAGGAATCACATCCTAAAGAACTGGGATTAACGTTGAATCCGTTGGATGACCTCACAGATACTAACAAGCTTAATATGTTGATATTTAGTGGACAACTACTGATCATTTTCGGTAATGGTGTACAGTCCTGCAGTGTGGATATTGCTGATATCCCGGGACGCAGTCCCGAAGAATCAGCTATTGAGACATCAGTTAAAGGCCCGCGCGATGGATTCACCGAAGAACTCACTACAAACGTGGCCCTTATTCGTAAACGAATGAAAACATCTTCGATGTGTTATGAGAAATATGTCAAAGGCGGTCGTACCCAGACAGCCATTGGACTTCTATATGTAAAAGATATTATCAATCCAGACATTCTGAAAGAAGCAAGACACAATCTGGATCAGATTGAGATTGACGGCATTCTGGGCACCTCAATCATGGAGCGAGCTGTCATGGGAGGAATCCGGAGTATCTTTCCACTTACAGATAATACCGAACGTCCTGATTTTGTCGTGGATTCCCTGTTAAATGGACGTTTTGCCGTTCTCATTGAAGGTTCTCCCGTGGCGGTCATCGCACCAACTACACTTTTCAATCAGTTGAAGTCTCCGGAAGACGAAAGCACACCTTTTTTCATCGTTACCTTCGAACGGATTTTGCGTATTTCCGGTCTGCTGATTGCCTGTTTCTTCCCAGCCTTCTATATCGGCCTGACCAGTTTCAATGTGGAACAGATTCCGTTACCTCTCTTGGCTACGATTGCCGGTACTCGGATGGGCCTGCCCATGCCGGTGACGCTGGAAGCATTTCTAATGATTTTTATGTTTGAGCTATTTAACGAAGCCGGTCGCAGGTTACCACGTGCATTGGGCCAGACCGTCAGTGTGGTCGGTGGACTTATCATCGGGGATGCAGCCATTCGTGCCGGGATTACGTCTCCCACCATCATAGTCACGGTAGCGATCTCAGTCATCTCCAGCTATATTCTCGTGAACACCGTGCTGAGCGGGGCTACTGCACACATTCGTATCGGAATGCTCATTATGTCTTCGATCCTTGGATTATTTGGATTTATGATCGGACTGTTCGCTCTTTTGGTGCACCTCGTATCGTTGGAATGTTATGGCGTATCCTATCTGTCACCCGTATCTCCCTACATTCCAGGAGATTTCACGCAGGCCGTATCCATGCCCCCTTCTATGAAAAGAACCAAACGTCCAGCAGCACTTCATACCCAGGATTCCACCCGCCGGAGGAAGCGTCCGTGAAAAGATGGGTATCCATAAGTGGGCTTCTTATAAGCTGTTTGATCCTGCTAACGGGGTGCTGGGATTCCAAAGAGGTGCAAAGTATTAACTTCATCACGGCAATAGGAATAGACTATGTGGACAACCAGTATATTACGTATGCCCAACTGATTGACTTCTCCAGTATCGCAAAACAGGAAACGCCAACTTCCCGGGAGACAAGGGATATCTGGATTGGACGGGGCGAAGGTACAACACTGAGCATGGCTATTAACGACTTGTATGAAACGTCACAGCAGCAAACGCTCTGGACTCATGTTAAAGCCATTGTTTTATCGAAAAATGCTCTCGACGGGAAGCTGGAGGATATATTTAACACGTTGCTGCATTCAGGTCAACTGAGATATACACCCTGGATTTACGCGACAGAACATAACATTCCGGACGTGCTCTCCCCTTCTGCGCTGCTGAACCAATCCGCCCAGACCATTGAGTTATTTGAGCCCATGAGGCTATACAAACAGCATTCCGGTTACGAACCTATCCGGCTCCATCAGCTTCTTGATGGACTACGGGAGCCAGCTTCCGTTGTTCTTTTACCCTCGGTTTCAACAAGGAACGAGACTTGGTTCAACGGGGATAAAACTCCCCCCCTTGTTAGAATGGATGGATTTTATGTTATTTCCAAAGGCACAAGTCAGGGTAGAGTTGCAGGAGCAGACGCAGACGGTACACGATACGTAAATTATGAGCGCGTACATCAGTACCCACTATACGTATATGGGAATGGTCGAAAGACTCCTGATTTAACCCTGATGCTTCGTGATCCCAAGACTAGAATCAAGGCAAGGAAACAAGGAGATGGCGTCACATTTGATCTGGTTACCTCAGTCAAAAGTTCCATCACCGAAGACCATGGAGCCCCACGCACGCCTCATGCCATGGAACAAGAAGCCGAACAACAGATCGAATCCCAAATCCGAGATACGTTCGAAAAAACCAAGTCACACAAGATTGATTCATACGGTCTTGTGGAACACTTATATCGCCACAACCTTCCCTTATGGAAACAGGAAGTCTACAACCGGGCGGATCCACTCAAACGTTTTAAGCTTGGAAAAGTGGAGGTTCACGTAGATATCCTGAATGCGAGCACGTATAAATACAGCGAATAAATGAAGAAAAAAAAGCCCCGTGCCTGCATTGGATGCAAGGTTACGGGGCTTCTTACCATCTCCAACTATGCTGTCGATTGGGGAAGTTATCCTAATGGATACGCCATGACACTCATCAAAGCCAATTCAGGCTGGGTCGTGTCCAAACGACTGTACTGGACGATAACGGGGATATTGCTCGAAACCGTAATCGCATAAGGCACGCCCGGCGGAATAGACTGCTCCCCGGATCGTAGCGATGCAGTGCGAATGTGCTTCGTCCTTCTCGCTGGCACTTCAGCGACCATACCTTCGAGTGGTTCTCTGTCTTCAAAGTAAATCGTGATGTGCAGCTCCGCATCCGTGGCACTGGTGTTAAGTACACAGATGCTCTCATGACTCTCCAATGTGCCCCGGCTCTCCGGGGGAATGTAACCATCCGGAATGACCCAGTAGGTGTGACCTGTAGCTGCTGAAACATTCTTACGGGCAGATGTGCCTGATTCTGTTTGGTCAGGTATCATTGAAATATATCCTCCTTTTTTTTACGAGTGCAATATAGGTTAAAAATCCGTGGGCTCGCTGGGCGGTCGCTTCGGTGGGCGGATCGGGCTGTGGGCCGCTGTTGGCTCGGGATTTCTATGGCTCATTCGCGGGGGCAACTCTTAAAACCCGTGGGCTCGCGGGGCAGCCGCTTCGGCGGGCGGATCGGGCTGTGGGCCGCTGTTGGCTCGGGATTTCTATTCATTTCCCCTCAGCAGGGGAAATCCCGCTCCAAAGGCGGACGCTTCGCTCCCTCTACCCGATTCCGCCCTTCTTCGCTGCTACGCTCGCCGGACTGATTTAAAAGATTATTGCCTTCGCTCTTCGCTGGGCAACTTTGTTTCGCTCGTTACTTCGTTTAACTCGCTTCGCTTAAATACAGACGCACAGGACTTAAAATCCTGCGGGAAGTTATCCCCTAGAACAATAGAATTAGATCCTCTACTGATACTGATTACCGCAGATACATCTGCAACGGTTGCAATTGCAACTCGCGGATGGCTTCTGCTACCTGTTGGGCAAGGCGGCGGGCACCGCGTTCCTGAAAATGCGTGTTATCCTCCACGCCTGAGGGGAAGTTCACATACTCGCCTGGCAGCACCCACATAAAGTCGTCCTTAGTGCCTTCAACGCCCACCTGCTCGAACAGAAGACGGCTGCGCTCAGCCAGATCGATCAGTGGAACATCTTCCTCTTCCGCCAGCTCACGCATGGCGATGATATAATCGCCGTGCGTATCGGTCAATGTGCCATCGTCCGCAAAATAGCGACGATGCACTGGGGTTATGAGCACTGGACGAGCCTTGGCTTCGCGTGCAGCATCGATATACTTTTTCAAATATTCCTTATATGTTGTGAATGGGTCCGTCCCACGTTCAGGATCCGGCTTCTCATCGTTATGTCCAAATTGAATAAAAAGAAAATCTTCAGGCTTGATTCGCTCCAGAATGGCGCTTAATCTGCCTTCATTAATAAAACTGCGGGAACTGCGCCCTGACTGGGCATGATTATCCACTGCCACATCATGTTTGAACTGTGCTGGCAATAGCTGGCCCCAACCGCAATATGGATATCCACTTTCCGGCTGATCTGTTACGGTTGAATCCCCGGCAAGAAATACGGTCATGGTCTGATTCGCAAGGGTAATCTCTAACACATTGATTCTTGGCGCGGGACCGGAGAATGACAGACGAAGTCTGCCACCGCGAACAACAACCGAGAATCTAACCTCTGCGTATTGTCCGGGAAGTGTGCGAATGGTTGGCAGTACAAGCCTGCCTTCACCAGCTTTCACGCGGGTCACTGTCTCAGCCAATTCATCCCCTGCAACAAGTAATACTTGGTAGGTTCCGTCGGGAACATCCACGATGAACGATGCTTTGAGCGGAATACAGAAGCCTGAACGCAATCGGGCAGACATGGTTGTCTGCCCCGGATTGTTATGATGTGGTTTTGTGGGATCCGACACATCGTCATCGCTAATGCGTTGTTTCTCATACACTAGAGATCCTGCCTCGAATCCGTATCCTCCGCGTTCCTCATATGCGGTTGTTGCAGTTACTTTCAGATAATCCCCTGTCTCATCTGCTCTTCCCGAGTCCGGTCCAAAGTTAAACTTCCAGCTGGTCACGGACACTGCCTGGCCCTCTGCCGCTGCCCCCATGGCAACGGCCTGACTACCCTGAGCTTTATTCAAAAGCGATAACCTCCTTGGTTAACTTTCGTAAACATTCATTCGGGCGAAGATACGAAGATACAGTAATCTGGCTTATCCTTTCAATCCGCTGGTGCTCATCCCTTGAACAATTTGTTTTTGGAAGATGAAGAACACAGCTACAACCGGAACCAGACTGACGATGGACATCGCGAACATTGCGCCCCAGTTGGAAGCAGATTCGCTATCGAGGAACATTTTCAGTGCCATCGACACAGTGTATTTATCAGGCGAGTTCAGGTACAATACCGGACCGAGCAGATCCTCCCATCTCCAGTAGAAGGAGAAGATGGCTGCAGTCGCCAGAGAAGACTTGATCAGTGGCATAATAATCTGAATATACAGTCTGAATTTGTTACAACCATCGATGGTTGCAGCCTCATCCAGCTCCTTCGGAATCGTTCGAATGAACTGTACCATCAGGAAGATGAAGAACGGCATTCCGAAGAATGTAGGTACAACGATTGGCAAGATAGTGTTCAGCCAGCCGAGCTTCGTGAAAATGATGTACTGAGGAACCAATACCACGTCATGTGGCAACATGAGTGTTAACATCATCAAGGAGAACCAGAATGTACGGCCCTTGAAGTTAAGTCTGGCAAAACCGAAAGCGATCAGCGATGACGATATCACGGCACCGATGGTGGAAATCACCACGATAACAAGTGAATTGGTGATGTAATCCATAAACGGTCTTCCAGCGGTTCCTTTCCAACCATCCACATAGTTACTCCAAATCCACTTGGTAGGGAACAGAGTATCCGCAGTGACGAAGATCGTACGGCTTTCCTTGAATGAACTGAAGAGCATCCAGAGTACGGGATACAACATCAGGAGGGCAAGCGCTGCAACGAACAGGTGATAAATGGGCCATTTCACATTTCTCCAAACCATCGTTACTTCCCTCCTTCAGATTCGTAAAACACCCAGTACTTGGATGTTAAGAATACTGCTACTGTAAGTCCACCAATCATAAGAAGCATGATCCAGGCCATCGCCGAAGCATAACCCATGTTGTT
The DNA here is from genome assembly GCF_017874615.1 of Paenibacillus xylanexedens. Lineage (GTDB taxonomy): Bacteria > Bacillota > Bacilli > Paenibacillales > Paenibacillaceae > Paenibacillus > Paenibacillus xylanexedens. Next base: position 41,454 of record NZ_JAGIKV010000028.1, read on the forward strand.
AAACATAAATGCCTGACGGAACAGATATAGAGAATAAAGCATGGTACCATCCATTGGACCGCCTTCTCCTTTGGAGATAATGTAGGCTGGTACAAACGTCATAAATGCACCAATCGTTTGCATAATCATGTTAAATAGAACGATCGGGCTAAGCAGTGGCAAGGTAATGCTAAAAAATTTCCGTATAGGATTCGCGCCATCCACACCTGCTGCCTCGTACATCTCAGTAGGGATATTTTTGAGACCAGCCAGGAAGATCAGCATGGACGAACCAAACTGCCACACAGACAGTGAGATGAGCATAACAAGAGATGCATTCGGGTCACCAAACCAGCTTATAGGCCCAATCCCGATTGCCGTTAGAGCACTGTTGATAACACCCTCATTACTGAAGAGGTTACGCCACATAATGGATACGGCCACACTACCACCGATTATGGATGGCAGGTAATATAACGTCCGGTACGTTCCAATCATACGAGAGCCAGTGTTCAGGACCATCGCTACGAAGAGGGCAAAGACCAACCTTAACGGTACCCCAATGAATACATACAGAAACGTCACTTTGACCGAGTTCCAATATTTCGGGTCATCAAAAAACATTTTGGTGTAGTTATCAAGCCCAATCCACCGTGGAGAAGTGAACAAGTTATAACTCGTAAACGACATATATAAGGACACAAACATGGGGATGAGTGTGAAGCCCAGGAATCCAATAATAAACGGGCTTATGAACGCATATCCAGTTAAGTTTCTACGTAACGACGAATACTGCCTCAATGGAACGAACCTCCTTCATGGATCAGCTTGCTCCCTCATCCTGGCTTCGGTCATCTGGACGGGGAAAGGCCCTCGCATTCGCGAGTAGCCCCATTCCCGACCATCCCTGAAGTGGGACGAGCAAGCTATCATTCAACTGTTATTTATTGTTCGCAAGTACAGATTCGGCGTTCTTGCGGAATGTCTCTGCTGCTTGTTCAGGTGTAATTTTGCCAAAGTTCAACTCTTCAACCACGTCTGCCAGAGCAGAGATTACTTCAGGTGAACCAACCGGTGGCGGAGAACTCATTGGTGAAGCTTTTGGCTCCATGGCTGCTACGAATTCAAAGACTTGTTTTGTTGCGTCACTCAGCTCAGGTGCGATGGCTTCTTTGATTGCTGCTGAGATTGGAACACCGCGCTCACCTTTGATCAGCTTGTTGGCTTCCACGTCATTCACCCAGAAATCAATGAATTTAGCCGCTTCTTCCTTCACTTTGGAGTTGGACGTTACACCCCAGTACATACTTGGTTGCATATATAGTCCTTTTTCCATGTCCGGTCCTGGCATTGGAGCGATTTCGAGTGGACGGTTCGCTACCTGTTGCAAGGCTACGAACTGGTTGGACCATTGCCATACGCCAATTCCTTTTTCCTTCACGAGATCTGATTCCTCAATAATGCCTTTGGTTTGGTTAGCTACATCCGGTGTAGGTGCTGCGCCCTGCTCGATCATGCGGCGCATAAGTCCGAAGAACTCCACAAACAATTGGTCATCATCATAACCAAGACCTGTTCCTTCCGCATTGTAAAGCGACAATCCTTTGGTACGCAGGAAGTAGTGGAAGAAAATATCCGGAGCTATCCCTCCATCCAAATACAGACCTTTATCTGCGGTTTGTTTACCCAGTGCTTCGTACGATTCCCAAGTCATATTGTCAGGGATTGCATCCACGCCTGCTTTTTTAAGCAATGCCGGATCATATTGGAAGCCCAGAACGTTAACACCGGCAGGTACACCGTATTGTTTACCGTTAATTACACCTGTGCTGATCACATTCTCGGACACATCGTCCACTTTGATCTGGTTGCCCAGATAAGGCGCTAGATCCTCAAGCTGACCATTCTGTGCATATTGGCTGATGTAGGAAATATCCATCTGAACGATGTCAGGCAACTGATTTGCCGCTGCTTGTGGTGCGAGCTTTTTCCAGTAGTCATCAAATGAAGCATATTCCACGTCGATTTTGACATTCGGGTTTTTCGATTTGTACAGGTCGATGACCTTCTGTGTATATTCATGCCTTGCATCCGAGCCCCACCAAGCGATCCGCAGGGTAACTGAGTCATCTCCAGATGCTCCTTCTTTTCCTCCACCTGAGCTACATGCCGCTGTAAACACGAGCAAAGCAGCCATCATCAGGAATATTGCCTTTTTCACCATGCCAATCTCCCCTTTTATGTTGATATGGTTGTGTGAACGAGTTATCCTTTTTATTCCTGATAACGCTTTCACAAACTTGTTAATGTCATTTTCGCAAATGTACGACCATAGTTGAATACACAAAACCGTCTTGTTGGTTCAAAAAACAGAGGAGGACAACAGTCCCCTCTCGGCGCTGTTCGTCCTCCCCAGACATGAAAAACATGATTGGTAGCCCATTGTTATATGCCGATCCTGCGGAATTCCGTAGGTGTCATCCCGGTCCACTTTTTGAACACCTGACTGAAATATTGTGAATTCCCGCCAAATCCGAACAATTCAGCAAGCTCGAATACTTTCACATCCCCGCCTCTGCGAATATGGTCACAAGCGCGTTCAATGCGCAGACGATTCACGTAATTGGAGAAATTCTCTCCTGTGACTTTTTTGAAAATCTTGCCCAAATAATCGGGATTCATATACAACATCTGATGGGCGACTCCATTGAGAGAGAGATCCGCCTCTCCATAATGACGATCCACGATATCCATCATCTTCTCCACGGCAGAAGACTGGCGACTGATATGGTTTTTGTAATAACCGGAAGTTAATCGGGCTGCACTGCTTGCAACAAAAGACTTCAAACCAGATAACGTATCGATATGCGGCAGTTCTGCCATACGCTGGGTGAATTCCGTTGCCTCCTCAGGCGGACAGACATGAACCATAGCTGAGTACAGCTGCACTACGTAAGAGCGAGTCACTTCAATTTCCAGCTGCTGACGCGATAATAGATCAAATAGACGCTCCACCTCTACCGCTGTTTCTTCGGTATTTCCCGATTTGATCAACTGACACAGTTGCTCGGCATCCTGTTCTACATGCACCCCGTCGCATTCTCCGGCCAAAACAAGATCATTCTTTGTAATCAGTTTGCCTTCACCGATAAAGAAGCGATGGTTCAGATACTGCAATGCCTCACGAAACAACCGCCGCGACTGAATCATTCGATCTGCTTCACTCAGCGCAGCGGTCACTTCCAATTTATATAGTCTGGTAAATGCAGCCCGAACCTCTTCAATACTTTCTGTCAGTCCGGCCGGATCAAATGAATCCGCAAGCAGAATGAGGAGTTTGCCTTCAATGGTTGTGCTTAACAGGACATGTGGGAGCAGGTCACTGGCAATGTTTTTGATCGCAAATAAGTGACTGTAATCATGTTCATCTACAATTCGAAACAACAGTAACCGAACTGCGTTCTCTTCAAGCTCCAGATCAAACAGCTCCTGATAATACTCCAGATCAACCGGCCCATAGGTGCGGTTGGTCATGAACTCCAGCAGAAATTGCTCCTTCACATGTGGAAGGACTCGCTGCAATCGCTGTTTCATCTCACCTGCAACATGCTCCTTCACCTGGGCATCCTGATGTTCCTGCAACAGTTCAGTTAATGCATCATGGATCTGATTCTCGTTGCAGGGTTTGAGCAAATAATGCTTCACACCATATTGCATCGCTCTGCGGGCATATTCGAACTCCTTGTAGCCGGATAACATAATGAAACGTACTCCCGGGTATGCTTCAGATGCCTTCTCTATGAGTCCGAGACCATCCAGCCCTGGCATGGAAATATCCGTAATAATAATATCGGGTCTCGACTGCCCGATTTTGTCCAATGCTTCAATCCCGTTCCTCGCCGTACCCACCAATTCCGTTCCTGCCGCGGCCCAATCGACCACTTGAGAAATCCCCTCCAGAATGACACGTTCATCATCTACGAGCATCACTTTGTACATCGTCATCGTCCTCTCTGATCCAAGGTATGCTGATCGATACTACAGTTCCTGATCCGGGCTTGCTGCTCATCACCATTCCACCTTCATCGCCGAAGGTAAGTCTGATTCGTTCCTGGATGTTAGATAACCCAATGCCCTGTCCTCTTGTCTGAATACGTCCTTCGTGTAGTTGTTCCAGGAATTCCGGTGTCATCCCCGGACCGTCGTCCTCAACTTCAATAATCACCTTATCTCCCTCTGCTCTCGCCCGGATTCGAATCCGGCAGGGGTCAATACTTGGTTCGAGTGCATAATGTATCGCGTTCTCCACCAGAGGCTGTAATGTTAACTTCGGTATCCGCGCCGTTCCTACCTCCGGGGCAATCTCCATATCGAAGTCCAGTCTTTCCTCAAAACGAGTGCGCTGAATCGTCACGTAACTGCGGACAATGTCCAGCTCTCTTTCCAGCGTGATCCACTTCTCGGACATATTCACAGAGCTACGCAGCAGAAATCCGAGAGCCTCAACCATTTCCGAGATCTGTCGTTGCTTCTGTACTTTAGCCAGCCAGTTAATCGATTCCAGCGTGTTGTATAGAAAATGTGGATTAATCTGCGCCTGAAGCGCTTTCAACTCAGTCTCACGAATCACCAGTTGCTTCGCATAATTCTCATCAATCAATTCACGTATCCGTTGAAGCATCATCTTGAATGTGCGATGCAGCAGTCCAACCTCATTCTGTGGAGATATTGGAACATTGCCAAGGGCTGCCTCCTCAAGCTTATCCAGATCACCTTTCTCGATATTACGCATCTTTTTGATCAACTGCGCAATCGGATGGGTAATACTGCGAGAGAATCTCGCTCCAATGATAAGCGCCGCCAGAAAGATCATGATGAAGATCACTGTGACCAACTGTTTGACAAACTGGATCTTTTTAAACATCTGGTCAAACGGGGTTGTGTACAAATAGGTCCAATCCGTATAGGAAGAATGAGCACGAGCTACAAAGTGTCTCCCCTGCTCCAACATGGCAATTCCATAGGGCTGGGTGCGCTTCAATTCAGACTCAATCTCAGCTTCACTGACCGACGATTCTGTTGGATAGATCACTTCTTTTCCATCCGTAATGAGTAATTGGGAGTCCTCAGCCGGTTCTTGCATCTGGTCCTGTACAATTCGGTCCAGCCTTACGCGGATGATCAGTGTGCCGAGGGCCTCCAATGTAAATGCTCCGCCAATAAAGGATTTCACCTGTCGGACCGACAAGAGTCGGGACTGTTTATCCCCACTGGTATGCCAGGCATTGGAGCCCGAGTATTGCTGCCCCAGTGCAACCAGTTCCTTTTGCTTCGACTCCGAAATTCCCTCCCGATTGCCTGCGGCCATAACGTTATTATCATTATCGATAAATAGCATGGAATAGACGTATTTTTCGGAACCGGCATAAGCGACTAACCTGTTGGTAATTTTTTTACGCAATCCATTTTTCTCGTAACCCGTTTCGGCCTTTTTCAGTTGGAGCAGATATTGCTGAAGCGGCTCGTCCGACATCACCTTGAAGGAGAGATTAGAAATTTCACGAAGTTGATTCTCAATACCTACCGAAGACATATTGAGGACCTGCGAGGATTTCTCATAGATCTGACGGTCATAGATGCTGAACACATATCGGAGTACGGACGCATAAAACGTAAAGCTGATCAACATCAAAAGTCCAATGAGAAGAATCGTTTTGTGATGAATCGGCAGTGTTGTGAAAGCGTTCTTAATTTTGTTCATCCTAAGCGCTCCTTTGGCTTGCGAAGGGTGCTGGCATACTATGCATTAGTGGTTATATTGTAAGTTATTTTCATATTTACACATCCGTTGGTCATCTGACAAGATATATTTATGCAACATTTTAGGTCATTAGAGAAGGTATACATCTGTGTCAGCAACGCAAAAAGAACACAAAACAGCCAGAATACCTTGAACAGAGCAAGGCATTCTGGCTGTTGAATAACATCATGTTAGAGCATGAAATACAATTTACGGATTAACAAAAACAGTTTTCAGCTTCGCTACATATTGCACATCAAAGCCAAGACCTTCAGCCACCATGGCAAGGGGTACATATGTTTTGGACTCTTTGCCTACCTTATTCAGGAATGCAGGTGTATCCACAGTGACCGATGCTCCATTTACCTTCACAGCATTGGCACCAATTTTCACAGCAACTTTCCGGTCTCCATATGTAATGGTTGCGGTTGAAGTTTTGTTATCCCACACCGTAGTAGCCCCGACAGCGTTTACGATGTCTTGTATCGCCACAAAGTTTTTGCCGTTACGGATAATCGGTTTGTACGGTGTATTCAATGTTTTGCCACTCACGATTATGTTCATGGGTTCACCTGTCGCAGGTGCAGTCAGCTTGGTGTAATCTCCCCAGATCGTTTTGGCAAATACTTCAGCAATGGCCGCATAGCCGAATTGATTCGGGTGAAAATCCCGATCTTTGATCATATGTGTCATCGTGCCTTCACCACCAACAAACTCCTTGGCCACGTGTGCGACTTTGACATCGGTACCCTGAGCAGTGAATTGTGCTGCAATTCCATCAATGGTCTGTGTGAAACCTTGGGATGCCTCCATCAGTTTGGCATAGAGTGCCTTGCCTGCTACTTCCGGCATCGGTTGATACTGGTCAGCGATGACAATTGTAGCTGTCGGATTAATTTCATGAATATCATTAATCGTTGCACTAATATTGGCTGTATAGGTTGCGAGTAATTCTTTCACTTTCTCTTGCAGCTCCTGATCACTCAGTTTGTCTGCTGTACCGAGAAGCTCAGATACATCATTTCCCCCAATGGTAATTGCAACCAGATTGGCCTGTGCTACACTCTCACGGATTGCAGCAGTATTGGCTCCGATCTGTCCCGCTCTTGGATCAGGAAGACTTGGTTGAATGGCTTCAGAAGTCAGCGTTTTGCCATCCTTAATTGCAGTAGTGAAGTTTTTCAGGCCACTGGTTTTCAATCCGGCAATCCCGTAGTTGTCCACCTGTGTACGTCCATGCAGCAAACCTTGCTCCTGGAGACGTTCTACATAACCATAAGGCAATTCTTTTGTGTTGGGCTCATAACCTACCGTTATGGAATCTCCCAATGTGACGATGCGGAACTCTTTAGTTACGGCTACTGCATCTTTCTTCGCTGTCAGCGAAGTCTCGTTTGTACCCGCTGGCAATACACCGGTTTTGGTGTCAGCCGCGTGTGCAGGCAATGCAGATGATGTAAAGAGCAGCATTCCTGCCAACATGCTTACCGTTAAACCGGCAGCTGTATTTTCCCAGATACGTTTACGCTTCATTCAGGTAACACTCCTTCTCGCAAATCTATAATAATTTACACTAATATATAGTACATTGGTCATTCCAATGACATCAGTCTGTGTTACTCTATTCTATCATTTTAAAGTAGGTGTTGTCCTCTCTACTGAGAGCACACATGAAATAACAGACTCCCTAAAGGGGAGCCTGTTATTGGTTAAGCTCAGCTATGACGTTCAGTGATTAGTTAAGATTGCGGCTTATTCGAGTCTTCAGCAATCGAATGACCTTTGTCGCTCTCCGGTTTGTTCCCGGTAGCTCGCTCCAGATATCGGTCATAACGATCATCCACTTCGCGTGCCATCTTCCGGTACTTTAACGTTTCCTCGACAATTGGATCATGCTCTGTCTGGATTCGCACTTCATATTTGGGAGGAATCAGCTGGCGTTCACGCTGATCGGTGTCGCCGGACTCTTCCATGTCCCCTTCCGTCAGCATATCACTGAGCCGTCGTTCCAGTTCTTTGGATTCATCCATTGTTTTCGCTCCTTTAATTAAAGTCATACATGCGTTAACCATACTATTGTACTTTCACTTCGTGTACAGAATCATCTTCTGATCGCTGTTATCCCCAGATTTCTTTGATTCCCTTTTCCAAGGGAGAAATCCGGTGATAAAGGCGAGCACTTCGTTTCTTCAGATGCTTTCTGTCCCCTCCGTTAATGTACAATTACAGGTTGTTAAAGCATCGATGAGTTGAATAAACTCACTCCAGACCAGTAGCTTTCGCTTCCTTCAACACATCCGTCAGTGCATCATGGATTTTGCCATTGCTGGCAACGACATGGTTCACAGACAGTTGGTAAGGCGTTCCGATGGTATCGGTCACCTTGCCGCCGGATTCTTCAACCAGCAGCGCACCTGCGGCAATATCCCACGGTTTTAATCCAACTTCGGTGTAGGCACTGAGACGTCCTGCGGCAACATACGCCAGATGAAGTGCTGCAGATCCGCCTGCACGCAAGTTACGAACTTGCGGAGCAAGCGCCTGCACAGCGGCCATATTCAGTGGCAACGCAAAGGTTGTGTCTGCCGGGAATCCAACCGCAATCAGGCTCTGAGCCAGTTCCTGTTCACCAGATACAAGCATCCGGTTTCCGTGAACATATGCTCCTTTCCCTTTTTCCGCAACAAACATTTCATCACGGGAAGGGTCGTAGATCACGCCGACAATGACTTCACCATTGTGAGCCAATGCGATGGACACCGAATAAAACGGGAATCCGTGTACAAAGTTCGTCGTTCCATCCACCGGATCAACAATCCACAGGAACTCTTCTTCCTCGGTCTCTTTCAGTGCTTTTGCCGAAGCTTCCGGTCCCGGTTCGACGCCCTCTTCACCCAGAATGGCATGGTGGGGAAAATGCGTAAGAATAAGGCGGCGGATCATCTGCTCCGCTCCTTTATCCACTTCGGTCACCAGATCTTGGGGTGAATATTTGGTGCCAAGTTCAGCTACCGTCCCAAGACGGCTTTTGATCCATTCGCCAGCTTTGGAAGCTGCATTAATGGCAACGGCAGTATAGCTTTTGCTTGTCACGACATAAGGTGTCTTTTCCTTCTCATTCAAAGCGTTCACTCTACTTTCTATATCAATCTACGAAAAGTTGAAATACTTGTTAAAAGTATACGCCCCACAGGTCATAAAGTTTCTCGTTGCCCAGGCCCCTTTTGGCACTACGGATGAATGATGACGGTAGACTCGTCCACCCACTCCACACCCTCTTCGTGATAGAATGCCAGCTTCTGCATCAGTTGCACAAGAGCCTCATCCTTGCGTTTAGCTTCGATCATCACGTCAAGCCTCGGGGTATCTGCCGCGATATGGCGCAAGAAGTCGAGCACAGGCTCTACCTCCACACCATCGGCATGACCTCGCAGATCCTTCTCACTCTTCGGACTGGAGACGTGGATTTTGGGTGGCAATGGCTGATCAGCCGGTGAATCTGCCTGGGCAAGCGGTGACTGCCAGGTCTTTAGAATATCTGGCCACAGATCCCATGCCTGTTCCCCTTCGTTGTTCACCCAATGGTGATGGATATCCAGTACCATTGGCAATCCCAAGCGCTGGCACACGGCAAGTGTCTCAGGCGCATTGAACGTTTTGTCATCATTTTCGAGTGTGAGCCGCTCCTGGATGTCCCGATCCAGCTTCAAAAAGTTTTCTTCAAAACGAAGCGCCGCCGAAGGCTTGTCCCCGTATGCACCACCAATATGTATATTGTTCTTGGCAGTGGCATTCAGCCCCATGGCATCCAGCATCCGAACATGATGACGAAGGTCGCGAATCGAGTTGTGCAGAACTTGCTCGCGGGGGGTACTAAGTACGGTAAAATGATCCGGATGAAAAGACACACGCATATGATTTTCCTTCACAAAATCACCAATGGCCGCAAAGCCCTGCTTCAGTGCCGGGAACGGGTCCCAGTCATTCAGGTCTTCGTGTGTTGCCAGTGGAATCAATTTGGAAGAGAAGCGATATACATGAATATGGCTACCCTTGTTGTGCCTGAGCAAACGTAATGTATTGTGCAGGTTCTCGGCTGCAATCCGTTCGAGCTTGCGGATCGCTGCTTCCCTGTCATCGATTTTGTTAAAACTCGACATGGTCATGGTCCGGGAAGGCGAGGCGTTCTCTATAAGCACGGACATTGCCACGTAACCAAAGCGTACGAGCATGAATCTCTTCCTCTCTATTAGGGCGGAGAACCCGCATGGCATATTCAGCCGTCAGGATGTACCGTCACTGTATATAACCAAGTTTTACCCTAAAAGAGTGACCATAATCGTATTCTGGCAAATCCGTCCTTCCGACCCGCACTTACAGTCAACAACTACTCCTGTGCTTGCTCTCCAAAGAACATCTCATCCGCAAGGGCAGTCTGGATGCGTGATTCTTCCTCAGTCAATTTGCGGATGAGTAGCATCTCCACCTCGGTTACCTCTTGCCCCTGGAAGTTGATCTCCGCAATGGAAACCACGATCTTGACGATGGCAACAGCCACGTTATCCGGTGTGTATGCAATCACTTTCTGGCCGGTAGGAAATACCCGGAAGCCCTGTTTGACCATTTTGCCGCGTCCGTATTCAAGCAGTTCGAACAGCTCCTGCTCATTCTTGAACTTGCATACGGAATTGAATTCAGTCTGAAATCCCATGCATATCCCTCCTGATCTTGTGGTCGCAGGCTACGCCTGTACGCCGTTCTCGTAATTAAGTGCCTGCTTGCGGTTGTAACGCTCCAGTGCCAGTTCAATCATGCGATCCAGCAGTTCGGCATACGATACACCTGTCTCACGCCAAAGAAGTGGATACATGCTGTATGGTGTGAAACCAGGCATGGTGTTGACTTCATTAATAAGCAAAGCGCCGTCATTTTTCCGAATGAAGAAGTCCGCACGTGAAATGCCGTTACCTTCAATCGCACGGAACGCCTGCAAAGCTGCCTCGCGAATGCGATCTGCGGCCTCTGGGTCCAGTGGAGCTGGAATCAGCATCTGTGATTGACCATCAATATACTTAGCTGCATAGTCATAATACTCACCGGAGGATACGATCTCACCTGGAACGGAAGCCATGGGCTCGTCATTGCCGAGGACGCTGACCTCAACTTCGCGGGCTTCAACGAACTCCTCAATGACAACCTTCGTATCATACCGAAGTGCAAACTCGACAGCTGTCTTCAGCTCATCGCGGTTACGTGCTTTGGAGATGCCTACACTGGATCCCAGATTCGCCGGTTTGATAAAACAAGGATACCCGAGCTGATCTTCGACTTGTACGATCATTTCGTGCTCTGTCTGCTTCCATTGTGTCGCGTTAAAATACGCAAAGGCACATTGGTCAATGCCAGCCTGTGCAAACAGCTTTTTCATGACCACTTTGTCCATGCCGCCAGCCGAAGCCAGTACACCTGCACCTACATATGGCATATCCGCCATCTCGAACATGCCCTGAATGGTACCATCCTCTCCAAACGTACCATGCAGCAGAGGGAACATCACGTCCAGCGCTTCTGCTCCGCCATACAAACGGCCAAACAGGGCGTTCAGCGCATCCTGCGTTCCGCCTGCCGATTGCTCCAGCTTCAAGTCTTCAATCTGCGCGAACGGCGCATGCATGACAGGTCCTTTTTTCCACGTCCCCTGCTTGGAGATATAAAAAGGAACCAGTTCATACTTTTCATAATCAAATGCGTTTGTTACAGCAAACGCCGTTTGCAGCGACACCTCGTGCTCGCCCGATTTTCCGCCGTACACGACGCCTACTTTTAATTTATCCATACTCATGTGTACCCTCCGATTATCTGTGCCTAATGCTGTCATGTTTGCATGCTCAGCACCCTTGTTATTCTGCTTGCGTTACCCTGGTCTTATTTTACACGGAACTGGATGTCTGCGTCACCGCATCCCGAAAATCTTTCGTCATCAAAACTCATCTGCAATATGAAAAAGCCGGTATACCGTCCGCTCCGTCCAAGCGTAAGAATCCCGGTAATCCCAAAAGCGGTGACGGCTGCTAACCGTATGTGCGTTAACAAGCGGCATACCGCCCGCATCAAACGCGGTCACAACGGTGCTGTGCTGAAATCGTCCATCTCCATCCCAATCGTAGAGAATAACATCGCCGAGCATCAGCTGCTCTGGACGCTCCACTTCTGTCGCGGTCAGACCCCAGCTGCTGCCTGACAAATAACGCTCCAGACTGTTGGAAACTGCCCAACTGTAACTCCACATTTCGGAGCCGTTCACATACCCTTTATACCACCAGCCGGCTTCTCTTCTACCAGTATAGTGGATGGGTGCGCCCCCTGCAAAGAGACATTGGGACACGTAATTGGTACAATCCACATCAAATTCCTCAAATGCTGGATTCCCCGCATTCCACCACCGATCTGCATAGGCAACCGCCAGATCTCTGCGATATGACTGTTGCCGTGAGCTTCTTCCTTGACCCAGCACTTCCCGATTCAGCAGCGGCCGATTCATCGCCTGTACAAAATCAGCTTGTTGAAACGGACGCCCTTCCCCAGCAGGGCGACGCTCCGGCACTTCTCGCTCGACCCGTCCAATAATCCATCCACCACTCTGCCGCAGAAAGGTTAACCGCTCCCGCTCAATCCGGTCCTCCCGGTGGGTAATCCCGCTCTTCTCGTAGAACAGTCTGCTGTACAATTGTACATCCACCACCGCTTCTTCCTGGCCATCCATAAGCGTGCGCACAAGCTTGGCGCTGGTCTCGCTGCGAAGAGGCACGGCGCGCCGCTTACGATACCATTCGTCCAGCCTTGCCATCCGCTCTCCCCGTTCCACCACGAAGTCAGGATCGGTAACGATCCGTTCGCTGGTCTGTGGACGGTAGTCGATCTCACAGCGATTGTACTGGTTCACGTAAGTATATAAGGCACTCTTCCATTCCCGTTCCAAGCCTATGTCCCCCTTTGGCATGAGTTCTGTCTGGAATATTTCATTGTGTATATAAACTCCTACTATTCATATGAAAGGGTCTTCGGTTGTATGTACACGGCTCAGGAGGGAGATCCGAAATTCCGCAAATACAGGTACACAAGATATCTTATTCCTGCTCGCTTCACGAAAACGCCTTCATCGGTCCAAAAGCTTGCTTGATCAGGCAAAAAGACCTTTACGTACGGAGGTGAAAACGGTATACTTAAAACTAAAGTTATGATTATGAAATTACGTTTCATCTGATGAAACTAACGAACAAGAACACGGAACGATGAAGGCCTGTTCTTCACCTAAATGAACGTTTTCTTCATCTCACCGACACATCCCAAGGAGGTACATGTATGTCAGCAAAGAATCATTTCTCCGCCGCTCGCAGTCTTGAGGTTGGAGGCAAGTCTTACCGCTACTACAGTCTCGATGCTCTTCAGGAAAACGGCCACGGCGATCTTTCCAGGCTTCCTTTCTCCATTAAAGTGTTGCTTGAAGCAGCAATTCGTCAATTCGACGGACGTGCCATCACCGAAGAACATGTAAAACAACTGACCGGCTGGGCAGATGGCCGTGATAATAACAAGGAAATTCCATTCATTCCTGCACGTATCGTTCTGCAGGATTTCACCGGTGTACCGGTTGTCGTTGACCTCGCTGCAATGCGTGATACTGTGAAAAAAGCAGGTGGCGATCCAAAACAGATCAACCCGCTCGTACCGGTCGATCTCGTTATCGACCATTCCGTTATGGTTGATGCTTTTGGTACCAACGATGCACTTGATTACAATATCAAAGTTGAGTTTGAGCGTAATGAAGAGCGTTACCGCTTCTTGCGTTGGGCGCAAACGGCATTCAACAACTTCCGTGCAGTTCCACCATCCACAGGGATCGTTCACCAGGTTAACCTGGAGTATCTGGCTTCCGTGGCAGCAACAAAAACCGTGGACGGCGAGACCGTTGTATTCCCGGATTCCCTCGTAGGTACAGACTCCCACACCACCATGATCAACGGACTTGGTGTTGTTGGTTGGGGTGTTGGTGGTATTGAGGCTGAAGCAGGTATGCTGGGCCAACCGCTTTATTTTGTAACACCAGACGTTATCGGTTTCAAACTGACAGGCAGCCTGAGCGAAGGCGCAACAGCAACGGATCTGGCACTGACCGTTACCCAATTGCTTCGTAAAAAAGGCGTTGTTGGTAAATTCGTTGAGTTCTACGGACCAGGTCTTGCCAACATGGGTCTGGCTGACCGTGCAACAGTAGCCAACATGGCACCAGAGTACGGCGCTACCATCGGCTTCTTCCCTGTCGATAGTGAAACATTGAACTATCTGCGCAGTACTGGCCGTCCTGACGAACAGGTAGAATTGGTTGAAGCTTATTACAAAGCTCAAGGCATGTTCCGTACTTCCAGCACCGTTGATCCTGAATTCACAGATGTGATTGAACTGGATCTCGGCTCAGTTGTACCAAGTCTTGCAGGACCAAAACGTCCACAGGATCGCATCGAGCTGACACAAATGAAAGAAAGCTTCAACAGCATCATTCGCACACCTGTAGATAAAGGCGGCTACGGGCTGAGCGATGAGAAAATCGAACAAACCGTACCTGTGAAGCACCCTAACGGTTCCACCAGTGAACTGAAAGCAGGCGCTGTTGTGATCGCGGCGATCACAAGTTGTACGAACACTTCGAATCCAAGTGTTATGGTTGGAGCGGGACTACTGGCGAAAAAAGCAGTTGAACGCGGCCTGACCAAACCAGGATATGTGAAAAGCAGTCTGACACCAGGTTCCCTTGTGGTTACCGAGTACCTGGAAAAAGCAGGCCTTATCACGTACCTCGACAAACTCGGATTCAACGTTGCCGGCTACGGTTGTGCAACATGCATCGGTAACTCCGGCCCACTGCCGGACGAAGTGAGCGAAGCTATTGCTGAGAACGATATGACCGTAGCGGCTGTATTGTCCGGTAACCGTAACTTCGAAGGCCGTGTGCATGCACAGGTTAAAGCCAACTACCTGGCATCACCACCACTCGTTGTGGCATATGCACTTGCGGGTACCGTAAATATTGACTTTGAAACCGATCCAATCGGTTATGATACGAACAATGAGCCTGTATTCCTGAAAGACCTCTGGCCTACCTCCGAGGAAATCAAGGATACTATCGCAAGTTCCCTGAACGCTCAGATGTTCCGCAACAAGTACGAGAACGTATTTACAGCCAACGAGCGTTGGAATGCGATTTCTGTACCGGAAGGTGAATTGTACGAGTGGGATCCGAACTCCACGTACATTCAGAATCCTCCGTTCTTCCAAGAGCTTGGCGACAAGTTGAACGATATCGCAGATATCCGTTCTGCACGTGTTATGGCATTGCTTGCGGATTCCGTAACAACGGATCACATCTCACCAGCAGGTAATATTGCACCATCCAGCCCAGCTGGACTGTACCTGAAAGAGCACGGCGTAGAGCGCAAAGACTTCAACTCCTACGGTTCACGCCGTGGTAACCATGAAGTCATGATGCGTGGTACATTCGCCAATATTCGTATTCGTAACCAGGTGGCTCCGGGCACCGAAGGCGGTATCACGAAGTACCTGCCAACGGACGAAGAAATGTCCATCTACGATGCTTCCATGAAGTATCAGGATGAAGGACAGAACCTGATCGTTATCGCTGGTAAAGAGTATGGTACAGGAAGCTCCCGTGACTGGGCGGCTAAAGGAACATTCCTGCTCGGCGTCAAAGCCGTTATCGCAGAAAGCTTCGAGCGGATTCACCGCAGTAACCTGGTCGGCATGGGCGTAATGCCATTGCAATTCCAGGAAGGTCACGGCTGGTCCAGTCTTGGTCTGAACGGACGTGAAACGTATGACATTACTGGCCTCAGCAATGACGTGAAGCCAGGACAAGAGTTGAAAGTTACCGTAACTCGTGAAGACGGTACACAGTTCGAATTCCCTGTCATCGCTCGTCTGGACAGCATGGTTGACGTGGATTACTACCATAACGGCGGTATCCTGCAAACTGTATTGCGTCAAATGATGAAAAAAGCTTAATGACCTGAATCAATAATGTGATGAAGTTATACAAAAAAGCTCCCCATTACGTGCAATCAGCACGTGGCGGGGAGCTTTTTGGCTTTGCTTTTCATAATCGGGATACATTTAAAAATCAATTTTCAATCCAACTGCCTTCTAATGCCCAATGTGATGTGAGGCTTGATCTAACAGTTGAATCGTACCCATGATCAGAAACAAACACGACAGAGCAATTAACGAGCCTCCAACCCATCTAGACATGATCAATCGCTCCGTAATCTGTTTTTCCGAAGCATCCGTTATCTTGTGTGGATACAGGAGAAACATTAGCCCAGCGCTAATGAACAGTACAGCCATTATAATCAAGTTCTTCCCCTCCTTACACGTGACTCTCCTTGGAGTTATACTTCTTCTTCGTCGCGTGGGATTCTCCTCCCACCAACACCTTTTTCAGACCCATAGCCATAGTGAAAACAATGTATCCAATCAAGCCGCCGAGCGTATTGAGCATCAGATCATCCACATCGAATATCCCCATGCCCGTCAACAGCTGTGTCACTTCATAACCCAGACTGAGCAGCAGAGACAGCAGGAACACCTTTACTCCAGAGAATAACTTGTTACCCGTCAACACGGGAATGAAGATGCCCAGTGGGATAAAGGCCAGTATATTGCCTACCAGATGGATTGCGGTACCCGGACGATGCAATGACAGGCTGTTCCAGTCTCGTGAGATTTCCTGAAATGGTGTCAGGTTGACGGTTCGTGTATGGATCAGATCCGGTTGTTGTAAGAACGCCATCAGTCGAACCTTCACGATGCCAAAATCGACCGGGCTTCCTTTGAACAGGATCAGCTTCGTCAGTAGATATACATAGATAATGAAAACGGCAATCCAAAGGATGTAATGTTTGTTTTTCTTCTGGTTGTTGTGCTTCATGCTGCTCCTCCTCCTTTGTGCTGCCCTGTTATTTCTTTACGGTGACGATGACGCCATCCATGTTATCACCCGATATTTCAGTTTGGCCTTGCTCAGGTATGTAAACGGTCGTATCTTGGGTGGCCTGGTAATAACGGATATGATACTCCTCACCCTCTACTTCAACAGTAATGTTCTCTTTTTCTTTTAACAAATCAAGATACTCTTCCAGCACCAAATTATTCTTATGCATGACAGCACTGTGCGGCAGCCCTACATATCGAAAGTGCCATGGTTCATACTGAATACCGGTGATGCGCACTTTATCCTTTGGGTAACGCAGAATAAATCCGTATTTCCATGCATTCTTCTCCAGCCAAGCACCCTCTGGTGCTTCATTCATGGCAGCCAAGCTCGAGCCGATATCCAGGGATAACCCAAGATTGTGCTCACTGTGTCCCGCAGGAAGCGCATAGTCTGAACCCTTTTCCCGATATAACTCGTCCTGCTTCGCAAAGTCCCTGTACCCGCTGCTGACGAGAAAATATCTGACTCCCTCTTCGCCTGCTGCTTCAACCATCCTCTGGAACTCTTGCGCCACCTGCCGTGATAACATGATTTTCTGATCCAGTATTCCATATCCACGAAGCAGATCATCCTCATGTGCCACATATACAATATCGGATTTAACCCCTTCCGGGTGAACGGGGTATTGCTTATCGACCAGTAACAAGTTGCCCTTATGTACCTGATCCTGAATGTTTCCGGTGACGGATACGGTATAACCTTCTGGATTTTCACGCGTATTCTGGATCTCGATGGGCAATTCATCCTTCTGCTGAATCCATCCCGGTGATTGCGTAACGATATATCCGATCAAAATAATACATATCAAAAAGCCCCACTTTTTCATGCTTGCTCCTCCTTTTACCTCATACATCAAGGATAGACAACACAAGTTAAAGAAAAAGCAGGGCAATTTTAAAGTTTTTCTTAAATTTGACGTCGAACCTTATTGGAAGACGGGCAAACGAACTTCGAATAACGTCCGTACCACGTCGCTCTGGGCCGAGATCGTACCGTCATGCTGCTCCACAATATTGCGAGCGATAAACAGTCCGAGGCCTGTCCCACCCTCCTGAGGAGTCCGGGCACGATCTCCGGTGTAATACATATCGAAGATATGTGGCAATTCCTCCGGACGAATATGTCCACCATAGTTAATTACCTGAATGATGACCTGTTCTGCATCCCGATATCCATTAATATCTACGTACATGCCATCCTTGCCATGCCGTGCAGCGTTAATCAGCAGATTCTCGAACACACGAGCCAGCAGCTCGCCATCACCGGAGACCGTAAGGTCAGTGTCTATTTTTAGTCGGGCGACTAGTTGGTTCTTTTCAAATACAGGATAGAGTTCTTCGTTCATCTGCTTCAGCAGTTCGCTAAGATCCAGCTGTGTCTTGTTTATAGGCAGCCTGCCATAATTCATACGGGTAATTTCGAACAAATCATCAATCAGCTTCTCCAGACGCTGTGATTTGGTGAATGCAATCGACGTAAAGTGCCGTACCTGCTCCTCCGTTAACTGATCATCCTTCATGAGCAGATCCAAATATCCAAGCACAGACGTCAGCGGTGTTCGCAGGTCATGCGCCAGATTGACAACAAGCTGGTCCTTACTATTTTCAGCAAAATCCCCTCGTTCTACCGCTTCCTTTAACTTCTCACTTGCCAGGTTCACATCCTCCGCAATCGTACCTAACTCGTCCTTCGAGGAGATCTGCACACGATGCTGAAAGTCACCGTTGGCCAAATGCCTGATCCCTGTAGAAATATCCTTGAAATACGTCGCGTAGGGCTTGGTAAACCAGAAGAAAAATAGAATGGCCAGTGGAATAAATAAAATCAGGAAGAAATAGATATCCCCGATACTTCTCATAAAATGACGATATTCAGCGAGCTGATCTTCTGCACGGACACCCGAATAATAGGCTTGCATAAGCTTGTAAATCCCATAGGTAATTGCACCAGAGGCAAGCATGCTTAACCCTAGCAACATAATCATGGTTGTACGAAAACTTCTTCGTTTAGTCATTAAACGTGTACCCCACACCCCAGATGGTTTTGATAAACTTGTTCTTGTTCACATCTTCCCCCAGCTTTTTGCGCAGGGTCCGAATGTGGACCATCACGGTATTCCCACTCTCGTAATAGGCTTCTCCCCATACCTGTTCAAAAATGTTTTCTGCACTGAACACCTGCTTGGGGTGGCTCGCGAGCAGATACAAAATGTCAAACTCCTTCGGTGTTAGTTCCACTGGTTTGCCGTAGAGTGTAACGCGATGTTGATCTGGCGTGATGATGAGCCCACCCTTCTCCAGAATGGACCTCTGCACAGGCACAGACTGGCTGAATTGGAGAGAACGACGCAACTGAGAATTGACCCGGGCAACAAGCTCCATCGGATTAAACGGTTTGGTCATATAATCGTCCGCGCCCATCACGAGTCCCGTAATTTTGTCCATATCCGACGTTTTGGCACTCAGGAAAATGATCGGTAAATGATGCTGCTCCCTAATTTTACGGGTCACCTCATACCCGTCCATGCCAGGCATCATAATGTCCAGAATCGCCAAGTCTATCGCTTGAGTCTGAACAGCTTGAACCGCCGCCTTCCCGTCAAAGGCCTTGATGGTGTGATATCCTTCTTTTTGTAAATGTAAAGCAACCAGATCAGCGATCTCAACTTCATCGTCTGCGATCAGAATCGTAATTCGCTTCATTGCTTATTCCACTCCTATGTGTGATGCTCAACAATATAACATATTTGAATCCAACAGATAAACCAATGAAAGGAATCCATACATATGAAACTGGAGCGTTTGTTAGCCATCGTAGTGCTGCTAATCAATCGTGGACGGGTACAAGCCAAAGACTTGGCAGATATGTTCGAAGTATCGATCCGGACCATCTATCGGGACATCGATACATTGGGTCAAGCAGGTATCCCTGTGGTGACGTATCAGGGGGCAAGTGGCGGGATTGGTCTGGCAGAGGGCTACCGTCTGGATCGAAACGTATTAACAGACAAGGACCTCGCTTCCATCGTCACTGCACTACGCAGTGTATCCACTTCCCATGCTAATGCGGCGCGTGAGCTTCTGGTCGAAAAACTCAGCAGTATCGTCCCTCAATCCAAAAATGACGATTTTCAGGCCAATACCAATCGATTCATCGTTGATTATTCAACCTGGACGCATCCCGAAGCGCTGAAAATCAAGCTTGAACTTATCGAACAGGGTATGGATCAATTACGCCCCGTAACCTTTACCTACTGCAGCGCAGAAGGTACACAGACTCACCGAACTGTCGACCCTCATACCATCGTACTCAAGAAGCATTCCTGGTATCTGTATGCTTTTTGCCACGAGCGGAATCAATTTCGCATGTTCAAGCTTGTGCGCATGCAAAATGTCACACTTGCTAATGAGCACTTCGAGCGTAAAGTCATTAACCCACAGGACAGACCCTGGCAACAGGAATGGAGCCGCCCGGACAATCAAGCTAGGTTAACTTTGAAATTCCATGCTCGCGTCCGTCATATTGCGGAAGAATGGTTTGGGATCGAGAACGTCATGCCTGATGGGACTGGGTATTATATCAGCCAGGTTGCTTTTCCCGAGGATAGCTGGTTATATGGGTTCATTCTGGGCTTCGGCGCGGACGTCGAAGTATTGGAACCTCAGCATATTCGGGATGAAATCTGCCGTATCGCCGAGCAAATTGTACAAAATTATATACCTCCGACTCAAACCTGACAGACAGCTGTCCAGTTCCTACCCGTATACTTCAGATATATTCAATCTGTACTTATATGAGGAGGAACTAATCATGAACGTCACTGTATGTCAAAGCTGCGGCATGCCGCTCACAACCCCTGCCCAATTCGGAACGGAAGCAGATGGAAGCACAACCCGCGAATACTGTATTTATTGTTACAAAGAGGGCAAGTTTGAGCAGCCCGGTATGTCACTTGAAGGCATGACGGAGATGTGCACTGCCATTCTGAAGGACGAGGGCATGGATGAGGAATCCGCTCGTTCGATGCTGCGTAACCAGCTTCCTTTTTTGAAGCGTTGGCGCACGAATACAACGGATCAACATGCAGAATCTCTCGCTGAAAACTCTACTGCTTCTGCTAATCCTGGTCAGGTAACAACAGATCATTCGTTCTCAACCCAGCCCATTCGTTATGTCACTCTCCCTGGCAAACGCATTGCCGGCGTATCCGCCCGCACAACCAACGCCATTGAGATCAGTGGCAAAGGCTGTATTCAGGGACTCTGGAACAATTATTTTGCCTCAGAGCACCTTCCTGCACCTGAAGTTGTTCGCTATGGTTGTTACACGGATTATACCGATGGGATAACCGGAGAATACACCATACTGGTAGGGCATGAGGTCAGTCCGAACGAATCATTGCCTGAAGGATTGGACGACATTTTACTCCCTCCTGCAACTTACGCCGTATTCACCTCCAGAAAAGGACCGATGGCAGAAGTTGTTGGCGAAGCCTGGGGAGCCGTGTGGGCATGGGACAAACAAAGCGATCGTACGTTCACCGGGGATTTTGAATTATATGATGAACGCAGCCTGAATCCCGAAAGTGTACAAGTGGATATATACATCGCTGTTCGCCAAAGTAGATAGAACCAACACGATACCACCTCAGACAGAATCAAAGTTTCATCACATCCTTCTTCATATCACGCAAGCTGCCGAGTACACTCGGCAGTTTTTTGTTATATCCGGAACTACATTACCCCCTAAACAACCCGACCATGGTACCAAGTTAGTTAGCATGCTTTGCATCATTTAACCAGATAATATGCCTCATATGCGGGTACCATTGACTTCCTTAAAATTGGGACTATTCACATAACAACCGATTCGATCCTCCTATATCAAACCTTTCATATTAGGTCCTTTACTCCTGAATTTCCCTAAAAACGTTTACATCTCCTTAAAACCGGGTAAAATCACTACAATCCAATTGGAATTACGCTTTAAACTCTTTTATTTCGTCTAACAAGTCACATGTACCTATATGCGCACCTGGCATGGTAACCAGTCGAAATACATAATTCAAAAAAACGCATCAAAGGAGGAACCAAGATGATCCGCATGCCTATTCAGCAAATGATCCCGTACCATCACCAATATCCGCGCAACACGGCGACCACTGCTCCTAAAAAGGAGAATGAGAACACTCAAGGTCTATCCTTTCATGAAATTCTGCAACAAAAAATGGCGAAGAAAAATGCTTCTCCTTCCCTTAGATAAAAATGGACACCGGACCGACCCTAGTCGAGTCAGGTTATCAACCGTCTTTCCGCAGCTTGGCGGAAGGGCGGTTATTGGCGTTGAGCAATAAACGACTGTACAGTTCTCAGGCATGTTTCTATAATGGTTTAAATATCTAAAAGATCCATGACATATACGAACTGTTAAAGGGGACATAGCACATGACCACCATTGGTTGTTTTCACGCTCATTATTCCAACATCGCCTTAATTGAGGAGACGCTTGCTCCTTATGAAGTTGAATTGGTCCATTACGTCGATCCAGGTCTGGACCGTCTTAAACATGACGCTGACTTTTCCGAGGTCGTCATTCACGAGAAGGTAGCCCAGACGCTCCAATGGATCGCTGAGTGTCATGCCGATGCCATTCTGGTCACCTGCACCCTGTTTGCGACAGTACTGGAGCAGAAAGCCATACAGGTCCCTGTGCCTGTGATCGGCATAGATGATCCGTTATTGCAGGAGATGCGGCGAGTACCAGGAGATTACATAATATCATTCACCAACCCGGCAACTATTGAAGGAACGATGGCACGGTTGAATCAGGCATTACAGCAAGAGGATGAGAATGGGCAACTACACGTTGCCAAGACCTCTCAGACGGAAGCGGTGTGCATCCCTGGGACATTTGAGTTGATTATGCGTGGAGATCAGCAAGGGTATCTCGAAGCGGTACGAGAAGGCTTACAGCAGATTGCTGAGCAGTACCCGGGTAAAGCGGTAGTGGCGGCCCAACTGTCCATGGCTCCCGCTGCTGCACAGGTTACAATAGATCGCGTTTTTCCAATCCATAGCCCGCTGGCATTGCTTGCGACGTATTTGGAGAAGAATTTGGGCCTGGCTCGATAGTAATAGCCGGATTTGGAGTGAAATATTACAATCACTAAAAACATGTGAAAACTACTATATTGACTCCTTCTGCAAAATAAAAATGCTCTCGAACAAGAGCATTTCAAATGGTATAATCACTTTGTACAGCCAATTTGTGGTGGGAAATAGGCTTGCCTCCAGTGGGAGGTGATCCTATGAACTTCTCTTTTAACGACGTAATCGTGTTCGCGATGTTAATTATTGCGCTCCTGACATACATCGATCGTAAAAAGAAGTGACCCGCCACAGGTTGACGGCCTGACGGGTCACTTCATCTGAACTTGCTGCACTCGGAGGAATACCTACCGCAAATGCTGTGCAGGAGTAGCCATTGGCCTGGCTACTCTTATTGGTGTTTACTTACATTCATTTTATTAAACATCTGCTAGACAATCAACCATAATGCTGATAAAAAGTATCAGGAAGCTGATCAATAAGATGAAGTAGACGACATGATAGCAGTATTCTCACCTTCATACGATGTCAGACTGCCCAGCTTGCGCTGTACCGGCGCCTAGGAACGTGTCCGATATTCCTCGGCCTTTTCCTGCATGCCCGCTGCTACAGCCTCATTCTCGGACAATCCTTTGTCTGCGGCAAAGGCCCGAATGTCCTGCGTAATGCGCATGCTACAGAACTTCGGTCCGCACATGGAGCAGAAATGAGCTTCTTTGGCTCCTTCTGCTGGCAGCGTCTCATCATGGTAGGACAGCGCACGTTCCGGGTCCAGCGACAGGTTGAACTGGTCCCGCCAGCGGAACTCGAAGCGTGCCTTGGACAATGCGTCATCGCGGCGCTGGGCACGTGGATGGCCTTTCGCCAGATCGGCAGCGTGGGCCGCGATCTTGTAGGCGATGACCCCTTCCCGCACATCATCCTTGTTGGGCAGGCCCAAATGTTCTTTTGGCGTAACATAACAGAGCATGGACGTGCCCAACCAGCCAATCATGGCTGCCCCAATGGCAGACGTGATGTGATCGTATCCCGGGGCAATGTCGGTCGTCAGCGGCCCCAGCGTATAGAACGGTGCCTCTTTACATATCTCCATCTGCAAGTCCACATTCTCCTTGATCTTATGCATCGGCACGTGACCCGGGCCTTCGATCATCACCTGCACATCATGCTTCCACGCCATCTGCGTCAGTTCCCCGAGCGTAGCCAGTTCCGCCATCTGTGCTTCATCATTCGCATCGTAGATACTGCCTGGACGAAGTCCATCTCCCAGTGAAAATGCCACATCATACCTTTTCATAATCTCGCAGATTTCTTCAAAATGGGTGTGCAAAAAATTCTCTTGATGATGCGCCAGACACCATGCTGCCATAATGGACCCGCCCCGGGACACAATACCTGTCATCCGCTTGGCCGTCATCGGGATATAACGCAGCAGTACACCTGCATGAATCGTAAAGTAGTCCACGCCCTGCTCTGCCTGCTCAATGAGTGTGTCACGGTACAACTCCCAGGTCAGCGCTTCCGCTTCGCCATTCACCTTCTCCAGCGCCTGATACAGCGGCACCGTACCAATCGGCACAGGTGAATTACGGATGATCCATTCCCGGGTGGTATGAATGTTTTTGCCTGTGGACAGATCCATCACCGTATCCGATCCCCAGCGTACCGCCCAAGTCATCTTCTCCACCTCTTCCTCGATGGAGGAAGATACAGAAGAGTTGCCTATATTGGCATTGATCTTCACATGAAAATGACGACCGATCAACATCGGCTCACTCTCCGGGTGATTGATGTTGGATGGCAGAATGGCCCGTCCACTCGCCAGCTCCTGTCTCACAAATTCCGGCTCCACGCCTTCACGAATGGCGGCGAATTCCATCTCAGCCGTAATGACTCCCTGTCTCGCGTAGTGCATCTGAGTCACACAGCGTCCTGTCTGTGCTCGTAGCGGTTTTCCACGCAATCCAGGGTACTCTTCGGCTCCAGCTCTCTTTCCCCCGGGCTTCAGTCCGTTATCCTCCGGTTTAACCGTACGGCCCTGATAAGCTTCAACATCGCCGCGCTCTGTGATCCAACGAGTGCGCAGGGCTGGCAGACCTGCGCGGATATCCGCATGAAATTCGGGATCGGTCATGGGGCCGCTCGTATCGTAGACACGCAGCGGTTCGTTATGCTCCACCCCTTGGGGAGTATTCGTGTCATGAAGGGCTATCTCACGCTCCGGTACAGCAATGTCCGGCCGTGAGCCCTGAATGTAGACTTTGCGGCTACCGGGAAAGGGCTGAACCCGTCCGGCCGCTCCTGTTTCTTTTTCCACCTGCCGATCGTTATGTTCCTGTTCCATCGCTTGTTGTCCCGTTTGATTTCCTGTACTCATGTTCCCTTGTCTCCTCCTTAGTGTGCATTCGCTTGGTTTGGTTGGTATCGTCATTAGCTCGCTTACGTACCTGTCCCAATCATGCGCAATGCAGAGAAGAAAGAGCGATCCTACACCAGACCAGGGGAGACACTTTTCATGTACAGTTAACAACAGACGGAGGCTGCAACAGATCATCGATCTATGGTGACTTCTCTCTCATCATCCAAGCCCACTTTCGCAGGTTATTGAAAAAGAAGCCCATAGAATCCGCGCTATATCGCCCGTTCCCTGTATATAAAAAAGCCGGTCCCCGAAGGAACCGACTTTTATGTCCATCACCAATAATGCACCTTCATGCAGCTCCTTAACGGAGCCCTACAAGGGTCACATCATGTGGTGTTTGTGGTCATATCGCCGATTACTTCCCTACGCTGGTATGATCCAGATCAGGTGCAAAGGGTCCGGAATCTCATGCGATTCCGTCTCAGTCCGGACAATTCGGACTCCCCCAGTAACGTTAATAAGTTGCGGCTTACATAAGCCTCTGTTCATATTCATTGAAGCTGGCCCCGTTGGGCCGTCCATTACAGAGTAGCGCAACCGGAACATAAAAACAACCTTTATATTCCAAATGATCAACTCTATTGGAGAAAAACCTTACCTCAGCATCAGGATAACATGAGCCCCATCTGCGTAGCAGCATCCTTCAACACCGGTGCGTATTCATGCAATGTCTCCTGCGAGAGTCGACTGACAGGCCCTGAGACCGAGAGGGCAGCTGCAATATTGCCTCTGCGATCCATAATCGGTACAGATACCGCGGCAGCTCCCGGCTCACGTTCCTCATAACTCGTCGCATATCCGTTATCCCGGATATCTATCATTTGCGCCAAATACACCGCCGGATCAATAAACACCGGCCATTCCGGTCCGTTCATCAGTTCTTCACGATCCTCATCCGTGGCAAACGCCATTAGGACTTTGCTGGAAGCGCCCACAGACAGCGGGAGTCTAACACCCACTGGAGCGACTCGGCGAATCGCCTGATCACTTTGCACAGCCTGAATCCGAATCCGTTCACTCCCATCACGCAGGTACAGACTCACAGTCTCCCCCAATCGATCTCTCAGTCGCTCCATCGCAGGCAGCAGCAGAATAGCGGGATCATCACTGCGGGACATATGAGCTGACAGCTCCCAGATTCGGATGCCAAGTCGGTACTTCTCTGTTGCTACATCGCGAATCACGAACCCTCGATCTTCCAGCGTAGCCATCAAGCGGTGCACTGTACTTTTGTGCAGGCCAATCTGGCTGGCAATTTCGGTGAGTCCCAGATCACTACGTGTGGTAAAACATAATAATATATCCAGCGCCCGTTCCACAGCCCGGACGGTTAACTTGCGATCTTCCATGGCATAATGCCCTCCTCATGTTTCATCACATGAAACTTGGTTACATAAATTATATGAGAAACGGTCTCATCTGTAAACCAAAAAGAGCCAAAATCAAAATAGGCCAACGTGTAAATTTTTCCTTTTTATAAGACTTAATCCCCTGTAATTTGCACACTAAGGTAATGTTACCCATATATCTTAAGAACTATATAACAATTGCGTAACAAATGCCCTCAATCAATTGACTTTGACTATATTGGAACATACGATAAAGATATATTACATTAAGATATCGCTCTGAAGCAGGCTCTGAAATCGACGCAATTCTCTTATCATGTCGTTGTTATCTTCAACTGAACTTCAAAGGAGGGGCATTCATGTATCCAACATCCCAGAGCGAAGCCCCGCTGCAAACAAAAGTGTCCGATCTGCCCTCTTCCCTATCACCGAGGCTGATTCGGTTCAAACATATTATCGTAGCGTTGCTGCTCTCCGTTGTATTTTTTCTACTGTTTTGTTTTATCGCACTACATGGTTATATCGCATGGGTATTATCCAATCCTACTGTAGCGCCGGTCTTCTCCAATCCAATGCAGGCCAAGAACATGAAGTACGAAGACATCACGTTCCCGGCAGCAGATGGCAGCCGGACGATGCAAGGATGGTATATACCTGCTGACAATGCTGCAAGCAAAACGATTATTTTCAGTCACGGCTATGGTGCCAATCGTGAAGAAACATGGGTACCCATGTATGACCTGGCACACTATGCCCATCAACTTGGGTTCAACGTGGTCATGTTCGATTATGGCTTCGCCTCACAGGTGAACAAAGCTGTGGCCACAGGTGGCAAAGCTGAGTCACAGCAATTGCTGGGTGCCATCCAGTTCGCCAAGCAGCGCGGTGCGCAGGAACTGGTTGTCTGGGGTTTCTCCATGGGTGCCGGTACGGCGCTTCAAACTGGACTGATTACACAGGAAGTGGATGCGATGATTCTGGACAGTACGTTCCTGCTTGAGCCGGATACGCTGTACCACAACATTCATAACCAGATCGATCTCCCGCGTCAGCCTACACTGGAGATCATGAAACTGTTGTTCCCTGTTCTGAATGGTACCGGATTGCAACAGATTCCATACCAGGAAGTGAAAAAGGAGGATTATCCGTTCCCGATATTCTTCATCCATGGTACAGAGGACGAGAAGGCGCCTTACCCGATTGCAGAGCAGCTCGCGGCCAACCAGACCAATCCGTACTCGGATGTATGGATTGTCCAGGATGCGCATCATGAGTTGATCTTCCGGGAGCATCCAAAGGAATATCTGCGCCGTGTCTCAACTTTCCTGAGTCATGTAACGAAAACAAGCAGTGACGATGTGCAAAACACGAATAATGGAGAATAACCAAATTTCAATCATTGGATTTTTTCCAGAGCCCTTAGGGGCTCTTTTTTTTGCACTCATAGGACAACAAGCTCGCGGAATATACTCTTGGGACGCATGAACAGACGGTCTGCATGCAATGAATTTCATCTGAAGGAGGTTCAACATAGATGAACTGGTATGGATATGGTCACCTGCTGCCTCTGCGGACATTGGAGGAAATCCGTTTCTGGAAAGAGCAGGAGAAAGAACATACACTCGTTATTCGTGCACTGGTTCCTGATCTGGAGCCCGCATACGTCAAGCTATTGGAGGAATGGGAGGTTACCTTTGCAAACAGTGAGCGAGTAGCCAATCAGCTTTTAAAACAGCTATTGCCCGCAACCCATCCACCTGCTCCCTACATCGTTCGTTGTATCGATCAACTTGTGGCGGCAGCTCGTGAGCAATCGAGGGAGTTCATCAAACAGCTGTATGTTCTTCTGGAACAAAGTGCTGCTGTGCAAGCTGTTCCGCTTGCCAAAGTACTCATTCTGCATTTTATCCGCGAATCGGAGTATTTTCTGGGCGTATTGGATACGCTTGGCCAACCGGGCATCTTGCGAGAAACAGATTCGGAACCGTCACTTTTTCTGGAAAATGCGCTGCATACGTCAGGGTCAGGAAACATCCATCGCCAAGCTTCAGAAGCTCCAACTTCTCCAGAGGGGAATGTAAATGCACCTGCCGCTTCAGCTCAGATCCAATCCGCAACCCTTCAACCGCCTTCTACCGGAACAACACAAGCCACACCCAGCTCTACAGCACCTCCCGTAAAAGAAAAGCCGGTTCCCATTGGAGGACACACACTGCCTCCCCTTCCCTATGCGTACAATGCGCTGGAGCCGCATATTGATGAACTGACGATGCGTATCCATCATGACAAACACCATCAATCTTATGTGGATGGACTAAATGTAGCAGAGAAGAAGCTGGCGGAATCGCGAAAAAAGAATAACTTTGAACTCATCAAACATTGGGAACGTGAACTTGCCTTCAACGGGGCAGGCCACTACCTGCATACGATCTTCTGGACAATTATGAACCCTGCTGGCGGCGGCAAACCTTCCGGTATGCTGGCAGAGCAGATCAAGCGAGATTTCGGAAGTTATGAAGCGTTTAAGAATCAATTCACGGAAGCTGCGAACAAGGTGGAAGGCAGTGGCTGGGCGATGCTTGTCTGGAGCCCGAGAGCACATCGTTTGGAGATTTTGCAGGCGGAAAAACACCAGAACCTGTCCCAGTCCGATATCGTACCGCTCCTGCCACTGGATGTGTGGGAACACGCCTACTATCTGAAACATCAAAACGAACGCAAAAAGTATATCGAGGATTGGTGGAATGTGGTCTACTGGCCCTCTGTTGCCGAGCGTTACGAAACAGCACGCAAGTTGTTGTGGCCGCCTTATTAAGCGTGGGGTTAGATAGATTAGAGAAAAAAGAGATATCTCCAGCCGAATGACTGAACGATATCTCTTTAGGTGTATACAAAAAAGCAAGTCTCCTGTAAAAAGAGACTTGCTTGTATTTTGAGAGACTTCCTTTTTCTAAATGTTCACTTAAGAAGCACAGCCCTCGCACGCCACATAGTTGTCGCCAACCTGTTTGCTAATGGAGATCAGATCGCCCAGCTTGATATCAGACTCATCTGTAAACTCCAGATCGGCTATACGTGCAACGATCAGTGCAGCAGCCTCTTCCTTGCTTGTTGCCATTTGGCTGAACTCGGATTTTTCGCCTGTTGATACAACCTCATATAAATACGTATATCTCAATGTGTCCATCCTAACACTCTCCTTCCGAAATCACATCATATCATCTCTATTAACCAATTCCAAGCCCTAGTAAAAAGTGTTAATCGTAACGCAGCTTCATCTGCTCAGCTGTCAGGCGTACTTCTTCAGAGCCAACGCTAAGCACCCTGCTGGTCTCCGCCTGTGGATAACGATCGCGCAGTGTTCGAACCAAAGCCGCAGTATATGCCGCAGCTGAAGGTACACCTGCCAATTCGTTCAGACTTGCCATCGTGCCAGGCTGAACATCGGGATATCCTTCACTCGCCCCGCCTGCTGCATGCTGATAGAATTGTCGCACATCTGCTGCCAATTGATCACCCTGACCGTCCACGATGATAAAAGCCGTAATGATATACGCCTTTGCCTGCCTGCGCTGGGCAATACCACAGAATTTCAGCCCACCTACACTGACATCATAATCTCCCGGGCAAAAAGCACCCTGAACCTCACCAGTTTGCGCCTGATTCGACCACGACGTTAGCGACTCGGCAATAATCGAAGCCATCTCCCGGAAATCATCATGAATATTGATGGCATGTCCGGGATTAGGCAGAATCAGCGACACATTAACTACCCCTGGGTTCAAGGGTACTGCCGCGCCACCGGAAGGCCGAACACAGACCGCCGTCCCTTGGCTTCTAATCTGTTCCATCGCTTCTACAGCCTGTGGCAACCTGCGGTCACGCAGACCCGCTACAAAGGCATCTTGGTGTCTCCATATATGTGCAACAGGTAGATGCCCTGCCCCAACCCGCCTGCACATAACTTCTTCCCAAGCAAAAGCTTCGAGTACACTACTACCTTGTCGCATGAGTGGTGTCTCCCAGATTTGCAGACGCAATGAAGCCTGCTGATCTGCCTGTAGTCCCTTTTCCGGCTGAACCGGTTGATCTGAATGGGAAGGTACACTCATCGTTCCATTACCTCCGGCTTAACGAATTCATATGTATCCAGTATATAGGAATGACAACGTATATATAAATAAGCCGGTTCCCAGGGAACACGGCTTATTTATATCACATCCTATGGCTTAGAAACTGCTGCTTCCAAAACCAAAGGAACTTACTCATCCGGCTTGTCCAATGAGTGGACATACCTGATCTTAATCTTTCACCAAAGACAAGAACTCTGCACGTTGTGCCGGATTCTCACGGAAAGAACCACGTACAGCAGACGTTACCGTCTTGCTTCCCGGTTTCTTCACGCCGCGGGAACACATGCACAAGTGCTCGCCTTCCACAACGACCATAACTCCATGCGGCCCTACAGCCTCTGCCAGAATGTCAGCGATCTGTGAAGTAATACGTTCCTGAACCTGCAGGCGACGTGTTACTGCTTCGACCAGACGAGCCATTTTGCTCAGACCAACGATCTTGCCGCTTGGTATATACCCAATGTGTACCTTGCCGAAAAACGGCGCCATGTGGTGCTCACACTGACTGTAGTAGACAATATCCTTGACGATAACCAGTTCTTCATGATTCTCGTCAAACGTTACACCGAGCACATCATGCGGGTCTACTTCATATCCGCCAAAAATTTCTTCATACATTCGGGTCACACGTGCAGGCGTTTCAAGCAGCCCTTCACGTGTACTATCTTCTCCGATCAATTTCAGGATCTGCTCTACATGATACTCGATCTTCTCCCGATTGTCGGATACTTTTGAATTCAAATAATCTTTAACGCCAGCCACTGCCAAACGCCTCCTTTCGAACCAAATACTTTAAGAGGTTGTTCAAAAAGTACGACCCAACTTTTTGAACACACACTTTAAGCAGTTATTCACTGCTATTATTTTCGGCGGCCCGAACTTTTACGCGCAGGATGCTGTTGCGGCTGAGGCATTTTCGCTCCTGGCTGCTGATTCTTCATCATCTGCTGGGCACGCTGCATTTGCTTGCCATTCAGGTTGTAGCCCATTTGCTTCGCCATTTTCTGAAGCATGTCCGGATTGCTTTGCATTTTCTCAAGTTGTTTACGCAAGTAGAACACCCCGATGAAAAACCCCCCGACCAGACCAACAATCAATGTAATAATCGGTATAACAATATCCATCTCTTAGACACCTCTGTATGCATTCTAAAAAGCCTGATAATCCGTGTCACTTCATGATGTTCGACACACATGTTGCAAACCTGACACAGAGCGGATTTCCTGAAAGTATCATAGCATTTCCGCACGCCTTGAGCAAACGGATTTTCCAGTTGAACCGCACACAAGCTACGTCATGACAGCTTCAATGAAAACGGTTGTATGCTGAGCCAGATCGATTTCAACCACATCCAGAGAATAACGCGTACTTCCGCGCGCCACCCTGATTACAGGTCTGCCGGGCAATCCTCGATGCTGACGCACAATGACTCCAGTCTCTTTGGTGGACAGTCGTACCGCTGTACCATTGGGATACACGGATACACTCTTGTTGAACTCAATCAGAATGTCCCGATCCAACTTCGTACCAGACAACGCCATCATCTCTTCACAGGCCTCATGTGGCATCAAACTATCCTTGGATAAACCATTAATGAGATTATCATAGATATTAGCCACACTAACGATTCTCGCAAACAGATGAATGTCACTCCCCTTGATCCCTCTCGGCATGCCTGTACCATCTACATGCTCATGATGTTGCAGGGCTGTATGAGCGACCAACAGACTGAACTCCCGTTTGTTCTTAATCACTTCAAATCCACGCCATGTATGATGCAGCGAAGAATTTGCAGCAGAGCCACTCCCCGGAGGTTCCCCCACTTTGCCAATATCATGCAATAATGCCCCCACAGCAAGGTCCTTCAGTTGATTATAATTGAGTCCCATATTCAGTCCGATGACCGAAGACAACAAACATACATTCATCGCATGAACATACTGTGCATTGTCTTTGGTACGAATATCGGTGAGCTGCACAAGCATTTCACGCCCGTTCAGTACATCATTCAGCAACTTCTCTATACTGAGGGCAACCTTTCTCGGACTCCAGTCTTTCCCGGATCGAATGGATTCGAGTGTGACACTCATTTCGTTAATTATTGCCCGTTTCGTGGTTTCATCCAGAATGTCTTCTGCATCCACATCTTTATACGCTTCATCCTGGATGTATAACATGGTCACGCCAATACGCTTCAGCGTATTGACCATGTATACGGTGAGCTGGACTCCGGCAGACAGCAGTACCGTGCCGTTACTGGAATATACCGTCTTGCCCAGAAGCTCCCCCGCTTCCACGCTCTCCACGTTTACATACTTCATGAACGTCCCCCGCTCTTACGTTACGATAGCTGCTCCAATGCGAGCAATTGCTCCTTGGTTTGCAGACCGCCTACATAACCCACCAGGGTACCGTCTTTACCACTGATACGGTGACAGGGAATAATAATCGGAATCGGATTCTTGCTAATGGCGTCCAGAACTGCACGAACAGCCTTGGGTCTGCCGATGATTTCCGCAACCTGTTGGTGTGATGAGGCCTCTCCATAAGATATATCGGACAGAACTTGCCATACTTGTAGCTGGAATGGTGTTCCAAGCCGATCAAGCTGCAAGTCGAACGTTTTTCTCTCCCCTGCAAAATACTCCGTTAACTGCTTTGCAGCTTCGCTGAGCTTCTCTTCATTCTTCTCATATCGATACTCGCCAATCCAGATGCGGGCCCATTGTTGCAGATGAGCTTCGCGTACGTGGAAGGCGCCAAAATCAATGTGACACAGCCCTTCATCCGTCGCGCATAACGTAAGAGTACCAATCGGAGTCAGTACCTCATCGTAGTATACGGGCTTGCCATGAAGACCCGTAACGGCTGAAGGTTTCCACGCTGCAGCTTCCGGTTTGGCAGGCTGTTCAGACTGCTCACTACCCGGTTCAATCCCAGCTTCCATTTTCAAATCCTGTTGTAACGCACGTAAGGCATTGTTCTCGTTGTTCTGTTCCTCTGGCTGCTTCTCACTCACTTGGTCAGCCCGTGGTTGTTTGGGTAAGGTTTCGGACGAACTCAGTCGCTCCTCGGCCTTCTGCAGCATGCTTAGTACGTTCCCATCTTGTTCGTTAGCGGCAGCTTCCCCAATTGCTCTCATGGCGTCTTCTCCTCCAATTCTGCTTAACGCCCAGGCTGCGGTTCCCCGCAACTCGGGGCGCGGATCACGTTTTAATACTTCTGTAAGTTTGGGTACAGCACTTTTGTCTTTGAAATTACCCAGAGCAATAACGGCGTTGCGTTGAATCGGCTTCTTGCCCCGCCAGGCGGCGGAACTCTGACCGAAACGTTCCTTGAATTCCCGGTTACCGATGTCCAGCAGCGGCAGTAGGAGTGGCTTCACAATCTCCGGATCGGGGTGAAACTCGGGATGGTGATCCCAGTTCTTGCCCCGGTTCTTCGGACAGACAATCTGACACGTATCACAACCGTACAGACGGTTGCCTATTTTCAGCATAAATTCTTCATCCACGAACCCTTTTGTCTGGGTTACAAAAGAAATACAGCGCTGTGCATTCAACTGCCCCGGCCCCACCAATGCTCCTGTAGGACAGGCATCGATACATTTTGTACATTCACCGCAGTCTTCGGTCACAGGTGTGTCTGGTTGAAAAGGAATATTCGTTACCAGTTCTCCGAGGAAAATCCATGAACCGAATTTGGGTGAGATAATGGCACAGTTTTTGGCACTAAAACCAATCCCCGCACGCTGGGACACCGCACGATCCACCAATGCTCCGGTGTCTACCATGCTTTCGATCATGGCCTCAGGTACACGTTCACGTATAAAGTTTACCAGCTTGTCCATCGCTGCACGCAGGACCTGATGATAATCCTGACCCCAAGCCGAACGGGCAAAAATGCCTCGATACGCACCAGGCTCCGATTTCGGCGGATTTACCATCTTGGATGGGTATGCCACGGCAATCGCAATGAGTGAAGCAGGCTCGCCATCCTTTAACTCTGGACGAACTCTTTTCTCAAGATCAGGCTCTTCGAATCCGGATTCATATCCTTTAGCCCGATGCTGTTCGAGTATGGATTTTAGCGTTACGAAGGGCTCTGCTGAAGCAAATCCGATATCATCAATGCCCAGTCCGGGGCCAGCTGCCTTGATCTCCTGTTTTAACTTTTCCCATACGGAGGCATCCTGTGCTGCCCCGGTCTGTACGCTCGTCATTTCTCTTCCCTCTCTTCTTCCGACACTTATTCCGCAAATAGTGAACGCCCGCCTCACGGTAAGAGGACAGGCGTTAATTTCTATATATGCCTTACATACTTGAATTCAAACGGAACGAGTCTATATGGTTTAACGCAAAATGCAGTCTGAAGTTGTTGTCCTGTAAGCATTTTACAATTTCTTCAATTCAGAAAACGGCCAGAAAATAAATTCAGCCTTGCCTACAATCTGGTCGGATGTAATACTGCCAAACACTCGGCTATCCTTACTTTTACCTTCATGACGATTATCCCCCATCACGAAGAAATGATCCGGCGCAAGTGTGATTGGGCCAAAATCAGGGTCCTGCACCTCAATATCGGTATACGTTTCCGCTTGTTGCTCGCCGTTCACATATAGATGGTGATCCCTAACTTCAATGGTATCTCCCGGAAGTCCAACGATCCGTTTCACCAGAAAATCCTTCTTCTCTACACCTTCACTTGGATCACGAAGTACGATCACATCTGATCGGGAAGGAGTACCCAGATGGTATACGATTTTGTTAACGAAAAGGCGATCTCGCTCAACCAGTGTCGGCTGCATGGACTGTCCCTTGACCATTGACAGATTAAACACAAACAGGTTCAGCAGCATCATGATTACAAAAGCAACAACAATCGTTTTGACCCAGTCCCACAGCTCGACAACCCAGGATTTCCCCGGTTGTTCAGGCTTTGACGGTTCATTACGTTGCTCGGAAGTCACATGTTCCATTGAATGATTATTGGAATTCAAAGGGACACCTCATTTATTAAATAGTTGAATTAAACTTGTAACATGGTGACCATACTCCCTTTCAGTTTACTTCATTTGAGGGAGTGAAACAATTGGTTATGAGCACCAATACCTTGGATATCTTGAATATAACCGGGATAGTCGCGTTAATTTAAATAGAATTCGGAGACTCCGAAGTATGTTAGAAAATGAGGAAACCAGAGGAATATGACGTGAAGAACACTCATATAAATAGAAAGGCACATCCCTCACGTTCTTACACGTTAAAGAGATATGCCTAATATGAAATGAACATCTTTTTTTATTTCTTTTTAAACATGCAAACTAAGCTTTGGACAAAATACTAAGAGTCTGGAAAGCGCTCATAATCTGATTGGCACCGTAACCCATTGCTTCATATAGAGGCATAGCTACTTTGTTGTGCTCATCACCCGCCACCCATACCTGGCTGACTTTACGCTGCTGGAACCGTTGTTCCATAGCCTCGACAAGTGTTTTGCCGACTCCACGGCGACGATAGTCTGGATGTACCGCAATACGGTAGATGCAACCTTGGTTGTGATCAATCGTACCAATCAAAGCGCCGACGAGGTCTCCCTCTTCTTCCGCAACCATGATCAGGTCAGAATCCCATGACAATTGACGGGCAAACGGGCCCATCGTGTTCTCATAACACTCTTCCGATAGTGCAACCTGGAGAAGCTCCGTCATCTGGCTTGCATCACTCAACTGAAAGGAACGAACGTGCATGTCTTAAATCTCCCTTTTCGTTAGCTTAGATGAGGTTTTTTACAAAAAGGGAATCCCTTTTTACCAAAAACCCAATGTTCATATAATGACAAAAAACGAGAAAATACCGCTTCTTCGTCAATTAAACCATACTTTTCTCCATAAAACACGCATTTTCTTTTGAAAACGCTTAATTGTAACCGTTTACAAACGAATATTAAACTTTTAATCTATTTAAACGCCTGAAAACACATAAATAGTTGCATAAAGGGTAAAATATGTTTGTTATCTCTGGCCCATCATTAGATCAACGCCTCGGGGGACTTAATAAACAAAAATGTTGCTTAATTAGCTCGAATGCGGTTTAATATTAGTGGCAAGGGTATTATTACATATGTACCTGTTTTCAAAAAAACCTAAAATCTCAGGAGGTATTTCATTATGACTTTTCAATTACCAGCACTTCCTTACGCTAACGACGCACTGGAACCACATATCGATGCAAAAACGATGGAAATCCACCACGATCGCCATCACAATACTTATGTAACTAACTTGAACGCAGCTCTGGAAAGCGCTCCTGAACTGCAAGAAAAAAGCTTGGAAGATCTGATTGCTAACCTTGACAGCGTACCTGAAGGCATCCGCACAGCGGTTCGCAACAATGGTGGTGGACATGCTAACCACAGCCTGTTCTGGGAAATCATCGGACCTAACGGCGGCGGCGCTCCTACAGGCGATATCGCAGCAGCTATCGATAGCGAACTGGGTGGCTTTGATAAATTCAAAGAAGATTTCGCTAAAGCAGCTACAACTCGTTTCGGTTCCGGCTGGGCTTGGCTCGTAGTTGGTAAAGATGGCAAGTTGTCCATCACTAGCACACCTAACCAAGACAGCCCTCTCTTCGAAGGTCTGACTCCGGTTCTGGGTCTGGATGTATGGGAGCACGCTTACTACCTGAACTACCAAAACAAACGTCCTGACTACATCGCCGCTTTCTGGAATGTAATCAACTGGGATGAAGTGAACAAACGTTACGCTTCTGCAAAATAAGACTGTTAGCATGCAACAGTTAACATAAAAGAGAGCCTGATTCGGTCATCATGACCGTGATCAGGCTCTCTTTTTGCTATCGCTATAGTTATAGTTAATGATTGTTTTGTTAACGAACCCAGGACACGCTATTGCTCCATATTTCATCGTATCGCGAACCTAGCTATGATGAACGTAACCGCAAAAATAGCCCTCCATATTGCTGCACATCGTAGGTTAAAATGGAAAGTAAGAACCACCATTTCAGAGCTACA
>NZ_JAGIKV010000029.1 GCF_017874615.1 Paenibacillus xylanexedens
CACTTCCATTTTACCAAGGAAAGGCTTCTTTTTGTTTTACAATTTGGAAAACAGGTCTGTCCCTAGCCATTTTTATGACTTATGGGACAGCCCCTCCTTAACTATTCGAAAACCTGTTCAAGCTATTTTAGTTAATCCGCAAAATAATCTTCAGGCACATAACGAATCTCCGACTTCGCATAGATGCTTAGCGTGTGACTCTCCCTGTCGTATACTACCCGTTCACCATCGGCGTAGTACCAGTGTTTCAAAAGGGGCCGGTCCTTGCGTTGGACGAATCGAAATACGTTCAGTTCCTGTCTAAGCTTCATAATCTGTTCCACAATCTGCTCGTCCAGACCCGTAACGGTAAATATGAAACCTGTACCCTCCTGTTGGAACCGATAGGACAGCGAATCTGTTTTGCTATTAGCTAATCCTCGCCCGGTCACCGCATGTTTAACCATAAACCATTCCTGTTGCGCCATACGTGTATATCCTCCTTCATCTTGGAGTTCATTTCATCAGCCATCTACGGCAAATCAATAATCATATAGAACGTATCTTCGTTTCCTTGCAGTTCGATTGAATCCCGCTGTTCCACACGAGCCGTGTCGCCTTCGTTCAACAGGTACTCTCCATCCAATCCCAGCTTGCCTTCGATGGAGAAAATGTACATTCGGCGGCCTGCATCCTGATTAAAGGTTAACGTTTCGTCTTTGGCTAATCGGCCAAGGTAGATCGTCATATCCTGATGAATGGTCGCAACTCTTGGTCCCCCATCTGGGGATACAATCGGCACAAGTGCTCCTGCCAATGCCGCTGGATCAAATGATGTGGTCTCATAGGAGGGCTCTAACCCTTTTGTCTGTGGCATGAACCAGAGCTGAAGCAAACGTACTTCTTCGGTATCGGATGCATTATGTTCGGTATGAATCATGCCACTGCCTGCTGACATCCGCTGGATACCACCAAAGCCTGTAACGGCTACATTGCCCAGGTTATCTTCATGTCGCAACTTGCCGTTCAATACGATGGATACAATCTCCATATCACTATGCGGGTGAGCCCCAAAACCGCGACCAGGCGCAATCACATCGTCGTTCGCTACCCGCATCGGTCCAAACGCCGTATTCTCCGAGTCTTGGTATTCTCCGAAAGAAAAGCTGTGACTACCCCGGAGCCAGCCTCGATCGAAGCTGGAGCGGGCATCGGATGGAATGACGTTAATCATAAAATGCATCCTCCTTATTTTTTCTTAGTAGCATACTTATTCTCATTGTAACAAACTATAGGCATGTCGTCCAAACAAGGTGAACCGGCTGTCGCCGTCCTCTAGCGGCTCAGCGTGTTTCATTCCGAAGAAATATAGAGAAGGATGGTGAAATAACATAACTTCCCTATATTTCAAAAAAAGTTCTCTACTGATCAGCCCGGTTCGCAAATACAATTCCCGAACCGGCCTGGCCAATAAAGAACCTCGTTACAGGACTCACCCTGCACTTCATTATTTTTTAACAATCGTTAGTCAATTCAGGCACTCACATTCTGACGAGCGTTCCCCTGTCTGGAGAACAGATAATCCACGGCCAGGAAGCGGCTTCCTGTGAAGAGCAGTGTCAGGGAACCCGCCAGCAGCAGGTAATCTAACTCGGTACCACTCAGGAACGGCTCACCCATTTTGGCTGTAAACAGAACGCCAACCATCACGATAGCAAACAGGGCTGCAAACACACGTGTTCCCAGACCCAGAATCATCGCTGCACCACCTACCAACTCAATGATGGCTACAACGGATGCAAGAAATCCAGGAATACCAATACTTTCGAAGAAACCTACCGTACCGCTGATTCCACCTTCGAATTTACTCCAGCCGTGCAATACAAAGACCAAACCGATCATAATCCTTGAGAAAAATAATCCAATCTCTACACTTTTATTATTCATGTTCATCATCCTTCCTAGTGTTATACTCGAACTCACATATAGCTAAGTTGATTCATCCAATGGACCAAACAAACAAGATAGACAGCAACAGGAAAACAGTAGCCGACATCAGAACGGCGTAGCGTGGTAACCTCAGCGTGACGTCCTGTTCCGGGTCCAGCAGACGTGAAATTCGGACATTCACCGACGTATCCGCAAATGAGGATTGAACGGTCAGTTCTTTGGCCCCCCAAGGTTCAGGACAAGCACGGAGCAGCTTGAGCAAAGCACTGCCAATGCCTGCCATATTGCCTGTACGCTCAATAGCCTCATTGTCCGCCAGAATTTCTCTCACAATATTGTAATGTTTCGAAGTATGCTTCAATACGGGAATATACGGCATCATGATTGCAAATACCGATAACAGTGTTGTCTTCAGTGGGTCACGGTGCCACAGATGATGGACTTCGTGGTACACAACTGCAGTCTCCTCTTCTGCATCCAGCATCGTCAGAAGCCCCGTGGAGAGTACGATGCAAGGTCTCCATAAACCAATTGTAAATGCAACCGGTGAATGCTTGTCCACCACAATGAATCTCGGCTGTCCGAGATGGTGATACTTGGACTCCAGTTCGCGAGACAATGCACGCACCTCCATGGAGCGAAGCTTACGTACGGCTGCTCTGGTTTTCATCATACGCACCATTAACAACCAGCCTGTTCCCGCAAATGTCAGCAATACCAGTGCCAGCAGGAAATGTCCCACGGATAACCAGCCCAGTCGACTCATCCAATGATTGCAGAGCCAGAGCAGGTTAAACGGGATATCCCAGCCAAAAATTTTGTACATCGCGTACATGAACATCTGCATGAACACGAGTAACGGAATGCCAAACCCGACGGTAAACAAAAGTTTCGAGCGGGTCTTCCACATCTTAATCGCTATCCTTTTTCCATTGTTTGATCTTCTGTTCCAGGCGTTCAATCAGACCCGCATCTGCTTCGTCCAGCGCATCCAGCATATGATTCAATGCCAAAGCTCCGAATTCATCCACCAACTCATGTGACAGTTCCTTGGATTGGTCGTTCATAAACTCCTCCTTACTCTGTACCGGTTGGTACAAAGATGTTCTGCCCTTTTGTGACTTTCCGAGAAGTCCCTTGTCTACGAGCCGGTTCATCACAGTCATGACTGTATTAAAATTGACGTCTTTGTCTTGTTCAAGTGCGGTCTGCACTTCACGGATGCTACTGCCAGGATGAGCCCATAAAATGTCCATAATCTTGGCTTCCAGCGGACCGAAAAATCGGTTGAGCCCACGCTCACCCACTTTGAAATTGTGTATTCTCATTTTCTGACACCCCTCACACTACCCATTGTAGTGCCAACAAATGAGAAGTCAACCTCTATGTCAGCTATTTTATGTAAATGATTTGTAAATTTGTTTTCCATTTCAGTAAAAAAGGCCAAAGACCGGGAAATTCCGCACGTTCGCGGTTTTCCCGGTCTTCACCGAATATCAGTCCGTATGATGTTGTGTGAGTACAGGGTCAAACTGCACTTTATTTTCCATCCTGTGACGGCATATGTGCAGAAATATCCACGCCGAGTCCATGAGCTAAACGTCCGCCAAGCTGTCCATCCGCCCGGAAGAAGTGGCACAGGGCACGCATTTGAATATCAACAGATACGCCCTTAAGGTCATTGATCAGATTATCAAGCAAATGCTGCTGCTCTACAGGAGTAAATGAACGGAAAAGCTCACCTGCCTGCGTGTAATCATCCGTCTTCTCGATTTTCTCTCTTGTAACATGCCCTTGCAACGGAACCTGACTGTCCCGGTATGCTGGATCTTCTTGCGGGCTGTTTCCGGAACTGTTGGGTTCATAGTTCACCGGAGATGGGTCCTGATTCACATTCATGAGTCCATCACGCTGATGATTACGAACGGGTGCGTACGGGCAATTCACCGGAATTTGTAAATAGTTCGGTCCAAGCCGGTGACGCTGTGTATCTGGATAGGAGAATAGGCGTCCTTGCAACAATTTGTCTTCGGAAGGCTCAATTCCGGGTACAAGCGCACTAGGAGAAAAGGCCGCCTGCTCCACTTCAGCAAAGAAGTTTTGCGGATTCCGATTCAGGGTCATGGTCCCTACAGTATGGAACGGCAATACATCTTCAGGCCATGTTTTGGTTGGATCGAGAGGATCAAAAGCAAAATCATCCATTTGCTCCGGCTTCAAGAGCTGTACCTGTAACTTCCACTGCGGGTATTGCCCGTTCTTGATATGTTCATGCAGGTCCCGGGTAGCATGGTTAAAGTCTTGCCCCTGTACCTCGGCAGCTTCCTGACGAGAGAAGCCTCGCACGCCTTGTGCAGACTCCCATTTGTATTTCACATAGTGGACCTGTCCCTGTGCATTAATCCATTTGAAAGCATGTACGCTGAAACCATCCATCTCCCGATAACTTGCTGGTGTGCCCAGATCAGAGAACAACCAGGTCATCATATGTGTTGATTCCGGTGAGAGGGTCATAAAGTCCCAATATCGGGCGGGTTCCTGAATGTTCGTATCTGGAGCTGGCTTCAGAGAGTGAACCATGTCGGGAAACTTTATGGCATCACGAATGAAGAACACGGGCAGATGGTTGCCGACGATATCATAATTACCTTCCCGGGTGTAGAATTTGACGGAAAATCCACGCGGATCCCGTGCAGTCTCTGGTGATCCCGTACCGTGAATAACGGTCGAGAAACGAACCAGCACATCCGTCTCCGTACCCGGATCTTGCAGGAAGTCCGCTGTGGTATAAGCCTTCATACTCTGCTCCAACGTAAATACGCCATGAGCTCCTGTACCCCTTGCATGTACAACTCTTTCGGGAATACGTTCACGGTCAAAGTGGGCTATTTTCTCAATAAGATGGTAGTCTTCAAGCAGTGTTGGTCCTCTTCTGCCTGCTGTGCGGGAATTCTGGTTATCACCGACAGGTGCTCCCTGATTGGTTGTCATACGTTCTGTCATCATGTCGTCCTCCTCTAATGGGTCTCACGGCTGTTATATATCTACTATATAAAATCATATTCGGCTTCGGTTTAAATATACATTTAGACTTGATCTAACTGTTAAATTGATTCTAACATGTCCTACTCTGCTCTTGCATGAGGTTCACATGAGATTAAGATGAGGTTCTTCAACACTTCATGAATGAACCATGAACATGTTTTTAAGAAAGTGATTCGGATTTACTCTATCTATTAGGTTTTACCCAAAAATACATGAGGTGAACGATAAAATTAGATAAAAAAAAGCGGACTAATCCGCCAGGCGGTAGCCCACTCCTCTTACAGTTACGATATATTGCGGCGAAGACGCGTTATCGCCTAATTTCTTGCGCAAGCTTTTGATATGAACATCGACCACATTACTTCCACCTGTAAAGTCCGTCTCCCAAATATCACTGAGCATCTCCTCACGGGAAATGACCGCACCTTTGGCGTCAATCAGCTTGAGCAACAGATCATATTCGGTCTTGGTCAGATGAATCCGGTTATCATCGCGCT
This sequence comes from Paenibacillus xylanexedens, assembly GCF_017874615.1. Classification (GTDB taxonomy): domain Bacteria; phylum Bacillota; class Bacilli; order Paenibacillales; family Paenibacillaceae; genus Paenibacillus; species Paenibacillus xylanexedens. Next base: position 5,472 of record NZ_JAGIKV010000029.1, read on the forward strand.
GTACACTCATCCGTTCACGATCGAGCCACAGATCCTTGAATACGATCCGTTGCCCTTCCTCAGGCAAGAAGCCACGGTTGGGCAGAGCAGGACTGTTGCCAATCATGCGCTGCACCCGGTAAAGAGCTTCCTGCGGGCGTGCAGGCCACACCAGCAATTCCTCTTGAAGCATCGGTCCACTTGCGCTGCCAATCATCTTCTCACCGACCAGATACAGACAAGGCGTTGTATGTTCCGCTTCCCGGTTCAATCGGCTGCTGATCCCAGCGAATGCATCTATGGTTCCGGCAACAGACAGATCATAGATCAACAGATCAAAGACAAGACGTTCATGTAGATCCGGTTCCCAGCGATGGAAGACCAGTACATCAAAGCAGCTGTCTGTCAGAGCCTTCACCAATTCATGGACCTGTCCCGGCATTGGGCTAATCAGAATGACACGCCGTGTAGTCGGACAATTATCCACAACCGGTGCTGGATCGGACAAGGCAGGTTTGACCCGAAGGGGCAAACGGCGACCAGGCAACCTTACTTTTACTTGATCCGTTTGTTTCTGCATTCCCCGCAGACACCTCCAAAGACCACATGTGCATGGTCGATTGTATATCCGGTTTCTTCAGCCACCTGTTTCATCCATTGTGGAGGAACCTCCGTCATCACCTCGTCCACTTTGCCGCACACTTCACACATAATGTGCTGATGATCATCCATACGGGCATCGTACCTGCTTGCTGTCTCTCCGAGTTTAAGTTCCCGTATCAGTTCTTTGTCCGTCAGATAACGAAGAGAATTATACACCGTACCATAGGCCAGATTATATCCTTGTTCCACGAGTCGGTTCATGACATCAGCAGCTGTAGGGTGATCCTCCGAATGACGCACCACATCATATACCGCTTGCCGTTGTATCGTCAGATTTAAAGTTCTCACAACCATTTCTCCTTTATTATTGATCCATTTTATATGAAATCAGACACTGATCTTCTACTTATGATGGCCTTCTCTAAAAGAAAGAATAAATTTTGATTTAGATTAAGTATAAATCTTATTGTATATTGAAGTCAATATCACTCTAACATCCTGTATATGCAAATAAAACACCTTTCCCAGCAATCCCCTCATAAATTTGGGATAATATGGTTCGCTACAGCACCACTTTTCAGATAAAATATAGGGATGTGCGTAAAAAGGGGGAATGTCGGTTGTTTAGCACTTTTTTCATTAATATCTGTGTCATGATTACATTTATGTATGTGTCCGGGATCATCGCGAAGTTCTATAGTATCCGATTGCCTTTTCCCTCGTTACGTGTTCAGTTGATCGGCGGCTTATTATTCGGTATATATGGCACAGTACTCATGAATTATTCTTTCCCTCTGAACGAAACTACGATTGTAGATCTACGGCATCTGGCCATCGTTACCGCAGCGGTATATATGGGAGGATTGGCTTCGGTATTTACGGGACTTATGATCTCGGTCCTTCGTATTCTGATGTTCGGCATATCATCCTCTGCCATAGATGCAGGATTTGTGATGACTCTGATTGGACTGTCCGGTGTATACTTCGCCTATGCTCCCTGGTCCAGACTGACCAAAATAATTACAATGAATCTGCTTGGCATGACATTAATCTTTATCATCCTTATGTTGAATACGGACAGCATGAATTCATTAATGAAGATATATCCGTTACAAATGACCATTTCCTTTGCCGGTGGATTATTTATCTATTTCATCGCAGAATTCATTAATAAATCCAATGAAATGTTATTTCTATTGGAAAAAAGAGCATCTACCGATCATCTTACCAACCTGAGCAATCGACGACAGTTCGAAAAATCACTTCAACTGGAACTCCAGCGTGCGCGGGATTACCAACAGAAGCTTTCCTTGCTTGCCATTGATATTGACCGATTCAAAAAGGTAAACGACACCTATGGTCATTCCGCTGGCGATGCGGTCCTGAAGCAACTGGGACAACTGCTCGTTGAGCATGCACGTTCTGCTGATATCGTGTCACGAAACGGTGGGGAAGAATTCGCCATTCTCTTGCTCGACTGTGGACACCGTCAGGCCGTAGCTACCGCCGAATCTATACGGCAGGCTGTAGAGAAATACCATTTTGCTCTGCCCGACGGGCACACGACACGTCTAACCATCTCCATTGGCGTAGCCGTGTATCCCGATCATTGTGATGATCATGACGATGACGATTTCTTCGAACAGGCCGACCGTGCTTTATATGAAGCCAAGAATACAGGGCGTAACCGTGTATGTGCCTTAACTTTTCGCTCCTTGCCTCTTACACTTTAAAGTAATATCTAACCTTTCAATAAACAACCTTTCAACGTTCTCCAAAAAAGGGATGTCTCGTTCGCCTATTCAGGCGTACAGGACATCCCTTGCTTTATGGATCATTACATATCATCTCAGCTTGTGTGCTGACAGGAGATCAAGCAAGGATGCTCTCAATCTCCTCGACAATGGCAGCATCCAGCTTCACGCCAGATGCAGCCGCGTTTTCTTTTACCTGCTCGGGACGACTCGCCCCTACAAGTGCACTGGATACATTGTTCTGGCGCAGAATCCAGGCAAGGGCCAGTTGACCAACCTTCAGATCCAGCTTGTCCGCCACTTCAATCAGTTGACGAACTTTCCCGATACGATCCGCATTGATCTTTCCTTCGTCCCATCCTAGCTTGGCAGCACGGCTATTCTCTGGGATATCGGAAACGGACGTATATTTCCCGGTCAATAGACCTTGAGCAAGCGGGGAATATACGACTTGTCCGATGCCTTTACGCTCGCCGAGCGGGATAATCTCATTTTCGATATAACGGTCAAACATGTTGTACACCGGCTGATTGACCACGATACGATCCAGAAGCAGACGATCTGCTGTACCCAACGCAGCTTCCATCTGAGCCGCTGTCCACTGGCTGACACCTACATATAACACCTTGCCTTGGCGTACCAGATCATCGAGCGCGCGGAGTGTTTCTTCAATTGGTGTTTCGGTATGATAACGATGGCAGTAATAGATATCCACATATTCAACGCCCAGGCGCTTCAAGCTGGCTTCACATTGCTCCTTGATATGTTTGCGAGACAACCCCTGGTCATTCGGACCATCACCCATTTTGCCAAATACTTTGGTTGCAAGTACATAAGAGTCACGGGAATATGCTTTGAGCGTCTGCCCCAGCAGTTCTTCTGCTGCACCCCGTTCGTATACATTGGCAGTATCAAAAAAGTTAATGCCTTCATCAAATGCAGTTTCAATTGATTTCACCGCATTCTCACGTTCCACATACCCTCCGTACGTCAGCCAGCTTCCCAGGCTGATCTCGCTTACTTTCAGTCCGCTTCCACCTAATCTGCGATAATCCAATGTACATCCTCCTCTGTTGGTTATAAAGATGAAGTTCACTTTCTATTGTAACGTAACCAGCTCGGAATAAAAGGGCTTTGGCTCAGAAAATGGAAAATGAAAAGAAGCGCACCTAAGGTGCGCCGAATAAAGATTTATCTATGATCATGATTTAAGGCAAAGTAATGCTCAATGCATTCAACAGATCAGCCTGTCTGACCGGCTTGGTCAGAACAGCATCAAAGGCTTCTGCTTCATGCAATTCAATGTGCATACCATAAGGAACAAGAACAATGACGGGCAAATTCTGCAGTCGCTGTTTCAGTTCATGTACAAAATCGACCGCACCGCCTTCCAGTAACCCCATATCCACCACGGCTACATCCGGCATGAATCCTTCCTTAATCCAATCATGCGCTACTGTCAGACCTGAGGTCATATGTACATCCATCTCCCACCTACGCATCAGGGAAGAGACGCCTTGCAAAATGTCAGGGTCCTTGGCAAGCAACACCTTTTTCCCTTTTAACCGCTGCTGAACACTTGCGAGTTGAGGTAACTCCCAGTATCTGCGCAACGGAAGGGAGATGTTAAATTCCGTCTCATTTTCCTTCACACTGCTCACCTGAATACGGCCATGCATGAGAATGGCAAGATTCTGGCTTACAGCTAAACCCAGATTGCTTCCAATCAGTTTTTGGATATTCAAATTTTCATCTTGGCTGTTAAAGGTTTGTGTCTTCTTGTCCGATAACATCTGACCCGTGTACTTCACCTTGAGCAGAAGTGTACCGGTCTCCTCCAATTCTTCTCCGTTCACTACTGCTGTGATCAGAACCGAACCTTCACGCGTTGAATCGAGAGCATACTGAATGACGTGTGCAAGCAACTGTCCAATCTTGACTTCATCACCAACGAACACTTGAGATACATTCAGTTCAAGATTTAATCCCAACTCAATGTTCTTGCCCGTCGCAATCCCGGCATAGAGATACACGGTATTTTCAATGGTGCCTACCAGATCAAACGGATCATCATGTATAACCGTTTTACCTGCTTCATTAATGTTGAAATTCATCATATTATTCAGCAAGGAAAGCAGAATATTGCCGCTTGTCTCAATCATGTTCACATATTCGGACTGCTCCTCGGGCATATCTGGTGTGCGTATCAGATCTGTCAGTCCCAAAATACCGTTCAAGGGATTGCGAATCTCGTGACTCATTAGCTTCAACATCTGTGTTTTGGTCATGGCCTCAGATTCGGCACGTTCTTTCTCTGCCTGGAGCTGTTCTTGCATTTGTTCCGAATCACTCAATTTCAGCTCCTGAACATGCAATGTGCTTTCCAGATCAACAACATAACCCAGAAATACAGCCATCGCCTTCAGTGTCTTCATATCGGTTTCGCTGATCACATAACCAGGATCATCCATCAGACAGATGGTGCCAAATGTTTCGCCCGATCTTCTCATAATAGGCACGCCCACGAAGAAGCGATTGCCAAGTCCGCTCGTAACGCCCATGGATCGTGTCATCGGATGTTCACATGTATCCGGGATCGTAAGAACGCTACCGTTGTCTCTTAAAACCAGGCTGCAATATGAATCCGTAAATGGAAGTGCACTGCCTTTAACAACTAACTCTTCCGTACGATTAAAGGCCTCCAAAATGACATTGGTCACCCCGTCATTCGTGGCAACAAAGATGGTATTGACCTTCAATATACCGCTTAATACGTCTACGATATGGGCCGCAGCTTCCTTTATATCTTCATAGAAACCTCTCGTAATGCCTTCTGCCGTCCCCATGATCCACCCCTTTTGTCTTAGCTGCACTTTCTAATCTGTATATCAGAATGTTTAATCACGTACAAGGGTTCATCAAGAATCCGAATAGCTGTCACAATCTATACTTATATGATTAACACTGTAGAAGTAAAAGAGAATCATTCTGCCTGCCGATAGCCCGTTTTCGGACAAAAGCAGGTCTTTAACTGATGGTTTAAAGACCGAAAATGTATTGCAAATCGCCTTTTCAGATTGATTAAAGTCCATCTTGTCCGACTTCGTATAATTATCCTTGCAGGTAACTAGCAATTATACGCTTCTACTCAGACTTTGGGAACCTTTGTCCGCAGCAATTAAAGGAAAGTCCACTTGGTCCAGTAAGTTGTGTGACCATTATCACACCCAAAAAACCACATATAGTTTATAAATGGATAAGACGAATCTACATATAGTATTTAACATGAATTGAATGATATCCAAAATCATTTTAGGAGGAACCTTACATGAACATGCTTGAGTATGCCACTCCACCGGCATCCGATCTATTATCCGACCTGGGAAGACGAATTATTGGCGCAGAAGACGCCGATACGCTGAGGGAAAATGCGAATCTGAACGGAGACTCCTTCAGCGGTAAAATGAGCAGGCTCGGTTCGGAGACCGCCAAGTGGCATGCTCTGCGTCATGTGTTGCCGGAAGAGCTTGCCCAAGCTGTGGAGAATGGGGATCTGTATGTACACGATTTGGATCAGTATGCTCTTGGAACGACCAACTGTATCTTTATCCCGTTTGACCGTCTCCTTGCTGCGGGTTTCAACACAGGCAACGGATCAGTTCGCACACCTCAGACGATCATGTCCGCAATGGCCCTGGTTGCGATCATCTTCCAATCCCAGCAGAACAGTCAATATGGCGGTGTATCGGCCAATAAGATTGACTGGGATCTGGCCCCTTATGTACAGCGATCGTTCCGCAAACATTATCGCAAAGGGCAACGTCTATTTGGTGAGCATGCCCTGCTCGAGGATGAACAGCTTCATCTGGACAGCATCGAAGCGAAGAATCAATGTCCGCGGGCATATGCCTTCGCTTATGAAGAGACTGAACTGGAGACAGGACAAGCTGCTGAATCACTGATTCATAACCTGAATACGATGAGCAGCCGGGCGGGTGGTCAGATTCCATTTACTTCACTGAACTATGGATTATGTACTTCTGCGGAAGGACGGTTGGTATCACGCTCGTTGCTGGAAGCAACCATTCGTGGCCTGGGCAACGGGGAGACTCCCGTGTTCCCTCAACATATTTTCCAATGTAAACAGGGGATCAATCAGGCTCAAGGAGAGCCGAACTATGATCTGTTCCGGCTCGCAGTCACCTGTTCATCCCGGCGGATGTATCCTAACTTTGTCAATGTGGATGCCTCTTTCAATCTGCCTTTCTATCATCCGGAAGATCCGGATACGATCATCGCAACTATGGGATGCCGCACACGTACACTGGCAGACCGGTTTGGTCGCAATCGTCAAAGTGGTAAAGGTAACCTGTCCTTCAACACCATTAACCTCGTTAAGCTCGGCATCCGGTTTGGCATCTGCCAAGGTGCCAGAGCTGTCGCTGACCGGGCCGGATTCTATACTGCTTTGGAGTCGGTTATGCATAATGCCGCTTCCGGCCTGCTGCACCGCTACCGAATTCAGACAGCACAGCCTGCCAAGGCATCGGACTTCATGATGCGGGAGGGTGTGTGGGAAGGTGGAGAACAGCTTGACCCGAACGAGCCGGTTGCCGATCTATTAAAGCATGGAACATTATCTCTTGGTTTTATCGGTCTCGCGGAATGTATGACAGCTCTCTATGGGCGCCATCATGGGCAGGACCCTCATGTACATCGCGAAGCGCTCAACATTATTCGGACCATGAGAGAGTTCTGTGACCGGATGAGCGAGCAGCATAACTTGAATATCACCCTGTTTGCCACACCTGCTGAAGGGTTGTCCGGCAAATTCACGAAGATCGACAGAGCCCATTATGGCATTATTCCCGGGGTTAATGATCGTGAGTATTATACGAACTCGTTCCATATCCCGGTATACCACACGCTTCCAGCATATCGGAAGATTGAACTGGAGGCTCCTTTCCACACGTTATGTAATGCGGGTGCAATCTCCTATGTGGAGCTTGACGGAAACGTTCGGGCCAACACCGCAGCTTTCCTGCGAATTGTACAGTATGCACTGGCGCAGGATATCGGTTATTTCTCCATTAATCATCCGATTGATCGCTGCCCTGCATGTGGTTATGAAGGCGTCATTGGGGATGTATGCCCAGGCTGTGAAGCCCACGAGAATCATGTACACTTCCAGCGGTTACGCCGCGTAACTGGCTATCTGACCGGAGATTACAAAGTACGCTTTAATGCTGCGAAGCAGGCCGAAGTGCGGGATCGGGTGAAGCACCGGTGAATCTATATGGTTACATCCCGGAATCGGTGAATGAAGGGACAGGCCTACGTGCTGTGTTGTTCATCAGCGGATGTCGTCACGCCTGTCCGGGCTGCTTCAGTCCGGATTCATGGAGCTTTCGAGCGGGTGAGCCCTTTACAGAGGAGCGGCAGCAGCAGATTCTGCATGAAGTGACGACCCATCCGTTGCTGGATGGCGTTACGTTGTGTGGTGGTGATCCCTTTTTCTCGGCAGCAGAATGTACGTCTTGGGTCCAGCAGCTCCGCGCTGCAAGTCCTGATCTGACGGTATGGGCCTACACGGGATTCGAATATGAAGAACTGATTACCGACACTGCAAGAGCGGAGCTTGCCCGGTTGTGTGATGTGATTATTGACGGTCGATACGTTGAAGCGGAGCGTGATGTCTCCCTTCCCTTCCGCGGCAGCCGGAATCAGCGTTTGATTGATGTCAGTGCAACACTAGCCACTCGAACCATCGTTACAATGCAGCTCAGTATGCTGTAAACATTGGTTTTATTCCCCTCACCAACTAACAAGGCACGGGTCCCCAGCGGACTCGTGCCTTGTTGGTGTATAGCGGTCTTCTTTAAAAGAATAGGTTTTATCCATTCTCTCTATTTTCTTCTCTATTGCATGACGATATATAATATAGGTAGTTATTAAGTTAGCATTTAAAATTTAACCGTTTACATAAGGTAACCAGGGAGGAATCATCTTTTATATGGATATTGTTCAAGCATTAATTACATGTATGCCTTTCTTTCGAGATACGATTCGTCAGGATGTAACCCTCTCCGTTATTGATCATGAAAAATTCTTATATTTCTCAGCAGGGGAATCGTTAAAACAACTGAATTATCAACCCGGCGACCCTCTATTGGATGGAAATCGAAATTTTGCTGATCTCAACGGCGGTACAGTCAAACGATTCGATCACTACCCTAAAGATTTATTCGGTGTTCCTTTTGACGTGGCTTTTATCCCCATTAAAAATGAGAAAGGTGAAGTCATCGCCCTGTTTAACCTGCTCTACAGTATGGATGACCAGGACCAGTTACAACAGCTCATGGATGCTACCGAAAATCTGACTAACCAGTTAATTGACAGTGTACAGCATGTAGCTGCACACTCCGAGGAACTCAGTGCCACAACCGAAGAGATCCGGAACAATTCCAAACAAGCCGTACAGAAATCAGGAAATGTAACTCAAGTTGCCAGCTTCATTCGCGAAATCTCCGAACAGACGAATCTGCTCGGCTTGAATGCAGCTATAGAAGCTGCTCGTGTAGGCGAAGCAGGTGCAGGTTTTGGCGTTGTTGCCAAAGAGATTCGCAAACTGTCTGTGGATACCAAAGAAGCGACTGCCCGTATTGAAGATTCTCTTCTCTCGGTTCGGCAATCCATTCAAGGCATGGAGAATGAACTTGGTGAGATCACGGCAAGCTCCCAAGAACAGGCTGAACTCGTAAACAATTTCATGAGCACAATTGAGCAACTGAATGAAACCAACAAACAATTGAAGCAATTTGTGCAAAAAATGATTACGTTTGACGGAAAATAAAAATACGTTTAATGGACAATACAAGCACGGTTCATATCATAAAAATTTGTATAATTCGTTTCCTACCGCTCAGGGGATTTATGCAAAATGGTCATTAAACAACAAACTAAGCCTCCGAATAAGTTCGGAGGCTTTTTCATGAGCTATTTGACTTAACGAATCTCAAAGTGACTGATGCGCACACCCGCAGACAACACAATGTATACATCCTGCGCACCTGATGCACCTGTGAGTTCCGCCTTCACGGTAGACCACTGCTGGGCTTCACCTTGTGCCAGTTCCACACGTCCTGCGAGCGTACCGTCTGGTGAACCGAGTCGAACTTCCAACACAGCGCCTGCTTTTTCCGCGGATACACGAGCTTCAATTGCTGCTGCCCCACTACCCAGATCGGCATCCTTAAAGGCAATCCATCCTTGCTCACCAACTACACGGACAGCACTTCCGCCCTCTTTGCTCTCATCCAGATCAACACCCAAGTATGCATCATAATTCTCGGCATGAGTAGCCACACCCAGATTACGGGCAGGGATCGTCTCTCCTTCTACCGTCAGGTCTGCAACCAGCTGAACATCGGAGGATGACTTGGCAACCATAATAGAGTAAGTTCCACCTTCCACGACATACCGATCACGAGTTACATCCCAGATTGCCAGTTCCTGAACAGGCAAAGTAAAGCTGACCTTCGCTGTAGCTCCCGCTTCGATATGAAGACGACGGAATCCTTTTAACGTTTTGAGTGGACGTTTCACCCGGGATTTGCCTGCACGAACGTACAACTGTACAACCTCGTCGCTGGCAATTGAACCGGTATTGGTTACATCTACAGTTACCGTAACGTTGCCCTCTGTACCCACTTGAGCTGGGCTAAGTTTCAAATTGCTGTATTTAAATGTTGCATACGTCAGACCATGTCCAAACGGATACAATACATTGCCTTCAAAATATTGATATGTCCGACCAGATTGAATGATATCGTAATCTTTGATGTCGGTCAGTTGATCTGCCGATTGTACCCATGTCATATTCAGACGGCCTGCTGGTGCATAGTCGCCATACAAGACGTCAGCTACTGCGTTACCCAGTTCCTGTCCTGCGTGTGAAGTATACAATACCGCCGGGATGTTCTCCTGAACCCAGTTGGATGTGAACGGATAACTACCCACGATGACAACTACCGTGTTCGGGTTCGCGGCATAGACCGCCTCAACCAGACGTTGCTGGGATTCGGCGAGATCCAGACTTGGACGGTCAATCTCTTCTTTACCATTTACAAGCGGATTATTACCAACAAAGACAATCGCCGTTTCCGCAGCCTTAGCTGCTGCTACCGCTTCTTCAAGTCCGTTCACAATCACATCCTGCTTGAACGTCTCTGTGGCACCAAAGGTTTTCAGTTCTTCGGACACTACTAATGCATCGTTTCCACCATTAGGTGCAGTCACCGTTTTGCCATTCCAAGTAGTCAGACCTACACTGCCATCCTCTTGTGGCAACAGGTGGAATACTTCCTTCACGAACCAGCCGTATACTTCATCAGCGGAAGCCGTTACGGTCTCTTCATCTGTGGTCAGATATTTGCCGTTGCTTTCGGCCTGCAAGGTATAACTTCCGAAGCCCCAGTCGGACACCATAAACGTCTCCGCTTCTCCCGAAGCAATCACAGGTGATTTTTCACCTTCTGCCAGTCCAATTTTCTTCCCACTGGCTACGGAAGTTAACGTAATACGGTCATTACCATCCTTGAACGATACTTTATCGCTGCCTACTTTGCCACGGATCGCCTCAAGCGGGGATACGTTATACGGCATGGTGCCTGCATACCAGTCACGATAGACCGTTCCACCCAACTGACCAATCACAGCCACTTTACCAGCTTTTGTTTTGTCCAGCGGGAGCGTGCCTTTGTCGTTTTTGAGCAATACCACTTGTTCTCTTGCAGCTCTGAGCGACAGTTCTTTTGCTTTCTCTGTCATCATGGACTCTTCACCAATAGAAGCGTACGGGTTGCCTTCTTCCGGATCGAACTCACCCAGACGGAAACGCACACGGAACGTATTAAACAACGCCTTGTCGATGTCATCCATCGTGAGCGTACCTTGTTCCAATCCTTCACGCAGTGCCTGTTTGGACAGCTCAGCATCATCGGTGATGCTATCAATTCCGGCCTTCACGGATTCTACGGTACCTGGTGTGTGGGAATCATAGTATTTATGATCATTCTTGATGCCCATTACATCGCCTGCATCACTGACAATGAAACCATCCATGCCCCATTCGCCTTTGACAATCTCGTTCACAAAAGGATGCAACAACGCTGGCGTACCATTAATGGAGTTGTACGCCGTCATCATGGACTGTGCGCCGCCTTCCTTAAATGGCTTCTCAAACGCCTTTAGATAATATTCACGCATGTTACGTGGATCAATGCTGGACGAACCACTTCCGCGATCCACTTCGTTATTATTGGCGAGGAAATGCTTCAAGGTAGCGACCGCTTTGTAATACTTTGGATGGTCACCCTGAATTCCTTTGACCAATGCTGTTGTCAGCTCGGCTGTCAGTTCCGGGTCTTCACCATACGCCTCTTCATTCCGTCCCCAGCGCGGGTCACGTTCCATATCCACTGTAGGTGCCCACAGCGTAAGACCGTTCACTGCCGGATTTCGTTTATAAAATACACGCGCCTCGTCTCCGAGCACGGAGCCAATCTCTTTCATCAGATCCGCATCCCATGTGCATGCAAGCCCCACCGGTTGTGGGAAGGATGTTGCTTCTCCAAGCCAGGCCAGGCCGTGTGCCGCTTCTGTTCCATGTTTGTATGCAGGCACACCCAGGCGGTCTACTGCCGGCTGATATTGCAGCATGGATTCAATTTTTTCATCTTCCGTCAAGCGGGATACAAGGTCCTTCACCCGGGTGTCTAACTCTAGTGCTGTATCTTGAAACGGATATTTCGTTTGGTTGGTCGTCATATAGAATCTCCTTTGGTTATCGGTAGTTAATTAAAATGATAGCGAATACATATCTCAAGAAAAAACGAGGGTTAATTCGGATGAAATACTTCTTCCGATGGATAGATTAATCCTTTTAAAATCAACGTTTACAGGTTTAAAACTTGATCTCATTTTCAAAATCTAAAACGATTTCGGTAATCTTATCATATAGCATGTTTAACAAAAAAAACAGAGGTTCTGCGCAGGAAATTGTGAACATCCCCTCTGCAAAATCTGAACAACACCGTTTTTTCCTGGCATAGTCTGGCAATCATGAATAAGAGTACAACGATGTGCGCTGAACGACAATCGCATCAACCGAATGAAGATGATTAAGGAGGAAGACAAATGAACGACAATCAGCAGCCCAAGACGGGTCTGCCACCGGTCCCCGAATCGCTGTGGCGTGCTACGCATCAATTCGATGCCTATCCAAAACTGACCGAAGATATCACCGCTGATGTAGCGATTATTGGTGCCGGTATTGCCGGGATCACTACAGCCTATTTGCTCGCGCAGACGGGTATGCGTGTAGTCGTGCTGGAAGCTGGAAAAGTGTTGGATGGCACGACCGGTCATACCACGGCCAAGGTATCTGCACAGCACGGTGTCATATTTGATGAAATTATGCATCACTTCGGACAAGAACAGGCTCGGATGTACTATGAAGGCAATGCCGATGCAGCGAAGTGGATGCGCAATTTGGTGAAGGAAAAACAGATTAATTGCCAGTGGGCAGAGGAAGATGCCTACGTCTACATTCAATCGGAAGAAAACATCAAAAAACTGGAGATCGAGCTAACCGCTTATGGCAAACTCAATATCCCTGGCGAGTGGGTAGATCCACTCCCTATTCCAGTTCCCGCAAGGGCAGGTATTCGCATGCCGGGTCAGGCACGTTTTGATCCGCTGGCCTATCTTCACTACTTGCTCGATTCAGCCGTAAAACAAGGGGTACAGATCTACGAGCATACGACAGTTATCGATGTAGAGGAAGACGCTTCACTGCATGTACGAACCTATGGAGATGGCCCATCCGTAACAGCGGAACATGTTGTCGTGGCCTCTCATTTTCCCGTCTATGACCCCGGATTTTATTTCACGCGGTTACACGCAGAACGATCCTACGCTGTATTAGTCGAACCGGAGAAACCCTATGCAGGCGGCATGTACATCTCGGACGATACGCCGTACCGCTCCTTGCGTACCGTCTTACATGACGGCAAGGAACTTATCCTCTTTGGCGGCGAAAATCACAAAACCGGACAAGGCATCTGCACCTTCGGTCATTATGAACGCCTGGAGCAGTTCGCAGCGGAGACATTTGGCATCCGCAACATTCCTTTTCGCTGGTCAGCCCAGGATCTGATCTCCATTGACAAGGTGCCTTACATCGGACCGATTACCGGAAGACATGAGCGTGTCTATGTGGCGACCGGGTTTGCCAAATGGGGAATGACAACGGGTACCATGGCCGGTCATATTCTCGCAGATCGCATCACCGGACGTGACAACCCTCATGCTGTCATATTCGATCCGGCAAGATTCAAGGCCGATCCTGGTATGAAACACTTTATTGTGGAAAATGTGAATGTAGCCAAAGAATTAATCTCCGGTAAAGTAGGCATTGTGCACAAAAAGGTTAGCGATATTGGTGAAGACGAAGGAGCCGTCGTTCGTCATAATGGTAAACGTGCTGGCGCCTACAAGGACACCAGTGGCAAGCTGTTTCTGGTGGATACCACCTGCACCCATCTAGGTTGCGAAGTCGAATGGAACGAGGGGGAACGTTCGTGGGATTGCCCATGCCATGGTTCCCGCTTTGATTATGCAGGCCATGTCATTGAGGGCCCTGCTGTGGAAGACCTTAAAGTCCTGGATGCACAAGAATAACCGACATTTAGCGATTAACCTGTAACCAAAGAAACAAAAGTTCATCTCACAGACCGGATCGGAATCCGCCTCCAGACGGAAGCAACCGATCCGGTTTTTGCGTATGCTGAATTATAGCTAAACAGACAGCTTCAGCTAAGCATCAGTATTAAACGAACTTATTATCGATCAATCGTGATACGGAACTATTTTAAAGTCACTACCTTGCATTAAACAGTACTGGATGCTATGATGACTTCACCACTACTGAACAATATACACTAGCGATAAATGAAGCTACGAAGGAGGAACCTGTGTGAATGTGAACATCCAGTTCAAAAAAGGAGTATTGGAGCTGTGCGTCCTGGTATTAATTAACCGCCAGGATCGGTATGGCTACGAACTGGCTCAGGCGGTCTCCAAACATATCGAAGTTGCTGAAGGTGCACTGTATCCCTTGCTTCGCCGGCTTGTAAATGACGGTTACTGCACCACCTATCTGCAAGAATCAACTGAAGGCCCGCCGCGCAAGTATTACCGACTATCCGATACAGGTCGCGACTACATGACGGCACTGACGACAGAATGGAATGAATTTGTGCGCAATGTCGCAAATCTGATTGAGGAAGGAATCCCCAATGAATAGACAACAATTTATGAAAGCCATGGAAATTCATCTACGGCCGATGGACCCATTCGAACGGGCTGAGTTGCTCGCCGACTATGATCAACACTTCGAGCTTGGACTACGAGAAGGCAGGCTGGAAGAAGAGATCGCTCGGGAACTGGGACACCCGGAAGAGATCGCCAAGGAAGCACTTGGTGATCGTTATGACATTCATACACCGGGTTCAGATGCGTTCTATGCACCGACGTATCGCGAAATGCGGTCAGCCAAAAACAGCACCAGAGCCACTCGCAACTTTTTCACAGCCATCGGCCTGTTATTCCTGAATCTGATTCTTGGCATTCCTCTTGGTCTCATGATGTGGTCGGTATGGCTTGTTATTGCCAGCCTTTCCTTGCTGGTATTGGCTCCTGTGGCAGCGGTTGTGGATTTCTTATTCCTGAGCCAACTCGATAAAGCAGAGATCTTCGTTGCGATTGGCGCTTTCGGTGTCGGCATTTTGTTTGCCATCGCATCGAAGTATGTCTTTAGAGCCTTCAAAATAGTCACTCTTCAATATATTAGATGGAATAAAAACACGATGAAAGGAGATGTTTCCGCATGAGCACCAAAAAATGGCTTGCGCTTGCCGTGATATGTATCGGAATAGGTTTACTTGGGACATCCATCTATGGCGTTCAGTTCGGGGATGAACGGGAGCATTATTCTAAACGATGGGATTTCAAAGTAGATGAATTGCAGAACATTATCATGAATGCTAATTTCAGTGCAGATATTGAATTTGTTGTAAGCCCGGATTCGAATGGTTATATCGAAGTGGATGGCAAATGGGACCCTGCCGTAGTAAAAAGCTTCGAACAAGCCACTTTATCTAACGGCACATTCCAACTGTCTCAGACAGAACGTGACCGATTGCAATTTTTCACCCTGTATTGGAATGAACAAGACTCCACAATAACGGTTGCTCTGCCTGAAGGACACCAATTAAATGAGGTTAAGCTGGAATCCTCTTCAAGTGACTGGGATCTAACGGATCTGAGTGCCAATCAGCTTGAGCTGAATAATACCTCAGGTTCCATACGTCTGGAAAACATCAAGGTACCCAATATTGAGCTGGCTCTAACTTCGGGCGACATTACCGCTTCCATGATTAATGGAGACATGACCGTGAAACAGACATCCGGAAGCTTCACGGCAGATCAGATTGCAGGTCATGTAAACAGTAAGATTAAATCAGGAGATATTGAGATTACTGAATTATACGGCGCAGCTGATGTTCAATTCACTTCGGGTAGCATTCATATTGAACAGTCCCATTCCGCCCCGATTAATGCGTCGGGAACATCAGGAGATATTTTCATTCAAGCTGCACCTGATTTTGACGGAATTTATGACGCTAAAGCTACTTCCGGAAGTGTCGATGTACCTGAATCGCCAATGGTGAGCCGGGAAGTGATCAAGGCCCGTACTTCTTCTGGCAGCATCGAGATTACCAAATAGTGATGAAGCCAATTTCCGAACTGTGGGTAATAATAGTATAATTGAATGCTAGTCCATTTCTAAGGAGGAATTACCCACATGGAACTTAAAAATAAAACAGCGATCATCACAGGTGCCGGAAAAGGTATCGGCCGTGCGATCGCTGAAGCTCTTGCCAAAGAAGGAGTGCACCTCGGCCTTATTGCACGTACCGCTTCGGATCTTCAGGCTCTTCAACAATCACTCAGTCAAGAATACGGCGTGAAAGTAACCAGTGCTGTAGCAGATATCTCGGATCGCACGCAGGCCGAAGCCGCTGTAGCAGCCATCGAGATGGAACTCGGCGCAGTGGATATCCTGATCAACAATGCAGGTATCGCAAGCTTCGGAACATTGCTGGATATGGACCCAGAAGAGTGGGAACGCATCCTGCATGTCAACGTTATGGGTACATATTACGTTACACGCGCTGTCCTTCCAAGCATGATCAAGGAAAGTAGCGGCAGCATTATCAATATTGCTTCCACTGCAGGTGAACGCGGATTCGCTACGGGTTCGGCATACTGCGCGTCCAAGTTTGCATTGCTTGGCATGACCGAATCTCTGATGCAGGAAGTGCGCAAGTCCAACATTCGTGTAACGGCACTGACTCCAAGCACCGTTAATACGGAGCTTGCGACCAATGCCGGACTGAAAATTGGCGACGAAGATCGCATGATGCAAGCGGAAGATGTAGCTGAACTTGCACTCGCAACGCTCAAGCTGTCCGACCGTGTCTTTGTCAAAGCAGCAGGCATCTGGACGACTAATCCACAATAGACAGTGTGCTTCTGATTTTCTAACGAAACTCTCGCACCTTGTTGTTCCCTTTTGCAGGAAATGAGAAACGTAACGAATCTCAGCGACGTTATTTCGCCAGAAGTCTGTGGAATGTAGCTAAATTACACACACAGCAGTGAAATAAAGCGTCTGAGATTCGTTACAATCTCAATATCTGCTTAAAATCATCTAATAGGGCTCGCTCAGTTCGTTAGAAGATAAAAGGACGTTTCCCATTGTACATGTATGCAGGTTCGCATGTTCATGACTTGGGAGCCGTCCTTTTTTATTTTATAAATGATCCAGACTCAATTCTTTGGACACCGCAATGAGCACCACCGCAGGCTCCTCACCGATATTGGTCACTTCATGAGGCACTATCGCATTCCAGGTAAACGAATCCCCCTCTTCAAGAACTTCCACATCTTCGCATTGCTCCGCACGAATCTTGCCCTGCAACACCAAATGGCTTTCCTCTCCGGCATGTTTGCTCACCCCGGTTGAAGCACCTGGCGGTAACTCCACAATGGACATACGCATCGCACCTTTGGCTGTAAGCTGCTGCACTTTGATCTGTCCGCTTCCGGCTGTCGTCTCCTTGCGCTCGTTCTTGCGTACCACATTCATCCGTTGCTCCGGTGTCAGCAGCAAATAGGGAAGTGGCACTTCCAGATAATCCGCAATACTTTCAAGCGTAGCAATGGAAGGTGACGTTTTGTTATTTTCTACGTTGCTGATAAAACCTTTGGACAACCCCGTTCCCTCACACATCTGCATGATCGTAATCTGTTTCTGTTTGCGGATCGTACGAATAGCCAAGCCAATATCCATATCGCGTCCCTCCCTTCTATTGATTTTTAAACACTAGACGTCCGCGTCGCTTCTTCAGGTTATCTATTCAGCGCTTGTCTCAACAAATATAATCCGATTACCAAACGGATCTGTCACGGTCATCTCCCTTGAATTCCAAGGGGTCTCCTCGATACCGGGTCTCGCATTTTTGTACTCTTTCTGACGAAGTGCACCATGTAATGCATCCAAGTTATCCGTCTCCACACGTAAGGCGGCTCCAGGTGTACAATCTCCATGATGTTCAGATAAATGAATCACGATGGAATCAAGCGAAATTTGCATATATAAGGGCATATCCGGTTCAAATCGATGTTCCCAATCCAATTGAAAACCCAGGTATTCAAGGTAGAACTCTCTAGCTTTATTTTCATCAAATATTCTCAAAATAGGCACGATACGCTTTAACATCCTGATCACGTCCTCGGGAATAAAATATTATTGATCTTCAGTGATTCTTCATTAGCTGCACTCGACTTTCCTTATAAACAACATATATTCATCATACAAAAAAAGTATTGACCCTACAATGAAACCATGATAAATTTTGTTCATAAATAAGAATATTTATTTCATATTGGTGAACTTTATTGTCAGAACGATATATTTAACTCATTCCTCTTCAGGTGGTGTTTTCAATGAATTCTCCTTATATACATGAAGTCCGATTACCGTCTCATTACAATCCAGATCAGCGTTATCCCGTGATTTTCGCCTTACATGGTATGGGATCAGATGAGCAAGATATGCTTCGTTTGATGGAGCCTATGCAGTCTGATTTTATTATTGTTGCCATCCGTGGGCCTATCGTTCAGGGTAATGGTTATGCTTATTTTCAGATCAAAAGCATTGGCAACCCCATCCGTGAATTGTATGATGCCTCCGTGTTGGGGCTGCAACAGTTGATTGTTGATCTGTCCGCCAAATATGCTATTGATCCCAAGCGGCGTTATATCGCCGGATTCAGCCAGGGCGCCATTATGGCCATGACCCTATCGCTGATTATGGGAGATGCAATTAAAGGCATTGTAGCGATGAGTGGGTACATCCCGCAATTTGTGAAAGACGAGTACAAGCTGCAACCCGATTCGGAGCTGTCTGTGTTCATCTCGCATGGGGATCAGGATCATCTATTCCCGCTGCAACTGGGCGAAGATAACGCCAATTTCTTCCGTCAACATACCGATCACGTCACATATTTACCTTACAACGGTGGGCATCAGGTGACCCCCGATCTATACCAACAATTCCAACACTGGCTTCGGACGGATGCAAATCTGACTACCGATGACTCGAAAGGACTGAATTCATAATGATGCCATCCCTGTTTATTGCTCATGGTGCCCCATCACTGGCACTGGAGGAGAATGTGTATACCGAATTTTTGCAGAAACTCGGACAAGAACTGCCGAAACCTAAAGCAATCGTATTGTTCTCTGCTCACTGGGAATCCACAACTCAGCTTGTATCCTCGGTAGCCAACTATGAGACCATTTATGATTTCGGAGGTTTCCAGCCCGAGCTGTATCAGATCAAGTACCCGGCTCAAGGACAGGCAGAGACCACAGCCGAGGTGGAACGTTTATTCACAGAAGCCGGGATTCCGGTACAGACCGATGACGTTCGTGGACTGGATCACGGCGCTTGGGTCGTTCTACGCCTGCTCTATCCGGATGCGGATATTCCCGTAATTGCCTTGTCCGTGAATCGCTATCTGACAGGTGAGCAGCAATATCAGGTCGGACAAGCGCTAGCTTCCTTACGTGAGCAAGATATTCTCGTGATTGGCAGCGGCGGAACCGTCCACAATCTACGTCGATTGAACTGGGAAAGTGACGGCGTTGATCCGTGGGCATCAGAGTTCGACAACTGGCTACATGACAAGCTGGTGAGTTGGGATACGGAGTCTCTCTTCTCCTATGATAAACTGGCACCTTCAGCTCAAGCGGCCGTGCCTACGCCGGAGCATTTTGTACCGCTGCTGCTCGCCATGGGTGCGGGAGATCAGAACAAGCGGGCATCGCTCCTGTTCAAAGCCTATCAATATGGTAACCTGAGCTTGTCCTGCTGGAAGTTTGAATAAAGAGGATTATGTAAAAGGTTGGTTTCATTTATAAAGTAGATAAATAACTAGCGTGAGTTACAGGGAACGCCCCTGTTACTCACGCTTTATTTGTTGTTACCGCCCTTGAATAATGAGACCATTGTAGTATGTAAAGCAAGGACTCCGGTTTCTTGTGTGCTTTTCCGGATTATAACTATAATATGAGGTGAAATTAGGATCAGTTTGCTCGCATACACTCACCATATTATCTGAATAGCTCATACGGAGGGAATTGGATGCCAGAACAGCGTATATATGAATTGATGGAAGAACTGGATATGTTGCTGGAGGAGAAGGTACAGGATGAGGAAAACCGGGAGTTGCTCAACGAATATCGCGATTTTGAAGGCGTGACGGATGAGCAGCTCGACGCATTCGAGCGTGAACAAGGTATTCGATTACCTGCTGATTTCCGTGCGTTTTATAAACGTAAAAATGGGAGTGGTTATGGCTTTCACGTCTTGTACCCAACCCTTGAGAAAGGACGGGAATCCGAGCCATTTTACCTGTTATCCCTGGAAAAAATTCAAAAGGAGCAGTCCACGCTGGTGGAGAACCGTATGGATGATTATTTTACCGAAGAAGAGATCCGTGAGCTTGATCCCCGAATCAAACCCTACCTTTTTCAAAAGAAATGGATCACGTTTGGCATGCTTGGAGGTGGTTCGCTGTATCTGATGTTCGACTTTGATCCGACAGAGCAAGGAACGGTTGGACAGATTATTATGTACGTGCATGACCCGGATTTTGTATATTATGTCGCTGGGACGTTTACGGAACTATTGGAACAATCCAACCGGAATTTACGTGCCTTGGAGGCCATTGAGTACTGAGATAAACATGATTATATGACCCTTTTTGCATAATGCTGGGATATGTCAAAGCGGTTATAATAACATTTAGTGGAAATGCACATGCTGTATAGATATGACTGCCTTTTCTACACCTAATACATTGATCTGGGAGGAACATACGAAGTGGCTGAACAACCGAAGTCTGAGAGCTTTATGTCTCTCATCAAAAAAGGAAACACATCCTCCGCCGTAGCGATGGCAGGTAATGCTGTTCTTGCTGTGTGCAAAGGGGGAGCCTTCCTATTCAGTGGCAGTGGTGCCATGTTCGCTTCGGCGATGCATTCACTCGCTGATGCCATTAACCAAGGGTTTGTATTTGTCGGAAGTGTGTTGTCCGAGAAAAAACCTACACGCCGCTTCCCGACCGGATTCGGACGGGTCATTAACATTTTCTGCATGATCGCCGTTATTGTAGTTACCATTATGGCGTATGAAACGATCCATGAAGGTATCCATCTGTTGCAGCATCCTGTTGGTCATACCGGCGGTCTCTGGATTAACATCGGAGTGCTTGTTCTGAACATTGTCATTGACGGGGCCATTCTGATCAAAGCCATGAAGGAAATTCTCAAAGAAGCACGCGCACCCAAAGCCGCCGGATTTGCCTTGGTCCCTGCTGCCATCAAAAATGTAGGCCGTGCTGCGCCACCAACCCGTCTCGTATTCTACGAAGATGTTGTCGCTGTACTTGGTGCCCTGCTTGCGCTAATCTCCGTCGTGGTTATTGCCTTGACCAATTTTGCATTGCTCGATGGCATTGTGACAACGATTATTGGATGTCTGATGATCGCTGTAGCCTTCCGTGT
Source organism: Paenibacillus xylanexedens (assembly GCF_017874615.1). GTDB lineage: Bacteria > Bacillota > Bacilli > Paenibacillales > Paenibacillaceae > Paenibacillus > Paenibacillus xylanexedens. Next base: position 27,068 of record NZ_JAGIKV010000029.1, read on the forward strand.
CGGTTACGATAATATGATTGGATTGATCGGGGTTGCCGCTCCGCAGGATATTGAGGACAAAGTGTCCCAAACCATTCTCGCAGACACACACGTTGCCGATATTCAGATGATGCGTATCATTCAGGAAGGCCGTTATTATCATGTCGAAGGTCTGATTGAACTGACCAAAGGACTCAGCCTCGCCGATGCGGATGACATCAAGTTCCGTATTCAGGAGAAACTGATGACAAACCCCGACATCGCCGACGCTGCCATCTCCATTATTGAGGATGACGGTGTGAACAGCTGGGGCAAGAAACATTCGGATGTGGTGAAATAACAAGCTTCGTTTTGGATAAAAGAATGACAGAACCCACTCTTCAGCAGAGTGGGTTTTTAGTATGTTCAACTACACCCTCATCTAGGAAGAGGTAGTTGCCCAAAATGCTTACCTAGACTTTGGTCTAGGTTCATTTTAACTCCAAAGACGGAGGATAGACTTTTCCAGTTCATGGTATGCTGTGAATAACAAAGTAATTGCTCTACATACAACCGTTCGGAAAATTGATCTTGTATTAAGAAGGAGAGATATTATGGCTAAACGTACGATCCTTGCGCCTGTTCTCATTTTGCTGGGCGTGTACCTGATTCTGAACCAAGGAGGTTCACTCGGTCCGGGTACGATCTTTGCGACCTTCTGGCCCACGTTATTCGTGATTCCACTAGGACTGTTCTTCCACTGGCTCTACTTCTCCATGATTGGCAGAGGGGTTGGACTTCTGGTTCCCGGTGGGTTGCTGCTCACGGTTGGTATCGTCTGTCAGATCGCTATGCTGTTTAACAACTGGGGTACGATGTGGCCAGGCTTTATTCTGGCTGTAGCTGTTGGTTTGTTTGAACTGTACTGGTTCGGTGGTCGGAATAAATGGTTACTGATCCCCATCAACATTCTAACGGTGATATCGTTGCTATTCTTCGCTGTGATGTCGATTGGCACGATGCTGAGCAGCTTGAGCTTTATCCAACCGTTCGTGGCGATTGTGCTGATTATGGGTGGGGCATGGATCATGGTGGGTCGCAAAAAGCGCATGTAGTGTCATTCATATAAGATGAATAGGATGCGGGGTCACACTGAGCCACTCCGCGTGCAGAATAATCTTTCGATCGCTGTTATCCCCGGATTTTTTTATTCCCCTTTTACAATGGGAAAATCCGGTGATAAAGGCGAACGCTCCGCTTCTATAGCTTATTTCTGCCCGCTCCGTTAACGTGTGCCCTTTAATGTTCATCTTATATGGCACTTCAAGCGCTATTGCTCTGAAGTAAGTAATAAAAAAGGGTTGCTGCTTGTCATTCAAATGAAATGACGAGCAGCAACCCTTTTTGTCTTTTTTTCAGAATCTAACGAACTGTACACATGCTATTGGCGGTTATTTACTGCTTTTTGAGTTTTAACGAATCAGAGAGTTGCTATTCCGTACATTTAGAGTTCAAATCCGCGTTTTACACCCGTTTATACCGATATAGCGTTGCTGAAGTTCGTTACAGTTGGTGCTCTATCCATATCAGCCTATTAAGGTGCTGTGAGTTCGTTAGCATTTAGTACGTCCACCTAAACGATCCACGACAGATGAATGATAAAGGGGAGTTGTTTAGATATAAGTTCAGCATACTGCTGTATCTGACCACCCAGTCCCTCACCGCTCTACCCTGTTTCAACCGAATGAATACCTCTGCAATTGGCCTCATACGATGCATTCCGCTTCGTTGCATTGCAACCATCGCATCCCCGTGTATTCAGCCAATTTGCCTGACGTCTCTTATTTGCTGTGCATTTTAAACTCCAGGAACAGGTCGTTATAATGCGAGAGCATTTTTTTGCCCAGATTATCGTAGACCTCCAGCTTACCTGTCAGTGTCTCGTCTGGATAGAACCGTTCATCCTCGGAGATGTCCTCTGGCAGCAGCTTAAGCGCCTCGGCGTTTGGTGTGGAATACCCGACATACTCCGCATTACGAGCGGCATGGTCCGGGTCCAGCATGAAGTTGATAAACTGGTGTGCCCCTTCAATATTACTCGCCGTCTTCGGAATAACCATGTTATCGAACCAGAGGTTCGAGCCTTCTTCTGGCACCATGTAATCCAGCTTGTCGTTCTCATCCATAATCTCGGATGCATCCCCGGACCATACAAGTCCAACTGCCGCTTCCTCGTTCGCAAGCAGCATCTTGATCTCGTCACCAACAATCGCTCTGACGTTTGGTGTCAGTGTAGACAGCTTCTTCAGTGCTTCTTGTAAATGGTCTTCGTTGGTATCGTTCAGAGAATACCCGAGACTGTTCAATCCCATCCCAATGACTTCACGTGCACCGTCAAGGAGCAGGATTTGATTTTTCAAACGCGGGTCCCACAGGTCGTTCCAGCTATCAAACGTCAATCCATCCACCAGTTCGGGATTGAACACAACCCCCACTGTTCCCCAGAAATAAGGGATCGAGTACTTGTTGCCTTCGTCAAAGGACAAGTCCAAGAACCGCGGATCGATGTTGCTCAGGTTAGTCAGTTTGCTGTGATCAATTGGAACGAGCAGGTCTTCCTCTTTCATTTTGCTAATCGCATATTCAGAAGGAATCGCCACATCAAACGTAGTACCGCCCTGCTCAATCTTGGTCAGCATCGCTTCATTAGAATCAAACGTCTGATAGATAACCTTAATGCCAGTCTCGTCCTCAAATTCCTTGAGCAGATCGGGGTCGATATAATCGCCCCAGTTATAGATGGTCAGTGTGTTGCCACCAGAATACCCCTGACTCTTATTCAGATACGAAGCCAGGATCATCAGGGCAAACGCGGCCACAAAAACAATCGCAAATGTCCGTACCAGTTGCTTCATGGTCGCAGCCCCTTTCCTCCGGGAGGTATCCGTGTTGCACGGCGGTTAATGAAGTAATATCCGACTACCAGCAGCACCGTGAGCAGGAATAACAGGGTAGACAAAGCATTGATGGACAACGAAACACCCTGCCTTGCTCTGGAGTATATCTCTACCGAGAGTGTGGAGTATCCATTACCCGTGACGAAAAATGTTACTGCAAAATCATCGAGCGAGTACGTCAACGCCATGAAGAATCCGGCAAAAATACCTGGTTTCACGTATGGCAGCACCACACGCGTCAGAATCTGCCATGAACCAGCGCCCAGATCACGTGCGGCATCCATCAGTGTTGGACTCATCTCCTGCAGCTTCGGCAGTACCATGATCACAACAATCGGTACACTGAATGCGATATGAGACAGCAGGACCGAAGTAAAGCCCAATTTGATGCCAATCATGGTGAACAGGATCAGGAATGACGCACCAATGATGACATCCGGACTAACGATGAGCACGTTATTGAGTGACAGCAGCGTGTTCTTGGTCCGTTTGCGACGCACATGGTAGATCGCCAGTGCTCCTGCTACACCAAGGATTGTCGAGATCGCTGATGACAGGAGCGCGATGATAAATGTATTCAGCACAATGATGAGCAGCCGAGTATCAGCGAACACCTCTTTGTACCATTCAAGCGTGAATCCTTCGAAGCTGCGCATGTGGCCGCCACTGTTGAAGGAGTAGAAGATCAGATACGCAATCGGTGCGTACAATATGGCGAATACAACGGCTAGATAGACGTTAGACAGCTTTCCGTTTCTTCCCATTACGCACCTCCTTCTTGCCTGATCCAGTCAGGAACATAATAATCGCCATCGCAATAATCAAAAAGACGGCAATCGTTGAACCCATCCCCCAGTCCTGGGTGACGAGAAAATGCTGTTCAATCGCTGTTCCCAGCGTAATTACACGGTTCCCCGCAATGAGGCGGGTAATCATGAACAGAGACAGCGCAGGAATAAATACAGCCTGACAGCCTGATTTTACTCCACTAATTGTCAGCGGAAAGATAACCCGGCGGAATGTCAGCCAGGATGAGGCTCCCAGATCCCGCGCCGCATAGATCAAAGATGGATTCATCTCTTCCAGCGCATTGAAGATCGGCAGGATCATGAATGGAATGAAGATGTACACCGAGACAAAGATAAAACTAAAGTCGGTGAACAAAATCTGCTGTGTACCAATACCCACGACTTCAAGCAGGGAGTTGGTCAGACCGTAAGTTCCGAACAGACCGATGAAGGCGTACGCTTTTAACAAGAGATTGATCCAGCTTGGCAGAATGATCAGCAGCAACCACAGCTGCTTGTGCTTCGTCCGGGTCAGCATATACGCCGTCGGGTAGGAGATCAGCAACGAGAACGCCGTAATCAGAAATGCATACCAGAACGAACTGAGCGTCATCTGCAAGTACACCGGTGTGAAGAATCGGGCGTAGTTACCAAACGTAAAATTGCCCTCTACATCGAAGAACGAATAATAGATGACCAGCAGAACCGGCGCCACCACGAACAACACCATCCATAATACATATGGAATCAGATACGCATTGCGTGTGCTGGCCTTAGTCTGCATGAGCGGCCTCTTGGTAAGCTTCAAGTCGTTTGTCGAACTCTTCCTCGGTCTCGTTAAAGCGCATGACGTGCACAGCTTCTGGGTCAAAATACAGCCCTATCCGCGCGCCGACAACGGCTTTCTTGGTTGAATGAACAAGCCACTCATTGCCCGCATCGTCGTACGTAGATATCTCGTAATGCACCCCGCGGAATAACTGGGAGTCCACATTAACCTTGAGCTTGCCTTGGTCTTCGGTTGTAATCTCCAGATCCTCTGGGCGAATGACTATCTCTACCGGCTCGTCCCGCTGGAGACCCTGATCGACACACTCGTGCTGTGCGCCAGCGAATTCCACCACAAAGTCCTGCTTCATTTTGCCCGATACAATGTTCGATTCCCCGATAAAGTCGGCTACAAAGCGGTTAATTGGCTCATCATAGATATCATTCGGTGTACCGCTCTGTTGAATCACGCCGCCATTCAGGACAAAGATCTCGTCGGACATCGCCAAGGCTTCCTCCTGATCATGCGTAACAAAAATGAACGTGATTCCCAGTCGCTGTTGCAGCTCCCGCAGCTCGTACTGCATTTCGGTCCGTAATTTCAGATCAAGTGCCGAGAGCGGCTCGTCCAGCAGCAGAATTTCAGGTTCGTTCACAATCGCGCGTGCAATCGCGACACGTTGTCGTTGTCCACCGGACATTTCGCCAATTTCCCGGTTTTCATACCCGGATAGATTGACGAATTTGAGGGCTTCCAACACTTTGCTGCGAATTTCAGCCGTTTTCATCTTTTTGATCCGCAAACCAAAAGCTACGTTCTCAAACACATTCAAATGTGGAAATAACGCGTAATCCTGAAATACGGTATTCACCTGACGCTGGTGGGCAGGCACCCGGTTGATGAGTTTACCGTTAAAATAAATACTGCCCTGTGTTGGCTCCGCAAAGCCGGCAATCAGCCGCAATATCGTTGTTTTCCCGCACCCTGACGGGCCGAGAAGCGTATAAAATTTACCCCGCTCAATCTCAAAGCTGACCGCCTTCAATACGGCTTCATCCTGATCGTATTGCTGAGTCACCGCTTCGAAGCGGATAATCGGTTGTTGTTCTGACATGCTTCACATCGCCCCCTTATACTTGAGGTACCTCTTAAGTCTGTACACTTTCGTTCATGCATCCTTATAGATAACCCATCTATTATATATGATTCAGGTATATCCGCAATGGTTTTGATGTAAACGCCGCGTGTCATTTCTTCTTATTTTCAAAAATTCTGCATACATTACGGGTATATGTCGATATCTACGCATTCCTTTGGGAAATGAAGTACGTTTAGGATTCCATTTTATGTGTGAGAGGAGTCTTGGCTCTTGGATATTCGTCGAAACTTGCCCTTGCTGATGACCATTTGTTTCCTTAGTCAGATGGGCGGATTCATGATCCTGCCCCTGTTTCCTTTATTTATTGAAGAATTCGGCCTGTCCGGCTGGATGATGGGGGTTATTTTTGCGCTTTTTTATGTGGGGAAAGTGATTGGTGGCGTTCCTGCAGCGGCAATTTATAAGAAACTAGGTGGTAAAAAAGCTCTCATCCTGATGCTGTTACTACTCGCTGTCTGTATGGGTGGCTTCGCGCTGTCTACAGCCGCAGTGTTCTTCGGCCTGCTCCGACTTCTACAGGGGCTCGCTTCCACGGGCCTTACCGTGGTCGTACGTTCCATCATCGGAGATGAGGGGAATGTAGACAACCGCGGCCTGTACAATGGATATATCAGCAGTAGTGAGGGCGGCGGCATGGTGCTCGGTCCGGTCATAAGTGGCTGGCTCGCGCTGCACTGGCCATTGTCGGTTCCTTTTTTGCTCGTTACCGTATGTTGTCTGATGGCCGTGGTCGCTGCGATGGGGATGAAGACGACGGCACAAGCTAGAGCTACACATGAATCTGGGGACATGTTGAACGAACCTGTAATAGAGGAGCTTTGGACTAGCGTGAACCAAGAACCTCTGGACAACTCAACACATTCAGTGCTCCACACGGATGACGTTTCAGATGATGACACTATTATTGGCTCCCCTCCTCATACTACTATAACTGCTGCTCCTTTACCTTCACCACCGTCTGATGCAAAGCATACTCAAGTTGATTATACCTCCCTATCCAATCAAGCTCCCGAATCAACAACGATTGGCCCAACTACAGAGTTTACCCAGCGTCAACAGCTTCTCGGCTACGGTACGGTACATTTTCTGGAGATGAGCGCCTATGCCGTATTTCTCACCTATTTTGCACTGTATGCAGCTCACATCATGCATTGGGACCCGTTTGCCACCAGTCTCGCCTTCACCGTCTCCGGGATCTCTACTCTTGCTGCTGCTCCCTTTGTCGGTTATCTCTCTGACCGGTTAGGCGATCGTCTGCTGCTCTGCATGCTTGGTATGTTCCTGATTGGGATTGAGGTCGTTGTGTTTCTAAGCACGTCCTCCCATCTATGGGTCTACGTTGGCATGCTCATTGGCGGGGTTGGCGGTGCATGTTACATGGATTCGTTCTTTGCTCATATTGGTGATCATATCCCGGACGAGAGTCGAAGTTCTGTCATAGGCAAAATTGTCTCTGCTGCCGAGATCGGCTCCATCGTATCTCCGCTGGTTGCTGCGTTGCTTACGGAAGTTGGATCGCTTTACTCTGTGTTTGTGTTTAATCTGGTGCTGATTGCTGCTGCCATTGCCGTTCAGGCCGCGATGCGCAGTCGGTACAAGACAAGGCGGGTGTAAATGCAAAAGGGAGATGTCCCACAAGTCATGAATATGACGGAGGCATCCATTTATTGGCGTAATTATTTTCTAACGAACTACACAAGTGTTATTCGCTTCAATTTCCACAGGGCGGTATTTTAACGAATCACAAAAGTACTATTTCCCCGAAATGGTGCTCCCTCATCGGTTTCAGGCAGGTTAATGCCGATATATCGCCACTGAAGTTCGTTAAATTACAATTCCACAATTAATCCGCCCTGTAAGGCGCACTCGGTTCGTAAGCTCTACAACTCGTGAGATAAACCGTTTCGGTAGCAACCTCTCGATTATATTTTCCCCAATAATGTTGCTATGTGCACTGCATTTTCTTGGATTTTTCTTTTTAAGTAAGGGTCGGTCCTGTCAGGTAATTCCGTTGGTTTGTAAAACTTTGCTTCAAGAACTTCCACCCCATCTGGCTTGAGTTCTCCTTCATACTCCGTGCAAATATAACCAATGACCACATTGTAGTATTCATGCCCATTTCTTAATTTTGTGTATAACTCTTTTCCTGAGAAGACGCCATACAGATGAAGTTTCTTGATCTCTATCCCAATCTCTTCTCTGACTTCGCGCATTGCAGACTCTTCCACCGATTCGCCGAGCTCCATGTTTCCACCTGGTACTCCCCACGTATCATCCAGATGTCGAACTAATAGAATCTCACCTGTCTTGTTCAAGATCAATATACTCGGTCTCACCAAAATAACAGGAGCATTGCCAACCATTCCTCGCAACGTTTCAATATAGCCCATGGATTAATCCCCCTATGTGAATTCATGACCTCATTATAGGCGTGTTATATATTTCCATATAGAAAAAGAATCTTTTCATTTTTTTCCTATTTTAAAGCCCTTCGTTTGATAAAAAAGGATCACAAAAAATAACCCGTCTGCACAATTTAATGTGCAAACGGGCATTTCATTGGTGTATCTCCGGCCTGCGGCTGGTGATTCTCTACCTGTGCATTCTGCTGCTCACTGCTTCGCAGTTCTGCGGCAGATGCCACGCCATCTTTCAGGGTATACGCCTGATCCTGACGGAAAAAGTTCGGCTTCACGATCTCATTGCGATAGGAGCTGTGGAAAATATGCGTTGTCGCCGGGGACACTGGCGGAATCAGCCACACCCAATCTCCGGTCAGTTCACGCCCAGCCTTCTCTTCCCGCTGTTCAAATAAATCGAACTGCGTTGCCGCCGTGTGGTGATCCACAATGCTCACACCTGCTTTTTTGAACGAATGCAGCACAGCCACATTCAGCTCAACTAACGCACGATCCTTCCACAGCGTCGTTTCACTCGACGTATTCAATCCAAACGCTTCCGCCACCGCAGGCAGCTTGTTATACCGGAACGTGTCCGCCAGATTACGGGCGCCGATCTCGGTACCCATATACCAACCATTAAACGGCGCTGCCGGGTAGGATATACCACCAATCTCCAGACGCATATCGGCGATCATCGGCACACCATACCAACGCATACCCAGCTCAGCAATCTCCTTCTGCTCCGGGTGTTCAATCATCACTTCCACAATCTCTTCTTCGGGTATAACATACCACTCTGGCGCTTGTCCTTGAGCCTGAATAATGAGTGGTAACACATCATATGAGCTACCTGCTCCTTGCCAGCCAAGTGACATCGCCGCCTTGGTCAGTTCCACCGAAGCAGGATCTCCAATAATGCCTTGCTCTGTCTCATATCCTGCATAACGAATAAGTTGATGATTCCAGACACGTACCGGAGCTCCATTCGGCCCATCCGGTGGAAGGATAGTAATCATCGGAATTACTTTGCCTCCGTTGGATGCCACATGAATATGATTCATCACCGCATCCGCTGCCGTTCCTGCCGTATCGGCATGACGGGCATCCACGATCCGAAGTTTGTCCCAGAACAGCCGTCCGATGCAGCGATTACTGTTCCGCCAGGCCATTTTGCACCCCTGCTCTAATTCTTCTGTGGTATGCACATAAGTACCCGTTGCTTCGATCTCTCCCATAACGGCAACAAGCCGGGCCTGCACGTCTTCACGCGAATGACCCAGCTCTTCATAACATGTATATATAAACCGTTCAGCTTCTTCCTGCAATTGTTCCAGGTCTGACCGCATCATTCATTCCACCATTCTGTACATCTTGGATGCCATCATTATACGGCAAGCGCACTGGATTTGTAAGCGAACGGACAGTTTGTTCACGGACTCTACATATCGTTGTCAGGATGAAGGGTAACCTTGCTTATTTGCCCAAAAATGCGTTTAACATCCAAACCTCTTTATCCAGTGCAGCAGTGAATCCAATCAGCATATCTTCTGTTGCGTTATCTTCTGCTTCTCCTGCTTCGTGAATGCCTTGATGAATCACATCCACCATCGTACGCAGATCAGCAACCACCGACTCTACCATACGCTCAGCAGACAACTGGCCTTGTGCCTCTTCAATCGGAGACAGACGTAACTGTTCACCCATCGTAGCCACCGGACGTCCACCAATAGCCAGCAAACGTTCTGCAACTTCGTCCATATTTGCTGTAGCCAAGTTGTACAGTTCTTCGAATTTGGCATGCAGTGTGAAGAAATGAGGTCCTTGGACATACCAGTGGAAGTTATGCAGTTTCGTGTATAGTACGGACCAACCTGCGATCTGACGGTTCAGGACCTCTTGAAGTGCTGTGGCATTGTTAGCAAAAGTGTTGTTTCTAGTTTGGATTGTGCTCATGGAATTTATCCCCTCTCGAATATAAAAATAGAATTTGAATTTTATAATGGATTGCTTTGATTCGCTTCTTTTAATTTAGACTTAATCTAAATCTTGTTTTAATTATAACACCGCATATTATGTTTGGGAAGGCTCTGAACTACTCTTTCAAATGAAGATTTCATGAAGCACAGCTTCATAGAAACATTGGCGCAGGCTAATAAAAAAGATGATTTTAAGCAAACTCTCCCCAACCTATTGGAGTTATGATAGACTCATCTGATCGGATTATCCATAAATTAGTGAAATAGGATGATACCCATCATAAAGATAGTTACCATTATAGGAAGTTAACTTAGTCACTATTGCGGAGGTAAACATGAGAATATTTCAATTTAAACAAGAGTCAGGGAAAAAGATTACCAAATTCGATTCTAATTTCGTAATGTCACGTATAACGCAGACCAACAAAGCAGCTCATATCGGATGTATGCATTTAGCTGAGGGTGGGGTCATAGGTTATCACCAAGCTGTAGTTCCTCAACTCCTTTTAATAGTAAGTGGAGAGGGTTGGGTTAGAGGGGAAGCAAATGAATACATCAAAGTTCGTTGTGGCGAAGCGGTTCTCTGGGATAAACATGAATGGCACGAAACCAAAACAGAAGCTGGACTCATGGCAATTGTAATTGAAAGCGAAGAGTTAGACACCTCATTAATGATGCCTTTATAGAAGGTATAATATAAAAAAGCAGACCTGCACCTAAGACGGTAACAAGACTGCTCCTTTAAACATAAATCTCCTTAAGCTTGAACACACTCAAAAGTCAGAATACGACTGATCTCTTCATAGCTCGATGCTACAAAATGAGGTTGATGATCGGACTCCGGCAGCGCCTCCCGATGGTTGAACCAGATGACTGTCCAGCCTGCATCCACTGCACCTACCACATCATTACGCCACGAGTCTCCGATGTAATAGCTGGAACGGGCATCTGTCCCGGACTGCTGACTCACATATTCGAACAACCTGCGATCCGGCTTCGCATAACCAGTCATACCAGAGATAAAGACCATATGCTCGTCCACGAGACTGAGTACATCCAATGCTTCAAGCTTGCGCCGCTGATGCTCTCCTTCTCCATTGGTGATTAGACCGACGGTGTGACCTTCTGCCTGAAGCCTTCTGATTAACTCATACGCTCCTTCAAAAGGCACCATCTCGAACTGTCTGCTCAGATACTGTGCTTGCAGTTCTTCAGCCTGTCCCAACTGTAAGGGGAGTCCAAACTCCTCCATCGTCAACTCAAACCTCCGACGGCGCATTCGCTCTACTGCATCCGGCTCCGGTACAGCGGACAGATCTTCTTGTGCAGACAACCAGTCACTATAATAGCGAAAACGGTGATAGGCCTCAGCATAAGGAAAATCATCCGGCAGGCCGAGAACGTACTGCAACGCGCCACGAAGCGGCTGCAAGTGATCATATAACGTATCATCCACGTCGAAAAATATGTTTTTTTTATCATAAACAATTTTTTTATTTGATTGCATGAAAACAGAACTCCTTGTTTGGTCTTGAACATTCTCCTAATTAAGTCGTTAAAGTTCATTTAAATAGTTTTATTTGTAGGTCTTAAGCAAACTAATAAGGCGCAAAAAAAGATAACAGTATTCCCTTTGAATATAAATAGGGAATACTGTTATGGTTATTATGAATCACCATACTAAAGCTATTTTTTTAATAATTAACATTTTGTACAGCAGCTCTCTGATATACTTTATCACTTGGGCCAAATGTGATTCCTGGTGTGGAAGATATTGTAGCAGACCAGTTCACACTGGATGTTGTATATGCTTGTTTCCCTACCACATCAAAAGATCCATGAGAAGAAAGTGGTTTTTTAATTGTCACAAGCAGACTTGTTCCAGCGTAATATCCATTACCAGGAATCCCATCATAAGAATAAGTTACGCCCTTTTGTGCCGCGGCGTCAACAAGTATTGATTCTGCGGTATGAGACGTCTCTACACCGAGAAAATTTTTCGTTCTCCATGAAGCGTAAGCAGTTGATCTGACAATATTCCACTGTCCAGACCACGCAGCTCCAGCACCCACTGCTTTTGAATTAACATTTCCTTTTAGACCACCTGACACAAGTATATCTTTATATTGTGAAGTAGATGTATTGGGGTAATCTGCAGAACTTGCAACAGTTAAATAAGTATTTATATTCGAGTTAGACTGAATGGTGTATTCATCATCCTTTGGATTTTCTATGGTTGAAATGGTATAATCAGGATGTGTTTTAATGAATTTTACCATTTCATCTTTTTGAATATCATCCAGTTCTAAAACTTCTTGAGGATAACCCGCTTTTAAAAGAATTGCATCCTTGGAAACCGAAGGCTCTAAATCGGTTGCCATTGCGGCTAAAGGGAACATTAAAATTAAAGACAAACCTAATAGTAACACGCGACGTATTTTCATAATTCAATTCCTCCTATAATATGGTATAATAGTACTTTAACATACTTTAATAATAAAAAAAGGTTTTTTAAGAAAAAAATTGAAAAAGGAGTTTTGTTTCTAATGAAATTTACAAAAGCTGCAATATTATTCCTTGTCTTTTTTACTTTATTAGGCTGTAATTCAAAAGAAGATTTATTGAATAAATCTGATATTCTCCCTGAAAATATTATTGAAACAGTATTAATCAACTCGAACAAAGAAATTATTATATACGACGATATATATACTGAAGGTATTAGTACTGCTTTCTTAGCTAAAGGAGTAACTGGTTTTGGTAATAAAATTATAAAAACAGGTAGTTTTCTAGATACTAACGAAAAAAGTAAGGTATCCTATCATGTAACAAATCACAAATGGAGTGACAATGAAAACACATCTATTATTTATGGTTTAGTTAATGATCCTCAAATCACTAAATTAATAATTTCAGATCTGACTAAGCAGAATTTCATTGAGATATCACCACAGATGAAGGAAATTCGAAACAGGAGACTCTGGTATATCACTCTGGATAAGCCCTTCACTTCGTTTAAACTCGGGTTACAAGCATATAATGCTGAGGGAGAGATTGTTTACAAAGTTGAGCCATGAAATATTAAAAAGGCCATATTCTCCTATATAGAGGTAGAATACGGCCTTTTTTCTGATTAAAACACAGAATCGATTCTAATTGGAGGTACATCACAGAATGTGTGTATTCTAATTAGATTACTAACGATACAACCTTACCTGCATTCACATCAATCAGGCCATGGTCCGTGATTTTCAGTGCCGGACTTACCGCAAGAGAATGGGTGCTGATCGACATGATCGGGTTGTAATGCACATATCCAAGAGACAACATCGCTGCTCTCAATTCCTTCACTTGATGAGACACCACTGCGAGTGGTTCTTCCGTCAAAATGCCACCTACGGGAAGTTCCAGATGGGACAGCACCTTGCCGTCTTCCACCACACAGAACCCACCCTGGCTCGAAATCACTGTGTTAGCTGCCAATATCATATCTTCACGATTACGTCCTACAACCAGCAGGTTGTGATTGTCATGTGAATATGTTGTTGCAATAGCACCGCGTTTGATGGTGTCTCCACCGATCAGACCGTGTGCACGATTGCCGTTCACGCCATAACGTTCAAAGGTCGCGATTTGCGCATATCTGCTTTCTTCCCATAACAATTCGCCATCCGCAGACTGAACCGGTGCAATATGTTCTTCCACAAAAGTAGAACCATCCTTCACCATCATGACGCGGCATTGGTACTCACCTTCACCAGCGAGATCAACACCTGATCCACTGACTTTCGGGTCTGATAAACGAATTGCAAAATCTGCTGTATCCAGCTTCTCCAACTGCACACTCTTATAGAAGTGAGGTGGGAACTGCCCGGTTATCCGTTCCTGCTTATACGGTTCGTAATCGTCATAAGCTTTGCGGCCGTTTTTGTACACCTGATCAATAGAGAGATCATCCAAGTTGGATACCAACACATAATCAGCCACTTTGCCTGGGGCCACGCTGCCACGATCGGTCATTTTCATCCGGGATGCAGGGGTAGATGTTGCTGCATAGATCGCATCTTCCGGACGCATCCCCATCTGAATCGCTTTACGTACGATATGATCCAGATGGCCATGCTCCACCAGTGAATCCGGCATCACATCATCCGTTACAAAGCAGAAATGCTGTGCCACATCATGTTGAATCAGATACTCCATGACTTCCGGGGTCATTGATTTCTCTTGAATTTCAATAAACATACCTGCCGCAATCCGCGCCTGTAATCCCTCAATGCTCTGATGAGTATGATCGGAATCAATACCTGCATAGATGAGTCGGTGCAGATCGAGTCCAAGCAGTTTCGGTGTGTGACCTTCAATCACCAGATCGGGATAGTTTTTGCGAATATGCTGTAAAATCTGGTTCGTCTTGCATTCCGGATCACGGATGACATCGACATAGTTCATGATTTCGCCCAGACAGATGATCTCGCCAGTGGCGAGCAGCACGTCCATATCTTCGATTTCAATCGAACCACCTGTTGTCTCCATCGGGGTTGCCGGAACGGAACTTGGGATCGCATAGAACATATCCACGGTGGTTTCCCGACTCACAGCCATCATCTCCTGCACACCCTCCAGCCCGAACACATTCGCCATCTCATGCGGTTCTGCGACAATGGATGTTACCCCGCAGCCAATCAGACCATGAGAAAAGGTTTCCGGTGTCACCATCGTACTTTCGATATGCAGATGGATATCGATCAAGCCAGGAATCATGTATCTTCCCCGCGCATCAATGACTTCGTCTGCCTGAATCATCTCAGGTCCGCCGGGTCCAACATATAGAAATCTGCCGTCCAATACAGCGACGTTGTTCATTTCAAACCGTTTATAATAACTGTTATACACATGTACATTTACAATCAGTTGATCTGCACGCATGGGGCATAATCTCCTTCTTCACAAGCATTTCACCACGATGCGAACCGGACAATGAACCTGCACTTTAATCTGCTGTACTGCACATGACTGCGCACCACTGCCATCGTCCGGGAATCATCGCATGAAATGCCTTCTTTGTTGCTCTTATTTCTTAATACTGTTCCTTACATTCACGACTACTCTACCAATACAAGCTTGTCCTGTGGGAAGATCAGGCTAACACGTTGCCCGCTAAGGTATGGTGTTTCCATCTCCTGATTTGCTGTAAAGTCACCCAGTTCCGTCTCGATTACATACTGATAACTGCGTCCCAAATACGTGCTGACTTTGATAATGCCCGGCAAAGCATTCACCACATCCGCTGAGGTATCTCCACTGACAATCAAATCATCCGGGCGAATCGCGCCTTTACGTGCACCAGGACGTGCTGTTCCAGGATGTGCGGTTGCTGTAAATGTGCGTCCACCTGCACTCAGTGTGATTAATTCACCTGCATCACTGCGCTCCGCGAATTCAATGAAATTATGGAACCCGATGAATCGTGCTACAAACTCCGTTGCCGGATATTTGAAAATGGTTTCCGGGCGGTCGAGCTGCTCAACCACGCCTTTGTTCATAATCGCTACCTGATCCGAGATTGAGAAGCACTCTTCCTGGTCATGAGAGACATACAGCGTTGTGATGCCCAGCTCTTGCTGAATCCGGCGAATTTCCACCCGCATGTTGAGGCGCAGGTTGGCATCCAGGTTACTGAGCGGTTCGTCGAACAAGAGCAGGTCAGGTTCAATGACCAATGCACGAGCAATGGCTACACGCTGACGCTGTCCACCGGACAGTTCTTGTGGAAAACGTTTCTCAAATCCATTCAGGTTAACGACTTCCAAGATTCGCATCACACGGGAAGAAATATCCTTGTCTTTTACCTTACGCATCCGCAGGCCAAAGGCCACGTTGTCATAGACAGACAGATGCGGGAATAACGCATAACTCTGAAATACAAATCCGAAGTTCCGCTTGTTCGCCGGAACCTTCGTATAATCCTTGCCGCCGAACATAAACTTGCCCTGTGATGCTTCCAAGAATCCGGCGATGAGGCGCAGCGTAGTTGTTTTGCCGCAACCGCTCGGTCCGAGCAGGGAGAGCAGTTTACCTTTTTCCAGCTCCAACTGAAAATCCTTCAGGATTGTCTGCTTATCGTATGCCACGGATACGTGGTCTAATGTCAGCAATGCCATAGCGTTCTGCGCCTCCAATTAACGTTTAGTAAAGTATGAAAATCCGCCCATGATCCGTTCGATCACGAACATTAAGAGTCCGGTCAGTACCATCAATAGCACGGAAATTGCTGCAATCGTTGGGTCAAAATAATTCTCCACATACGTCAGCATCTGGATCGGTAATGTGCTTACCCCTGGTCCGGTCATGAACACCGAAATGTCCACGTTGTTGAAGGACTCCAAGAAGGCAATCAGCACGGCAGCGATAATTCCTGAGCGGATGTTAGGCAGCACGATCGTGAAGAACGTTCTTACCCGTCCCGCACCAAGACTCAGCGCAGCTTCTTCCACTGCAAAGTCAAAGCTCGACAGACTCGACGCGATAACTCGAATGATAAATGGAAGCATGATAATCGTATGACCAATCAACAATCCGAGATACATCGGCAGATGGTAGATTACGATCAGGTATTTCATCAATGTAAAACCAAGCACGATTCCCGGGATCAGTACCGGGGACAGGAACAGTGCGTTCAGCACGGACTTGCCTTTGAAATCGTAACGACTAAGTGCATACGCTGCCGGAACTCCGAGTACCAGCGCCAGTAGGTTCCCCAGCAGGGAAATGATGATGGACGTCTGGAATGTGCGGAGGAAACCGCCTGTGTTGAAAATATTCTCATACCAGCGGAAGGAGAACCCTTCCGGCGGAAATTTGAGTACCGTTCCCGGTTCAAACGAAGTGACCGATATGATCAGAAGCGGGCCCAGCAGAAAGATAAAGACCAGCAGACTGAACAGGCCCAGCCCGATATGTTTCTCCCGCATATGTCTACCCCTTCGGATTTAAAGTTTTGGCCATTTTGTTCATGACACCGACCACGACAAATGTAATTACAATCATAATCGCGGCAACAACCGAGGCCAGATACCAGTCGTTGAGGGTCATGGCGTTTTGATACAGGAACGTAGCAATCACGCGTTGCTTACCTCCTAGGAGGGCAGGTGTGGTATACGCCGTCAGGCTTCCGACAAAGACAAGCACGGCTCCGATCACAAGTCCTGGCACAGCCAACGGGAACACAACCCGGCGGAATGCCGTAATGCGCGATGCGCCCAGACTTTGTGCTGCTTTGAGCAGGTCACCATCAATGTTCTCCAGCACGCCCACCAGAGAGATAATCATCAGTGGCAGGAAC
Organism: Paenibacillus xylanexedens; assembly: GCF_017874615.1. Taxonomy (GTDB): domain Bacteria; phylum Bacillota; class Bacilli; order Paenibacillales; family Paenibacillaceae; genus Paenibacillus; species Paenibacillus xylanexedens. The sequence goes on from NZ_JAGIKV010000029.1 coordinate 44,422, forward strand.
AGATGCGTCAGACCGATCATCATCGCTGCCGGCGTGTACAGAATATCCAGCGGCTTGTCCACGATACCCAGGCCAACAAGGGTGTTATTGATCAGCCCTTTGCGTCCAAGAATGATCATCCAGCTAAACGAGCGCACGACCGGGCTCGTCAGCAGTGGGAAGATCGCCAGTGCCAGCAAAATGCCTTTGCGGCGCGGCGCTTTCTGCGAAATATAATAAGCTGTCGGGAATCCGAGCACCACACAGACGATGGTGGTGACCACGCTGACTTGCAGCGTCGTAAGCAATATTTTCAAAAAGTATGGGTCTCTGAAAAAATGCATGTATCCTTCAAACGTGAAGGAGTTTTCTTGGAAAAACGTCGACCCGATCGTCAGGACAATCGGAATGATCATAAATGCCGCCAAAAACACGAATCCCGGCAGCAATAGCCAGTAGATTACTGATTTCTTCATCGCGATACTCCTGACTTGTAAATTTAATTCGAGATTGATACTTGAATACTCCGATTACAGTACCGTCCTTCGATCCCTGTTATCCCCCGATTTTTTGATTCATTTTCATAGGTGAAAATCGGGGGATAAAGGGGAACGCTTCGCTTCTCCAGATCGGTTCTGCACTCTCCGCAATCGTATAAATATCTAATTGGTTAGAGCAACTACGCGTTTAATGCGTTGATAAACAGTTCAAGGAATGCTTCCGCATCTACGGTTTCGCAGACGAGGGTGTTGGGCTTCTCACCCAAACGGTTTTGGAAGTCGCATACCATCTGGCCATCGCACAGGCGGCTGGCGGTTTCGACATCGACGTAATACGATTTGCGTCCAACGAGTTCCGGGGCAAGGGCTACGCCCACGGCTAGTGGATCATGCAACGCGCAAGCGCGGACGCCGTTCATTTGTTCGTAACGGTTGATGTAAATCTCCGTGCTTTGAGCAACGTACGCGCGCAGTGCAGGGTCTGTGAGACGCTCAATCGTTGCTTCATTCAGCAATGTTTGACGCGTCACATCCAGTCCGACTTGGGTAAGCTTCTCAATACCTGCATGCAGTACGATGCGTGCGGCCTCTGGATCAGCGTATGTGTTGTACTCGGCGGTTGGTGTAATGTTGCCATGTCCACGAACTACGCCACCCATGAAGATGACTTCCTTCAATAAAGAAGGCAATTCAGGACACTTCATCAGCGCGAGGGCCAAGTTCGTTAAGGGTGCGGTCATGATTAATGTCAGTTCACCTGGATATCGCTTGGCTTGCTCCACGATAAAGTCTGGCGCAAAACCTTCTTCGGCTTTCTTAGACACGGCCGGATCAGGCAGCGCACCGCCCAATCCGTCCTGTCCATGTACCCGGTGTTCATAATGCGACTTGCGAGTGAGCGGTCCAGCTGCTCCGGCAATGACCGGAATTTCAGGTGCACCCGCGAGTTCAAGAATTTTGCACGTATTCTCTGTTGCCTGCTGGAGTGATACGTTCCCACAGACTGTGGTGATGCCGAGAATGTCCAACTTCCGGCTTTTGACGGCCAGCAAAATCGCCAGTGCATCGTCAATCCCCGTGTCCACGTCCAGAATGATGCGATTTTGCGCTTCACTCATCCGTTCTCAACTCCTATGCGGTGATATGGTTGCTTGCTGCAAATGATATAAGTTGAACTAAAGAATATTTACACTTACCACTCCGATGACAGAATAACCTTCCGATCGCTGTTATCCCCAGATTTTTTTGAACCCCTTCTTCAAGGGAAAATCCGGGGATAAAGGCGAACGCTTCGCTTCTTCACGTTATTTCTGCCCTCTCCGTTCTCGTGTAAAAAGTTTAGTTAAACTATATAGATCAGAGATAACTATTTAGTCGGTTACTTGTTTTATTGTGCAATCTCACGGTTCCAGCGATCTGTCCAGCCTTTAACCTGTTGATTCACAAATTCCATATCCAGCTTGTTCAGCTTCTCAACAACTTCAGCGCCATATGTTACGCCTTCTGCTTCTTCAGCAGTCAGCTCAACCTTCGTGTTTACCGGGGAATCGACTTTCGCTTTAGCAGATTTCGCTTGTACATCCTGGCTCAACTGCCAGTTGATGAACTCTTCAGCAAGCTCTTTGTTTTTGCTACCCTTCACAACATTGATCGTGTTCATCACGGCATATGCACCTTCGCTAGGTGTAACAAACTTTGCATTAGGCACGGCTGCTTTCAGATCTTTGAAATACATTTCCATGATCGGTCCGCCAGCAATTTCTTCTTGGGAGAACATGTTCACGAACTCGGACGTTTGGCTATAGAATTTCACCACATTGCCACTCAGTTTTTTCAGTTCAGCAAATGCCGCATCTTCATTAAATGTATCGTTTCCGGCTACACGGGAAGCTGCATCCACAACCATTGGGCCTGCTGTTGCCGTAATATTCGGGATGGTCAGGTTACCTTCGAACGCTGGGTCCCACAGGTCACTCCATGAAGTCACTTCTTTGGATACGAGATCCGGGTTATAAGCGATACCGAGCTGTCCAACCGTGTAGGCCGGGCCATAATCTTCACCAAGTGGTGCTTTGGCAATATCATAAATGTCATTTACATTTGGAATTTTGGAGCGGTCAATTTTCTCAAACAGACCTTCATCGATACCTTGTTGTGCATAATAATCAGACAGGTAGATAACATCGACATTTGATGTTCCTTGACGAATTTTATTCAGACGTTCAGCATTATTGCCGACTTCGAGCACGATGTCTACATTATGTTCTTTTTCGAATGGACCAAATACTTCTTCATTAAAGAAATCTTCGGAGAAGCCCCAAGTGGAGATAACCAATTTGTTAGCTGCGGTCCCCCCACTGCCTGATCCGCCTGTTGCATCATCCGTGCTGCTGCCACAACCTGAAAGTAATACCGATGTCATTGCCACTGCTGCCAAACCGCTAATCCACTTTTTCATCATGATCCTGATTCCCCCTGATATATGTGTTTTAACAACCCAACCATTAAGTTGAACTAAATTGATAACACATCTTACGTAGAAAACAGAAAGAACCTGGAGAAACGAAGTGTTCGCCTTTATCACAAGATTTCTCCCTTATTTAAAGGAAATAAAAGAAATCTGGGGATAACAGCGATCGAAGGGTCTTCCTGATTTTCGAAGAATATGATGTGTTATACAGAGTTAGTTCGACTTAAAAAACAAAAAGAAAAGCATTCTTGTATAAACAAGAACACTTTTCTTCGTAAACAAAGGAAAGCGACACCCGCTGCCGGTACATCATCGGTTTCTGCTTCAGAATCAATCCGAAGACAGACGCCATCATATGAAATTGTACGGAACCTGATCATGAATCGGGCCATAACCTTCGTATACATCAACAAGAATCAATCCTGCCGATCCATCTTAGGCCTGTTCCAGAATCACATTTGTGATTGCCCACTGAGTGGACGCATCATAATCCCGCAATATAGCTTCAATTGGCAAACCCATGTGCTGCTCGAGCTTCTCCCGGAATTTCTTCTTATATAAGACAGACATGCGGAAGTCCACTTCCAGCTTTAAGCCGGGGGCCTCCCCTTCCAGGGCGTCAGAGCGCGGTGAACGTCGGTGCTTCGCGTAGAAGGTCACAATATTCTGGTCAATGGTCACTCTCAGGAGAGTGGTGCCAAATCCGAACAGTTCCTTCGAGATTTCGTTATAATACTGGCACATCTTCTTCTTGCTCTCATTGCTGTCCAGTAGTTCCATGAACTCACCCACATCTCTTACTACCGTACATTCGACGTGTTAACACGATTGATTATACATAAATATACGATCATAGGCAACCCAAAAGATATAGTTAACATGAGAATAACACATAAAAGCGAACGATGAGACATTAACAGCTAAAAACAATTCGTCTTAAACCACAGTGAATTTACATTAATATGCCTGCATGTCATTCCTATACTATTGTTGCTTCTACACTCCGTTTTAATACACAGGATTCGAGGCTTTGTTTCAACTTTCCCTAAATGGGTACTAATTCCTGCGAAACATAGACAAACTTCGTCATTAACCGTTAAAATGAGACACAATGTTTACCTGTTTTTATTTTCTAGAAATTGGAGGCTTATACCATGAAATGTCCAGTATGTAATCACGAAAATGGAGATGCCCATTTTTGCGAGAGGTGCGGCTCTAATCTAACGCAAACAACCTCATCACCAACTCCTGTACCGAACTCGGAATCTGCTGCTTCCGAACCCGAATATACCCGTTGGTCCAGCACGCAGGCTACCTCTTCCCAGGCATCCGTTCCATCCAACACACCATCCGTCTCCATTCACAAGGAACAGGCGAGAGAATCAACAGGTACCAATGACCATGCTTCTGCAGGAGACAATAGCTCCAATCAGTGGAATAATATTGTGCAGAATGAGAAAGTTCAGCAAGCCAAAGAAGTAAGCAAACAGTATCTATCCTATTTCCTCAGTGTATTGGCCCGTCCTTATCAGACGATGAAAACCGTTGGTGACCAGCATTCCCTAAACGGATGGCTAACGATGGCGCTAATTGCAGTTCTATCTTCTACATACTTCTTAATTACCTTTAGTCGCATAGGCATGGACGGCTTGTTCATTGGTGGATTTTTAAGACCGCTGTTGTTCACCGTCATTATCCTGATTGCCTCAATTGCACTGATGTACGCTATTCTAAAGATTGAAAAAATAACCTTCCGTCCCAAAACACTGGTTGCCCAGTTCGGTACATTGCTTGTTCCTGCTGTCGTATCCCTTGTTCTGGCGAATCTGTTTATTATCATCTCGTATTCCATCGCGATTTCATTGCTTGCTGTCTCGTATATCATTATCTTTGTTGCGCTGAACTCGGTGCTGTTCCAATATCCACTGAATCGTACCAAAGCAGCCATCGACAGCATGTACAGCGTGCTGATCGCCAATGTGGTCGTGTTCTTTATTCTGTATCGATTGTTGGGTGAGATTATCATTGGGCTGATCCGCTTGATGCTTTCGCCGTTTGGTCGTCTGTAAAATAGTTCAGTTGGAATAAAGCTATTTACACTTGTTACTTCGATGACAGAACAACCTTCCGATCGCTGTTATCCCATTAGATATGTACTAGGCATTCCCTGCTCACGCGGGGAAGGTCTTTTTTTGGTTTTCCAAGGCAGCATTGCGCTGAGCATGATTCATACACTATAATGTGTAGTGCAATAGGTATGTTCTTATTTACGTAACAAACACGGAACTAGCAACTCCCGTTACGTAATGAGTGGATTCACCATTGCCACCAACACTACATTGTGTAGTGTATTAATCACTCATTTTACAAAGAAAGCAGAGGAACTCTCTATGGACATGACTCATATGAATCATATGCAAATGGAGCACGAGGCAGGTACATCCTACCTGTGGCTCATCGTAGGTGTAATCGTGTTACTGTTCTCCATCGCCGCCTATATCTGGGCATCACGCACACAGGGCAAAATTCTGGGCCACATGAAAAAGAAAGAGCGGGCAGACATCCAGAAAAAAAGTCGATCCCTTCGGCTGGCTGCACATGTAATGATGGCTGTGTCGATTATTACGTTTGGCCTGTTCTTCATGCAAGGTGCAGGTAAAACATATAATGTAGCTGATCTGGAGTCCAACGCGACAATCGACGTAACGGACGATAAATATTATGGGGCAGACCATACGGAGGACCCCATTCAGTATGAGATGACAATTCCAACATCGGGGCCGCATAATCCGCATGATATCAAGTTTGGATTTTACACCGACTTCCCGGGCTATAATTACCTGGTACACAATCTGGAGCACGGGGATATCATCATCTATTATCGTGAGAACGCAAGCGAGGATTTGAAGGAACATCTGAAATACCTAGCCAAATTCCGCGAAGCCGGAGCAGGTATTCTGGCTGTACCCAACAAGGATATTCCCGAAGGCAGTGAAGTCGTGGTGACCGCATGGACCAAAACGATGAAGCTCGACCAATTCGACGATGCCAAAGTAGGTACTTTTATCAATAAATATATTAATCAGGGACCTGAAAAGATTCCTGCCTCTGTTCGCCAGGGCGGCGGAACAATGTAATGACGTAATCACTCAGTCATATGAAGCCCCTCTAAGGAGTAACAATGAGGTTTCTTCCAATGATGGGCATGGTCAATATAGGATTGAAACGAAACTAGCTCCCGGATCAAATTGACTCGGGGGCTAATTCTTTATCGAACAGATGCCGATATTTCAATTAGAAAACTGTATATTTGATATACAATACATACGAACCAAAAAAGAAATTCGAGCATCGAGCACTAAATTAAAGGGACAAAAAGACGATTCATCCAACGGATCAAGGGGGAACACTTTTACCAATGAACAGTTTGTTTATGCGGATCTTTTTATTTTTTTCCTGTCTGATGCTGGCCGCGGGTGCGGTTCTTGGCATTACGTTGTACCGTTCATCGGCGCAACTGGTCGAGCAATCCATGGGCATGCAGGCACAGGCTGTGGCTGAACGGGCAGTTCAGTCCATCGACACCTCCCTGTATGCGCCACTAAGCACGGGACAAGACGAAACAGACTATTATGGTACATTACGCGAACAGCTTAGCCAGCTTCGCGAGGCCAATGGGTTGAAGTATCTGTACACGCTCGGTAAACGGCAAGAGAACGGGGCCACATCGTATTATTACGTTGTAGATGGCGCTGCTGCCGATGTGGCAGAGGATGACTTCTCGCCATACGGTTCTCCTGAAGAGAACCATTATGAAGGCATGTTGCAGGCTTTTGAGCAAAATGAACCTGTACGAGGTGATCTGACCCAAGATGAGTACGGGGCAACTATTACAGCTTATGTACCTATTCATGGAGCCAATGGGGAACTACTTGGTCTGGTTGGTGCTGACTTGGACTCCACCGCTGTCTATGAACTAATGACACGGAATCGGATGACGATGATCTGGACAGCCCTCTCCATCGTGCTACTCAGTGTCTTGCTGGTGTATGGCTTCGCCCATTACTTGACCCGTCCATTGGTGAAGCTGAAGAAGTTGATTACCGAAGTTGGAAAAGGCGACCTGACCGTCAACGTTGAACTTAGTCGCAAGGACGAGGTGGGACAGCTCGCTTCCGAGTTCAAACATCTGGTTACAGGTACCCGTGATGTCATGACGGGCATCCGTCAAAGCTCCGACTCTCTGCTACAAGCTGCAGAAGGTGTATCCAAACATTCACAGGCAACTGCCGAAGCTAGCCAGCGTATTGCCGAGCATACCAATCATACAGCCAGTGGAGCTGCCGAACAGGTGGCTCGTGCAGGAGAAGTTACGGTAGCCATGGAAGAGATTACACGCAGCATGCAGCACATTGCGAATTCTTCCTCTATGGTCGCGGATGTCTCACAGGAAACGACCAATAACGCAGTACAAGGTCAAGCCAACATCAACACAGCGATGGACAGTATGGACAAAATTCATCAAGCAAATGTGCAGATGGTAGCCTCCACCTCTCAGCTGGAGCAGTACTCAGGTAAAATTGAGTCGGTAGCACATCTGATGAAAGGCATCGCTTCACAGACCAATCTGCTCGCACTTAATGCAAGTATTGAAGCGGCTCGTGCAGGAGAGTATGGCAGCGGGTTTGCGGTGGTTGCCTCAGAGGTTCGCAAGCTTGCGGGGGAATCAGAGCAATCGTCCCAGCATGTAACCGAACTGATCGCCGAGATGACACGCCAGACTGCCCTGTTGTCAGAACATATGTCTGCCAGCACATCAGCAGTCCAATCCGGTCTCGCTGTTGTTCAGGAGGCAGGTCGTTCATTCACATCCATTCACACCGGGATTGAGACGATGAATGAACGTCTACATGAAGTATCCGCAGCATCTGAGCAGCTGTCTGCCAGTGCAGAAGAAGTATCCGCTTCCGTGGAGGACATGGAGCATATCTCACGCGAATCCTCTTCAAGTATCCAGAAGGTGTCTCATGCTACCGGAAGCCAACTGCAATCCATGGATGAGATGAGTGCATCCGCCGAATCTCTGCGGGTATTGTCCAGTGAGCTGAACGGATTGATTAGTCGATTTAAAATATAGCGGGCAGCTTAGATTGCAGATCAGCCCAAAACAAAAAGCCGCACGGCAGGGACAGGATCATGGGGTTCAACCCCATATCCAGACCACTACCTGCGGCTTTATTTTGTTGTACCTTTAAGGATGGCAAGCCTTACAGCTGCCTGAATTAGTAGCGCTGCGGAGCAGCTTTTTTACCCAAATCCGTCATGTACGTAAAGAATGCTTCCGGATCGGTATCATACACCAGTTGTACTGGACGTCCGTCTGCTTGCTCCACCGTGCGGCCCTGGCTAGGTCCATCCGGGATGACAATACAGTTTACGGTTTTCTTCTTCACGATGTCCTCGCGTCCAACGGAAGCTGTTGTCAGCACATCCCACAGATAGTATGTGGAATTTGTCTCACTGTACACCAGTGGCGGACAACCTGCGTAACAGTTACCCAGGAAATCAACGCCTTCGAAGCGACGCTCTGCTGCCCAACGGTTACGAACGGCTGGAGTCAGAGGTACTTTGTTCGTGCTTTCCAGTGCAACCAGATCGATCTGGATACCACTCTGCCATACACGGTAAGCCGCTTCCGGGTCCCAGAATACGTTCCACTCTGCTGTGCCATCATGCTCAGGTTCTTCTACGTTACCACGCTCAAATGTACCGCCCATCCATACCAGCTTGTCGATTTTCTCTTCAATGTCTGGTGCTTCGTCCAGTGCACGCGCAAGGTCTGTCAGTGGGCCTGTGAACAGGAGCAACGTTTTGCCTTCGGTATTGCGCACTTTCTCGATCAGATGCTGGTGTGCCGGAATGGCAGAGAGTGGTGCTTCCATTTTGCCGGACTCGTTCAGTACAGGAAGTGCATCTACATAGAAGGAATGCAGTCTCCACGCCGCAGGAAATGGATTTTTCCCTCTGGAGTTGGATTTGGATACCTCTACGGAATATGTACCGAAACGATCGATAATTTTACGGCTGGCATCTGTTGCTGGCTCCAGATATCCGTCTGCCGGAATAACCGATACGCCGGTTACATGTACATTGTCCATTTGCAGAAGCATGAACAGCGATACGAGGTCATCCACGCCGCCGTCATGGTTAAAATACACATTAAGTTGGTTCGTCATGCTTGCTTTCATCCTTCCCCTGGTTGTCCCATTGATGTTGATCATCCGTCTGCCAAGGCCGACGCTCTCTCTATTATGTCCCATAACCCTTAGCTACGTAAACCTTCCCCATGCAAAGAAAACAAGGATCACGCCTCATCCTGCGGATATTTTACAGTTCCACCATTCCATCTCAGGAGGACAACTGGTAGAGGTCATCAACGTTCGAAAAATAAAGAAATGGACAGCAGGCTTGAAGCCCCGCCGTCCTTCTCACCCATTCCATGCATTACATGGACTGGTTCTGTTTCTCTTCATTCTTCTCTGCAATCGACACATACTTTCCTGGCCAGAAGGCCCATTTACCCAGCAATGCGGTGATCGCCGGTACCATGAACGGACGAACCAGGAAGGTATCCAACATCACACCAACGGCTGTGATTATACCAAACTGCACCAACACCTGAATTGGCAATGTAGCAAGTACCGCAAACGTTCCTGCCAAGATCAGACCTGCAGATGTAATAACAGAGCTTGTCTCGCCAACACCTTCTCTGATCGCTTGACGAAGCGGCATCGTTTTGCGTTTCTGCCAGATGCTAGAGATCATGAAGATGTTGTAGTCTTCACCCAGTGCCACGAGGAATACGAAGGAATACAGCGGAATCGCTCCCTGAATGGCATCTGCGCCAAGTCCGTAGTGAATGATGATCCAACCCAGACCCAGTGCAGAGAAATACGACAGAACAACCGTTGCAATCAGGTATGCTGTGGCTACGATTGAACGCAAGTACAACAGTAGTAACAATGTAATCATGCCGATGACCACCGGAATAATGATCTTGGCATCCCGTTCTCCAGTCACTTCAATGTCATACTGTTCAGCCGTCTGACCATCGATCCATACCTGACTGTCCACATTAGATACACCAGCATCTTGAAGCGCCTGTTCTGCAGTAGCCCGCAGATCCGGAATATGCTGCATCGCCTCCATGGAGTATGGATTCAGATTGAACTCCACATCAAAGGCGGTAATGTTGGCATTCTCGGCACCCTGCTGAGCATCGCCTACTTTGCTAATGTAATCCAGCGATTCGAGACGTTGCTTCAGATCAGTTTCTTTGCCTTCGGCATCAACGATCACTTTGACTGGAGCCAGCTCACCTTGGGAGAATTGTTCACCGATGACTGTGAAACCTTCGCGGGAAGGCACATCCTCCGGGAAGGAAGACAACAGATCATACGTGAATTTAACCTGAGTAGAGAATGCCGCCAGTCCTCCCAGCAATACCAACGTAATTGCAAGAACGGTCCATGGCTTTGTTACTACAACACGGCCAATCCAGCTTTCCTTCACTTTGCGCGGGGCAGGAGCCGGTTTGCCTTTTTTCTTAGCACGCTCCACTTCCATCTCATGTGTACGTGGTACGAACGGATAGAATGAACCCCGACCGAAGATCGCCAGAAGCGCCGGAACCAGTGTCAGACTTGCAATAAACATGATAAAGATGGACAGACTGAATGGTACGGCAAAGCGATGATATGCACCGTATTCAGCCAGCAACAGTACCAGTAGTGCTGCAACGACCGTGAATCCACTCATGGCAATGGCGCCAGATGATCCGGTAATTGCCTGGAAAATGGCTTTCTTTTTGTCCGGCTCATGATAGAGAATCTGGCGGTATCTGGAGATCATGAACAGGCAGTAATCCGTTCCTGCTCCAAATAACAACACGGTCATGATCGAAATGGACTGTGCATCCACCGTAATCCAGCCTTGATCTGCCATGAATCCGAGTATGGGGCTTGTCACCATATACGCGAATCCAACCGCAATAATCGGGATAATTGCCAGTACAGGCGAGCGGTAGATCAACAGCAACAGTACTAATACCAGTACAACCGTAGCGATCAGCAAGGATACATCGGCGGAGGAGAATAGCCCGCTCGCATCAATGGATATCCCTACTGGCCCTGTCACACGGGCAATCAGTGTATTGGTATCATCTATGGCTACATCGAACGGATTTGCCCCGAAGATGTCTTGTGTTTTTTGCTCAAGTGCTTCAATAGCTTCCTTCAATTGTTCTGAATCGGCACCTTCATTGAAGAAAAGTGGCATAACCAAAGTACTTCCGTCTTCCGAAAGCTGGCCTTTCAATGCCTGTGGTGGCAATTGATAGAGTGGCACAACGGACTGCTGTTGTTCTACCGGATCTTGATCCAGTCGCTCCGTTAATGCCTGAATGTTCTCAATCTGCTCATCCGTCAGACCGCCGGCTTGACGCCATACGATCAGCGCGGGCAATCCTTCACCACCAGGGAATTCCTTCTCGGCAAGTGCAGCTGCCTGAACCGATGGTTTGGATTCACTCAGATCCTGTGCGTTATTGGTTTCACGATCACCTACAGCAGGCCATACCATGCCAAGCACAACGGCGATAATGATCCATACCAACAGCGTAATCCATTTGCTTCGTTTGCCGGCAACCCAGCGGCCGTAACCCGAACCTTCCTGCATTGTCTCTTCATCTCCCTATTCTGTTTCTATGAAGCCCTAATATATATGATGGTGTAGTAATGAACCACGGGTCATAGTATAATCGAGTTAATTATATATACCGGAAGGTTAATTTTGCAATGCCTAATTTTGTGAACACTTCTAACAAGCAATTAAATACGTAAAGAGGTATGTACTTATGAGCAAAAAAACAAACATTCCCCGTTCACCGGGTAGACCCAAAACAGGTGTGGATCAAGCGTCTGTGCAAACCAACATATTGATGACCGCGTCACGTCTGTTTATGGAATACGGGTATGAGCCCGTCTCTCTCCAGCAGATTGCTTCGTTATGTAATGTGACCAAAGCATCGATCTATTATCACTTCACCAGCAAAGCCGATCTGTTCACCGTTGCCATTACCCGCATGATGGCGATGGGCATGCAACAGACTTCGCTCCGGCTGGATGAACCTGGTACGTTGCAAGAACGACTGGTTAAGGTTGCCGAAGCCAAGATGCAGCATTCCCATATTGAAACGGAGACCATGATGCGAGAAGCCGAGAAACATCTGGACACGGAGCAGCTCGCTCAGATTCGGGAAGCAGAGGTTCATATTTTTGAAGTGCTAGCTACCCATTTTCAGAAGGAGATGGATAATGGTTATTTGTGGGTCGGGAACCCTATGCTGCTTGCCCATGCATTTACGTCACTGCTGATGCTCGCGAACCGCGAAGATGTACGCAACATGAATGGCGGCAGCATCGAGGAACTTGCGCAGGAACTGGTGGCGCTGTTTCTGGATGGAGCTGTTAGGCGAAACTAAAATATATAGCTGTATCTCAAAAGCAGTTATGCCAAAAACCATCGGGCGATGCAATGAACACACCTACCGATGGTTTATTGGTTGAAATCTAATCATGATTATAGGACTCTGCTCCTGAAAGTTTTGAATTGATCCTGTAATTACTTACCTGTTACTTAATCGACAGTGATATAAATAGATATATTAGGGCCATCACTACTATTCTCCGTATAGAATTTACCTTCACCCGTTGGTCTTCCGTTTTTAAACATGCCAACATAGACTAACTTACCGTTCAAGTACCCTTTACCTTTGCCGGTAATGGCTCCATTTTTAGCCTGCCCATCATAGATGATTACACCATCTTCGTACAATTTAATTTTGCCAGAATACGTGGGTACTCCTTTATCAAATGCACCAACATAGGCAATTTCTCCATATTGATATGCTTTACCTTGTCCCTGTGGCAAACCATTCTTAAACGTACCCTGATAGAACATTTCACCATATTCTGTATACCACTTACCTTGACCATGAAACGAACCATTCAAAAAATCGCCCTTATATTTAACCGTTCCATCTGGATAATATTCGGTACCCTTACCTGAAGGAAGCCATGTTTCCTTATCCACCTTACCAACATAATTAAACTTTCCATTTGGGTAATAAGTCTTTCCCTGTCCATTAGAAATATCCGAGTACAGCTTTCCATCTGCGTTATACCTTTTTCCTTCATGAGGCATTCCCGCTACAAACTTACCTTCAAAGCTCTTCTTCCCATTTAGAAAGTAGGATATTCCTTTACCATTAGGAACACCATTTTTGACTTCTCCCACATATCTGTGTTTCTCACCAGAAAGAGTAATATAGATTTCTTTTTTCGCTGCTAAGACCTGTCCAGGTGAAGTAAACAGCGGTGTAGCCAAAATTAAAAAAACAGTAAACCACTTCAAATAATTCTCTAACTTTCGCATTTCGTTAAATCCCCATTTCTATTATATAAAATCTATCGGCCTGCTAAGGTAAACTGATACGTCTCTTTAAGACTATGAATGTCTGGTTTACTACAACGCAGCTATGTATACAGTACAGCAAATCAAAATATGTAATTCGAGCAGAGTAATACGAATCTTCAAAAATAAGTTTCTCTTCGACTTAGCAAGCACGACAATACTTATATCGACCATTATAGCTACAAGCATGAGAAAATATGGTAAAGTGTTGTTAATTATCTATTTCCCGTTGATTAATACGATACATAACATGAATAATACTAGCCTGGAACCTATAGGAGGAAATAACCATGTCACATTCAAAACCATCCCCACGCATCCCTCGTCTGCTAGAAACGTCGCGCATATACCTGCGTCCTTTCGAGATTACAGATGTGGATGCTTATTTCCCCAGCCTGTTTGACGCCGAGATGCGCAGGCTGACGGGAACACAGAACAGTTTCACACGCGCTCAGGTTGAACGTTATGTTGAGAGCGCTGCACAAGATGACACCCGACTCATGCTACTGATTGCTTTACAGGAAAATGATCAGATCATCGGAGATGTCGTCCTGATGGACATGCATGCCAAGAATCGCAGTGCACATATCCGGGTTGCCATCGATCAGGCGGCGCATCAAGGAAAAGGTTATGGTAGCGAGGCGTTGCTACTTATGCTGGACTACGGCTTTGGCATCTGTAACTTGCATCGAATCGAGCTTGAGGTGTACGCCTTCAACGAGCGAGCCATTCGCACGTATGAGAAGCTTGGATTCCAGCGCGAGGGTGTGAAGCGGGATGTCTTGTTCTACAATCATCAATACCATGATGCCATTCAGATGAGCATGCTGGAGGATGAGTTCAGACAACGTCATATGAAAGATCAGCCAGGGAATGTTTAAGTTTTCGATCAACTAAAATCAAACCAAAAAACCGTGGGATTTAATAACCCTCCCCGGTTAGAAACTTCAGATGACCCGTCAGCACCGACAGCTCGGCGGGTGTCTTCATATACAATTCGCCATCCGTGTCAGCTGACATCGGCGCATCGGTCTTCACTTTTAGCGTAGATGCCTTGAAGTATGAAATGCTCTCACTCTGAGGTTGCCAATCTCCCTCCGGCTTGTGTGACAGAATCTCTCGCAGCAGCGGAATGCCTGTCTCATGAATAATCAGCACGTCCAGTTCGCCATCCTGCAACGCATTCGGTGCAAAGGGTAATGCATTGGTTCCCAGAAAACGGCCATTGGCTGCATAGATCATCACTGCTTCGCCTTCCATCTCTTTCCCATCCGCCTCTATTTGATAACGAAATGGTTCCGTATGACTGATCGTCTGCAACGTGCTGATAAAATAACTGAGCTTACCCAGCGCGCCTTTCAGATTCTCGTTAATATTCTGCGAAGCATCACTGATCAAGCCAATGCCGAAAAAGTTCGTGAACACCCGATCATTGGCTCGTCCAACATCAATGGATACCACCCGACCTGCCAGCATTTCTTGTGCCGCAGTCTCTGCATCCGGTGAAATCCCGAGCGAACGCGCAAAGTCATTGCAGGTGCCTCCAGGCAATATGCCAATCAACGGAGGATGTTGCAGATCAGCCAGTCCATTCACGCATTCATGCACCGTGCCGTCCCCACCCAGGATAAACACAACATCGAATAGTTCCCCGCGCTCACGACACAACTTCTCTCCTTCACCTGGTTCATCCGTACGCACAATGACGCATTCACGGACAGCGGGAGCCAGCACACCAGCCACAAGGCCCACTGTATTCTCACGATTGGCCTTGCCCGAATGATGATGATGAATTAACAACGCTTTGTTAAATTCCATCCCTCTTCCTCCATTCCAATGCTTGTTACCCTTTACCCACAAAGGTTGAAGCCGTAAACAAGCCCTTCGCTAAGTACTCATCATGATTCCAAATAGGTTTCCCAATCAGGTATGCATCCTAATCCTCATTCATTCGTAATAGCTATATAAGTTCAACTTAAGAATATTCACACATGCCACTCCGATGCCAGAATAACCTTCCGATCGCTGTTATCCCCAGATTTTTCTGATTTACTTTTACAAAGGTGAAAATCTGGTGATAAAGGCGAACGCTTCGCTTCTTCAGGTTAATTCTGTCCTCTACGTTCTCGTGTAAATGTATAGTTAAACTTAAATAGATAACCCTTTTATCTAACTAGCCATTTCCTTGTTTAACCAGATGTATGCATGAGAAAAAGAGTTTCTCCGCACCTTAATGTCATAAGGCTGCAAATTTTGCTGGTGAGAACCCATTCAAATCGAGTCAAAACGGTTATATCTATACCATATACGAATGGAGGGATTCCCTATGATTCCGGCAACGTTGGAACAATTGGAGCAAGTTCGCAAGGAATGCCGTACCATGGTTCGCAAAAGAGCTACCGCTTCTGCCGGTACAACACTCGTTCCGCTGCCCGGTACAGACGTACTGGCTGATGTGGGGATGCTGATGCAGCTGTTGCCTGCCATTAACAATAAATTCGGATTATCACAAAAACAGCTGGACGGCATGGACCCCGAGACCAAATCCATGATCTATGGATTCGTCATGTCCATCGGAAGCAAAGTCATCGGTCGTATGATCACCAAGGAATTGGTGGTACAGGTTCTGAAAAGAGTCGGCGTACGCGTAGCCACCAAATCCGTCGCCAAATTTGTCCCATTTGCAGGACAGGGATTGGCTGCTGCACTCAGCTTCACAGCCATGCGCTATGTAGGTAACAAACATGTGGATGACTGCTATGAAGTCGTCAAACGCATGATTGAGCAGCGCGAATTGATTCCGGGTGAACCGGCTCCGTCTGCACTGGAGGAAGCTAATAGCGACGACGTGAAGGTAGAAGTGAAGTCAGTCTCTAGCAACGGCGCAGATGAACCTGCTAAGGAGTCTAAGGATCAGTAAAGTACGGAACACAGCCCAAACTGAAGCTTAAAAAGTATTTCATAACCAATCTGGATGTCCCAATCGGTGAGCTTATGCTCGTATGCTTGTATTTAGATTGGTGTACGATGAATTCAAAATATAAATAAACGGGACAAAGCAGTGTAGTTACACCGCTTCGTCCCGTTTTTATTTTTGTAGCATGGCATATGTAAGACAATCATGACTAAGGTTTACTAGAATATTTTAACGAACTCAGCACACTCTAACAGGCCCAATTCCACAATGCCGGCGTTCTAACGAATCGTAGACACTTTATTTCCTCATTCTGCAGTTTATTTTACCGCTTTGTGCTGCTTATCCGAGAAATAACATGTCTCAAGTTCGTTAGAATTGGGAGTGTTTGATAATCCTCCATATAAGGTGTCTACGATTCGTTAGCATGGACGAAACTTGAAGACTCCCCTTTCTGCACCTCACGCAAACAACTGAAAGGCTGACGGGCACCTTAACCCAGTTACCATGCCAACGTTCCATTACATCTTATAGATCCATCGTATCGAAACGAATCCAATCAGCTTCACATTGGAATCGACTCCTCTGGATACACGACAAATAGCCGGGAGCACCCATAAGAGTGCTCCCGGCTATTCTTGTTAGTTACATCTGTAATCAGATCGCCTGCGGTTGTTGCTCCGCAAATTGACTATTGTACAGATCGGCGTAGAAGCCCTGACTTGCCATCAATTCATCATGATTGCCCTGTTCAATCACGTTACCATGATCCATAACCAGGATCAGATCGGCGCCACGAATGGTAGACAAACGGTGTGCAATGACAAAGCTCGTGCGATCCTTCATCAGATCATTCATTGCTTTCTGGATAAATACTTCAGTCCGTGTATCCACGCTACTCGTCGCTTCATCCAGAATGAGGATGGCTGGGTTCGCCAGGATCGCTCTTGCAATGGTCAGCAACTGTTTCTGCCCTTGAGAGATGTTCGACGCCTCTTCATTCAGCACCGTATCGTAACCATCAGGCAGTGTACGGATAAAGTGATCTGCATGTGCCGCAACGGCTGCCTTGATTACATCCTCTTCCGTAGAACCTTCTCGACCATAGGCGATGTTGTCCCGAATCGTTCCGTTGAACAACCAGGTATCCTGAAGCACCATGCCGAACAGACTGCGCAGCTTACCACGCTCCATGTCATTAATGTCGGCACCGTCAATCGTAATCCGACCATCCTGAATTTCGTAGAAACGCATTAACAGGTTGATCAGGGTAGTTTTACCGGCTCCCGTTGGTCCAACAATGGCTACCGTCTGTCCCGGTTTTACATCAATATTCATGTTATGAATGAGCAGTTCATTTTCTTTATATCCAAAATTAACACCTTGGAATGCAACCGCGCCTTTAGGCTGCTGTAATTGCACGGGTTGTTTGGACTCTGGAACTTCTTCCTCTTCATCCAACAACTCGAATACACGTTCCGCCGAAGCAATCGTCGATTGAATAATATTCGAGATATTTGCAATCTGGTTAATCGGTTGTGTAAATTGACGGGAATATTGTGTGAAGGCCAGAATATCCCCGATGGAGATAGAACCACGTGTAACGAAGATCCCACCGACCACACAGATCAGTACATAACCCAAGTTACCCACAAAACTCATGAGCGGCATAATAATACCGGAGATAAACTGGGCTTTCCAGCCAGATTCAT
This sequence comes from Paenibacillus xylanexedens, assembly GCF_017874615.1. Lineage (GTDB taxonomy): Bacteria > Bacillota > Bacilli > Paenibacillales > Paenibacillaceae > Paenibacillus > Paenibacillus xylanexedens. Next base: position 62,530 of record NZ_JAGIKV010000029.1, read on the forward strand.
ACAGTTCTTCATTGACCTTCTCGAATTGCTGTACGGATTGTTCTTCACGTCCAAATGCTTTGACGACCTTGTGTCCGGTATACATCTCTTCGACATGACCATTCAGTTCCCCAAGGGATTTCTGTTGACCCGCAAAGTGTTTTTGCGAACGAGATGCGACCAGCATGACAACAACTACACTGAGTGGCAACGTCAAAATCGTGATCAAGGTCATCCATGGACTAATCGTCAGCATCATGATAATTACGCCGACAATCGTGACGATAGACGTAATGAACTGTGCCAAACTTTGTTGAAGTGTATTACTGATATTGTCCACGTCATTCGTGGCACGGCTAAGTGTCTCCCCAGTTGTGCGGGAATCAAAATATTTCAAAGGAAGACGTCCAACCTTCGCACTGATCTGCTCACGCATGTCATACACAACACGCTGGGCCACACCGGCCATCAGGTATTGCTGAACATACATAAATGCAGCACTGAACAGATAGAGTCCACCAAGCAGGTATAATACTTTCATCAATGCAGGAAAATCAATCCCGGCTCCCTGTACACCCTGGAGGATGGCAATGGCGCCTTTACTGAGAATATCCGTTCCTTCTGCCATAACTTTTGGACTGATGATGCTGAATAAGGTACTCAAAATGGCTGCAACCAGCACGCCTAACAGACGAGAACTATGGGGCTGAAGATAACGAATCAAGCGCCGCAGTGTGCCTTTGAAATCTTTTGCTTTCTCAGCGGGAGGTCGCATGCCCATTCCGGGACCTGGACCCGGCCCACCATGGGGACGAGGCGACTTACGTTCTGTACGTTCACTCATGCGATCTCCTCCTCTGTCAGCTGGGAGGATACAATCTCGCGATACACTTCATTGTGCTCCAGCAGCTCTTTATGTGTTCCTGAACCGACAATTCGGCCCTCATCCATAACCAGAATGCGATCGGCATCCATTACTGTACTTACGCGTTGCGCAACAATCAGCACAGCCGCTTCTGTCGTTTCCGACTTCAGTGCAGCACGAAGTTTAGCATCCGTTTTGAAATCGAGAGCAGAGAAACTGTCATCAAAGATATAAACTTCCGGACGGCGAACAAGTGCGCGAGCGATGGACAGACGTTGCTTTTGTCCACCAGATACGTTGTTACCACCTTGCGCGATAAGGCTGTCATATCCCTCTTTCATCTCGGTAATGAAGTTCTCCGCCTGAGCTGTACGGGCCGCATGAACAACTTCATCCATTGTGGCATCGTCTTTCCCGTGACGAATATTCTCCGTAATCGTACCCGTGAAGAGGACTGCCTTTTGTGGTACAAAGCCAATTTTGGCACGCAGATCTTCCTGCCGAATTTCACGCACATCCGTACCATTTACCCGAACACTACCTTCGGTCACATCATAAAATCGTGGAATAAGACTGAGCAATGTCGATTTCCCAGAACCCGTACCGCCAATGATGGCTGTTGTCTCACCTGAGCGAGCCGTGAAGGAGATATTGGACAAAGCTGGATTCTCTGCACCCGGATAACGGAAAGTTACATTGTCAAACTCAATCATACCCTGCATGGATTTCATACCACGAGGCTGCTCGGGATTGCTAAGATCCGGCTGCATATCAAGTACTTCGTTGATCCGTTCTGCCGATGCTGAAGCTCTTGGGATCATAACAAAGATCATCGAAACCATAATCAGTGAGAACATGATTTGCATTGCATACTGGATGAAGGCAATCAACGCACCGATGTTCATATTGCCGCTGTCGATCCGCATTCCACCAAAATAAAGGATGGCAATCATCGAAAAGTTCATAACCAGCATCATCACAGGCATGATAGTCGCCATGAGCACATTAACTTTGATCGATGAATCTCTCAGTTCTGTATTGGCCCCGTTAAAGCGCACTTTCTCATGCTCCCCACGGTTAAAGGAACGAACAACCCGAATCCCTGTTAACTGCTCACGCAGCACCAGATTGAGTCGGTCCAGCTTTTTCTGAATGGTTTTGAACAAAGGTAAACCCTTGGCACCAATCAGCGCAATAGCTCCACCCAGTACCGGAAGCACGACCAGGAAAATCGTAGATAATTTGGCGTCCTGAGATACCGCCATGAAGATACCCCCGATACACATAAGCGGAGCCATAATCATCATTCGCAGCATCATCGTAAGTACATTCTGTACCTGTGTGATGTCATTCGTCGTACGCGTAATCAGTGAAGCAGTACCCATCTTATCGAACTCCTGGAGCGAGAAATTCTCCACATGGCGGAAAACTCTGCTCCGCAGTTGTTTGGCAAATCCACCCGCTGTTCGAGATGAGAGATAACTGGCGATCACCGAACACGCTGTTCCGCCAATCGCGATGACCAACATCCATCCACCAATCTGCCAGATATACGGGATATCTCCTTTAATGATGCCGTCATTCACAATATCTGCCATTAACGTAGGCAGGTACAATTCAGCAAGCGACTGAAACAGTACCAAAACCAGAATGAAAATAATCGGAATTTGGTATGGCTTCAGCATGCGAAACAGTTTCATCATGGCGTATCATCTCCTCTTGTCGAATCATCCTTTTGCAAGGAAGTTAATGTATCAAAAAAGGTGTATACCTTGGTCAACAACTCAGCCAGCTGAGTACTGTCTTGCTCACCCAAATGCTCAACTAACTTATTGAATATTTCCATGCGTTCTAGGTGAGCAGCCCGAATAATTTCACGACCTGCTTCAGTAATCGTGATGCGGACAGCACGGCGATCCTCCGGGTCCATCGTCCGTTTGACCAGCCCCTCATCTTCAAGACCACGAATAACAGGTGTAATGGTCGGTGACTTCACTCGTAGCAATGCGCTGATTTCCGAGACTTTCATCCCGGGATGATTGGATTCGATCGTGTCATTGAAATCAGGCGGATTGTCCTGCCAGTTCAATTGTTCTCCCGGATGCATCCCGTGGAGCAAACAACCCAGCACCATAATTTCATTGTGATTGCGCCCATGAGGTTTATGTTGCCTCCATTTGCCTTTATTAAACTGCATGATGGAGTACAAAAGCTTCTGAGCGACCGGATCTATATCAGTCATAATGGGTCCCTCCTTCTTTCTCTTTATCATTCCATAGATATCCATCATCATAGGTCATCTATTAAATAGCAGTACAATTAAATAGACGCACAATTAATTAGGTGTACTAAGTATATTATCGCAAGAAGCCATTGTCAAACATCTAAAAATAACCAATATAAACCCATAATCAAGAGCATACACGCGCTTGATTATGGGTTTTGTCATTTTGCCGTCATTGGAGCCAGATATACTTATTTCAAAATGTAGTAACCAGAATTTAAGGAGATGAAGATTGAAGATGAACAGATTCAAAATAGGAAAAACAGGTATGTTATTGGCTTTGTTTGCAGTTTTATTAAGCGGATGTGTAACCAACAAAAGTTCCATTATAATACAATATCCCAATGATAAACCGAGCGAAGGTACTCAAGTATTCTTCAGGTATTCCAGTGGAGAAGTTGTACAGGTTCCAGATATCGGAGTTAACAGCAGTGTAGAAGCTATCATGGATATTAATAAAAAGATCGTCGGGGGATACGCTGAAACGGATGGAATAGCATGGGTTCCAGATAACTATATCCCTGATATATCTGGCAATCTAATTAATATTCTCAATATTCAAAGTAATAAACCAGCATCTGCCGCACATCATGTCCAGTTAATTGCGGCATCCCAGCCTTCTTCTTATTCGGGTTATCTAAATTATACGTTGGCTGTTTACGATGAGCAGGGGCAACCTGTTAACAACCGAACTGAAATCTTCCTGCATGGAGACGATCCAAATTTAGAATTTCACAGTCTGAATGGAAATGGTGACCCAACCGTAGCAAATGGATATTCATACTTTACAGCGGGTGGACTTGGGCTTGTAACCTTTCCGATCAAATCGGGACCAATCACAAAACCTATCAGCGTATACTCTGGCTCAAAATTACTTAATGATAACCTACTATCCATCGTTACCGATGTGAAAGTAACCAGCCCGGACGATGTCTTCTCTGTAATTTCCGGTGAGACGTTGGCTCTAAATGCTACAATCTCACCTTCTAACGCAATCAATCCTGCCGTGACCTGGTCTGTCTCCGATCAAACTGGAACAGCCACGATCGATCCGGCTACAGGCTTACTTACCGCCGGAGATCTTGGAACCGTCATAGTGCAGGCTACTGCTACGGATGGTAGCGGAGTCGTTGGCAGTGTTCAAGTCACGATCACACCGCCTCCTATTCTCGTCAATTCCATTACGATTAGCGGCAGTGATTCTGTGCAAACAGGCCAGTCCATACCGCTGACCGCCAATGTTCTTCCAGTCGATGCTAAGAATCCTTCTGTCGTATGGTCTGTACAGGACGGAACAGGTAAAGCGACCATTGATGCAAACGGAAAACTAACTGGAACTTCGGCAGGAAACGTACTCGTTCAAGCCAAGGCAGCGGATCTTTCAGGCGTATTCGGAACCAAAACGGTGGCGATTACCGCGGTCAACAACGGGGGTAATGGAGGCAATACAGGTGGTAACTCTGGAGGAAGTTCGGGTGGTGGTTCAGGCTCACCAGCAGCACCTGCACCAGTTCCTACACCTGTACCAACACCCGTGACACCATCTGAGCCGAGTCCTCAGCCAACACCCGGAACAGATGTAGTACCTGGACCACCATTCAACAACCAGGTTATCAATATGGATACCTTCATGACGAGCTTCACCCAGAAGATTAAAGCAGCACAGTCCAACCCTGCGTCTGTTCAATTAACTGATACAACTACGCACTGGGTAGGGTCAACTGTAAATACATTCGTGAAGCTGGGTGTCGTAACCGGTTATGCCGATGGCTCCTTCCATCCGAACGCCAGTATCACCCGTGCCGAGTTCGCAACCCTGATCGCCAAAATATTCGATCTGTCGAGCAACCAAGGCAATACAATAAGCGACGTATCCGGTCACTGGGCAGAATCTTCCATTCGCTCTCTGCAAAGCAAGGGTGTGTTGTCCGGTTACCCAGACGGTACATTCAGACCGAATCAAGAGATCAAGCGTTCTGAGATCATCGCCATCATCTCGCGTATTATGGATCTGAGCAAGGTTCCAACCGCAGAAGCACCCGCTTTCTCCGACCTGGAGCAAACCTGGAATAAAGCTCAGCTCCAGCAAGCGGCAGCAGCCGGAATTATTCAAGGAGATCGGAATGGAGAATTCCATCCAGCGAACTCTGCTTCCCGTGCAGAAGCACTGACCATTATTTTGCGAGTGCTCCAAACCAATCCTGAATTGGCCGCACTTCTCGAAATCCTATAATAAGATGAAATCATTGAAGCCTGCCAAGCCTGTTTCCAGGTCTTGATGGGCTTTTTTAACAGATTCAACCATCGAAGGAACCTTCATTTTTGAACCCAAAAATAAAAGTGAATATCCGCTCTCAAACACGTATGTTTTTAATCCTGATTCTGATAACATAGGAGGCATATCTTGCATGAATATGACTTAGATCGAGGCGGCCCATCCATGAACCCTAATATGTACTTATCTGCATTGCTTATGGCTGCGACCTGCTGCACATTAATGCTTGCTTACCTCTCCTATAAAAGAAGAAGCTCGCCCATTGCCATCAGTTACGGGCTGGGGATGCTTGTCAGTTCTTTTTATACATTCGGCTATGGCTTCGAGATCATTAGTCAGCAACTGGACCATATTCGATTCTGGCTTCGAATCGAGTATGTTGGAATTCTGCTCGGTCCAGTGTTCTACTTCCTTATGGTGCTGCATTATACAGGGCGTGAATCATGGGTGCGTACACGCAATGTGCTTCTGTTGTTACTAGTGCCTTCTTTTACGTTTATCACACATAATACCAACGAGTGGCATCACCTCTTCTATACCAATATGACGATCGATACATCCTGGGGATTCCCGCTTGTGTCTCTTGAGAAAGGACCTTTATTTTCTGTTCATGTTGTGTTTTCCTATACACTGTTCTTTATTTCTGTTTTTTTCCTGGTACAGATGTTGCTTCGTGCCACACCCCCTATGAAAAAACAAATCATATTTATGATTATTGGCTCCTGTGGACCATTCATGTTCTCACTAATTTACCTAAGTAATATCTTTCATTCACCCCTTGATTTTTCTCCATTTGGATTTGTTATATCGGGCATCTTCTACACATGGGGAGTCTTCCAATTCAATCTACTTCGTCTGGCTCCGCTGGCATACCAAAAGGTATTCGAATCCATACAGGATGCTGTTATTGTGTTCGATCTGGACCATGTGTTGACCAGCTACAACCGTTCTGCCCGGCGCATCATTGAGTCTCTTCATCCCAAAGGCTTGGGCCAGCATGCCAGTCAGGTACTTGTACAATACCCACAGCTTCTAGCAAAGCTGCTTGAACAGGAACCGCTTAACGATGTCCGTAAAATTCAACTCTCCAACGACCCGAGTAGCAGAACCTATAACGTTCATCTTTCTCTTGTTCAGCATCAAAGTGGTAAACCCATTGGCAAGATGCTACTGCTTAATGATGTAACTGAAGCCGTACAGGCCGAGAAGAAACTTCGCGACAACGCCCAACAGTTAAGTGAGCTCAACACGTTCAAAGACCGAATGTTCAATGTCGTGGCTCACGATATACGTGATCCAGTAGCCGTACTGGTTAATCTGATGGACTTGCTTGAGGAAGAAATACAAGAATCCAATGCTGATCATGAAGAGATTATCCATGAAATGAAGCACCAGATTCATAATACGTTTGCTCTGGTAGAAGGGCTGCTCGAATGGTTCCGCAGCCAAGGCGGAGGGCAGGTCTTCCATCCGGTAGAACGGGATCTGCACTATTCTGTGGAGGCCAGTATACGCTTGTTACGTGTTCGCAGCGAGAATAAGCATATTCAAATGGTATCGAATATTTCACCAGGAGTGTGCGTCTATGCGGATAAAGAAATGCTTGACCTGATTCTTCGAAACCTTTTATCCAACAGCATTAAATTTACTAATCCGGGAGGACAGATCACGTTGAATGCCGAACGAAAGGATCAGCATATTGTGGTATCAGTAAGCGATACAGGAGAAGGGATTACAGATGAGCAGGCCCGTTCCCTGCTTCAGGATGAGTATCCGGTATCGGCAACGGGAACCGCAGGGGAACGCGGCATCGGGTTTGGCTTGAATCTGTGCCGGGAGTTTGTACGCCTGAATGGGGGCGAGATCTGGTTTGACAGCAGACCTTCGCAGGGCAGCAACTTCTACTTCTCTGTACCTCTTGCACCCCAGTCTAATGCAAACGAGTCTTCTCCATATTCCGTGCAGGTGGAGGACAATACATGAAGGTCATTCTGATAGACGATGAGAAAGCCATGCACCTGATTATGAAAAAGATGCTGGCAAAGATCAGGGAAGTGGAGGTTATGGGTGCATTTCTGGATACTAAGGCCGCATCATCTTATCTTGACGATCACGAGGTAAATCTAATTTTTGTCGATATTAACATGCCCCGGGAAAGCGGACTGGAATTTGCAGAAGGACTGCGAAAGCAGGGCAAACAGACCCATATTGTATTTATAACGTCTCATATAGAATATGCCTTATCTGCATTTGATGTCTTTGCCTTTGATTATATGGTGAAACCAGTGAAACAGGATCGGCTCCTCCAAACGGTACACAGAGCGCTGGCAGAGTCGCGCAGCAAGTTACCTGAGGAAGAAGTCGTGGCAACGATTGAAGCGCAAGCGGTAGAGTTCAATGCTCTGGGCAGAATCGAGATTCACAGCGACCACGGAACCAAGACCAAATGGAAATCCAGCAAAAGTATTGAATTGTTTGCATATCTGCTTGTCCAGCAAGGACGGCTTGTATCCCGTACCCGTCTCATTGAAGATATTTTCGGAAACATGCCACAGAAGAATGCCGAGGTCTACCTCAACACAACGGTCTATCAGCTACGCAAGTTGCTTAATGGGTATGGACTGAAAAAAGTACTTCATACGTACAATAATTATTACGCTCTGAATTTATCCGATATTACGGTTGATTTTATCCGCTTCGAAGAAGGATGTAGGCGGCTATCTGTCATTCAATCCGGGGCCGACATAGAACAAGCCCTATTGATTGAGCAAATGTATGTGGGTGATTTATTTGGAGAATATGGATACACGTGGTCCTTGAGCGAGGTTGAACGACTGTTACTTATGTATAACGCACTAAACCAGCGATTGTGTAATGCCCTACTGGAAGCCAAAGATACCAGTAATGCTATCCGCCTACTCAAAAAACTCCTGCATCGCAATGAATTGCACGAAGAATCGCTGATCCTGCTCATCCGAGCACTTTCCATGCAGAATAACAAGGAAGCCCTGATCAAACATTATGAACAATATACAGCACGTTTACTTCAGGAAATAGGTGTTGCTCCTTCTCCAGAGCTTGCTGCTCTATATGCACAATTGTTATCGGAAACCCAATAGTGTTAAGGTCAATGGATGTAATGCCTTGAATCCAACTTACAAAGAAACTCCCGTTCATTACTCCGGTGGATGATGGCCCGGAGGTAAGGAAGGGGAGCATTTTATTACGATTGAAAAGTAGACACAAAAGAATCTTCTTATTGCATAAATTGCATGATTAGGTGCGTTTGTTACTCATTAAGACTGTGAAGCAGAGACTGTTTTAAGCACTGAGGCAAACGGGAAATATTCTTTTGCATTGTTGTAGGCGATGCCCTGTACGATCTGACCGAGCAACTCCAGATCCTGCGGTGCCTCCCCTTGTTCGGCCCATTCACCGATGAGGTTGCAGACGAGACGACGGAAATACTCATGCCGGGTGTAGGACAGGAAGCTGCGTGAATCGGTTAGCATGCCGACAAATCGGCTGAGCAGACCTACATTCGCCAGGGCTTTCATCTGGGCTAACATGCCATCCTTCGTATCGTTAAACCACCAGGCTGCACCAAGCTGGATTTTGCCCGGAATACCCCCGCCCTGGAAGCTGCCGATGATCGCCGCGAGCACTTCATTGTCCCTTGGATTCAGAGAATACAGAATTGTTTTGGGCAGTGCTTGTTGCTGCTCCAACGCGTCGAGCAATCCAATCATCGCTGCGGAAAGCGGCGTATCATTCACGGCATCGTAACCAGTATCCGGCCCAAGTTTGGCAAACATCCGTGTGTTGTTGTTACGGGCTGCATTAATGTGGAACTGCATCACCCAGCCCCGATCTGCATACAGTTTGCCAAGGAACGTCAGCGTTACCGTCTTGTACTTGTCCTCTTCCTCACGAGTTACCTTCTGACCCGCAAGTACCTTTGCAAAGATAGCTGCCGCTTCTTCGCGTGTAGCCACTCCGTAAGGGACATAATCGAGTGCATGGTCAGAGACTCTGCCGCCGACAGAATGGAAGAATTCCACACGAGACTCCAGCGCAGCAAGGAAAGATTCATAATCTGAAATGGCAGTGCCAGATGCCTGCGACAGCTTGCCCACCCATTCCACGAAGGTATCCCGGTTCAATTCCAAGCCTTTATCCGGGCGGAAAGAAGGTAATACCGCCGTATCAAAGCCCTCGATTTCCTGAATTTTCAAATGATACTCCAGAGAATCCGTTGGATCATCGGTTGTGCACACAACAGTGACATTGGATTTGGTAATCAGATCACGTGCACCGAATCCGTCACTGTTCAATTTGGCATTTACTTTGTCCCAGATGGCTGGGGCACTTGTCTCATTCAATACTTCGTAGACGCCGAAATATCGCTGTAATTCCAGATGAGACCAGGCGTACAGCGGATTACCAATCATCATCGGTACCGTTTTGGCATAAGCCAGGAAACGATCGTAATCGGTTACTCCCTCACCGCCTGTCACATATTGCTCTTCAATTCCGTTTGCGCGCATGAGCCGCCACTTATAGTGATCACCGTATAACCAAGCCTCTGTAAGATTGCCAAAGGTTTTGTTCTCGTAGATCTCCTGAGGACTGAGGTGGCAATGATAATCAATAATCGGCATGTCTTTCGCATAATCCTCATATAACTTGATCGCCGTTTCATTGTGCAGCAAAAATTGTTCATCCAGAAAAGATTTCATTCGCCTCACACGCTCCCTTTAGGTGAGTTTACGTTCATATGGGTTCACTTCCCATCTTTACGCTACACTGTTTATCATCAAAGTTCAATATAAAATGATAGCGTTATCAAAAAAGGTTGATTTAGGCATCTATTCGGGAACAAGGTATACTGGATTTAACGCAAGGATGCTGATCTGAAGATCACACAAGGAGATGAAATGAATTGAAAGTTACTTTTCTCGGTACAGGAGATATGTTCAGCGTGGAGCAGCACCACAATAGTATGTTGGCTGAATTTGGAGACACGCATCTGGTCACTGATTTCCCAGAATCAAATGCCAAAGCACTCAAGGAATATGGATTCGCCATGACCGATATCCACAATGTGTTCATTACCCATTTGCATGAAGATCATATTAATGGTGTACAGATGCTGGGTTATTACGCACAGATCGTAGGCGACCGCAAACCCCGTCTGTTCATACACGAACAATTGGTAGATCCGCTCTGGAACATTCTATCCCCCGGCATGCGCTACACAACGGATGGTGAACGTACCATGAGTGATTACTACGATGTCGTTCCCCTGCCAGATGGAGGCACATTTGAATTGGGCGGCGTGACGTTTGAGACGTTTCGGACGCAACATGTTCCCGGTATGGTCAGCAACGGACTGCTCGCCAAGCCTTACTTCTATTACAGTGCAGACAGTACACTCGATCAGGAACGGGTGGAGCAAGTTGCCGCTGATGTGCAGCTGATTTTCCATGAATGCCATATGCACGATCTGGTCATCAAATCCCATACCTCATTGAAGGATCTGGAGCAGTTACCCGCGGAAGTGAGACAGAAAACCGTACTGATGCATTATCATGATGAGTACGCCGATGCGGACAAGCGGGAACAATTCAACCGCGAGCATAATCTGCGGATGGTTGGCACGTTGGAATCATTTGAACTGGAGTAGGTAAACGGAGAGAGGGTATCGGATATTATCGTATTCGATCTATATTCTAATGGAGGTCATTGCTATGGAATATCGAATTGAACAAGGTTACTTTCTGATATATTCTCCTGCAAGAAGCACCAGTAGTGGAGACATCATGGTGGTTAAATTACTGGAAAGACCCTTTAAGGATAGAGTTGAATTCCTCATTAACAGCAAAAACTATGAGTGTACTACACACCATGAATACTTAAACTTTGAGCCAACTTCTCATCATAAACCTGAGAAGCCTGGAGCATTTTCAATGGAACGAAGTGAGTTCAATCGAATGTGGGATAAGATGAATCAGTATTTTGAAAAGTAATAACCTTACTATCTCAAATAGATAACCGGCAGCGTCTAATCAGATTCCTCATACGGAACTGGTGGGTGCTGCTTTTTCCTATTTTTCTTTCTCCCATGACTTCATATACTCCATCGTCCTTGGAGACGGCTCGGCCTGAACATGAAAATAATCTTCCGTTCGCTGATCATTTGGGCCATAGGAAATTTTGATATACATATCTGCATAACGCTGGAGGATATTGCTGTCGATCTCCGCCTTTGGCTTCAAGACGTAACTTCTGCTCAAACTCAATCCAAGCGGTTCCTTGTCCGGCCCTAAACTAATCTCGTGTGTATTACTCACATTGGAATGAAATAACTCTCCGGCATCTATTCGATTTATCATGTTGGTATCGAGGGTGAAGGACTGAATGACATTAACCATGGGCACCCGAGCCTCATTCACCAAAATCTCATAAGTAATCCGATCAACTCCGGATGCATGATTCACATCCACCGTTGCTGTCAAATTATACTCATCTGGCGTATCCCTATGGAAGGATTCAGGTCTTTTCGTAACCCGCTCGTTCAAATCTCTTCGCTCCGAATTCAACGTATACTCATCGGTCCGTTTCGGTTCACCCGCTGGCCTCTGGTTTGGTCCCAAACTGCAAGCCCCCAGACACATGGCTATTACAAATAGATACATGACCAACGGGAAGAAACGGTTCAGCTCTCTTTTAGGACTCATGCCGCCCCTCCTCTTCTCCATCTTCTGCAAAAAATATCGCTTATTACGTTCTCTCATTCGGTTTCATAACACTCCATATTTGGATTATTGTACCATATATTAAGATGTGAAACCGAACTGTTCTTTCTCATTTCATGTTTTTACTTACAGCAATGACTCGTTTGCCTATGGTGAGCCTCAACCCACGTTAAGCTAGCTATGATGAACGTAACCGCAAAAATAGCCCTCCATATTGCTGCACATCGTAGGTTAAAATGGAAAGTAAGAACCACCATTTCAGAGCTAC
>NZ_JAGIKV010000030.1 GCF_017874615.1 Paenibacillus xylanexedens
CAGAATGTGGCTGTGAAGACGGGATATCACTTTAAGTTTGATTTCAAAACCAAGGGCAATATGTTCGGGTCCAGAGACGGCATTCGCCTGACTCCAACCTTTGATTTTGTCAGCAAAGACGGGAAAACACGCGTGCCGGTAGATCTGTATTACTCGACGAACCAGCGAAGTTTTATTCGTATTGGTTCAGCAGAGGATCAAGTCAAGCGGTTTGTCATTCTCAATGATCGGTTACGTCAAGTACCTTCGGAACAGCTACGAGATACGGCGACCTATAAATATAATCGCTATGGCGAAATTCATCCAGGGATGATGAGTGAACGTACGTATCAGGAGTATTACCGGGATAAATTTACGAAAATGAAAACCCCTGTAGGCGGATACAGTCTATTGCTGATGCCGGAGCAATTACGTACGTTTATCGGACCCAAAACGAATATTCCGACGAACGCAAGTGCGGATGTACTTCGTGCAAATGCGGCCATTCAGCAGTGGTATGGAGAGTATAGTCTACCCGCCGAGCCTTACGTGGTTCAAGCAGGAACCAATCTGGCCGAGTATGGGCGTACCCATGGTGGTTTGGATGCAAAGTCACCGATCTTCCTGAAAAATGGTTATATCGTGGTCAACTTTAATTTAGAGTCGATCCAGGAAGGGAACCTAGGGGCTCCGCATCTGCAATATATCCATGCACCGCTGATGAACCAATGGTTGCTGGAAGGATTTCAGCGTCAAGTCGAAGATAGCTACGGCAACTCGTTCACTTTAAGGGACGGAGATGTGGTGTTCTACCATGCCGATCGTTCCAGCCGAGATGATTTCAGTGCACAGGTGCCACATTAATAAAACAAGCACGAAATATGCCGAACGTTTAGAACACAATAGGTTGAGATAAGGAAGACATAGAGTCCGGCAATGGACAGATGGAGAACGCGATGAGTAGAATACAAGTAACCCCGGAGCGTTTGTTTGAAGCCTCACGAGAGGTTGAACGGACTCGCGCGCGAATGGGAGATACACGCGAGGAACTGGTTCGATTGATCCGCTGGATGGAATCAATGTGGTCCGGGATGGTGCGAGAACGGTTTTTAGAACGATTTGAAGAAACCCAGCCCCGCATGATCGAAACGCTGGAGCATTTGACCCACATCGCGAAGGAACTTCGAGACATTGGTGTCCGTTTTCAACAGGCAGATGAGATGAGCGGGGCAGCAGTGGCAGGTACCGTAGCTACGATGTCGATTGGCGTGAAAGCAACGAATAGTCCTAGCAATAAAGGATATCGAATGGTGTATAATTCTCAGTAGCATATGTGGCTACCGGTTAATGAGAAGGGCGTGACAGATCAGGCAGCCCTTCAGGCGTTTGAAAAGGATAAGGGTAATTTAGATATTAGTACCTTGAATCAAGGCCCTGGTCCTGTCGAACCAATAGATCAGGATTTGATCCAATTACAGATTGAAGCACTGGAGTTGCGGGTTAACCCGTTTACGGGAGAGCCTGTCACGGACTCTTACGCCAAGATGATGATCGCATCTCTGAAATGGAGCCAAATCGTAGGCGGGATCGGGCTGGTCGTTGGAAGTGCGAAAGGCAGCAAAGGTCCATATAAAGGTCGCGGAACCAGTACAGCATTGGACAAAGTGAAGCAAACGATTCGGGAAGCGAAGGTGAAGAGAGATAAGTCAACAAACAGTGGTGTTGCTGGAGTCGCTCATGACAATTCTAAACTAATTAAAGGTAAAGGTGTCTACACTCAGTATTCAGGTGGGCTAAAACAGGCGAGCAAAGAAGATGCAGGTGCGGATTTGCTTGCAAAAAAACTTGGTGGACAGTCTCGAATGATTTTTAATAATGACCCCAAAGGCCGAGAGTTTGATACCGTGTCTGACATGTATATTGGTCAGACTAAGACTTCGATGAATAGTCTGAGTTCTCAATTTAGGGAACAGGCAAAGGCAACTATTGAGGCTGCTATTGAAACGGGGAGAAAAGCATACTTTCATTTTGAGAGAGCACCTGCTGATAAAGTAATTAGGCAATTAAGAGAATATGAGAAAAGATACGAGGTTGAGATTATCATCGATATCTCGCCATTTTAAAGAAAATTTGAGAGGTGAAATTATGTATCAATATCATGGTTGGGCTGTCATTTTAGAAAATACTGGTGATGGTGAGACAAGTAATGAAAGAGTAAACATTGTTTTTGAAACGGTTAAAAATTATATCGAAAGTTTAAAGCCGAGTGTAGATGTGTTAGATGTGAAAGCGATAAACGGACAATATCATCTTTGGATGACAGGACTATGGAATCGCGAGCCTTCACTAAAGTTTACTCCTGTAGAAATAATGAAGAATGTAGGGAGTATCGCGCCTGGTTCTTATGGGATGCTCTATGTATTTAATGATGAGCATCCTGAATATTTTAATGAATTCAGTGTATACGTTCTTTCGAGAGGGCGCTTGGAACAGAAGTACGATCCATTCTTATCTCCATTAATACCAGTGGTAGCTGATGATTCTGAATTTTAAAATTAAGATAGGGTAGGAAGTTATTTCTTTATATTTGATGAATTGTCAAACAAGTTCGACAGTTCCTCTGTGAAAGATTCGTGAGAGATCTCCAAACCCGAGCATTTTTGTTGAATCCATGTTGCCAGGATGAATACGGATCAGCAAAATAAAAGTACAGGCCATGGGTGGTTTCTAGATTGGCATAGCAAGCAAAAGCAAACTCCATGCCTCGGTCAGCTATAACCGTGAGGAATGTCCCTCTGGGGTAATGTGAGATAGACACCAAGAGCTATCTCCATGGAAAATGGGGTACGATTTGGCAGGGAATAATAGTGTATAAACTCGTTTTTATTTTCATTGAGTGTGGCTACGCAGCCTTTACTTTTCCCACGACCTGATACGATGGTATCCAGTTCCGAATATCCAAATGTTTCACGGGAGCGTACTTCTTATGGACGATCCGAAATGGTTCTGGCAATCTTAGATTTACCGTGAGTTCTGCTGGTTTCTGACGCCTTCCCTTGTGCCGAAGGACCTTTAATGTGACGTGAACGGGACGTCCTGTATAGATCCAGCGATAGATGGTTTTAAGGAGAATACAGGCAGACTATCAGCACGGTAACGTTCGGTGATTCGTTCTGGAGACCACGATACCCTCAGTTTTTTCTAGTGAAGCAGCCAAAGTATCTGGAAATTTATCGGAGAAGCATTAGACATTTATCAAAATATGATTTTGGTAAGATTTTTGCAGGAATCTGAAGATGGATTATAAATTGAATATTTATCTATTTCCTTTTTTAAGAATGTATAAAGTAGGTTTGGAGGAAGAGATATGGCAAGAAGAAAAAGTAAGGCGAAACAGGAAGCAGAACTTTTTCAGGGACTAGCTGGCTTGGCTATGTTGGGAGGCACTGCGGGTACATATTCATTAACAAATTCATGGAAAGTTTCAATATGTGTTGGAGTTCTTGGAGTTATAGGTGTGATTTCATTAATGGTTAGTCTTCAACGTAAACGAATGAAGCGTTTAAAGAGGTCGGGAATCGCAGAGATTGATCAAATGGATGGATTCCAATTCGAACAGTATCTTGGGCATCTTTTTCGTTCTCAAGGCTATAAGGCCGAGGTTACGAAAGCAATTGGTGATTTTGGAGCTGACTTAATCTTAGTCAAAGAGGGAAAGCGAATTGCAGTTCAAGCGAAACGCTACAGTAAAAATGTAGGGATCAAGGCGGTCCAAGAAGCACAGTCCTCTATTGCGCATTATGGAACAGATGAAGCATGGGTTGTTTCTAATAGTGAGTACACTTCAGCTGCGTATGAACTTGCAAAGTCCAACAAAGTGAGATTAATAAACAGAGAGATTTTAATTGAGATGGTGCTAGCCATGAAAGATCGGGGAGTTGTTACTATAGAGGCTTTCTCTGAAATACCTATAAACCAAAACACTTGTCCAGAATGTGGGAACAATCTTGTTAAACGTTCCGGTTCAAGAGGGGATTTTTTTGGATGCAATAGTTTCCCTAAATGTCGTCACACTGCACCAATGAAATGACTATAGGGAGCGAGATTTTACAATAGAGAAACACATTGAAGTATAGTGAATAACTTCAACATTATGTTTATTTTTGAAGTTAAACTAAAAATACATCCAACAATGTGGGCGTCCTGGATGCTATTTTTGGCTTTTCTCATTTTAAGATTTGCAAGCTGGAATGTATTCCTTGTTGAGCGATGAAGTTGAGCTAGATTACTTCTGGATCGTGAAAGTTTTTTCAGAAGAGAAGTCGGCAGAGAGTACTTATGTATTTATATATTCAAGAGGGACAGTAGCCTGCTGTAAAATGGTTTGTAAATTTTGGTTCGTATAGGGCACACACTCGTAAAATGCCATCAACCATTTGATGGCTCTTTTTTTTTTTTGTAAGACTAAGGTTGTCTTAATCGGAATATGTATGTACCTACAGAGGTCTATATGAAGTGACGTTGAATATCCTTGAAACCGAATACGAATTTACAAAGTATATATAAATGAGGATATAATTAGTTACCATTTATAAATTTGTACTCGGTTACATCCATAGAGGGGAGGACGGATATGCCATTTATTGGGGGAATCATTTTAATTTTTATCCTAGCATTTATTCTATGGTCATTAATGTTCCCGCTATTCAATAAAATAGGTAGTAGAATTTTGAAGAAATACAATAAATTCAAACAAGAGGAGAATGGTGATGAAAAATTCAAAGACGTTTAGGGTAGGGGCAATTGCGGTTGCATTAGTTATTATTGTGGGAGTGCTAATGGTGACCTTCTTTTTAACACGAATTCCTAATGGATATGTTGGGGTCGTTTATTCACCAAATGGAGGCGTAAAAGATAGCACACTGAGTCAAGGGTGGAAACTCGTTGGAGCGTTTGATAAAGTGACGAAATATCCGATCCGAATTCAAACGGTGGAATACAGAGATATTCAAATTGCTACTTCTGACGGGAAAAACATCACAATCGATTTTGCCTACAACTACCAAGTAGAACCAAGTAAAGTATCTTCTATATTCAATACATTTGGGCCAATTAGCATTCAAGAAATTGAGGATACATATCTCAAAACACGTTTCCGTGACGCAGCTCGTAAGGGGATTTCCAAGTTTACAGTCATTGATGTTTATGGTGAAAAGTCATCCGAAGCAGGAGTAGACGTGCAACAACGTTTTTCTGATGACGTTAAAGATTTAGGCTTTATTGTATCCAACGTTACTGTAGGTGTTCCTCAACCTGATGCTAAGACTCAGGAAGCAATCGATAAGCGTGTCGAAGCTTCTCAAGAACTGGAACGTAAAACGACTGAACTTGAGATCGCCAAGAAAGAAGCAGATCGTAAGCGCGTGGAAGCGCAAGGTAATGCAGACAAACTATTGATCGAAGCAGAAGGTCAAGCTAAAGCAAACAAAGAGCTTCAACAATCTTTATCGAGTCAACTCGTTGAATATGAAACCATCAAGAAATGGGATGGAGCACTTCCATATGTAAGTGGGTCAAATACGCCAATGATTCAATTGCCGACTACAAAAACAGAGCAAAATAGCGGCACGGGGAGCGTATCTCCCTAATAGCGGTTTGAGTTGCACGCCTAGCTTTCTCACCAATTGAATGTGTTGAATTCTAATGAACAAGCCGGTCCAATCGTGGGCTGACTTGTTCATTTTGAGTCTTTTCAAAGGTACTATGAGGGATTTAGTTAAGCCTTGGCATTGGATTCGCCTGTCCAATCCTGTACAATGGATAACGACAAAAACAACGGTAGATTAAGGATGGATTAGCACGATGAGAATTATCATATCACCAGCTAAAAAGATGAAGATTGATACCGATCTTATGGCTATCTCACAGATGCCGCAGTTTATAAACGAGTCAGAACAGCTATTGCGTTTGCTTCAAGAGTTATCCTATGACGAACTCAAAGCGATGTGGAAGTGTAACGATGCAATCGCCGAACAGAACGTGGAGCGGATTCGGAATATGAATATAAAGGAAAATCTTACACCAGCCATCTATGCCTATGAGGGTATTCAGTATCAATATATGGCTCCGGGTGTTTTTCAAAATGAGGAATTAGAGTATCTTCAGCAGCATTTACGCATATTATCCGGTTTTTATGGCATGTTGCGGCCTTTGGATGGGGTTACCCCTTATCGGTTGGAGATGCAGGGCAAGCTGCAAGGTCCAGGCTTTAAAACGCTCTATCAATTCTGGGGTAGCAAACTCGCAGATCAGCTTCAGTCTGAAAGCAACTACATTCTGAATCTAGCTTCGAAAGAGTATAGCAAAAATATTCTGCCGTTTCTGAGTGAGGAAACCCGGTTCATTACATGTGTATTCGGACAAATGGTCAATGGGAAGCTTGTTGAAAAGGCAACCTGGGCCAAGATGGCCAGAGGTGAAATGGTACGTTATATGGCAGAACATAGGATTACAGATGTGAAGGACGTAAAAAACTTTGATCGGTTGAATTTCGCTTTTTCAGAAGAACGATCCGACGAAAGTACTTATGTATTCATACAAGCAGAGGGCAAGTAGCCTGCTGTGCAACGGTGGATTCCTATACAAATTCGGCCCTTTAAGGTCACAATGAGAAAAGACGCAGGGGATGTATATCCCTGCGCCTGATCAAGAATTAAATCCATGTCCAAAGCTGATGAGCTTTTGGGCTTACTTTCCGTATTCCTCAGGATAGAACCAGGATAGCGAATTCCTCCAATGTTCATATTACATCCTTCAGGTTAACGAACATTAATCCAAGCGGTCCACTGTGTTGGAATATTAATGGAATAGACTGTACCTACAAATTGTCCCCCTGTAGTAGGCGCTTCATAAACCCAAGAATAGGCCCAAGCATCTACGACACGGTCGCCGTCCAGATCAATAGCTTCAGACCAGTTGTTAGTCATTGTATTACCGGCGAGTTTGCCGTAGTGACTGCTGTCATAACCGATCTGGAAAGTAATACACTGAATCCAAGCACCACCGTGATCATTGGTCGTGGAGAGCGGGTTGTTATTGAAGCCGTAAATTTCTTGACCGCCATTAGGAGATACGACACCATATACATTAATGTGAGATACTTTCGGAGCAGGCGCAAACAGAACTGGACCACCCGCATTATCAGCCTTCTGCGATTCAAATTCAGCCTTAGCCGCTTTCACAGCTTCACGGAATTCTTTGGAGTTAATAATTTCTTCCTTTGTCATAGGTTTGGCTTGAGTCACATCACCATCTGCATAAGCAGCTACATTAAATGAAAGCACTAGAACAAGAATAAGAGCTAAACTAATCAATTTTCTCATAGCAATAAATTCCACCTTTCTTTTTATGGGTATTCTTTAACAAAAACATGCGGTTACGACAAATAGACCTGCTTGCAGCTTAAAGCCTCATGCCCTCCTCTCTTTTAAAGATGGTTCTTCCCCATTTTTCTTTACTGAAAAAGAAATTAAGGAGGTAGAACTCTACAGGCTAGAAAACTCTATGAAGTAGGAATGTATATGTAAAATGAATGCCTGCCAATGATTATGTGTTGCAGACAAAATGTAAAACTCATTTATACGCATTGATATCTTAGTTATGTTAGGCTCTGATACCCATCTTGATAATATAAGATTCCAAAATAAATATTTAAATTGTAATATATTCCATTTATACAAACATATAGTACACCTAATCATCCGCACGAGTCAAGTTTCTTCATTAATACTATGATTTGTTAAAGTTTTCGGCTTGTCGTAGTAAAATGCCACAGTATCCTGTAGTCGTAAAAGGAAAACCCTCTGGAACATGTATACACCTACATAGAGATCGTATGGGGCTGAGGGACGGATATAAATCATTCTGAGCGTGGATTCATGCAGTGAAATCAGGAGGTTAGCCGGATATAATTGCCATTAAACTTCTGCTAACATAGTTTTATCATATATTAGATGAGCGGTGAAAATGGATGAATACCATTAAAGTTACCCCTGAACAGTTACATCACGTATCGAATCAGGTGGATCAGGCGAGACAACAATTGGAACATATACGGGAGGATCTCACAAGACAGATCATGTTCCTTCAGCAGATGTGGCTAGGTGTGACGCAGGAGCGTTTTTATGATGAGTTTGTACGGTCACGTCCTTTATTGCAGAGGGCGCTGGAAAGTATGGTGAACACCTCTAAGGAATTAAAGGATATTGCCACGCGATTTGAGAATGTCGATGCTGAAAAAGTGAGTCTTGGCAGTGCTGTTGGTGCTCTAGGTGCGGGAGTAATGATGGAGACCTCAAGATATTATGCCGGTTCGGATGATAAGGGCTACCGGATGGCACAAGTCAATATGTTTGGGAAGCTGATGTGGATGCCTGTGAATGAGAATGGTGTTACGGATCAGGCAGCCCTTCAGGCATATAAGAAGGATCAGGGGCATTTGGATTTTAATCGGATGCAAGCTACGGATGCTGAAGCGCCAGGGGAAGATATTTATGCGATGCAGATCAAAGCTTTTGAAAATGGAATTCATCCCTTCACAGGCGAGCCTGTATCCGATAAGTATGCTCAGATGATGTTGACTTCTCTGAAGTTCAGCCAGCTATTTATGGCATTTCAGATGGTTCGCGGGAGTATGCCGGGTGGCAAAGGGCCTTTTCGGTTGCCTTCTTCTCATCCAGCAGTGGCGAAGATTAAAAAGAATTTGGAAGCGGCTGAAGCAAGGAAAGCGAATGCGTACCAGAGTAGTTGGAAAATCAATGAATTAAAGAATACTGAGGTTTTTAAAAAAGGAACTACAAGTAATGCATTGAATCATATCTTCGAGGGTGAAATAATAAAGGGACAAGCGGTTGGATTTCATTATGAAGGTATGCCAAATACCAAAGGGAAAGTTGTTGGAAATATTGATCCTCCTAATGAGTATGGTGTGTATAGAGCCAATGTAGAGGTAGATGGAATACTAAAAAAAGCGAAGACCACGTTTTTTTCGAAAGATTGGACACCACAACAAGTAATTGATGAGATAAATATAGCTTTCGATAACAAAGTTCTTTTCAAAAATAATAGATATAGAGGGACTTCCAGTACAGGAGTGACTATCGAATTTGTTATAAAAAATGAGAAAATCACATCGGCTTATCCGTTGTATTAAGAAGATTGGAGATACGAACATGATTAAATACAGGTATACAATCGAATATAAAGAAGATTTCAACGAAGTTATCGTGGACTTAGGCATTGATTCATCATTAAAGAATGGTTATCTGATTAGTAATTCTTTGGGATCGGATATATTTGGAGACTTCGCCACGATCCAGGAAGAGATCGGAAACTTAATCGAATTATTTAAAGGGGAAATAACGTTATACGAGGGTGGAGGGAATGTGAACTTAATAAAATCTGACAAGTCTTTTACAACTTTTGAAGATATCTTTGCAGAAGAAGATGAAGAGGACAGTACATGTGAAATTGAGACATTAGAATATGTAAAGATACTATTGCTATGGGCAAAAGAGAACTTTCAGTATAAAAACCAGCGAGGTGTTATTTTGAAAGAAGAAGCGGAATTAGCATTAGAGTGGATAAACAAAAAATATACTGAGATCTGTGAGGTTGAGAGTCAATAATCGCAAATGAGAGTCGACCATGCTGTTCGTTTATTAGAAACGATTAATGTTGAGTTTGAAGATTTTTCTGTTGCTCTTTTCAAAAATTCCAGAAAAACAGAAAAACGTCAGGGTGAATAGATGTGATGCAGCAAAAAAACAACCAACAAGAACTGATCGAGCAATTGAATTCAAATCGTGGTTCAGATTATAGTTTACAGAAGAAGTTTTGGAGTATTTAGCATTAAAATTGATTGGAGGAAAGAATTCATGAATGTAGTAATCGAGAGGTTAAAAGAAACAGATATTGAAAGCTTGTATGAATTTGAAGTTGGAAACAGAACTTTTTTCGAGGAAATGGTACCGTCTCGAGGAAATGATTATTACAAGCCTGAGGTTTTTAAAGCAAAGAATGAATCTCTGCTTGATGAACAAGCTAAAGGACTTTCCTTTTTTTATTTAATAAAAGATGAAAATAATTCTATTCTTGGAAGAATAAATATAGTTAATATTGATGATTTCAATAAAATAGGATTTCTCGGCTATAGAGTGGGACAAATTCACACTGGAAAAGGTGTTGCTAAAAAAGCATTAAAATTATTACTCAGTACAATAGTTGATTTAGATATAAAAGAAATTAAGGCAAAAACAACCACCAACAATATAGCATCTCAAAAAGTTTTAGAGCAAAACGGATTCGAGCATACAGAAACTAATGATAAAGAATTTGAATTGAATGGGCAAATGTTAAAATTTATCAATTATAGATGGATGAATAAACCACTATTTTAATGACCAATCTGGCGCAGCTCTCTATTTTTATAACAATAAGACGTATACAAATGAAGGAGAGTTTTTTATACAACGCTGAATATTAATCATAGGTCATATAAAGGGGACAATGTATCCTTATTGATTTTCCATATTCACAGCATTAGTAGCCCAAGTACTGATTTTTATTATCACGAAGATTTAGGTCTAGATCCTAACGTATCACTATGCCAAATCGGGCACATTGAGGATATCTACGGTAATTAAGAGTTAATACTTCATTTTATTTATTTCCAGCAGGGTGTCGCACTTCATATTACAATCCGTCAATTGTAAAGAAAAAAATATATTGATTATATCATTTGGTGAAAACAACAAGTGAGGCTTAATTTAAGCATACAATGCTACTTGACAATTTTTTCGATGTATCATTGTTCCTAAAGATGCCAGCTTGTCTCAGTTTGATTATTTAATGTAGATGATGATTACCCGATTTATGTGTTTATAATCGGAAAAGGAATTCGAAGATAATATCTTACCTAAGATAAGGCATCATTTGAGACGTGCTAATTTAGATGGGAAGTGAACGAAGATATATCGAGGTTATCAAGATGCTACCTGATCGAGTGGAAGCAGAAGCTACACTGTCATTATTCAGAAGTGCTTTAAAGAGTTTGAAACTGGGCTTCTTGATAAAAAAATGTTCATGTTAAACTAAAAAGGTTTGTTGCTCATGTGAAGTAGTTTCCGCATAATAAGTTAACTTAACAAATGGTTAAAATATCTAGAAAAGAAGATGATCTTATGGTCTCTATCAAGTTTCCCCCTAAGTACACTCTTGGTAATTTTTTTGACGTATGTCAACTGATTAATAGATACCAATACAGAATAGAAGATGAAGGTTCTTTAAGGTTAGATTTAAGTGAGATTACATTTATTGATCCGTTTGGAATGGTGACGCTACTTAGTATAGGTAGACACATTTTTAACACATATGGTTTCCAAATAATAATTAAACTTCCAGAAGGTGAAGCTGGTTCATACATGAATCGTGCAGGACTTGATTCACTTATTGATGATTTTATAACAGTCGAACGTTCTAAAGTGAATATAATGAACTTCTTAAGGAAAAACGAAAACATGGGAGTACTTAAATATTTTGATTCTGAGAAAGATATAATGCAAATCAATAACGAGTTTGAAAGTTGGATGAAAAACCATAATTTTACTGAGTATGAAATAAACAATTTAACCACGTTTGTTTCTGAAATGATACAAAATGTATGTCAACATAGTAAAACAAAACAAAAGGGAATAGTTTGCATTCAAGCTTACGTCAGCAAAAAAGGAGTTCCTTTTTTATCTTGGGCAATTGGTGATACCGGAATCGGTATACGTGAAAGTCTAATACAGTCCGGCGTAAAGGGAATCGCTTCAATGACAGATGAAAGAGTGTTAAGAGAAGTGTTAACAAAGGGCTTGTCCCGGCATCAAGATGACATTACGCGTGGTAATGGACTACATCGTTTATATCAAGGAGCACAGAAAAGAAAAGCCTCTCTTTTTATTCAATCTAATTCAGGTTTATTCGGCGTACATTCAGAGAACAATGAGCGATCAAAAGTAGAAACACGAGTGCCTTGGACTCTCTATGGAACTAACATTGGTTTTAATCTTGAAGGACAACACTTGACAAGTCAGTGAAACACTTGATATATTGATTTTACTGTTTCACGTAAGCAGATGAAGGAGAATGAAGTATGGAACGCTTTGAAGTTAATATTGCTCAGACATTCGGAGACAGCTTGTGGGGACGAGAACTCGGTAAATCAGTACGAGATAAGATTGTGGATTCATTCATAAAACAATCTGAAAATGTTTTACTGCTCAATTTTAATGGCGTGAATCGAATTGATTTTTCTTGTGCAAGCGAAATTGTATCAATACTGATTCTGAGATTAGCCGGAGAATTAAAAGGCAGTCATCTTGTTCTCACTGGATTAAGCACATTTGTAGAAGAGAATGTCGATGCAGCATTATACAAAGCAGAATTGTGTAGTCTGTTTCTTATTGATAATGACGAATGGAAATTAATTGGAAAGTTCAGTGATACATTGCAACAAACACTAGCTAAGGTAATTGAACTAGGACAAGCTGATACTCCAACACTTGCTGCGAAATTGAATATTACGGTAACTAGCTGCAACAATCGTTTAAAGACATTGGTGATGTTAGGTCTTGTTAATAAAGAAGAAGTATCATCACCCTCCGGTGGGAAGCAGTACATATATAAATCAATTTTATAATTGATTTATTTTTTTTAGATCTGGTTCATCTCAATTTGTGAATCAGATTAGAGCATAGTTTTTTTAAAAAAAGTAAATGACTTCTTTAATTAATGCACGAAAGGGAGTGGGGGACTTGTTAGATTCAAAGTATAAAATTCTTTCAATTGATGGGGGAGGAATAAAGGGGCTTTACTCCGCTGTTATCTTGGAGCGGTTTGAGCAGAGATATGGTCCTATTCATGAACATTTTAACCTTATTTGTGGAACCTCGACGGGAGGAATCATTGCCTTAGCACTTGCAGCTGGTATCCCAGCTTCAGATATTGTTAAATTTTACACGGACAAAGGACCTGATATTTTTCCATATAAGAATAGATTCGTGCGGAAATTTCATTCTCTTAAATCGGTTCTTTTTTTATCAAAGTATACCAGTGATGAATTAAAGTCTGCAATATCAGAGGTTTTTCAAGAAAAAAGGGTTGGGGATTGTCTTACTCATGTTTTGATACCTGCGGTTAATATTACAACCGGTAAACCTTACGTTTTTAAGTCAGATTATATTCCTAAGTATACTAGAGATAGCGAACGATTGCTCAGTGAAATAGCGCTAGCCACCTCCGCTGCACCAACTTATTTTCCTATAGTCCAACTTGACACGAAGGAGGGCGGACAACAGTTTGTTGATGGGGGATTATTCGCAAATAATCCATCTCTTTATGGTGTTCAAGAATTTTTAGCCAATAAGGTGCATATTGGTTGCGATGATTATCGCCTACTATCAATTTCCTCACTGCATGAAGGTACAACTGTTCCAATTACAAAAAAATTACGCAGACCATTTTGGGGATGGAAGGATGAATTAATTTCTTTAATGATAGACTCTCAGAGTGTTGCAACACATTTTCATGTCAAATATCTTATTGACTCTTGTGGAGGGGAATATGTTCGTATTCCGAGCGCTCAGTTAACAAAGCAGGAACAAAAAAAGATTGAACTGGATATGGCACACCCTTCGTCTATTCAGATCCTGCTAGATAAGGGAAAAGATATGTCCGCAGAATGGATTAATAAGAGTGAAGTAATGCAATTTTTTGATAAAACATCAAAGGAGGCAACCGCCTAATGACAATTTGTCATGATTTATTTACTGAATACCATACAACGATCTACCTGACTTCGGATAAAAAAGAAGAACTCAGAAAATCTAGAAATGCTATTAGAGAAAAGATAAGAAAATATTTTAAGGATGAATTACAACTAACCGTTCCTAAGTTTTATGGGCAAGGATCGTACATGATGAATACGACGATTGTACCCATTGATGGAGAATATGATGTAGATGATGGGGTGTATCTTGAGCATCTTAAGTCTAAAGATGAAGAGGATTGGTCAACACCAACAAAAGTGCATAATTGGATCGTTAATGCGGTTAAAGGTCATACCTCGACACCACCAGAAGATAAAAATACATGTGTTCGTGTTATCTATAAAGCAAACTACCATGTTGATCTGCCTATTTATGTGATGAAAGGAGACCATCCGAAATTAGCACATAAATCGGAAGGATGGATTGATAGCGATCCAAAAAAACTAACAAAATGGTTTAACGATGAAGTTTCTTCCAAGGGAGATCAACTTAAGCGTGTCGTTCGTTACCTTAAGGGATGGAAAGACTTCAAAGAAGGAGATACGAAGCTTCCAAGTGGAATGGTACTCACGATTTTAGCTGCCAATCATTTTGTTTCTGACCATCCTAATGATGATGATAAGGCTTTCATTGAAACAGTGAGAGCTATCAAAAAGGAATTGGATGAATCATTTTCTTTGGTCCGCCCTGTTTTTCCTGATGAGGAACTCATTAATGATTGGTCTGAAACAAAGAAAAATAATTTTTTAAATAAACTTGATAGCCTTATTAAAAAAGGTGACCAAGCGATCGCAGAGTCAGACAAAACTAGTGCTTCAAAAAAATGGATTACTGTCTTTGGCTCACGCTTTCCTGAATACGAGGCTCCGGATTCAGAAGCAAAAGCAGTTTTCAAGTCGACGGCACCAGCAATTTTAGGTAATCATGGACGATCAGCTTAGTTTAGAAACATATTATGATGAAGTGTTACATGTAGTAACACTTCATCTGCTTAAAGAATATGGAGCCGAAGAAGCAAAGAATTTTGACAATCACAATTTTTCACACGTTTATCGTATTCATCAAAATAATGTAGCAATCGATTTGGCAATACCACTTCATTATCCTGATTCATTTCCAGTTGTAAAAATTCCTGATCCATACTATGCAAGAATTTATCCAATTCCTCATTTGGATAATGAACACACATTATGTGTATTTGACTCAGAGGAGGCACATCCTAACCCAGAAAACCCTATTGGGGTTATAGATGCAGTTATTGAACGGGCATTTAATATAATTCAACAGGGATTAAAGAAGGAGAATATTAGCGACTTTTTCGACGAAATCAATGCTTATTGGGCTGAGAATTCTTCTGAGAATATTTTATCACTAATACAAGTCAATGTTTCTGCTCGAGAAGTAAATGTAATAGAATGTGAATTCCCTAATTTAGGTAAGAGGTTATTGGCTGTAGATTCGGTTCCAGAAGGAATCAGATGGGTATCTCAGGCTGGGGGTAAATCCGAATCGACAACCAGAAAAGCGTATTATTTTCCTGTGAGATCTATTGGTGTCCCTCCCTTTCCTAGAACAAACGGACAATTAATGAAGAGAATACAAGAATATTCTCCAGAGATAGTCACACCTTTCATTCAATTTTTAGATCAGTGTAAAAGACCATCTATGATCCTTTTTTCTGTTGAAACTTCTAATGGACGGGTGCTTGGAGCATGGGAGCATCAGGAGCCAAAACAGATAAATCGTGCGGCACACCAAAGTAAACGGAAATTAGAAAGATCAATAGATGGATTTCGAACTGGATATAGGAATGCACGAATTGAAATGAATTTTTTTAAAGATGCAGTTTTAAAGCATTACTCAGTTGTACGGGTCGAAAAGGAAAGACTTGTTACACGAGGGGGAGATGGAGTTCAATCAGGACTAACAAAAGTTGGGATCATTGGTTGTGGATCAATAGGAAGCCAAATTGCAAATAACTTGTGCGATTTGGGTGTTGATCAATTTATGTTTATTGATAAAGACTTATTAACATTTGAAAATATAGCAAGGCATCTTTGTGGTGCAACATATGTAGGTGAAAATAAAGTTGATGCTGTAGGTAAAAGCATTTCTTCTCGGCTACCTTATATTAGATATAACGCATACCATGGTAATATATTAAACATATTACGAAGTAACGAGACCATTCTAAATGGTTGTGATTTAACAATCGTGGCTACTGCTAATTTGCCAACCGAGCTTAGGATAGATGAACTTCAAAGGCTAGGTATTATTGATAAACCGTTGCTCTATGTCTGGGTGGAGCCTTATTTGGCTGCAGCTCACGCGGTCTTCATAAATCCTATGAATCCTGGTTGTTTTAGGGATCTGTTTGATGATATGCATCAATTTAGAGAAACTGTATTAGATAATCCGGGTCAATATGCTATTCGTGAAGCAGGTTGCCAAAGTACTTATGTCCCTTATAGCGTTATCGAAGTGAAGCGATTTATCCACGAACTTATGTTTTTCGTCCAAGAAATATTGGAAGGTAAAATAAAAGATAATATGTTGTTTACGTGGGTGGGTAAAATAAGTTCACAGATAACAACTGGACGCAATGTAAATGACATCTGGTCAGATGTTAAGGATTATAGCGTTGTTATGCATAAATTGATCAGCGAATATATAGAAAAATGAGGTTCTGCAACAATGCTAAGTTATATATTTGAGGATTATGATGTGCAGATTTCTCAATCAGTAGAAGAGATATTTAATATATATCGTCAAAATGATAAGTGGAAAAGTGAGTCAGGTGGGATTTTGTTAGGGAGAGTTTACAGAAATAAAATAATTATCGAAATGGCAAGCGAACCAAATGGTTCTGATAAATCAGGGCGTTATTATTTTTATAGAAATGTTCGACGTGCCCAGAAGATTGTAGAACAATCATGGAAAGATTCTGGAGGTGAGATTGTATACCTGGGTGAATGGCATACTCACCCCGAAGAAGTTCCAACACCCTCATGCACAGACAAGCGACTGATAATAAATATGTTGAGAGACACAAATATGGAAATAGATTTTTTGTTTCTAATTATTGTTGGTATTTCTAATTATTATGTAGCTGTTCAGAAAAAGGGAGACGTTTTAAAAAGTCTTTTTGTCAGAAATGTTGATTAAGTATCTTCATTTTATAGAAATGTTATCAAACAAATTAAGAGAGGGGACCTCTTCGTAGTATAGATGAGGTCTTTTGAATGTTCCGAAAGTTTTTGTTACAAGATTTATTGTAGTATTCCGAAATGAGATGAAATTAGCTATCATAGATTAAAACTACGATATATTAAGTATATTTCTTTTAGCAGTGTGCAACTAAGGTAGTGGGAGACCTCAAGAATACGGCGATTTTATTTCAAGCGCAAATGGTAAATCATTAAATTAAACATCATTAAACTGAGCAAAATTAAAGTTTTGAAGATTACTAATTCTTGCAATCACACATTCCGATAAAAGTGAGTATGGAACACGTGAAAATAAATCCAATTATGAAACACGTGATTTCGATTCACTAGTCTGGAAAAAGTGAAATAGGTGATATCTTTATAGAAAGGCTTACAGTTGGCTGTTTGAAGAGATATCTTACCTTCTTACTTAGGTATGTTTTTTGTTTGTAAAGTCTTTAGGAGTATTTAAAAATGAATTTATTAAAGTGTATACTTAACATAACTAAAAAATACAAATAGAAACCGGAGACTAATATGAACGTAACTATGCTAAATAAAACAATAAAGACATCAATTCTAATTTTTATAGTAGTCTTTTCTACTGTAATGTATTTTATGGAAGGGAATGCTTTGAAATCAATCAGTCCTTCATTCACTGTTGTTGGTTTTATTTGGTTTTTATATTTTAAATTTGCATGGAAACTACCTGTATTTAACTTATTATTTAAAGTACCGAACTTAAATGGTACATGGGTAGGGTCACTTAAAAGTGATTGGTTAGACGATAATGGTAATACTGTGGATGAAATGGATTTTTATATTGTTGTTAAACAGAAGTTTTTAAATCTTCACATTAAAACATTCACAAATAAATATTGCGGTAAATCTTATATTGAAAAAATAGAATTCAAAGAAAAAGAAGATGAGATTATTTTAGCCTACTTTTATGATTCT
Organism: Paenibacillus xylanexedens; assembly: GCF_017874615.1. Classification (GTDB taxonomy): domain Bacteria; phylum Bacillota; class Bacilli; order Paenibacillales; family Paenibacillaceae; genus Paenibacillus; species Paenibacillus xylanexedens. The sequence continues at coordinate 18,014 of NZ_JAGIKV010000030.1, forward strand.
GATTTGTTAAGCTCAGAAGAAGATCTAAGGCAAGGAGTTGCTGAGTTGATAGTTTTAAATGATGAAGGAAAGACACTTAACGGGAAGTATTGGACTAGAAATAAAACTTCCGGGGTTATAAGTTTGAAGCATTTTGAAAATCAACATTATTCCACATTTGAGCAAATCAAAAATAAATTGCATAAAGGAGGCAGTTCTAATGTATGAATTCTATATTAGATTTGATGCTGATAATATAGGGAATAAAATAGAACATAATTTATTAACTGGAAAAATAAATAAAGCTCAAGAAATTCATGACACTATTCAAAGTTCGATGTTAAACCTAAGAGAAATAATAAAAAGTCATGAAGATTATGTATTACTAATGAGTGGCTGTGACGACATACTTATTGGTACTAATTGTAAAAATATTTTGGAGATAGAGAAGTATGCCAATTTCATTAGATTAACATTCCAAAATTTAAGCAATGAAACATTAAGCACGGGAATAGGAAAATCTATTATAGATTGTCTAGTCAACTTAAGAATAGCGAAAATTTCGGGGAAAAATATTGTTGTTAAGTAATTTGATTTTTCGCATAGAAAGAAATTCGGGATTATTGGGTAGATGTTACAGAATAAACAGCACCAAAAAATCAGATCATGAACCCAATCGCAAAAATGTTAGATAATTTCAATGATCTCCGTCACCAACAATCTTATGTCCACCCCATGGATGTGTTTTTATAATGATGAAGCAAGTTAATGCTAAATCTAAGCAGGTCTGTTTACAGTACCTCTATAGAACGATCAATATAGTTGAGAAGGTTAACTATGGTTTTGCTCCAAATGAACAAGTCATGGAAAGAGTGAACTAAATAAATTAAGGATAAATTCAAGAAGTGAAACTAGTATTAAAGGCCAACACAAATCGAAGTTTTATCTCAATATGGCGGTTCAAAGATTGGCAAGAAGTCTGTATAGTGAAAATGGATATTTTCCTGATAAAACAACATTTGAATCTTAAAGTAATTTCTTTAGCGCATTTCCCGCTAAAATTCTATCTCACCTCATCCCTTGAGTTACAATCTTCCTGAGGTGACCTTACCATGAAGGATAACATGTCAAACCTGATCGAAGATTTGTTTCACGGAAACCTGCGGTTGGACGAGTCGATTCATCCTGAGCACTCCGAATATCAGGAGATCAATCGTCAAATATCAGACCTCATGAAGGGTTACAAAACACAGCTTACCGAGAATCAATACGATGCCTTGGAGCAACTGATAGACTTGATCGGACAATCCACGTCCATGTATGTGGAAGCGGCATTCGAACAAGGTTTTCGCACAGGCGGTAGACTCATCATTGAGGTTTTAGGCAAAACGTGAGTGTGAGTATCTTTCAACCTAGAAGAAAGTAAACAATACACAGCAATTCAAAAATCCCCTCCTCCATTACCACCGATCAGGCTGGCATGGGGGAGGGGATCTTGCTTTTAAATTATTCTTTTATCTTAGTACTTACCACTTACCGCGCACCAATATTCTTACCCGATGGCGTACCCGAGCCGATCAGATCACTACCACCTGCAAGCTTCAGGAAATTGCCCAATACAGGTGTTCCGTCCGCGCTACGTGTTACCGAAGGCACGAGGGAGACAAAGTCGGCTGCGCTGGCGAGCAGGCCTTTGGCGTTCTCGCTTTTTTTGTTCTTCCACCAGACGTTAGTGCTGCTGACGTCGGTTCCGCTTGTTTTGTCACTGGCGCCGCCTTGGAAGGACAGGTTGTTGGTGAAGATGTGGGTGCCTACATCAAAGGCAAAGTTGCTTTGCCCATTGTTCCAGGAGGTGTTATTTTTCATCTGGATCGAACCGGGATTGCTGTTGTAAGTGAAGCCGTGCTTTTTATTATTAAACGCAATGCTGTTCTCCACAATATGATTCACTGCAATCTTCTCACCGCCCAGCTTGAAGCCGTTGCCATCACTGTTAGAGGTAGAAGTACCGTCTGCGGTTGCCCCGTTCGCGTAGGCGATGCTGTTGCGGATCGTAACCGCGCCGATGGCGCCTGTGTCCGTTTTGCTATAGAGATCCCAGCCATCGTCCACGTTATAGGCGGCAATACAACCGTCGAAGACATTACCTGGGCCAACGGTCAGTTTGGCCGCAAAACCGTCTGCATCCTCGCCGTCATCCGGGTCATAGTTGTTGTGGGAGTAGGAACGAATCACTTCATTATATGCAGGCCATTCACTCTTGGCGGCTGTGGAAGCATAACGTCCCATTTGAATACCCGTATCCCGGTTGTGATGAGCTTCGATCTGCTCCAGACGGTTGTAGCTGCCTCCGATGAAGATGCCGTTATCGCCTGCACCCTTCACTTCAAGTCCTTTGACAAACCAGTAGTCTCCGAACATTTGCAGTCCACGATTGGTGGAAGCGAAGGCTTGAGCCGAGAAATCAAAGACCGGTTTCTCCGCTCCATACGCCACCAGGTTTTTACGTTGGCTCGATGTGCCGCTGTTGCCACGTTCAATGGTAATGGTCTGGGAGAAGTTATAGTTACCGCCGCGTAGATAGATGGTCTTGCCTGGGGCGATCTGGGTCAATGCGTTAGCGAGTGACGTAGGGCTGTTGATCGTACCCGGATTGCTGGCTGAACCGTTAGGAGACACATACAGATCACCCGCAGCAAGTGCGATATTCGAAGTCGCCACCGATTCAGAGGGATTTTGCAAATTGCTCTCGATCAGTTCTGCCGCACCAACCGACCCACCACCAATCAATAATAGAGGGAACGCGGCGCTCAGACAGATCTGGGCCATTTTGGATTTGAGGGAGCGTTCCTTCAGAGAACGTGCAGATCGTGCAGATACATGAGTGGATGTGGATGGGAATAATTTCATTACGTAAGCCTCCTTGGTTAATTGGGAATAGAATGAAGAGCATGTGGTAGCCGTGTACCAGACCGTTACCTATGAGATAGGTCATGCCGGCTGGTTAGATGTAATCTCTAGGACACAACTTTATGGTAAATGTTGTAAGCGTTATCATCAATAATCATCTGATCAGATGGAGGTACATGCAGGCAGGTCAGGCCTGCAAGCTTCCAATGCCTGTAATATCACGTGAATTATGTAATCTTTCCATTGGGTGATAGCTCTCATTTAACGAAGAATCATCTGAAATGAACGTAGAGAAGTACGCTTTTCCATCCCACGAGCACAAGTCTTACCTTCGATCCACTCATATGAACTTCTTTTAATTTAAAATACATAGTTGCATGCATCCTGAAGTGGAGATTACACTCAAGCTAGTCATGAAAAAGCCCTGATAGCAGCTGCAACGGGCAACTTGACGATCAGGGCTATGTTTAATTCAGAACGTAATCTGCTTACTCAAAATACCCAAATGTACCAACAGTGTCAGACTCAGCGATCCAAACGCTGTCCATCCACCTTAATATCCGTCCGTCTCACGACTCTGTTTCTTCGCTTGCTCCACGCTTGGTTCATGTTTCGGTTGGACTGTCGCACTATCATCGGTTTGAACAGAGGCCAACCCTTCAGAGACGCGCCGACCGTAATCCGCATCCGCTTGGGTGAAGTAAGAGATCATACGCTCCCGGATATCCGGTTTGCATTGCGCCAAAGCCCCGACCATGTTGCTGATCAGCTCATCCCGCTCCCAATCTTCGAACGCCCGGTACGTATCACCGGCTTGACCAAAATCATTCGTACGTTCGATCTTCTCACGCACTAGCCTGCCCTCCACCAATGGTTCATGCTCCTTACCACGTGGCGCCGCTTCCTTTAGTCCACCGAGCGATGAAGGCTCATAGTTCACATGCGGATTTTGACCCGGCGCCCGATCCACTTGATACTGCATCTGCCCGCCGCTCTGATTGGTCGCCACCCGATTTTTCGGCGCATTCACAGGCAATTGCAGGTAGTTTGCACCCACCCGGTGACGCTGGGTATCTGAATAAGAGAAGGTGCGTCCCTGCAGCAACTTGTCATCTGAGAAATCCAGCCCGTCTACCAATACACCTGTGCCAAACGCTGCTTGCTCCACTTCATTGAAATAATCCTCGGGATTACGATTCAGCGTCATTTTACCCACAGGTAGAAAAGGAAACTGCTCCTGCGGCCACAACTTGGTCGGGTCCAGCGGGTCGAAATCCAACTCCGGATGCTCGCCGTCCTCCATCACTTGAACGCACAGCTCCCATTCGGGATACTCCCCTTGTTCAATGGCGTGATACAGGTCCAATGTCGCATGATTGAAGTTCTGTCCTTGAATCTCGCTCGCGTCTTTTTGCAGCAGGTTGCGTATCCCTTGATTGAGCGGTTCCCAGTGGTATTTGATGAGTACGCCCGTGCCTTCCTGATTGACCCACTTATATGTATTGACACCCGAGCCTTGCATCTGCCGATAATTCGCTGGAATGCCCCATGGAGAGAAGAGGAATGTCACCATATGGGTAGCTTCAGGGCTCAGCGAGACAAAATCGAAAAACCGCTCCATATCCTGTGCATTGGTCAACGGGTCTGGCTTGAAGGCGTGTACCATATCCGGGAATTTGAGCGGGTCACGAATGAAAAAGATTTTCAGATTGTTACCCACCAGATCCCAGTTGCCATCTTCGGTATAGAATTTTACAGCAAATCCGCGCGGGTCCCGCAGGGTCTCCGGTGAATGTCCACCATGTATAACGGTAGAGAAGCGAACGAACACGGGCGTTAGTTTGCCTTTTTCCTGAAATAGACGTGCACGTGTGTACTTCGATACCGGTTCATCCCCGGCCGTTCCATACGCTTCAAATACGCCATGAGCACCAGCACCACGGGCATGGACCACACGTTCCGGAATACGTTCACGGTCGAAGTGAGTAATTTTTTCGAGAAAATGATAGTTCTCCAGCGTAGTCGGTCCCCGGCTGCCAACGGTTCGTACATTCTGATTGTCCGTAATGGGATGACCTTGTCGATCCGTTAATGTCTCAGGGTCTTTGTCTGAGGAATGCTCTGATTGTGAAGACTGATGATTCATGGAGTGGAGCACCGCCTTTCCTTAAAGTGGATTCCTGTATATATTTTCCCTGAAAATTGGTTCTATACATTAAACCTCGCAAATAATCTCGTAAAAAAAGCTTGTCACCCGCTTCATCGCGTGAGATAATTAACTTTTGCCCTGCGGCCTTTTTTGAACGGAAAATGAAAGAGGACCGCGTCTAAGAATGGAGGCTGACCTAGGATTGTCTACACAACGTTATCCTTTTGCATATGATCCGGCTGAACCTTTTGTATCCCGTCTCGGGGAATGGGTTGCCGATGTTTTTTACGATATTTTGCCAGAGTTCGGCTTCGAGGTGCGGGATGAACAGATTTTTATGGCGTACCAGCTCGAACGGGCCTATGGAGATAAAAAGACCATTATGGCGGAGGCCGGTGTCGGAACAGGCAAGACGTTAGTCTATCTGCTCTACGCGGTCTGTTATGCACGTTATACGGGCAAACCGGCAGTGATCGCCTGTGCCGATGAGTCCTTGATTGAACAGCTTGTGAAGCCCGGTGGAGATATTGCGAAGCTGGCTGCACATCTGGACTTGGAAGTGGACGCACGTCTGGGCAAGTCACCGGATCAATACGTCTGTCTGAACAAACTAAGTGCGATGCGATTTGCGGATGAAGATGCGCCTGTTATTGAAGAAGTGCATGAGAGTCTGCCAGATTTTGTGAATACGCCGGGTACACTTCAGGCCTTCCATCCGTATGGTGACCGCAAACAGTATCCACATCTAAATGATCGTCAGTGGAACAAAATCAACTGGGATCCGTTCCAGGATTGTTTTGTTTGTCCTAAAAGACAACGCTGCGGCCTGACGCTGTCGCGTGACCATTACCGTCGTTCCAAAGACATCATCATCTGTTCCCATGATTATTACATGGAGCATGTGTGGACCTATGATGCGCGCAAACGCGAGGGCCAACTGCCACTCCTGCCTGATCACAGTTCAGTTGTATTTGATGAAGGACATTTGCTGGAAGAAGCAGCCCTGAACGCACTGAGCTACAAGCTGAAACACCGCATTTTCGAGGAACTCGTCACTCGCCTGTTAGAAGGAGAGATTCGTGAATCCCTCGCGGAGTGTGTGGATGAAGCGATTGAGAGCAGTGAGCGACTGTTTGCGTTGCTGGATACGTATACGGTCGCGATCCCTGGTTCGGAACGGAAAGAAGTTCGGGTAGAGCCGCCACTGCTACGTGAGATTGAACGTCTGACGAGTGTGCTGGATGCAATCGGCGAAGAATTGGTATTTGAGAGCGGATTGTTCTCGCTGGATGGTTACCAGATGCGTGTCGTGGAAGAACATCTGGACATGATTCAGTCTGCACTTGCTTTGTTCCGTAAGGAAGATGGTTACATCTGTTGGGCGGAAGAGAGCGAGGATGAGACGACCTTATCGATAATGCCGCGCACCGTGAAGGAAATGCTGAACGAGCGTGTGTTCAACACAGGTATTCCAATCGTGTTCTCCTCCGCCACGTTATCTGTGGATAGTTCATTCCGTTATGTGGCGGACAGCCTGGGCATTGATGATTTTGTATCATTCTCGGTGGCTTCCCCGTATGATTATGCGGACAAAATGAAGATGAAGATTACCGCCGAAGCTGTGCCGGGTCACCCGGAGAACGAAAATCGCTTGCGTGACGCGGTGTCGTTACTTCAGGAGAGTGGAGGACGTGCGCTGGTTCTGTTCCGTACGATGGAAGAGCTACGCGCGTTCAAGCAGGACATCGTTCATGTACCTGAAGCAGAAGGTTTGCGCTTTATGTATGAGGGCGACCGGGAGATCAGTGATCTGATCGCGGCGTTCCAGCAGGATGAGGAGAGTGTGTTGTGCTCCGTTAATCTGTGGGAAGGACTGGACGTTCCAGGCCCGTCATTATCCAATGTCATGATCTGGTCGCTTCCGTATCCACCACAGGACCCTGTCTTCAATGCAAAACGCAGTGCGTCGGCAGCACCATACGAAGAGATCGATCTTCCGTATATGCTCTTGCGTGTGAAGCAAGGTCTTGGACGTCTGATTCGGACAAGCACCGATTCCGGTTCTGCGGTCATTCTCGATGAATCGCTGTATACCAAAAAGGAAGCCAAAGACCGCATTGCGGCCCTGCTTCCCGAAGGTGTGAAATGGACAACCCTGACACACTAACCAGCTTACGTTAAATATTCTTGCTTTAATTTTGATGATAAGGTTTCTTGCCAAAATAAGTTCTTGTTCTCTGCGGATTCACCATCCGTATGTGAGCAAGAGCTTTTTTTGTTTTGATGGTTCCTTCAATGTACTTCGCTTCCCTTTTTTTCGAGGGGTTTTCCCTCGCTCCTCGCTACCAATCGCTCCAACATTCTAACGAACCTACCGCACCTTATTAGGGTGATAATGAAGAGATGTAAATTCTAACGAATCTCAGTAACGTTATCCCGCCGAAAATAGCTCTTAAGCCTGTAAATCGACCGAATTTGGAGAAATAACGTCGCTGTGATTCGTTACACGTCAGACCTACGCAAATAGGAGCGAATAGCGTGTGTCAGGTTCATTAGAACCAATGACCAATGAGCGCTAATAAGGGAGGGCCTCTGTCATGCTCATGACTTATGGGACATGAAAGCCCCTTTTTGATGTGTACAGATTTATGCTGTGTTAAAAAATACCCATGCTCAGATACCGTTCCCCGGTATCCGGCGCAATGCAGAGCACTCGGTGCCCCGGCCCCAGTTCCTTCGCGATGCGAAGGGAGGCCCACACCGAAGCCCCGGAGGAAGGGCCGAGCAACAGCCCTTCCCGGGCAGCAAGCTGCCGCATCGTATCCAGTGCGTCCTCATCGGACACCTGGATGATGGCATCCCACACGTCGGTATTCAGGATGTCCGGAATGAACCCCGGACTTGTACCGACGAGCTTGTGTGGTCCGGGCTCGCCACCGGACAACACCGGAGAACCTTTGGGCTCCACCGCATAGATGCGGATATCGGGTAACTGCTTGCGCAGCTCTTCTCCCGTCCCGGTAATGGTTCCGCCGGTTCCCGCTGTAGCGATGAAGGCGTCCAGACTACCTTTCATCTGCTGCATAATCTCGGGAGCTGTCGTAATCCGGTGAATGTCCGGGTTTGCCTGATTTTCGAACTGCTGCGGAATGAAACTTCCCGGAATGTCTGCTTGAAGTTCTTTCGCTTTGCGAATCGCACCAGGCATCCGCTCCGCAGCAGGGGTGAGCACCACATCTGCGCCATAGGCTTTCAGAATGTTGATGCGCTCCTTGGACATATTGTCCGGCATAATCAGAATGGCTTTATATCCTTTGGCGGCGGCATTCATCGCAAGACCAATCCCGGTATTGCCGCTCGTCGGTTCAATAATGGTAGCACCAGGGACCAAGTGTCCCGCAAGTTCAGCCTGAACGATCAGGTTGTAGGCGGCACGGTCTTTGACGCTGCCACTTGGGTTGAAGTATTCCAGTTTCACGTATACATCAGCAGAGTTGCTGCCTGTGAGTCTGTTCAGTTTAACGGCAGGTGTCTGGCCGATCAGTTCTGTTACATCTGCGGCAATGCCTGTATGTGCGGGTGTTTGTTTAATCGAATGTGTATTCAAATCCATGAAGTACAACTCCTTGATTGATAAGACGTTGAGAGTATATCCGGTTGAAATCAATTCATGCCTTATTGGAATGGTTGGATATCTCTTCTCCATCTTAATGAACGTAACCTTCCGTGGTCAACTTGTTTTGCTGGGGCCCGGGTTCAATATTGTCAAAGTTATATCAAGTCTGCGCCAAGTCCATCTCCAGATGCCGACTGAGTTCTTTTTTGACTTCATTGCGTGCGAATGTCCACAGCATATAGAACCGTTGCCAATACCCTCTGCACATATACAGAGTTTCGATACCCTCGGCTTCCCGTTTCTCTTCCAGTACTTTGACACCGCGGGTTCTCATCTGTTTACGAAGGGCCAACATCTCCTTGAGCACATTGTTCTGAATGCGGGTCAGCGACAGAATGTAGACTTCAGGCATCTTCAACAGCAGCGTATCCAGTGTGTGAATATCTCGTTCAAGTACATCCAGCAAAAGCGTGCGCACAACCAGACCTTTGATCAGACGATGGTCTTCATCCGCAGGGGATGGGGCGGAAGTTGAGGATGTCATATGTTCACTTCCTTAGCCATAAATATATCGTTCTAATTAGGAACAAACGTTCCTGTTTATAGTATAGTCAGCATAATCCTGAGCCATGCAGGTTTCAACCTGAAAATATTTACATTCTCTCTTAAAGGCAGGTTGAATCACTTAAAAGCCCTTGTGAAATAAGGCTCGTAGGCAATTTCAACTTGTCGGAATGCAGAACATACAAGGAGAATGTACTCCCCGTGTTTAGAGTTTGTTTATAGTAGCTCGTTATAATATCTTTAAAATTTCAAACCAGATCGAAAGGAGTGCTAAATCTTTTAAAAATACATATTTCGATGGATGTACGTCTGATGGATATACGAGCCATAGTAGTTGAGTAGCTCTTAAGTAGATTTGTAAGGTTTAGACGGAGATGAAGTCGCGAGGGACAAGGATGTTATATGATGAATGGAAGGACGATGGTGATGAATAAAAGATTACTGAGGTTTAAAAAAGTGATGACGATGCTGATTGTGGCTGCTTTAACTTTTGGAGGATTTCCAGGGTTTCAGGCATTAGGTGCAGATCGTGCTTATGCGGCAAGTGGAACGTGGACAGATGTGGGTGGAGTTGGATTTACATCAGGGCAGGCGGAGAATATTACGTTGGTTTTTGATCGGGAGGGTACACCGTACACCGTATTTAAGGATGGAACCAAAGGCGGGAAAGCAACGGTTCTAAAATATGTTTCTGGAGCATGGCAATACGTGGGGCCTGCCGGTTTCTCTACGGGCGAGATACATAACACTTCATCGCTTGCATTTGATTCTCATAATACTCCATACGCAGCTTATCAGGATGGTGATAATGGAAGTAAAGCAACAGTTATGAAATTTAGCGGAGAACAATGGGAGATTGTGGGTAGTGCTGGTTTTTCTGCAGGAGCTGCAGTTTACGTTACACTTGCTTTTAGTCCTGATGATACCCCTTACGTTGGTTACCGGGATCATGCTGCAAGTACTAAAGTGACGGTAAAAAAATTGAATGGAAATCAGTGGGAGACCGTTGGAACTGCCGGCTTTACGACAGGTGTTGCACTAGAGATGTCCAAACTTATTTTTGATGCTAACGGAATTCCATATTTTGCTTTTAAAGATTCAACAAATAATAAATTGACTGTCATGCAGTTTGCAGGTGGTTCATGGAAAAATGTAGGAAATGCAGCATTTACAGCAGACTCAGCATCTTACCCGTCCCTAGCATTTGGTCCGAACAATGTACCTTATGTTGCATTTCAAGACGGTTCTAAGAGTTATAAAGCAACTGTAATGAAACTGAATGGTAGCCAGTGGAAAGTGGTAGGGACTGAGGGATTCTCAACAGGAACACTAAATAGTATGTCTCTGGCTTTTGATCCGCAAGGTATCCCTTATGTAGCTTTCAAAAATCTAGTTAATTTTAGCATGGAGCCGCAGGGTGTAATGATGAAATTGGACGGGACTCAATGGACCGTGGTTGGGGGAAAACCATTTTCCGCTGGCCAAATCAATGAAACTTCACTCGCATTTGGTCCAAATGGAAATCCCTACGTTGCTTATGCGGACGGAAATAAAAATTACAAGCTGACGGTCATGACACTTTCTACAGAACATTCAGTGACTTACAACGCCAATGGCGGGATCACAGGAAGTGTTCCCATCGACAACAACAAGTATCAAAAAGATGCAACAGTAACTGTGTTAGATAGCACTGGAGAACTGGACCGGGAAGATTATCAATTCACCGGATGGAATACAGCAGCAGATGGTAGCGGAACCAGCTACAGCGCAGCGGATACATTCTCCATGAATGATAGTGATGTTACGTTGTATGCACAGTGGCAACCGCTATATGTAAATATTAGTTTTGAATCCAACGGCGGAACCGAGATTGACAATCAAAAGGTGAACTACAATAGCTCGGCTGTAAATCCTGATACTCCAGAAAAAGCAGGATATACGTTCTCGGGCTGGTATCAGGATAGCCAATTGCTTCAGGCTTTTGATTTCAATACGAGTCTGACGCAAAATATTACGCTATATGCGAAGTGGAAGTCGTCAACAGCAACACTCTCCACTCTGACGATAAGTTCAGGGCATCTGACACCGGACTTCTCTGCGGATGAACTCGATTATCGCGTAGATCTTGAATCTGACGTGACAAGTGTGAGTTTCTCCTTAAGCAAAGCAAATGAAGGACAAGGCGTAATGGTAACAGGGGCTACGGATGAGACGGTGACAGATGGTATATACACCTATACCGTTACGGATCTAGTATACGGCTCAAATCTTGTAAACATTAATGTTCAGGCGGAGGACGGCACTAGTAACGACTATAAACTTAACATCAATCGAATTGACATCACCAATGCCAAGTTGAGTGAAATAACTCTATCTTCGATCACATTAACTCCAACATTCAATCCAGATGTAGAGATTTATGAAGCGACGGTCAGTAGTTCCGTTAGCACGACTGAAATCAGCGTTAAACCCGATCAAACTGGAACCACAGTGAAAATTAATGGTGTGAATAGTAATAGTACAATCGTGCAATTAGTCAGTGGTATGAATACAATTACGATTGAAGTGACTGCATTGGACGGAATAAGCAAGAAAACATATACGCTGAACATCAAGCGCAATAGTGATAGTTCAGGTGGTTCGGGTGGCAATGGAAACTCAGGTGGTTCCAGTTCTGGTGGAAACAGCACAAATACACCAGTGACTAATCCCGTCGTAACTCCGCCATCCACAGGGGCTAAGGTGCTCGTGAACGGTAAAGCCGAGAACGCTGGAAGCTTAGCCACTACTGAAGTGAACGGGCGAAAAGTTGTAACCCTTACAGTGGACGCAGTTCTCATTGCACAAAAACTTCAAACCGAGGGGAACAACGCGATTGTCACGATCCCTGTGACGGGTAATAGCCAAGGAGATCTGGTTATTGGTGAACTGACGGGCCAGACAGTCAAACTCATGGCTGACAAACAAGCCGTATTGGTGCTTCAAACGGATATTGCCTCTTACACGTTACCTGCACAGCAGGTTAATATTGAGAAGCTCGCGCAGCAACTGGGTATGAATTCTGACAATTCCTTGGAGAACATCAAACTGGGAATCGAAATTTCACAGCCAACAGAAGCAGTCATACAGACAGCACAATCAGCAGCTCAGCAAAATGGATATACTCTTCTGGGATCACCAGTTGATTTCAAAGTAACAGCCACCTTGAATGGCAAATCCGTGAGCGTGGATAAGTTCAATAGTTATGTATCACGTACAATTGCATTACCAGCGAACGTTGATCCTAACCAGATCACCACAGGTGTTGTAGTGGATGCAGAAGGAAATGTGCGCCATATACCCACAAAAATTACACAAGTCAATGGGATATACCATGCACAGATTAACAGCTTGACCAACAGTGTGTATGCCGTTATCTGGCACCCGCATACCTTCACTGATGTAGCCCAACACTGGGCCGAGACCGAAGTGAATGATATGGGTTCTCGTATGGTTATCGAGGGCATCACGGATACAACCTTTGAACCGAACCGTGGAGTTACACGTGCAGAGTTCGCTGCCATACTGGTACGTGGATTAGGATTAAAACCTGGAGAACGGGTTAGCTCTTTCAAAGACGTGAATGGAAGCAAGTGGTTCGCGGGTGCTGTGAACACAGCGTCCAGCTATGGCCTAATCGATGGATATGAAGATGGAACATTCCGTCCACAGGCACAGATTACTCGTCAGGAAGGGATGGCGCTCATAGCACGGGCTATGACTGTGATTGGAATGGAACCAGCAGCGTCTGCCGGGAACGTTCAGCAATGGTCTGATTACGCAGATGCTGAGCAAGTAGCAAGTTGGGCGAAGGATGCAGTAGCATCGAGCATCTCCGCCGGACTGGTGTCCGGACGTGGAAAAGATACCATTGCTCCGAATCAATCGATTACCCGTGCCGAAACAGCTGTGATTATACGCAGATTGCTTCAACAGTCTGGTCTGATTTAGACAGCCCCAACTTATATGTACGAAATTAATGACTAATGAAACAGGCAGCGCGAGGTTATGCGTTGCCTGTTTTGTTTTATGAAAGAAAATAAATTCTATTCAACTCAACTCAACTCAACTCTTATTGAACTTATTTTAGGTCAAAATAAATTATTCCCAAAATGAATTTTAGAAAACTATTTTTTATTTACAGAACATATGTTCTTGTATTATAATTGGAAATAGCAAGTAGCAGGAAAGACGTGAACTATTACGATCATTCCTCGTCTTCTTTAATTTACTGAAAGCAACAATCAGGACAAGCTCACTCCAAAATTAGGTATAATTTATGGGTTTTGCAGGAAACCTAAGGCCATAAACCAAATAAGTCTTATGCAGTGCAGTCTGCTACAGAAGTAATTACAAGCAATAAATTAAGCAATCAATTACAATAATGAGTCAGGATGAATTGCCTTAACACGATGGCACCAGTCAACGAGTAGAAGCAGTTTTATTTTTAGCGAAAATGAGCAACAAAAAAGCCCCTGCCTTGGGCGGCGGGGCCTATGGAATACTGCCGATTCAGCGGCAGGTTTGATGATGTGTTCAGCAATTAAGCAAGATATTGAGGCTTTTCGTAGAACGCCTCTTTTTCAAGGATGACCTTATAAGGTCTTTCCTTGCCCTTCAGGGAGGGCCCAATGGTAGTTAGCGGTACGGCCGGCTTGTGGAAACGATCTTCTTCCTTGGGTTCCGGAACCGGTCGTGATGATTCGGGCGCAGAACTGAGGCGTACCTTTTTTTCGCTGCCCCAGCGCTTGCTTATTTTTTTCGTTTCCGGTTTCATTCCGGTTCGCCTCCTAACAAATCGTTGATGGCGTTGAACAGTTGACGATTCTGTAGGTCAATCTGCTGAAATACCGCCTCATCCGCTTCAATATGTCCAATAATGTGAACGGTGATAACATACCTCTTGGCTACAGGATAGCATAGCAGATACTCTTTCTCAAGGTAATCATCATACAGGTTAATCTTGATTTTATTCTCCCGGTAAGAATCAATCACCAGGATGCGCTTGGGATCATCCGGTTGTTTGTCGTCGTTAGCGGACAAGTCATACTTTCTCCCCGGTTCTCCAACATTACCACATAATTGCTCAATGTAACCACTGTCATCTGTACGGTATATGGCTGTGCCACGTACAGCGAATGGAGGATGAGAGACAAAGGCAGTACGCAGGGCATCGCTCATTCGCTCCAGCATCTTGGCATCTGCTTTGCGGGTACGCAGCAATTCCCTAAAGAACCGCAGCAACTTAAGCAGTTGTAACCTCGCTTCTCCCTCAGTGCGTTTATGCTTCTCAATGATGTTCTCCAATTCTGGATCACTCCAGCGTCCTTGTTCCTCAATACTGTCTGCGATTTTGGAACATGCCACGGACACGGCTGGTGCCCACTTTCCGTCAGAACGGATTTCATATACGAGTGGATTTAATCCCAGCAGATCTGTGGGCATACGCAATCCTTCGACTTTGGTTGTGTCCTTGATGTCTGTAATATCCTCAGGAAGAATGAAAAAAATACGTTTTCGTCCCAGACGACCCATAAACAGACCCATTTCCAGCATTGTATTATCCCGGACCGACGCGTAGTACTTCCCGCGAATTTTGGATATATCATCCGGATGAAAAATAAAAATGGCAAAGTCAGTCGTACGGACCTCTACTTCCAGATCGTCCATGGTATAGCTGCTTGGATTAAAAACCCCGGAATACCAAGGGGTAACTTCGGCTGAAAAACGTAAGTTTTCGTGTACTGCGGCTGCAATCGGCTTCGCTTCCAGCGAGCAGCCAATAAAGACTCTTGGCTTTAACGTTTTCATCAATCCGCCTCGCTTAAACGGTAGTGGGATTCAATTGTTATATTATACCATAAACAGCAGAGTAAGTCTGGAAACGTCTGAACTGGACAAAGAATAAGCCGATTACGTTTGCTATAGTGTATGTGTGAAAGGAAAATGATTCCTTCAAAAAGCGCAAGAAAATAAAAAAAGGCCCCAATTTGTCACAGTTGGGTGACTGACAGTTATTTTTGGAAGCTTTGGTCATAGAATAAAGGAGCAGGTTGCACCATTAGCAAGCATTGCTTATCCTGGTGTTGCCGTATGACTGCTGGAGCAGTCCAAAGGCTGCTTTATGCCTGTTTTTGAGGGGTCTACTGTTTAGACCCGGTCACGTTGGTGTTATATAATAGAAGAACAAGCAAGTTAGCTTTGGTGTTTAAACTGAATGAACTTGCAACTGGTGTAAGTTGGATTTACAATTTACACAGGAACGAAGAGTGCAGAACCCATCTGTAGAAGCGAAGCGTTCGACTGAAAGCTTTTTGAATGAAAGCAGCTTCGGAAGCATAAGCGATCACCGGATTTTCCCCAGAGGGAAAATGGAATTCCAAAAATCCGGGGATAACCGCGATCGAAAGAGGGTACTGTAATCCAAGTGTAAGTGTACAATTAAATGTTCAAGCTTATGCATTGTAGTTATTTTTCAGTTTAACTGAGCACAGCTAACCACAACAGAACAGAAAGGATCAGGATACCATGAGTTCCCGAAGGACAATCTCCCCAAGGACGATCTGGAAACGTTACGATCTCTCATACACATAGCGCCCCTTGTAGAGTACACCAACCGGTTTCAAAAAAACGGCTGACTCTGCGAAAGAGGGGATTGGAATGAATATTCGAAGGACGTACACGATGATTTCTTCCAGGCTTACCTTTTGCAGGGTACGGTCGGTATAAAAAACCAACCTACAAACTGCGAGGGAACCTGAATGAAGAGAACATCGTTAACCTTACAACACGTTAAAACAGAGGCGATCAAATTCGCCATTATGCTACTCGGTACATTTATTTTAGCTTTTGCTTATTATCACATTAACTTTCAGAATCATTTATCGGAGGGCGGATTTGTTGGTCTGGCCCTGCTCGGAAAATACGCAACAGGCTTATCACCTGCTATCGGTATGTTGTTACTGGACATTCCGGTCATGATCCTGGCTTGGTTCCTCAAAGGCTGGAAATTCATGATTCAGGCATTGCTTGGCGTCGGTGCATTTTCCCTATTCTATGACGGCTTTGAACGATACTCCACACTGGTATTGTCGTTTAACGGAAATCTGTGGATTCCGGCCGTTCTATCCGGTATATTGACAGGGGTAGGCGCTGGGATCGTGCTTCGATTCGGTGGAGCGACAGGTGGAGACGATATTCTCGCCGTGCTGGTTAGCCGCTGGAAGGGATGGAAGCTGGGAACAGTTTTCTTTGTCAGCGATGCTTTTGTATTGGGATTGTCGCTTTTCTTTCTTCCGGTAAAAGAAACTTTATATACGATTCTGGCCGTATGGATTGCCAGCAAAGTCATCACGTACGTCGTTAGTGTTCCGGCTCGCGGAACCGTGGTTACAACTTCGGCTGTGAAATTGCCGATGCCATCGGCTGCAGCCAAGGCAGTTAACGCTGCTGCTATTTCACAACGGACTACGGTGGCTAGAGGTGTATCCAATTAACCATACGTTTCAGAACAACCATAACCTGTATGCATCATATTCAGGTCTTGATAGTTAAAGTTCATACAAAATCCCTTTTGACTGCTCTTCAGCAGCAAAAGGGATTTTGTTGTTTTTGCTCGTGGAATGATTTTATATTCGCTGAACTGTGTGAACGGCCATTTTCCGATGTCATCCGATTCATTCAAGACTTGATCGAAGAAGCAATCTGACCATCCTGATTATGGATAATCGCTCGAATATTTTGTTTGCTGCTCAGTTCTTTGGCCTTATCTACAGCTTCTGCCTTAGTATCAAATGTGGACAGATAGCTAGACTTTCCTTCTTCCTTGATCGCCCAGCCAGAGTCGGTAGGCACTACATGGATGTTGTCATGACTTTTGGACGAAGATACGGGCTCAGAATGACGACGTTCCGTGGAAGACGACTTTTTAGGGTTGGAATTATCGGAAGAAGATGTGGAGTCCGATTTCGAACTTTCCGGTGCGGGATGATTTTCATCCCATTCTTCCGCCTTAGCTGTCGCTATGGCAATCGAGCGTCCTTCCTCATACCCGTCATCGAGCAGAGCATTGGCAATCTCAATTGCTTTATGTCTAACACGTGGTTCCAGGTTTTTCATGGATACCGGATAATCCTGTTTATTCCAAGGCATATGAACCCCTCCTGTACAATGATGGATTAGTTGTATATTACCCTTTGAGGGGAGGGATAAACGATGAACATCCGAGGTCGTAAGTGCATTTACCGATGATCTATATAAATTGAAATAAACATTTACACAAAACGGAGAGGACAGAAAGTACCTGAAGAAGAGGAGCTAAGAGCTTTCTGTGGAAAGCAACTTCGTAAGCAAAAACTCGCCTTTATCCCCGGATTTCCCCCTTTATAAAAGGAATCAAAAAAATCTGGGGATAACAGCGATCGGAAGGTTGTTCTGTCATCGGAGTGTCCAGTGTAAATATTCTTTAGTTCAACTATATTGAAGGATCTCGTTCCTATACTTTTGCAAGCCAGAGGAGTATAATGCTGTCCATGGAAGGAATAAGTTCAATAAAAGGAAGATAAAGGAGTACATACATATGTTTAGTCTTAGCCTGGCAATCCCTATGTTGTTCACCATGCTGATTCATGCTGCAGACAGCTTGTCTTACGCGCTCCGCCTTGGTGGTTTACGCACCCGCAGAATCGCGCTAGCCATTTCACTCGCGGGTATCTTGCTGTTGGTTTCTCGAACCTCGAATATGGCCCAGGGCCCGATGGTAGGTAATCTGGTGGATACCGCAACACGGGGAGCCAATCCACACTTTGCAGCACAGCTACATTGGTTAATGGGTGCGGCAACGATAGGAACGGCATTAGCCATATTGTGTTTTCCAACCATGGTGAAGCTCTCATCAAGAATGGTTGTACATTTTGAAGCAGCCGGTTCCATCCCTGCGATGGTTCGCGGTATGCTGAAGCGAAGTAAGATTAGAAATGCAACGTATTACATCACCCCGCCATCCTGGAAGATGGCCAAACGATTGGTACAGCATGGGATGCCAAGACGGTTAATGCTGCTGAATGTAGCGGTAACCGCAATCTATACCACTGGTGTCCTGTCCAGCTTGTACGCAGCTTATCTTTACCCAGGGCAGGCTGTAGCTGCATCCCAATCAACCGGGCTAATTAACGGAATAGCGACTATTTTGTTAACCATCCTGATTGATCCGCGGATTTCCCTGCTCAGTGACCGATCATTACGTGGCGAGATCCGTTTGGATCGCATGAATCAGATTTATGGCTGCATGCTCGTATCCCGTTTATTCGGTACACTGTTGGCACAGTTGTTATTAATTCCATTTGCGTACTGGATCGGTTGGATTGTAAGTATGATGTAGTTGTAATGTACAACAAAAAGAGCAGCGGGATCATCCCACTGCTCTTTTAGTATTAAAACTTATTGGAAAAGGACGGCGTACTCACCGTATCCTTCTTTATCCATGTCTTCTTTGGGTACAAAACGAAGTGCCGCAGAGTTGATGCAATAACGCATTCCACCTGCTTCGGCAGGACCATCGTTGAACAGGTGACCCAGATGGGAATCGCCCTCACGACTTCTCACTTCGGTACGAATCATGAAGTGGCTGAGATCGGTTTTTTCCTTCACGTTGTGGTCACGCAATGGACGTGTGAAGCTCGGCCAGCCGCAGCCGGAGTCGTATTTGTCAGTAGAACTGAACAATGGCTCGCCAGATACGATGTCCACATAGATACCATCACCGTGGTGATCCCAGAATTCGTTATGGAATGCAGGCTCGGTCGCGCTGTTCTGCGTAACTTCATATTGAAGCGGCGTCAAACGCTCTTTCAGCCCGTCTTTATCCACGTTACCGGTCCAGTTGCGTTCGATGAAATCTACACGTCCAGAACCTTTGCTGTAGCGTTTGTAATGGGCAGGGTTCTTCCGGTGATAATTTTGGTGATGTTCTTCCGCTTCATAGAACGGTTTGGCTGGCAAAATCGGAGTGAAGATTGGTTTGTCAAAACGTCCGCTTTGTCCCAGCTCCGCTTTGGAAGTTTCCGCAATCTGGCGCTGTTCTTCGCTATGATAGAAGATGGCCGTCTGATAGGAAGATCCACGGTCATGGAATTGCCCGCCTGTATCCGTAGGATCAATCTGCTGCCAGAACAGTTCAACCAGTTTCTTATAAGGGAAGATGGCAGGGTCAAACGTAATTTGCACAGCTTCTACATGTCCTGTTGTCTCCGAGCAGACTTCTTCATATGTTGGATTCTCGGTATGTCCTCCTGTATAACCCGATACGATCTTATGAATACCGGGCAGTTCTTCAAAGGGGGATACCATACACCAGAAGCATCCGCCTGCAAAAGTTGCTAACTCACTTGAATGTTGTTCCATGCTATAGTCACTCCATTTCTGATGAAGATTTAGCGCTCGTGTTCGAGCTCCAGCAATCTACCGTTTTATTAAAACTTGTTACACAAGCATTAGGCTTGCTCTTCTATTATATCCTGAATTGGCAAGCCAACCAAGCCGGAATGAAAACAAGCTGGATCTGAACGCTTTGCGAATTCTGAATTCAGGCTTTGTTGCGTGACCGAAAGCGAAATAAGAGCAATACAATGGTCATGAACACCAGATATCCGGCAAGGATTCCCAGGCTCAGCCAGATTGAGGTTTCAGCCTGTGCACCTGTATAGGCAAATACAAAAATCGCTGGCATTTTCCCAATGGCCGTGGCAAGCATGAAGACCCAGAATGGCGTGTACGTTATACCTGCGTAGATATTAACGGCCATCTGAGGCACGATCGGCAACAGTCGCATCGACATGACACCCATGAACGGATGTGCTTCCATCCATGTGGTAAAACGGTTTAGACCCCGAATGCGTTCGAGGTACGATCTCGCCTGATGTCTAAAGATCGTTCTTGCTCCGCCATAAACGAGCATGGCAGCAAGTGTTGTGCCAAGCCAGCATATCCAGGCTGCCGTGGTGGTACCGTAACTGTAACCAAAGGCGATAATAACAAACTTATAAGGAATTACAGGCACAAGAGCAAACAAGGTTGCCATGGCGAGTAACAGCGGAATGGACTGATGAAGATCGGTCCAGGCCAGCAGTTCATATCTGTAAATAAACGTGACTCCTGCAAGTAAAACATATAACAGAAGCCATAACCATTTTCGCAAAATCCCAAACGCTCCTTTCAGATCAGGCAGGTCTGGTCGTGTCCCGATCTGTACTGCTGTTCCTCCTAAGTTTACCACGTTCGCCCATTGTCTGAACAATTCGTGCGAAGTGTGCTGCAATCACTGGCAAGTTGCTGTCCGAAGGGTTACACTATAGGACGTGGAAATATAGAACCGAACTGAAGGTGGAATGATCATCATGGAAACAACCCAACGTAAACGAGTTGCAATTATCGGCCTCGGCGATATTGCACGTAAAGTATATTTGCCGCTGTTAACAGCTCATCCGAACGTGGAGATTGTAGGCATTATGAACCGATCTCCGGAGCCGGTCAAAGCCGTTCAGGAGGCGTATCGATTAGAACGGGGAACAACGGATCTGAAAGAACTGTTGTCCTGGGACTTGGATGCGGTGTTTGTACATACAGCAACGGAAGCGCACTTTGACATTGTCATGCAATGTCTGGAACAGGGATTAGCCGTGTACGTAGACAAACCGTTATCCTATACGATTCGGGAGTCGGAAGAGATGACTGCTTTTGCCGAGGCACAAGGGCTGTTGCTGGCAGTGGGCTTCAACCGCAGATTCGCACCGATGTACCAAAAAGCGAAAGAATGGATGCAGGGTGGAAAAGGTTTTGAATCCTTGACAGTGACCAAACATCGTACAGGCATTCAGGATCGTCCTGCGGCGGAAACCATCTATGATGATCTCATCCATATGCTGGATCTGATGTTGTGGTACTCGGATCATAATGTGGAGTTGCTTCATCAATGGATTCGGAAGAATGATCTGGACAGACTGCTGCATGCAACCGGAACGGCCAAGCTGGGCAGAACAGCCTACGGTCGATTCGATATGGTGCGTGAAGCTGGGGCAGATCTGGAGAAGATCGAATTGCATGGTGGTGGACGATCTGTTGAAGTGGTGAACATGGACACGATCAGCTGCATGGAACAGGGGAGTCTGGAAACCAAAGAAACGTTCGGGAGCTGGGACACCGTGTTAACACGCAGAGGTTTTAGCGGAGCAGTTGATAATTTCCTGGCTTGTCTGGACTCACCTGATGATTGCCTGATCAGTGCAAGTCATGTCATGGAAAGTCATGAACTGGCGGAACAATTGATTCGCAAATAATTGCAGAATACACATACGGAGGAATACAAGTCATGGATGAATATGAAAAGGAACGTAATAAACAGATCGAGGAAGCTGTTGTAGAAACCTATAAACAGGAAGAAGAGATGATGATCCTCGTATTTGCCCAGTGGTGTGTCAATAATGGTTTGGACCCGGAAGAGATGTACCGGCAAGCCTACCCGAATCAGCAGAGCAACGAGCGTTTGCAGCAGGTGCAGAAGCTGATTGTATCCAAGGAGGAAGCCGGTGAGATCCCGGATGATACGGTACTTGGCGTGTTGTCCATGTTTGGAAATGAAGATCTGGCGATGGTTGTATCCGAGGCCATAGCCGCGCGCAAATAAGTTCAACTTACGTATACTGGTATGATTACATCTGTTCCCGGTGAATGACGCGGAATTCCTTCGGGGACATGCCGAACCGGGAACGGAATACCCGATGAAAATAGGTGTAGTTGTTAAAGCCGGAAGACTCAGACACTTGCTCCAGGGTCATTGGACTGAAAATAATCCGTTCCCTGGCCATATTCAGCCTTACGTCAAGCGTGTATTGCATGATGCTTTTGCCAAACGCTTCTTTGAAGAGATGAACACCCCGTGAGACACTGATGCCAATATGTGTTGCCACATCATCGAGCTTGAATAAAGAGGAAGCGTTTTCTTCAATGTAGTTTTTGATCTCATAAGCCACGTAATTGGTATTGGTTATCGTCGGATGCTCCGAGAGTAGACGATCCACTTCGAGACATAAAATCCGCATATAATAACTTGAAATTTCCGGATAAGGATTGGAGATGCGGCGTTGCTCCAGTACGAGCTGTCGAAACAGGACCAAGAGGCTTTCCGTCAGTTCGACTTTAATTCGGGTCGGCCGTGTGTGACGTTTCCACCACTCATCCACCCAGGAACCATTAAAGAAGATGTGATAGTCGCCACTCTCCACCAGTCGTTCTCCCATCGGATTGGTTTCATTGTCTATTCTCAGCTCATAGGGTTCGTCAGGATCAAAAAGAAGCAGATCGCCCGCATCCACCAGGGACATGTCCCCGTCTATGCGTGCACGGCAACGTCCGTCTGTTTGCAGTCTTAACAGGTAGTTCTTCACCCCTTCAGGCTGCACCATAGCGTAGGGTTTACGATGAAATGAAAAGCCTGCTGTAAGAACTTGGCAGGTTTGGTCTGTCGGCATGGGCATACTCCTTGCAATTTGAAAATTATGACCAGATAGTTCATGTTTCAATCATATTATTCATTTTAATTGAAGCTGAAACGGAATACCATAGTATTAGATTTAAGGAACAGGAAACATCCAACAAAACATATGTATCTCAACCATTCAAACGCAGATTTTCACCATGCGTAAGGAGATGAACATCACAGTGGAGAAAATGAAAGCAGGCATCATCGGGTGTGGTAACATCAGCGCCATCTACTTGGAAAATCTCAAAAACAACCCGGTCATTGAAGTCGTGGCTGTTGCGGATTTGATTCGTGAACGCGCTCAGGAACGGGCAGATGAATTTAATATCGCAAACGTTTACAATGTAGATGAGTTGCTGCAAAATAACGAAATTGAACTTGTGTTGAACCTTACGGTTCCTGGAAGTCACGCCATGACCGATCTGGCTGCACTCGAAGCAGGCAAACATGTGTATGCCGAGAAGCCGCTGGCAATTTCTCTTGAGGATGGTCGCAAGGTTGTTGAGTTGGCTGAGGAAAAGGGATTGTATGTTGGTTCTGCACCGGATACCTTCCTTGGTTCAGGCATACAGACAGCTCGTAAAGCCATTGAGGATGGGCTCATTGGCAAGCCGGTTGCAGCGACTTCATTCTTTATGGGTGGAGGACCAGAAGCTTGGCATCCTAATCCGGAGTTCTTTTATGTCGCAGGTGGCGGACCGATGTTTGATATGGGACCCTACTACCTGACCGCTCTGATTACGCTGCTTGGATCGATTCGCAGAATCAGTGCCTCGGCAGGGATACAGATTGCAGATCGCAAGATTGGCTCTGGGCCAAAGGAAGGTACAGCGCTGCAAGTAGAGACGCCTACCCACTTGGCAGGAACCATTGATTTTGCAGAAGGTGCCATTGCAACCATGATTACCAGTTTCGATATTCGCGGAGCTTCGGATCTGCCACGTATTGAAATCTATGGTACAGAAGGTACGCTTAGTGTACCGGACCCCAATTATTTTAACGGGGAAGTGAAGGTTCGCAGATACGGTCAAGACACTTGGGAGACGGTCAAACCAGTCTTCGAAAGTGGACAAAACGAACGAGGCATCGGCGTAACCGAAATGGTTGAATCCATTCGTGCCGGACGGGAACACAAAGCCAGTGGCAAGCTTGCTTATCACGTTCTGGAAGCCATGCATTCATTCCAGCGTTCTTCACTCGAAGGCAAGCACATACATCTGGAGAGCAGCTATGATTCTTTTGCAGTAACTCGCACAGTTCAAACTGAGATTGAAACCGTGGAATCCCACTAGTCTGAGTAATAAGTGTTCGAAGCTTGATGCTCTTACGAGTGAAGCAGAATAACCAGTATTCTTACGTTCAATTTCAGGATAGAAACACTCTCGATTTTCCACACTAATCAAACAGGCATGTGATCTGAACGGTAATGGTATACAGTTCAATATTCATGAATTCAGCAATCATACGATATCTAATCCAGGGAGGAATCGCACTTGAAACTCGGCGTATTTTTGGTACTATTCGGAGGACGTAAATTGGAGGATGCTCTGGATTATGTAGCATCCAAGGGATTAAAAGCAGTAGAGATCGGAACAGGCGGACATCCAGGCAATGCACATTGTAAGCCAGATGAGTTGTTAAGCAATCCTACAGCATTGAAAAACTTCAAAAATGCAGTGGAATCACGCGGTTTGACGATCAGTGCACTCAGCTGTCACGGTAACCCGCTACATCCGCAAAAGGATATTGCCAAAGGATTTCACGATGATTTTGTTAAATCGGTAGAACTGGCTGAGAAGCTGGAAGTACCTGTAGTGAATACATTCTCCGGTTGTCCGGGAGACCATGAGGATGCTAAATATCCGAACTGGCCTGTTGCACCATGGCCAAATGACTTCCAGGAGATCCTGAAGTGGCAGTGGGAGAACAAAGTGATCCCTTACTGGACAGAGTGGGGTAAATTTGCAGCAGATCGTAACGTAAAAGTTGGATTGGAGCTGCACGGTGGATTCTCCGTTCATACTCCAGCTACCTTGCTGAGATTGCGTGAAGCAGCAGGTGAAGTGATCGGAGCCAATCTGGACCCAAGTCACATGTGGTGGCAAGGTATTGATCCGGTTCAGGCAATTCACATCTTGGGACGTGAAGGAGCCATCCATCACTTCCATGCAAAAGATACAACAATTGATCCGGTAAACGTGAACAAACACGGTGTAACGGATATGCAGGACTATACCAATATGCTGGATCGTGCTTGGCAGTTCCGCTCGGTTGGTTATGGACATGATAACAAGACTTGGGCAGATATTATGAGTGCCTTGCGTCTGGTCGGATATGATTATGTAGTAAGTATTGAGCACGAAGACGGTCTGATGTCGGTTGAAGAAGGATTCTCTAAAGCCGTGCAAAATCTCCAGCAAGTATTGATCGAAGAACCGCTGGGCGACATGTGGTGGGTTTAGAGCTACACTAGGGGGAAATTGAATATGATCAACGTCACCATTTGGAATGAATTTGTCCATGAGAAAATTCACGATGAAGTAAGGGAAGTCTACCCGGATGGTCTGCATCGAGCACTGGCTGACGGACTTGGCGGCGAAGGCTTTGCTATTCGTACAGCTACACTGGATCAGCCTGAACACGGATTAAGTGATGAAGTGCTGAATTCCACAGATGTGCTCATATGGTGGGGACATATGGCACATGATCGCGTAAGCGATGAGATCTCACAGAAGGTTGCGCAGCGAGTGCTGAACGGCATGGGGATGATTGTGCTCCATTCAGGTCATTTCTCCAAACCATTCAAAGCGCTGATGGGAACAAGCTGCGATCTGAAGTGGCGTGTAGCTGACGAGCAGGAAATTGTATGGTGTGTTAACCCATCTCATCCGATTGCGGATGGCATCGAAGGCAAGATTGTATTGGAAAAAGAAGAGATGTACGGTGAATTCTTCGATATTCCAGTACCGGATGAACTGGTGTTTGTGAGCAACTTCCAGGGTGGGGAAGTATTCCGGAGCGGATGTACGTTCCGGCGTGGTGAAGGTAAAATCTTTTATTTCCGACCAGGTCATGAGACGTATCCGACCTATTACAAACCGGAAATATTAAGAGTGATCAGCAATGCTGTGAAATGGGCATATCCTGCCCGCAGCTTTAAGCCGGAATTTGGCAAGAGCGAACCTGTAAGACCATTTGGTGGCGTGCTGGTCTAATTCACTAACTCAATCGTGTAATGGAAATTATAAGTTTTATTCAAAAAGAACCCTTCTCCGAGTCATTGATGACTGTGGCAGCTGGGTTCTTTTTGGGTAAGATAGTACTATGGCGAAGTTATACGATATTTCCCATGGTGACGACGTAGCGTGTAATGTATACTGGGATGTATGATCCATTTTGGATGATATGCTTCTAAAATTTAAACTTTTTAGTTGCAGGCGTTTTCTTTGAAGCTTAAATATGTTATTATGAAATATACTAACAAAATGTAAGTTGATTTGAGTGATCTCTAAAGAGGTGATTAATGTGGAAGGTCAAGACTTGCGGATGTGTCCGCGTTTTGAGACGGCGTTTTCTTTTTTGGGCAAGCGCTGGAATGGTTTAATTATTCAAACATTGATGAGTGGTTCGAAGCGATTCAAGGATATCTCCAATCTGATTCCATCCATGAGTGATAAGATGTTATCCGAACGGATGAAAGATCTGGAGAGTGAAGGTATTCTGGTTCGTCACGTCTATCCCGAGACGCCAGTTCGTATTGAATATGAACTGACGGATAAAGGTAGAGCGCTCCAGCCTGTCATGAATCAAATTCAAGACTGGGCTGAGCAGTGGGTTGACTAACGCATAAGCATCACCCACTTTCGTTGCATGAGTGACATAGACTCCTGATTTCCGTGGAAATCAGGGGTTTTTGTCTTAAGTATTATGTTGATCGGCGTTTTTCTCTTGGGCTATGCACATGTTGTCATGAGTTGTAGTATAATCTATAGAAAATGGCCACAGACGGCCGGAGCGAAGGAGGCCCACTTGTCATGAGAGAAGAAAGCTTATCCCGTAAAGTACGCTACGGCAAAAAAGATATTGCGGAACTTGAGAGCGCATCCATTCAGGTACATCTAATCTACAAAAAAGCTGCGGAGTTGTTTAAGCGCACAGCATATTCGCGTTCGGTTAAAGATGATTTTGCCGAAGTGAATACGCATTCTGTGAACAGCGATGGTCCGAAATTAGCTCCGGCGGTGCTGCAAAAATGGATTCAAACGTCCAGGGGCTGGAAGTGTATCGGATGTGAGCTGGGACAACCTGATTCAACGATGTCTCAGATGGAAGAAACAATCCATGGAAAGCAATTGGTTCTGGATGTGGGAGAAGGTCGATTGGTTCAGGCAGAAATGCTGATTCAGGCGGTTGTCTGGTCTCAATATGAGAAGATTCGAATGTTTGCACCATGGCTTGGTGATGAACCCTTTTATAGCGTGCAGGAACTGGATGTCATTGCCCGTTATATTGTGCCTACCTATTTCTCGGAACGGCCTTTGCATGAGCAAGGCAAGGTATTCAAGGTACATCAACAATATGGTCAGATTCCGTTGTATCAGGAGTATGTAGATGCACCTACATTTTGCGTACAGGTGGATGGTGGATTGCTTGAAGGGCGATTGCTGACAGGTGTATATGTATCTGAGGAGCAGTTCTTCGGGCTTAATCCATATCTGAAAGATGGAGATGGAGGACGGACATACATGCAGGCTAGTGTCCAATGATAACGTAACCAATGAGAACATAAAAATGATATAGATTGGAGAGCCTGTGTGCAGGCTCTCTTTCTTGTACAAGCCTTATTTGGAGGCGGTACCCTATAAAAGTAACGGCTTTGACACTTTTTTTTGCCGAAAGTTGTGCCATAATAGAGGTTATGGACAACAGGGTGAATGATTTTACGCAGGGTGGTGTTACCTACATGATGAAGAAAATCCCCGGTTACATAGGTGTATGTTTGCTCCTACTGGCGATCTTGGCTGGTTGTAGTGAGACACAGCCTTCTGAGCAGCCAATTGTCAAAGAGACAGAAACAGCGAATACAATCACAGTGGCTGTAGATGGCAGTACGTTTTTGCCTGATGCAACAAAGTCCATTAAGCGAGATTTTAGTGAGGGTTTGACACTCAAAAAAGCATTACTCAATAGCGGACTGGTTGATTTTACGGCAGATGGCAAGCGGATTCAATCCGTGGGTGAAGTTTCTCTGGATTCTTCGCTGAGCTGGGCTGTCAAATTAAACGGCAAGGATATTGAACAGGAAGATTGGGACATGGAGCTTCATGCCAAAGATGAAGTGATCATTTACGTGAAAGCCGCTGACAGTGGGGGGGATGGCGTTGCATATCAGACAACGTTACTCAAGGTTAGCGGTGGAAACATTATGCCAACCCTTAATCGTCAATATGCCGGCGTCTACGTTCAGGAGTGCACAGTTCGTGATGTGTTGAAGTCCAGCGGCATTGTAAGAATGTCGGAGAATAACAAATTTGTCGTTTCGGTCGAGAATGTCACGCCTCGTATGAATGAGCGGTGGGTCATTATGGTGAATGACAAAGAATTAATGGAAAATGGTCTGGACATGAAATTGAATCCACGTGATGCGGTAAAGCTTGAATTGACCAATGCATCCTAAGTATACCAAGAAGCCCAATCTCTTTTTAGAGAACTGGGCTTTTTTTCATTAAATATATATAAGCAATTTCCGATTAGCATAGTCAAATATTAAATACGACAGATCTCGTTCGGGCAAAGCTCACAGTGACAGATCCCTTGCAGCATCTTCAGATCTTTGATGACAATCATGCCATTGTCATATTCAATCCCATCTTTCTTACGTAGGTCGCTTAACATGCGGTTTACACTTTCACGAGTGGCTCCAATCATATTGGACAGGTCCGTGTGGGTAATTTTTTTGTGAATAATGACATGCTCTCCATGAGGCTCACCATACGAATTCGACAACCGAATGAGGGTGGAGCAAAGTGCACCCGGTTTGCCATATAACATGAGATCCCGGAATTTGGTCTGTGTCAACCGGTGGTGGATGCCCATCCATTTCATAAAATCGATCGCGAAGTCACAATGCTGGCAGATTAACATCTCCAGGTCTTTATGCTCCAGTACACCGATCTCACTGTCCTCCAATACTTCCGCTGAGAAGCTGTGTTTAGAGCCAAAGAAGGGATCAGCCTGCCCAATCATATCACCGGATTGATACATGTACATGATCAGTTCCTTGCCTTCATCCGTGGATTTGGTGATCTGGGCACGGCCCCGTTTCATATAATAAAGTTTGTCAGAGATGTCGCCTTCCCAGTACAGATGTGTACCTTCCGGATAGGTTCTATCTTTCATGGTAACCAGCAGATGGTTGAAATTTGCTTCCGAGAAACAGTTAGTATTACCGCGCTTTTCCAGTACAGTTGTTAGTTCTCTCATAAGTCTATCTCCCCTTTATGTCCATCGGACGACCTTCTGTAGTAAGCAGTAGCCTCCGAGGTTCGCCGCAAACCGTTGCCGTCCTGATCAGGGTCATCTCGGCCGGGAGGAAGGACGGTACAAATTGCGGTGGTTCAATTTTTAAGTTCAGTATATACCTAATCTTACCGTTTGAGGGGGAAGGAAAGGGGGCAAAAATGACGAAATTTCAAACATTGTGATAAAATTCACTTTCGATGGAGAGGATGAATTTTACAGCCCTATATTTTAAATAGGAAGTGAAAATGGTCGTATGAAGGACACTACAAAACTTAAATTAAATTTGTTATACTTTGTGAAAAAAATCACATAATTAAGTTTATTGTCATGTTACGATGTGAATGTAAACGAGAGAGACAAACTAATACGAACCTTTAGGAGGATGAGGGAGATGGCTGTAAAGAACGAAGTCGCCCCAGCAAAAGAACCGACAGCAGGTCAGTATATTCAAACGTTAATCGACAAAGCGAATAAAGCACACGCCGCATTCATGAAGATGGACCAGAAGCAGATTGACCGGATTGTGCAAGCGATGGCGCTTGCGGGTCTGGATAAACACATGATGCTCGCCAAGATGGCCGTAGAAGAAACAGGCCGCGGAGTGTATGAGGATAAAATCACCAAAAATATATTTGCAACAGAATATGTGTACCACAGCATCAAGTATGATAAAACCGTAGGTGTGATTGAAGATAACGAGTATGAAAGCTTCCAGAAAATTGCGGAGCCGGTCGGCATCATCATGGGTATTACACCCGTCACGAACCCAACATCAACGACGATGTTTAAAGCATTGATTTCCATCAAGACGCGTAACCCGATCATCTTTGGTTTCCACCCATCTGCACAGAATTGTAGCCGGGAAGCTGCTAAAATCCTACTGGAAGCGGCTGTGAAACATGGTGCACCAGCGGATTGTATTCAGTGGATTGATGATCCTTCCATGGATCGTACAAACGAACTGATGAATCACAATGATGTGGCTCTCATTCTGGCAACAGGCGGATCAGGCATGGTACGTGCAGCGTACAGCTGTGGTAAACCTGCACTGGGCGTAGGACCGGGTAACGTTCCTTGCTTTATCGAGAAAAGCGCGGATATCAATCAGGCAGTGACGGATTTGATCCTGTCCAAGTCTTTCGATAACGGCATGATCTGTGCTTCCGAGCAAGCGGTCATCATTGAAGAACCGATCTTTGATCAAGTGAAGAAAAAAATGATCGCAAATGGCTGTTACTTTGTTAACAAAGATGAAGCAGCAAAATTGACAGCAGGTGCGATTAATGCCGAGAAATGTGCGGTGAACCCGGCGATTGTTGGTCAATCTGCGGTAAGCATTGCAAAATTGTGCGGTATTGAAGTTCCAGCAGGCACCAAAATTCTCGTGGCCGAGATTGAAGGAGTAGGTACAAAATTCCCATTGTCGGCTGAGAAATTAAGCCCGGTGCTGGCTTGTTACAAAGTTAAAACGGCAGCAGAGGGAATTGAACGTGCAGCAGAAGTGGTTGCTTTTGGCGGCATGGGTCACTCCTCGGTTATCCACTCAACAAATGAAGAAGTGATCGGCAAATTCGCAGATCGTCTGCAAACAGGACGGATTATTGTGAACTCACCATCCACACACGGTGCCATCGGGGATATCTACAACACAAACATGCCGTCGTTGACACTGGGATGCGGATCATACGGACGTAACTCGACTTCTTCCAACGTAACCGCTGTGAACTTAATCAATGTGAAAAGGGTGGCTCGCCGTACCGTGAATATGCAATGGTTCAAAGTGCCGAACAAAGTCTACTTCGAAAAAGGGGCAACACAGTATCTTGCCAAAATGCCTGACATCACACGTGTGGCAATTATTACGGATGCCATGATGGTGAAGCTTGGATATGTTGAAAAGGTAGAACACTATCTGCGTCAACGTCAAATGCCGGTAGCGATCGAAGTATTCTCCGATGTAGAGCCCGATCCGTCCACAACGACGGTAGATCGCGGAACAGAAATGATGCGCCGCTTCCAACCGGACTGCATTATCGCACTCGGTGGTGGATCACCGATGGATGCTGCCAAAGCCATGTGGTTGTTCTATGAGTATCCGGACACGGACTTTAACGATCTGAAACAGAAATTCATGGATATCCGCAAACGGATCTACAAATATCCACGTCTCGGCGTAAAAGCGAAATTTGTAGCGATCCCAACCACATCCGGTACAGGTTCTGAAGTGACATCGTTCGCGGTTATCACAGATAAAAATCAAGGTAACACCAAATATCCATTGGCCGATTATGAGCTGACACCAGACGTAGCGATTGTCGATCCGGAGTTTGTATACTCCCTGCCTAAAACAGCGGTTGCCGATACAGGTATGGACGTATTGACGCATGCGATTGAAGCTTATGTGTCTGTCATGGCGAATGATTACACGGATGGACTTGCGATCAAAGCAATCCAACTGGTGTTCCAATACCTGGAGCAATCTGCGCTGCAAGGCGATAAACTGGCACGTGAAAAAATGCATAATGCTTCCACGATTGCAGGTATGGCGTTTGCCAATGCATTCCTGGGCATTAACCACAGCTTGGCGCACAAATGGGGCGGTCAGTATCACACCGCACACGGACGCACCAATGCAATCCTGATGCCGCACGTTATTCGTTACAACGCAAAAAAACCGACCAAATTTGCATCGTTCCCGAAATATTCACACTTTGTAGCGGATGAGCGATATGCCGAAATCGCCCGCATCTTGGGATTGCCTGCTCGCACGACAGAAGAAGGGGTAACCAGTCTTATCAATGCCATCCGTAACCTGAACAAAATCTTGGGCATTGAAGAATCGTTCCAGGAAATTGGATTTGATGCAAAAGACTTTGAAGCACATGTAGATTATCTGGCAGACCGTGCCTTCGAAGACCAATGTACAACTGCCAATCCGAAGTTGCCGCTGGTAACTGAACTGGCTGATGTATACCGCAACGCTTTCTACGGAAAGTTTGAATAACAAATTTAGAACGAAGCGTGCCTTACGGCAAGAAGATCAGGGTTCCCCGAGAGGGGAGCCCCGATTGCCGTCTTTCACACAATAAAGAAGAGGGCAGAGAAACAGAAGAGCAAAGCATCTGTTTTTCAGGGTTTATTCTAAGATTTGGTATGCTCCGAGCATAGAGGAGCAAAGGGTTCTATAGAGGTTACACGGAATCCGTGATGTGGCCGTTTGAGCCAGATGTTCACACAATAACGGAGTGGGCAGAAAAACAGAAGAGCGAAGCACCTGTTTTTCAGGATTTAATCTAAGATTTGATTTGCTCCGAGCATAGAGGAGCAAAGGGTTTTATAGAGGTTACACGGAATCCGTGAGGTGGCTGTTTGAGCCAGATGTTCACACAATAACGGAGAGGGCAGAAAAAACTGAAGAAGCGGAGCGTTCGCCTTTATCCCCGGATTTTCCCCTTTGACATATAAAATTGAAAAAATCCGGGGATAACAGCGATCGGAAGTTGTTCTGCCCGCGCAGTGGCTAAGTGTGAAACTAAATAGGGTTCAATAGGACACAGCGCAGGTGGAGTGAGTTAGTTCACTGGCTTTGTGACAAAAATCACAGATGATGAAAGCCCCAAGTCGTATACTGAAAATGTAAGAAAAACATTCATCCCGCGGTTCCGGTTCCCAAGTAGAGAGAACATGTTCCGGTTTATGTGAAACAATTCACATTAAGCGCGGCTCTGGGCACACAATGCTACGAATGAAGCAAGATGTTATGTGTCCAGAAATCCAAATTAGTGGAGGGATTACGATGTCGGTGATTGAAAAAGATGTCAAACAACAAACAGGTTGGAGAAACTTTACCAAAGGAACATGGACCAAATCCGTAGATGTGAATGATTTTCTGGCACACAACTTGTCTCCGTATTACGGCGACGAAGCATTTCTCGCAGGTGCAACTCAGAATACCAAAGAATTGTGGGAGATCGTATCTGATCTGACCAAAAAAGAACGGGATAATGGCGGTGTCCTTGATGTTGATGTGAACACACCAGGAACTATTGTTTCTCACCAACCCGGTTATCTGGATCAATCCAAAGAGCAGATTGTCGGCGTTCAGACCGATGCTCCGTTCAAACGTTCCATTCAACCAACAGGCGGAATTCGCATGATGATTGACGCATGTGAGGCATATGGCTTTGAAATGCCACAGGGCGTCATTGATATATTTACAAACATTCGCAAAACACACAACCAGGGTGTATTCGATGCTTATACTTCCGACATGCGTGCAGCGCGTAAAGCAGGAATTATTACAGGTCTGCCAGATGCTTACGGCCGTGGCCGGATCATCGGTGACTATCGTCGTGTAGCTTTGTACGGGGTAGACTTCCTGATTCGTAACAAAAAAGGTGAACTGAATGCACTCGAAGTTGATGTTATTGATGAAGATGTCATTCGTCTGCGGGAAGAATTGTCTGAACAGATTCGTGCATTGCAAGAATTGAAACAATTGGGCGATATGCACGGGTTCGATATGTCCTTGCCAGCGACAACAGCAAAAGAAGCGTTCCAATGGTTGTACTTCGGTTATCTCGCTGCGATCAAAGAACAGAACGGTGCTGCGATGTCACTGGGACGTGTATCTTCTTTCCTGGATATCTACATTGAACGTGACCTGCAAGAAGGGATTCTGTCCGAAGAACAGGCTCAGGAATTGGTTGACCATTTTGTAATGAAACTGCGGATTGTCAAATTCCTGCGTACACCGGATTACAACGAACTGTTCAGTGGAGATCCAACATGGGTGACTGAGTCCATCGGTGGTATGTCCGTGAATGGTGAAACACGTGTAACCAAAAACAGCTTCCGGTTCCTGCATACACTGCACAACTTGGGTCCTGCACCAGAACCGAACTTGACTGTTCTCTGGTCCACGAAACTTCCAGAAGCTTTCAAAGATTATTGCAGTAAAGTATCCATCGAAACCAGCTCAATCCAGTATGAAAATGATGATCTGATGCGTCCAATCTACGGTGACGATTACGGTATTGCTTGCTGTGTGTCGGCTATGAAGATCGGGAAACAAATGCAATTCTTCGGCGCTCGTGCCAACCTGGCAAAAGCTCTCCTGTATGCGATCAACGGTGGTCGTGACGAGAAATCCGGAGCACAAGTTGGACCTGAGTATCCTGCCATCACTAGCGAAGTGCTGGATTACAATGAGGTTATGAAACGCTTCAAACCAATGATGGAGTGGCTGGCTAAGCTGTATATGAACACCCTCAACGTCATTCACTACATGCACGATAAATACAGCTATGAGCGTATCGAAATGGCATTACATGACCGTGATATTGTACGTACGATGGCTTGTGGTATCGCTGGTCTGTCGGTTACAGCAGATTCACTGAGTGCAATTAAATATGCCAAAGTAAAACCAATTCGTAACGAACAAGGCATCGCTGTTGATTTCGAAATCGAAGGAGACTTCCCTTGTTACGGTAACAATGAAGACAGCGTAGACAGCATTGCTGTTGAACTGGTCGAGAACTTCATGGGCATGATTCGCAAGCACAAAGCTTACCGTAACGCAGTTCCAACACAATCCGTTCTGACGATCACTTCCAACGTGGTATATGGTAAAAAAACAGGGACTACACCGGATGGTCGTAAAGCAGGTGAACCATTTGCTCCAGGTGCAAACCCAATGCATGGTCGTGACAAAAAAGGTGCACTGGCATCCCTTGGCTCGGTAGCCAAATTGCCTTATGAACACAGTCTTGACGGGATTTCCAATACCTTCTCCATCGTGCCAAAAGCATTGGGTAAAGAGGAGACTACACGTAAATCCAATCTGACTGCGATGATGGATGGTTACTTCGGTCAAAACGCTCATCACCTGAACGTTAACGTATTTGATCGTCAGCAACTGATTGATGCGATGGATCACCCGGAAAACTATCCACAACTGACTATACGGGTATCCGGATATGCCGTTAACTTCATTAAATTGACTCGTGAACAACAGTTGGATGTCATCAACCGTACGTTCCATGGTTCGATGTAAATAATTTGCAAGTAGAAGACCGCTAGAGCTAGGCATTCCAAATCATATTAAACGCACAGCGGATGCGGATACAGAAAGGAAGAGGCAGCATGGTTAACGGACATATTCATTCACTCGAAACTTTCGGGACGGTTGACGGCCCAGGCATCCGCTTTGTGCTTTTTATGCAAGGATGTCTACTGAAGTGTCAGTATTGCCACAACCCTGATACATGGGCGCTGGATGGCGGAAAAGAAATGACGCTTGAGGAGGTACTGGCTGAAATTGAGCCTTACCTGTCTTACTACCGCAGCTCCGGAGGCGGGCTCACGATATCTGGTGGAGAACCAACGTTACAGGCTCACTTTGTAGCCGAAATCTTCAAGGAAGTGAAGCGGCGCTGGGGATTGCATACGACACTGGATAGCAACGGGTTTAACGAACCGGAACGGATTCACGATCTGTTGGATCACACAGACCTGGTTCTGCTGGACCTCAAGCATATTGATGACGCGAAACATATCAAGCTGACAGGCAAATCCAACGAGAGAACGTTGAAAACGGCCAAGTGGTTATCGGATCAAGGTCGGAAAATGTGGATACGCCACGTGTATGTTCCTGGCATTCATAACGAGGAAGAGGATCTGCTTAACCTCGGACGGTTTATTGGAACATTAAATGGTGTCGAGAAGTTCGAAATTCTTCCATACCATCAGATGGGGATCTACAAATGGGAGGCGCTCGGTAAAGTATATCCACTGGATGGAGTTCCTTCACCAAGTGAAGAAGAAGTGGAGCGGGCGTATCGCCTGATCGAACAAGGTCGCCAGGAAACGGCTGGCGTGGCTTGTTCAGGTAAGTAATCTGACCTTTATATATAATAAAAATAATCAACCAAGCAGTCCTTGCGAACATGTTTCGCAGGGGCTGTTTTTTTGCTGTTATCCATTGTAAATGTAATATTATGGGTCCAGTGAAGGATTTTATCCCTCCATTGATGAATTGTCATCCTTACGATGTAAGCTCCGGCTTTTTATAATCAGAGTGTAAAGCCAAATGCTCAATATCTTGAGGAGGGTCAACCAGATGAAAAAAAGAATGACATTACTACTTTCATTATTGCTTATCACTTCATGGACTTTGGCGGGATGTGCAAGCTCAAGTAACGAGCCACAGCAAGGCGCAGGCAATACACCTGTGGAGGAAACAAGTAAGGAACCGGTTGAAATGCTTCTCCGCCACACGCAGGTGGGAGCCGACAAACAGAAAAGACTGGCCATTCTGCAGGATGTTGTGGACAAAGTTGAGGGAGAGATACCCAATCTGACCTTTACGCTGGATGGCGTCGAATCCGATGTGAATCGTAAGGAAAAGCTTCGCGGAGAGATGGCGGCAGGCAACCCGCCGGATATATTTGAACTGTTCGGTAGCCCGGATTCCAAAGTTTATGCCAAGGAAGGTATGCTGCTTGATCTGACCCCAATCCTGCAAGAGCTGGGCATTCAGGACCAGTTTACATCGCTTGAGCCATTTACGTATGAAGGCAAAGTATATGGACTGCCGATTGGCGGTTCGGGCGAAGGTTTTTTCTATAATAAAGAGTACTTCGAACAAAAAGGATGGAAAGCCCCAACGACCATGGCTGAACTGGACAATATACTGGCAGAGATCAAGGCCGATGGCAAAGTGCCGCTTGCTTCCGCATCTAAGGCGGGCTGGGTACCGCTTATGTTAACCAACCACCTGTGGTCCCGGTATGCCGGACCAGAGATCACCGCAAAGTTTGCAACAGGTGAAGCGAAGTGGACCGATCCGGGTGTTGTGCAAGGTTTTGCCAAACATAAGGAATGGGTGGATAAGGGTTATTTCAAAAAAGGTGAACTGGGCTTTGAGTATGCCGAATATACCACGCAATTTACGAGCGGAGAAGCGGTGTTGATGTATGACGGAACATGGAAATCATCTGTATTTAAGGAAGGTCAGAGCGGTGAATCGCTCATTGGCAAGGTTGGATTCTTCAATATGCCTCCGGTAGAGAACGGAGCAGGAGATCAGACGTCTTTGATGCGTGATGTGAACAATGGATACGGATTCTCGGCAGCAGTTGCGGATGACCCGCAGAAGCTGGACGCAGTGAAAGCTTTTATCAAAAATTTCTACAATGAAGATATGCAGATCCGCGGCCTTGTGGAAGATGGTGTGTTGCCTGCCATGAAGCTGGACGAGAAAGTGCTGACCGATAGCATTACCGATGATCTGATGAAAGAAATTGTGGCTGTGCTTAATGCGTCCAAGACGTCGTTCCCGGCATTTGATGCACTCGTTCAGGCCGATGTGACGACAGAAATTAGTAATCTGCAAATCCAGAAGTTGATTGGTGGGCAGACCACCCCAGAGAAAATGGCAGAAGAGTTGCAAAAGGTGCAAGAGGAAGCAAACGCCTCAGTGGAATAAACCAATTCAAGTTGAAACTGCGATCGTTGAAGTGACTGAAGGAGGCTGACCATGAATACTTCACTCCGCAGCCCGTTAATCTATACGTTGTTTGTAATGCCAGCCCTAATTCTGTTTGTAATGTTCTTTCTATACCCTATTGGTAGCTCCCTGTATTACAGTCTGACGAGTTGGAATGGGGTATCGGCTGAGCCACGTTTTGTGGGTTTATCCAATTATGTGAAGGCACTGACCGATGAACGTTTTTGGATTTCCACACGGAATAACGGCTTTTTCATCGGATTTTCGGTACTGATTCAAGTACCCCTGATCGTCCTGTTTTCACTTCTGATTGCCAATGTGAAAAGGCTGAAAGGTCTGTATAAAACCGCTGTTTTTTTACCATCCATCATGTCGACAGCCGTTATCGGTATTTTATGGGGATTCATCTATGAACCGAATATCGGACTATTAAACAAAATACTTCATGTGCTGGGCATCGATCCAATCTACTGGTTATCGGATAACCGATTTGCCATGTTGTCGATCTTGGTGACCAACGCCTGGCAG
This sequence comes from Paenibacillus xylanexedens, assembly GCF_017874615.1. Taxonomy (GTDB): domain Bacteria; phylum Bacillota; class Bacilli; order Paenibacillales; family Paenibacillaceae; genus Paenibacillus; species Paenibacillus xylanexedens. Next base: position 56,364 of record NZ_JAGIKV010000030.1, read on the forward strand.
TGGACGGGATTTTACATTGTCATGGTGTTGGCGGCCATACTGGCGATTCCCCGTGATCTGGATGAAGCGGCTGCAATTGATGGGGCAACGGCAGTACAACGTGCAATGCGAATTACGTTGCCGCTGATCCGGCCGATCATTTCAGTGGTGATCATGTTGTCCATTGCAGGTGCCATGAAAGCAGCCGACATCGTGATTGTCATGACCAAAGGTGGGCCCGCTGGGTCCACCGAGGTTCTGGCGACATACATGATCAAATATGCGATTACCAACTTCAAATATGGTTATGGCAATACCATTGCAGTGCTGATCTTTGCTCTGACGCTTGTGCTCACTGCGGTGTATCAACTGCTGGTGGCGAGGCGGGGCGAGAAGGTGGAATATTGATGGCAAAAAGCATAAGAAGCAGTATACCTCATGTGTTGTTAATGTTGTATTTAATCGCGATTTTGTTTCCCTTTTTATTTGTAATTTTCTCTTCCTTCAAGCAGGATAACAATGAAATCGCCCTGAATCCATTCGGTTTGCCTACAACATGGGAGTTTAACAATTACGTGGAGGCCTGGGTGAATGCCAAGATTGGCACGTATTTCTGGAACAGCCTGTACATTTCGATTTTATCATCGGCGTGTACGATTGCGCTCGGTGCCATGTTTGCTTTTGCGGTAACCCGGATGAGACACCGGAGATGGAGTCTGTTTCTGTACAGCCTGATTCTGGCGGGTATGCTTATTCCTAACAATGCACTTATGCTGCCTATTTATCTGCTTGTTCGCAAAATGGGCATATTGGATACACATCTGGCATTGATCGTGCCCTATGTGGCCAATGCGATCCCCTTTACAATTATTATCCTGGCAGCTTTTATGCGTTCTCTGCCTGGGGAGATTGAGGAAGCGGCGGTCATGGACGGCTTGAGGGCCCCGGGTATCTTTGCTAAAATAGTGATACCTCTTACAGTTCCAGCCATTGTTACGGTTTTTATTGTTAATTTCCTCGGCAACTGGAACGAATTTTTGCTCGCCAACTATTTTTTATCCACCGATAAATTGCGTACGCTGCCAGTGGGCATGGTCCAGTTTCGGGATCAATATCAGATGAACTATGCACAGATGTCAGCAGGTATTGTATACAGCGTTGTACCTGTACTTGTGATCTACGCTATACTCCAGGAGAAAATTATAGAAGGAGTAACTGCAGGTGGTGTCAAAGGTTAATACCATGAACCAGTGAATAGGGAGAACGGGATATGAACTTGCGAATGAAGCTGGCCTTGGCATTTCTGCTGCTGATTATTGTACCGATGTGTGCGCTGGGCATTGGCATGTTTCTGGTCACATCACATACGATTGAGAAAAAATACAATCAACAGGCCGAATATGCGCTTCAGGCCATCAGCTACAATATTGAGAATGTATTTCAGCAGATTAACAATGTGACCGACAACGGGATAGCGACATCGGTTTTTCAAATGGCGTTGAACGCCAAAGATCCGACCAAGCAGGATCTGGGAACCGGTAATCAGTTATCCCTGAATGCCAGCCAGCGCAATTTCCGTTCCCTTCTATATAATTATCCGTTCATTAGTTATGCCTTTTTATATGATTTGCGTTCTTCCGAGAATAACCAGATTGTCTCCATTTTCACCAAAGAAAACTTTCAAGCCCTTCCTTTTCAGCAATTCAAAGTGCATCCCTTATTCAACGAAATTCAGCAACTTAATGGCGTGCCTAAATGGCTCGCACCTCTGGAATATCCCGAATTAACCGGGGGAGAGCCTGTCTTCACCCAGATCAGACTGGTCAAAGAACTCAGTTATTTTCAAAATATCGGCGTGCTTGTTGTTCAGATCAAAAAAGGAGAGATCGACCGGATCTTCCGTCACCTGCAAATCAGCGATTCGGCACAGGATACGTCGTTCCTGTTAATTAACGAAGAAGGGCTGATCGTCTATGATCCTGCAGGTATATATAACGGTGAGAACATGCAAAATCTTGGTGCTGAATCCGGCAGTTACGGTCCCGGTTTTAGCAGTGTCAGAACGGTTTTTGACGGCAAAGAGAGCATCATTTCGCAATATCATCTAAAGAACTATAACTGGAGTCTCGTCAGTGTGACTTCATGGGAAGCCTTATCTGCGGAAACCAATGCCTTTGCCGGTTGGTCTGTCATCATTATTCTGTTATGCCTGCTCGCAGCGATGATCTTTAATCTTTTTTTCATGAATCGCATTACGGGTAACATTGCTGTACTTGTAAGGTTTATGCGTCGTGTGGATGATGGTGATTTTAATGCGAGGGTGGAAGGAAAAGGATTCGATGAAATGCAGCTGCTTGCGCAAGGTTTCAATGAACTATTGGATCGGATCGGGGGATTATTCCGTCGTGTTCGTGCAGAGCAAGAGCAGAAAGCCCAAGCGGAACTACGTGTATTACAGGCCCAGATCAAACCTCATTTTCTGTTTAACACATTGGAATCCATTAATGGATTAGCGCTGCGTGGGGAGGGTCGCAAAGTAAGCGAGATGGTGACCAGACTTGGCAATATGCTTCGTATCAGCATTCAGGATCAGGAGGAGATTCCGCTGGGTGAGGAAATAAGGCATTTGCAGAGTTATCTGGAGATTCAACAGTACAGGTTCAGTGATTTGTTCACCTATGAGATTGACATTCCACCCCATTTATACAGCTCAATTCTGCTTAAGCTTACCCTCCAGCCTCTGGTGGAAAATAGTATTCAACATGGGTTTGAGGGGATCACCTATCCAGGCGTACTGCGGATAAGCGCATATGCAGAACGGGGTCATCTGGTGTTATGTGTTGAGGATAATGGGATCGGTATTCCCCAGGAAATGCTCGCACGATTTGAGTATATGGCAGAAGATCCGCCGGAAGATATGCTCGCGGAAGGGGCGGAATCATTATCGTCCATAACGGAACGCAGGGGATTGGGATTACGAAGTGTGGCAGATCGAATTCGTATTCAATACGGGGCCGGGTATGGCATATTTATATGTTCAGCACCGGGGTATGGCACAGTTATTCGATGCATCATTCCATTATATGAGCAGGAGGAAGCCGGATGAATCTGACTGCAATGCTGGTTGACGATGAGCTGCCGATTCTGGAGAATCTGAACTACATTTTACCCTGGGAAGAGATGGGGATTGAAATCACAGGTACAGCGAGAAGTGGTGTAGAAGCGCTGGGGAAAGTAACAGAAAGTCATCCAGACATTCTCTTGTGTGATATTCGGATGCCGTCTATGGATGGATTGGAACTTATTCGTTTGCTGCGAGAGCAGGGTGAAACGTGTGAGATTATTTTGCTGACCGGCTATCAGCAGTTTGAATATGCTCGAACCGCTATCAAGTATAACGTACATGAATACATATGTAAGCCAATTGATTATTTGAATCTTGAACATAAACTGCGTGAACTTGCTGGGCAGATCCAGAAGAGACGTCAGGAAAACGAATCGCAACGTTATCGCAGCCAAGAGATGGAAAGCTGGATCAGACACAAACAGTTGATTGACCTGTTGCGAGGAGAAGCACCATTGGAGATTGCCTATCCTGCCTCTGTTCCTGAATTCATAACAACTGGTACACCGTATACGTTGCTGCTGGTGGATGCAGTCGGTTATTTTCGCCATTCTATCGGCTGGTCCGAGCTTCAGCATCAACGATGGCATGAGACCGTAAGTTCCAGACTTAGAGAAGTGGCAGAGAGAATTATGGATGACTGTCAGATTCTTTCGACCCGCAAAGGGGAGTGGTGCATCCTGCTGGAGGCATCAGGTGAGTGGAAACGTCGCTCAGAGGAACTGGCCCATCAACTGTGTCTCGAATTAAATGTGATATTGTCCTTGGATTCAAGTGTGAAGGTCAGGGTTGTTCAGGATGATGTGCCCGTGAACCTGGAAAGTAAAATTCTGGAGCGATACCGGCATTGTCAAAAAATACTGATGTCCCATTCGGAGAGTGAAGACAAGGTGCTGAAAGCGAGTTGTCCCGAAACCACCTTATCGTATGATCATACGGCCTCCAAAGGGGCTAACTCATGGATTACAAGAGAAGATCTGGAGTTTGTTACTCGGTGGATTCGTCAAGGGAACAAGCAGGGGTTACGTGATGTGTTGGAGCGGCTTAAACAGCAAATGGGGAATTCAGGACAATCCTTCAACAGGATAGATGAAACCAATCTTCGGTTTATGCTTGTACACATGCTTCGGGAACTGCGTGAAGTACAGGCCCTCGCTGAAGAGCACGAAGTGAATTTTTGGAATGCACTGCAAGGGGCCGTATCCATGAGGGAACTTCTCGAACTTGCAGAGGTCGTTACCCATGCCTGTCAGGGCAAACAAACGCAGCCACGTCCTTCTGTATCGGAACTGATCCTGTCTGCATGTGAGTATATGGATGCACGGCTGCAACAGGACTTGGGAATAGATGAAGTCTCAGATTGGCTCGGAATCAGCCCGGGTTACTTTTGCCAGCTATTTAAAACTCAAATGGGTGTTACTTTTGTAGAATACATGACGCAGAAACGGATGGAAAGTGCCGCTTTATTGTTGACTACAACCGAATGGAGCATTACAGCGATTGGGGAAGCAACAGGTTTCAAGGAGCGCCGTTACTTCTCCAAGGTGTTTCATAAACACTTCCACATGAAACCCTCCGAGTACAGGCAGAGTAAACAATTGGGTTCGTAGTAGCAAGGGAAACGGGAGGAGAGGTCGAATGAAACTCTTGAATGATCTGACATTGGAGCAAAAGGTAGGACAATTGTTGATGTGTGGATTTCACAGTCAGCACGCAGATGAACAGATTACTCGCTTAATCCGTGACTATCACGTCGGAGGTGTCATTTATTTCCGGCGCAATGTCGAAAGTGTAGATCAATTGACACGGCTGTCCGCTGAACTGCAAGATATGGCTGCTGAAGCGGGGGCCCTACCACTCATGATTTCGGTGGACCAGGAAGGTGGCATGGTTGCACGGATTGACCAAGAGGGAATGACCCAAGTGCCGGGTAATATGGCACTTGGTGCGACAGGCAATCCGGAATATACCCTGGAGTGTGCTCAAATTCTGGGTCGTGAGTTAAAAAGCATTGGTATTGATATGAACCTTGCGCCAGTGGTCGACGTGAATAACAACCCGCTTAACCCGGTTATCGGTGTGCGTTCGTATGGTGAACATGCTGAAAGTGTGGCCGCTCATGGCGTAGCAGCCATCACCGGATATCAATCACAGGGCATAGCTGCTACTGCCAAACATTTTCCGGGACACGGAGATACCGCCGTAGATTCTCATCTTGGTATGGTTACGGTACCCCATGATCGAAACAGGCTGGAACAGATGGAGTTGTTACCGTTCCGCAAGGCGATTGAGGCCGGAGTTGATGCTATTATGACAGCTCATGTGATGTTCCCTTCGATTGAGCCCGAGCCCATTCCGGCAACGTTGTCGCATAAGGTGTTAACGGGTCTGCTACGTGAGGAAATGGGTTTTGAAGGCATTATTATTACAGACTGTCTTGAAATGCATGCAATATCCAAGCCATATGGGGTAGCTGAAGCTGCCGTTCGTGCTGTGGAAGCAGGAGCAGATCTGATCCTGGTGAGTCATACCTTGCACGATCAGGTTGCTGCGCTGGAAGGCATATACGAAGCAGTTCGAACGGGGCGCATATCGGAAGAGGTTATTCATCAGGCGTTGGAACGCATTATGACATGGAAAAGAAAGCGCCGTGGGCAGCAAAATGATCATCTTGTTTCGCTGAAAGCGAGTGAAACGTTCGAAGGAGCAGATGCTGAACCTGTTAAAAACAATGAATCCACTGAATCCAGTGATCCCAGTGAATTAAACGAATCAACGCTGTTCATGATTGCTTCAAACAGTATTACCATCGTTCATAATGATGGGCTGCTGCCATTGGACCCAGAGAAGGACGTATATGTCATCTGGCCTGAGGTTGTGCAACGTACAGAGGTGGATGAACCATGGTCTCATACAGAATCGCTGGGTATGGCGCTATCGCAACTGAGAGGCAGAGTTCGTGAGCACAAAATTACTACTCAGCCCACTTATGATGAAGCAGATCGGATATTGGCTGATGTGTCGGAGAGTGAACAAGTTATCGTATGTACGTACACATCGGCAGGTCATCTTCCGAAAGGGCAACAGTATTTGGTTGAAAAGCTTAGTAAAAATCATTCGCTGATTGTAATTGCTCTGCGCAATCCATATGATCTGCTGGAGATTTCGAGGCCGGGAAGTTATGTGTGTACGTATGAGAATACACCTGCAGTTGTTCGGGTACTGTCCCATGTGTTAACCGGTGGACTGCAGCCAACAGGAAGTCTGCCTGTCCGTTTGCGCTAGACCTATTCAATCCTTACATCTCTCTGTGATATGGTGCTGATTGACCATCTCCCAGAGAGATTTTTTTGTTGGAATTTTCTATTGGTTAATTTTGGGATATGAATGCCGAAAAGATAATTGATAGATAACTATTTTCATAGTATTTTCCTTCTATTAAAAGTTTACAATTCTCCTCTTAACTTTTTAGCAACTTTTCCCGGTTCCAAGCGTCTAATAATATGACTTTTTGAGGGGGATATTTATAAAATGGGAGCAGAAGGAGCCAAAGACAAAGAATGAATTTGAAGAAGAAATTGTCCATACTTACCGCTTTTGCTGTGTTTCAGGCGTTTGCAGTGATTCCTGCCAATGCACAATCAGCAGATCAGAGCGATACTACATCAGTGAATACAGCCAAAGTTAAATCCGTGGAGGTTGTGAAGAAAGAACAAACCATCGCGGAATCCGAAGTGAAATTCGGAACAAACACTCCAACATCAAATAATGAAACAACTGAAGAAGTGAACCCTGAGACAGATGTTCCTACAGGAACAGACGCGACTCCTGTTGAGCCGGTAATTGAACCTACGGACGAAGAAGGTACAGCTGAGGAAACACCAGCACCTGCACCAGTAGAAGTGGAGCAACCATCTACAGGCGGTTCATCTGTTGCTGGAGGCGGGGGTGGAGACCTCACTCTTTATATGAACAGTAATAAAATGATGCAAGATGGCAAGACGTATCTTGCTGGACAGCCGATGGCTGTTAAAAATGGTGTATCCTATGTAGCGATCCGTGCTCTCGTTGACCGGGTTGGCTATGATGTCAAATATGATAACACAACTAAAGAAACGATCATTATTAGTGGTGAAGATGAGCTGCGTTTCAAAACAAACAGCAAGATCTATACCGTTAATGGTGTGTCCAGAACGATGAAGGGCGCGGCTTATCAACAAAAAAATACGTTCATGGTGCCCTTGACTTCAATTACACAGGCTCTGGACATTACGTATAAAGTAAATCAATCTGCCAAAACGGTTGTATTGAATCTGAGTACCAAACCGGTGGCGAGCTTCACGGTACAAAAAGAGGTCTTTGCCGGAGATCAGGTAACCTACACAACCAGATCCAGCTCTCCCAAGGGACTCAGCATTGTAGATGAGCGTTGGACAGGCCGTCAGGATTCATTCGACCAACCAGGTGTATACACAGTAACCTATGCGGTCCAGGATTCAAGTGGTCAATGGAGTGATCCGTATTCGGTTACGATTAAGGTTGAAAGACCGAATCTGCCACCTGTTGCAATGTTTACGACAGATAAAGAAGAATACAAAATGGGTGAGAAAATCACTTATATTGATCAAAGTACAGATGATGAGAATGCAATTGTAAAAACAGAATGGGATAACAATGCACTTGCATTCTTTGTTCCAGGACCGAAGACCGTAACGATTACAGTTACCGATAAACATGGTGCTAGCAATAGCTATACCAAGATGATCAATATTACGGGAGAAACACTTTATAGTGTGACTGACTTCAATCAATTGTTCACACCAGTCGGTGAGAAGTTCACTTTTGACGGTGGTGGAGTACCGGCATTGGAGAAAGTACCTTTCACTTATTATGATGAACCAAGTTTGCTGATCCGCAGTAACAGCCCGGAAACCGTGAATACGGAAGGTATTGTGTACAAGGAATCTTCCTTCGGACAGACACGCTTCATGATTCACCATGTGAACAACACGGGCAAAAACGTAAAAATGTATGTTGTAGCGACAAACAACAATGCATACACGGCGTCCATTGACCAGCAAAACATGGGTTTTGCAGGACCGTCTCCTTTTGCAACGGTAGCTGGAAAGCTGTCCATTGACCGTTGGTTCCAGTCCATGCAGAATGGTACCGGACAAAAGAAAGTGTACATCCAGCCAGGAGAAAGCAAGCTGATTCTCAATGATCTGAGCGTTCTTCCGATGAAACAGGGACAAGTCATTTCCTTGTATTCGGATGTATTCAGTGACTATGAACTGGATTACAACATTATCATGATTGAAGAGAACAAGGACCCGATGGAAGTGTTGTCGAGCCTGCCAGTTCTGGATCGTGATGGAGTTCACAACCGTGGTACCTATCCAAATGCAACACGGATCATTACGTATGATCAAGAAGTAGGGTCGAAACCTGTACGTCTTCCACTCGGAGACAATGCAAGTGATCCAAACCTTGTGGGAACGGACCCTATGGCTTACACGGAAGCGTCCAACGCAGGTAACTTCGGTGTTTTGTACAAAATTACATTGAATAATGTTGCTCCGCGCACGTTGATTTCATTCAACCCTCGTGGAGGCAGATACTCAGGTGTGGCACTCGTGAATGGACAGGTCGTTCAGATTTCCACAGGTAAATCTGTAACTGCACCTAATGAGCAAAGTGTTATGTATCGCACAGGTTCGTACGGCGAGAGTGTAACCATTCTCTTCTCGGCGGCACCAGGAAGTAACTTGCCTGTTAACCTGCTGTTCACGCCGCTTCCGGCTGAAAAGTAATAACATGAACATGCACGGACGGTTTGGAGTGAAAGCTTATATCATATATACCCGTTCACCCCAAAAGTCGCCCGAACGATTGATCATCTGAACCGTCAGGAAGGGACTCCATCAAAATGTAATGTCATTAGCTCAAGCTAGACTAATGGCAATGCATGTGCATGGAGTCCTTTTTATGTGATGTTGGAATGACCTAACCCGGTGTCTTCGTTGACTCTAATCGTAATTTGATGCATTATTAGAGGTATACAAGAAAGTAAAAGTTTTCGCTTTTGCCGAATAAACTGTCGCTCTATGAATGATGCAAAATGCTCGTATGACAGGAGGTGCTTTAGATCATGCTGTCGACAGAACAGATTATTTCGACCATGTCCTCACAGGGGCTTCGCATTACCGATCAGCGGAAAACACTGGCCCGGTTATTTGCCGAGTCTCCGGGGTATCTTACACCCAAGGACGTCTATGAATATATGGGTAAGACTTACAGCGGACTGAGTTTTGACACAGTATATCGTAATTTGCGGGTGATGCAGGAACTGGGTGTACTGGAACAGGTCATCTTCGAAGATGGCGTTAAGTTCAAAGCGCACTGTAGTGAAGATCATCATCACCATCATATGATCTGCCTGAAGTGTCAGAAGACATATCCTATTATTTTTTGCCCGATGCAGCTTGCGGATGCGCCTGAGCAATTTCAGGTTGTAGACCACAAGTTCGAGGTATTTGGATATTGCAAGGACTGTGCAGAGCATGCTCCGGCCAAAGCGGCGTCGGGACATACACACGCTCATGGGAAGCACTGACCATGAAGTTATCGCGCAGAATTGCTCAGGCACCCATTCGGGTGTACCGCAACTATATCTCTCCATTAACACCGCCAACATGTCGGTTCTATCCGAGCTGTTCGGCTTACGCCATGGAGGCGATTGAAGTGCACGGTGCGCTCAAAGGTTCGTTGTTAACAGCGAAACGTATTGCCAAATGTCACCCGTTTCATCCAGGCGGTGTAGATCTGGTGCCACCAAAGGCGGAGAAATCCATGATGGTATCAGAGTAACGATGTAACTTGAAGTATTCGGGTGGCCTGGAAGCAGGCCAGGATTGAACTTGAGTATGCTGTCCACTTGACAAAGGGGTCCGCATTTCAGTATATTTTTCCTATATGATTTTCCAGTGAAGGGATAAGTACAGACACACCCCCAGTGCAGAGAGCCGGATGAGCTGAGAACCGGTCTGGGAGGAGGATGGAATATGGTCCCGGAGGAACCTCTTTCGAGCGTGCAGACAGTGATTTCAGAGCTGCTGTCGTAAGGCTGAGGCGTGATCCAGCGTTAATGGGCGGTCGAAGGACCGACAGAGCCTGTGTTTTGCGAAAAACATGGGGAATTTGGGTGGTAACACGTGAGAGCAACTCTCGTCCCATAGGGGCGGGAGTTTTTTGTGTTCTTTTTTAGTTGTTTTGGACGAAGGGATCACATGAAGCAGGAACATTTGAAGGAGGAGAAGTCATTCATGGCTGACCAAAAAACATTTTATCTGACAACCCCGATTTATTATCCGAGTGACAAATTGCATATTGGGCATGCGTATACAACTGTGGCGGGAGATGCGATGGTTCGTTACAAGCGTCTAAGAGGTTACGATGCTCATTATCTGACAGGAACCGATGAACATGGCCAGAAGATTGAGCGCAAGGCACAAGAGAAAGGACAGACACCGCAAGCTTTTATCGACGATATCGTTGTGGGGATCAAGGAACTGTGGAACAAGTTGGACATTTCCAATGACGACTTTATTCGTACAACTGAAGAACGTCACAAAACCATTGTTCAGGATATCTTTGACCGTTTGCTGAAACAGGGAGATATCTACAAAGGTGAGTACGAAGGCTGGTACAGCATTCCGGATGAGACGTATTACACGGAGACTCAACTGGTGGATGTAGAGAAGAATGAGAATGGTGAGATTATCTCGGCCAAGAGCCCGGATAGCGGACACCCAGTTGAATTGGTCAAAGAAGAATCTTACTTCTTCCGTATGAGCAAATATGCAGATCGTTTGTTGAAATATTATGAAGAGAACCCGGGCTTTATTCAGCCGGAATCCCGTAAGAACGAGATGATCAACAACTTCATCAAGCCAGGTCTTGAAGATTTAGCCGTATCGCGGACTACATTTGAATGGGGCGTCAAAGTTAAAGGCGACCCGAAACACGTGGTTTACGTGTGGATTGATGCGTTGTCCAACTATATTACAGCACTGGGCTACGGTTCATCCGATGCATCCCTGTATAACAAGTTCTGGCCTGCGGATGTACATCTAGTAGGTAAAGAAATTGTTCGTTTCCATACGATCTACTGGCCAATTATGTTGATGGCGCTGGACTTGCCTTTGCCGAAGAAAGTGTTTGCACATGGCTGGTTGTTGATGAAGGATGGCAAGATGTCCAAATCAAAAGGTAATGTCGTTGATCCGGTTACCCTGATTGACCGTTACGGTCTCGATGCACTGCGTTATTACCTGCTGCGTGAAGTACCGTTTGGTTCCGATGGTACGTTTACACCAGAGAGCTTCGTAGAGCGTGTCAACTCCGACCTCGCAAACGATCTGGGTAACCTGTTGAACCGTACCGTTGCCATGGTAGACAAATATTTTGAAGGCAAAGCCCCGGCGTTTGCTTCGAATGTAACGGAATTTGATGCTTCGCTGGAAGAAGCAGGCCATGCTACGGTGGAAAAAGTGGAACAGGCGATGGAAAACTTGCAGTTTTCCGTAGCACTGACAGCGATCAGCCAGTTTGTCAGCCGCACCAACAAATATATTGATGAGACTCAGCCATGGGCGCTGGCTCGTGATGAAGCAAAACGCGATGAATTGGCATCCGTTATGGCTCACCTGATCGAAAGCTTGCGGATTGCTTCCATTCTGTTGCAACCGTTCCTGACACGTGCTCCTCATAAAATCTGGGCACAGCTCGGCATTCAGGAAGGTGAACTTACGGCTTGGGATACAGCCAAGCAATGGGGTCTGGTTCCAACTGGAAACGCATTGCAAAAAGGTGATCCAATCTTCCCGCGTTTGGATTCCGAACAGGAAATTGCTTATATCTCCGAAGCAATGACTGGTGGCCAAAAAGCGGCACAGCCTGAAACAAGTCAAGCAGATGCTGGAGCTTCAGCACCTGTTGAACCGGTAACCGCACCTGAAGGTACGGAAGAGATCGGTATTGACGATTTTGCCAAAGTTGAACTGCGTGTCGCGCAAGTCATTGCCTGCGAACCGGTCAAAAAAGCAGATAAGTTGCTGAAATTGCAGCTCGATCTGGGTTATGAGCAGCGCCAGGTCGTATCTGGAATTGCGAAGTTCTATTCGCCAGAAGAGATGGTTGGACGCAAAGTCATCTGTGTCACGAACCTCAAACCGGTGAAACTTCGTGGTGAATTGTCTCAGGGTATGATCCTTGCAGCATCCCATGGCGACCAACTTACACTTGCTACAGTACCAGACAACATGCCTAATGGCGCACAAGTGAAATAAGAAATCAAATTCCGTCATAAAAATGACTCAAGGAGGCCCGATGTAATTCGGGCCCCTTTTTTGTTATGGCTTTAGCCAGTTGAGTGCGTGAAACGCGCGAAACAAAAAACCACCCGCTATGCGGGTGGAGGGATCGAGGGTTTGACCACCA
>NZ_JAGIKV010000031.1 GCF_017874615.1 Paenibacillus xylanexedens
CATTTCCGCTCCAACATCGTTTTTTTTCATTATAAACAAAATACCCTATAAGATGGACTTTTTTCAAAGTGTCCATCTTATAGGGTACATTTTACTTTCAGACGGGTTTATATATTTCACGCATCACATGCCGCAGCTCGGGCAAAATGAGTTTTTCCATGGCCAATTTGACGGCTCCTTTGGAACCCGGCATGGAGAATACGGCTGTTCGTCCAATCGTTCCAGCGACGGCTCTGCTCAGGATGGCAGCGGAACCGATATCTTCGGTGTAACTGAGAAAACGGAAGATCTCACCAAAGCCCGGGAGTTCCTTGTCCAGTAGTGAGGACACCGCTTCGTAGGTTGTATCTCGGGGTGCAATCCCTGTTCCGCCGCTAAGCAGCACGGCTTCAATATCATCACGAACAGCTGCATCTTGCAGGATGCTTCGAATGTTCTCCGTTTCATCTGGTGTGATGATGTATTCTACGATCTGATAACCCGCTTCATTCAGAAGCTGGTGCATGAGCCGGCCACTGGCATCGGTGTCTTTAGTTCGTGTGTCAGACACTGTAACAATCATGCACGATACCGTGGTTGGAGCTTCCTGGCGATGTTGTTCCACTGAATTAGTCATGAAACTTCCTCCTTCAATCAACATGTCCTCATAGCATAGACCATCCGGTAGAATCAGGCAATGTACTGGTGAAGAGTTGAACGTTATTGCACAACGAATGCGGGATGGTGTACACTCGCTAGATATAGATAGACTAGGTTACAAGAAGGACAATCAGAGAGGTGTATACGCATGAATGAAACGATTTTAAAAGAACAATCCATACCTGTATATATACTGTCAGGTTTTTTGGGGAGTGGCAAAACAACACTGCTTGTTCAGTTGATTGAACATTGGCAACAGCAGGGTTTGCGTCCTGCAGTGGTTATGAATGAGTTGGGCGAAGTCAATCTGGATGGTCAGATTGTGGATTCCACCGTTCCGATGACAGAGATGTTAGGTGGATGTATCTGTTGTACCGTACGTGGTGACTTGGGATTGCAACTTGCTGATCTCGTTCAGGAGGAATCACCTGATGTTATCATCATTGAAGCAACTGGTGCGGCGAATCCAATGGAGATTCTGGATGCGGTAACGGAGACTTCACTTTACATGCGGTTGGAACTGAAAAGTCTCATTACCGTTGTGGATGCAGCACATCTATCTGGTCTGTATCAGGAGCAGAAGGGGCAGACCTTCAAGCTAATGCAGGAGCAGATTCGTTGTGCGTCTGTGCTTCTCTTGAATAAAACGGATCGGGTGAGTGCACAGGAACTGAAGGATCTGGAGCAGCTTTTGGCAAAATGGAATGGCTTCGCACCTGTAATTCCTACAGTGAAATGTGAGGTGGAGATGGATCTGCTGCTTCGCAGCGGGGCAGACGTACACGTGCGTGATTCAGCTTCTGAAGCAGGTAAGCCGGCTCACCAAGAGCATCATGAGCATACGGAAGCTTGTGGTACACATGGCTGCAATCATGGTCATGAACATACAGATCATACAGTCCAAGGCGATGATACTAATACTGACGCATCCCATAGCCATGCCCACGGTCACGAGCATTCCGCTCCTCATGCATCACACGAACATGTCATGGTGTATACGCATTATTTCAGTCATCCGGTGAACAGCGAAGCATTTGAACAATTTGTATCTGCTTTGCCACGGGATGTATATCGAGCAAAAGGCATCTTATCGTTTAGTGACACGGCGAGCCGTTTCTGGTTCCAGTATGCCTACCGTGAATCGGATTACATGAAGATCACACCTCAGGGAGAGGTCCCTAATGTTGCTGTGTTTATAGGTGAACATTTTGACCAAACTGTCATTCGTGACCAATTACTGGAATTGGAAGCGATAAAGTAGGTTAGATGATTCAATATTCCTCCGAACTGGGTATTAAGATGCATAGCAAACTTTGCCTGGGAGGTAACTTTAAATGACACAACAACAATATCAACAATGTATCGATGCTTGCCTGGAGTGCATGAATGCATGCAACGTATGTTACATATCGAGTCTGAAAGAATATGATCTGGCGATGCTGCGTGATTGCATTCGTTTGAATCGGGAATGTGCGGAGATCTGCAGTTTTGCTGCACAAGCGATGACACGTGGAAGTGATTTCATTGCTGAAATATGCGAATTGTGTGTGAAAGCTTGTGAAGCTTGCGCCGCTGAGTGTGGCAAACACCACCATGATCACTGCCAAGCATGTGCAGAGGCTTGCCGCAGATGTGCAGAAGCTTGCCGGTTGATGGCAGCAGTAGCGTAAATATTATTTCACTGGAATATATAAATAAAACCGATAATGACCGTTGTCCCCTAAGGGAAGGCAGTGAACACAAGCATCTGAGACGATGTGCCTATGTGTTGCCTTTCAGTAGGGGATTTTTAATGCAGGTTGCCAAGTCTGATCGTGGTATGTATAATGATGGCAATGAATTGAATCGAAGAATATCAATGATCGGGAGAGTAGCCAGATCCATACATGACAGCGAGCCGGGAGAGGTGGAAGCCGGTATGACATGACCTGAGTGAAACGCACCCGTGAGATGGTTATCCGAAAAGATGTACGTATCCCGATTGGGATAGGCCATATCTGTCTGAGGGTAACCCGGCTTGCGACCGTTATACGCATCGAGCGGAACAGGTTCTACTGGTATGCATGTTGATGCATATTAAGAGTAAGCTGTTCACTTAGAGTGGTACCGCGGGAACTGTTAAGTCAGCTCTCGTCTCTTATTTAGAGACGAGAGCTTTTTTGTGTTTATTTTCAGCCAATAATGAATTATAAGGAGTGTTCGACATGTTGATGAAGCAGGCTGCGGCCGATATTGCCCCTTTAACGGGATTGAATGAAGAAGAGGTTCTGAGATTACTGGAAGTCCCACCACAGGCGGAGATGGGTGATGCAGCATTCCCTTGTTTTGCATTAGCGAAGTCATTAAAGAAAGCACCGGCAGTCATTGCAACTGATCTCGCAACGGGATTGCAGGCATCTGGAATTGAAGCGACTCCCGCCGGTCCGTATGTAAATATCCGTTTTAACCGGGAGAAGCTCGCGCCGAATCTGCTGAAAGAACTGGGGAATGCGGCATTTGGTAAGCTTCAGCTTGGTCAAGGTTCACGTGTTGTGATTGATATGTCTTCCCCTAACATCGCAAAACCCTTCGGAATCGGGCATTTGCGTTCTACTGTAATCGGTGCAGCACTGTATCGGTTGTATAACGAAGCGGGTTATACCTCCGTAAGTGTGAATCATCTGGGAGACTGGGGAACCCAGTTTGGCAAGCAGATCGCAGCGTATAAACGGTGGGGCAATGATGAAGCGTTGCAGGCAGACCCGATCCGTACTTCTCTGGAGCTGTATGTGCGCTTCCACGATGAGGCGGAGAACGATCCTTCACTGGAGATTGAGGCACGCGAGTGGTTCCGCAAGCTGGAGCAGGGAGATGATGAAGCACAGCGGTTATGGGCGTTTTTTGTGGAAGTGAGCATGAAGGAATTCAACCGGATGTATGAACGTCTGAATGTACAGTTCGACCATACACTGGGGGAGAGCTTTTACAATGACAAGATGGGTGCAGTGGTTGAAGAACTCAAGGCAAAAGGTTTACTTGAAGAGAGTGAAGGAGCACTTGTGGTACGTCTGGAAGATGAGAACATGCCCCCGTGCCTGATTATCAAAAAAGACGGAACAACAATCTATCCTACACGGGATTTGGCTACGGCAGTCTATCGTCATGAGGTGATGAAGGCAGATCGGTTGTTATACGTGGTCGGAGGCGAGCAGAAGTTACATTTCCGGCAGGTATTCACGGTCCTATCCCGTATGGGGCATGAATGGTCTGCGAAGTGTGAACATATCCCGTTTGGCTTAATGCGTTTTGAGGGAAGGAAAATGTCTACCCGCCGCGGTAAAGTCGTCTTTTTGCAGGAAGTGTTGGATGAGGCAGTTGCTCGTGCACTACAGATTATTCAGGAGAAAAACCCGAATCTGGAGAACCCTCAGAAGGTGGCTGAGGCGGTCGGTGTAGGTGCCATTGTCTTCGGTGATCTGCGTAATAATCGGTTAAACGATGTGGACTTCTCATTGGAAGATGCGGTGAGTTTTGAAGGGGAGACCGGACCTTATGTGCAATATACCCATGCCCGGATTCAAAGTGTACTTGCCAAGGCAGAAGAGGCGATCCGCGTGGAAAATGAAAACACTCTGACTAACGGCACGATTGCAGATGATGTAAATGACACAGGGACTACTTCATCCAGTATCGGAGATACCTCATGGGCATTGCTGAAACTGCTCGGTGAATATCCCGAGTATCTTGAAAAAGCAATTCATCGGAATGAGCCTTCGGTCATTGCCAAATATACAATAGATGTCGCTCAGGCGTTCAACCGCTTCTATCACGCCGAACGGATTGCGGATGCGTCATCTGATGTAAGATCCTTCCGGGTGGCATTGGCCAAACGTACTGCCGAACGCCTAGCGTACAGTTTACATTTGCTGGGTGTGCAAGCTCCAGAGCGGATGTGATCCCAGGTGATAAGGAGTAAACGTGGACTTTTCAAGAAAGCCAATCAAGATGTACCAGACTCATTAGGTCGAGGTATGTTGCTTCAACAAGTGAGCAAGCGAATAGGTAATGCTCAAGTACTTGATGAAATTAATCTGGAAGTGAAGCAGGGAGAATGTGCTGTACTTGTTGGCAGAAACGGTTCTGGCAAAAGTACGTTGCTACGTATGTTGGCAGGTATTTTGTTACCCGATACAGGATCGATCCAGCGCACAATGAAGGGTTCTGATGGGTATGCAGTAGATGGCCTGCCACGTTTACCCTTTACCTCCGGAGAGTATTTGTGGGACATGGGTCGAATTCGGGGCATTCGCCCCGAGATACTGCGTGAGCGGATTAGAGAACTTAGTGAACTTTTATATCTGGATACCGCGATCGATCAGAAGTTACCCTTATTATCGAAGGGCACACTGCAAAAAGTAAATTTGATTCAGGCCCTGTTACCTGGACCGGGTGGTCTTTTGCTACTGGATGAACCTTTATCGGGCTTGGATATTCCAGCTCAAGAGGGCATTGTATCCTTATTGCGACAATGGAAGGATGAAGGGACATCCATTGTTACAGCTTGTCATGAACCGTTGCTTATTGAACGTTTGGCAGACCAGGTGATTGTGTTGAAGAAAGGCGGCGTGCTCCGCTACTGGAGTCGTGAAGATATACTACAAGCTGGCGAACCCGTTGTACGTATTCAAAGTCTGACGAAAGCTGGAGAGGATCTGGCTAACGATCTATCGATTGTACAACAACCGGGAGTACTGTCTTTAGTTCGTAATACAAGCTCGGAGATATCCAATGCTTGGTTGTGGGATTGGAAAGTGGTTCAACAATCAACATATGATGTCCTCAGAATGATTCTGGCATCCGGAGGTTCGGTTGTGTCTGTACAACAGGAAGAAAGTCAATTACATATGGAAAGTCTGCTGGAAGGACAACATCCAGCTGTACATGCGAGGCGTGGAGGTGTCACAGAATCTGTGGACTTAAGCTCTTCCATGGATGATGCGGGGGGAGAAGCCAAATGATCTATCAGACCCGATATTTGTTAAGGCATCACATTCGCTCACAGAAATATATTGCACCGGTTATCTTTTATATCATCGCCATGCTGCTGATCTATTCCTACAAACCCAACCCTATTGCGGACAGTTACAGTGTTACGGCTATGCTGTTATTTCTGGCAGCTGCTTGGCTCGGAGTAATGGTGATGAATACCGAACCTGCTAAGCAGTATCAATTACTTGTCCTTCATACAGGAAGCAGGCGTAAGGTTGTAACAAGTCAACTCATCTGTGCCTGGATCATGCAATTCATGCTCACCGTAATCACTGTGCTGTATCCCGTGTTCGCAGGAATGTTTGAGAGACAACCCACAGGTGAGGAGTGGATGATGACTTGGTTAGGACATCTGGGGTTATCGTTGCTGGGATTGGGCATCAGTGTATTTTTTCAAAAATCGTACATTCCCTTGCTTAGTCGCAGTATGCCTGCCCTCATTATTGTATTATTACTATCGTTTATCCAAGGTTCCTTAAGTGAACGTTTGCCTGAATCGTTAGAATGGCTTGGCCGCATTCTTCCGCCAGCTTTTTATCTGGTTCGTGAGATGATGTTATTTGATGAATCAAAGATGGACTCTTTTGTTTCGGTTATGCTGTGGACTGTGCTCTATGCATTAGGGTTACTAATCATCCATGTGTGGCTGTCCGGAAGAAGAGATCTGCGGAGTTAGAAGACGCGCTTCCCGATAACTTGAATGTTGCTCTTGGTTTGGTTAGGATAGAGGGACATGGAATGGTTAACATTGTACGGTTGAAGGGGGCGCTCGCATATGCAAAATACAGATATCCAGAATGGTGACATGCTGGACAGCGAACACTCCAGGGAATTGTTTGCCTATTACGGATTGGCAGTGTACTACGGGCAGGCGCTTGAACAGCAGCTGGTCAATCTGATTTTATTAATGAAAATGTCTCAGGGCAAAGCTGTGTCTGAAGAGGATCTGGAAGATCTGTACGAACGAAAGATGAGCAGTTCACTGGGGCAGCTCATTCACGAAGTGCGCCATCATTTTACATTCTCTGAGGAAGAGACTCGCCAGTTGAATGAGTTATGGCAGCAACGTAACCGTATCGTACATCATTATTTCAAGGAACGAATTCACGAGACATTCAGTCCGGAAGGACGATCACGCATGATTAAGGAATTGGAGGATTTCAAAGACCGTGCACAGGAGTTGGAGATCCGTCTTCAGCAATATACGGGTGCCTGGATTGCAGAGCTTGGTCTGGATGCCGAATCGGCAGCAGCTCTGCAAACGCTGGAGCGTATGCATACCGAGAGTATGCAAGCAAGGGATTTGGAAGAGGATGAATGACAAGCAAACGGATAACGAAACGCTGGATATTAATGACGGTTCTGGCTGTAGTATTAGTTGGAATCCTGTGGACTGTGGTTACCGCAATTCGTATATCAGCATATACGGATGAGGATTCATCCAGGATATCGGATGCAGCAATCATTCTGGGCGCAGCCGTGGCGGGGGATAACCCTTCACCTGTATTTCGCGAACGTATTGAACACGGGATTGAACTATACCGTCAGGGTACCGTTCGTAATCTGCTTTTCACAGGTGGATCAAGTGGTGATGGAGAACATACGGAAGCTGAAGTGGGTCAGAAGTATGCCATCGCACATGGAGTAGATCCTGCGGACATTCGCATTGAGACCACATCCAGAATTACCGAGGAGAATCTGGTCAATTCAATTCCAATCGGTGAACAGGCCGGTTATCAAACGTATACGATTGTGAGTGATCCTTTACATATGAAACGAGCCATGAAGCTGGCTGCTGGACTGGGTATGGATGCCGTACCCTCTCCGACACGAACGACGGCGTATCGAACCTGGCGCAGCAAGTTTCCTTTTCTCGCAAGAGAGACCGTGATGTACATGGGATATACAATCAAAGGATGGATAGACAATCCGCAGTAGCCCATGAGGTTGCACGCGGATTGTTTTTTTGTCTGGACGAAATAAACAGTAACGGAACATGAATCCCGATGAAAATACAAAAAACCGATCTACACCGCAAACCCTGAGGTAGCTGTGTAGATCGGTTTTTGTTTTGCCGTCAAGTACATCATTTTTGACTGGTTACTTAAAGAGTTTTCTGTTTTACTCTGTTATGCATTGCCTCCGGCAAAGGAGGTTGAGGTTGGAATGATCTCACCCGACGGATTCTCGCTGGTTGCACTCGCTGCTGCTTGCGCACCTTGCTGGAGCTGATACATTTTATAATAGCGGCCTTTAAGCTCCATCAGTTCATCATGTGCACCTTGCTCAACGATACGCCCACGATGCAGAACCAGAATTTGATCTGCCGAACGAATAGTGGAGAGACGGTGAGCAATGATGAAGGTGGTACGTCCTTTTTTGAGGACTTCGAGTGCATTCTGAATCAATGCTTCCGTTTCCGTATCAATATTGGCAGTCGCTTCATCCAGAATGAGGATGGCCGGATCAAACGCCAGTGCCCGAGCAAAGGAGATCAATTGACGCTGTCCAGCGGACAATGTACTTCCTTTTTCGATGACAGGTTCGTCAAAGCCTTGAGGCAAATGAGCCAGGATACGTTCAGCGCCTACATCACGCAGCGCCTGTTCAATTCGTTCACGGGAAATCTTCTCATCGCCGAGACTGACGTTGGAAGCAATGGTGCCTGTGAACAGATACGGGTCCTGCAATACAATCCCCATATGCTCGCGAATCCACTGTTTAGGCAGATCTTTGACGTTCTGACCGTCAATCGTGATCTTGCCTTTTTGCGGATCATAGAACCGGAACAGCAGGTTGATGATTGAGCTTTTACCCGAACCAGTATGACCGACCAGAGCGACTGTCTGACCTTGGGATGCTTTAAACGAGATATTGTTGAGCACATAATCCTTTTTATAGGCAAAGGATACATCGTCGAAGACAACATTCCCTTTGTATCTTGGCATGGAGCCATCGGTTACGGCTTCTCCTTTTTCATCCATCAGCTCAAAGACGCGACCAGCGGATACGAGGGAGGAGTCTAGGTTGGCGAGCTGATTTACCATGCCGGTAATCGGCTGGAACAAGCGGCCCAGGACATCGACGAAGGCATATAGAACACCTAATGAGATAATACTTGTGCCATCCAACACGCTGGAACCGAAGTACCACAGGACAACCGCAAAGGCGATATTCCGTAATACGTTCACCAGGTTGTGTGAGGTGAAGGCATTCAGGTTCAGCATTTTGTTCTGGTGTTTCATATAGTCATCATTCAGATCTTCGAATTCCTGTTTGGTTTGTTTCTGATGGCGGAATACGCGGATAATGGACATCCCCTGAATGGACTCGTTAATGATTGCATTGATCTCACTCAGTCGGGATCGAATGATCGTGTTGTAACGAGTGGCGAATTTGCGATAGAGCACAATCCATGTAATGAGCATCGGCACAACGAATAATGAGATTAGACCCAGGCGAACATCAAGCAGGAAGAGTGCGACATACACACCTGTAATCGTGATGATTCCTGAGAAAAAGTTCGAAAGAACAGCAACGAACAGATCTTTTACGGCTTCTGTATCGTTTGTGACCCGAGATACAACTTTACCTGCGGGCAGGTTATCAAAAAAGTGCACCGGCAGTCGCTGAATATGGGCATACACATCGTTACGCAGTCTTTGAATGACCTTGTTGGCCGAGGATTGCAGCCAGAATGTTTTACCAAACTCCATAATGACCGAGATCACGAGGAAGATCATGTAATACACAATTAATTGATAGATGCTGGGCATCTCCGGTTTGTAAAAAGCAAACAGTTCACCAGCGGACAGGGGTGTTGCCGCATATTGGCCTGTTACCTCACCTGCGCGTGTAACCGTGAGGGTTCCATCCGTATATGTGCGGTCCCCGTCAGGTGCATTGACTGGTTCATTTACAAAATAAAAACTTCTGCCGGCTTGTAATACCCGCACTTCGGAACCTTTGTTTTCATCCGGTTCGAACAAGCCTTCGCGTTTGTAATTCTTACCGTTGTAGACTGCGGCTTCATCTGAAGCTGTCGTCTCATAGAAAGGCTGCTCAATCGCGAGCAAGTGATTGTCGATCATGGATTTGGCGATGAACGGCCCGGCAAGCTCGGCCGCAACACCAATAGTAAGCATAATTAATGCAGCGATAAATGTTCCTTTGGCTTTCAAGGCGTAATCAAGCAGCCTTTTGCCTGTATTAGACTTCAATGAATTGACCTCCTACGTGGACAGATTGGACTCGACCTGTTGCCGTTCATACTGTTCACGGTACCAGCCGTTCATGGCTAACAATTCCTGGTGAGTGCCTTCTTCCGTAATTTTCCCGTGCTCCAGTACGATGATTCGGTCAGCATGTTCAATAGCAGACAGGCGATGAGTCGAGATCAGCGTGGTTTTGCCCGAGCGTTTGTTGCGAATATTTTCAATGATTTTAGCTTCAGTACGTGCATCAACAGCAGATAAGGCATCATCCAGGATCAGAATATCAGGATTAGCAATAAAGGCACGCGCCAGCGATACCCGCTGTTTCTGTCCACCGGACAGAGAGATTCCTTTTTCACCAACAAGTGTATCCAGTCCATCGGACAATGTTCCCAGATCACCGTCAAAAGCGGCGGTACGAATGGCTTCCATGATGACTTCATCACTGGCCCCAGGTTGACCGAATTGAATGTTCTGACGAACTGATTTGGAGAACAGAACTTGTTCCTGTGGTACGTACCCGATCCAGCTGTGCAAGTCATCTTTGGCGATATCCTGAATCGGATGACCCGAGATGCTTAATGTGCCCGAACCGGCAGGGTATTCATGAAGCAGTTGTTTGAGCAAAGTAGACTTACCGCTACCCGTACGGCCCACGATACCCAATGTTTGACCCCGTCGCAGCGAAAAGCTGATATGACTGAGATTGTCGACAGTGGAACTTGGGTAACGGAATGTAACATCCTGCATCGCAATTTCTTCCGGATTCGTAACGTGAGCAGGTTGCTCCACATCTTGTACGGCAGGTTCTACCGATAAAGTCTCGTTGACCCGATCAAGCGAAGCGCTACCACGTTGCATCAGGTTAATTAATTCGCCGATGGCAAACATGGGCCAGATCATCATCCCCAGGTACATGTTAAACGATACGAGATCCCCCAGGGTAATTTCATTATGAAATACAAGATATATGCCGTAGGCAAGTGCAATCACATAACTGAGTCCAACGAAGAGGCGGATGGTGGGTTCAAATAGGGCATCCATTCTGGCAACAGCCAGGTTTTTGCGATACACATCCTCGGTCACGTCGGCGAACCGTTTCTCGTCCAGACGTTCCTGCACATAGGCACGTACGACACGGATCCCGGCGATGGATTCCAGCACCTGGTCGTTCATATCTCCGAATGCATCCTGTGCCAGGGTGTAACGTTGATGTACAGCTTTACCATAGATCATCATGGCAATGGCGATAAAAGGTAATGGCAGGATTGCCGCCAAGGTCAGTTTCCAACTAACCAGGAAACCCATGGCGAACAATACGGTGGCCAGAAAGGCTGTAGAGTCTGTTAAGGTCAGCATGCCGAAGCCTGCTGTAGTGGCAATGGAACGAAGATCATTGGTGGCCCGAGCCATCAGATCTCCTGTTCTGTTTTTCTCAAAAAAGGGAGGAGTCATCCGTAACAAGTGGTCCATAAAGCGTGAACGAAGCAGCCGCTCCACTAGGTTGGCACCACCAAACAGTTTGTGCATCCAAACGTATGTAACCAGATAGATAATGATGACCGTTCCCAGAATAAGCAAAATATAACGCGTAAGTGAGGTGCCGGTAATGGAACCGCGCACAATCTCGTCGATGGCATTACCAAGAAGACGAGGAGGCAGCAGTTCGGCAATGCCCACCAGAATAAGCAAAATGACACCGGTTAGGTATCGTTTGCGTTCCAGCCGGAAGAACCAGGCCAGGTTTTTAAGTACAGAGAACAAGTGTTATCCCTTCCTTTCGATGTCCGAGAAATGCAGATTCCGTTCATGTATGCCGAAATGTACCCACAAAAAAAGACATACCGCACGCAGGCGGTATGTCTTCATATAATCATACGGCAGCATGGCTCCGAGAACAGAGCCGCAACCATACATAAGTTCGATTGTGAGTAAACATCACAGAGGTTCTAATGAAAGAACGCCTTGTCATGCCGACTTATGAACGGAATAATGATTTCGGGTGTGCTCCGGTATTTAGTTGTGTGCTGAATTGACCTATCATATGTTTGTTAAACACCGTAATCACCCTTTCTTTTTTGGAAATAAATACAATGTAGACCTCGTATGTTTGCATCTTAACACCGGCTTTTACAATCTGTCAAACATTTTTCACAACTTATTTTGTCTTTATGTGGTCACCCGGGTTTGTATTCAAGTCCCTGTCGAGATATGATGGAACATATATATACAGAAGGAGCTGACACCAAATGAGTACCATACATGTATCCGATCAAGCTGCTCGCTGGTACAAGGAAGAACTGAATTTGAACGAGGGAGACAGCATTCGATTTTTTGCCCGTTATAGCTCTGGCGGAGGTCTTCACCCTGGATTTTCGCTAGGTATTGCTGTGGAGAAACCAAGACATCCTGCGGATCAAACCGAAGTGTCGGGGATTCAATTCTTTATGGAAGATCACGATTATTGGTATCTTAAAGGGCACCAACTGCATGTGGATATCGTTGATGAAGGTCAGGATATCGAATACCGTTATACGGAAGTCTAAGCAATAGATGGATTACAGGTCGCCACCGGCTTCCGAGTAGGAGGAGGGGATAAGCAGTGAATCTGCCACCACGAGATTTGGCCCAGTATATCGCAAAACGCTCTCATATTGTTGTAAAAGCGGCGGTGCGGGCTGAGAACGAACAAGGTGAATTACTGCTGATTCAGCATGCTGAACATGGTCACTGGCGGTTGCCATCAGGTGAGATGCGCCCGGGTGAGGCTATTGAAGGTGCTGCACATCGGGAGTTATGGGAAGAGACAGGTTGGACTGCTGATACCATGACACTGGAAGGTCTTTATTCGGGGCCTGACCTTCGGTATTTGCATTCAAGCGGAGATGAAGAGTATTACGTCATTGCCCTGTTCCGGACAGTGATTATTCAGGATGACCTTGTGGAGTCGCGTGTAAATAGTGATGCAGGTCTGAAGTTTTTTTCTTTGGAGTCGTTACCACCTCTGAATCAGATTAGCCGAATCCTGTTAGCGCGGGATATTGCAGAATAAAATTAGTGTTGAAGCAAAAAAATGACCTTGGCATGCACGATACAGTGGATGCCAAGGTCATTTTTTTAGAAAATCCGATTTACGTGCTCAGAGCATGAATTACACCTGATCTAGTGGTTCATCATCCATCGCAAAATCAAAATCATCAATATCGAATACCTGTACAGGTGATTCAGACTCAATTATGCGTGCAATCAGTTCAACCTGATCGGTGAGAATCGGGATACTCAGGCGCTGAGATGTCAGCAGCAGTTCGGTCTCAATGGGATCGAAATATTCCCCGTACTGTGCCGTATCTATTGCATTGATAATGGCAATGGATACTTGGTCACCAAATAAAATGGAGGGGCTTTTGGCCCATGGAACAAGTAACGCACGCTCTATTTTTTTCTTATTCAGCGGTTCCTCGAAATAAGAAATCATTTCATTGATTTTGGATTTCACATGCTGATCATCTGCCGGGTTATCCATCATGGGATCAGGACTGGTCTGGAATTCATATAGCTCAAGGATGGTGGTATAAGGAACAATATATTCAACAGGCGCGGGCGGCGCTAGCAATTGACCGTAAATGGCCACCATCACGGCTTCTGTAATAAACTGACGTGACATGGTTCCTTAATCCTCCTGCGCCATTAATAGTTGCAAAGTGAATCTATATTTCATGCAACAGCATAACCACAATATGGATTATTCTGCTGTAGACTCGTGTACATAATTTGCATGAATAGAAGTATATCACACAACGGTGGGAAATACAGCCAATCTGCATAGCATGTCAGGTCACAACCTTCACAACTTGAATCAGGATTTGCCCAGGAGCAATGATAAAATTCCCGCCGCAATTAATGGACCCACAGGTACACCCTTGAATAGGGCAACCCCAAGTACCGTTCCGATTAACAGCCCTGCAACGACAGTTGGCTGAGTACCCATCAACGTAGCGCCACGTCCTCCGAGATATGCCACCAATAAACCTACTCCAATGGCGAGCAGTGATTTCCAGTGCAGGAAAGACTCACCAATCGTCTGCAGACTCATCTTGCCACTGGCAAGAGGTGCCATCACGCCAATGGTCAGAATGATAATGCCCAGTGTAAGTCCGTATTTTTCAAGCCATGGAAATGCCTGATTCAGGTTCAGGACTCGTAGCAACAACAGAAATACCATCGCTACGGTCACAGGTGTGTTGCTGCTGATAATCCCGAGAGCCGCAAATACGAGCAACAGCAGGGAAGTCATATCCATTGTTTTCATTTCCCTTCAGTCTGTCCACGTTGTTTGCTAACGATATGTTCCGCAATGTAACGTCCATGCCAGCGCCCGGATTCAATAAAGACTTCATTGGCATTACGCCCCGAAGCGATGACTCCACCCACATATACACCAGGTACGCTGCTTTCCATCGTTTGTGCATCATATAGAGGTTTATCCATATCATCAGACATCTCCACACCTACCGACGTGAGTAGTTGACGATCTGGACGGAAACCGGTCATTGCCAGTACGAAGTCATTATCCAGTTCCTGAGTGGAACCATCCGTGTGTATCAGACGAATCGAATCATCGAGTATTTCATTCACGCGTGATTCCAGGTGGAGTGTGATATGACCTTTTGTCACCATGCTCTCGAATAGCGGACGTACCCACGGTTTAATATGCTGGGACAGACCACTGCCGCGATAAACCATATCAATATGTGCTCCGACCCGAACCAGTTCCATGGCCGCATCCACGGCTGAGTTGCTTCCGCCAATAATGGCGACACGTGTACGGGTATACGGGTGGGCTTCCCGGAAGTAGTGGGTTACTTTATCTTTATCTTCTCCAGGGATGCCCAGATAGTTAGGATGGTCAAAATAACCGGTAGCTACAACTACATTGCGTCCAACATGTATGATGGCTTCCCCGCGGCGGTTGAGCGTATGTACCTCAAACGTACCATCATCCTTGCGTTTAATTTCACGGGCTTCCTCATAGTTATGAACACGCAGACCAAAATGTTCGGCTACCCTGCGATAATAGGCAAGTGCTTCATAACGAAACGGTTTATCATTAGGTGTGCTGAACGGAACGTTTCCGATCTCAAGCAGCGGGGCTGTGCTGAAAAACTGCATATGGGTTGGATACAGATAAATAGATTGAACGATATTGTATTTCTCAACGATCACAGCGGACAGTCCCAGCCGCTCACATTCAATGGCAGCAGACAGACCGCATGGGCCTCCGCCGATAATAATGACATCTTCCATGTTCTTAATCCTCCTTATTTCAAGCAATATAATCCTACCGTAAATAACGAGCCAATGCCAGTTCAAGCGTGGAGTTTAATTAGACAAGCTTACTTGAAACCAAAGGAGTTGCCGTGTAGAGAAGAAAAGACTAATATCAAATTAGATATATATCTAATTGAAAGCGAGATGAACGATGATGCAGCTGGAGAAAATTGTGGCTTATCATAAAGCGTTGGCTGACCCGACCCGGCTTCGCATGCTGCTGTTGTTGGCACAGGGTGAACTGCACGGACAGGCACTTGCCGAGCGGCTGAATCTGTCACAGCCAACCGTGACACATCATGCATCCAAGCTGAGAGAGGCGGCGCTGATTAAGGAACGACGGGAGAAAAATACAGTGTATTTCACACTCAATCCTTCGTTTATCCGCGAGAATGCACAGGCTTCGGTTGATTTTATCTTTAATCGAGAGGAGGTTGCGGATATGGGTGATGTGAACGAAACATTGAAAGCGTCGGTCATGAGGAATTTTTTCTCCAAAGATGGACGACTGCGTCAGATTCCCGCTCAATACAAGAAAAAACTGATTGTACTTGGTCATCTGGTCGAGCAGCTTGAATTTGGTCGGAAGTATACGGAAAAAGAAATCAATACATTTATAAAGCAATACCATGAAGACTTTGCCACGATTCGGCGGGAATTTATCATGCATCAGTTCATGTATCGGGAAGAGGAGATCTATGAATTGAATCCGAAGGAAATGTGGACACGCTGGGATCAGGTCAAATAGAGTAGCTGGTGGTAAAAAAAGTTTGGGCTTGACAACTGTAAAGCTCAGTGTGTAACATAATGGGTAATTCTACAAGGGAGGCGATTGTTTATGACAAATTTAAATGCAGTATACGTTAATTTGAATATGAACAGCGTCTCCGGAACGGATCAAAGCATGTAATTTTGCGTTAGCTGGATAGCAGTATCCATTGTAACGTGAAGGATCGCATGCTCAGATGAAGCTACGGGTGACGCACCCGTGGCTTTTTTGTTTGCCGATAAAAGGGTGTTCCTGAATTGTTTATAGCGGATGGTTAAGTATTTTATCCGGTTGATCTACAAGAAGGGATGATCTTTGATTCGGCTAACTACTTATTGCCGCGGGTGTATTTCTACTCGTGGTTTTTTGTTTTGATCTGAACCGGAGATGATTGTTCACTCGGCTTGAACGAAGTAAATAACTTATTTTGGGAGGAATTTTTATTTTAGTTAACCATATTGAGAAGTACGGCTGGTCTGCAAAATGGCAGGAACTGTGGCAAGAGACAGGAATGGAAGAGCAGGAGAAAAAGCCAGCCAGAATTATCGCAGACCATGGACATCTGCAACGTTTGATTACAGAAGAGGGCGAATGCTGGGGAAGAATTTCGGGACGAATGCGTCATGATAGTCTGGAGACCAGCTTGGTACCAGCGGTTGGAGATTGGGTGGCCATTACAGGTCATGCAGGTGAAGAAGCAATTATTCACAATCTGGTGCCCCGTCGGAGCAGGGTATCGAGACAGGCGGCAGGTCCGGTGACCAAGGAACAATTAATCGCCGCAAACGTAGATACACTATTAATCGTGGCTGCACTTAATCATGATTTCAACCTTAGACGACTGGAAAGGTACGTGATGATGGCTTGGAATGGTGGCGTAAGGCCAGTCATTGTTTTGAGCAAAAGTGATCTGTGCCTGAATGTGGAAGAGCAGATCCGAAGTGTAGAGGGAATTGCTCCGGGCGTTGAAGTGTTTGCGATATCCGCTGTGGAGGACCAAGGTAAATCTCTACTAGAAAGATATCTACAACCAGGGTTGACTGTTGCGCTGACGGGTTCTTCTGGTAGTGGTAAGTCTACACTTGTGAACTGGATGATGGGCGAGGACGTACAACTTACCCAATCCGTCCGTGAGGGAGACAGCCGTGGAAGGCATACCACAACACATCGGGAAATGTTTGTGCTTCCACAGGGAGCGGTATTGATCGATACTCCGGGAATGCGTGAGCTTAATCTCTGGGATGAAGGCAATGACGGACTTTCGCATGCGTTTGGAGAAATTGAAGAACTTGCGGCCACGTGCAGATTTATGGATTGCAGTCATACACGGGAAGCTGGATGCGCAGTGAAAGAGGCCATACAGGATGGTTCATTGGATGAAAAAAGACTGAATAATTATCTGAAAATGCAGAAGGAATTGCAATATCAGCAACGTAAAGAAGAGGTAGCAACGAGAAGGCGAACAGCCTCCAGTAAACCGGCGAGTAGTCGCAAACCCAAGCACTCCCGTAGTGTGAAAGAGTGGGAGGAAGCCTGAAATCAGGCGGGCATCATCCGCTATCTTGCATAAGATAGGTCAGGAGGGATGTCATTATGCCAGATTACAGGATTATTGTAGATCTGTCTGACCACATGTTGTATCTTCTGGATGGCAATCAGGTGATTAAGAGCTATCCAGTGGGCATTGGCAAGATGCTCACACAGACTCCAAACGGGGAGTTCACTATTATTAACAAACAATCCAATCCAGGTGGGCCATTTGGCGTGTTGTGGATGGGGTTGTCTGCTCCCCATTATGGCATACACGGAACCAATGAGCCTTGGTCTATTGGCAAATCCGTCTCCCATGGTTGTATACGCATGTACAACTCGGATGTACTGGATCTGTCTTCCAAGGTATCTGTAGGCACTAGGGTAACGATCCGGCCGTAGGGCCGGATTTTACTTTATAAGAGGTAGTTCAGTGGATGAATTTGGAATTAAAGAAAGAGAACATATAATATGGTAAAGCTACGGCAGTTACGAGAGAAAGTGAGTGATAACTATGCTGATCAGGCTGGCGCGTGAAGGGGATGCACAGGGGATAGCCCATGTACATACAGAGAGTTGGAAAACAACGTATCGGGGAATTGTGCCTGACGATTTTTTGGATCATTTGACTATAGAATCAAGATTGTCCCAGTGGGAGAAGACCATTCGTTCTGGCGAAAAGGATCAGATCCTGGTGGTAGCTGAACAGGATCATGGGAACATTGTCGGATTTGCTTGTGGGGGTAAGGAACGTGAAGGCAAATTACCTTATGATGGAGAGTTGTACGCTATATATTTGCTGAATGAAGTGCAACAAACGGGGATAGGTCAGCAACTCGCGACACATGTCGTTCATCATCTGCAGACCCACAATATGAAACGTTTGATCATATGGGCTTTGGAGCGTAATTCAGCTTGCCGCTTCTATGAAAAGATGGGAGGCACTCCAGTTCAGACACAGTCCATCCGCATCGGTGGTCAAGATCTGATCGAAGTTGGATACGGATGGGAAGACTTAAGCCTCTTTGGAGAGAAGAGCCTGCCCGACTGATGAAAGACGTGTAGCTAGCGACAGAATACTGCGGGTTGTATGGTTTCATTAAGCTTAAAGAATGGAAGAGCTAATTCAGGTCTGCACGTTTGCGTAATTCTGAACAAGGTTAATGATGTATTACACCGCTATGCAGGTGTGACATTTAATCTTGATTAGGAGGCGTATTCAAATGACTTTAATGGACACTGAACATACAACATGGACGAAACAATATATTAATGGCCAATGGGTAGATGGCTCCGGTGAGAAAACAATGGAGAATATCAACCCTTATACGGGAGAAGTTATTGCCACATGGCGCTCTTCCAATAAGAAAGACATAGATAAGGCTTATGAGTCAGCTCAGAAAAATTCGATTGAATGGGCGAAGTCTTTGCCCGCTGCGAAAGAAGAGGTATTGCGTAAAGTTTCATCCCTGATGGCGGAGCGCAAAGAGGAGATCATTCAACTGTTGATCACGGAATCCGGGAGTACCCGAATCAAATCGGAGGCGGAGTTTGCAGCGGCTAAACGCATTGTGGACGAAGCAGCATCTTTTCCTTATCGCATGAAGGGTGAGATTATTCCGTCCAATACCTCTGGCAAAGAGAACCGTGTGGTTCGTGAGCCTAAGGGAGTGATTGGTGTTATCGGGCCATGGAATTTCCCTTTGCATCTATGCCTGCGATCTGTAGCTCCAGCGATTGCTCTTGGTAATGGTGTGGTGATTAAACCAGCATCAGACACTCCAATTACGGCAGGTTGGCTTATTGCCGATTTGTTTGAACAGGCTGGTCTGCCTGAGGGCGTGCTGAATGTCGTTGCGGGAAGTGGCAGCGAGATCGGGGATTATTTTGTCGCTCATCCGGTTCCCAAAGTGATTTCATTTACGGGTTCCACAGAAGTTGGACAAGGGATCGGTAAACTGGCGGGTGAACATTTAAAAGAAACGGCACTGGAACTTGGCGGCAACAACGCGATGGTTGTGCTGGAAGATGCGGACATTGAACGTGCTGCCGAAGCGGCGGTCTTTGGCAAGTTTCTGCATCAGGGACAGATCTGCATGGCTCTGAATCGTATCATTGTGCATGCCGATATTTACGACCAATTCGTCGAATCATTTGTTGCCAAAACGAAGAATGTCCAGGCAGGTAATCCGGCGGATGCCAAAACACTCGTGGGTCCTCTCATTCGGGAAAAAGAGGTAACACGATTGCTCGAGCTTGTAAACAAAGCCAAGGACGAAGGGGCACGGTTAATGCTCGGGGGGACCAGTAAAGGCAGCGTGCTGTCTCCTACTGTACTTGCCGATGTTAAACCTGAACAGGATATCGTGCAGCAGGAATTGTTTGGCCCAGTGGCAGTGATCATGAAGGCTCATGATGAGCAGGAAGCTGTACGTTTGGCGAATGATACTCCTTATGGACTTAGTGGTTCCGTATTCACCAAAGATCTGAATCGAGGATATCAGGTTGCCCAGCGCATTGAATCGGGTATGGTGCATGTAAATGATCAGTCTGTGAACGATGAAGCGCATGTGATGTTTGGCGGTGAAAAAGCTTCAGGGATTGGACGTTTCGGTGGGGATTGGGCCATTGAGAAGTTTACACGTACGCGTTGGATCAGCATTCAGCACCAATATCGGGAATATCCGGGAGTGAAATAAGTCGAAAAAGAGTGAACTAGCAGGGGCATTTATGAATGATTAGAGTGGGTTATAAAAAGATCGACAAATCATGCGAAAGTCCGTTTCCAGCTTGGTGGGACGGGCTTTTTGCACAATATTACACCTCGGAAAAATACGGCTTAATATAAGAGTGGAAAAGCTGTTTGGGGCTGACGCTATCTGGTTATTTATGGATACACGGAAGAATCGATCCGTAAATCCAATGGCAAAGGGGCTTTAAATTCATGTCCATTGACCGCTTTATTCTGAGGAAACTGAATACCTGTCAGGAAGAACATACACGTGCCAATTTGGTTCGGCTGTTTGTCATTCGTATTCGTAAAGCCGAGATTGCGGAAGAACATGATGCCGCCTATGTCCTGAGCAAACTGCACTGAGTGATGGCTGATAATAATTGCGATCCGCTGTTAACGTGTATACAACTCAAAAAAGGAAGCTTGTCTGTAACGACAGCTTCCTTTTTCATGTCTTGTAATGAATGTGGCTTGGTCGACTCCTTTTAATATAACGATAAAGCAAGGGAGTCGTTTTCACTTCGACTGTGGAGAATGGCTTCTCCATTAACAATCTCAATACTAATTAAAGAATGCAGACATTTTTGAATGGCGCGTTTACCGTTGCTAATTTTATGCTCAAGAGCACTGCTGAGCAATCTTAAAGTCTTCTGCATAGGTTGTTTGTTTTCTTGATTAAAATATACAGGGATTGATTTGTTTTGAAAGGTTATTAGGGTTCTCACTTGAAATCACCTCACGGTTGTTATTTCATACAGCTAATATTAAATTCCAATGCTTAAAATTACCTTAAAATCAGCTTATGAAAACATAAAGGTGGGTAATGTTTGAAAAGTGTTCACAATTCAATTGTGAGCGAAGGAATAAAAGTCCTGAAAAACGTAACTTAATTACCATTTAAATGGAACAAAAAACGATAGTTTTCGTATCCTCGCAATATTTAATTGCATAACTGCCACGAAAGTTCTGAGTCGAATGTACGATATTTTAATATATACGTGGGTCATATGTAACAAAATTACAGGTGGTACATTGCAAACAGGGTGTTTATGTAAGAAAATAGGGTTGATATAACGATTCATTCTCTTTTTTTTGATTTAATCTGACATTAGGACAATTTACATATGAGACCATGGGAGGTATTCGGATGATTCTAACCGTGTATTCCGGCCGCGAGGAAGGAGAATGGTTCGACATCGATGTTCCGGACGAATGTACCATTGAACATTTGAAGACATTACTCGGCGTTCGCATTTTTGGACAGGCACCGGGAGACGGCATTCAGTACATCCTTGAAGCCAAGTTTCCGGAAGGTCTGTGGTTCTCTCCGCAGAACGCACAGCAGTTAATGGAAACAGGGCTGCGACAAGGCAGTTGCGTACGTGTCCAGCGGGCTTTTTCAACGACTTCGGAAGAAGCGCCTGTATATGGAAGGCGTTCATTGTTTCAACAGGACAGCAACGAATAGGGCTTTTGAACGTATACATTCATTATTGAACGAACTAAAGGAGGTCTTTTCTTCGTGAATGTGTTATATCAGCGTTCTCCAAGAATGACACCGGTTCTCAAGGAAGAGAGACTCGAAATACTCAGGCCTCCAACAGAACCGAGCAAACCCACGTTTTCCATGATATCCATTATTGTGCCGATCATGATGACCATGGTTAGCATTGGTTTCTACGTATATATCAATATGACCGGCAAAATGAATAACAGCAATTATATGATGTTTCAGATGATGACGGTCATGATGATGCTTACTTCTTACACCATTCCATTCTTCGTGTATCTGAGCAACAAGAAATCATATCGCAAAAAATTGGAAGAACGAAAAATAATGTATCTTGCCCAACTGGATAAACACCGGGAAGAACTGAAAGAAGCTCAGGCGGAGCAAGTGAAGAGCCTGTACGAAATTCATGGTGATCCGGGTGTGTGTCTTCAAGTGGTGAAGAACCGAAACAGTTCCTTGTGGGAGCGTTCACCAGAGGATGATGATTTCCTTCAGGTGCGTATTGGTACGGGAGAGATTCCATTCCGCATCAAACTTCAGGTTCCGCGGATTGATGGTTACGAGAAGGATGAGCTGATTGAAGCGGCCCATGAACTTGCGGCTGAATTCCAGACGGTACCGGATGCTTCCATTACATTGCCTTTGTTCCAATCGAAGGTTATGGGACTTGTCGGTGATCGGGAGGAAGTGCTTGCTTCCCTGCGAGTCATCATCTCACAACTGACGGTCCGCCATTCCCCGGATGAACTGAAGCTTGCTGCTTTCTATGAAGAAAAGGACAGCAAGGAATGGGACTGGCTTCGCTGGATGCCCCATATCTGGGATGAAGACCAAGGACAACGCTATATGGCCGACAGGCACAGCGGTGCGCATCAATTGGCGGACAGCTTGTTTTCCGTGTTGAACCGGCGTCGTAACAATAAGGAAGACCGCTACAAGAAAAGCGTACAAACGCCGTGTTACGTTGTGATTCTCTCCGATACGCAATTAATTGAAGAAGAACCGTTGCTTCCGCTGCTGCTGGAATCGGCTCACGAGATTGATGTATGCACCATCGTACTGGCTAATCGCAAGGAGTCTCTACCGATGCATTGTCAGTTGATTATGGATGCCTCCAAAGGCAAAGGGGTTTATATCAAAAAAACGGAAGATGCGGATGTTATTCAACAAACGTACAAGCCTGATGTGATCTCGAAAGAGATGGCAGAGGCGCTTTCCCGTTATATGTCACCGATCCGGTTAAAGCGGTCATCTGCTTCAGATATCCCGCAAGTGCTTCCGTTATTCGATATGCTGAGCACATCACGCGTGGAAGATCTGGATGTGGTGTCCAGGTGGGGACAGACGAGATATCCTGATACGCTGCCCGTACCAATGGGTGTACGCGCTGGCGGCAAAAAAATTGCAATAAACCTGCATGACAAAATTGAACGTCAGGGTCATGGTCCCCATGGTCTGATTGCAGGTACAACTGGTTCAGGTAAAAGTGAAGTCATCCAGTCCATCGTAGCTTCACTCGCTGCTGAATTCCATCCACATGATCTGGCCTTCATGCTGATTGACTATAAAGGTGGCGGTATGTCCAATACATTTGTTGATCTGCCTCATGTGGTAGGGACAATCACCAATCTGGATGGGAATCTGATCGAGCGGGCGAATATTTCACTTCGTGCCGAACTGGTCAGAAGGCAAAAAATATTAAATGATGCGGGAAACCTCCAGCATATTGATGAATATTACAAGATTCTGCGTTCCAGACATGAACAGCCACTTCCACATCTGGTTATTATCATTGACGAGTTTGCTCAATTGAAGCGAGACCAGCCGGAGTTCATGGATGAATTGATCAGTATCGCGGCCATTGGCCGGACACTTGGGGTTCATCTAATTTTGGCAACCCAAAAGCCAGCTGGCGTTGTGGACGATAAAATATGGAGTAACTCGCGCTTCCGGATCTGCCTTCGCGTACAGAGTGAGGGAGATAGCAGGGATATGATCAAGATTCCAAATGCTGCCTGGATTACGAAGCCTGGTCGCGGATATTTTCAGGTTGGTAGTGATGAAGTGTTTGAAGAAATGCAATTCGCCTGGAGTGGTGCACCTTATAACCAGCAGGAGGATTCAACGACGGTATTGCCTGTTATGGAAGTGCGCCTGAACGGTAAGCGGGAGCCTCTGTTAACTGGAGAGCGTAGAGCCGTTCTCAAAGGTGAAGATGTTCCGAAACAGCTTCAGGTATTTATTGATTATGTTGCGCAGTCTGCAGCGGATGCGGGTATCCGTCGTTTGCCAGGACCATGGTTGCCACCTTTACCAGAGACACTGGAATGGGAAGGTCTTCAGGACTGGCAGGAAGAAGAGAATCGGGATCTGCTGCTTGATGGCGGAGCGAGTGGTCTGAAACCACTGGTTGGTTTGCTGGATGATCTTCCGAATCAGCGCCAACAACCGCTCGTATTGCCTGTGGACCAAGGACATTTGGTCGTGTACGGCATGCCAGGACTGGGCAAAACAACATTTGTTCAGACCTTGCTTATGTCCCTGGCGCGTTCCCACAGAACTGAGCCTTGGCATGGTTACATTATCGACATGGGCCGCATGATGAAGGACTTTGCAGCACTACCTCAGATCGGTGGCGTGATGATGGCTGAAGAGGAAGATCGGATCAAGCGGTTATTCCGCTATATTCTTAAGCTGTCAGCACAACGTAAAGATATCATCTCGGAGGCGGGGGTTAAAACGATTTCGGCCTACCGCCGGACAGCTCACGCGGCTGTCCCGCAGGTTGTGGTCGTTATTGATGGTTATCTTTCATTCCGCAATGCCTATCCGGAAGAGAATGAACTTCTGGAGACAATCCTGCGTGAAGGCGGAAGTCTGGGTATCACCTTTGTGCTCACCGCCAATCGGGTAACAGATGTATTTGAAAAATTCAGAAGTAATATTCCCAATGCGGTTTCATTTGAGTTATCCGATCCAAGCGATTATTATTATGCCGTGGGAAGACCATCCAAGGCCCCAAGCCAACTTCCGCCAGGAAGAGGTCTGGTCAAAGGGCAAGTGCCTCCGTTAATGTTCCAGGCGGCATTACCTTCATCCGGGGCAGATGAGGGCAAGCGTTCATCGGCACTGCGCCGTACGATTGCTGAGATTCGCCAAGGCTGGACAGGGGAAGAAGCTCCGCAGATTGCTCCACTTCCGGAAGAGATCAAACTCAAGGATCTGCTCATTCGGACAGGATCATATGGTCAGGCTTGGGATACATCGTCTGTAACTGTACCTGTGGGACTGCTTACGGATGATCTGGAACCATTCGAGCTTAATCTGCGTGAAGGTCCGCATTTCATGGTAACGAGTCCGATGGAAGGCGGAAAAACGACATTTTTATTGACATGGATGTTATCACTGGCTTATCATGCTTCTCCGGAAGCTGTGCAAATATACACAGTAGATATGCGTTATGGCTCAGGTGGGCTGGGGGAAATCAGCAGTTTGCCCCATGTCCGTGGACATGTATCGCGAGAAGAACAGCTTGCACCTGTGATTCAACAGTTGTACGATGAAGTTCTGAAAAGAGGCGAGATTTCCGGTGGACCGGAACTTGTGCTCGTCATCGACGATGCGGACACCTTGTCCAAGCAGCTAAACGATTTTAATGTAAAAGATCAATTGGGAGCGATTGTTCGTCAAGGAAGGGATCGCGGTGTACACGTGATTCTATCCGGAGTTCCGGCAGACTTCCCAACCTTTGGTTCTGACTGGGTAACGGATGTGAAGGCTTCCCAGAGTGGAATGCTGTTCGGGACTTTAGACCCTAACGATCTCTCGTTCTTCCGTATACCTTATTCCGAATCTGGAGGTAGTTCAGGTGGGCTGAAGGTACTGCCTCCGGGTCAAGGTTATTATGTAAAACGTAAATATTCCAGGGTTAAAGGTGCAGTTCCATGTGATGACAGCTGGAAAATGACCGATTGGATTTCTGAAATTCGTGACCGATGGCATGTTGTAGTTTGAGGGGAGGTGGCTCATAATGTTGACGGTTCATGATTCTAAGCAAAAGGTAGTCACGTTGCAAACAAAGGAACTTTTTTTCCTGGCTGGTATTCTCGGTTCAGACCGACTGCTTGGTGTGGAAGATCCGTTTCGCGGCTATATGGCTGAGGATATCGCGATGGAGTGGGAGCGTGTCAAAACCTCCTTGCTTGATAAAGGATATCTGATTCGGGATCAGGATACCGATGAGCTGATCATGACACCGACCGTTTTCTCCAGGGTAGCCATTGCCGGATTGTCCGACAGAGCTTGTTGGATTCGCTACACGATCAACGGCAAGTCGTATGAGAGTTATATCCATTGCACGGATGAGCGGGTCGTTGAAGTTTCACGTGTTGACGACGTACCGGACTCGTTCCGGCTCAGCGATCTGGGAAGTGTTCGTGAAGCCATTGATGTTCTGATAGAGCGGATGAAATGGAGCGGCCATTCTCCTGCGGAGAAACCGGCCCTAATGTGCTCCAAGAAAAAATTTTATGATGTCATGAATGAGCTCGAAAACAGCGGAGTACAGACCGTAGCAGCGGAACTCGAACAGGAGACAAGTGATCCTGAGGGCTCACTTGCACTGGCACGCTGTCTGGTGGGTAAGGAGTCAGACGGGGAGCTTAGGTTGCTTGTATGGAATGAAGACGGGTGGAAGTCGCAGTCGGCAGCATTTGCTGCAAGTGCGGTATCCAACTGGTTGTTCCGGATGAGCACTGCGGCTTCAGATGATTGGCTTGTTGCAGCACTAACGACTAGAGAACAGTTTCACGAGATGCTGCTGGACTGGCTTAAACAGCCTGCAGGGGAAGAGGAAAGGTGATGGTAAATGCGCATTCGTGTGGAACCGGATGTGCTTCGGGCACTGAGCAAGCAGATTCAGTATGCAGCGGAGCAAATACAGCAAAAGATGACAGTGTTGGATCAGGCGATTCATTCGCTGGAGTGGGAGGTTGAATCCCGCGCAGCGGTGATGAATGAATGGAATCACAGTAAACGACTGGGCGAGGATGCGCTGCGTCGATTAATGGACTTAAGCGTACAGCTGGGACGCAAAGCGTTGTTATTCCAGCAGGCAGACATGGAGTATCGTTCCGTGCTGAGTCATGTGAACACAGCCTATGGTAATGCGGTCAATATGCTGAATGTTCTTCAGAACAATCGTACAGGAGAAATCATGCCTGCACATTCTGCAACTGTAGCTGTAGTATCCGATCCCCTTTCCGCAATGGCGGCCGTATATCGTGTACAGGATGCCGCTCCGCCTGATGGCTCCCCGGCTACACTGGTGCAGGCTATGCAGCCTGAGCCTGTAGCATGGAGATTCACAGATCCTTCCTTTCGGGGAAGAAGAGGGACCGAGCCTGTTGTTTCCTGAACAGGGTGAATAAAAGTAACAGCAGAAAGTGAATCTTTTTTTGTAAATAGGCTGTTAGGAGAAGTTTCAAGTGCTAAAAATGGGGTAAATAGGATTAGGTCCTTCGGCTTTTGTCCGATCGATCCTGGTATAGTACAATTTGAACAAGTAAAAATTTAATTGCACAAACCAAGGAGGAATTTACAAATGGCAGGACGTATTTTAGTTACCCCAGAGCAGCTTGATCAGGTTTCCAACCAATTTAAACAAAGCGGTGAGCAAAGTCAGCAAATCGTATCTACATTGACTCAATCCATCACAAGCATGGAAGGACAATGGGAAGGTATGACAAAGCAACGCTTCTTCCAAGAGTTCCAAGAAGCTAGCAAACAAATGCAATCATTCGTTCAAACGCTGAACAGCATCAGCGCTGAACTTACAGCTATTGCTAACAAATTCCGTACAGCTGACCAAGCTCGTTAATCTGCTTTACATAGATCAGGCCGATGTGAAGTCTGAATTCGTCCTGAATTATAGGTGGATAGCAAGCTGAAGATGTACAACTACAGCAAAAACCGGGCGTTTTCACAACACCCGGTTTTTGTTGCAACTATGACACTAGGACAGAGAGAGGGATAAGCATGTCTTTTCAACCAAATCCCGGGGATGAAGTGGTGATTAACGACATTGCCTATACGATTGGGCAACATCCGGCAGCGCCGGGTCTGGCTTATGCCCAAGCCGGAAGGCAGGGGATTGTTTATCAGTTGTTACCCCGAAATGGTTCCATTCATGGGGCTAAAGCACTAAAAGTATTTTTTCCTAAATTCCGTATTCCGGCTATGGTATATCAGTCTGAGCATATGGAGTCTTATAGTGAACTGCCAGGTTTGCAAGTATGCAAGCGTGATGTGCTCACTCCGGAAAGAAACGGAGCGCTCATTGGAAAACATCCCGATCTGTTATATGCGGTGTTGATGCCATGGGTGCAAGGTCAGACCTGGTTCGATGTGATTAGCGATCAGAGACAGTTGACGGCTGAGGAGAGCCTGAAGCTGGCCAGAGCGCTTGCTGGAACGGGTTCGGCTATGGAACAACGTGGACTGGCTCATTGCGATATGTCCGCTCCCAATGTAATGATTCCGTTTTTTTCCGAAGTGGAGAACCTGGGGAAGACGTCTGCGGTAGAACTGGTGGATGTCGAGCAGATGTACGGTTCCAAGATGGATCGTCCGGATGCCCTGCTTGCCGGGTCACCCGGTTATGCGGCCCATCGAACAGTGCACAGTGGTTTGTGGAGTTCATATGCCGACCGATTTGCCGGAGCCGTTATTATTGCTGAGATGTTAAGCTGGTCGGACCCTGTGATTGTAGAGAAAGCCTGGGGCGAAAGCTATTTTGATCAGCATGAAATGCAAACGGTGAGTGAACGGTATTATGCGATGCGGGAGTCCCTTGAGAAGCGTTGGGGTTCCAAATTGTCTGAGCTGTTTATTCGAGCTTGGGAAAGTCACGATCTGAGCAGCTGTCCGACGTTTGGTGAGTGGTATGTTGCATTGGCTGCGGTAGACGTTCATCAGGCTAATGCGGTTGCTGCTGCGACAGCGGAAGAAGAAGCTGCCAATCCGTCCGAAGCTGATGTGAATCTGAAAAATAGCTCAGAACCAGTAAATGAACCGGTGAATACACAAGACGGGAACCGTCCCCAAACGCCGCACTCTCCCGATCAGGAAGCGGTTGTGAACCGTCTGTTCCTGCAAGCAAGAGCCCTGGAGGATGAAGATAAACCGGCTGCAGCACTGGAAGTGTACCGCTCGCTTTATCACTTTATTCCTCATAACAGCGCGATGCAGATGGAAGTCGAGGCTGCAATTAAGGAACTGGATGCCAAGCTTAATCCAAAAGAAGACACAGACAAACCTGTACCTGTGCCATTCTACAGATCCAAAAAGTTCATGATTTCCTCCGCTGTGCTTATTGTATTGCTGGCAGGTGGCGTGCCAACGGTCAAAATACTCGCCGATCAGGCAGAAGTGAAGCAGAAAGAACAGCAGGAAGCCACACGACTGGCAGAGGTCAAAGCTGCGGAAGAGGCTGAGGCAGCAAAGGCAGCTGCGCTCAAACAACAGGAAGAACAAGAGAAGCAAAAGGCCGCAGATGCTGCAAAACTGGACGCAGAGGAAAAGAAAAAGCTTGCTGAAGCCAAGCAGAAGGCAGCTGAAGCAAAGAAAAAAGAAGAAGAACGTCAGGCGTTACAGGCCAAGTACGACAAACAGGCGAAATACGAGGCCTTTCTGGTGAAGCAGGAGCAGCAGAAGAAAGAAGCGGCTAAGAGAGCGGAGCAGGAAAAATACGATAAACAGGCAAAATATGAAGCTTATCTGGTCTGGAAAAAAGAGAATGATGCCAAGCTTGCAAAACAGGAAGCGGAGCGTAAAGCGGCAGCTGAAGTTAAACGTCAGCAGGAGATTGCTCAGAAAGCAGCTCTGAAGAAAAAACGTGCCCAGAATGTGGTCACGCTGATTGCTCATTACAATAAAACGTATAACGCGCAAAAAGGCAGAAAAATTGAAAATGCGGAAGCGTATGCCCGTGATTTCAAAAATCTATACAGTACCGATGCTGCCTATTTCAAAGGTGTTGGCAAAGTGGCCGCTCGAATGAGTGCCATTAACAAATTCCTGAGCAACAACAGTTACAAGTTGCCCAACTTATAAAATAACACGTGAATGATGGAGGTGACTCACCCTAGATGAACTACACGATTCAAGCATCACAGCGTACACCTGCACTTATTATATATTTAATTGATATTAGCGCCTCCATGAACATGGTTCTGGATAATCGTCGACGGATTGACGTCGTCTATGATGCTTTATCTCTCGCGATCCGCCAAATGGTGTTTCGGTCTACCAAGGGAAATCGTCTGACACCTCGCTATCGTATAGCCATATTGGCTTACAGCGATGATGTATATGACTTGTTGAACGGTATCAAAGGAATTGACGAGATCGCTGCAGTTGGTTCTTTGCCTGACCTGACGCCGAGACGGTTTTCGGATTCTGCGAAGGCTTTCCTGCAGGCGGAAAAGATACTACAGGCCGAAATTCCGAATATGCAGGACTGTCCTGCGCCACTTGTATGCCACATGACCGATGGGGTAGCCACAGGTGAAGATCCGGAGCCTATTGCGAAAAGAATCATGGGGATGAGTGTACCTGACGGCAATGTGCTGGTGGAGAATATTTTTATATCGGATCATCTGCTGGAAGGTCCAATTGCTGAACCTAGAAGATGGAAGGGAATCTCTTCGGAAACGAATCTACAGGATGAGCATGGAGAGAAGCTACGCAACATGTCATCCGTCCTACCCGAAAGTTATCGGGAAATGCTTGTTGAAGCTGATTATTTGCTTGCACCCGGTGCACTCATGATGCTGCCAGGTACATGTGCAGAATTGGTATCAATCGGATTCCAGATGTCCGCTGCTACGCCTGTGAGATAGGAGGGGAATCATGAGAGCGATGCGTTTGGCAACATTGTCTGCTGGAGATAAGGGGGGCCATGCCGAGCAACGGCATGGCAACTTTCGCTATGTGAGTGTACAGACCGGTGAACAGCCGCTAACTCGCTATCAGGGCACATTCAAGTGCAGATATGGTTATGGCAGAGCGGCTGAGACGGTACATCAGGGAGATACCGGACAGGACTTTGCTGCGGTACGTATGAAAGGGAATATCTGCAATTTTGTTTTGTGTGATGGCGTAGGCATGAGTTACCTGGGCGATTTTGCAGCGCGTTTTCTAGGGAATGCTCTGTTGGATTGGTTGGAAACGACGCAACACACAACGGTAGAGGGTGTTGAGCGTCTTCTCCATGATCTAACCCTTCCCGCATCGGAGCAATTGGAGAAATTACAGCCACTGGAAAGTTCCCCTTTGTTGCTGCGTGAAGTGTTGATGGAAAAGCGAAGTCGGGGCAGTCAGGCCATGTATGTGTGTGGACGGATCGAGCTTACGGGAGGCGGCCGCAAAAGTCGGGTGTGGCTTGCGTGGCAAGGAGATTCCCGTATTCGCCTGTGGCGTAATGGTCAGGAACAGTCTGAATTATTTCAGACTCACTGCAAGACAAATGAGCGTTGGTCTACACTTGAAGGACCTGTTGGTGGTAAGCCGCACATCTACGAGATTAAAGGTTCAACAGGTGATTCGCTGCGGCTCCAGTTATATACGGATGGATTAAATGATCTGGATGCGATTCAAGCCTATGTCCCCGATGAACACATTCAGGTATTGCTGGATGCGACACATACCGGCGGTCTTGAAGATGATGCCGCTTTCATTGAGCTGGAATGGTGAGTGCGGGATATCAAGTTGTGGATCGATCCTGATGAAGCTGTGACAGCGGCGAAGATCAACTGTGAAAAAACTTGTTGGTGTTGATTTAAAAGACACTCTTTTTGGGTAATCTTGTGAAGAATTGACTTTAACTATGAGCTTGAACGTACATTCTTACATAATTGCTAAATCAAAGGAGTGGGATGGATAATGACACAACATAACGGCAAGTCACGGTTCCAAGGCAAGGTTGCGATTATTACCGGAGCAGGATCCGGGATTGGGAAAGCCACTGCGGTCAAGCTGGCTAAAGAGGGTGCACATGTTGCATTGTTTGATCTGGTGAATGATCGGATCTCGGAAACGGAAGCAGAGATTAATGCGCTGCACCCCGATGCGGCAAGAGCATTTGATGTAGACATTTCTGACCCGGCACGTGTGGAAAAGGCTGTACTGGAAACCGTTGAGTTATTCGGCGGTTTGGATATTGTTTTTGCCAATGCGGGCATTAACGGTGTATCGGCACCCATTGAGGAAATTCAGG
This sequence comes from Paenibacillus xylanexedens, assembly GCF_017874615.1. Classification (GTDB taxonomy): domain Bacteria; phylum Bacillota; class Bacilli; order Paenibacillales; family Paenibacillaceae; genus Paenibacillus; species Paenibacillus xylanexedens. Next base: position 32,032 of record NZ_JAGIKV010000031.1, read on the forward strand.
TTGAAGATTGGCAACAAATTATTACAACCAACCTGAATGGTACATTTTTCACGATTAAATATGCATTGCCTCACGTGAAAAAACGGGGTGGCGGCAGTATTATCATTACGAGTTCCATCAATGGCAATCAACGCTTCTCAAGCTTTGGCATGTCGGCGTATAGCACGTCCAAGGCAGGGCAGGTTGCATTTGCCAAGATGGCTGCGCTTGAGCTGGCGAAGTTCAAGATACGTGTGAACGTGATCTGCCCAGGAGCAATTGCGACGAATATCGATCAGAGTACGGTCAAAACGGATGAACTGCAGCAGATCATTATTCCGATGGAGTTCCCGGAAGGACAGCAGCCGCTTGCGGACGGGCCGGGTCAGCCGGAACATGTTGCCGATCTGGTAAGCTTCCTCGCATCGTCCGAATCCAGACATATTACTGGAGCAGAGATCGTCATTGATGGTGCCGAATCATTGCTCAGCTAAGTGAGCACTCTGGATAAATTTCATTTTTGCTAAGGCGTGTCTTAGGGTGTGTCTGCGATAGTCGTTCCTCTGGAACGGCTTTTTTTGTTATAATGCTAACATTCGAATAGAGAGATACTGAAGAGCAGTAGGGTACATTCATTAGGAGCGATTATATGCATATAGAGTTACCGATACAAGAGGTTATTCCTGAGTTAAGACAGTTATTTCGGGATCAAGATACAGGTGTGTTAATTGCAGAGCCAGGAGCGGGAAAAACAACTGTTGTACCGCTGGCTTTGCTGGAGGAGTCGTGGGTTGCGGGACGGAAAATCATTATGCTGGAACCCCGAAGGCTGGCCGCGCGTTCGGCTGCATCGAGACTGGCGGCTACACTAGGGGAAAAGGCGGGTCAGACTGTAGGATATCGTGTACGCATGGATACCCGGGTGAGTCAGGCGACGCGTATTGAAGTTGTGACGGAAGGGGTATTGACCCGGATGTTGCAGCAGGACCAGGGTCTTGAGGATACGGCGATGATTATATTTGATGAATTCCATGAGCGGCATCTACACGGGGACTTGGGTTTGGCGCTGGCATTGGAATCCCGAGCGATGTTACGTCCAGATCTGAAATTGCTGGTGATGTCGGCGACCCTTGATCCTGTTCCCGTCTGTGCATTGCTTGGCGAAGGTACAAAATCAATTCACTGTCCGGGACGTACGTTTCCAGTGGAAACTCGATATGTGCCGAGACCAACAGCCATGCCACTGGAACAATTCACGGCTCAGACGGTGACCAAGGCATTAGCCGAACAGGAGGGGGACATGCTTGTTTTCCTTCCTGGCGCAAGAGAGATACACCTTACAGAGCGGGAGTTATTAAACGGTTCTCTTCCTGGACATGTGAAAGTTCATTCCCTGTATGGCAGTATGCCGGTGGAACAACAGGATGAGGCCATACGCCCGGCGGCTGAGGGCTCGCGCAAAGTTGTCCTGTCCACCTCCATTGCGGAATCCAGCCTCACACTGGCTGGAGTTAAGATTGTGGTAGACGCGGGGCTGAGTCGTGCATCGGCATTCTCGCCGCGCACGGGCATGAGCCGGCTTGTTACCCTGCCGGTGTCCAAGGCGTCAGCCGATCAACGGCGGGGTCGTGCAGGGCGAATTGCCCCGGGGGTATGTTACCGGCTATGGAGCGAAGAGGTTCAGGGGGGACTGCCTGAGGCAGCTCGCCCGGAGATCACCTCCGCGGATCTTGCGCCGCTGGCGCTGGAGCTTGCCGTCTGGGGTGTCCAGTCCCCAGCAGAGCTGCAATGGCTGGACACCCCGCCTGACGCCGCCTACGGCCAGGCACAGGCGCTGCTGCGCCAGCTGGGCGGCCTGGACGACGCAGGCCGCATCACGCCCTTCGGGCGGCGGATGAACACGCTTGGCGTGCATCCGCGACTGGCCAGCATGCTGCTCCGCGCAGCGGAGCTTGGGCTGGCCAGCTACGCCAGCATGCTGGCGGCACTGCTGCAGGAGCCTGCCGGCCTCCGCAGCAGTGGCAGTGCAGGCGCGGGCACGGACCTCCGCCTGCGCGTAGAGGCGCTGCTGACCGCGGACAGCAGCGGCATGCCGCAAGCGGCAGCGGCTGTCGCAGACGGCGCGGCCGTGCGGCGCATGCTCCAGGAGAGCCGCCAGCTGCGCTCGGCGCTCGGCCCGGCGGCCGATCCGGTGCGGCCGGATGAGGACAGCTGCGGATTGCTGCTGTCCTTCGCCTATCCGGACCGGATCGGGCAACGCCGGGAGGACGGCCGCTATCTGCTGAGCAGCGGCCGCGGCGTACGGCTCGCAGCGACAGAATCGCTGAGCCGTGCAGCGTATCTGGTCGCAGCCGAGGCAGACGACCAGGGCGCAGATGCTCGCATCCTGCTGGCTGCGCCGTTGCAGGAGCAGACCTTGTTGCAGGCAGGTCAGCACTTGCTGCGCGATGAAGTGCAAGTGGCTTGGGATTCCAATACCCGCAGCGTGCGGGCACATAAGAGACTTCGTATTGGAGCCCTTGTGATTAAAGAGAGCAGTATTGCACAGCCGCCTGAAGATCAGGTGCTGGAAGCACTATTATCCGGGATACGGATGGAAGGGCTGGATTGTCTGCCCTGGACAAAAACATCCAGACAACTTGCGGACAGGCTACGGTTCCTGCATCTCCATTTACCTGAGTGGCCCGACCTGATCGAAGATGATCTGACCGAAGAGTTGGCAGAACATCTTACCCCTTATCTGACAGGCATGCGATCGGCAGCCGACCTGAAGAGATTGTCGATGCAGGATGTATTACTGGGTGGATTGAGCTGGACGCAACGACAACAACTGGACGATGAAGCTCCGACGCATATACAGGTGCCCAGTGGTTCGCGTATCCCTGTGGACTACAGTCGTCCAGAGGACCCGGCGCTGGCAGTAAGATTACAGGAGATGTTTGGACAACAGGAGACACCGCGTATAGCGGGTGGGCGAGTCCCGTTGACCATCCACCTATTATCACCGGCTCAGCGACCTGTACAGGTCACACGAGACTTGGCGAATTTCTGGCGAGAGACGTACTTTGACGTCAAAAAAGATCTGAAAGGTCGTTATCCGAAGCATTACTGGCCGGATAATCCACTTGAAGCGGTCGCCACAAATCGGGCCAAACCACGGGGCAAATAGATGAATTACTTCATTTTTTAAGACATCAACGATTTGGCTCCCAAAGGGCGCGCTTCATCAGGGTTAGAATCTGCTGAACAATTCTCAGTTTTGTAACTGATCGAATCATTCTCTGTCTTAAAGAATCACCCTTTAACCAGGACGTGTCTCAAAACTCGCTGAAGTGCATCTTTTAATATCTTTCGCTCCATGTTACGTCACTTTGCCTTTTCGTCCCATGCTGCGTCACTTTCCCTTGACGTGCCCCGGCACGCCTGCTGAAAACTTCCGGCATGGGACGAGAATGCGGCAAAATCTGCTTCCTTGGAGGTTGAAGCGTAACTGGAACGTGCCTGGAGCAGAAAATGGGGCTGAACATGGAGCAGAACATAGAGCAGAACATAGAGCGGAGCGCTAACGAACCTGTGACGTCTTATTCAGCGATTTGAAGCGCCCACAGTAACCTAAGGAATCTGAAACACGCTATATTTGAATAACCTACCGATTACAACGGGTTTGTCAGGTGATTTTGGTAAATAACGTGTCTCATGTTCCTTACAAAATAAAATGAAGACCCGAAGGCTAAATAAGACGTCCTCGGTTCCTTAGAAAATCGTCTGGGACAATCCACCAGGATCAGCCAGTCTGGACTTCAAGATGTTTTGGACGCCCACGTCCTTCAACGTAGAGCATGCCTGACAACGTATGACATGCCTGAGTTTGAAGGCACACCCTGATGAGGAATAAAAAGGAATGAACCTCAGCAATTATTTGCTATCAACACATAGTATATTGACTTGCTAGCGTTTAAAAGAAACTTAGGCGGGTAATAACATAGCGAACCACTCAATAATATGAGGAGGGATTCACTATGCAGAAGAAAATCGTAGGTGTGTTTAATACAGAACGTGAAGCATCACAGGCTATCGAGGGTCTGAAAGCACAAGGATTTACTTCAGACGAAATCTCCGTTGTTACACAGGATCGGGATGAACTGAAGGCAATTCGGGAAGAGACAGGTACCAAAGCCCCTGAGGGCGTGGCTGCTGGTGCAGCAACAGGTGGTGTACTTGGTGGTGTAGCCGGTCTGCTCGCAGGTATCGGTGCACTAGCCATACCCGGCATAGGACCGATTCTGGCCGCAGGCCCTATCGCAGCAGCATTTACCGGTGCAGCTGTGGGTGCAGGAGCTGGCGGATTGGTGGGTGGACTTGTGGGTCTTGGTATTCCGGAAGAGGACGCTAAACAGTATGAGGAGTATGTACAGAATGGTAAAATCCTGCTGCTCGTAGATTCTACGGATCGGGACTCCGATGTGTACGATGTGTTCAGTGGCAACAGCCATCTTAACCGAGACAGAGCCGAAGCAGCTCATCGCGGAGATGTGCCTGCCGAACGTCCGGATCTGGATATGGAAGAACGCAGATTGGAAGCTCAAAACAAGGCAGCGCGATTCGGTAACAATACATTCCTGTAATCTTGCCGCGAATTTATTCAATATGAAATAAAACCCAATGACTTATTATCTGCAAAATGGAATGACATATATGATCCACCAGATGGTCATTAGCCGGTTTCCTTAAGGGAGGCCGGCTTTTGTCCCTGTGTTGCATATGGGTGGGTGTCAATAATGTCGGATGGTGTTTTTACCAAGTCAAGCAGGGAATAACAATACATATAACAGTACAGCCAAAGCGAGTCCAATCACCAGTAGCATCATGGTAAGAAACCGGATTAATCCGGTCGATGCCTGAAACGTCTGTTCATTGATTTGTGTACGCTTCCGATGATACGCTGCTGCCGAATACACAATGATGGATATGCCGCCAATCAGAGAAGTGATACCCGTAATAATCGCCGCAATATGTGCAAGCCGATCATACGCCGACGAGTTGAAACCAAATCCGGCAGCAAGAAATCCGATGCCCGCCATGGCAATACCGGTGCGTACCCAGGCCAGAAAAGTTCGCTCGTTAGCCAGATGTTGCTGGACATACTTGGAATCGGTAGTGGTTACGTCTTTGTCTGTTAAAGAAATGTGAATCAACTCCGTTCATTAAATATACGGATTCATTTTCATTATATCTCTTATCGTAAAACCAAGAAAGGATGGCTGAATGTATGCCTCGCAAAGAACGAATTACAGAAATAGAGAGCTTAAGGGGAATCGCCTTTGGAGCGGTGGTTCTCCAGCATTCCATCGCACATTACTCATTAGTCCCGGAAACGAGACTGGAGGATGGCGTGTTACTGGCCATACTGCTGATGCTCTCCAAATTTGCAGTTCCTTTATTCATATTCATAACAGGTATGGTGCTCTTCTATAACACGGGAGACAAGCTGCATTACGGCAAGTTTATGAGAAAAAGAGTAAACGACGTGATCGTGCCTTACCTTATCTGGTCACTCATTTATTTTACACTTGCACCGCGGGGCTGGACCGGATTTGGATGGAATGACATCCCAGACTTAGGCCTGAAGTTGCTTACGGGCAAAACGACTTCACACTTTTGGTACATCATTATGTTGATTCAGTTTTATCTGTTATTTCCGCTCTTTTTGCATGCCATTCGTTATGTATATAACCGATATGAGGCCAAGGGGCGCTTGATCGCATTATTGATTTCTGGTGTGGTGTATCTTGTACTTGCGGATCAATTAAGAAACATCGCCAAGTTCATGGAACGGCTGAATATCCCGGTGCTGACAGATGCTTTTACAACGTATGCAGACCGCAATTTCCTCTATTTTTTTATTTATTTTGTACTTGGTGCAGCAGCGGGGTTATCCGTCCAGCACTGGAATGAATGGATTCATCGATTGCGCTGGATATACTGGACAGTGTTTATTGTTCTGGGTCTGCGGTTTACTTATTTATTAATGCTGGAGTTTCAGAAGCCGGAAGGAATCAAAATTACATTCTACACAGTCAGCTTGATCCGCCCTGATATGGCACTCTATCTGATCGCTTCCATTATGGTCATGTACCAGCTGGCTGGGAAACTGCATAACCTCAGGGCTACACGATTGCTGGGATGGATTGGTGGTGTATCGTATGGCGGTTATCTGATGCATATGTTGATGCTGCGGTATAGCTACATTCCGGATGAGTTATTGTACGTTGCTATGGGCTGGAACCCTGTCGTCCGAATGATCATCACCTGGTTGTTGGCTCTTGCATTATCCTGTGTACTGACATGGCTTATCTCGCGTGTAAGCTGGGGCAAATGGATTGTGGGAACCGTACCGAAGTCTGTCCGAAATAAATGAATCCATCAACATATGAAAAATTCACAATAGATCACCACAGCCGCACAGAAGTGTACGGGAGTACGAGAGTATACGAACACAAGATACAGAGCACAGGTATTACAGCTTCTGCACTGACTTTCTTGTCATTAAAATTCTTGCACACGACTCGCTGAGCCTTGAAATAAACAAACTTTTGAATCAATTTCATAACTCACTAAAAATGAATTTCTGTAACTGGATATAGACAAATTGAACCGTTTCGATCTATATCCAGCCTTGATTGAAGCAGCTAAAGGTATTATGAAATTGATTCTTTTGAATAAAAATTAAAATTTCATTACATGAAAAATTCACAACAGAAAGCCTTTTTCTGTGCTTCCCCTAGGTTAACGCGTATCCACACGATTTCTTGCTCGCCCTCTTTGAAGATAGATAAAAGGGAGGCAAAGCGGAGAAAGATGGCAGAACCCGAACATAAGTTTTATAATACTAGATATATAGGTTCTGACAGGAGGGGAATGAACGTGGCTTTTATGATTGCACAGCGGGCATTTATCAAGCTTTATCTGATTACGATGGTTGAACAGCACAGGGGGTATGGTTACGAGATGCTGGAGGCGATGAAGCAGGAATTCAAAGACTACGGTTATGTACCACCCCAGAGCGAGGTATATCGGGCATTACATGAATTGGTACAACAGGGTGTATTTTATCGCACGAAGAAGCTGAAGGGTAACGATCCAAAGGTCGATTTTCAGGAAATCGTTTTATATCATTTCACGGATGATGGTGCGGAAAAAGCTGAGTTATACAAGAAACAGGTCAAAACGGATCTGGATCGTTGTCTCGGCATGTTACACAAGGCAGAAGAGGACAATTACGGTACGAAAGGAAGATGAGCATGAACAGACAGTTACAGTGGGGTGTACTAGGTACGTCAACCATTGCCAAAAATGCAGTCATTCCAGCGATCCAGCAGTCCGAACGTGGTGAGGTGTTGGCAATTGCCAGCCGTAGCAAGGAAAAAGCGGGAACCCTTGCCGAAGAACTCGGCATTGCCAGATCGTATGGCAGTTATGAAGAGCTCATCGCTGATCCGGACATTGAAGCCGTCTATATTCCTTTGCCTAACCATATGCACAAAGAATGGACCATCAAAGCGGCACAGGCTGGCAAACACGTGTTGTGTGAGAAACCGGCTGCCCTGAATGCTGATGAATCGGCAGAAATGATTGAGGTATGTCATCAGCAAGGCGTTCTTTTTGCAGAAGCAATTATGTATCGATATCATCCCAAGCACAGACGTGTACAAGAGATTATAGCTAGTGGAGAGATTGGCATCGTCAGAGCCATCCATGGTAACTTTACCTGTAATACCGCTGATGACAAGGAGAATGTAAGGTTCAAAAGAGAGATGGGCGGCGGATCATTATTCGATCTTGGCGTGTATCCGATCTCGGCGGCCCGGATGTATCTGGGACAGGAACCGGAAGCGGTAACAGTTCACGCTCTATTCTCGGACGAGCATGATGGCGTGGATATGATGGCGTCGGGACTGGTAGAATTTCCGAATTCGGTAGCTTTAACTTTTGACTGTGGCATGTGGGCTTCAGGTCGAGCGGAGATGGAGATTCTCGGGACGGAAGGGCGGATTGAACTGCCAAAAGTGTTTGGCTGGGAGAACAGTGATATTCCACCTCAGATTATTGTGCACACGGATTCGGTCAGTCGTGAGGAGCGTGTATCCGTGTCGAATTCCTATGTGCTTCAGGTGGAGACGTTTGCAACGGCTGTGCTTGAAGGAGAGGCCTTACCTTTCAGTCCGGAAAATACTATTCAAAACATGCGCGTGATTGATGCGTGCCTGGAATCGGCTCGAACTCGTCAACGTGTGCAACTGATCGATTAGATTAGGTTAAGTCAGTTTACACATACTAGAAAACGCAGACTCCATCTTTAGGATGAGAGTCTTTTTTTCTGTCTTAAAATGTTACCATTATAATATTTTACAATTTAAACGTCTGAATTTGATATTTATACCAAATTGATGTGATATAAATAGTCATGAGATGACTTGTTTACTATAATCTAGCAGAACGCACAACTAGAAAGTTACAGCTTGCACTTATGCATATCGTGACAACGTTCATCTACTTTGAAGGATCGGGAGGCCGGATTGATGAAAAAGTTGATATCCACCGCATTACTGGCATTGTTGTTAACGTTTGTTTTCCTCACAGGTTCACAGTTCACTCCAGTCGGACAGCAGAAGGCATCTGCTGCAACATGTACCATCATCAATACGTTTACAGGTGTAGCAAACTATTTGAGTGCAAACGGAACGTTGCCATGTAACTTTATTACCAAATCACAAGCAACAGGACTCGGCTGGGTAGCTTCACAAGGAAACTTGGCTGTAGTGGCTCCTGGGAAAAGCATCGGTGGAGACGTATTTGGCAATCGGGAGGGGCTTCTGCCTTCAGCAAGTGGACGTACATGGCGCGAAGCAGATATTAACTATACTTCCGGCTTCCGTAATTCGGATCGGATTGTGTACTCCAATGATGGACTCATCTACAAAACGACAGATCACTATGCATCATTTACACGTTTGAAATAGAGGAAGGAGCAGCCATGAACACCGTGATTCTGGATGGAGAAGACTTTGCTAGTAGCGCTGAACTTCATCAACAATTAAAGGATAAGCTGGCTCTGCCGGATTTTTATGGCGGTAATCTCGACGCTCTGTGGGATTGTCTGACGGGTACGATTGAACTTCCACTAGAGTTAAAATGGACCAACTATCAAATCAGCGAAGAACGACTAGGGAATGAAGCAGACCGGGTACGTGATTTGATGTTGGAGGTACAGGCTGAACAGTCTGGATTTCAATTGCATGTTGAGAAGTAGGCAGCAAATAAAGGCAGTTCAAATATAATCCGTCCAGCCGAGCAGACCACATGTGGTCTGTTTTTTTGTTATAGGAGATTGTTAAAAAGGTTGTTCAAAAAGTCTTTGTGTTGATTACGAATCATCTGAAAGTAGAGCGAGATTTTACTTTGTTTACTTGTCGTTAAAATTATTTTCACGAAGGTATTGATTTCTGCATAACTTACGTTAAAATAAAATTAACATGAAAAATATTTTAACGTTGAGGAGTGAAAAGGGATGAGCGATAACACAGCAGTTGGCAAGCAAGGTATGGGTGAGTTAATACGAATCAGACCGTACATGCAATTTATGCTTAGTAAAGTTGTATCCAGATTTGGTGATTCGATTGACTCGATTGCCTACAGTTGGATGGTGTACATTCTAACCGGTTCGAAAGTGTTGATGGGTACGTTGCTGGCGGTGAATTTTTTGCCCAATATCCTTCTGGGTCTGTTCGCCGGGGCTTTGGTTGATCGCATGTCTCCCAAAAAAGTGATTGTGATTACGAATACGGGTCGCGGGTTGTTGGTGGGTATTACAGCTCTGCTGTTTGGATTGGGCCAACTTGAAGTCTGGCATCTGTTTGTCATTACAATTCTGAATTCTCTGCTGGAATGTTTCACTACGCCTGCGGAAGTGTCCAGTGTCCCCAGATTGCTTCCCACATCGATGCTGCTTTCGGGTAATGCCATGTCCTCTTCCGCAACCAGAGTGGCCGAACTCGCAGGACTTGCAGTGGCGGGTGCCCTTATTGCTACAATAGGGATTGCCTGGACGATCTTGATTGATGCGGGGTTGTTTGCGCTAAGTGCTTTAATTATGAGCCGAGTAGGCTACCCTGAAGTCTTAACATCTGCTAACAATGAAGATAAAACATCAATTGAAATGAATTCTCATCTATCCGACAAAAGTAGCATATTTTCCGAAATGGCGGAAGCTTTTCATTTTCTCCGTAAACATGCCTTATTGTTAATTGTCTCCATCCTGTTTGCCTTCGTTAATTTCTGCCTGATGCCGTTTAATGTTCTCCGTACACCCTATGTCATTGAAACGTTGCATGCTGGCGCTGGGGGATTAAGTCTGCTCAGTGGGCTAATGGTGGGAGGTATGCTGCTTAGCGGTGTATGGTTGACACAAAGGGGAGCGAATTATCGTAAAAGTGTGCTGGTCATCAGCGGTATTGTCATGTTGGGTCTCAGTTATGCGATGACGGCACTACCCGCTTATATGACTTCCTTCCAACTGCCGGTTGCAGCGGCCTTTTGTCTACTGATGGGTATGGGGATCCCTCTCGCTACAACACCGCTGGCTACCTATCTTATGGAAGTTACCCCCTCGGAGATGCTGGGCAGAGTGTATGCCCTTCAGACTATGCTTGTCTTGAGTGTTGCGCCCCTTGGCAGTCTGGTTTCGGGAGCACTTGCAGATTGGTTGACTATGCCTGTTCTTTTTATCGTCTTTGGTATTATGCTTGCCATGTCAGCAGGTATGCTGTTATTTAGCAAAAGTTTTCGAAGTGCTCTGTGAAGATATTCAGATGTGATCATTAGCCGATTTTCTGCATCAAGTCATTTCTCGCTCGTTTTGACCGAAGTCCTGACGCAACGTTATAATAGAGATATCGATGGACAACAGGTACCCCGGAAATGAGGATACAGGGATGGCGCGCAAGGTTCTTTCAACAATTGAAGAAATTAAAATCTACTCCGATCCGTATCGGATACAGATCATGAATATGTTTAACAAGCAGGGCAGACCATCCACTGTCAAAGAGATCGCCGACCAGATGGGTGAGGTGCCAGCCAAAGTTCACTATCATGTGAAAAAGCTGGAGAAAATTGGTCTGCTGACCATCGTTTCCACGCGTGAGATTAATGGGATTATCGCAAAATATTATGAACCATTCACCGGAGAGATCCATCTCCGTCATGAAGATGAAGACAAGGAAAACTCACCATTGAAACAGGTGTTTCGGTCCGAGACGCTCAAATTATTAAATGAAATGTTCGAACAGAGTCGTCAGCGATTCATGCATCAGGCGGAAAACGAAGATCGGATGTTTCTCTCGGACATCACGCTGTATGCAACCCGTGAGGAAGTAGAGCAGTTGTATAAAAACATCATAAAACTCTGTGAACCCTATACTACAAAAGAGAATCGACAAGGGGAACATGAGGTCTTTCAGTTATTCTCTGCTCTCTCTAAACCTATAGTGAAAATACCTGCTTCTAAGACAGATGCAAAAGAGAAAAAGAAAGCTACGTCTGATAAGGGTAAAGCAACTCCGAAAACGTCTCGATCTGTGTCTAAGCGGCAGGAATCTGCATCATCTGGTAGTGAGTCGGAAGAATAAATGGATGGAATACATGGGTTCAGCGTTATCGCTGGAAGCAAGTAACCGCAAACGTGAGAGACTGCTTAGAAGAAAACTAGAAAAAGCCGCCCAATGGCGGCTTTTTAATGCGTGATAAGGAAGGCTAATGGTAGAGCAGCCTATTGAATCCAATTCAATTTTGACGCTTCCCGTTTCAGTTCATAACGAAGTTACATGTTCTCATCGTAGCCCTTCACATCACGTTTGGCTGCGGTTGCGGGGGAGTTGGATGTACCATATTCTTCGACCGCTTCCCAGGCATCTGCGTTATCGAACTTGCCAGCCCGTTGCTGTCTTCCTTCTCCAGCACCACTCGGAGGCATGGTCATTACCTCTTCTTCAACGGGCCGATCGTTGCTGATCTCCCGATTAGGTGTGTCGTCAATACAGTAAGCCGTATAGGGGATAGCTTCAAGTCGTTCGAAGGGAATATCTTCGCCGCACGTTACACAGGTTCCATATGTACCTTGCTCCATACGTTCCAATGCGTCGTTCACTTGATTGAATTCGTCTGTTAATGTATCGTCGATCGCCAGATCACGGCTACGTTCAAATGTTTCCGTACCAGCATCTGCCGGATGATTATCATAGGAGGACAACTCACCGGTTGAATCTTTCAGCGACTCGACTGGAGCACCGTCTTCCATGCTGGATTCAAAATGATGCTGCAAGTTTTCACGTTGCTGCAAAAGGGCGTTTTTCAGTATTTGATGTTGATCTTTCGTTAATGTACTCATAAGGACATGCTCCTTTCCCGTTGTGGGGTGTAGTGAGTCTTTACCCGAAATGGATGAAAAGCAATCATTTTCGTGAGGAATAGGGCTGTATCGTTTTATATCTGACGGATTATGTGTTATAAAAAATAGAGAGAGAAAATGCCGTATGTTCTTCACAGGAAATAGAAACACGGCTTGGCTTATAATGGAGGTTGTCAATATGGATGAACATATGAAACGAAGATTGGATAAACAGAGACAATTGTTTAAACAATTGGGTGTGCAGCTAGATGCGTTATCGATACATGAAAAACAATTTAATTATAAACTTCGTGGCTATGATCCGGATGAGGTAGATGCTTATCTTGACCTAGTCATCAAAGATTACGAACGTTTCTATGCCAATATCGCAGATCTGATGGACAAATGGCAAGAACAGCAGTTAACGATCCGCGATCTTAAGTCGTCCGCGAAACCGGTGGAAGATCCAACCAAGATTGATCGCAAACAACTGGATGATATTGTGAAACAACTGGAATACAGTGTGCGACAGCTCAAGATCAGAGCACGTCCCGAAAAGGATCTGTTCTCTGAATAAGGTCGGCATGTCCTGGATTATATTAAATAAAGGTGGTTAATCATGAGTACTCATTTTTCGGTCAGTGTGCATTGTTTGTTGTTATTGTCACTCAGCGCGCCTGAACGAATCACGTCTGCACATATTGCAGGTAGCGTGAATACCAACCCTGTCGTCGTCAGACGTATTCTGGGCGGGCTGAAAAAGGCAGGATTGGTGAACTCCTCTCCTGGAACAAGAGGTTTCTACTTAGCGAAGCCATCAAGTGAAATCACATTAGCCATGATCTATCAGGCTGCCAAGGACGAAGGTCCATTGTTCCCGATTCACGGCAATTGTAACCCGGATTGTGAAGTGGGCTTGCATATAGACAGCTTGCTGACCAATCTGTATCAGGTTGCCGAGGCGAAGGTGGAGCAGTTCTTTGCATCCATTACACTTGAAGATATGGAACGTTCCTGTGCCCAGATGCAAGCTGTTCCATCACAGACAGAGTAGTTTGCAGTAAGACGAAAAGTTCATGTTGGTTTTCAGTACCGAGAAGATGGGATGAAGCTAGAAATGGAGTAGCGGAGCGTAGGAAACTACGTGAGCAACTACAATGTTTCCTAAGGAAACAACCTTCGTAAGCATATGCTTATTTCGGCTGAATTCCATATTCGATGTTGCGATGCCGTTAGGCATCCTTCGTAATCAAAAGTGGACTTTTTGAACGACCTCTTAAAGAAAAGGTGGGTTGTTATATGAAAATTGTAGTCATCTCCGACACGCATTGTTCACGTAAATCACGGAAGTTACCGACTAGGCTCCTGGATGTATTGCCGAGTGCAGATCTCATTCTTCATGCCGGTGACTGGTCGGATTGGAGTGTATACCCATTGCTTAGTGAGTATGCACCAGTTGAAGGGGTAGCGGGTAATACAGACCCGTCCGAAATCGCTGAAAAATTGGGGTATTCCCGTATTGTTGAAGTGGAAGGACTTCGTTTGGGTCTTGTACACGGTCATCTGGGATCAAAGGGTACGGAGCAGAATGCAATTCATACGTTTGCAGGCCAGCATGTGGATGCTGTGATCTACGGACACTCACATATCCCGGTGATGCATACCGTCGATAACACGCTGGTATTTAATCCGGGGTCGCCTACGGATAAACGTTTTCAGAAGCAATACTCATTTGGCATCATGACAATAGATCAGGGGAAAATACAGGCTGAACACGTGTTCTTTGATCGGGATTAGAGAGATATGCGCTGGTTGCAAGTTGGACGAGTACAAGAGCCAGAACCAACTACTGAAGTGGCGACTGGATAACTGATAGGGAACCTTTTCCTCAAATTTCATCTTATAGATAAAAAAGATTATTGTACAAGGCATCTTTGAACAGAATTGAAATCTGTTCCAAGGATGTCTTTTTTGATTTGAGATCACATCATTCTTTTGGAAGTTATCTCTGAATGGGGAATGTGCTCAGTTCGTTATCTGTCATTCATCTGTTGGCCTTTTCCCCTATGGTGACGTTCAGTGGAGTGATACAATGCCTTTACGACATGAAATGAATACGTTTACATAAGGAGATGGATCATGATGAAACTGTCTGTATTCACGGTGGCTACCCCTGATCTGAATGCAGAAGAACTGGCATCGGCTGCGGCAGCAGCGGGAATTGATGGAATTGAGTGGAGATTCCGTGGTATTCCTGAAGATGCTATATCTGAAGAGCCTTCTTACTGGAGAAATAATCGATGCTCGGTAGATCCGAGCCGCTGGGAGGAACAGGTTCCTGTTTTTCGTGAAGCAGCGTTAGGGCAAGGTAGAAAATCCATCGCACTTGTACCGTATCTGAACTGTGGAGATCTGTCTGCGACAGAGCAGGCATTTCAGGCTGCGGCTGGATTGGGAGCATCTATGATGCGTGTAGGTGTTCCTGGATATGATCGCAAGACCAGTTATCCTGAGTTGTATCGTAAAGCCGTTGATTACCTGAGTGAAGTACAGGATTTGGCCAAACAGTACAACATCAAGGCGATTGTAGAGACACATCATCAGACGATAGCACCGACGGCCTCGCTGGCCTATCGGCTTGTGCAATCGCTCGACCCGCAGCATGTGGGTGTATTGTACGATCCAGGCAATATGGTGCATGAAGGATATGAGAATCATCGGATGGGACTTGAGTTGCTGGGGCCTTATCTGGCTCACGTACATGTAAAAAATGCCGGGTGGTTTGAACCAGAAGGGAAAGATTCACAAAAGGCTAATGTGACTGAGAAGAGCAGCGGAGTGGCTCTGAATACAGCCTGGAAATGTCACTGGATGCCGCTGACTGAAGGCATGGTCGATTGGGTACAGATGGTGCGGGATCTTCGTGCCGTCGGGTATGACGGATATTACGGAATAGAGGACTTTAGTGGTGCCTTGGAATCCAAGGCGATGTTACAGCATTTTGCAGACGTTTTCGCCGAAATTGAGCGTCGTGTGGACGAGGAGGAGCAGTCATGAGTATCGTACGAGTAGCGGTGATTGGCATTGGAAACATGGGGGCAGCACATGCCAGAACGTTGGTGGCTGGAGAAGTACCCGGTGCGGAACTGGTCGCCGTATGTGATGTAAGAAGAGAGATGGAGAGCTGGGTATCCAGTCATCTTCCGGCAACGGTCACCTATTGGCAGGATGCTGAGCAGATGATGGCTTCGGGTACGATTGATGCAGTCATTATTGCAACGCCTCACTATGACCATCCGGAACAAGCCATTCAGGCGTTCCAGCATGGTTTGCATGTCATGATCGAGAAGCCGGCCGGTGTGTATACAAAACAGGTACGCAAGATGAATGAAGCGGCCGCAGCCAGCGGTAAAGTCTTTTCCATGATGTACAACCAGCGGACCAACCCACTCTACATTAAGCTTAGAGACTTAATCGCTTCGGGAGAACTAGGAGAGGTACGGCGTACCAATTGGATTATTACGAACTGGTACCGATCCCAAAGTTACTATGATTCCGGCGGCTGGCGGGCAACTTGGGCAGGGGAAGGTGGCGGTGTACTGATTAACCAGGACCCGCATCAACTGGATCTGTGGCAGTGGACCATCGGCATGATGCCGGTGCGAATGCGTGCTTTCTGTTCGTTTGGCAAGTATCGGAACATTGAAGTGGAAGATGATGTAACGGCTTATGTGGAGTATGAAAATGGAGCAACAGGTGTCTTTGTAACGACTACGGGTGAAGCACCGGGTACAAACCGATTTGAGGTCAACGGAGACCGAGGTAAAATCGTGATCGAAGACGGAAAACTTACGTTCTGGCGACTTCGGGAATCTGAGCCTGAATTCAATCAGCGGTTTACCGGAGGTTTTGGACAGCCAGAATGCTGGAAATGTGAGATTCCGATTACAGGTGTGGAAACGGGTCACCCGGGTCTGATACGCAACTGGGTTGATGCGATTCGTACAGGCGCACCACTTATTGCTCCCGGTGAGGATGGTATACACGGATTAACATTGTCAAACGCTATGCTGCTGTCCACCTGGACGGATAACTGGGTGGATCTGCCGATCGATGAGGATCTGTTCTACGAGCATCTGCAGGAACGCATTGCTGGATCAACAACGAAGAAAGACAAGGCATTCAGTGGCAGTCAACCTGCTGATTTGAGTCAGACGTTTAAATGAAGACGATTTTGTATAAAACGAGTTCATTGTAATCAACATTTTATAATAAGGATGGGATGACATGGCTAAAGATGGAATGTTCTATGCACCAAAAAGTGTTACAAAAGAGGTCGTATGTGGTCCGGGTGAGTTCACGATTGCTGCAGTTGCGCTGGATCATGGACACATCTACGGCATGGTTGGGGCATTGTTGGAGGCTGGAGCTACTCTCAAGTGGGTGTATGATCCGGACCCGGCGAAGGTAGAGGCATTTCGGAAGCAGTTCCCACAGGCTCAAGTCGCTGGATCTGAAGCAGAGGTGCTTGCAGATGATGAGGTGTTATTGGTGGCAAGTGCAGCGATCACTTCAGATCGTGCACCGCTTGGCATGAGAGTTCTGGCCGCAGGCAAGGATTATTTTACAGACAAAGCACCGTTTACCACACTGGAGCAATTAAAGCTTGCACGAGAAGAAGTGAAGCGAACAGGCAAAAAGTACATGGTGTATTACAGTGAACGACTGCATGTAGAAAGTGCGATCTATGCGGGGCAGCTTATCGAACAAGGGGCAATCGGCAAAGTAGTGCAAGTTATGGGTACAGGCCCGCATCGCCTGAATGCTGGAGGAAGACCCGACTGGTTCTTCAAGCATGAGCAGTATGGCGGCATTCTCTGTGATATCGGGAGTCACCAGATCGAACAATTCCTGACGTTTGCATCATGTACGGACGCTGAGGTAGGGTTCAGTCGTGTGCATAACTTCAATCACCCACAGTTCCCGGAACTGGAAGACTTCGGCGAAGCTTCTCTGATCGGGGACAACGGAGCGTCCGGTTACTTCCGAGTGGATTGGTTCACACCCGATGGTCTGGGCACATGGGGCGATGGGCGTACAGTTATTCTGGGAACGGACGGTTATATTGAGCTGCGGAAGTATATCGACATCGCAAGGGAACCTCAGGGGGATCAGGTGTACCTGGTCAATCATGAAGGGGAGTACCGCTACAATGTAAAAGGCAAGGTCGGTTATCCGTTCTTCGGTCAGCTCATCCGCGATTGCCTGGACCGGACCGAGACAGCCATGACACAAGAACATGCATTCAAAGCGGCAGAACTCTGTCTGATTGCACAGCATAAAGCGATGAGCGAACGCGTGGTGTGGAGTAGTGGAGCGAAGTAAATGTTTTAGGTAAAGGAGAGCAAAGGTTGGTTACTATAGATTATCCGTAAATCTTCTTTTGTTGAGTGAAGAAAGAGCAGCCCAAATGTTAAACTGCATCCAAAAGGTTAGTCTTTTCTAACAAATGGAGCAGTTCGCACTGGGGCTGCTTTTTTGAGTACGTTCGTGACTTCGCAGATGGATTAATATGGGTTATATTATAAGTAGTTCGGATATTCGTTAAAAAGAGAAGTGTATACGAAGTTCGTAGATATGATGTTATACGACAGAATCAACAAATAGAAAAATCTTGAAAAGGAACTCTTGTTCTCTTTTTTAGTAGGTGCTAGAATATATTTGAAATCAAATTATGATAACGGAGGTGAATTTTCATGGCGGTTAAACATATTCCAACAAATATTGTGCACAGTGGAAGTAAAGGGTGGAACTACTGGATGTGGCACGAATACCAATGAACATTCGGATCATTGGATGAGTACTGGTGCAATTGTTACTTGCAATAAAAATGGTTGTAAGAACTAAAAACGATAAAACAATGACTGCCTGCGATGAGTGTTAGGGCAGTCATTGTTTTAAACTGAAGAAGATGAATAATAAAGGTATATTCGAGAAGAGATTTCTAGTCGTATAACATAATATCCAAGCACCGAATCCTTGGGGGCCTTGGTCTGCTGGATGGATTTCCAAGAGGTACATCGGCAGAGAATCCCGTTAGAGTTATTAATACAGGAACGTTATAGAATAGAATCAAATGAAAAGAGAGCCGTTTGGCTTTCAATTAGAATTTATATTTAATTCATTATGTAATTGAAGGGCATCTTTAAAACCTTGTAAGTAGATTTCACGTTCTAGAATTGTTTGAACTGAGAGGTCTGCATCATCGTAAAGAAATAGAGTTTTATGCATATCCTGAGGTAGAAGTTCATGTAACTGTTTGAAGTAAAGATTTCGCTCAGAAGAGAATTGATTGTAAATAGTGTTGTTCTTGAGAAGGTCGCTATATAAGGCTTCAATTCGGTTACGTATCAACGAATCAAGTAAGACTTCTAAAGAATTGTACATAAATGATCACCGTCCATTATATTTTATTTTGCGAACAAAAATTTAACTTATTGAATATTATTTTATCATAATGAAAATTATAGTCAAGACATATCAAAGATATTTTTGATTAAAAAAATATATTTTCATATAATTAAAGAAAAATTCAATTTGGATACAAAGGAGTACCAGATGATAAGTTATAAACCATTCCAAAAATTATTGATTGACAGGGAGATTAAGAAACAAGATTTATTAAGAATGACGGGAATTTCATCGGCAACGATGGCAAAGCTCAACACAAATGAGTATGTATCTTTAGAAGTCATTGATAAATTATGTACGGCATTGGAATGCCAACCTGGAGATCTTTTGGAACATCTAACAGACCAATGAAAGAATAGAATGTAAGAGGATGTTGGTTAACTCGAAGATTCGATTCCGCCGTATAACATAATATTCAAGCTGTAGCTTCTTTAGAGCTTTGGTCTTGTGGAAGCGTTTCAGCAGACACATCCGACTTCGTCGGACGTCTTGAATACAACAACGTAAGACGAAATTTATTGAGGAGAGAAAATATGAAAAGAAGACCCTCACGAAATGCTGAATGTCCATGTGGAAGTGAAAAGAAATTCAAAAAATGTTGTATTAATAAAAATTTCAGTTGGATTTTAGATGATGACGGCATTTATAAACGTTCAATACCTATCAAAGATCCAGATATGATTGCAGCTATGGAGGAACATGAGAAAAGATTCATTGAGATATATGGTAGAGAACCAAAGGACGACGACCTTTTCTTCTATGATCAATATGTATCACCAATGGATGAATATGAAGTTGAAAACATGACGGTGAAATTATTAGAAGAAATAAACGCAGACCCAGCATTTATCTATGCCTATAAGAAGACTGGTAGATTAGTAGTCAAAGAGTACGAAGGGAATTTAACTGATGCAGAGTTAAGTGAATGGCGTAGTGCCTTGGCAGAGTACTATGATTTGAATGAGGAACTTCAATTTGAAGAAGTTGTATCAGATAGTGAGCAAAATAGTTTACTGGTAGAATTTGAATCTGCACTCTACTTGTTTGGAATGATCATTGCAAAGTATGACCAAGTTAAGGGGATAGACCTCACTCATAATGATTTTATTATGTTTTGTGTCACTAAATCGTTTAAGACCTTTAAATCTATTCAAGTTCAATTAAAAGCCGGACTGATTGAAGATTCACTCAATCTATTAAGATCGGTTTATGAAAACTATCTTAACATAATATATGTTTTAAGATATCCCGAAAGATTAGATGATTTGGTGGCAGCAAGAATCGGTATGGAAGAAGGAACCCACCAGTATTTAATTCATAGTAATGGTAAGTTTGATAAGAGGACTATCGTTGATAAAGTAACTGGGCAACAATATATAGGTCATATCTCTAATTATTCAATGGCCACTGCAAGTCCCTATAAAGAGGATATTTTTATCTTTGATAAATTGTATGAAAAACTATCGAGATTCACTCATCCAAACATATTAGTTTCTAAGCACTATATAAGTAACGAAAAATTTAATCCTCACCATCGGGGCAAATCTGACGATGCAATTATACTTTCTATATTTATTAGCATACTTCTGTTAGAGCAACTGCTGGCTATCAACGCAGACGAACAAATGCAACAAGATATAAGAAACCGTCTAGTAAAAATGAAAAATATTATTACAGAAATATTTAGTGATTTTGTTACTGAAGAAGATGAGAAGTATATTCTTGAAAAATCAATTTATGAAAGAGTCAATAATATTGGGTGAACTCGATGAGGATCCAATAAACTTCGTCCAACAACATTTTTACGCTTTTGCCCATTCTGCTCTCGGTCCGGCCTGATGAAGAAAAGATATGGATGATTTCAGTCGGACACATCTTTTCCCTAAGATAAGAGCTATCTAAGGGGAAAGGTGTCGTGAACACAAGAACGTTATATGACAGAATCAAATGAAAAGAGAGCCGTTTGGCTCTAATTAGAATTTATATTTAATTCATTATGTAATTGAAGAATATCTTTAAAACCCTTGCAAGTAGATTTCACGAATGCCAACCTGGAGATCTTTTGGAACATCTAACAGACCAATGAAAGAACAGAGTATAAGAGGATGTTGGTTAACTCGAAGATGTGATTCCGTCGTATAACATAATATTCAAGCTGCGGCTCCTCTGGAGCCTTGGTCTGCTGGATGAATTCTGTGGAAGCATTTCAGCAGACAACCCCTTCGGGGATCGTGAATACAGGAACGTTATATGAAATCTGTGTAGAGCTTAAAACCCACAATATTAACAATAAAATGGAGGTGTTTTCATGGAGATGATCTATAAAGATTATTTAATTTCTGATGATAAATCTAAGCTTGACAAGCAAGTGATTTTAGATTTTTTAGTCCAAAGCTATTGGGCTAATAGGAGACCACAAGAACGTATATTAAGATCTATAGAAAATTCACATTGTTTTGGAGTTTATCATAATGACAAGCAAATTGCTTTTGCAAGAGTAGTTACAGATAATGCTACTGTCTATTATCTCTGTGATGTATTTGTATTGAAAGAATATCAAGGTCAGGGGATTGGAAAGAAATTGGTAGAACAAATTGTAAATTCTGATGAATATGAATGGATGAGTGGAATTCTTGGGACATTAGATGCACATAGTTTATATGAACAATATGGATTTGAAAGAGACTTAGAACGATCAATGAGAAGAATACCTCAGGGAAGAAAGACAATGTGAGCAATTCAAGAAGACACAGACTTCATATAACATTATATCCACGCTTCGGGCCTAAAAGCCCTCGGTCCGCTAGAAGCGATTGGCAGGGAAGCAGAATCAGCGGACACATCCGCACCGACTAACCGCATCGCGGCCGGCACCTGGCGGAGCCTTAAGTCGGTAGTACGTCGTGGATACAGGAACGTTATCTGAAATCACTACAAATTCAACATTTTGAGGGAGCTATTACGTGGAGATCAACCAAGAAATAATAAAAATGCTATATCAAATTCAGTGGTTTAGTAAATGTGGAATAAGAGATTATCAAAGTGATACCGTAATATATACTAATTCTTGGGTTGAAGCGTCTGAACATTATAATTCTCGAGAATGGGAAGAAACAACTTTGAAGGCCAGGAATCAGTTGACTTTGTATTTACATAATAATTTTTCGAAAGAGTATTTACATTGGAATGCCATAGTCAAAGAAGCAAAGATAATTATCAATACGATGTTAAGCGAGCAACTGGATAGAACTCGAAATGAGTTCCAACTAGAGGATGTATTCAGTGAATGTGTTAGATGGGATATCTTAAATATAATTATGGAATACAGTTATTTAAGTAAGTTGAGAAAAAAATATAATAGATTTTACTCGGAACAAATATTATATATCTATTCTATAGGCCATCTGCCTTGTGGATGGGAAGGGAAATGGCCTTCAGGTAAGTTAGTGATTTTTTAAATATTGTTGAAGGCTTCTCGGGAAGGCAGTGACATCAGCTAACATAATATTCACGCTGCGGACATTCGTCCTTGGCCCGGCATTCGCCGGACACCTAGCATTCGCTAGGTCGTGAATACAGGAACGTTAGGTAAAATTCAGGGAAAGAAGGTAAGGTAATGACAGTAGAAACTCAATATTCAATTAAAAAAGCTGATCAAACCAAATATTCGAAGTGTTTTGCTACTTATAGAAAGAATATATGGTTTAGACCAAGTTGGTCTTTTTTACAACAGATGATGCTAGATGCAAGCGATTGTTTTTGGATTTATAGAGATGATAAACGAGTAGCTGGAATCTCTTTAAGTAACAATGAGTTGGGATCATTTTTTATGATACCTCCATTTGCCTTAACAGTTGATATAGTCTCTTTTCTAAAAGATGTTGTAGTCAAGAGTTCTGAAGGCAGTCACAGAGTAGAGGCTTATAATGTTTTAAGCGAACATATAGAAGTTTTTATGAACGAGGGTTTTAATATTTTGAGTACAAGGAAGTGTATGATTAGACCAACAGAGAAGATTGAGACTTCTCTTCCTAGTGATATTACTTGTGTCAAACCTAATCTGGAACACATTACAAGTATTACTCAGTTAATGAATGAAGCCTATTGTACAGGACCAGATAAAAGGGATTTAGATACATATAGACGAGATTTAATATATTATTTTGAACACAATAATCAAGAAGAAGTACTAGATGCATCAACTATCCTAGTTCAAAAAGAAACTAATGAGATTGTGGGTGTTTGTCTGGTCTCCATTTGGGAAGGTATCCCTCTTATTTATGAAATTGCTGTTAAACCAAACTACAACAATCAAGGATTAGGGAGATATATGTTATGTAAGGCTATTACTCATTTAGAGTCAGTATATCCGGTAATTCGATTATTTTTAACTGCAGGGAATAATGCTGAATATTTGTATTCGAAGCTTGGTTTTCTGTCAGGGGAGGAGACTTCTCACTTAGTTTTTGAAACTGAAGAAACACCGATAGCAACTCAATGATGTCCTGAACTCCACCTAACACCGTATCTACGCTGCGGGCTACGCCCTTGGTTCGTTAGAAGTGGTAAACGGGGAAGCTGACTCAGCTCACAACCCTGCGAGGCTAAGTCCGTCGGACCTGGTCACGTTGCTCCCTTAAGCCTCTCGGGTTCGTAGATACAACAACGTTCGGCGAAACCACCCAGGAGTAATTGTATAATTGTATGCGGATCAAGGAAGGGGATAAATTGAATGATATTGAATTTGGAATTAGCGGATATTTTAGAAAAATCTGAAATTAATTATATGGTTGATCGAATGACTGCAATCAGAGAACGAGAAGGAAACCCTGAGGGAATTGAAATAAAACGATTCGGGAGAGCACGGCGTTTTATAGTAAAACCATGCCATGGGGTCTTTTTAATAATGTAAAGGGAAGGATTTCTGAAGATGTCATTGAAGATATCTTAGACTTTTATAATGAGCGGGAAAGGAATTTTGAGATTCAAGTCATCCCGGGTAATATAAATCAAGAAGTTATGAAAAAACTCCATAATATAGGCTTTTATCAATCAGGATTTCATACAACGCTTTTTTGTGAACCTGGAAATCTAAATTCGTTTGATCATCATAAACTGGAAATTCGTGAACTACTTGAAGATGAGTTCGATACATATGCAGAAATTCATTGTTTAGGTACAGGATTATCTCTTGATGGGAAAGAACACGTAGCTGCAAATAACCGAGTACTGTTTTCCCGTCCTGGATGGCACTATTATTTGGGGTTGGATCAGGGCTATCCAGTTGCAGTAGCTGTAATGTATATAGAGAACAATGTTGCTTCATTAACATTTGCGACAACACTACCTGAATATCGAAATAAAGGATTTCAAACAAATTTATTACTTAGACGAATTCATGATACCTACAACAATTGTAATCTCATTGTTAGTCAGTGCTCATTTGGCTCGCAAAGCCATCGGAATATGGAAAGAGTGGGTATGAGAATTGGATATACCCGAGCAACATGGACAAGGGATTAATTGTGAGGGGAAATTTAGGCTGGCATCGCCTAACATAATATTCAAAGCCGCGGCCCTTCGGAGTCTTGGTCTGCGAGGTGGATTTCGAAGAGGCATTTCAGCAGACAACTCCGTTGGGGTTCATGAATACAGGAACGTTATCTTACATAAACCTATTACATTTAGGAGCAAATAATGAAGATCACTTTCTCGAAATGGGTTCAATATTATCGAAAAAATAATCAAAACCTCAAATATATTCATTGGGATGACAACTATAAATTAACAAATAATGAAAGAGAAATAATCATTAAGTCAATTCAACAGTTTCAATTAGGAGAAAACTCTGAAGGTAAATATCTAATTAAACGTGCACAAGAATATGTACATCAGACACAAGATCAGGATTACTATGAAGCGCTTATAGAATTCATTAAAGAAGAACAGAGGCACGCTAGAGATCTAGGCAGATTTATGAAGGTACAGGGAATCCCACTCCTTCGTAGACATTGGGTGGACAATGTATTTAGAAGATTACGTCGATATGCAAGTCTAGAACAATCAGTCATTGTTCTATTAACTGCTGAGATCATTGCTAAGTTGTACTATAAAGCCTTGCAAAAATCTACAAAGTCAGAAGTATTAATAGATATATGTAATCAAATTTTAAGTGATGAGGAGAAACATGTTCAGTTTCAATCTGAAACACTTCATAAATTTGCTCAAAATAGAAGTGTTTTCTTTAACAGAATAGTTTATATCCTTCGTAGAATCCTTTTTGAAGGAACGCTAATTATCGTGTGGTATCAACATAAGCGTGTATTTAAAGCTGGGGGATATAAACTCAAAAGTTATTACTATGAATGCCGTCATGAGTTTAACTTAACAAAGAAGATTATAGCTAATTCACAGTAGAGGTTTACGTCAGATAACATTATATCCAAGCTTTGGGTCCTGACGCTCCCTCGGTCAGCCCGAAGGGAATTGGCAGGGAAGTGGAATCTGGCGGACACATCCGCACCGACTAACCGCATCGCGGCCGTCTTTTGACGGAGCCTTAATTCGGTGGGACGTCGTGAATACAGAACTTTATAGGTTATCAGCGTAAAAACAGTATAACAATTCATAATTTTATTTTGAATAGGAGAGAAACCATGCTGGAGGCAGTCATTTTCGATATGGATGGAACACTATTTCAAACAAACAAAATCTTAGAGTTATCGTTAGAAGAAACATTCTCTATCTTAAGGTCTCTAAATGAATGGACGAGTGAAGCTCCAACCCAAAAATATCGTGAAATAATGGGAGTTCCTCTACCAGTAGTTTGGGAAACGTTATTGCCGAACCATTCAAATGAAATCAGACGAATTGTGGACGAGATCTTCCTAGAGAAGCTAATTGCAAATATTAATTATGGCAATGGTGCACTTTATCCACATGTCAAAGAAGTTTTTGATTTTTTAAAACAGGAAGGCTGCTTAATTTTTATTGCAAGTAATGGACTAATCGAATACCTCAATGCTATTGTTAACTGTTACAAGTTAAATAATTGGGTGACAGAAACCTTTAGCATCCAACAAATAGAGACTCAGAATAAGGATGACTTAGTCGGTCATATTCTTAAAAAACATCACATCAGCAATGCAACTGTAGTTGGGGACAGGATTTCTGATTTCAATGCCGCAAAAAACAATGGGTTGAAGGCTATTGGTTGTCGATTTGATTTTGCCCAAGAAGGGGAGCTTGCACAAGCGGATTTTATTATTGACGACTTACTTGAATTAAAAAGTATATTTAGACATCAGGGAAAATAGAATGCTTTTGTAATTATATCGATGAAGGCGCTGAAATCCTATAACACCATATTTAAGCTGCGGTTACCCCTTGGTCACAATGATGTTTTTGGCACAGGGGAGTTGATTCATGTGACAACTTGCTTCGCAAGTTCGTGAATACAAAAACGTTATAGGAAATCAATAAAGACAGTTAACAGATAAATAATTAAAAGCAGGTGAAAACAATGACTACAGATTTCATCATTCTCCATGGCTCAGCAGGAAATGGGAAGACAACATTGTCTCGGAGACTACATGAACATTTAAGATCTCCATATTTTGAATTTGGATGGATTCCAGAATTCCGTTCTCTATCTCCTTCAGTTCAAATCACGCAGAGGGAAGAAGAGCAGTTGTCATTTGAGAATTTGATGTTAGTTGTTAAAAATTATAATCGACATGGATTTAAGAACATTATAATTACAGACTTGGATGACGCACGCATACGGGATATTCCTATTCAATTTGAAGGATTCAATTATATTATTTTTACACTCTATAGTGATGAGGACGAAGTAATTAGACTAAGAATTCAGAACAGAAATAATGGGAATAGCTATTCTGATTGGGAACAATCTATTAAATTGAATTCGCTCATTAGGGGGAGAAACAAACTGCCGAATGAATATCGTATTTTGAATTCAAGCAAGGATGTCGAAAGCACATTAAAAGAACTATTAAATCATTTGGAAAGCCATCTCCCATCACGAAATAATAAAATACAAGTAAGTAAAAATGATTTCTATAGCTATATAAAAGATTGAATAAACGCGTTTTACCTAATTCTAAGAAGACGCTGACATCCTATAACAAAATGTTCACGCATAGGGCATCCGCCCACGGTCCCAGTAGCGACTTCGGAGAGTAGTTGCTGCGGACACATCCGCTTTCGCCGAGCGTCGTGAATACAGGAACGTTAGCAGAAACCAAGGGATTCCTTAATCAAATTATAAAGATTAGATATACTATTATTAAAGGACGGGGATTTCAATGAGTAGCTTGTTATTAACTTCTTGTGGTTTTTATACTGATGATATTAAAAACCAATTTCTGGATTTAATTGATGGAGATATCTCTCAATTAAAAGTCTCAATTATTACAACAGCATCCCCTATGCGAGAAAATAATAGATATGCACAAAGAGCATTGCAAGAGTTTAAGGACATGGGATTTCAGCATATCAATTTTGTAGATATAGAATTTGATGACCCGCAAATTCTCTTACATAGAGATGTTATATATATCAATGGTGGAAATCCATTTACATTATTGTATTACGCTAAGAAAAGTGGTGCTGATGAAATTATCAGAACACTGGCCGCACAGAATGTAATTATAGTTGGAGTAAGCGCAGGAACGTTATTACTGGGGCCGAATATTAACATTGTTGATTTCTTTACTCCACAGATGAACACAATGGATTTAACGGATTTTAAGGCATTAGGTGTAACCGACAAGCTTATTTTTCCTCACTATGATCGAGAGGACATATTTAAAGATAGTACTAATAAAACAATTGAAGAGAGAATAGTGGAATTTGAATCCAATGAGAACTGTAGTGTGACAAGGCTTAAAGATGAAGAATATATCTCAATCTTAATGAAACAAGCACATTGAAAGTGATAAATTCATTGAAAGTAGCTCGAAGAAGCCCTTAAAAATCTTGCCAACACCGTATTCACACTGAGGGGCTCAGCCCCTTGGTCTGTCAGTGGGGTTTCGAGGAAGTAGTATCCAGTAGACAATTCCTGTGAGGCTAAGTCTTCGACCCAGTCGCTCCATTAAGTCTCTCGGGTTCGTGAATACAACAACGGTAGATAAAATAACGAAGAAGTTTGTATTGGGAGTTGATTCATTGAAGTATTCAACTGTAGTTCTTGACTTGGACGGAACATTATTAAATTCAAAAAAAGAGGTATCTAAGAGAAATGTAGATGCGGTTTTATCTTGTTATCAGAAAGGAATGAGAATAATATTTGCAACAGCTCGACCGCCGAGGGCGGTTAATTGGTTGCTTCCACAAGGATTAGTAGATATCGGGGCTTTTGTATATTACAACGGAGCTCAAGTGATATGTAAGGAAACCAAGATAGAGATTAATGAATCAATCCCTGCTAATGTAACTACAGAAATTCTTGATTACTGTTTGAAGTGTGACCCTCAAATTGAACTGACTATGGAAGTGAAGGATGAGTGGTTTAGTTTAAGAGAGCTTGATTATATGAGCTCAATGAACACACAATCAAACCCCATAGTAAAACCCTTAAAAGAATTAAAGCAATATGATGCTACGAAGATACTTCTGACTGGCAATAATCACAATCCTGGATTGTTTGAAAAATTCGAGGGTAGAGTGAATATACTAATTACGGATAATAATAAATTAGTACAAATCATGCCTCTTCTGGCATCTAAGGAAATGGCAATTACTAAACTCTGTGAATTATATAATGTAGAATTGGATTCCGTTATTGTATTTGGTGATGATCATAATGATGTAGGCCTCTTTAAGATGGCGGGATATTCTATTGCTATGGGAAATGCGATTAGGGAATTGAAGGAAATCGCTGATGAAATAACCGTTAATAATGATGAAAACGGTGTTGCTGTAAGTCTAGAAAGATTTTGGGGGTAACTCAAGGTTACTTTATCTAACAGTACATTCATACACCGTCGCACTTGCTCCTCGGTCGCCAAGAAGGATATCTGAGAAGTTGATTAAGGTGACACATTCAATCAGCTAAGTCTATTGACCCGTTCCCAACGGTAAGGTGCTTGAACGTCAGGAATACAACAACGTTAGCCGAAAGAAGTTCTTATTTTAGGAGGAGTCTATATGATATTAGAAAAAGTTATAAATAGAATTGAAATACAAAGTGAATATAAGGATTTGGTTGATAAGTATATAGATCATATACTTAACGAATTTAAAGGTAAGATTCATAGCATTTATATGTGTGGCTCGATTCCAAAAGGAACAGCTCAACCTTTTAAGTCAGATGCAGACTTTACTATTGTATGTGCAAATCCCCAAGATATTGATTACGAACGATTGTCAAATATCAAAGACAGGCTATTGGAAGAATATCCATTCGTCACTAAGATGGATACGATCATTTGCTCGATTGATGATGTATTAAGTAGACCGAATGATTGGGGTTTTTGGATTAAGATTATTTGTGTTTGCATACATGGGGAGGACATTGGTGAAAAAGTACCCCCGATCATAATTTCTCCAGAATTCATTTTAGACTTAAATACAGATACCAAGGAGGAAGTAGATCGTGTACATCGTTCACTTTCTAATGTTAGTGATCTCTCAATGAAAACTAGATATATTAAAGGTTACTCTAAGAGATTAATTCGTGCATTATACTCTTTGGTTTTAGAAGATACAGGGGTATGGGAAGATGAAATCATTAAGATGAAGAATGCTATATTAAACTATTGTGAGATTAACTCCGCTTTAGTTGAGTATCTATATGCTTGTTACTTGGATAGTAGCAATGTACTTGTTGAAGAGTTTTTGAGAATTGCAGATGAAATATATCGCTACTTTGAAAACGTTTTAAATACAATGGCTGCTTCCAGAAATTCATTTGACTAACAATATATTAACGATCGTAGTCACTCTGAGAAGCGAGTGAGCACATCCAGTCCCTAAGCCCGTCGGGACGTTACTTCATTAGGTGTTCGGCAAGCCTCACAACTATAAGCAGCGACTCTAAGGGGCCAGGACGTCGTCAATACAAAACGTTAGATGAAATTGCTGTAATAAGAAATAAATAAGTGCGGACAAATGGGGGAGACTAGTCCTAAGTTTGCTGATAAAGAATCAATTGAAGTCTTATAAAGAAATTACATTTACCGCCACTTACTCCGTTTTCACAGGACTGGGAATATACGTTGGCTGATTCTTCGAAAGTAAATGAATTTATTACATATTATGAAAATAATAAATTTAACAACAAAGAGAAATTTATGCTGATGATAGTTATAATATCTTCATTTGATGATTATCTTTCCGAGGGAATAGGAATTGAAGAGATCAGAATTTGGAATCGAATAAAACAAAATATACTTAAAGACGATAAATTACATACAACAACGTTATATACAATCAGGCAAGAATTTACACCCCGAGGAGAGGTTTAGTTGTTCAATACAAACGCAATAACAAAATTTATAGGTTTATGTTTTATGTTCTTAGGCTATTGGAGATTAACTGATTTTGTAATTTTAAATCCGGTATTTACTTTTAGTTTCTCTATTGCTGGCTTCTTTTTCATATTATTTGATTTAACAACTCACCATCTTGAGCAATTAAAAAGGGAAAAAGAAAAATACTATAGTTGGAAAGGGAAGATTCTTAGATTTTTAAAACTCTCTCTACTATTCTTAACTGCATTTTCTATAGTAGCATTGCCTCATCTTACACTTGGTTGGGAACAGGAATTAATTTTGAAATTAAATGATGCAATTGTTCTTTTAGGTTTAGGTATTGTTGTTTTCCTAATCGGACTAAAATCAGACCAAGAAATAGATAACGTACTAGAGGTCTTTGAAGACGTAGAAAATAGATTGAAAAATATCGATGATAAATTTAGCGGTATAATAGCTAGTAAAGATGAAGAGATAGAAAAATTAAAACATGAACTTAAAGAACTGAGAGATGACTCAGGAAGCCCGGGAAGCATATAACAACACATTCAACGCTTCGGTCGCTCCCTCGGTCCGTTAGAGGCATTTCGAGGAAGCTTATTCAGCGACAACACCTGCGAGGCTAAGTCTTCGACCCAGCAAGGCAATTACTTCGTTTTATCGCCGCGGCAACCTTAAGCCTCTCGGGTTCGTGAATGCGGAAAGCGTTATGCGCCATTACCTGTAAATATTAAAGATAATATTTAAGGAGAAAACTTATGAAAAGTAAGATACTCTTATTATTTTTTATTACGATAATGTTTTCATCTTGTCAAGATAGTAGTCTACCGACTACTTTAAACAGCGAAACTAATTCAATAATGAATTCTGAACTGCCTCCTGATGTTGTGAGTACAGGTGATGGAACAGAATCAAAAGAAATAACGGAAGGTCTATCAGATACTGCTAACAATAAAAAAATATTACCCATGAGCATTGGGAACCTTGATTTAAAAGGAGAATTTTATGATGAAATGCTTCGAAATCTTATAGATCATCATTATGAAGTGGAATTTAATGAATTTCAAAATTCCAAAGAGATTATTACAACATTGGAATGGGGGGCATTTGAAAGCAAATATACAGAGATTTGGGATAAAGAGTTGAATCAAATATATAAAACGCTTCTTTCTAAGTTGGATAGAGAACCAAGAGAAGCACTAATTGAATCGCAGAAAGAATGGTTACAGCATCACTTAAGGGAAACAAAATTTGTAGAGAAGACATTTATTGATAATGGTTACCTTGGATCAAAAGGATCAGTAAGCCTAACAACGGTTATACGGGAGAGAATTAGGGAAAGAACAATGCAATTATTTGAATATCGATATCTACTAGATGGTGAAATTGAGTTTGTTTACCAAAGTAAAAAATAAAGTTGGAATCTGGATCAAAGGTTTTTTAGGTGATACTTCGAAGAGGGTAACGGCGCATAACAATGTAATCAAGCTGCGGGGCTACCACGTCTTGGTCGCCTGCGAAGTTTCGATGAAATGAATCCATACGACACTTTAATTTTACTTAAGATAAGAGCTATCTAAGGGGAATCAAAGTCAGGAATGGACATACGTTAGGTGAAACCGCGAAGTGCATTGAAAAAACAAAAAGGAGTTAGATGCAAACATGGAATGAAAACTTGTCCGAGTAAATCTTTAAGACAAAAGTATACTAATCAATTTATATGAATTGTACGAGTATGACTTCAGTAAATATACAGGTCGAGATATAGATAGAAACGGAAAATTCGAAGTAAACATAAATTATTATTGGGAAGGCGACGAAAGATGGAATCCATTTTTTATAGAAGTAGCAGGTAAACTCGTTGGTTTTATAGTATTCCTTTTTGAGAATATGGATACTGATCCAGATCCGACGCATGTGATATACGATTTTATGGTTTTACAGAAATACAGAAGATCGGGCATAGGTCGTAAAGCAGCAATAGAAGCATTTAAGATGTACAAAGCGAATTGGAAGATTTCGCAAATGGAGAGCAATCTTCCGGCAAGGACATTTTGGAGAAGTGTAATAGAAGGTTTTAAAGGAACTAATTACACTGAACACTATGTACAAGATCGAAAAAAATATATACAAGAATTTAGTACAAGAGATTAAAAGCATTTAATGAAAACTAATTCAGTACGGCATCGTCTACCATCATATTTACCTGCGGACCGGCTGGTACCTATCCTAGGTCCGCTCGAGGCATTCCAAGGAAGTGGCTCGGCTACGGGTAGGTTATACGACAGAATCAAAAACAATAGAAAAAGAGGGTCAAATAACCCTCTAAATACTAGAATTCTGCAATTCACTAAATAGTTGTAGGGCATCTTTGAAACCTTGTATGTAGATACTTCTTTCTAGGATGGATTGGAGTGAGATTTGTGCGTCTTCGTAAAGAAAAGCGGTATGTTGAAGTTGATCGGGCAAAGCATCACGAAGTGTTTTAAAGTATTGATCTGTCGGCAGAAAGTTGATTGTAGTCCGTATGACATTTCAGAAGCTCAGTATAGAGTAATTCTAAACGTATTCTTATCAGTGGTTCTGTTGATGATTGCTAATATGAAAGATAAGATAGAATTATGGAGGGGAAAAGATGAACATAATCAAGTGTAATATACGAGAACTCATGGCAGAACATCGAATAGATGATATAACAGAATTGATGGCAAAATCGGGCTTAAGCCGGAATTCGATCAATAAACTCTATAGGGAAACAAATATAGAAACAACAAAGCTGGAAACCTTATTCAAGCTATGCGATACATTTAATTGTAAATTATCTGATTTGATTGAATACGTACCAGGAGCAAAATAAATAGTGAAGGTCGATTTGAAGAAACGATTCCGTCCTATAACATAATATTCATGCATTGCTCCGCATTGCTCCTTCGGAGCCTGGGACTACGGATGGATTTCGAGAAGAGTTTCAGCAAACATCCCCTTTGGGGTTCATGAATATAGAAACGTTGTCCAATACTCCCAATCAAAACAACAACCATAGGAGCAATATTATGACAATCATTTTCAAAGAAATAAAAGACATTGATACACAGGCAATTCAAGAACTGTTTCATTCGGTGGACTGGAAATCAGGAGATTTCCCAGAAGATCTTAGACAAGCAATAAACAACTCGCATACGGTTATTACTGCATGGGATGATAACAAATTAGTTGGTTTAATAAATGCATTGTCTGACGGCGTGATGACAGTATATTTTCATTACATGTTAGTACACAAAGAATATCAATCATTAGGAATTGGAAAGAGAATGATGGAACAAATGCTTAGTCGATATTCTAATGTCAAAACAAAAGTACTTATATCCTATGATAGTGCAGAAAAATTCTATGGAATATTTGGATTTAAGCCAGAAGAAGGAACTAAAGCCATGTTTATTTCAGATATGGTATAGCATTGAAGTAAAGATTCCGATCAGATGAGAATTGATTAGATGAATTTGTTTTTGAGAAGGTCCTATATAAAGCTTCAATTCAGAAATTGAAGGGATACCAGATGATAAGTTATAAACCATTTCAAAAATTATTGATTGACAGGGAGATTAAGAAGCAGGATTTATTGAAAATGACGGGGATCTCATCGGCAACGATGGCAAAACTCAATACGAATGAGTATATATCTTTAGAAGTAATTGATAAATTATGTACTGCATTGGGATGCCAGCCTGGAGATCTATTGGAGCATATAGCAGATCAATGATGGGATGATAACATCTGCTGTTAACCAAAATTGAGATTCCGTCGTATGACATAAAGCAACGGCTCCTAACGGAGCCTTGGTCTGCTAAATGGATTTCGAAGTTGATATTTTGGCAGACACCTCCGAGAGTTTGTTGAACTGCATAAAAAAAGGAAGGTGATTAGAAATCACTGCAATAAATTAAAGAGGAGAAGCTAATATGTCTAGACCTTTAAGAATTCATATTATAGGTTCAACTGGTAGCGGAAAAACATACCTTGGTCAAGTTTTGTCAGGGAAGTTAAATATAAAAATTTACGAACTATATAGATTGAACTGAAAATCTTTACGCCCGAACCAGTAGCCGATCAATTAATTCAAAAGGACTCTGATTGACCCGTTTCATGAAATCTGCA
>NZ_JAGIKV010000032.1 GCF_017874615.1 Paenibacillus xylanexedens
CCGCAGGAAGAAGAACATCGGAAAGCCGTATGAGGGAAAACCTCACGTACGGTTTGATGAGGAGGGGCTGGGATTACCCAGCCTCTTACTCTACTTAAGAGGAGAGATTGTCTTGTTTGCCATCTTGGGAAGGGGTATGCTGATATAATGGTATAGATCATTTGCAGTAGAGCATGTGGAGATGGGGAAGAAGGGCATTCCTTGGATTAGGAAGCATTTTGAAGCGCATAGAGCGCACATTATATATGTACAGGATGGTTATTTCATGGATCATAAAAATAAATCAAGTAGTGCCCCTTTATATGAAGCGTTGCTTGCGTATCGTGATTCGAAGCAGCGTTCTTTTCATGTGCCTGGGCATAAGAATGGACAAGCTTATCGACATTTGGTAGAACAAGCAGAAGCAGTGCAACCTCCAGCTAAGGATATCGTTAATGAGGAACACCAGCATAACGGTGAGATTCAGAGTGATGCAGGAGGGGAAGTTAACCGAAAGATAGAGCGATTCAGTTCAGTGGAGAAACATGGGACTGATATGGGGAGTGGGGAACGACTTAGCGATGAAGGGACTCATTCGAAAGTAGGATTGGTACCAGATCGTTCATTTCTGGAGATGATGGAGATGGATGTTACGGAGATCACGGGCACCGATGATTTACATCATCCAGAAGGTGTAATCCAGGAAGCGCAGGAGCTTGCGGCAGATTGTTTTGGCGCTGAGGAGAGTTTCTTCCTTGTGGGAGGCAGTACAGCAGGTAATCTGTCCCTATTGCTCACCGTGTGTGACGAGCCAAACAGTATTGTCCTGGTGCAACGGAATGTGCACAAATCTGTTATTCACGGGTTGATGCTGGCGGGCGCAAGAGCTGTATTTCTGGAGCCGTGGGTTGATCCTGCGAGTGGACTTGCGGTCATGCCGTGGGTAGAGACGGTTCAGGCTGCTGTCCAGTCCTATCCTGAGGCAAAGGGCGTATTGGTCACTTTGCCCAATTATTACGGCATGGGCGCAGATCTGACGCCCATAGCCGAGGTATGCCACGCCGCTGGCATGCCATTGCTCGTGGATGAAGCGCATGGCGCGCATTATGGGCAGCATCCGGATCTGCCTGTCTCTGCACTGTCATGCGGAGCAGACGGTGTCGTGCAGTCGACACATAAGATGCTGACGGCTTTCACCATGGGTGCCATGCTGCACATTCAGGGACCACGGTTAAACCGGTCCCTGTTAAGGCAGCGCCTGGCCATGGTGCAGAGCTCAAGCCCATCATACCCTGTGATGGCTTCGCTTGATCTGGCGCGCCGGCTGCTGCATGTGCAGGGCGCGAACACGTTCACGGCGGGGCTCGCCGCCGTGAATGCCTTTAAGCGCGGCCTCGCGGAGCTGCCGCGCTTTCAGTTGCTGCAGCCTGCACAGCCGCTGCAGCAAGAACCGCCAGCCGGAACAGCGAAGCCGGCTGGCATGTCCGTGTCCGCTGCGCAGCAGACACGGAAGGGCTTGACCGCGGCGGCGATGCCATCTGCCGCGGGGTATACCGCTCAGGACCCATTCAAGGCCGTCATCTATGACGGCGCAGGGGTGCTGAGCGGTTATGGGCTACAGCAGCAGCTGGAAGCATGCGGCTGTGTGCCTGAGATGAGCGACGAACGGTACGTCGTCTTGCTCTTCAGCTTGGGCTCAACGGTGCAAGATGCTCAGCACCTGTTGCAGGCTTTACACCATATCAGCTCTGCGGATGGACATGAGCTGAACCAATCAAATGCAGAGCCATCGCAACAGATTGCGAAAGTTTCTGCACATTATATTTCCACGTGGAACAATTTACAAGAAAAAAATCGCTACTCGGAACCAATCTCCTTCACACTGCAACCGATTGTGGAGACGGATACGATCAATGTCCCGATAGAAGAAAGCGCGGGTTGTCGATCAGCCGAGATGGTTATTCCATACCCTCCAGGGATTCCGCTTGTATATCCGGGTGAACGTATTAGTCCAACGATGGTGGCACGTATACAACTGCTGCGGGATGAGGGTGCAAAGTTTCATGGGGTATCCGATGCATCTCTACAGTCATTGAGGGTCATGAAGGAATGAAGGGAACACATGAAGATCTGAATTGCATTCACCAATAGGTAGGCAATATGACCAATACGAATTGCGATACCGGACCCTACACATGTGAGGGTCTCTTGGTCATTAATCCACTTGCTAGGGTGTGTCTTCAAACTCAGGGCTGCAATACGTTGAAGGATGTCAGGGTCCAACATCTTGAAGTCTAGGCTCGCTGATCCTGGCGAATTGTCCAGACGATTTTCTAAGGAACCGAGGACGTCTTATTTAGCCTTCGAGTCCTCCTTTTATTTTGTAAGGAACCTGAGACACGTTATTAGCCAAATTCACCTAACAAACACGCTGTAAACGGCTGGTTATTCCAATATAGCGTGTTTCAGATTCCTTAGATTGCTGCGGGCGCTTCAAATCGCTGAATAAGACGTCACAGGGTCGTTAGCGCTCCCGCTCCATGCTCTGCTCCAGACACGTTCAGTTACGTTCCGGCTTTCGGCAGGTATGAAGACACGCTCTAGTTCAACTTATAGAGATAGACATAAGAAAGAAGGGAACACTTTGGGTATTCCGCTAAAAAAATATACAGGAATAGTCCTGCAAGTTTTGTTGATGTACGGTTTTTATTGGATCGGAAACTTGATTCAAGCTGTATTACATCTGCCGTTAACAGGCAGTATTGTGGGCATGCTGGTATTGTTTGTCACCATTCAACTGGGATGGATCAAAATGAGCTGGGGAGAAGAAGGGTCGACGTGGCTTCAATCTCATCTGCAATTGTTGTTCATCCCGCCAACTGTGGGCATTATTAATCACTTTGATTTTTTTAGAGCCAACACATTGTTATTGGTTCTGGGTTTGATCGTTAGCACATTAATCACATGTCTGATATCTGCCAAATTAAGTGAGTGGCTTATGACATGGAGATCGTCTCATTCAGGCAAAAAGGAGGCGATCACTTGTCAGCATTCATCCTCGGAATTGGAATGATCGCGCTAACCATCGCTGTATATATTCCAGCCACTCGTCTATATAAAAGGCTGAAATGGCCGATCCTTATGCCTGTACTCACAACGACTGCCATACTGATCCTGATTTTGGTGATCTCCGGTATAAAGCTGGATACGTACATGCTGGGTGGCAAATGGATACAGGAGCTTTTGGGCCCAGCAGTTGTATCTCTCGCCTTTCCCTTGTCCAGACATCTGCATGTGCTGAAGCAAAATATCATTCCAATTGTGGGTGGAACAATCGGAGGCAGTATTACAGGTATCGCTACAGGCGCTTTAATCGCCATTCTGCTCGGCTATCCGCAAGAGATGGTCATCGCTTTATTGCCAAAATCAGTGACAACTCCTGTGGCTATTCAACTCGCTAATCAGGTTGGGGGGAATGCCTCATTCACATCGCTGTTTGTGATGATTGCAGGATTCTCAGGGATATTATTGGGGCCGATGCTCTTGAAATGGGCCAAGGTCCGCAGTAAACATGCCTATGGAATTGGACTGGGTTCAGCATCTCATGCCCTCGGCATGGCAAGGTCTTTTGAATATGGAGAGAATGCGGTAGCCCTCAGTTCAGTTTCCATGATTGTCAGTGCTATTGCCGGATCAATTATGCTTCCATTATGGGTATGGATTATCTACGGTTGAACGCTTTACTTTGTTGTTCATGTTGGAGTAACCGCTGACCTATAGTATGATAGAAAGAAACAAGCTTGTATGATCTTGGTGTTATTAATACGTACCGATATAGCTGTAGCTATACACCTCTGGGCGGGGGATATCATATCTTATAGCAAGAGGGTCTAAGCATATTCAATTACAGTAGCAATAGATGCAATTATCGACATAGAAAGCAGGGAAGCATATGCAGGGCAGAGGTAAATTCATTACGCTGGAAGGGGGAGAGGGTTCCGGTAAAACAACGATGATCGGTAGATTAGGTTCTTATTTTGAAGAACGGGGTATACCCTACGTAGTTACGCGAGAGCCTGGTGGAATTGAGATTGCGGAGAAAATACGTTCAATTATTCTGGACCCTCTTCATACGGCAATGGATGCTCGAACCGAAGCGCTATTGTATGCAGCTGCACGCAGCCAGCATCTGGCGGAGAAAGTAGAGCCTGCGCTGAGAGCTGGAAAAGCAGTCATCTGTGACCGATTTGTCGATAGTAGTCTGGTCTATCAAGGATACGCCCGTGGACTCGGGATAGAGAATGTATGGGCCATTAATCGTTTTGCGATTGGTGATCTCATGCCGGATGTGACCTTATATCTGGACATTGAGCCTGAAGTGGGGCTTGCCCGGATCGACGCTCATGATGGCCGCGAAGTGAACCGTCTGGATCTGGAAAATCTGGAGTTTCACCGTAAAGTGCGAGAGGGTTACTTCCTATTAAAAGAGCAGTTCCCGGAACGGATCAGAGTTATCGATGCTTCCATGAAGCAGGAGGATGTCTTGGCAGCAATGATTTTGTCGCTGGAGACAGGGATTTTGAAGGATTTTGACGAGTAATTGTCTAATATATAGACAGGGCATTTGATAAAGGTGCTTATTCTAAAGGAGGTATGCAGGATGAAACTGATTGTTGCGATTATACAGGATAAAGACAGCAACCGATTATCCAGCGCATTGGTCAAAGCAAACTTTCGGGCAACGAAGCTTGCCAGTACGGGCGGATTTTTGAAGGCAGGCAACACGACGTTTATGATCGGTGTCGATGATGGTCAAGTCGAATCCGTAATGAACGTCATTCGCAGCAGCTGTAAGGTTCGTGAACAGCTCGTGACTCCGGTCACACCGATGAGTGGAACAACCGACTCTTACCTGCCGCTACCTGTTGAAGTTCAAGTAGGCGGAGCTACTGTATTTGTTCTCCCGGTAGATCGCTTCGAACATTTCTAATTAAACCTATTGCATGGATCTCGTGAGGGTCCTTCATGATCGATAGCATGTTGGAAACGATGGATGCAAGAAGAGTTAACAGAGTTCGTGCGTGCCACTTACGGAACGCCTTTTTTGACGAGAAAAATCAGCATACTCTTTCCGGATGAGCATTTCCCAGCTGGGGGAATGGTTCATTTCGGAAAGAGGTTGACTACAAAGAACTAGTCCTTGATGGTGATGTGTATCTACCATTATATATAGAGTGTGATCAGCATATATAAAAGCCTCATTCTCACGCACAGGCGCAACGCGCACTGTGCTGATGGGCGATTAGCTAACTATGATAGAAAGCAGGCGTATCCATGAAAATCAATCCTGGATTCAGACCGATTCAGAGCGGGATCAGTTCTACTGATTCAGGTTCCAAACCGGTTCAATCCAAAAATTTCTCTGATATGATGAATCACCAGGGGGAACGGGCCTCACAAGCTGAACTGAATCGCCGGTTTAGTGAAATCCAGCTTCAGGGAGATCGCTTGGCACGTTCCATGACGATTCGTGAACTGAAGGCGTATAAGCAACTTGTTAAAAGGTTCCTGGAAGAGACCGTTCGTCGCGGT
Source organism: Paenibacillus xylanexedens (assembly GCF_017874615.1). Lineage (GTDB taxonomy): Bacteria > Bacillota > Bacilli > Paenibacillales > Paenibacillaceae > Paenibacillus > Paenibacillus xylanexedens. The sequence goes on from NZ_JAGIKV010000032.1 coordinate 5,572, forward strand.
GTATCCATGAAAGAGACAAGGGGTTGGGATCGTCGTGGCAGAGGTAAGCGGTATAAGCTGATTGATGAAATTGACTCCGCTCTGTTATCCATGGCTGATGAATTGCTGGATACAGAAGAAGGAAAAATCTCTCTATTACAACAAGTAGGCGAAATTCGGGGGATGCTTATTAATTTAAGCTTCTGAGGAGGAAGTATGTCCTTTCAACAGATTATGGGTCAACAAGCGGCCAAGAAAATGTTACAAAGCAGTTTGAGACGTAAGGCAATAAGCCATGCGTATTTGTTTAGCGGTCCAGCTGGTAGCGGGCAACGGAAGACGGCAATTACCTTTGCCAAGGCAATATTCTGTACAGAGCTTGAAGATGACGCTTGTGGGCAGTGTCTTGAATGTCGTAAGGTAGATCATGGTAACCATCCGGATCTAACCATGCTTGCACCAGATGGAAACAACATTAAAATAGATCAAATCCGGGATCTGCAGCGTATCTTTTCATACCGATCAGAGGCAGGCCATCCCAAAGTATATATTATAGAACAAGCCGAGAAAATGACGGTGCAGGCAGCAAACAGTTTGCTCAAATTTCTGGAGGAACCGCAGGTACCAGCAGTCGGCATCCTGATTACAGATAATGGACAGGCCATGTTGCCAACGATCCGCTCACGCTCCCAATTGGTACCGTTTAGCGCACTGAATCCGGAAGAGATGCTGCAATCACTAATTGAGGAAGGGCACCCTGCCAATCTGGCTCGCTCTGCCGTCCATTTAGCGTCAGGATTGGAAGCATGTAGAGAAATTCTCCAGCAGAATTGGTTTGCAGAAATTAGAAACGTAATGTTACAATTAGGGAAGGAGTCCCTGGGTAGAGGAAGTACATCATTGATCTCTGCACAGCAGAAGCTTTTTAAAACCGGACTCTCTGAACACCTGGACATGCTGCTCAGTTTGTTCCATCTATGGTTTAGGGACATGCTGTATGTTCAGTACGATAGGCATGAACATATCGTTTTTATAGATCAGTTAGACATGTTATCTCAGTTGGCACATACCCGCAGCACAGAGCAGTGGGTCTCCTATATGGATATGGCCGCAGCATGCAGAAAAAAATTGCGTTTCAACGTCAATGGCCAGCTTTGTCTGGAGCAATTTTTGATCGGTTTGGCATAAGACTGGGAGAGGGCAAAGTTAGCTCCAATCATATGCAAACGGTTATAACTTCGGCCGGTTCCCTAAGAAGACGGGGCTTCAGACGAAGTGGGGTTGGCTTACAAGGGGGTTAATTTTTTGTATAGTGTAGTGGGTGTCCGTTTCAAAAAAGCGGGCAAAATTTATTACTTCGATCCCCTGGACCTTCCCATTGAGAAAGAAAACTGCGTTATCGTGGAGACAGCGCGGGGGGTTGAGTACGGTAAGGTTGTCGTAGGTAAGAAGGAAGTGGGCGAGTCCGATGTGGTGTTGCCGCTGAAGAAAGTCATCCGCGTTGCGGGCGATACAGATGCCCGTGTGGTTGATGAGAACAAACGTGCAGCCAAAGAAGCATTCGGTACTTGTTTAAATAAAATCAAAGACCATGGCCTCAAAATGAAGCTGGTCGATGTGGAATTTACGTTTGATCGCAATAAAATTATATTTTATTTTACAGCTGAAGGAAGAGTTGATTTCCGGGAGCTGGTCAAGGATCTGGCAAGCATATTCCGTACACGAATCGAGCTGAGACAGATTGGTGTACGTGATGAAGCGAAGATGCTTGGCGGAATCGGACCTTGCGGCCGTGTGTTGTGTTGTTCTTCCTGGCTGGGAGACTTTGAGCCGGTATCAATCAAGATGGCTAAAGATCAGAGCCTGTCACTGAATCCGACGAAAATTTCAGGGTTGTGCGGAAGACTCATGTGCTGTCTGAAATTTGAGCATGATAACTATGAAAGTGTGAGAGAAGAACTGCCAGCTGTAGGCAAATTGGTCGTCACCTCATTGGGTGAAGGAAAAGTTGTCGGAATTAATGCCGGTAGCCGCACAGTCCATGTTCAACTGTTCGACATCAGTAAAGTCAAAGAACTTCCGCTGGATGACGTCGTTATCAAGTAAACCATAAAGGTTGCTTCGGGGTGGAAACTTGGAAAAGAAAAATCTGTTTACGCACATTCATGAAATGGAAACCCAACTGGGTCAGTTGCACGGTGATTTAGGAGAGTTAAAAATGATTGTGAAGGAGCTGCTTGAGGATAATCAGCGGCTTACCATCGAGAATGAGCAGTTACGCAAACTGCTCAAACGTGAGGCTCCGGCAGATCTGCCGATCTCCTCAGCACTCGCTCCTGTAGCAAGACCAGCAGGTCCGGCTACAGGCGAGGATGTTGTGGGTGAAGGGTATGATAATCTGGCCAGGTTGTATCACGAAGGCTTCCATATCTGCAACGTCTATTATGGACATTTGCGGACGGAAGGCGATTGTCTGTTCTGCCTGTCTTTTTTGAATAAATGAAGTGACCGTAGGGATCCCCTACGGTTTTTTTTCAAGGTTATAAACCTAAACTAAACGAACATGAGATATAGAGTACCGGAGGATGAGCGTAACATATGAAAGCAAATGAAGTTGTGTTACATGAGTCAGAGCGGATTGATGATCTGCTCTCTCATGATCTGAGAATCATTCAAAGTGATGAAGTGTTTAGTTTTTCGATGGATGCCGTATTATTAGCCCGGTTTGCTTCCGTACCTAAACGGGGTCGTGTACTTGATTTGTGTACGGGTAACGGGGTGGTTCCCATTTTGCTTACAACGCGTACGCAGGCTAGTCTGGAAGGGATCGAGATTCAGCCACGTTTGGCTGATATGGCGCGTCGCAGTGTGCAATTAAATGCGTTGGATGAGTTGATTATGATTCGTGAAGGTGATTTGCGAGAATTGGTGAAAGAAACAGGACATGCTGTATACGATGCAATAACGGTTAATCCTCCATACATGCCTCTGAATGGCAGTGATCTCAAGATGAACACACATCAGGCCATGGCACGTCATGAGATCGGATGTACCCTGGAAGAAGTGATTCAGGCTTGCAGTCGACTTGTACGTAATGGCGGTAAAGTATCGATGGTACATCGTCCGCAGCGCCTTGCAGAGATTATCTCGCTCATGCGCGAATATAAGCTGGAACCAAAACGGATTCGGATGGTACATCCCCGTGCTCATTTGGAAGCCAACATGGTGTTAATTGAAGGAATGAAAGATGGTAAACCCGAAGTAAGGATGCTTCCTCCACTCATTGTCTACAATGAAGAGGGGAAATACTGCGAAGAGATTATGGATATTTACTATGGTCAGCAACATGCTGAGTGTACTACGAAAGGAGGGCTTTAGATGACTTTGCATATTCAAAAAAGCTATGCGGAGCAGCCTGAAGGATCAGGCAAGCTATATTTGGTTGGAACACCCATTGGTAATCTGGAGGATATGACTTTCCGTGCCATCAAGACATTGCAGAGTTGTGACATCATTGCAGCAGAAGATACACGCCAGACCCGAAAGCTGCTTACCCATTTTGAAATTACACCTTCGATGCTGTTTAGTTATCATGAGCATAATAAGGGGGCGAGTGGACCTGAACTGATACGCTATATAATAGAAGGAAAAAATTTGGCACTCGTCAGCGATGCCGGTTTGCCAGCCATTTCGGACCCAGGTTCTGACCTTGTACAGCTTGCACTGGAAGCCGGAATAACGGTCATTCCCATCCCTGGGCCCAACGCTGCGTTGTCTGCTCTGATCGTGTCCGGATTACCGACGGAGCGTTTTACATTCGGCGGTTTTTTGCCGCGGGAGAAAAAGGACATGCGAAAAGTGCTGGAGGCTTTTGACGAATCCAACGGGACTTTGTTATTTTATGAATCGCCTCACCGTATTCGGAAAACATTAGTCCATCTCGAAGAAATTCTGGGTGATCGCTCGATTGTCCTGGCTCGTGAACTAACCAAGCGTCATGAGGAATTCGCAAGGGGCACTGTGAGGGAATGCATAGACTGGCTTGAAGAACATCCGCCTCTTGGCGAGTACTGCTTGCTGGTAGAAGGCATTAAGGAAGAGGAGCGTAAGGCTGAGCGCGAAGCATGGTGGCAGCTCATGTCACTCGCCGATCATGTCAGCCATTATGAGGGTGAAGGACATAACCGCAAAGATGCAATGAAAAAAACGGCTACCGATCGCGGTCTGGCGAAGCGGGATGTATATAATGCATTAATCGAGTAGTAATCTAACCAAATATCTTCTGTTGTGGGGAACATAACCTGAAAAGAAGCTTATATCCAACCTTAGTGGAATATTAAAAAAAAGCTGAGTGGCTAAAAAAAATTCCGAACAAATGTCATCGCTCTCTTCCGGTTCGCGTTTGACAGAATTATTTTGGGTAATGGAACCCATAACAAGGCAAAAAAATACCTTCCGCGGTGGGATTCACACCGGGAAGGTCATTAAGGAATATTAAAAAGGTTAGAGATAACAATTTAGATAAGTCCAGTATACCTGTATTTTTTTATTTTGCTACAGGTGCGGGGATTTCGGAAATACATTCGTTACAAACAATTTTACCTTTGAAGTAAGTAACGTTCTCTGCATTACCACAGAAGATACAAGCAGGCTCGTATTTCTTCAACATGATGCGCTCGCCGTCAACATAGATTTCCAGAGCATCTTTTTCACCAATACCGAGCGTACGGCGCAATTCAATTGGAATAACTACCCGTCCCAGTTCGTCCACTTTTCTTACAATACCTGTTGATTTCATCATTATAATCAGTGCTCCTCTCAGCTAACTATCTTTGTCATTATTCGACATTATTTTATGTTTTATGATACTCATCATACCAACGATTCCCAAATCAGTCAACCTTAAAATTAGCTTAAAATTAAGGCTGTTTTTCACAAGGTTACTGGTGGTAAGGGATTGGAAGCCGTTTTTCGCATTTAAACCTCAATGTCAGCTTTGTCGATTTGGAAAACGACAAAACTACTTCATTCGACAAAGTTCGTCATATGGTGTCGAATCTTAGGTAAATCGCAGAGCTCAAAGCGTTAATATAAAAGAAATTAAAGGAGTGAGTCGACATGGAACAACGTTTAACGGAAGAGAAAGTATTCAAAGATCCGGTACATAATTATATCCACGTGCAAGATCCGGTTATATGGCAGTTAATTAACACCCCGGAATTTCAGCGTTTACGCCGGATTCGTCAGCTGGGTACTTCTTACCTCACCTTTCACGGAGCAGAGCATAGTCGGTTCTCACACTCACTAGGTGTTTATGAGATCACACGCAAGATCATCTCTCAATTTGAAAGAAGTCATTATTCGGATTGGCCGAAGGAAGAAAAGATTGTAGCTCTGTGTGCAGCTCTGCTTCACGATCTCGGGCATGGGCCATTCTCTCACTCCATCGAGGAAGCCTTTGACATGAATCACGAAGATTGGACTTGTCGCATTATTACAGGTGATACCGAAGTAGGGGCGATCTTAAGACGGTATGCTCCTGATTTTCCTGAGAAAGTAGCGTCTGTCATTCAAAAAACGTATGAAAAGCCGATTGTGGTGAACTTGGTGACCAGTCCGCTTGATGCAGACCGAATGGATTATTTGCTCAGGGATGCCTATTTTACAGGTGTAAATTACGGCACGATTGACCTTGATCGTATCCTTCGGATGCTGCGTCCTTATCATGGGCGGATTGTAGTCAAGGAGTCAGGCATGCATGCTGTGGAGGATTACCTAATGTCTCGGTATCAGATGTATTGGCAGATTTACTTCCATCCGGTAACTCGTAGTTCTGAAATTATATTGCGGCAAATATTCAAGCGAGCGAAAACACTCCTACAACATGGTTTTCAATTCCGCTTCATGATTGATCCACTCCCTCAATTATTTGAAGGAGAATTATCCGTGGATGAATATTTGCAGTTGGATGAAGCATTAATTCAGACGGCATTTACGCAGTGGCGCAAGGAGGACGATACTGTTCTAAGTGAGTTATGCGAACGTTTTATGGATCGCAAGTTATATAAGTATGTAGAGCTTGAACAGGTCGACTTGACAATGATGGAAGAGATTCGGGAAGCTTTTGTACAGGCTGGCCTCGATCCCGAATATGATCTTGAAATTGATTTTCCTTCGGATAATCCGTATGATGTGTTTCGTCCGGATGAATCCACAGATAAGCAGATTCTTCTTCTGGATCGACAGGACAATTTACGTGAGTTGTCAGAAGTATCTGACATTGTCCGTTCCATCAGTGGGCTTCACCGAGGGAAACATCATTTGTATTACCCTCAAAACAAGGTGGATGCGATTATTCACGAATTACCGTCACATATACGCCCCTATTTCTTGTAATCGTGTGGGTATAATCCGATGAAGAATTTCGATATCAAAACACTTTCTAAAAGAGCTATTTTCCATGATACAGTAATCTGCTTTAATGGGGAGTATATGTAGATCGACATAATTTTGTAAATGAAAGCAGGCAGAATGAGTACAATCAACAATATATAGATCAAAATATCCGTATATCTTCTATATATTGTAGTTGTGAAGAAACAAACGTAATGATGTAATACACAGGTTACCCAAAATGTTTTATGTATGAGTCATTGAATTATTGAATTTTACAAATTGAATTTTGAAAAAGAAGATAGTCGTTATTTCGACATGAAGGGAGATACAGACATGATGCTGTTCGACACACATACACATCTGGATGCACCACAATTCGACGAGGACCGCGAGGACATGATTCAGCGTGCTGTGGATGCAGGAGTTGGTCGCATGATCAACATTGGCTTTAACCGGGAGACGATTTCAACCACAATGAAACTCGCCGAAACGTATGACTTTATATATGCAGCTGTAGGGTGGCATCCCGTAGATGCGATCACAATGCAGGAGGGCGATTTGGAGTGGATTGCATCTTTATGCAAGCATGAAAAAGTGGTTGCGATCGGTGAGATTGGATTAGATTATCACTGGGATACTTCACCAAAAGAGATACAGCATCGCGTATTACGACAACAAATTGCTTTGGCGCGTGAAGTGAACATGCCAATTGTCATCCATAATCGGGATGCACATGAGGATATCATAAGAATTTTGCGTGAAGAGAAGGCGGGCGAAGTTGGTGGTGTGATGCACTCGTTCTCGGGCAGCTGGGAAACAGCAAAAAGTTGCCTCGATATGGGCTTCCATCTCTCCTTCGGAGGACCGATCACATTCAAAAATGCAAAGCAGCCTAAAGAGGTGTTGGAGAAGGTTCCTATGGACCGGTTTTTCATTGAAACAGATGCTCCATATTTGACACCTCACCCTTATCGTGGGAAGCGAAATGAGACAGCGCATGTACGTCTGGTTGCAGAGGCAGCTGCGGAAATTAAAGGCATTTCGGTGGAGGAAATTGCTGCAATAACAACCAAAAATGCCATGGAACGATTTGGGATTCGTTAAAAAAACGAGCAAATGAGGTGAAAAAGGCAGGTAAGCGGAGGTAATTTGCCCTTTGATCCAAATAAATCAAGAATATTACAATATTTTAACCAAATATTCAGAAAAACGTACTTGATCAACGCTTTACAACATGCATCAAAACAGGATATCATCTTTTCAGTGAATTGTTGTGCGGAAAATTGGACAGATGTTCGGGGGATGAACAAAGGGACACTTTCCGATGAAACAACATTACTTTCATGAATCAGTCTCGCTGAGTCTCCGTTATCGGAGAGCGGGGGAACCAATAGGGCTTAAACATCGGTGTATTTGGCCGATGCGCAACGTTCGCTGACCCAAAAGCAGCGAAGGGAACTGCGAAGCCGTATTTGATTTCTTCTTTGGGTCTCGGGGTGAATTCAAGGGCGTCCGCCATGAGCGGGTGACTCAAGATAGGGCGGCTCTCTTTCGCCCGAACCCGACAGCTAACCTCGCAAGCGGAAAAAGAGAGGCAACCTCGTGCATGAATTTCCGATATTCAAAATCATTCGGAAGCCACGAAAGAGTTCCTCTTACACTCTTTCTTTGGCTTTTTTGTTTTTGAATAAAAGAAATATTGTCATCATACGGTAGGTATTCAGGAGGATGACATCATGTTGCGAAGATTGATTCATGGTGCAGAACCGGATTATGTTGGTCCAATCTGTGTTCTGTAGAAAATTTGGTATAGTCACGTCAAAGACATCATGCATTACTTTAGACGGCGAGGCTATGAAGGAGGACGGAGAAGTGGGCACATTCCAACCAGAAGAGACCCATGAGTCACGATCATCCAGTAAGTCTTTCGCGTTGCGGTGGAAGCATGAGAACATGCGTCAAATGGCATTGATCGCGATTTTCTCAATTGCGCTTACAATCATGATCTTGTTAGTCGTTTACGGTCAGGCCGGGAAACAAATTTCACTGGTTATTGATGGCAAAGCTCAGGTGGTAGAGACTCGTACAGGAATGCTTCAGGAAATGCTGGAGGAGCAGTCGATCACAGTCAGCCCTCACGATAAGGTATCCATGTCCATGAATGGGGCGTTAACAGATGGAGACCGAATCGTTATTGAGCGGGCCGTTCCAGTTAACATTACGGCAGACGGAGACACCAAGACTCTGTATACAACCGATTCATCGGTAGAAGATGCAATTCAAAAATCAGGTATTCAAGTTGAAAGTAATGATAAAGTGTATCCGGCGCTTGGAACTGCGATCAAAGCGGAGATGAAGATCCGTGTAGTGCGCGTAACAAAGCGTACAGTGGAAGTAGAGCAACCGATCGCTTACAAAGTCATTAAAACGGCTGACCCTAGCTTGTACAAAGGGGATAACCGAGTCGTTGTGAACGGCAAAGAAGGCACAATTGTACAGCATATCGAAAAGGTATTTCAGGATGGAGAATTGGTCTCCAAAAAAATGGTCGGCAAATCTGTCGCGAATAATCGTGTAGATAAAGTGATCGCTGTCGGCACCAAAGCAAAACCGGTCGTGAAAGAACCTGAGATTCAGACCGTATCGGCTCAAACGTCAACAACCAAAAAGGCTACAACAACGAACTCGAAGAAAACATCTGCCTCGGGCAGCAAAGTGATTACCGTATCCGGGACTTCTTTTAAATACTCCAAAGTACTTAAAAATGTATCCATGACTGCCTACTCTTCCGAAGAGCCTGGCATTGGTACTAAAACGGCTTCTGGTACTCGTGTAACAGAAGGACGCACCATTGCGGTTGATCCCAAAGTCATTCCAATTGGCTGGTGGGTATATATCGAAGGTCTGGGATTCCGTCGTGCGGAAGATACAGGCGGTGCCATTAAAGGCAACAAAATTGATGTGTATTATGACAGTGTGAAGCATGCCCTGAATTTTGGACGTAAGAAAGGCAAGACGGTCTACGTGATCGGTCCGGTGAAGCCGGAAGCGAACTAAAATCGTTTTACTTTGAAATGGGAATGCTATAAAATAGTTGCATGAATGATTCATGCGGAATATGCGGCGGAGGAGTCTGAATTCAGTCTTCCCCGCCGTTTAGCAGAGAAGAGGATATTCCTCTTCTTTTTGCGTTAGAAAGGAAGAAATGGAACATGATAAAAGAAGTCATTGTGGTGGAAGGCCGTGACGATACGGTAGCTATCCGTCGGGCCGTTGAAGCCGATACCATAGAAACAGGTGGATCAGCAATCAACCAACGCATTCTGAAGCGGATTGCGCTTGCTCAGGAGAGACGGGGAGTCATTGTACTGACAGATCCGGATCATGCTGGCGAACGCATTCGTAAAATTATTGCGAACAAGGTGCCTGGCTGCAAGCATGCCTTCATTCCGGAAGCCGATGCAACGCGCAAAGGGGACATTGGGGTGGAGAATGCCTCACCAGAGGCGATCCGTCATGCTCTGGCGCGCGTCCATACTTCATACGAAGGTGCTCCGAGCCTGATCGATTGGGAGGACCTGATCGCGGCAGGACTTATCGTGCATCCGCAGGCTGCTGCACGTCGCATGGAAATGGGTAATCTGCTGGGCATCGGATATTGTAACGGTAAGCAGTTCCACAAACGTCTCAGTGTATTTCAGATTACACGGGAAGAATTCTCTACAGCATTAGCGCAAATTGAACGTGAAGGATTGTGAGCATATGAAGGACATGGAAGAGACGATAGAAATTGCAACGCCCAAGCGAACGAAAGAGATTATTCAAAGACACGGATTCTCATTTAAGAAAAGTCTGGGTCAGAACTTTCTGATCGATCAAAATATACTGAACAAAATCGTTAATGCAGCCGATTTGGACGAGTCCAAGGGCGCACTGGAGATCGGGCCGGGTATTGGAGCCCTCACGGAGCGACTGGCTCGGGTAGCCGGTCCCGTCACAGCCGTAGAGATTGACCAGCGCTTAATCCCAATCCTGGGAGAAGTGATGCAGCCTTATTCAAATGTACGTGTTCATCATGGGGATGTGTTGAAGCTTGATCTGGCTGAGTTGTTTAATACGGATTTTGCATCCGTGGACAAAGTCAGTGTCGTGGCTAACCTGCCTTATTATGTAACGACTCCAATCATGATGAAACTGCTGGAAGAGAAGCTGCCGGTAGACAGCATTGTTGTCATGATCCAAAAAGAAGTGGCTGAACGCATGGCTGCTGCACCGGGATCAAAAGACTACGGTAGTCTGAGCATCGCAGTTCAGTACTACAGTATGCCGGAGCTTGTGTGTATTGTGCCTCCTACAGTCTTCATTCCGCAACCTAATGTGGAATCAGCTGTCATTAAGCTGAAAGTGCGTGAGCAGCCGCCAGTGGAGATTCCGGATGAAGCACACTACTTCGAAGTGGTACAGGCTTCTTTTGCCCAGCGGAGAAAAACAATCTCAAACAACTTGAAGGCGCGCTTCTTCACAAAGGAGAATCGGGAACAGGCAGACATTCTGCTGGAGCAGGCAGGTATTCAACCGTCCCGACGTGGAGAGACGTTGAGTCTGCAAGAGTATGCCACACTCAGCACCGTAATGTGGGAAGCAGGGGTACGTGCAGCGCTGTAAAATTTGAATGAACCAAACCGGGTCTTTGCCCATACGATGGGGTAGAGGTGATTACGTTGATGAATATCGGAGACTTGGTCGTTCGGAAGTCATACGGCGGCGATGTGACTTTTCGGGTGGAAGGCCTCCAGTTGGATGCTGCGGTCATTAAAGGGACTGAGTTCCGGCTGATTGCCGATTCCCCGGTGGACGATTTGATACAGGTTCCCTACGAACCACAAAGCGCCAAGACCAGACAGGCGCATATTAAAGCACATCAGACCCTGTCCCGTCTGCAGCAGAATCGTATGGAACAGGCTGAGCGGAATCGTGAAGGTCTGGTACAGGATTGGTCTGCCCAGCAGGAACCGGCTTATTTTGAAATGCCTGGAAAGGTGCTTCATTTGGATGGAGATCCGAACTATTTAAAAAAAAGTATGGATCTCTATGAGCAACTTCGTGTGCCCGCAGAGGGACAGTATGTCCATGAATCGGCAATGGCAGATACCTTATACCGCTTATTACCCAAAGTACGTCCGGATATCGTAGTTATTACGGGTCATGATGGGGTGCTAAAGACACGTCAGCCCTATGACTTATATAGTCTTGGTAGCTACAAGAACTCGCAAAATTTTGTGTCGGCCATTCAGGTGGCCAGACAATATGAACGCCATCTGGACGCACTCACTATTGTGGCAGGGGCCTGTCAGTCCCATTTTGAGGCACTGCTGCGCGCTGGAGCGAACTTTGCCAGTTCTCCAGGCAGAATTCTCATTCATGCACTTGATCCGGTCTATGTGGCAGCCAAGGCCTCCTTTACCTCTGTGCGCGATACGGTCAACATGAGTGATGTTCTGCACAATACCATCAGTGGTAGCCAGGGTGTGGGTGGTGTCGAGACACGGGGGAGTTACCGGGTAGGTCTGCCTGGGCTGAATGATTTATCTACGCTAAAAGTGAACCCGTCGGCAGTCTGATGTAGGCCATTTAAAGTCCCAATTTGGGGCTTTTTTTGTTTGCAAAAAAAATTATTGACAACAACTTTTTGATGCTGATATAATAATTAGTTTTGATTTGACAATGACTGTAAAATCCGGTATAATGGACAAGAAAAGAGGTGGTCGTCGACAATGGCTAAAAACACGCTGTTGGATATCAAACGCAATCTCGATGCACATATTGGTCAGAAAATTATGTTGCGGGCTAATGGTGGCCGCCGTAAGACCATTGAGCGTACGGGTGTATTGGAAGAAACGTACCCTTCTGTTTTTATTGTTAAGCTTGATGAGGAGCAAGAAACCTTCAAGCGAGTATCTTATAGTTATGCGGATATACTTACGGAGTCGGTGGAAGTCATGGTTTATGACCCGGGCAGCCAGACGCATAGCTCCTATATGGAGACGTAAGTATCGATTTACAGGCGATTCGCCCCACAAGGCGGATCGCTTTTTTGTTTTTTTTAAACACCAATTCCCCCTCTAACGTAACCCATACATACTCAGGAATGAGCGAGGAATGGTCGCGGCATACTATATGGACAGGTGAAGGGTCAGTTTCTTGAGCAATGCAGGAAACTGAATAAGGCCTGATGACAAGATGTCTAAAACGTGAACGAACTCATCACATTATGAAGGATACTTTGGAGGAGGATGGTTCATGAGTCGCAGAAGAAGAAGTGTTATGTCAGAGGATCTGAAGAATGAGCTCGCAAAAGATCTGGGCTTCTATGATACTGTGCAACAGGAAGGCTGGGGCGGAATTAAAGCCAAGGATGCAGGAAACATGGTAAAACGTGCAATTCAACTTGCTGAACAGGCTGCGCGCAAATCTTAATCTGTTTCAAGCAGACTGAAAAGCGGGGAAATCCGTCCGGAACAACCCCGCTTTTTCCCCTTAGATGCGGAATACAAATGACTTGACAGCCCCATTTTGATATAATATGTTAAGTTGTCTTAGGGAAAAGGTGAGGACGGGTGAACGCCTTGAAAATTTACGAAAAAGCGCCTGCTAAAATTAATTTGATGCTGGACGTTTTACATAAAAGAAGCGATGGATTCCATGAAGTTGAAATGATCATGACCATGGTCGATCTGGCTGATCGACTGGAAATGTCGGAGCTGCCGCGAGATACTATTTTCATCTCCAGTCAGGCAGGTTATATCCCGCTCGACGAGAAGAATCTGGCTTTCCAGGCAGCCAGACTCATTAAGGAGCGCTATAACGTGCGTACGGGTGTCCATATTCATCTGGATAAAAAGATTCCAGTTGCAGCCGGACTTGCCGGCGGCAGCAGTGATGCAGCAGCAGCGCTGCGTGGATTGAACCGTCTGTGGCGGTTGAATATACCGGATCACGAACTGCAGGAGCTTGGAGCTGAACTTGGGTCTGATGTTCCATTCTGTATCACAGGAGGGACTGCACTCGCTACAGGCCGTGGTGAGAAGTTAACTCCCATTCCTAATCCGCCGCAATGCTGGGTAATTCTGGCCAAGCCTCCGATTAATGTGTCTACAGCCGATGTGTACGGAAGGTTCCGCAGTGACAAGATTGTTCGTCATCCGAGTGCAGCTAAAATGGAGCAGGCTATTCGCAATCAATCATTTACGGAAGTCTGTAATCAGATGGGCAATGTGCTTGAAGATGTAACGTTGAAGCTGTATCCGGAAGTTCAGCATCTGAAGGATGCCATGATTAGATTGGGTGCAGACGGCGTGTTAATGTCCGGTAGCGGTCCAACGGTATTTGGTCTGGTTTCCAAAGAATCCAAGGTTGCCCGGATATACAATGGTCTGCGTGGGTTCTGTAAAGAAGTGTACGCTGTACGTATGTTAACGTAAAATTCGCTTTTATAATGTACAAACACGTATAAAGGTGTTATATTCTTAAATAATTATTCGGATTTGGATGTTTCCGTGATCGTGAGGATGGATCTCTGTGAAGAAGTTAAAACGAAGCGCAAGGCTGGTTGAAATGACGCAATACTTATTGTCCAGACCGCATACGGTTATTCCGTTGACCACATTTGCCGAACGTTATGGAGCCGCCAAGTCTTCAATTAGTGAAGATTTGGCGATTATCAAAGAAGTGTTCGAAGAAGGTGGGTCAGGAGAACTGCATACACTGGCTGGAGCAGCCGGGGGAGTAAGATGGATTCCGAAGGTATCCCGAGAACTGGCACTGGCATTTGCGGAGCGGCTCTCGACCCAGCTCGCGCAACCTGATCGGATCTTGCCTGGAGAATACCTGTATATGTCCGACTTGCTTGGTCAGCCCGCATTGATGAATGAAGCCGGCAAGATTTTTGCAACGGCCTTTGGCAATATGAATATTGATGTGGTTATGACGGTAGAAACCAAAGGAATTCCATTGGCTTATGCGACCGGAGCCCAGCTCAACCTGCCTGTCGTGCTCGTACGCAGGGACCATCAGGCTACAGAAGGATCGGCCGTAAGTATCAATTATGTATCCGGGTCCCATAAAAGTCTGCATACCATGTCCCTCTCTCGTAGGGCCATGCGCGAGCATTCCAGAGTACTTATTGTGGATGACTTCATGAAGGCCGGGGGTACGGTGCAAGGAATGATCGATCTTTTGGCCGAGTTTAATGCTACAGTTGCCGGGGTAGGGGTACTCGTGGAATCTGGTTCTGTAGATTCAGAAGAACGCTTGCTAACAGATTACGTATCTCTGGCGAAACTGACAGCGGTTGATGCCAAGAGCAGACAGATTTCCGTCAAGCCTGGTAACTATTTTGACCTGTAGAAAGATGACGAATGTTATGTCGTTAAAAGGTCTTTTCCATCGACCTGGCATGAACGTTGTCGAATTGTGTATTAAATAAAAAAATTCCTGAAATTAGGAAATTTTTGTGGTTATAAAAAGAAGGAGTTCGTATATGCTGTGTGGAATTATACACCAAGTTCTGATGGAAAAAGGTGGTGAACACACACATGCAAATTACGGATGTCAGACTCCGCCGTGTTAACTCGGAGGGGAGAATGAAGGCTATCGCATCCATTACCATCGATAACGAATTCGTCGTTCATGACATTCGTGTCATTGATGGTAACAACGGAATGTTTGTTGCTATGCCGAGCAAACGTACTCCTGATGGAGAGTTCCGTGATATCGCCCACCCGATCTCTTCCGGTACGCGTGAGAAGATTCAGGCAGCAGTTTTGACTGAATACGATCGTGCGGCAACTGAGGAAGAAGTCATTGAAGAAGGTGCCTGAGAACATTATTGGGGTTCGAAGGAAAAGAGAGCCATGTCTTATGGCTCTCTTTTCTTTTTGACCGGAATAAGATATATTCAGTATTGAGTTTATTAGCAGAGAACAAAAGCGCATCGTGCGCTTGGTGGCAGGGCGGCATCTTAGGAATCATTGGGATTCGGTTAAGCTCGCAGGTACACGGCGTATACATATAGGTCACGATTCGTTGGTGTCCGCGTTGTTACGTGTGATTACAGAGACAGCAGGCGATGAACAGGACCGGCTTGAAGCCGGCTGAACGATACTCATTGGATATAGATCAGCAATGCATTTCAATGGGATTTTCAGAACAGGAGGTCGTTAATTTTGAAACGAATGGCAATCGTTCTTGCCGCAGGGCAAGGAAAACGAATGAAATCAAAATTGTACAAAGTACTGCATCCCGTATGCGGTAAACCTATGGTTGGACATGTGCTGGATGCAGCACTCAGCGCAGGCGTTGAACGCAGTGTGGTTGTAGTCGGTCATGGTGCCGAAGCGGTGCAGTCATTTTTGGGTTCCAGAGCGGAGTATGCACTCCAAGCAGAACAATTGGGTACAGGTCATGCAGTGAAGCAGGTTAAATCTTTGCTTGGCGGAGAGACAGGTTCTACAATTGTGGTCTGTGGAGACACACCGCTTGTGACCAGTGAGACGTTGGAAGGTCTGATGAAGCTCCATGAGAGTAGCGGAGCAGCAGCGACAGTTCTTACGGCTCAGCTGGACAATCCCAAAGGTTATGGCCGCGTTATTCGTGGAGAAGATGGATCTGTACAACGGATTGTGGAACAAAAGGATTGCACGGAGCAGGAAGATGCTGTGAATGAGATTAACACAGGCACATACTGTTTCGATAATGCAAAATTGTTCGCTGCCCTGGAAAAAGTGACGAACCAGAATGCTCAGGGAGAGTATTATCTCACAGACGTCGTTGGCATTTTCCGCAATGATGGAGAAGTGGTTGAAGCTTACATGTCGGATGACATCGCAGAATCCATCGGGGTTAATGACCGACTCGCACTTTCGCAAGCCGAAGCCTTCATGCGTGAACGTCTTGCCGTACGCCATATGTTGAACGGTGTGACAATCATTGATCCGTCATCGACATATATCGGAGCGGATGTTACGATTGGAGCAGATACAGTATTGTACCCGGGGACGATCCTCAAAGGCACAACTTCCATTGGTGAAGCATGTCATATTGGTCCTCAGGCAGATGTGGAAGACAGCGTTATTCAGGACGGAGTTACGATTAAACATTCGGTAGTATCCAATGCCGAGGTTGGTTCTGATGCAACGGTAGGTCCATTTGCTAATTTGCGTCCAGGTACTAAACTGGGTCGCAACGTAAAAATTGGTGACTTTGTTGAAGTGAAAAATGCTACAATTGATGAAGGTTCCAAAGTATCTCATCTCAGCTATATTGGGGATGCCAAAGTAGGGAAAAACGTAAATGTTGGATGCGGGGCAATAACTGTCAATTATGATGGTTATAATAAAGCTGTGACAACGATTGAAGATGATGCTTTTGTTGGCAGCAACGTCAATCTGATTGCACCGATTACGGTAGGAAAAGGCGCTTATGTGGTTGCTGGCTCCACCGTTACCCATTCCGTTCCCGAGAATGATCTGGCCATTGCTCGTCCACGTCAGGAGAATAAACCTGGTTATGCGGAGAAGATTCGCGGACGTGCCAAAGCCAAGAAACAAAATGCCAAACCCCAATAAGGGGTTTTGATAACAAGATTGCCTCCCGAAGATCGGGGAGGTGCCGACATGTCGCAGACGCTTATTGATTCCAATGAACCAGCACGGAGGGTTTTTATTTTATGACTTATTTTGATTCGAAATTAAAAATATTTACTTGCAATTCTAACCCCAAGCTTGCCCATCAAATTGCTGATTATATCGGGATCCCTATGGGTGAATCTCACACAACCAGCTTTAGTGATGGCGAGATTCAAGTGAAACTCTCCGAGAGTGTTCGGGGTTGTCACGTTTATATCGTGCAGTCCACTTGCTTGCCGGTTAATGATAACCTGATGGAAATGCTCGTTATGATTGATGCACTCAAACGGGCATCTGCCAAGACGATTAACGTCGTTATTCCTTACTATGGCTATGCAAGACAGGATCGCAAGGCACGTTCACGTGACCCAATTACTGCGAAACTGGTTGCCAACCTGATCGAAAAAGCGGGTGCAACCCGTGTTATCGCGATGGACTTGCATGCAATGCAGATTCAGGGATTCTTCGACATTCCAGTCGACCATTTGCTTGGCGTGCCAATTCTGGCTCAATATTTCCGGTCGAAACAGATCGAAAATCCGGTTGTTGTGTCGCCTGACCACGGTGGCGTAGTCCGCGCACGTAAACTGGCTGATTTCCTGAATGCACCTCTTGCAATTATCGACAAACGTCGTCCTGAGCCGAATGTGAGCGAAGTGATGAACATCATCGGTAACATCGAGGGTAAAACAGCCATCCTGATCGATGACATTATTGACACGGCGGGAACGATTGTACTGGGAGCGAATGCTCTGATGGAAGGCGGCGTAAAAGAAGTATACGCGTGCTGTACTCACCCGGTATTGTCCGGACCTGCGATGGAACGTTTGGAGAATGCACCATTGAAGGAAGTCATCGTAACGGATACCATTCCAATTACGCATGCTAATCCGACAAGCAAACTCAAAGTGTTGTCTGTAGCCCCTTTGCTCGGAGAAGCGATTATCCGGGTTCATGAGGAATTGTCAATCAGCAAGCTGTTTGAAATTGAATAAGGATGTCTGCATAAAGTAGTAGAGGGGTTACGTTTTCCGGTTCAATGGAAAATGTAACCCCTGTCGGCGTGCCGTTTTATTAAAAGTGAAACAGACGCTGGTCAGCTAATACCCCGGGCGGGAGATAAATCGGAAACGACGCCGATGAAAAAGCGTGTCGGCAATTTCGACGAATTGATTATCGAAACGTGTGATTAGACCAATCTCAATATGGGTGTCGCGGTCGTATACCTGTACAGGTACGTGATATTCGAGATGATAGATAAAATCGCTATGTTGAGTCAGTTGTCCATTGTCTTCGCGCAAAACCCGCTCACCTTCCTGGGTCGATAAAATATTAACTGTGAACACTACAGTAAATCGATCTTTACTTTCTTGATATTATATGAAATATAAGATTCGAAGTCTATGCCTCACCTCAGGCTAATCCGAAGGAGGGAACAAGATGAAGTGGATTGTCGGACTTGGAAATCCAGGCTCGAACTATGCCAAAACCCGTCATAATATCGGTTTTATGGCACTGGATCGGTTGGCTGATCGTCATAATATCTCCATTACACAGAATAAATGTAAAGCGCTGATTGGAGAAGGCAATATTGGCGGTGTGAAAACCGTACTGATCAAACCAATGACCTATATGAACTTGTCTGGTGAATCGGTTCGAGCATATATGGATTTTTATAAAGTTAGTCTTGAAGATCTGATTGTTGTGTACGACGACATGGATACAGAGATTGGCAAAGTCAGATTGCGTTACCAAGGCAGTGCAGGCGGACATAATGGAATCAAGTCCATTATTCAGCATACCGGTACACAGCAGTTTAACCGCGTACGCATGGGAATATCCCGACCTGAACCAGGACATGCCATTGTTGATTATGTACTGTCGACATTTATGAAGAAAGAAAAAGAAGCACTGGATCAGACCATTGAGCAAACGTGTGATGCCCTGGAGCATAGCTTGACTCATACGTTCGAACAAACAATGGCGAAGTTTAACGGTTAATTTTGTAAGACATACTGGTAAAATGATTATAAAAGACGGGTTCGATTCAGCCATACTGGACATACTGGATGTATAAACCATGTTCAGGAGGCATAAACATGTCAGTGAATTACGTATGTAGGCATTGCCGTACCTTTATTGGACGAATCGATTCTGCCCGGATAACGGAAGTAGAGCTCGGCTTTCATTTCTTGACCCCCGACGAGCGGAGGGATATAATAGCGTATAATTCCGGTGGTGACATTACCGTTCGGATTACATGTGATTACTGTAAGGAAGCCCTGGAGCACAATCCGGAGCTTAGCCTGCTCGCGAGTCCGCTTCAGTAGACATCGCCTGTACAGGATCGAATGACAGTTGAGGGCGGTTGCGTAATAACGCTCCACCTTTTATAGCCTTGGCAGCCTGCTGAGGCTTCTTTTCAGTTGGCATGAAAGCCATCGCTATCTCGAAATCAGGCTCAGCCGCATCAACAGATGTGGCAATGTTGCGAGTAATCCGATATGATGAAACAGGAGAAAAAGGAATTTGTATCCATTTTAATAGTGATGCTACGCGTATGCGTGAGATAATCAAGTAAGTTATAAGAGAGGTGCCCCTTTTGTTACAAGCACTTATACAGGCTTTTTCCAAAGATCCGGACTTCGGGTCCATTACAGCCGGAATCAAGTCCGGCATGAAGGAACAATTGGTTTCGGGTCTATCCGGCTCGGCGCGTCAGATTATGCTGGCTGCCTTGCATCAGGAAATGAACCGACCATTGCTCGTAGTAACACATAATATGTTTTCAGCTCAAAAAATTGCAGAAGATTTACAGGAAGCGCTTTCACCTGATCAGGTGTTGATCTATCCTGCCAACGAGCTTGTCGCTGCGGAAGCTGCTGTTTCCAGCCCGGAAACATTGGGTCAGCGTATTGATGTGTTGGTCCGCTGCGCCCAGGGATTCAGGGGCGTTGTTGTTATTCCTTTTTCCGGGGTAAGACGTTATGTTCCGCTTCCGGAAGTGATGGCCAATGCTCGAATTTTGATTAAACAGGGCAACACACTTCAACTGGACTCCTTCCTGATGGAGATGGTAAAGCTCGGATATGAGCGTGTGGAACGCGTGGAATCTCGTGGAGAGATGAGTGTACGCGGAGGTATCATCGACTTCTATCCGGTTACTTCATCGATCGCATATCGGGTGGAGTTATTTGATGATGAGATCGACTCCATTCGGACATTTGATCCAGCGGATCAGCGTTCGATTGAACGGATTGAAGAAATTACGGTTCTGCCATGCAAGGAGTTAATTGCAGATCGTGAACGTATGGAAAAGGCTGCTGATGCGGCTGCTCTTTTGCTGGAGCAACAGCTGGAGAAAATGACGGACCGGCAGGCGAAGCTGCGTCTTCGTGAAGAAATTCACCGGGAGATCGAGCTTTTGCGGGAACACGTGTATTTCTCCGAAATGTATAAATATATTTCTCCGCTCTATCCGGAGAACAAAACGATCTACGACTATATGCCAGAAGATACCCTGCTGGTTCTTGATGAGCCTGCCAGACTATCGGAGACATCGAAACAGCTGGACCGTGATGAATCGGAGTGGAACCTGCATTTGATGCAAAACGGAAAAACACTTCCGGATCTTCCATTATCCGCAGACGGTGATGAACTCTTGTATGAGCGTCCATTCCAGACGCTGTTTATGTCGATCTTTTTGCGCCAAGTTCCACACACTCAACCACAAAACATTCTGAACTTCATCAGTCGTGGCATGCAGGATTTCCATGGACAGATGAACGTACTGAAGGCAGAGATGGAGCGTTGGCATAAGGCCGGAGTCCAAGTGCTCATGCTGGCGAACGGTGAGGAGCGACTCGAGCGGATGCGCCGGGTACTGATGGACTATGATATTCCAGAGCCAGAGATGATGATCGGTAATTTGCAAACGGGATTTGAAATGCCGTCCATTCATTTGGCTGTCGTGACCGAGGGCGAGATGTTCTCGCAAAAACAGCGTAAAGTACGCAAACCGATTCGGAATGTAGATAATGCTGAACGGATCAAATCCTATAGCGAGCTAAAAGTGGGCGATTATGTCGTTCACCAGAACCACGGGATTGGTAAGTACCTGGGGATCGGCACCCTCGAGGTTGGCGGTATTCATAAGGACTACATGCATATTCTCTATGCGGGTGGAGACAAACTGTCTGTACCTATTGAGCAGATCGATCTGATTCAGAAATATGTTGGTTCCGAAGAGAAAGAACCGAAAATATACAAGCTGGGCGGCAATGAGTGGACACGGGTTAAAAATAAAGTCCGCACATCTGTACAGGATATTGCTGATGATCTGATTAAGCTGTATGCAGAGCGTCAGACCTCCAAAGGGTTTGGATTCGACAAGGATTCTGCGGAGCAGCAGGAGTTTGAGGACATGTTCCCTTACGATGAGACACGTGATCAGGTGCGTGCGATTGAAGAAATCAAAAAGGACATGGAACAAAACCGTCCAATGGATCGTTTATTGTGTGGGGATGTTGGTTACGGCAAAACCGAGGTGGCTATTCGGGCTGCATTTAAAGCAGCTATTGAAGGCAAACAGGTGGCTGTACTCGTGCCAACAACCATTTTGGCACAGCAGCATTTTGAGACGTTCCGTGAGCGCTTCTCCGGTTATCCGTTCAACATTCATGTGCTTAGCCGGTTCCGCTCCCGTAAAGAGCAGAATGAAACAGCCAAAGGCATCAAGGCAGGCACAGTGGATATTGTCATCGGGACGCATCGATTGCTGTCGCAGGACCTGGTGTTCAAGGACCTGGGACTGCTCATTGTTGATGAAGAACAGCGCTTCGGTGTAACCCATAAGGAAAAACTGAAGAAGCTGAAAACCAATGTGGACGTGCTGACGCTGACGGCAACGCCAATTCCGCGTACGCTTCATATGTCCATGCTGGGTGTGCGTGATCTGTCCGTTATCGAGACTCCACCAGAGAATCGTTTCCCGGTGCAGACCTATGTGGTTGAACACAGCCAGGCGCTTGTTCGTGAAGCCATTGAGCGTGAGCTTGCCCGTGGCGGTCAGGTGTATTACCTCTACAACCGTGTTCAGGGAATTCAGGAGATGGCAGCCGAAATTTCTGAGCTTGTACCTGAAGCCAAGGTTGGTGTGGGACATGGTCAGATGTCGGAAACAGAGCTGGAGAAGACGATTCTGGACTTCCTGGATGGTGAATATGACGTGCTTGTGAGCACAAGTATCATCGAGACCGGGGTAGATATTCCGAACGTAAATACACTGATCGTACATGATGCGGATAAAATGGGACTCTCCCAGCTGTATCAGCTGCGCGGACGTGTGGGTCGTTCCAACCGTATTGCGTATGCCTATTTTACGTACCAACGGGATAAAGTGCTTACTGAAGTTGCTGAGAAACGTCTGCAATCAATCAAAGAATTCACCGAACTGGGTTCGGGATTCAAAATCGCCATGCGTGACTTGTCGATTCGTGGTGCGGGAAATCTGCTAGGAGCGGAGCAGCATGGTTTCATCGCTTCCGTCGGGTTTGATCTGTATTCCCAGATGCTTGCGGAGGAGATTAACAAACGCAAAGTTACGATGCTTGGCGAGGAGCCGGTACCTTCAGACCAGTGGAACACAACGCTGGATCTCAGTATCGATGCCTACTTGCCGTCCGATTATATCTATGACAGTATTCAGAAGATTGAGATCTACAAAAAAGTGGCGGTTATTGCATCCTTCGACGATGCGATGGAGTTGGAAGACGAATTGGTTGACCGATTCGGTGATCTTCCGGAAGCCGTCATTAACTTGCTGGCTGTTGCGCGGATGAAAGTATACGGCAAAATCTACGGCATTGAGTCCATTTCCCAACGTGGTGAGGACATTACCGTGAAGTTCTATGAAGGGCGTGAACATGCCTTTGAACTCTCGAAAATCGCGCACATTGGAAATCAGTTCGAAAGACGTGTACAATTTGAACAAGGACCCCATATGCTGATTCACGCTAAAGGCAAGGGGCTTGGGGATAAGCAACTGATGGAGCTGGTAGAGAAAATTCTGGAGTCCATGAAAACTGCTTTTAAATCAAAGGGGGAACTAAAGGATGTTACCAAAGTATAAAAAAGTAGGAAAAGTACTGTCTGTGAGCATGGTTGCAGTACTATCCTTATCACTGCTTGCTGCTTGTGGCAAAAAGGAAGAAGCAAAAACACCTGAATCGACGGATACAAGTGCTGTAGTCGCTACGTATGATGGTGGTACTATTACAGCCAATGAATTCGACATGGAGCAACGTGTCATGAAATTCCTCTATCCGGAGTATGCACAAATGATGGATATGGACGATTTCAAGGAGTATTTGGTGAAACAGGAAGTTGCTTATGAATATCTGAGTGGCAAAGCAACTGAAGAAGCCAAAACAGCAGGTACCAAAGCAGCAACTGAGCAATTCGATAAAATGAAAGCTTCTGTTCAGGCAGATCAATGGACAGAAATGCTCAAAGCTCAGAATCTGACTGATCAGAACATCAAGGATTATATGACTCGGATCATGACAGTAATCAAAGATAAAGAAACAGGCGTTACGGACGATGCAATCAAGGCTGAGTTTGAGAAAAACAAAGATCAGTTCACAACGGCTTCCGTTCGTCACGTGCTGATTAACTTCACAGATCCAAAAACGCAAAAAGAGCGTAAGAAAGAAGATGCACTTAAAATTGCAAAAGAAGTAAAAACCAAGTTGGATGGCGGAGCTGATTTTGCTGAAATTGCAAAAAAATATTCAGAAGATCCAGGTTCTGCTGAAAAGGGTGGACTGTATGAAAATACACCGGTATCCACTTGGGTAGATGCATTCAAGGAAGCTGCAAAAACGTTGCCACTGAACAAAATCAGTGATCCGGTTGAGACGGAGTACGGTTACCACATCATGAAAGTGGAAGCTCGTACTGAAGCGGACTTCACCAAATTGACAGCTGAGCAAAAAGAAAGCCTGAAGAGCCAATTGGCAGCTGCTGAGATCGATACGTTCATGCAAAATGAATTGGACAAAATCGTAAAAGAAGTTAAACTGCCAAAAACAGAAAAAGCTGAAGAAGGTACGACTGAAGGTACTACGGGTACAGGAACTGAAGGAGAGAAAACAACCGAACCAAAAACGGATGACTCCACAGGTACGGATACCAAGACTGACCAAGGTACGACTGGAACAGACAAAGATGCAACTACAGATGAAGGTACAAGCAGCAAGTAAGCTGGTAAAATTGCTGTGTTAGCATACGTTAAGGGTTAAATTCGCCCGAATGAATGCCTTGTACTACGTAAATATGGACAACCATACAGAGAAGCAAGGGGAGGACTTAGGACCTCCTTCTTGCTTCTTCTTTTATATATTCAAGTCGTATGGGTACATGGTCGCCTTCTTCGAAAGTTACACAACTATATTCTCCGAAGCATGTATAAGGAAATGGGAACAGATGAATACTATGGTCAAGATATCACACTAAACGTTCTGGGACTTTCCTCTACCCATTAAGGAACAGTAGTTGAAAAATCTTCTCGAGAAAGTGGGGCAACATGTGAAATGAAAGCTACTGGTATTGTCCGCCGTATAGATGACCTTGGTCGTGTGGTCATTCCAAAAGAAATTCGTCGTACGTTACGTATTCGTGAAGGCGATCCACTGGAGATTTTCGTGGACCGTGATGGAGAAGTTATCCTAAAAAAATATTCGCCTATCAGCGAGCTTGGTGATTTTGCCAAAGAATATGGAGAATCGCTGTATGAGAGTACAGGTCACGTAACGATGATCTCCGACCGGGATACCATTATCACGGTGGCAGGAGGCTCGAAGAAAGAGTATCTGGACAAGCAGGTAGGTCAACTGTTGGAGAGTTGTATGGAAAACAGAAAGACCATTCTGGAAACAAACAATGGTTCTTATGAACTTAGCAAAGATCATGACGAGACGTTATCCTCTTTTGTTATTGCGCCGATTATTTCAGGTGGTGACCCCATCGGAACGGTTATCCTGTTCAATAAGGATGAATCGGTGAAGATGTCTCAGATGGAAGTGAAGATGTCTGAGACGGCTGCTGGTTTCCTTGGCAAGCAAATGGAACAATAGACCGCAGATCAACTCCTGGTGCCCTGTCTTGGGCATACGGGAGTTTTTGCATTTTAAGGGACAACGAAGTTAATCCGGATGATTGTGATGGGGGAGGGTTAGTCTGTGTGCCTTCAGGCAGTTATAATAGCAAGGTATGCTTAAAAGGAATTACGCAGGAGGGACTTATGAAACAGCCGTCTACAGGCTCAAGGCTGCTACAGGGTGCATTTATACTTGGGCTTGCCGCCATTATCTCTAAAATCATTGGTGCTTTTCAGAAGATTCCGCTGCAGAATCTGGGGGGAGACGGTGTATTTGGCATCTACAATACGGTGTATCCGTTATATATGCTCATTGTTACGCTTGCTGCTGCAGGACTGCCGCTGGCCGTATCCAAATTCGTAGCAGAGCAGAATGCACTTGGAAGACCGGACGAGAGCAGAAGGATTATCCGATTATCTTCTGTGCTGCTCGGGGGAATTGGAATTATAATGGCGCTCTTGATGTATGCAGGTGCGCCGCTGATCGCTGACATGATTGGCAACCGCCATGTGGTTCCATCGATTCGTGCAGCTTCATGGGCGTTATTGTTCGTACCGGTGATGACAGGGCTGCGTGGATATTTTCAGGGATTACAACAGATGGTTCCAACAGCGGTATCACAAGTGGTGGAGCAGACGATACGTGTCACCATCATGATTGTTTTGCTTCTGTGGTTGATGAGACGGGATGCTTCGCTTGAGACTATTGCTGCTGGTGCCATGATGGGCTCCGTTGCTGGTGGAATGGTTGGGCTGTTAACCATGTTAGGGTACATGGTCCGTCATCGGCGGAAAGACAGGGAAGCAGTCACCGAACAGTTGAATTCGGAATGGAGCAGTATCAGCGGAGAGGTTGGATCAGATCGTCATGGGCGTCAGGAGAATACACCGGTTACGCCGCTGAAGAAAACGGTGAGTGCTATTAACCCGGCTCTGGCAGAAAGATCACGATCCAATGGGGAGTGGATCAAGACGCTACTCATGTACGCCATTCCCGTCTGTCTCGGGTCGCTGGCTGTGCCACTGATGAATCTGGTGGATACCTTCACCGTGCCCCGATTGCTGCGGGGAGAAGGGCTGGATGAGGTTCAGTCGATGGTTTCCTTCGGCATCTACAACCGTGGATTGCCGTTGGTTCAACTGGTGACGATGCTTGCCACGTCACTGTCTGTGCTCTTTATTCCGGCGATGGCGGAAGCCCGGTTAAAGGGCGGGCCAGAAGCCGTCCGGCAGCAAGCAGGCCTCGCGCTGCGCTGGTTCTGGTTGATCGGCCTGGCGGCATCCGCGGGTCTCGCGGTGCTGGCGGAGCCGATTAACCGCATGCTGTACGGAGATGCCGCAGGCACCGAAGCACTGCGGTACATGGCGCTGACGGCTGCGGGCAGCACCGTCAGCATTATTGCGGCGGCGCTGCTGCAAGGCCTCGGCGCCGTGCGCGCACCCGCGTTCAGCATGCTGGCCGCCGCAGGCGTCAAGGCGCTGCTGAACGTCATGCTTGTGCCGGCGCTGGGCATCAGCGGCGCGGCCCTGGCAGGCGCAGTCGCCTACATGCTGGCGGCTGGCCTGAATGTGGCGCTGCTGGCGCGACTTGTCGCCCTGCGCCCTGCCCCTGGCGCCGTCCTGGCGAAGCCGGCGCTGGTGATCGCCGCCATGAGTCTGGCGGCGGTAGGCACGGCCTGGGCCGCCGAAGCGGTGCTCGGCGGCATGGGTATCGCGGCCGACCGCAGGCTGGCCGCGATGGGCGTGAGCCTGCTGGGCATTGCCGCAGGCTCGGCCGTGTTCTTGCTGGCGGCGGCCCGGACAGGGCTACTGACCGCCGCGGAGCTGGCGGCTGTGCCCAAGTTGGGGCATCGCCTTGCCAAGCTGCTGCGCAGACTGCGTGTGCTGCGCTAGCTTCATGCTCACGGTGCTCCTACACCCAGCACAGCTAATATGCAATTATAGGATATCGAATGATTCTGGTATAATACGTGTAATTAGTCCTGTTCAGGCACGATGAATCATTGAGCCTGGACAGGATAGTCCGGATGGAGGTTTACGTAATGAGTGCAGCTTTAACCGTAGTGGGTCTTGGATCTGGAGATGCAGACCAACTGACCGTAGGTATTATCAAAAAAATGAAACATGCAGCTACGCTGTATGTACGTACCCTGGATCATCCCGTATTGAATGATCTGCAACAAGAGGGGCTGGAGATGACATCATTTGATGCTATCTATGAGGCGAAGTCCTCCTTCCCCGAAGTATATGATGAGATCGCGAATCAACTGATAGAAGCCGCTCGCAAGGGTGAGGCCGGAACCGAGATTGTGTATGCTGTACCCGGTCATCCGATGGTGGCAGAAGCAAGTGTACGCCTGCTCAAAGAACGTTGTCCGCAGATGGGCATTTCACTGCGTGTTATGGGCGGAGAGAGCTTCCTGGACGAAGCCTTTATCCGGCTTGGATTCGACCCAATTGAAGGTTTTCAACTCCTGGATGCCAGCAGCCTGAACACAGAACTGGTACAACCACAGCTACATACGTTGATCGGACAAGTCTACGATGTGTTCACTGCTTCGGATGTGAAGCTATGCCTGATGGAGGTATACCCGGATGATTATCCGGTATTTGTGGGTCACGCGTTGGGTGTACAGGGCCAGGAGGTTATTCACAAGATTCCATTGCACGAACTGGACCGGATCGAAGGGTACGGCAATCTGTCACTGATCTATGTGCCGAAGAACACTGATGATGCCCTGCGTCGCAGATCCTTTGCGCGTTTGCATGAGATCGTCAATATTCTTCGTAGTCCGGGCGGCTGTCCATGGGATCAGGAGCAGACACATCAAACCATTCGCAAAAACCTGATTGAAGAGACCTATGAGGTCATTGAGACGATCGATGAGGATGACCCCGACCATATGAAAGAAGAGCTGGGTGATTTGCTGCTGCAGATTTTATTGCACTCCCAGATGGAAGAAGAAGTGGGCACATTTAATGTGTATGATGTCATCGAAGGTTTGAATGATAAGCTGATCTTCCGCCATCCACACGTTTTTGGCGATAATCAGGCAGAAGATGCGAATGAAGCTCTTCAGAACTGGGAACAGATGAAAGCAGAGGAGAAGAAGCGCAAAGGCCAGGACCAGCAGAAGGTTTCCGTGCTGGATGGTATACCGCGTGACTTGCCTGCGTTGATGAAGGGATACAAGTTACAGAAGAAAGCAGCCAAAGTAGGCTTTGACTGGGATGATGTTGAGGGTGTGTTTGCCAAGATCGAGGAAGAACTGGCGGAGTTGAAAGAAGCGGTGCAACAAGGCCAGTCTGCGGAAGAACGGAAGCTCGAACTGGGTGATTTATTATTCGCAGCCGCGAACGTTGCAAGATTCATCGATACGGACCCGGAAGAGGCGCTTGCTGCGACCAACCGCAAGTTCGTCGGGCGGTTCCAGTACATCGAGGAGCGTTTACGTGAACAGGGAAGAACACCAGCAGATAGCAATGTAGAAGAGATGGAGCAATTCTGGCAGGATGCGAAGAAGGCAGGATTATAACGGGTTCAATTTTCTGGAAAATACCGATAAACCTTATTCCATCATGATATGCAGTATGTTATGATATACGAACATGTGTTCAGCTGTATTGACTGGGGTTGGTGTTTAACGACGGATGGTTTCGGGTACTGGTCTTAGACTGTTCCCTGCGGACCATCGACAAAAAGCTAAAAAAAGTCGCGGACCAAGGCAGGATTTCAGATGCCAAGCCAGAATACATGTGTAGTGACCTAACGCGAACCAGCGACAATCGATGTATTGTCAGGGATCGCAGATACTTTTTTTTCAATTTGGGAGGCTTTTAAAAATGAACAAAACAGATCTGATTAACAACATTTCAACCAAAAGTGGTTTGACTAAAAAAGACGTTGAGTCCGTATTGAACGGCTTTTTGGGAGAAATTACAGATGCACTTGCCAGCGGAGACAAAGTACAATTGATCGGCTTTGGCACTTTTGAGACCCGCAAACGTTCCGGTCGTACCGGACGTAACCCACAAACAGGGAATGAAATCGTGATTCCTGAGTCCACTGTTCCTGCATTCAAAGCAGGCAACAAACTTAAAGAAGCCGTAAAATAATGCGTCTTGATAAATTCCTGAAGGTCTCCCGGCTAATCAAACGCCGCACTGTGGCCAAGGACGTCTCTGAACAGGGACGTGTTCTGGTGAACGGACGTGAAGCAAAGCCCAGCGCCGCTGTCAAAGTGGGCGATGAGCTGACGGTTCAGTTCGGTCAGAAACTGGTCACCGTGAGGGTGGAACGAATTG
The DNA here is from genome assembly GCF_017874615.1 of Paenibacillus xylanexedens. GTDB lineage: Bacteria > Bacillota > Bacilli > Paenibacillales > Paenibacillaceae > Paenibacillus > Paenibacillus xylanexedens. The sequence continues at coordinate 35,095 of NZ_JAGIKV010000032.1, forward strand.
CCGAGAGTACCAAGAAGGATGAGGCGAGCAGCCTCTACACCTTGGTGAAGGAAGAGCCGATCGCCAAGGATAACGGGATGAACTGGTAACAGTACATCTGGTATTGAATATTCATTCAATGCAAGTTGAATCGAAACGTCCTCCTGTAACAGGGAAGGGCGTTTTTGTTTTTACTGGATGCCGGGTTATTTGTTCAACAACGCTGGTTCTATTCCAACCTCCACATCCATAAGCTAGGTGTAAGAAGGAGGGGTACATGCCATGGTTGAGCACGGTAAGGCCAAACAGCATCATCTGAGCATGCAGAATCGGAAACTGCTGGATCTGACGGGTGTCTCCAACGTGGAGAGCTTCGACAGTGAGGAATTTTTGCTGCAGACTGAACTTGGGCATCTGACCATCCGGGGGCACAATTTACATATCAAAAACCTGAGCCTGGAGGAAGGTCTGTTATCCATTGAAGGCACAGTCAGTTCGCTCCAATATCTGGACCCCGGTTCCCAGTCCAAAAACGGTAAAGGCCTGTTTGGCAAGATGTTCCGATGAGTCCGGATACTCAATGGATCACATTGATGTGGATGCTTACTTCGGGGGTCGTGATGGGGATGGCCTACGACAGTTACCGGGTACTGTCCGGACAGCTGCGGTTTCCGAGGTGGAGTATTCACACACTCGATCTGTTGTACTGGGTTGCTTCCGCGCTGTTCGTTTTTCGGATGCTATACGCCGGAAACCACGGACAGTTGCGGTTTTATGTCTTTTTGGGGCTGATTATAGGGGTTTGCTTCTATTTTTGGCTTTTAAGTGTTACTACCCAGCGTTTTGTGGTAATGTTAATTAAACTCGCAAGAACGCTGATTCATTGGTGTGGACATATCCTTAACATCCTGATCGTTATGCCGGCTAAAGGAATTTATAAGTTAATTCGCGTATTATTCGGTTTTGTAATTGCGATACTATTATTCCTGGGCAGGCTGGTGCTGCAATGTTTGGTACCTTTCGGCAAGTTGTTCCGCTGGATGTTTAGGCCTCTCCTGAAACATTGGGTAACGCCACGCTTCATGATCCGTGTGGGTACAAGAATTGCAGCGATGTGGAAACGCTGGTTTTAAGGAGGTCCGTAATGGGTAAAACACCTGTGGGCAGATCAAAGGCTCCAACTAACCAAGGAAAATCTGCCGGTGCAAAAAGGCGCCTCATGCTTTGGATGACGTTTATGATTGTATTTGTAATATGGGCAGGATATACATTCCTTGTGCAGACTGCACAAATTTCGGACAAGAGTTCTCATCTGGCCACTCAGCAAGCTTCAAAGGAAGATACGTTGAAGAAGCTGGAACAGTTGAAGTACGAGGTCAGCCGGTTGAATGACCCTGAATACATAGGACAGCTGGCACGGAAAAAAGGATATTATCTTCCTGAGGAAACGCCGATCCAGGTTGAAGAGTCAGGGAACTGATGGAATTCGGTCCATTACCGAGCTAGATTTGTTATCCGTGTGTCTGAAGTCGTTAAACCGGAAAAAATAGGCTCTCTGATGGGGTAGTGTTCAGTTGACCTTGGTTTACGGCATAATGTATAATTACATTAGCGCAGCATTGATTTTGGCATTCAAAAAATCGGGTTGTATATTTTTAAGGGAGGATCATTTTATTCTATGGCAATTGAAGTGGGCACCAAGTTAGAGGGCAAGGTGACAGGAATCACGCATTTTGGAGCATTTGTGGATCTGTCAGGAGGTGTCACGGGTCTCGTTCACATCTCGGAAATCGCCGACAATTACGTCAAAGATGTCAACGACCACCTGAAGCTGAATGACCTCGTTACAGTGAAGGTTATCAACGTTGACAAGGATGGCAAGATCGGACTTTCCATTAAGCAAGCTGTTGACAAACCGGTTGAGCAACAAACACAATCCAGACCCCCGAGAGCTCCTAGACCGGAACGCAGTGGAGGAGATCGCGAACGATTCAGCGGCGGAGGCCCTAGTGGTGGCCAAGGTCGTGGTGGCGGCGGCGGTGGATTTAACCGTGGTGACCGCGGAGGCCGTTCTTTCAAGCCCGCAGCAGGCAAACCTTCATTTGAGGATAAAATGTCACGCTTCCTGAAAGATAGTGAAGAGCGGATCTCTTCGCTTAAGAAGAACACAGAAGGCAAACGCGGAGGCCGTGGAGCCAAGCGTGTGTAATCTGTCACAACCTGATCTAAACATATAAGTAAAGCCGTTAGCCCATGGGCTAACGGTTTTTTTTGCGTTTCTTTCACATATGAGCAGGTGAATAGCTTTTTTTGTAAGGTGAAGCTCCATATCCCCAGTTTTTCTGCACGGCAAAATGGAACCATAAGAACATTTGTCGTCTACCATTTTTTACCGACAGGTTTCCGTGGCATTCCACAGTTATCCTGCTCAAATGATGGCGAGACCAAACCATCTCCGGTTCAAAATCAGACATTCCGATTGTCGGAATCAAGTAGGAGAATGAATGAAACCACAATAAGGCCGGGGGTTTCGCTCCACCGCGCCAAGCTTGTTTCTTTTGTCGTAAACTTTTTGGACCCTGCTCACCTATTCTGACAAACTACGTCTTCTAATCTATCTATAATCAGAACCATCGAGAACGAAACACGAAAATTCAAATTAATCGAATGGGGTGCCTTGAGGATGATGGAAAAGTGGAATGTCATTCAATTTCCGGGAATGAAAGCAGGTAAAGGAGGTACGGAAGCTCGGGAGGAGCTGTCGGTACGTCTGAAACAATGGCTTGGCTCCCGCAAGGCTGTCCAGATGGTTGCTTCCCGAAAATGGGTACTGCTGCTCACGTTTATGGGATTTCTGCTCGGAAAGGCGATGATCCTGAATGAGTTATCTCCCTTTGCCATTGCTTACTTCGCCGTAATTGCTTTCATGCGCAGGGATTACATCATTCCAGTAGGCGCCGCGCTACTCGCAGGTAGTCTCTTTGCACCGTTTCCAGTACCACTCATTGTTGCATCGGAGATCGCCATCTTTTATCTGCTCTTCCGCGGTCTGGAGTCATATGATCGTGCTGAATTATCTTATGCACCGACGATGGTGTTTACCACTACATTTATGGTCAAATTATTCGCGGTCGTGATTGGACCATCCTTCAGCTGGTACGCCATGCTGATGCTCACGATGGATTCGATATTAAGCTTCGTGCTCACCCTTGTTTTTATACAAGCCATACCGATCTTCACCTATCGCAAAAAAAAGTTCAGCCTAAAGAACGAGGAGATCCTCTGCCTGATCATATTGCTCGCTTCAGTTATGACGGGAGCAGTAGGGTGGACCATTCAGTCTTTATCCGTCGAGCATATGCTCTCCCGTTATCTCATATTAATCTTTGCGCTGGTGGGCGGAGCCCCCCTCGGAGCCTCAGTTGGGGTCATTACCGGCTTGATTCTTAGTCTGGCTGACATGTCAGCGGTGTATCAGATGAGCCTGCTTGCTTTTGCCGGGATGCTGGCGGGTATGCTTCGAGAGGGCAAACGTGCGGCAGTCGCACTGGGTATGCTGCTTGGGTCATCCATTCTTTCGATATACCTGGGCGGACCGGGCGATGTGATGAACTCATTATGGGAGACATGTGCAGCTATCGTTCTGTTCATGTTGACACCTAAGGGCATGTTGACGGCGATATCCAAATATGTGCCGGGTACGCAGGATCACACGAAGTCCCAGCATGAGTATGCCAAACGGATACGAGATGTCACGGCAGAGCGGGTAACCCGGTTCTCGCAGGTATTCCGTCAACTGTCACGCAGTTTCGATCAGATGTCAGGGGCGGGCGAACAAGTACAGAAAGAAGGTGGAATGGACCATTTCATGAATGCGGTTGCCGAGAGCACATGTGCAAGCTGCTTCAAGCGTACACAATGCTGGGATGCAAAGTTTATTCAAACCTACAAATATATGACGGACGTAATGAGTACGATTGAAGGAAACCCGGAGATCTCAGGCAAGCAGATACCAGTGGACTGGAACAGGGTGTGTGCGAAACCGGAAGAGGTCCTTGAAGTCATGCGTGCCCAGTATGGACTGCATCAACATAACATGCAATGGAAGCGTCAAATTATTGATAGCAGGCAGCTGGTTGCCGAGCAATTGTCCGGTGTATCCCAGGTCATGGAGGACCTGGCCAAAGAAATTCAGCGGGAAAGTGAGGAGATGGTGCAACAGGAGGAGCAGATTCGTGATGCACTGGAGTCACTGGGCCTGTCCATTCATTCCATTGAGATTATCAATCTGGAAGCGGGCCATGTGGAGATTGAGATTGTACATGCGTATACACGGGGATTTGATGAGTGCCGGAAAATGATTGCTCCGCTGATCTCGGATGTATTGGACGAGCATATCGCCGTCTTGCATGAGACCATGACCGACCCTCGTCAGGGACTCGCGACTGTAACGTTTGGCTCGGCCAAAACCTTCGAGGTTACCACGGGTGTTGCTGCCGCCGCAAAAGGGGGAGATGTGATGTCAGGCGACAGCTTCAGTACGGTTGAGTTAGGCAACGGTACATTCGCGGTGGCGCTCAGTGATGGAATGGGCAATGGAGAACGAGCACGGATGGAGAGCAGCGCGGCGCTGAACATACTGGAACAGTTGCTACAGTCCGGCATGGACGAGAAACTGGCGATCAAGTCCGTGAACTCCGTTCTGATGCTGCGCTCCCCTGAGGAGATGTATGCCACAGTGGATATGGCGCTGATCGATGAATATACGGCAGAGACAACGTTTATGAAAATCGGATCGACGCCAAGTTTTATCAAACGAGGACAGGAGGTTATTCAAGTTTCAGCCAGTAATTTGCCGATCGGTATTATTAAGGATATTGAAGTGGATCTGGTGACGGTACAGCTGCAACCAGGTGATATTCTCATTATGATGACGGATGGCATCTATGATGCACCGGGGTATGCGGTGAACAAAGAGCTCTGGATGAAGCGCCTCATTCAAGAGATTGATACAGATGATCCGCAAGATTTGGCCGATTGTCTGCTTGAAAGTGTCATAAGATATCAGCAACATGAAATTTTGGATGATATGACCGTCGTTGTTGGAAAAGTAGAGCATTTCCGTCCTGAATGGGCCACACTGCGTGTGCCTGGCATCAACCGGATGGAGCGTCCGCGCACCGTCAGTTAATTGCATAATCTTCTGTTTGAAGTCTCTTCATTCTGGCAATGCTAGTCATAGAGTTGGAGAGTAACGAATAACGGAGGGATATCGGATGAAGCAAATCTTGTTGATCACCGACGGTTGTTCCAATGTAGGACCAAGTCCGGTGCTGGCAGCGGCCGAAGCGCAGGAAGAGGGGATTACGGTTAATGTGGTTGGTGTGATTGATTATGGAACCATTGGTGAGCTGGGCAGCCGGGAGATCGAGGATATTGCCAGAGCCGGAGGTGGAATCAGCCAAATTGTAGGTACACGGCAGCTTGCCCATACCATGCAGATGATGACAAGGAAAACGGTGGTTCAGACCATTCAGCAGGCGGTTAATAGAGAGTTAACACAAATTTTGGGAGAGAAGGAGCCCAAAACGGTAACGGATCTGGAGCCTGCACAACGCGCCCGGGTCGTGGAAGTGATGGATGATATGGCTGAAACTACAGCCTTACAGGTTATATTGTTAATAGACGTCAGTGCCAGCATGAAGCCCAAACTGGCTGCGGTAGAAGAAGGCATTCGCGATTTAATGTTGAGTTTGCAGGCGCGTATAGGTCAGAGCAAGCTTTCCGTATTTCATTTTCCGGGACGGCACAGTGGAGAAGATGCGGTAATGGATATTGACTGGACAACAGATCCAGGCCGTGTTCGGTCCCTGTTTGGACGTTTGCAGATGAAGGGTGCAACGCCGACAGGTCCTGCAATTCAGAAGGTGATTGATTTTTACCGTTATGGTACACTGGAGAAACAGCAGGAAATAGAAGGGAACTATCGCATTGAAAGAGAAGGGATGCTCGGTGACAACGTTGTCTGACGCCTCTTTCCCGCCAGGAACAGTGGTTACAGGGAAATGGAATCGCAGTCGTTACACGATTCGGAAGCTACTGGGCAAAGGAGCTAATGGCATCGTTTTTCTTGTCCAACGGGGTGAAAATGGCAAACACTACGCGCTAAAAATGGGATTTGATCCGGTTGATCTGCAATCGGAAGTCAATGTACTCAAATCTTTTCAACTACAGCGTAATCATGAGGCCCTTCGGCAGAGCGGCATTCCTTCCTATCTTAAAGATGTGGATGATTATGCCGTTCGCGGCCGGGATATTCCCTTTTATGTGATGCGTTACGTTAGAGGTGAGGCACTTCATCACTTCATTCGGCGTCAGGGGACAGACTGGACACTTCTGGTGGGACTTAGACTCTTGCAGAAGCTGGCACAATTGCATCAGGCGGGATGGGTGTTTGGTGATCTCAAACCTCAGAATGTGTTAGTATCCGACTATGGGCAGGTGGAATTGATCGACTACGGCGGAGTTACGTCGATTGGTCGAAGCGTCAAACAGTTCACCGAATGGTATGATCGGGGCTTCTGGAATGCAGGCAGTCGTACGGCAGATGGTACCTATGATGTATTTGCATTTGCATTATTATTGATTCATGTACTTGAAGCAGACGCGCTCAAGGCACTGGCAGCCGAAGGATTACCGCAACTGCGAAGTGTGAATCAGCTCGTAGCGCTGGTGGAGCGCAGTGAACGACTGGGTCCTTTTCGCAACTGGACGATTCAGGCTTTACGAGGTCAGTTTCGTGATGCAGGCCATGCGGCACAAGGATGGAAGGAAATGATGGCACGCCCCACGCCTCTTCGCCGTCGTTCCAAAAGTACAACACCGCGCTGGCTTAAGAACGCATTCGCTGTATCTGTGATATTACTTATTGGAGTGCTCATCTATGCACTACTTTTCTGATCTGTGAGAGTGCATATACATAACGCAAGGAATGAGGAACAGGTATGGAGGCTTTACGCTGGAGCATGCTGGTGAAGAACGTGCTGGATGCAGCGGAAGAGCATCGGTTATGGGTTCCCGGGGATCGGATTGTCGTCGCAGTATCGGGCGGGCCGGACTCGGTAGCTTTTTTGCATATCATGCACGAGATCAGCATGCGGCATGTCCCGCTTGAATTAATCTGTGCCCATGTACATCATGGCTTCCGGACTGAATCTGATGACGAAGCGGAGAAAATGATGGTACTGGCACAGCAGCTTGGTATTACATTTGAATGGACCAAGGCCGATGTACCTTCATATATGGAGCTGACGGGTCAAGGACCACAGGAAGCGGCACGCAACAAGCGATATGCTTTTCTGCACGAAGTAGCTACCAAATATAATGCGGCAAGCATTGCTTTGGCACATCATGCGGATGATCAGGCGGAGACGGTCATGCTTCATTTGCTTCGTGGAACCGGCTTGTCGGGACTCTCAGGAATGAAGTTTAAAAGACGAGAAAAAAATGTGGAACTTATTCGTCCATGCCTTCGTATAAACAAGACAGACCTTGTAGAAGCTTGTAATACCCAGGGTTTTATGTATTTCAATGATGAGAGCAACGCCCTGCGTAAATATCGGCGTAATGCCATTCGCTTGGATGTGCTTCCTTTTTTGGGGCAGTATAATGGACAACTCACGCCGTCATTGAATCGGCTTGCCGAAATTGTGGGTGATGAAGACGATTTCATGGAGCAGAGTGCATATGACACATACAGGTGTCTAGTGCAGGTGAACGGCGGAAGGCAAACCTTTGAGGTGCCTTCCTTCTTGAAGTTACATGTCGCTTTACAACGAAGGTTGATTAAACTAATATTGAATTATCTGCCTTTGGACAGTGATTTTGTCGACTTTACCCGTATAGAAACCATTCGGCACAAGGTCATGGAGACCCATGTGACGACCTGGAGCCTGGATATAGGACAGACACTCGCCTGCACTCGGGAGTATAATCTGATTTCTTTTGGCATACGGACGGACGTACAGGATCAATCTTACGAGTATCGTCTTGCGCAATGGAGTGGAACTTATGAGCTTTCACTCACCCCAATTAACCGGTATATTCGGTTGATGACGGTGAGTCCCGAGGACTATCATGTACCGGAATCGGCGGATCAAGCCGCGTTTGATGCGGATCAACTGCTTATGCCGCTGGTTGTGCGTTCACGGTTACCTGGAGATACCATGAAAGTGATGGGATTAAACGGAAGCAAAAAGGTGAAAAATATTTTCATCGATGAGAAAATCCCCCCATCTGTCCGTCCACGTATTCCTGTGGTATGTGATGGAGCAGGTCATATCATCTGGTTACCGGGTGTTCGACGGTCCAATGTGGCCCCTGTCAGGGAGGGCACTTCCGCAATCCTGTACATGACTGTAGGCGATTCAGCGATTCAGGGGTAGTGGTTATGGTTCAGGTAAGGCTTTCATAGTATAACTTAGGAGGTTCGCACAGTTGCAGAACGACATTCAGGAAGTATTGATCAGTGAAGAAGAAATTCAGAGTAAAGTCAAGGAATTAGGCGCAACACTAAGTGCCGAATATGCAAATCGCAATCCTTTGGTCATTTGTGTGCTCAAGGGTGCGTTTATATTTATGGCTGATTTGGTTAAAAACATAACGGTACCTGTTGAAATGGATTTTATGGCGGTATCCAGTTACGGCGCTTCTACCAAGTCATCAGGTGTTGTCAAAATCATTAAGGATCTGGATGTATCCGTTGAAGGACGGGAAGTTCTGATTGTCGAAGATATTATCGACAGCGGACTTACACTCAGCTACCTGATTGAACTGCTAGAAAACCGCGGTGCTGAGTCGGTGCGTGTGGTTACGCTGTTCGACAAGCCTTCAGGCCGTAAAGTTGAGTTGGAAGCTCATTACACAGGCTTTGACATTCCTGACGCGTTCATCGTTGGTTACGGTTTGGATTTTGCGGAGAAGTACCGGAACCTGCCCTATATCGGGATTTTGAAGCCGGAAGTCTATAGTAGCTAATATCCTGCCCGACCCAAGCCTTGAGCTGTTCTTGGCTTCTGTTGAGAAGCCATGTCGGGCTATGTTAAAATAATTAAAGTGTCTCGAGAGGAGGTAGGGGATGAATCGGTTCATCCGGAATTCTGGTTTTTATTTGATTCTTTTTTTAGTTGTGGTGGGGATAGTCCAGTTCGTCAGCAATGGCGGCGAAGCCACCGATAATCCTAGATATGATCAGTTGCGTGCAGCGATCAAAGCCAACAATGTCTCTGAATTGACGGTTCAATTCAACGGTCAAACGTATCTCGTGACCGGTCAATACAAGAAGGCACCTGATGGCGCCAAATCAGAAAATTTCTCAACGTATATTCCTCCTACGGATGAGGCAATTAGTGAGCTTGTAGCTGCAAGTGAAACTAACAATTTCCAATATCATCAGGAGCCAATGAAAGGTGACAGCATCTGGTTGACGTTGCTGACTTCCTTTATTCCTTTGATCATTATGTTCCTGCTGTTCTTCTTCCTGTTTAATCAGGCTCAAGGCGGCGGCGGTAAAGTAATGAACTTTGGTAAAAGCCGTGCTCGTCTCTACAATGAAGAGAAGAAGCGGGTTACATTTGAAGATGTTGCGGGTGCTGACGAAGAGAAACAGGAACTTGTTGAGGTTGTAGACTTCCTCAAGGACCCTCGTAAATTCGCAGCAGTAGGTGCAAGGATTCCTAAGGGCGTATTGCTCGTAGGCCCTCCAGGTACCGGTAAAACATTGCTCGCTCGTGCCGTAGCCGGTGAAGCGGGTGTACCATTCTTCACGATTTCAGGTTCCGACTTCGTTGAAATGTTCGTCGGTGTCGGTGCATCACGTGTACGTGATTTGTTTGAAAATGCGAAGAAAAATGCCCCATGTATCATCTTTATCGATGAGATTGATGCTGTAGGACGTCAGCGTGGTGCTGGTCTCGGTGGTGGTCACGATGAACGTGAACAGACACTCAACCAGTTGCTCGTTGAGATGGACGGATTCGGAGTTAACGAAGGTATTATCATCATAGCCGCAACGAACCGTGCAGATATTTTGGACCCTGCCTTGCTGCGTCCTGGACGTTTTGACCGTCAAATTACGGTTGACCGCCCTGATGTAAGAGGTCGTGAAGCTGTCCTGAAAGTACATTCCCGTAATAAACCACTGACCAACGATGTGAAGATGGATATTATCGCGAAACGTACAACAGGCTTCTCCGGTGCAGATTTGGAAAATCTCTTGAACGAAGCGGCGCTGATTGCAGCACGTCGTAACCGTAAAGATATTTCCATGAAAGAAGTCGACGAAGCGATTGACCGTGTTATTGTTGGTACGGAGAAGAAAAGCCGTGTCATCAGTGATCGCGAGAAACGCATTGTTGCTTATCATGAAGCAGGTCATACCATTGTAGGATACTTCCTGGAACATGCCGATATGGTACATAAAGTGACCATCATTCCGCGCGGACGTGCGGGTGGATATGTAATCATGTTACCTAAAGAAGACCGTATGCTGGTTACCAAAAACGAGTTGCTTGATAAAGTAACCGGCCTTCTCGGAGGTCGTGTAGCTGAAGAATTGTTCATCGGAGAAATTGGTACTGGTGCATACAGTGACTTCCAGCAAGCGACAGGTATTGTTCGCAGCATGGTTATGGAATACGGTATGAGTGAGAAATTGGGACCTATGCAATTCGGAAGTTCACAAGGACAGGTATTCCTTGGTCGGGATATCGGTCATGAACAGAATTACTCGGATTCCATTGCTTACGAGATTGATCAGGAAATGCAACGCTTTATCAATGACTGTTATGAGAAGTGTAAGGACTTGCTTGTTAAACATTCAAAAGAGATGCACCTGATCGCTCAAACTTTGCTTGAGGTTGAGACTTTGGAAATGGATCAGATCAAGCAATTGATCGAAACAGGTTCTTTGACTCCAAAAGCAGAGAATGACAATGATGGTGAAGGCACACCAACTGAAGGCGGAGAGCCAATCATCGACACCATCGGTGATGTGCGTGTTCGTATTCAAGGTAAAGATGAAACGCCTGAGCCACCAGCCGGAGATATTCCAAACGAAGCTCCGAATCTGGAAAAGGGTAATAACAATAACCCGGATGATGGCGGAACGAAGCCAACGTCTTAATGCACAATACATCTGGCTATGATAGCAGGTGAAATCAAGAGAGCCCTCGGGGCTCTCTTTTTTTATCCATTATTTTAAATAAGGATAGATAAAGATAAACGGGAGTTAGATGGCGAACTAGTTAGCAAACAGGTGATTACAGCGCTGTTCCGGGCCTTTTTCATTTATTGACAGAGTCGTGAACGTTGTGTAAATTAGTTGTTAAACCGCTTGTGATTCGTTTCTCAAGCGAAGATAACGACTTAGGTTAGCCCACGAAACAGCGCATGACGCTGTCCCGATAAAGGAGAGGATCACAGGTGGAAGCTCTGGCTTTAGAGCGCAAGGCTGAGATGAACCGCGAGCTGCGTGAGCGGCTTATGGAGTTGAAGAAGGAACGTAATGCCATTATTCTTGCCCATTATTATCAACGTGACGAAGTACAGGAGGTTGCCGACTTCCGTGGAGATTCGTTTCTGTTAGCCCAGAAGGCAGCACAAACAGATGCGGATGTGATCGTTTTCTGTGGTGTTCATTTTATGGGTGAAAGCGCTAAAATTCTGGCGCCAAATAAAACAGTTATTATCCCGGACGAACGTGCGGGCTGCCCAATGGCAGATATGGTGAATGTGGATGGACTACGCAAATTGAAAGCACAACATCCTAATGCCAAGGTAGTTACTTATATTAATTCCTCGGCTGAGATCAAAGCAGAGACTGACATCTGCTGTACTTCAGCGAATGCGGTACGGGTTATTCAATCGGTGGATTCCGACGAAATTATCTGGGTACCGGATAAAAACCTGGGACATTATGTGCAGCAGCATACAGACAAGAAAATGATTATCTGGGAAGGCTACTGCAACACTCACGATATGCTTACAGTCAAAGATGTGGTAGAGATGAGAGCCAAGCATCCAAATGCAGAGTTCGTTGTCCATCCAGAGTGTCGCCCTGAGGTTGTAGAAATGGGTGATTTTGTAGGCAGCACAACAGCCATTCTGGAGTATTGCAAAAATTCATCAGCGAAGGAATTTATCGTAGGTACCGAAGATGGTACAGGATATCAGCTTCGTCTGGATAGTCCGGATAAACAGTTCCACTTTGCTACCAAGTTCCTCGTATGTCCCAACATGAAGGTGAACAACTTGAAGAAACTGGTGAAATGCCTGGAAACGATGAAGCCGCAAATCTACGTGCCACCGGCCGTTGCTGACAAAGCCAGAGAATCACTAGAGCGCATGTTGTTGGTAAAGTAGGATGCGCTACTCTTGCTCCAAGACAGGTGAATAACATGATACCGCAATATTTAGTTGATTTTGATCTGTCTGCGCTACCCATGGTAGAGACGGATGTACTGGTTATAGGCTCAGGGATTGCTGGTCTGTTCACCGCCATTAAGGCAAGTGGACAACAACGTGTATTAATGATTACGAAGAAGTCATTACTTGAAAGTAACACCAGATATGCGCAGGGAGGCATCGCTGCGGTTATTGCTGAGGATGATTCACCTGCTTATCATTTGCAGGATACACTTGTAGCAGGAGCGGGCTTATGCCGCTCCGAAGCGGTAGAGGTATTGGTGAATGAGGGGCCGGACGGAGTGAAGGAACTGATTCGTTTGGGTACTTTATTTGATCTGGAGAACGGCGAGCTGGCGTTGACGCAGGAAGGTGCGCACAGCCACCGCCGTATTTTGCATGCCAACGGAGATGCAACGGGATATGAGATTGTACGTGCGCTTGCTGTTGAAGTGAATGAACATCCGGGGATTGAAGTATGGGATGAGCATTTTGTTGTTGACCTGATTACAGATCGAGATCGAGGGGAATGCATTGGCGCTCTGGTTCAGAAGGATGACGGATCACAAGTGTTCGTGAAGGCACAGGCAACCGTTCTTTGCTCTGGTGGGGCAGGACAACTGTACCGATATACAACAAATCCGGATGTAGCTACTGCCGATGGTGTAGCCATGGCCTATCGGGCTGGGGCTATTGTTCGTGACATGGAATTTATCCAATTCCACCCCACCTCTCTTTGTTACCCGGGGGCCCCGCGTTTCCTTGTGTCAGAAGCCGTACGCGGCGAAGGGGCATATTTGCGCAATGTGAAGGGCGAGCGCTTCATGGATCGTTATCATGCCCAGCTTGAACTGGCCCCTCGCGATATCGTGGCACGAGCGATTGTTAGTGAGATGGAGTCCACCAACAGTACCTTTGTGTATTTGGACATTACGCATGAACAGCCAGAGATGATCAAGCATCGGTTCCCTACCATATATGAGACTTGTATGCGTTATGGATTAGACATGACAACGGACTGGATTCCCGTTGCACCTGCTGCCCATTACATGATGGGTGGAGTAAAAACGGATTTAAGTGGAGAGAGCAGTATCTCCCGATTATTTGCTTGTGGTGAGGTGTCTTCTACAGGAGTGCATGGAGCTAACCGTCTGGCAAGCAACTCCTTGTCAGAAGCGATTGTATTTGGCCGGAGAATTGTTGATCGCATTCAATCACTTTCCCCGCTCGGTTCATTACAAGTAAGAGGAACTTCGACCGCATCTGTGAACATGAATAGCAAGATCATGAAAGAGCAAAAACCTATATCCGAAAGACGTTTACGATTACAGAAAATGATGGTTCGTCAGGTAGGCTTGCGCCGGAATGGTAAGGACCTGCAGAAGGCCATGGACAAGCTGCAACAGGAATTGCAATTTTTTGATCTGACACTCACTCATAAGGAAGAGCTGGAGTATGCCAACCTTCTGACCTGTGCCTGGTTAGTTACCAGCGGGGCATTACACCGCGAGGAGAGTCGGGGGGCTCACTATCGTGAGGATTTCCCGGCGCGTGATGATATCGTGTGGCAGAAGCATAGTCTGCAGCAGCGAGAACAAGCGATTGTGGAGGAATTGATGTCATGATACTGAATGGATATAATGAAGGGCTTATCGAATCAATCAAAAACTGGCTTCGTGAAGATGTTGGTGCAGGTGACGTTACAACAAGTGTGACGATTCCAGCAGGCAACCAATCCAAGGCCATTATACACGCCAAAGACGATGGTATTATTGCAGGCATGACCGTAGCTGAACTTGTATTTCAGGTCGTTGATCCTGATCTTGTATTTTCACCGAAGGTAACAGACGGAGACAAGGTTACCCATGGCACGATTTTGGCCGAGGTAGAGGGAAGTACACATTCTCTGCTTACGGGGGAACGACTGGCACTTAACTTGCTGCAACGTATGTCCGGAATAGCTACGCGTACGCGTGCCTACGTGGATGTGCTGGATGGTCTTGAGACCAGGCTCGTGGATACACGTAAGACAACGCCGGGCCACCGATTACTTGAGAAATACGCAGTGCGCGTGGGTGGCGGAGCGAATCATCGATTTGGACTGTACGATGCCGTTATGATTAAGGATAACCACATCAAGGGTGCAGGCGGAATCACCGAGGCGGTACAGCGTGCGCGAACCGTTATCCCACATACGATGACGATTGAAGTGGAGACTGAAAATCTGGAGCAGGTGAGAGAAGCCTTGCAAGCCGGGGCAGATATCATTATGCTGGATAACATGCATCCAGAGCGGATGCGTGAAGCAGTTGAACTTATTCGTGAACAGGCTCCTCATGTGAAGGTTGAAGCATCCGGTAACGTGTCTCTTCAGACCATTCGTGGTATTGCAGAGAGTGGTGTGGATGTAATTTCGGTTGGCAGGTTAACCTATTCCTTTGAGAGCCTGGATATTAGTCTGGATTTAAATGAAAAGAAAGAGGGGTGAACCTCTTTGATTTTAGTTGTAGACGTGGGGAACAGCAATATGGTGCTCGGCGTATATCAAGGCCGGGAATTGCTGCACCACTTTCGTCTGAGTACATCACGTCAGTCAACAGTGGATGAATACGGCGTATTGATTTATAATTTATTTCATATGTCCGGCATCAGGGCAAGTGACATCGAAGGTGTCATCATCTCATCTGTGGTTCCGCCACTGGTGAATGTAATCGAAGCGATGTGTGAGAAGTATGTAGGCAAAAAAGCTTTGCTCGTTGGGCCTGGTATCAAAACTGGCTTGAATCTGCGATACGAGAACCCTCGTGAAGTGGGTGCAGATCGTATTGTTAATGCAGTGGCAGCCGTTGAGAAGTATGGCGGCCCTCTCGTCGTGGTCGATTTCGGTACTGCAACGACCTTTGACTGTATTGACGAGAAAGGCCACTATCTGGGGGGAGCTATTGTACCTGGCATCCAGATTGCCACTGAAGCGCTCTATGAGCGGGCATCCAAGTTGCCTCGTATAGAGCTGGAGAAACCTAAAAAGGTCATTGGCCGTAATACTATTCATGCTATGCAAGCGGGTATTATATTTGGCTATGCAGGGCAGGTAGATGGTATTGTAGAACGTATTCGCGAGGAGATGGGAGCGAAGCCCCGAGTTATCGCGACGGGTGGTCTCGCTACACTTATCGCAGAAGAAACCCGTAGTATAGAGGAAGTTGATCCGCTGCTTACGCTTGAAGGGCTGCGTATTATATATGAGCGGAACCGGGAAAGGTGAGCATAGTGACGGCATACAGCGGGCTGAGATTACAGCTTAAGTGTTGTGCCGTTTTTTCTGTGTTACGACTATTATGGCGATACGCCAAAGGAGGCTGAATGACTTGGAAAACAACAACAAGCATGACCGGTTAATTCGTGGTACAGCAATGAATGGAAAGGTAAGAGCCTTTGCTATCCAGACTACGGAACTGGTTGAGGAACTACGCAGAAGACACGACACGTTTCCCACGGCTACAGCTGCCATGGGGCGTACGGTTACAACAGCAGCTATTATGGGTGCAATGCTCAAAGGTGAAGAGAAGTTAACGGTACAAGTCAACGGTGATGGGCCCATTGGACAGATTGTAGCTGATGCCAATGCGAAAGGCGAAGTACGAGGATATGTTTCTAATCCGCATGTACATTTGCCAAGCAATAGTGTGGGTAAACTGGACGTTGCAGGCGCGGTTGGAACGGAAGGTTTCATCAACATAACGAAGGATTTGGGACTGAAAGAGCCATATCGTGGCAGTGTGCCTATTATTTCAGGAGAACTGGGCGAAGACTTCACGTACTACTTTGCTCAATCGGAGCAAACACCTTCTGCTGTAGGCGTTGGTGTGCTCGTTGATACGGATAATTCCGTTATTGTCTCAGGTGGATTCATTATGCAGCTGTTGCCGGGATTGACAGATCCAGAGATCACGGTGATCGAAAACGCCATTAGTACGTTGCCGCCAGTGACGACGTTGCTGGAACAGGGACTTGAATTGGAAGAGTTGCTTCGCCGATTGTTGCCAGATGTACAAGTGATGGAAGGATTGGATATTCATTTTAGCTGTGAGTGTTCACGTGAGCGGGTAGAGAAGACACTAATCAGCCTGGGCCAAACGGAGATGGAGCAATTAATTGAAGAAGAGGGCCAGGCTGAAGTGGTCTGCCAATTCTGCAATGAAGCCTATGACTTTAACAAAGAACAACTTGAGACCATCCTAGAGCAAGCCAAGAACTGATCTATGCGGGGACGGGATGCGGAATGACAAGACAGGAAAAAGGGTTGTGGACGGCTGTAATTGTCTTGACGCTGGGTATGCTGGTCATGGGTAGTGTGATGGCTATGCATGGTCTCAGACAGGGCAAAGACGAGGCAGATGCATCTCATGATGCCAATACGGAAGAAGGAAGCACCGTAGCGACGATCAACGGAGAAGTCATCACGGACAAAGAGTGGACCGATGCGCTGAAAAGACGCTATGGCAGCGAGTTATTACTCCAGATGTTAAACCGTAAAGCAGTATTTGCCGAAGCAATTGAACGCAAGCTGATCGTCACTCCCCAAGAGATTGCAAGAGAACTTGCCGCCGCGATGGATGGGTACGATTCAGAGAAATCATATTTTGACGAAATGAAGTCCCAATTGGGTCTGTCGAAACAGGAGCTTGAGTTGGAAGCCGGCTACAGGCTGCTGCTTGAGAAAATTGCAACGATCGGCATACAGATCAAGGATGCAGATATTGAGCATTACTGGACTGAACATCGTGAGGATTACGTTTCCCCCGAGAAATATGACTTGTCCATCATCGTAGTGAAGGAAGAAGAGGAAGCTGATTCCTTACTGGATGCGTTGGAGAAGGGGGAAGACTTTGAAGAAGCTGCTCGCAAGCAATCGACAGACAGCTTCTCTCGTGATGCTGGTGGCAGGCTGGGATGGATTGAGCGCAATGATCCATTCCAGTCAGAAGAAATCCTTCAACTTGCTGCCGGGCTGGATATAGGCGATATTGCTGGTCCAGTTCAAGTGGAAGAGGGCTATGCTATTATCAGACTTAATGATAAAGAAGAACGCCAGGTGCAATCTGCCGAAGAAGTCCGTGAGGAGATTCGAATGGAACTGGCTCTGAGTCAGGCTGATCCGTTGCCGCAGGTAGAGCAAATGCTGCGTAACAAGTATGAAGCCGTAATCCTGTCCGAGATTCCTGCCTCCTGAATGCAATGGAAAAGATTGTCTCGTACTGCTGCATCTTGATAAAAATACTCTGTCTGCGGTCTTAGGGCCAAAGGCAGAGTATTTTTTTTGAGTACTCATATTGACAATAAGGGTTAACGTTGATAAGATGAAAATAATAAATACCTACTCGTTTACTCGGATATAAAAGATTTATTTATGAACAAAGAAACTTTCGGAAACCTCCGCCCTGCTAGAAATCTTGGCAGTAAGGGATAGGATCAACAGGATTTCCGCAGTTCTTCTATAACAGCTAGAGGCTACCGGCCGCACAGTATAGGTTAACAGGACTCAAGTTTTATTCATCCACTAAGGAGGGCATTCATATGGCTAAAGTAGTTAATAACGTAACAGAACTCATCGGAGGTACTCCGCTTGTTCGTCTGAACCGTATCGTACCTGAAGGCAGTGCTGAAGTATTCGTGAAGCTGGAGTACCAGAATCCAGGTTCAAGCGTGAAAGACCGTATCGCAATTAGCATTGTGGAAGAAGCGGAAAAAGAAGGCAAGCTAAAACCAGGTGATACCATTATCGAAGCAACAAGTGGTAACACGGGAATTGGACTCGCGATGGTGGCTGCAGCCAAAGGCTACAAGTCCGTTATTGTAATGCCTGAGACGATGAGCTTGGAGCGTCGTAACTTGCTTCGTGCGTATGGTGCTGAGCTTGTGCTTACACCTGGAGCTGAAGGTATGAATGGTGCTGTTAAAAAAGCCGAAGAACTGCTGAAAGAAAACCCATCCTATTTCATGGCTGAGCAATTTAAAAATAAAGCCAACGTGAAGATCCACCGTGAAACGACTGGCCCTGAGATTGTTGAAGCAATTCAATCTGTAGGCGGTACGTTGGATGCTTTCGTTGCAGGAATCGGTACAGGTGGAACAATTACAGGTGTAGGGGAAGTGCTGAAAGAAGCTTTCTCTGGTATTAAAATTGTTGCAGTTGAGCCAGCAGCTTCGCCAATTCTTGCAGGCGGCAAACCAGGCCCTCATAAGATCCAGGGGATTGGTGCCAACTTTATCCCTGAGATCCTTGATCAGGAAATCTATGATGAGATCATTCACATTGAGAATGATGATGCCTTTGAGACCGCTCGCCAAGTAGCGAAGGAAGAGGGCATTCTGTCCGGTATTTCTTCCGGTGCAGCGATCCGTGCAGGTCTTCAGGTAGCAAAACAGTTGGGTGCAGGCAAACGTGTTGTCGTGATCGTGCCAAGTAACGGCGAGCGTTACCTCAGCACACCGCTTTACAACTTCGAAGGCTAAGCTTACAAATGACAAAACCAATCCTCCTTGCCCGTATGACGGGTATGGAGGATTTTTGGCGTAATGCTTTTAAAAGGGGCGGCGCTTTAGTATACTATCAGACAATAGAACTAGCGATAGATGGAGGGCGGCACACCGCAATGACACACCTGATGACAACATACGCCGACTGGATGGAGTGGGCTGAACAAGGCTGGACCATGATGCCCTATATCACAAAGTCGGATGAGGGACCGTATCATGGCGGTTTACCGTTATCGTGGGAGGCAGCCTGGGAGCAGGCGTCACCATACGCAATTGTGCTGGAGAATGGCAAAGGCGGGAGATATACATTTCTGGGGTTAGACCCCGTATCCGTAATTTCCGGGAAAGGTCAAGAAGCGCTTATTCATGATGTGACAGAAGGGACCACCTCGATGGACAGCGGCAAGCCGCTTGATGTATTAAAGAGATGGACTGCCCCGTATAGCGCACCCAAGGTTAATGGGGCTCCAGATTTTGGGGGTGGATACGCAGGTTATCTCAGCTACGATGTAGCAAGATCATTGGAGAAGCTTCCAGTCTTGGCTGAAGATAATCCGTCCCTGCCGGATTATTGGTGGATGCGCTTTGAGGAAATATGGGCGTATGACCATGAGCAGCAGGCGCTTTTCTGTATGGTTCATCTGGCTATAGAGCCTAACCGGAACGAAACGGATATCCGTGGTCTATATGCAGCGGCCGAAGCACGAGCGACAGCGATGCAGCAAAGATGGCTTCATATTATGGGGTTTGCACAGGCCGAAGAACAACAACAGGCACTGGAACGGCGCAATAAGCAGGTCAATCGCGCACCGCAGCCTGAAGATGCGGAAAGGGAATCCGTAGGGTGGGAGACCTCCTTTCCCCAGGAGGACTTTGAACAAGCTGTGCATACGGTACAGGAATATATCAGGCAGGGCGATGTGTTCCAGGTGAATCTGTCCTTGAGACAGGAGAAGCGGCTTCATTCGAGCGCTGAGCATATTTATGAATGGCTGCGCCTTGTGAATCCATCACCGTATATGGGTATGCTGCGTAGTCCAGACTTTCAACTGGTAGGCGGATCTCCCGAACTTCTGGTCAAAGTGGAGAATGGCAAAGTCAGTGCACGTCCCATTGCAGGGACCCGAAGAAGGGGCCGCGATGCAGTAGAAGATAAGGCTATGGCGGATGAACTGCTCAGCAGTGAGAAGGAACGGGCGGAGCATATTATGCTCGTCGATCTGGAACGTAATGATATCGGACGGATTGCGGCCTACGGTTCAGTTCATGTACCTGAATTGATGACCATCGAGAAGTATTCCCATGTCATGCATCTCGTTTCCCAGGTGGAAGGCAGGCTGGCAGAAGGGTTATCGGTATTTGATGTGATCGCTGCGACATTCCCGGGTGGAACGATTACAGGAGCCCCGAAAGTCCGCACCATGGAGATTATCGAGGAACTTGAGCCTGTGCGGCGTGGGCCTTATACGGGTTCCATCGGGTGGATGGATTACAGTGGAAATATGGAATTGAACATCGTCATTCGTACACTTGCCATTAAGGACGGTATTGGTTATGTACAGGCTGGGGCAGGGATTGTTATTGATTCCGATCCATATCGGGAATACAAGGAATGCCGCAACAAGGCAAGAGCCATGATGAGAGCGGTGAATTACAGCGAGGAAGCGGAAGCGAACAGAGCTGTCGAACAAGAACAAGCGAAACGAACGGAAGCTGTTAAACTAAATTAAATTAAAATAAAACGAAGCAACCGTCACTTGTGTTGACGGATGATGAGGAGGAGCAGGCATATGATACTGGTTATCGATAATTACGATTCCTTCACGTACAACCTGGTTCAATATCTGGGTGAACTAGGCGAGACGGTGGAAGTTCGCCGCAACGATGAGATTGATCTGGCAGGCATAGAGGCACTGGCACCTGATCATATTCTGATCTCTCCGGGCCCGTGTACACCGAATGAAGCAGGCATTAGCTTGGCGGTCATTGATCATTTCAAGGGAAGCATTCCGATCTTTGGTGTTTGTCTGGGGCATCAGTCCATTGGACAAGCGTTTGGTGGCAATGTCATTCGTGCGGAGCGCATGATGCACGGCAAAACATCTGAGATGCACCACAACGGGACATCGGTCTTTTCCGGATTGCCATCTCCATTTACAGCTACCCGTTACCACTCCCTGATTGTCGAGCGCAGCAGCTTGCCTGACTGCCTGGAGATTACAGCGGAGACAGCTGAAGGTGAGATTATGGGTCTGCGCCACAAAGAATATGCGATTGAAGGTGTTCAATTCCACCCGGAATCCATTATTACAGACCATGGTCATCAGATGCTTCGTAACTTTTTGTCCCAACAAGTGAAGGTATAACATGCAATATGCCGCGATAAACGGAGAGTTGGTCAATATGGCGGCGGCCGTGGTTCCTGTAACGGATCACGGTTTTTTGTACGGACTTGGATTGTTTGAGACGTTCCGGACGTATCAAGGTGTCCCCTATCTTTTGGAACGGCATCTGGAGCGCATGGCCTCGGGGTGTAAGGAACTTGGCATTCCTTTTACAACGACCGCAGCAGAGGTGACTGATTGGATTCAACATCTGATGGATGCGAACGGACTTCGGGATGCGTATGTGCGTTATACGGTATCAGCCGGTGAAGCACCGCTAGGCTTACCTTCTGGTGATTATTCGAAGCCAAATCATATTGTACTGGCAAAAGCATTACCTGATCCTTCTCCCTCTTTATATGAGAGCGGCAAAATGCTCCAACGGTTGTCTACACCTCGCAACACGCCCGAAGGAGAAGTTCGGTTCAAGTCGCTGCATTACATGAACAGCATTCTGGCGAAACGGGAGCTTAATGGATACGGGCAGCATGTGCAGGGTGCAGAAGGGCTACAATTAACCCGGGATGGTCATATAGCGGAAGGGATCGTCAGCAATGTGTTTTGGGTACGGGAAAATGTTCTCTACACGCCAGCACTCTCAACCGGCATTCTGCCGGGTATCACGAGAGCTGTGGTAATGGAGATTGCCTCGCAGCAAGGAATCCCCTGCATAGAAACGCTAGCGGCTTGGGAGGATCTCCTGCAAGCAGATGAAATATTTCTAACAGGCTCGGTGGCCGAACTGGTTCCGGTTACAACTCTGCGGGATCAGGACGGAGCCGAAACGATAATCAGCAACGGACATATAGGCCCGGTTACAGCAGTCCTTCTGGGTATGTACCGGCAGAAAGCGGGGTATACTTCATGACACTTACACCTGTCATCTATGAACGGAACTATACATGGGGGCCAGCTGAGTTGAAGCTGGGTACAAGAACACAGATTATGGGCATTCTTAACGTCACGCCTGACTCATTTTCAGATGGTGGACGTTATACCAACGTGGAGCGGGCGGTTGCGCATGCCAAGCAGATGATGGAGGATGGGGCGGACCTGATTGATATCGGCGGGGAGTCCACCCGTCCAGGTTCAGATGTCGTGGGCGCCGATGAAGAGCTTAGCCGGATTATTCCGGTTATTGAAGCATTGCATCAGCAAGCCCCGCACATTCCGATATCGGTGGACACGTACAAGGCCGAGGTTGCACGTCAGGCTATTCTAGCCGGTGCCCATATTATTAATGATGTGTGGGGTGCCAAGGCAGATGCAGATATGGCCCGCACGGCAGCAGAGCTGGGGTGCCCCATCATTCTGATGCATAATCGGCAGGATCGGAATTACACCGATTATCTGAGTGATGTCGTGAGCGATTTGCAGGAGAGCATACAGATTGCATTAACAGCGGGCGTGAAAGCAGAGCAAATTATCCTGGACCCGGGTATCGGTTTTGTGAAGGATCTCGGAGAAAATCTGAAGCTCATGTCATCGCTCGGTTTGCTCAATGAAATGGGGTATCCCGTTCTGCTAGCCACCTCACGCAAAAGGTTCATCCAGAACACCCTGAATGTCGGGGCGGATGAAGCGCTGGAAGGAACGGCTGCGACCGTTGCATTTGGCATTGCCCAAGGCTGCCAGATGGTTCGGGTTCATGATGTGAAGCCGATTCGGCGGACGGCAGATATGTGTGATGCCATGTTATATGCTTCTCCGGGTATACGGAGGAAATAATGCTGGCGGGTCCCTGGTGACCCGTCCAGTGGAAGCGCAGCATTTTTCGAAGGCAAAGCTAAGGGATAACTTCAAATAGATTAAAATTTCAATATATATAGAGGGCAGGCGGATCGTATGGATAGAATGGTATTGCATCGTATGGAGTATTACGGGTATCATGGTGTTTTTGCAGAAGAACGGAAGCTGGGGCAGCGATACTATATTGATCTGGAGATTGATATGGACCTGGGCGAGGCCGGACGTAACGATGATCTGACCAAAACGATTAATTATGCGGAGATCCATGAGCTGGTAAAACAGATTGTTGAGAATAAATCGTTCCAGTTAATTGAAGCTTTGGGCGAACATATTGCATCTTCTTTACTAGACACTTATACTATTATCAATGCATTGACAGTCAAGGTGACGAAGCCACATCCGCCATTCGATATTCATTTTGAGGGCGTAACGGTAGAGCTTCGCCGCACAAGAAAGTGAGAACCGATCATGATTGCACATTCGACCTCTGAATCTTCAGAGGCTTATATTGCTTTAGGGGCCAATTTGGGTGACCGGGAAGAGACTTTGCTTGAAGCATTGTCTTTGCTGGATGAACACCCTCATATATCCGTTCTGCGTTGTTCTGCACTATATGAGACGGAGCCTGTAGGATATGTAGATCAGCCTGCATTTCTGAATATGGCAGTCGCCGTACAGGTGATGCTGACACCGGAGCAGTTGCTTACGGAATTACTGGATATCGAGAATCGGCTCGGCCGTGTTCGTGATATTCGCTGGGGACCGCGCACCGTTGATCTGGATCTGCTCTGGATGCATGGTGAGACGCGAGATACCGAATTGCTTCAATTGCCTCATCCTCGTATGGGAGAACGGGCTTTTGTGCTGGTCCCACTGTCGGATATCGTACCGGAGGGCGAGATTTCAGGTTTGTATACCTTTGTACACTCATCGTTGTCTGTACTGGATGGAAAGGATGGAATACAGCTTTGGAAAACATGCAACTGGCCAATCGAATCCGAGCATTCCGGAAGCTGAAAGGTTTAACACAACATGAACTTGCGGCCGAGACCGGCATCTCGCTGGCCATTCTGGGAACCATTGAGCGGGGAAACCGTAAGGTATCACAGCAAGAGCTCGATCGAATTGCTGGTGTGCTGGCAATCAGTATCGAGGAGTTGCGGGGCAACTAGGACCGTTTCGGTTTCACCATGTTACAACAACCAAGACACCGATCGAACTTAATATCGTGATATATACAGAATTAAAAAAGGAGTGGAACGACTACCGTGCTTAACATTGGTGGCATTGAAATGAAGAACCAGGTCGTACTTGCGCCGATGGCTGGCGTATGTAATCCGGCTTTTCGTTTGATCGCAAAAGAATTCGGAACAGGCCTCGTATGCGCGGAGATGGTGAGTGGCAAAGCTATTGTCCATGGCAACCAGCGTACACGTGAGATGTTGTTTGTAGATGAGCGTGAGAAACCGCTGAGCCTTCAGATTTTTGGGGGAGATCGTGATTCCCTCGTAGAAGCAGCCAAAATCGTGGATAAAGAAACCAATGCAGATATCATCGACATTAACATGGGATGCCCTGTGCCAAAAGTGACGAAATGTGATGCAGGTGCACGTTGGTTGCTTGATCCGAACAAAATCTATGAGATGGTATCCGCTGTTGTGGACGCGGTGGAGAAGCCGGTGACGGTCAAGATGCGTATCGGGTGGGATAACGAGCATATCTTCGCGGTGGAGAATGCGCTCGCGGTTGAACGTGCTGGTGGACAAGCAGTAAGTGTACACGGCCGTACGCGTGAGCAACTCTATACAGGCACAGCTGACTGGTCACACATCAAAGATGTAAAAGAAGCTGTCTCTATCCCAGTGATCGGCAATGGTGATGTCCATACACCAGAGGATGCACGCCGTATGCTGGATGAAACGGGTTGTGACGGAGTTATGATCGGTCGTGCTGCCCTGGGTAACCCATGGATGCTGTATCGTACCATTCAATACTTAAGCACGGGGGAATTGCTTCCTGACCCGAATGGCGAAGAGAAGATCCGTGTTGCCATCCTGCATATGGATCGCCTGATCGCATTGAAGAATGAGACGGTTGCCGTACGCGAGATGCGCAAACATCTGGCTTGGTATTTGAAAGGCTTGAAAGGATCTGCTCGCATCAAGGACGTTATTATGGAAGGAACCAAGCGGGACGAGATGGTACAGATTTTGGAGAACTTTGTGAGTCAGCTGAAACGCGAAGGTAATTTGGAGTCAGAACCGGTAATCGCCGGAAATGCATCTTAATTATAAACGCATCTATAAAACGTTTACACCTATAAGGGACGTAACATTGACTTTTCGAGATCGTTCCCCTATAATTTCTCAGTATAAATTCGCCATGTGCGTTAATAAGGCTATAGCATCAGGAGGAATATTCTATTTCTCTGGAGAACTTCATATAGTTTTGAAGATGTATGCGGGCGGAGCTCTGTAACAAGCACTGATTCCGTTGCCGTACAATCAAATTTATTCCCATGACAGGAGAATCGGTTGAGATGAGCGACAAGGAAGTTATCCTTACACCAGAAGGACTCAAGAAGCTGGAAGAAGAATTGGAAACATTGAAATCAGTGAAGCGCCGCGAAGTGGCTGAACGGATTAAGGTAGCCATCGGGTATGGAGATATCAGTGAAAACTCTGAATACGAAGACGCGAAGAATGAGCAAGCTTTCATTGAAGGACGTGTAATCACGTTGGAGAAATTGCTTCGTAACGCGCGGATTATTAACAGCGACGAGATCGATACCGATGCCGTAAGCGTGGGTGCAACCGTCACTGTAGAAGATCTGGAGTTTGGCGACATCACGGAATATACGATTGTAGGTACTGCTGAGGCAGATCCGCTTCAGAACAAGATATCGAACGAGAGCCCTGTAGGTAAAGCGATTCTCGGCAAGAAAAAAGGTACAGTTGTTGATGTAAGTGTGCCTGCTGGCGTAATTCAATATAAAATTATGGATATTAAAAAGCTATAGCAACGAAGCAGTTGGGCGCGGTAAACAAAAGCTTCCTTAGGGAAGCTTTTTCAACATTAGAGGAAAAACGTCCTCTCACGATGCCTGCAATGTAAATAAGGAGATGAATACAGATCATGACGGATGAAGTCTTGAATCAGGAAACCGAACTTAGCGAGCTTTTACAAATTCGCCGTGACAAATTGGACGAGCTCCGCAAATTGGGAATCGACCCTTTTGGCCAAAAATACGTACGTACCGAAGAAGCCGGCTCCATTCTGAAGAAGTATGAAGAACTGACCAAGGAAGAGCTGGAAGAGAAGCACATCGAAGTCAGTATTGCCGGACGGATTATGGCGAAGCGGGGAATGGGTAAAGCAAGCTTCGCACATATTCAGGACCTGAGCGGCAGAATCCAGATCTATGTTCGTCAGGATAGCATGCCTGAAGACAAGTATGCGGCATTTAGCCTGCTGGACCTTGGCGATATCGTTGGGGTAACAGGTGTGATCTTTAAGACCAAAACAGGTGAAACTTCTGTCAAAGTGAAAGATCTTGAAGTGCTGTCCAAATCGCTCTATCCGCTTCCGGATAAATTCCATGGTCTCACTGACGTAGAGCTGCGTTACCGCCAGCGTTATGTTGACCTGATTATGAGCCCGGACGTACAACAGACCTTTATCGCACGTTCCAAAATCATTCAATCGATGCGTCGTTACCTGGATTCCCTTGGATATCTGGAAGTGGAAACACCTACGTTGCATACCATCGCAGGAGGAGCGGCAGCACGTCCGTTCATCACACATCACAATGCGCTGGATATGGAACTGTACATGCGGATTGCGATTGAACTTCACCTGAAACGTCTGATTGTTGGCGGACTGGAGAAGGTATACGAGATCGGCCGTGTATATCGGAATGAAGGTATGTCCACACGTCACAATCCGGAGTTCACCATGATTGAATTGTATGAGGCATATGCCGACTACAAGGATATTATGCAATTGACGGAGAACCTGGTTGCTCATATTGCACAGGAAGTACTGGGTACGCAAGTGATCCAGTATGGAGATTATGAAGTAGATCTTACGCCACAGTGGCGCCGTGTTACGATGGTGGATGCAGTTAAGGAAGTTGTAGGCGTAGACTTCTCCGTACACATGACGGATGAGGAAGCACACAACTTGGCGAAGGAACATAAGGTTCCGGTTGAAAAACATATGACATTTGGTCATATTCTGAACGCGTTCTTTGAAGAGTTTGTGGAAGAGACGTTGATTCAACCGACATTCATTATGGGACATCCTCTTGAAATCTCACCACTGGCGAAGAAAAATGATGTAGATCCGCGCTTCACGGATCGCTTCGAATTGTTCATCGTTGGACGCGAGCATGCTAATGCCTTCACAGAGCTGAATGATCCAATCGATCAGCGTCAGCGCTTTGAAGCACAGATGCTAGAGAAAGAACATGGGAACGACGAAGCTCATGAGATGGATGACGACTTCATCCGTGCGCTCGAATATGGTATGCCACCAACAGGCGGATTGGGAATCGGGGTTGATCGTCTGATCATGCTGCTTACCAACTCCCCGTCGATTCGTGACGTACTGCTATTCCCGCACATGCGTCCTCGTACGCAAGATTAAATAAGGAACGTAGGATACGTTCATAATAGAAGAGGAACCTGCCGTTCAGTATCATGCTGAGGCAAGTTCCTCTTTAGGTTTACATAGACGCTAAAAATAAAGTTTGTCAGAAGGCCCTTGCTCACAGCAAACCATTAGGGTAACACCGCATCTTGAAATTGTTAGATTAACCTGTTCGTATTTTGTTAAAAGAGGTGCCCTTCATGAAGTTCAGGCTTCACTTTGCCAAATTCTTATCTCCTCCGTTAATTCTGGTCGGTGGTTTTCTGCTTATCATTGCGATTGGAACGGTGCTTCTCATGTTGCCAATCTCCAACCAAAGCGGCATGCATTTGGCGTTTATTGACGCTCTCTTTACATCAACCTCTGCCGCATGTGTAACTGGACTTGTCGTTGTGGATGTTGGGACGACCTTTAATTTGTTTGGTCAGTTCGTCATTATGGTATTAATGCAGCTTGGTGGACTCGGATTCATGACCATGGCTACTCTCTTTGCACTTGTATTGGGCAAGCGAATCTCACTCAAGGACAGGTTATTACTCAAAGAAGCCATTAATGCAGACAGTATGGAAGGGATAGTACGCATTATCCGCAAGGTGTTGATTTTCTCCTTTACCATTGAAGGGGTGGCTGCTGTCATACTAGCGCTGCGCTGGGCAACGGAGATGCCATTGGGTCAGGCCGTATACTATGGAATATTCCACTCTGTTTCATTATTTAATAATGGCGGATTTGATTTGTTTGGTAACAGCTTCCGATACTATACCGGAGATTGGATATTCAATGTGACCGCTTCTGTGCTCGTTGTCTCTGGTGGACTGGGTTTTGTTGTATTGAATGATCTGTTCGAGTATCGCAAACGCCGCCGTTTGTCTCTTCAGTCCAAACTGGTGCTGTCTGTATCCGGAGCGCTGATCGGTATAGGAGCGATTGTGTTGTTTGTTTTCGAATTCACCAATGGACATACACTGGCTTCACTCACATGGAGCGAGAAGATCTATGCGTCCTTCTTCCAGTCTGTCTCTACACGTTCGTCGGGAACGAGTACAATCGATATCACGGAGATGAGGCAGGCTACCCAATTCTTCTTCATTCTGCTGATGTTTATCGGGGCTTCCCCAGGATCGACCGGGGGCGGAATCAAGACAACTACATTCCTGATCATGATTGGTGCAGTGTATGCCATGATTCGAGGAAATAAGGATATTGTGTTTTTCCGCCAGCGTGTTCCGAAAGAACTGCTGATGAGGGCGTTGACCATTATTATGGTTTCTCTGATCATATTCATGATCGTGGTGATGCTTCTGCTTACGACAGAGGATGCGCCATTCCTTTCACTGATGTTTGAAGCTGCATCCGCAATCGGTACCGTGGGTCTTTCTGTGGGAGTGACTGATGAGTTGACCAATTGGGGAAAAATTATAATTACCTTTACCATGTTTGTAGGTCGGATCGGGCCATTAACCATCGCGTATGCTCTTCGTCCGCGCAAAGAGAAGAAACTGTATCGTCATCCGGAGGGCCGGATCATTATCGGATAAAAAGAAAAACCGTCGGACATTCAGAACTAACTCCTGTTATCGTAACGGGCCTTAGTCACAACGAATGTGCTGCGGTTTTTTTGGTTTAACGGAACAAGGAAGCAAGATGCAAAGTGAGAACATCGTCCATGAGCTTGGCATTCATCTGATCCGGTCTAAGCACGGTATGTATGCCTAAGCCATCCACCAGTGCATACAATCTCTCGATCTCCAGTTCTTTGTCCAGATCGGGTCTGGAGAGGTCGTGCTTTATCAGGTAGGTGATAACAGAGCCTACAGCTTGTCTGAGTTCATCATATACGGTATTAGCAAGTTCTTTGAGTGTAGGATCGGTTTTCGATCTGGCTGTAAAAGCGTACCACACCTCCATTTCGGCCAGTTTTTCTTCTGTGTTTGGTAAGAATTCGAGCAATAGGCATTTCATATTGTCCATGGGAGAGCCGGTGAAGGACATTTTTTGGACTCGATGAGACACCCGTTCAGATACCAAATTCATGGCATATCGTAGTAGTTCCGATTGAGTAGAAAAGTAGTGACGCATCGAACCGACCGAAACTCCAGCTTCTTCAGCAATATTCCGAACAGAGGCCTGTTCCATGCCATCTCTTCGTATAATACGCCAAGCTGCCTCGGCCACGAGCACGCGCTGTTTATCGTGATCAACAATTTTAGGCATAGGCATATTATATCACTGTTGATTATTATAGTACACACGTGCTAAATTATATTTAATACATTTGTATCAAAAAAGGAGAGGCTGATATGATTGGTTATTTCATTATAGGTTGTGAGATTGCCTTTTGGGTGTTTGTGTTCGCAGGTCTGAGTGTCAGGTATCTCCTTGGCATGAAGCGAATAGGCATCGGTTTGTTAATGGCGACGCCGGTTATCGATCTGTTATTGCTGGTAGCTACAGTTATGGATCTACAGCGAGGAGCTACAGCAAGTATGATTCATGGTATAGCTGCGGTGTATATAGGAGTAAGCATTGCCTATGGTCACCAGATGATCGCTTGGGCGGATCGATATTTCCTATATTGGTTCAAAGGTGGAGAAAACCCTCGTAGTAACAAGTTATATGGTAGAGAACATGCGAGTCGTGAGCGTAGTGGATGGTTTAGACATCTATTGGCTTGGGCTATAGGAAGTGCTTTTTTATTGGCCATGATATGGTGGATTGGAGATGCTGAACGTACAGCTGTCTTCAATAATCTGATCAGAGTGTGGGGATTGATACTCGGTATCGATTTTCTGATAAGCTTTAGTTACAGTTTATGGCCAAGAAAGGTTCCTGCTAGGAATGTTAAACATTAAAAAGTTAGGTGGGCGTGCGTATGAACTTGCTAAGTTGGGAGAATACCATATGTACGTCCGTATTAGATCAAACCGATTGTTAATATAGTTTCAAAAAAAGACTTGCATTCAAAATCTCTACATGGTATATTCTAAGTCCGGCCAAGAAAACACGGTTTACACGGTGCGGCAAGCAAATGAAATAAGCTTCGAAAGAAACTTAAAAAAAGAG
>NZ_JAGIKV010000033.1 GCF_017874615.1 Paenibacillus xylanexedens
GCGTTCGTCCTGAGCCAGGATCAAACTCTCCAATAAAGTATTGAAAAGAGCGATATGCTCATTTTGAATCTGACGAGATTAAAAATCTCATTTGTTTTGCTTCGAAATCATACAGTCCGAAGACATGTACCAATTTCTCAGCGTCGATCTTGCAAGCAAGATCGTAACTC
The DNA here is from genome assembly GCF_017874615.1 of Paenibacillus xylanexedens. GTDB lineage: Bacteria > Bacillota > Bacilli > Paenibacillales > Paenibacillaceae > Paenibacillus > Paenibacillus xylanexedens. The sequence continues at coordinate 171 of NZ_JAGIKV010000033.1, forward strand.
ACTCGTTGTTCAGTTTTCAAAGATCAAACATTTAATTTAGTGCTGTTTTTCATGTTGTCGTCGTTTCAGCGGCGACTTTTATAATATATCATGTTGAAGTTCTCTTTGCAAGCATTATTTTTTCGATTATTTTCAATCGCTTTATTTTCATGCTTGTTTCGGTGAACCGCTCCTAAAAAAGGAACGAAAATTAATTTACCATATGAAATTAGAAAGGTCAACCTTTTTTCGACAAAAAGTATGAACCTCTTAACAATTTCACATTCTCATGGTTCAGAGGTACAGCACCCGCTATGAAGAGCCGCACCTCACTTCCACTACTATACAACGAATATATGACCAGCTTCAGCATTATGGCTTCGACTTTTTCAACTTCCCACCTCTTGCATACTTGGACAACTCTTTTGGCGGGGCAAAGCGTGCATACATGCGGAACACAGTCTTATATCGGCTCGCGATAGCATATTTGATCTCTTGGTCAAGACGATTATCACTTAGATCGAAAAGCATCTCATCTAATTCTTTACGCAGCACATAGTCCAGTTCCTTGCATTCCTTCTCGTTAAACAACATACCCAGCATTAGAGTTCTCCTTTTTGTGCATAGCCTCTTTATCACACTTACACAAGTTTCATGCAACACCCCGTGCATTCTCGCTTTTGTGGGTGCTGCTGAAACCCGTTTTATTGTTATGGTCAACTTTCTGAAAATTTATGAATGCCAACCATCACAAAATTTTATCCTCTCACCAGAGTATACGTAAGTGTGCTTTCGATGATTGCGGCAACAAGAAGCAAGATGACAACCCAAAAGGATGCCGTTAACGTCCTATTCATGAATGCTCTCCACCGGGTACCCATCGTATTTCGCTTGTCACTTCCAAGTTGTGCAAGGCTTTTGATAACCAGACCACCAAACTTCAGTCCGAAGGCGCAAGCAATGATAATGACCGGAATCTCAATAATGCCATGCGGAAGTAAACCTTTAACCACAATGTCATAGAAGCTTGCTCCATAATTCATCGTGGTGTGCACCACAAATCCAAGGACCATCCCATTGATCAGCAGGAAGATGACAGGCAGAATTCCGAAGAATATACCGGCATAGATAACAAGTACACTTTTGATGGCATTATTGAAAAAGATGAACAGGAAGAAGTTCCATTGCACATTGCCCCCCTGCTCCAGCCGTTCACTGACTTCACGTAATCCTCCGATTTGGTTCAACAACAGTTCTTCCAGTGGCCCTGTACTCACCCACCCTGCCCCTATACCAACAGCAAACAAAACTACGGACCAGATTAATGCACTGCGGATGGAACCAAGATCTTTAAGAAATGTACTGAATTTTAACATAATAACCTCCTGTAGAATCTAAAATGATGGACAAACAAGGTTCCGTTACGAATAACTGGGGAGTACGAGCATACATTGGAGAGTAAACAAGCATTTCTTATGGGAGAGGGGCGCTTATTGAAATGAACTCGTTCTATGTATTTAGCGGCAAAAAGATTAAACGGTACCTGATTGTCCTCGTTGCTGCCATCTTTGCGATCGGTATTATTTATCTGGAGAGAGGCAATGTCTCCGTATTCTCGGAGGAAGCACCATCAGCCGTCTACAGCGTTCCAACCGAGAAGAAGGTAATCGCACTTACCTTTGACATTAGCTGGGGGGATAAACGGACAGAGCCGATTCTGAAAGTTCTTCAGGAAAATAAAGTGCAGAAGGCAACCTTTTTCCTTTCCTCCCCCTGGAGCAAGACACATCCCGAAATTGTTACTGCCATCAAAGAGGCAGGATATGAAATTGGCAGCCATGGTCACAAACATGAGAACTACAGCAGCCTGACCGAAGAAGAAATACGCAAAGAAATTTCGACAGCTCATAGCATTTTAACCGATTTAACGGGAAAAGAACCGAAATTACTACGTCTGCCCAACGGGGACTTTGACAAACGAGTGCTTCAGGTAGCCAATAGTCTGAATTATCAGGTTGTGCAGTGGGATACCGACTCCTTGGATTGGAAAAACCCAGGTGTACAGACCATTGTTGATCGCGTAGTAAGCAAGGCACATCCAGGGGACATCGTACTGCTGCATGCAAGCGATTCTTCTAAACAAACGCATGAAGCACTCCCTGTCATTATCGACAAATTAAAAAATCAGGGCTATGAATTCGTAACCGTGTCTGAGTTGCTTAACCATTCCAGTGTGGAAGGTAAGGAAGTTCGTGATCAAGCCAGCGGTCAATAATTGGTAGATTGCTTGAGCTACAGCTCGAATACAAGTGTAAAAGTTGAAAAGAGCTAACCAGGTTAGCTCTTTTTGGTATGTTTTTATACAAAACGAATTCTATGCACGGCTTTCTTTCAACTGTTCTGCCTTTCCACTTACACTCTGGTTCGTAGATACATCCACCAGCCTGTGCAATATCAGCATTTGGTATGCATTACATAGGAGCAAGGGAACCACAATAAATATGGTTGCAGCATTCACATCAATACGTAATACGCCGATCGTCTCCACTATGGTGACGGCAATCATGAAAAAGAGTGTAGGTACAAGCGCGGAGATATGAGTCAGCTTTACTTTAACGTAAGCGGTAACAATTGCAGCTGCCAAAATCATGATACCTAACACAATATCCGATATGCGCTCCCGGTCTCCCCCAACAAACAGGCGTAAAAACATCACATCAAGCAAGGCTAACACCGTTAGTACAATCTGCACGATCTGCCAACCGCGCTTTGGAAATACACCTTTACCCATATAATTCAATATCAGATATGCAAAGAAACCCATTTGTGAATACACGCTGATCATAACCCCTGATCCAAATAGGATCAAAAGATACAGAAGAAAATCATTCAATCCATTTGTTTTCTCCCCGTTTACCAGCATCATAATCAATCCTGTACCTAATGCTCCCGCGGCCCCAATAAGCAAGGCTGTCCAAAACAGGAAAAACCATCTACGTAAATTCAAATGTTTTCCACCCCCGAGTGTTTATTTTACCAACCTTCTCAGCAAAAAACCATCATTGCTCAACATATTTCCCCCTTTCCCATCACATACTACATCCAGTATCTAATCAAGGAGGGATTGTACACATGAAACGGCCTTTGTGGCAGCTATGCTGTGTCGTACTGGGGCTATCCGTCATGCTTGCCGGCTGCGGTTCAGATCAGAGTTCTTCGCCTCCTCAGGGCAGTTATAAAGAGATGAAAACAATGGTTGTAGATATTTTAAAAAGTGACGAAGGCAAGAAAGCGGTGGAGGAAGCTCTTACAGGTCAAAGCTCATCCAGCGGAAGCAGCGGTTCTGAAGAAGGCGGCGGTTCGGGTGGTGCTTCGGGATCCATTGGTATGAAAATGTTAATGCCTGTGCAATCTTCGGAACAAATACGTATTGCAGTAAAAGATACCATCACAGCTCCCGAATATAAGAAGGAATTCGAAAAGATCATGACCGATCCGCAGTTTGCGGGTGAATTTGCCAAAGCGATCAACGCACAAAGTAAACAACTTCATATGCAATTGATTAAAGATCCCACATATCAAAAGTCTGTTGAAGACATCATGAAGTCACCTGAGGTATCCAAGATGTTCATGGATTTGACGAAGACTCCGGATTATCGTAAACAGACGATGACTGTCATGCAGGAAGTGATGCAAAATCCGTTGTTCCGCATGGAAGTACTCACTTTGCTCAAGAAGGTAGTGCAGGACGAATTGCAACCCAAAGTAGAAAGTGGCGGACAAAAAGGGCAAGAGCAAGGTGGACAGCAAGACGGTCAGGGTCAAGGTGGCAGTGATGGCGGAGATGGTGGAAGCGGTGGAGATTCGGGCGGCGGAGGATCATAAACAGCAGGTGTTAATACACACCACAGATACTGAAAAGCCTGCATCCAAGTGGACGCAGGCTTTATTTGTATTTATAACACTCATACCATTAGAATTTGGATTCAATGGACCGGGCAACTTCGTCATAGATAGCCCCTATACGGGAATCTGCTTTGTATACCGAAGGTGAGAAATCAGGCTCGGAAGGATGATTATCCGGCGTGCCTAATGGAATCTGGGCAAGCAAGCTTGTATGCAGACTTTCCGCAAGTCTTCCCCCGCCTCCACGACCAAAGACATAATCCTTCTCTCCGCAACTGCCACACTCATAATAAGCCATATTCTCAACCACACCAAGTAACTCATGGTCGGTCTGTATGGCCATCGCACCCGCACGTGCTGCGACAAAAGCTGCTGTTGCATGCGGTGTGGTAACGATGATTTCCTTGCTCTGTGGCAACATCTGATGCACATCCAAAGCAACATCTCCCGTACCTGGTGGCAAATCCAGTAATATATAATCCAATTCGCCCCACTGGACATCCGTAAAGAATTGACGCAGCATCCGACCTAGCATAGGTCCACGCCAGATGACCGGGTTGTTCTCCCGAATAAAGAAGCCCATCGACATGATTTTGACGCCAAAACGTTCAACTGGTTGAATAACACCATCTTCAACGACCGGATATTCTTCAATCCCCATCATGTCGGGTACACTGAAGCCATAGATATCCGCATCAATTAAGCCCACTTTCTTGCCTTGACGTGCCAAGGCTACAGCGAGATTTACGGTTACCGTTGATTTACCAACGCCACCTTTACCACTGGCCACAGCAATAAAACGAACACCTGATTCAGGACTTAACAACTCATGTCCATCCAGACCCGCTGCGTGACCTTTTACGAGCACTTCGTCCAGATCTGGCTCATCATCGGGTTGTCCCATATTCAGGCTCTCACGATCATGCTCAGAAGCTGCACGCACACGAATATGTATATCCTTCAGTCCGTGCTGGGACAACAGATTACGCGCTGCATCACTCAAAGCTGTTGTATCCTCAGGTCGATTTTCCAGTGTCACTATAGTCAGAGCCACATGATTTTCTTTCACCATAATATCTCGAAACCATTCCAGTTCGGTCAGACTTACTCCCAATTGTGGTTCTTGTAATGGCTGTAATAGTTCAAGTATCTGTTCTTTTGATAACATCAGACAGCACCTCAGCTTTATCTATTGGCATGTAATTAGGTATGCTGATCCAATTATATCATTACTTTTCTTATTCTGACTAACTTTTAGGCCGTTCTCCTGAGGAATATCTGAGAATTCCATTATAGATCGATGCAGCTACCTTGTGTTGATAAGCTTCGTCGGCAAGCATACGTGCCTCTTCCGGATGAGAAAGGAAACCCACTTCTACCAGCGCTGAAGGGATCTTCAGAGCCTGTAACAGATAAACCGTATTCACCGTTTTGGCGATTCGATCTGTATTCTCCAGATTACGAACCATCTCTTGTTGAAGCAGATTAGCCAAACCTTCGTTATCCGGATGGTTAGTTGTATAGAAAACCTGCGCTCCACTCCATCGGTTGGATGGGACACTGTTCATGTGAATGCTAATAAAGAGATCTGCTTGCTTATCCTCTATACGCCTTACTCTTTGTTTCAGATCTTCCGTCTTGCGTTTGGAGTACCCCTTGGTATCCGATTCCGCCAAATCAGTGTCTATTTCTCGTGTCATAACCACTAAGGCCCCTGCCTGTTGCAAATAATCTCTCACATACAGGGCGATAGACAGATTGATATCTTTTTCAATAACCCCCTGTTTACTTACCGCTCCTCCATCTGGACCTCCGTGTCCTGCATCAATGGCAATGACTTTACCTGCCATCGGTAAACTCCAATAACCTGACGTCTTAGCGGAAGGCAGCTCATAGGACATTACCGCCACTAACATGGCCAGTAGACAGAGACTCAGCATGACCCTTTTGATTGTTTTTAACCTAATCCAGACTACAAAGTGTTTCCCCATATTTTTACGCATAAAAAACCACCTCGTCCCTATAAATGACTCTAATCATCTATATGGGACAAGATGGACAAATATTCCGCTAAGACCGGACTTGCTCCGCCATTCCTTCAATCAGCACCTCAGCTACCTCAGGACGTGTAAATTCAGGAGGAGGGCACTGGCCGTCACGGAGTAACCCGCGTACTTTGGTGCCGGAAAGCGCCATATGATGTTCTTTATCATGTGGACAAGTTTTGCTGGATGCCATGTTTCCACATTTGGTACAGAAGAAACTATGTTCGAAGAACAACGGAGTGATCCCCAGTTCCTCTGCTGTAAAGTTAGTAAAGATCTCCTGTGCTTCATATGTTCCATAATAATCACCAACACCCGCATGGTCACGACCAACAATAAAGTGGGTACACCCGTAATTTTTGCGAACCATCGCATGGAAAATAGCTTCACGTGGACCGGCATACCGCATGGCTGCGGGGAACACACCAAGGAACGCACGATCAGCCGGGTAATAGTTCTCCAGTAATACCAGATAACTCTTCATCCGAACATCTGCGGGAACATCGTCCGACTTCGTCTCTCCAACAAGCGGATTCAGGAAGAGTGCATCTACAATCTCCATAGCGCTCTTCTGAATGTATTCATGAGCCCGATGGACCGGATTACGTGTCTGAAAACCAACTACGGTCTTCCAACCCTTCTCCTGAAAAATTTTCCGGGTATCTGCAGGATCATAATAGAATTCTTCGAATTTCGAAGGTTTTGGACGGTTCAACACTTGGATTGGACCTCCTACGTATGTTGCAGGACGCTCTAACAGTTTTTTAACACCCGGGTGCTCGGGATCATCTGTTTTGAATACACGCCGGGCTTCTTCACCCTGATCCACCTGGTATATACTTTGGACTTCGAGCAATCCATAAGTGACTCCATCTTGATCACCAACAAGTTTCACACGTTCACCAATCTGGAGGGATGCGGCTTGTTTATCGTGAACAGCAAGTGTAATCGGTATACTCCAGACTGTTCCATCGGCAAGACGCATGCGAGAGACCACCGAAAGGTAATCTTCCTCATTCAAGAAACCTTGAAGTGGTGAGAACGCACCCACACCAATCAAATCCAAATCTGATATCGTCCAGGTATTAATAAGCAATGAGGATAAGTTTTTACTGTCTTGCAACAATTGCTCCCGTTCTTCTCCTTGTACGATACGCTGAACCAGCGTACCTCCATGAGGCAGAATCGATGTCATCTTGTCAGCTCCTTGTATATCTATTATTTATGAAGGCCACATTCCGTTTTATCATTACCAGACCAGCGTCCGGCACGTGGGTCCTCGCCAGGCATAACCTGACGTGTACAATGCTCACAACCAATACTTGGGTAGTTCTGATCATGAAGAGGGTTATATACAACGTCATTGTCACGAATATATTGCCATACGTCCTCAGTCGTCCAGTGCGCAATCGGATTAAACTTCATCAGGCCAAATTTGGAATCATATTCAACCTTCTTTGAGTTTACACGAGTTGGTGCTTGATCTCTACGGATACCTGTAATCCATGCATCGTACTGTGAAAGAATCCGTGTCAGCGGTTCGACTTTGCGGATATTGCAACATCCGTTGGGGTCAGACTTCCACATCTCTTCGCCGTGTTGAGCTGCCTGCTCTTCCGGAGTAATCTTAGGTGACACGCGTACAAATTCAAGGTTGTAATTCTCCTGCATCTTATCACGTGTTTCGTATGTTTCTTTAAAGTGAAAATCTGTATCCAGATAAAAAATATCTGTGGATGGGCTAATCTTCTGCAACATATCTACAAGTACAACATCTTCTGCACCAAAGCTACATGCAAAAGTGATATTTGGGAATGTTTCAATAGCATACCGAATAATATCCTCCGGACTAGCATGTTCCAGTTCCTCTGCCTTCGTCCGTGCCAATTCTTCTTTCTCCAACAAGTTCATCTGTGAATTTCCCCCATTCTGCATTTCAATACATCTAAAGCCGACTAATCTAATATGAATTATGTTTAGTATAAATCTTTCATTGGGGATGTCAATGCCTGCCATATGGTAAAATAAATCAGTTTTTGCCCATTCTTGATTGTTGCTCTCACACAATATTTTGGTTCAATTTATTCATTTCTCTGTTAAAGAGATAAAAACAATGATGTTGTCCCAGGTCATTAGGCAGGTAAAAATACATCTCTTAGCCTAGAAAACCTTTGCTGCTGCTGGGTTTGGACAGTTCTTGTTGCCAAGAACAACATCAAAAAATCACTGGGCGATTGAAAATGAAGGAAGAAAAGCAAAAGTTTTAAGGGGAGCAGCGTTGCGAATTTTAGCTGTGGATATGTAAGGGACTTTTATCATTTCCATAAGAAATACTGATAAGGTTTGCAATAAAGGATTAAGTGCTAAAACAGTAAGCTGAGTGCATTCAAGAAATCACGCGTGAGTTCTAATCGATGATTTTATAGGAGCTGTTATAAAATGTGTGGTGAGTGGTGAGTAATGGGTATGAGCATATTCAATGATCTAAACGATTAGAGAGGTTCAGTAAAATGTAGATGTATTAACGTAGATATTATAGGACTGTATTGAGGGACATTAAGAGAACATTGAAAAGGCAATGAAGGAAATATCCACAAGCATGGGGAGAGACATCAGAGCTATCGCACAAACTAATATAATATATGGCGTAATAGTCATGAATATATAAAAAAGCCTTTGACCGAGGCCAAAGGCTTTTAATATTAACGTTTGGAGAACTGAGGTGCGCGACGAGCCGCTTTAAGACCGTATTTTTTACGCTCTTTCATACGTGGGTCACGAGTCAGGAATCCTGCTTTTTTCAGGGATGCGCGGTATTCCGGATCTGCTTTGAGCAGAGCGCGGGAGATACCATGACGGATTGCGCCGGCTTGACCGGAGATTCCGCCACCATGAGCAATAACAAGAACGTCATAGTTATTGAGCGTTTCTGTCAAGTTCAGTGGTTGTTTTACGATCAGTTTGAGTGTTTCCAAACCGAAGTATTCATTAATATCACGTTTATTGATGACAATGCGTCCTTCACCCGGTACAAGGCGAACACGTGCTACCGAATGTTTACGACGACCTGTCCCATAGTATTGTACTTGTGCCATGAAACTGTCCTCCTTTTAATTAACCGCGAAGTTCGTAAACTTCTGGTTTTTGTGCTGCATGTGGATGCTCAGTGCCTTTGTACGCTTTAAGTCTCAGCTTCATTTTCTCGCCCATGCGAGTTTTAGGAAGCATACCGCGAACAGCCAATTCCAACACACGCTCAGGTTTGTTCTTGATCATTTCTTCAGCTGTAGTTACTTTCAAACCACCTGGATGCATCGAGTGACGGTAGTATTTTTTACCTTGCATTTTCTTACCAGTCAATACGATTTTCTCAGCATTGATGATAACAACGAAATCGCCAGTGTCCACGTGTGTAGTGAATTGTGGCTTATGTTTGCCGCGAATCAAAGCAGCTGCTTCGCTCGCCAAACGTCCGAGGGTTTTGCCTTCAGCATCAATGATGTGCCATTGGCGCTCAACTTCGTTAGGCTTCGCCATGTACGTAGTACGCATGAAAAGTTCCTCCTTAAAATGTTCAAAATCATTATTTTCATTTATCTTCGTTCGTTAGGTTATAACTTTAGGTGTTGATGGATTATTGTATTTCGATGTGAACATCTTAATTGGGGCTGTGGGAAAGCCATTAAGAAAACACAACTTTTATATTACAGGATAATCGATTAAATCGCAAGTGTTAATTAAACTTTTCACTCACGAAATTTAATCTTTTTTGTATTCAAGATCCCAGAGCATTAAACCACAGCTAACTGCAGTAGGTCCTGCAGCAGATCGATTACATGCAGCAATCATATTCGGTACATCAGAGGCTTTCCGTTTGCCCTCTCCGATCACCAGCAGTGTCCCTACAATGATACGAACCATATGCTGCAAAAAGCCGTTACCACTCACATAGATGTGAATGACACCCTGATCGCGCGGATGGTCTCTGCACATTGATCGGTCCACTTCCATCCATGCTTCGTATACCGAACGCACATGATTCTCTTTCTGAGACTTGCGTGAAGCAAAGGAGGTGAAATCATACGTGCCTATGAAGTGACGTAAGCCCTCCTGCATTGCCATAATGTCCAGCTTCGCATGATGATGATATTGCAGTCTTCTGTTAAATACATCCGGAAATTGATTCGCATTGATTGTATAACGATACGTTTTCTTTTTCGCTGCATAGCGAGAATGAAAATCAGCCGAAACTTCAATCGCATCAATAACGACAATATCGGAGGGTAATCTGGAGTTGAGTGCAATACACCAACGTTCAATCGGGATCTGGGACTCCGTAGGAAAATTGAAGATTTGTCTGCGGGCGTGAACACCTGCATCTGTTCGGCCTGAACCTGTAATTTTAACCTTCTCACCGGTTAAAGCACGAATCGCATCTTCAAGATGATCCTGAATGGTATTCCCACCCGGCTGTACTTGGAAGCCGAAATAGGCAGTGCCATCATAAGTTAACGTCATACATAAGTTCCGCATTATTACCACACCTTTGTTCCATACTATACATATCCCTATCCCGAACAGCAAAAGAAGCCCCTTACGGAGCTTCTATTACAGCACGAATTCCGAAATGAAGAGAAAAAAAGGGTTAATCCAGAATCGTTGATTCTGTCCCCTTTCCTCATCTCATCTGTTTTACGCGCGGTCTACCAGTTCCAAGTAAACCATTGGCGCTGCGTCACCACGACGAGGTCCAAGTTTCAAGATACGAGTGTATCCACCTGGACGCTCAGCGTAACGACCGGACAATTCGCTAAACAGTTTTTGGATTGCATCTTGCTCACCATCGATAGTTTCGCGACGAACATAAGCTGCCACTTGGCGACGGGCATGAAGATCTCCCTTTTTCGCTTTAGTGATCAGTTTTTCAGCAATAGAGCGAACCTCTTTTGCTTTCGCTTCAGTTGTCTGAATGCGTTCGTATAAGAACAGGTCGGTTACCAGGTCACGGAACAAAGCTTTACGTGCGCTGGAATTACGGCCCAACTTTTGGTATGCCATTATTTTCCCTCCTTCACTTCAAGCACTCGGCTGTCTATTCTTCTGTACGTAGTCCCAAACCAAGTTCCTCAAGCTTCTCTTGAACTTCTTCCAAAGACTTGCGTCCGAGGTTACGGACTTTCATCATGTCTTCTTCCGTTTTCGTAGTCAGCTCTTGCACGGTATTAATACCGGCACGTTTGAGGCAGTTGTAGGAACGAACAGAGAGATCCAGCTCTTCGATCGTCATTTCGAGTACTTTTTCTTTTTTGTCTTCTTCTTTTTCGACCATGATCTCTGCATCTTTCGCTTCGTCTGTAAGACCCACGAAGAGCATCAAATGCTCAGTCAAAATTTTAGCGCCAAGGCTTACAGCCTCTTCAGGACGAATACTTCCATCAGTCCAAACTTCCAACGTGAGCTTGTCATAGTTGGTCACTTGACCGACACGCGTATTTTCCACAGCGTAGTTAACGCGACTGATCGGGGTGAAGATGGAATCGACTGGGATGACGCCGATCGGCTGGTCATCGCGTTTATTCCGATCTGCCTGGACGTAGCCGCGACCGCGATTGGCAAAAATACGCATGTGAAGTCTCGAACCTGGTCCGAGCGTAGCAATGTGCAAATCCGGGTTAAGGATCTCCACATCGGAGTCAGCACGGATATCTCCAGCCGTAATTGCTCCTTCGCCTTCAGCATCAATCTCGAGCACTTTCTCCTCGTCCGAATGAATCTTAAGCGACAAAGCTTTCAGGTTAAGAATAACCTCCGTAACATCTTCCATTACGCCAGGAACTGTAGCAAATTCATGCAGAACGCCATCGATTTGAACCGAAGACACTGCCGCACCCGGCAGTGACGAGAGCAAGATTCGGCGAAGCGAGTTTCCAAGCGTCGTACCGTATCCGCGCTCAAGCGGTTCTACTACGAATTTCCCATAGGTGCCATCATCGTTGACGTCTACCGTCTCAATTTTCGGCTTTTCGATTTCAATCACTGCAATACCCCTCCTTCAAAACGTCGGTCCTCTATGAAACATTTACCTTCTCTTGCGAAAACATGTAGTAGTATGCCTAAACAACCATTATTAGCAGATTGTGCCGGAAATATACCACACGCAGGGGCAAATCTCATTAGACACGACGACGTTTTGGAGGACGGCATCCGTTATGCGGGACTGGAGTTACGTCTTTGATCAGGTTAACTTCAAGACCAGCAGCTTGCAAAGAGCGGATCGCTGCTTCACGGCCTGCGCCTGGTCCTTTAACCATAACCTCAACGGCTTTCATCCCATGTTCCATTGCAGCTTTGGCAGCAGTCTCAGCAGCCATTTGTGCAGCAAACGGAGTCGATTTACGGGAACCTCTGAATCCGAGGCCGCCGGAGCTTGCCCACGAAATTGCATTTCCGTGAGGATCCGTAATAGTAACGATAGTGTTATTGAAAGTGGAACGGATATGCGCCACGCCAGATTCAATATTCTTACGGTCACGACGTTTAGTACGTACGACTTTTTTCGGTTTAGCCATTTTCTCTTATCCCCCCTTATTATTTCTTCTTGTTCGCTACTGTACGACGAGGACCTTTACGAGTACGAGCATTCGTTTTCGTACGTTGTCCACGAACAGGCAGACCACGACGATGACGAACTCCACGGTAACAACCGATCTCCGTCAAACGTTTAATATTCAAAGAGATTTCTCGACGCAGGTCACCTTCTACTTTGACCTCTTTATCGATACTTTCACGCAATTTGCCGACTTCATCTTCCGTCAAATCACGAACACGAGTGTCCGGATTGATGCCTGTTGTGCTCAGAATTTTCTGGGAAGTCGTTTTACCGATTCCGAAAATATAAGTCAAGGCGATCTCAACGCGCTTATCACGTGGCAAATCCACACCAGATATACGTGCCATTTTACGCTACACCCCCTTCTTTAACCTTGTTTTTGTTTGTGTTTCGGATTTTCACAGATAACCATAACATTCCCTTTGCGGCGAATGACTTTGCACTTTTCGCAAATCGGCTTGACCGAAGGTCTTACCTTCATGTGAATTACCTCCTCAAAGTTTTGCTAAGCAAAACCCTCTTCGTAAGCATTGACCTTGTTCTACTATTGTAAAACCGGCTTCGAAGCTTTCGCAAGTTTTGCCGGGCAAAACCCGCTACATAAGCTTCACAGTTCATTGCAACTGTCTACTACTATTTACGGTAAGTTATGCGACCTTTTGTTAAATCATAAGGCGACAACTGAACAACTACTTTGTCTCCAGTCAGGATACGGATAAAGTGCATCCGCAGTTTTCCGGAAACGTGAGCGAGAATTTGATGACCGTTCTCAAGCTCAACCTTGAATGTTGCATTCGGTAGCGGTTCGAGAACCGTACCTTCCACTTCAATGACATCTTCCTTAGCCATTAGTCAGTCTCCTTTCTCTTCAGCTTGAATGTTGGTGGATTCCAGAAATGAATGAACCGCGTAACGGAGCTTTCCATTTGTCACCCGACCACTCTCGTTTAAACTGTTCACAACCTCGCTACTAATCATGGGCTGGAGTTCAAGATGAAGAAGATTCTTCTTCTTTGGTTGATCAAACTTACGTTTGTCTCCATCCGCAATATATACGAACTTACTGTCCGCTATAGCAACAATTACTGCGGCTTGGTCCGCATTGCGGCCTTTACGGATCTTCACAAGTTGACCGAGCTGCGGATTAGACTGACTGTTCATGCCTCATCACCTACGCATTCAGTTTTGTGAAAATTTCCATACCATCTGGTGTAACTGCTACGGTGTGTTCAAAGTGGGCACATAACTTACCATCAACCGTGACGACAGTCCAGTTATCTTCCAACGTTTTCACATACCGTCTACCTACGTTAACCATCGGCTCTATGGCCAGCACCATGCCCGCTTTAAGCCGTGGTCCCCGATCAGGAAGACCATAGTTCGGAATCTGTGGTTCTTCGTGCAGATCTGCGCCTATGCCGTGACCGACATATTCACGAACTACGGAGAACCCTTCATCTTCAATATATTTCTGAATCGCATGAGATATTGTAAACAAGCGAACGTCCGGTTTTACCAGCGCCAGACCTGCGTATAACGAAGCCTCGGTAACGTCCAGAAGACGACGGGCTTCTTCGGAAATACGGCCGACCGGATAAGTCCAGGCGGAATCTCCATGATACCCCTGGTACTGCGCGCCAATGTCAAACGTAACGATATCGCCCTCGTTCAACTTGCGTTTGCCGGGAAATCCATGTACCAACTCTTCATTGACTGAAGCGCACACACTGGCAGGGAAACCGTTATAACCTTTGAAAGACGGCACAGCTCCTTGACTGCGGATATATTGATCGGCCATATGGTCAAGTTCTCCAGTCGTAATACCGGGAGCGATATGCTCTGCCAAGAGACGATGCGTTTCCGCAACAATTCTCCCTGCTTCCCTCATCAAGCCCAGTTCCGTTTCGGACTTACCAATGATCATCAATTAACCTCTCAGTAAGGACACGATTTCTTGAGAAACTTGATCGATATCCTGTTCTCCGTTCATTTGTCGAAGAAGACCTTTAGTCTCATAGAACGTGAGGAGTGGTGCTGTTTTGTTGATATACTCGTCCAGTCGTGTACCTACACTCTCTTCATTATCATCAGAGCGTTGATACAACTCACCAGCACATTTATCACAAATACCTTCCTGCTTAGGCGGATTGAATACCACATGATAAGTGGAACCACAGTTTTTACAAATTCGACGACCCGTCAAACGAGCGAGTAATTTGTTGCGATCCACTTTCAGGTTGATTACATGATCGAGACCTGAGTTCAATCGATCCAGAATGCCATCGAGCGCTTCTGCTTGGGAAAGGGTTCTTGGAAATCCGTCCAAGAGGAAACCTTCTCTGCAATCAGGCTGCTGCAAACGTTCTTCAACGATGCCAATGGTTACATCATCTGGTACAAGCAATCCTTGATCCATATATTCCTTGGCTTTAATGCCAATGGGAGTTCCCTGTTTGATCGCGAGACGAAATGCATCGCCTGTTGAAATATGGGGAATACCGAACTCTTTCACGATGACGTCTGCTTGCGTTCCTTTTCCTGCCCCCGGAGGGCCCATGAATAGGATGTTCACGTTATGTCACTCCCTCCAAGACTACCCTACATCAACAAACAGCACAATAGGTGCCGGCAAGTAAATCTTCACTCCACCGGTACCTATTGCCTATTTATTGATAAAACCTTTGTAGTGGCGTTTGATCAATTGGCTTTCGATTTGCTTCATCGTATCCAGCGCAACACCGATAACGATCAGGAGGGATGTTCCTCCAATTTGCGCAGATTGAGGCAAACCAGACAGTGCCCCCAAGATTACAGGCAGAACGGAAATGACTGCCAAGAACATGGCACCGGCCATCGTCAAACGAGTCATGACACGGGTCAGATA
Organism: Paenibacillus xylanexedens; assembly: GCF_017874615.1. Lineage (GTDB taxonomy): Bacteria > Bacillota > Bacilli > Paenibacillales > Paenibacillaceae > Paenibacillus > Paenibacillus xylanexedens. Next base: position 15,595 of record NZ_JAGIKV010000033.1, read on the forward strand.
TTTCTCGGTTGCTTTACCCGGGCGAATGCCTGGGATGTAACCGCCGTTCTTTTTCATATTATCAGCCATCTGCTGTGGATTCATCTGTACGAAAGTATAGAAGAATGTGAAACCGAAGATCATCACGACATACAACAACATACCCAGAGGTTTGTGTGTAGTCAGGTTCTGTCCGATCCACTGTGCCCAAAGGCGATCTGCCCAGAAGTTGGCGATAATCGTCGGGAACATCAACAGCGATGATGCGAAGATGACAGGGATAACACCTGCTGCATTAATTTTCAGCGGGATATGTGTATTCTGTCCACCGTACATTTTGTTACCTACGACACGTTTAGCGTACTGTACCGGAATTTTCCGAATCGCCTGCTGAATGTAAATGACCCCTATGATGATCAACACAATAACAATTGCGATGATAACACCTTTAAGAATATTCATAAACAGTTGGTCAGGTTGAATGAAGTCGGATTCGACCGTTTGTTTGATAATGTTAGGCACCGTAGACAGGATACCCGCAAAGATCAAGATCGAAATCCCGTTTCCTATGCCCTTCTCGGTGATCTGCTCACCAAGCCACATCAGGAATGAAGTACCGGCCGTAAGTACAATCGCGATCAAGATATAATCTGCAAATGTAGCGTTAGGAATCATGTCTGTATTGTACAAGCGGTTGAATCCGATCGACGTACCAAACGCTTGAATCAATGCCAGGCCAATCGTTAAATAACGGGTCAATTGTGCAGATTTCTTCTTACCTTGTTCACCTTGCTTTGCCCACTCCGCTAATTTAGGAATAACGTCCATGGAAAGCAACTGTACTATGATAGACGCAGTGATGTAAGGCACGATCCCGAGCGCAAATATCGAGAACTGGAAGAGCGCTCCACCCGAGAACGTATTGAGAAGTCCAAAAACTTCTTTACCCGCAGAATTTGTCGCTTCGAACACGTCTTTGTTAACTCCCGGTACGGGAACAAAGGAGCCGATGCGGTAAATGATCAGTACAAAAAGGGTAAATAATACCCTTTTGCGCAGATCTTCAACCCGCCAGATATTCTTTAGGGTCTTGAACATTAAATCACCTCGGTTGTACCGCCGGCAGCTTCAATTTTCTCAATAGCAGATTGAGAAAACTTGTTAGCTTTAACAGTCAGCTTCACAGTGACATCACCGTTACCCAGGATTTTGATTCCGGATTTAGCGTTTTTAACTACGCCGTTCGTCATCAAGAATTCTGGAGTTACTTCAGTACCCGCAGCAAAACTGTTCAGGTCTTCAGTATTCACAACTGCATATTCTTTGCGAGTTGGGTTTACAAAACCACGTTTTGGCAAGCGACGATACAATGGATTTTGTCCACCTTCGAAGCCTGGACGTACTCCACCGCCAGAACGAGAATTTTGTCCTTTGTGACCGCGACCTGATGTTTTACCTGTACCACTACTTGGACCGCGACCAAGACGTTTACGTTCTTTGCGGGATCCAGGAGATGGTGAAAGCTCATGTAACTTCATCGTTCGTTGCACCTCCTTAAAGATTTGTGGGATTAACCCGATATTAAGCTTCTACTTCTTTAACAGCAACCAAGTGGCTTACTTTGTTAATCATACCACGGATGGCAGGATTATCGTTTTGAACCACTTTGCTATTGATTTTGCGCAAACCCAATGTTTTCACAGTTGTTCTTTGCGTCTCCGGACGTCCGATCAAGCTGCGGACGAGGGTAATTTCTAATTTAGCCATGAGAATTCCCTCCTTAACCCAGAAGCTCTTCGACGGATTTTCCGCGCAGTTTAGCCACGTCTTCAGCACGCTTCAAACGGGACAAACCTTCCAAAGTCGCATTGACCATGTTCATGGAATTCGAAGAACCCAGAGATTTTGTCAAAATGTCACCTACACCAGCAAGTTCGAGAACAGCACGTACAGGACCACCAGCGATAACACCAGTACCTTCAGATGCTGGTTTTAACAGCACGCGTCCTGCGCCGAACTTACCTGTTACCAAGTGAGGAATCGATGTTCCTACGAGTGGAACGTGTACAAGGTTTTTCTTAGCGTCTTCAATACCTTTGCGAATTGCATCAGGTACTTCGCCCGCTTTACCGATACCAGCTCCAACCCAGCCGTTGCCGTCGCCGACTACAACCAGTGCGCTAAAGCTGAAACGGCGTCCGCCTTTTACTACTTTAGCTACGCGATTAATATTTACAACTCTTTCAGTCAGTTCCAAAGTATTCGGATCTACACGCAAGTCGTTAACCTCCTTTTGAAAAATATCTTAAAACTCAAGTCCTGCTTCACGAGCCGCTTCAGCCAATGCTGCGATACGACCATGGTACAGATAACCGCTACGGTCAAATACGATGTTGGAAACACCTTTGTCTTTCGCACGTTTAGCAACGAGTTCGCCAACTTTACGAGCTGATTCAACAGATGCACCATTTTTGATGTCAGTGCTCAATTCTTTGTCTACGGTAGACGCGGAAGCGATTGTTACACCAGCAACATCATCGATGATTTGAGCATACATATGTTTACCAGAACGGAATACGTTCAAACGAGGACGTGCTGCCGTTCCTTGGATTTTCTTACGAACACGAAGGTGTCTTTTCAGACGAGCCTTATTTTTATCTGGTTTCGTAATCATCTCAAAGATTCACTCCTTTCAGGTTACCTCGCTGGCTTCAAAGCAGAAGCCACGGGGTATATTAGAAACACACGAAGCAAGCAAGCCGAAAGCCGCGCAAAGGCGGTAAGAGAAATCTTATTTCTTCTTACCGGCTTTACCTTCCTTACGGATGATACGCTCGCCTTCATATTTAATACCTTTACCTTTGTACGGCTCAGGTTCACGTACGGAACGGATTTTAGCAGCGTAAGCACCTACACGCTCTTTGTCAATTCCGCGAACGATGATTTTTGTATTCGAAGGTACTTCGAATTCGATTCCCGCTTCCGGTGTAATTTCAACCGGGTGAGAGTAACCAACGTTCAGAACGATTTTATCTCCGGATTTGCTTGCACGATATCCGACCCCAACCAATTCCAGAGATTTCGCGAATCCTTCAGTAACCCCGCTCACCATATTGTTTACAACGCTACGCGTTGTGCCATGCAAAGAACGGTGAGTTTTGTTATCGGAAGGACGCACAACTGTGATTTCGTTATTTTCAACTGTAACCTTCATGTCTTTATGAAGCTCACGAGTCAAAGTTCCTTTAGGTCCTTTTACCGTAATAACGGTGTTGTCCAGGGTGATGTCTACACCACTTGGTACTGTGATTGGTTTGCGACCAATACGAGACATATGTTGCACCTCCTATCTTGTGACGTTATATTACCAAACGTAGCAAACGACTTCTCCGCCGGATTTCGATTGACGAGCTTCTTTGTCCGTCATAATACCTTTAGATGTCGAGATGATCGCGATTCCCAGGCCACCAAGTACACGAGGTACTTCGTTGCTTTTCGTGTAAACACGAAGACCAGGTTTACTGATTCTTTTCAGACCAGTGATAACGCGCTCGTTATTTTGACCGTATTTCAGGAAAACACGGATAATCCCTTGTTTGTTATCATCGATAACTTCAGCGTCACGGATGAAACCTTCACGCTTCAGGATATCGGCGATTTGTTTTTTCATTGTCGAAGCAGGCATTTCTACCGTTTCGTGACGAACAGTGTTCGCGTTACGAATACGAGTAAGCATATCTGCAATTGGATCAGACATAGTCATTGTGAGTTAACCTCCTTCCCGTTCAGGACTTTTTACCAGCTTGCTTTTTTCACGCCAGGGATCTGGCCTTTATAAGCTAATTCACGGAAACAAATTCTGCAAATTTTGAACTTTTGCAGGACCGAATGTGGACGTCCGCAACGCTCACAGCGTGTATATGCACGTACTTTAAACTTAGGTGTACGTTGTTGTTTAACTTTCATCGAAGTTTTTGCCACTTAGCCTGACACCTCCTAAATAATTTCGGAGAAAAGGGAGTCTTTCCAGACACCCGGAAACGTTATGCCAACATTACTTAACGAAAGGCATTCCCATTTGCGTAAGCAATTCACGGGACTCTTCGTCTGTTTTCGCCGTTGTTACAATGACAATATCCATACCGCGGACTTTATCAACTTTATCGTATTCGATCTCCGGGAAGATCAATTGCTCTTTCAGACCCAGTGTATAGTTACCACGTCCATCAAAAGCATTACTCGATACACCGCGGAAGTCGCGGACACGAGGAAGCGTTACGTTGAGCAGCTTATCTAGGAAGAAGTACATACGCTCACCGCGTAATGTAACTTTCGCACCGATAGGCATATTCTCACGCAGTTTGAAACCTGCGATAGATTTTTTAGCACGAGTGATTACAGGTTTTTGACCCGCGATCAGTTGCAAATCGTTTACAGCAGAATCCAACACTTTAGAGTTTTGGACAGCGTCGCCCACACCCATGTTGATAACGATTTTCTCGATTTTCGGCACTTGCATTACCGTTGTATAGTTAAACTTCTGCATCAAAGCAGGAGCGATTTCTTGCAGGTAACGTTCTTTCATTCTTGATGCCATGAATCATAGCCCTCCTTTCTCATTCGGTTCAATTAGTCGATAATTTCTCCGGAACGTTTAGCAACGCGCACTTTCTTACCGTTATCCAAAACTTTGTAACCTACACGGGTTACTTTTCCGCTCTTCGGATCGATGTGCATTACGTTGGAAACGTGAATCGGAGCTTCCTTCTCGATAATGCCGCCTTGCGGATTTTGCTGGTTAGGCTTCTGGTGTTTTTTCACCATGTTAACACCTTCCACAAGGACGCGGTTCTCACGAGGATAAGCAGCGATGACACGGCCTTTTTTACCTTTGTCTTTACCGCTGATCACCATAACCGTATCTTCCTTTTTAACGTGAAGTTTGTTGTTATGGGATTCCAGAACTTTTTTCACTCTTGGCATTTCGTACACCTCCTGTTTCTAACATCACGAGATTTAAGCTTTAGATAACTTCTGGAGCCAAGGAAACGATTTTCATGAAGTCTTTATCGCGAAGTTCGCGAGCAACTGGTCCGAAAATACGTGTTCCACGTGGGCTTCTGTCGTCTTTTACAACAACCGCTGCATTTTCATCAAAACCGATGTAGGAACCGTCTTTACGACGTACAGAACGTTTCGTACGAACGACAACCGCTCTAACTACATCACCTTTTTTGACAACGCCGCCTGGTGTTGCTTGTTTAACAGAACAAACGATCAGATCACCGATTTGAGCTGTACGACGTCCCGTACCGCCGAGTACGCGGATACACATCAGTTCCTTCGCACCGGAGTTGTCGGCCACAGTCAAACGTGTAAATGGTTGAATCATTTAGTATTCCTCCTTTCAGCAATGCTGCTGATGCATTAGATGATAACCGCTTTTTCTACGATTTCAGTAAGTCTCCAGCGTTTATCTTTCGAAAGCGGACGAGTCTCCATGATTTTCACCGTGTCACCGATTTTCGCAGTGTTTTCTTCGTCATGCGCTTTGAATTTTTTAGTAACCTTAATGCGTTTATGGTACAAGTTGTGTTTTTTGTAAGTTTCTACAGCAACAACAATCGTTTTGTCCATTTTATCGCTGACCACTTTACCAGTTTGCACTTTACGTGCGTTACGTTCTTCGCTCATTGTTGGCCTCCTTCCTGATTACGGACGGATTGTCCATCCTATCCCTAATTAACCGATTCCCAATTCTCTCTCACGGATAATGGTTTTAGCACGAGCTATTTCTTTCCGCACATCACGGATGCGAGTCGGGTTATCCAGCTGACCGGTAGCTAATTGAAAGCGGAGGTTAAAGAGTTCTTCTTTAAATCCGGCAATCTTTTGCTCGATTTCAGCAGAGGTTAGGTTGCGAAATTCACTAGCTTTCATTTGCTTCACCACCCAATTCTTCACGTTTCACGAACTTCGTTTTGATTGGCAGTTTGTGAGCGGCAAGACGCATTGCTTCGCGTGCAATTTCCTCCGGTACACCAGCAAGTTCAAACATGATCTTACCTGGTTTCACTACTGCAACCCATTTTTCTACGTTACCTTTACCGCTACCCATCCGAACCTCGAGAGGCTTTTGAGTGATTGGTTTGTCTGGGAAAATTTTGATCCAAACTTTACCACCACGTTTGATGTAACGAGTCATCGCAATACGAGCCGCTTCGATCTGACGGTTCGTAATCCAAGCCGGTTCCGTAGCTTGCAGACCGTATTCGCCAAAGTTCAGAGTCGTTCCGCCTTTAGCTTGGCCTTTCATATGCCCACGTTGTTGCTTACGGTGTTTTACGCGTTTTGGTACCAACATGATTAGTTGCCTCCTTCCTTAGCAGCTTGTTTCTTAGCCGTAGGAAGAACCTCTCCACGATAGATCCATACTTTTACGCCGATAAGTCCGTAAGTAGTATGAGCCTCTGCTGTACCATAGTCAATGTCAGCACGCAGTGTGTGCAGTGGAACAGTTCCTTCGCTGTAGCCTTCAGAACGTGCGATCTCAGCACCGCCAAGACGTCCGCCTACTTGAGTTTTGATACCTTTAGCACCAGAGCGCATAGTTCTTTGAATTGCTTGTTTCAGAGCACGACGGAAAGAAACACGACGTTCCAATTGTTGTGCAATGCTTTCAGCTACAAGAATAGCGTCCAAGTCTTGGTTCTTAATTTCAGAAATGTTGATGTGTACTTTTTTACCGCCAGCAATTTTCGTAATTTGGTTACGAAGATTTTCAACTTCCGAACCACCCTTACCAATAACCATACCTGGTTTAGCAGTGTGAATCGTTACGTTTACGCGGTTAGCCGCTCTCTCAATTTCTACACGAGATAAAGCGGAGTCTTTCAATTTATTTTTCAGGAATTCACGAATTCTCACGTCTTCCATCAAAAGATCACCGAAGTCTTTGCCTGCATACCACTTAGATTCCCAGTCACGGATAATTCCGACACGGAGTCCGACTGGATTTACCTTTTGGCCCACACATTTCCCCTCCTTCTACTTCTCAGATACCACCAAAGTAATGTGGCTAGTACGTTTGTTAATACGACTTGCACGTCCCATTGCACGAGGGCGGAAACGTTTCATTGTCGGTCCTTGGTTCACGTAAGCTTGCGAGATAACCAAGTTGTTAACATCCAAAGAATAGTTATGTTCCGCATTCGCAATAGCGGAGTTAAGCAACTTCTCAACGATTGGAGAAGCAGATTTCGGAGTGTGACGGAGAATGGCAACCGCCTCACCTACTTGCTTGCCACGAATCAAGTCAACAACGAGTTGAGCTTTACGAGGAGCAATCCGGATAAACTTAGCATGTGCTTTTGCTTCCATTGTGTAACCTCCTTTCAAACATTAAAGATATTCATTTATCTTCTTGTTTTCTTATCATCAGCAGTATGGCCTTTGTACGTACGGGTTGGAGCGAACTCACCCAGTTTGTGTCCGACCATGTCCTCAGTTACATACACTGGCACGTGTTTACGACCATCGTAAACGCCAAATGTGTGTCCGATGAATTGCGGGAAAATTGTAGAACGACGGGACCAGGTTTTGATCACATTCTTCTTACCTGAAGCTTCCATCTCTTCTACCTTTTTAAGCATGTAGCCATCAATGAATGGCCCTTTTTTCAAACTGCGACCCATGTGGAGATCCTCCCTTCAAACATAGCTATTGTGCATCCGCAGATGCCTCACGAAGTTATGCACAGTGTGTATTACTTCGTGCGGCGGCGAATGATGTATTTATCAGAAGCTTTATTTTTCTTACGCGTTTTGTAACCAAGTGTAGGTTTACCCCATGGTGACATTGGCGATTTACGTCCGATTGGAGCACGACCTTCACCACCACCGTGTGGGTGATCGTTAGGGTTCATTACTACACCACGAACCTCAGGACGTTTACCCAACCAACGGCTACGACCGGCTTTACCGATTTTGATGAGCTCGTGGTCTTGGTTACCTACAGATCCGATTGTCGCGCGGCAAACTTTCAAAATACGACGAACTTCTCCGGAAGAGAGACGAACGGAAACGTATTTTTCTTCTTTACCAAGCAATTGAGCTTCTGTACCAGCAGCACGAACCAATTGTCCGCCTTTACCTGGTTTCAACTCGATGTTGTGGATAACGGTACCTACTGGAATGTTTTCGAGTGGCAGTGCGTTACCGATTTTGATGTCTGATTCAGGTCCGGAGAATACTTGATCTCCAACTTTCAAACCTTTAGGAGCGATGATATAACGTTTTTCACCATCAGCATAGTGAATCAGAGCGATGTTGGATGTACGGTTCGGGTCATACTCAATCGTAGCAACGCGGCCCGGTATTCCATCTTTAGTACGTTTGAAGTCAATGATACGGTATTTACGTTTGTGTCCACCACCATGGTGACGAACTGTAATTTTACCTTGGTTGTTGCGGCCTGCTTGTTTGCTCAACGGGGCCAACAACGATTTCTCCGGCTGATTTGTGGTGATTTCCTCAAATGTAGAAACGGACATGTTCCGTCTTGCCGGGGATGTTGGTTTATACTTTTTGATTGGCACTGGGTTTCCCTCCTTACTTCAAAAATTCAATTATACAGTTTCAAAGAACTCAAGCGTTTTGCTGTCTTTTGTCAACGTTACAAACGCTTTTTTCCATTCGCTAGTATATCCGGAATAACGTCCGTACCGTTTCGGCTTAGCTGGAACACGAAGCGTGTTCACGTTTTTCACTTTTACATTGAAAATAGCTTCTACTGCCTTTTTGATCTCGGTTTTGTTTGCACGGATATCGACTTCAAATACATATTTCAAGTCGTTCATCATGTCAGCAGTACGTTCCGTAATAATCGGACGTTTTACAATATCACGAGGATCCTTCATTACGCGAGCACCTCCTCTACCTTCTGAACTGCTTCTTTCGTAATGATCAATTTGTCGTGCGAGAGCACGTCAAGAACATTAATACCGTCAGCAGCTACGAATTTCACGCCTGGAATATTCCGTGCGGAAAGAGCTACATTATCATCATAGCTAGGAGCTACGATCAAAGCTTTACGCCCCACTTTGAGGTTACTCAAGATGGCTGCGAATTCTTTAGTTTTAGGCGTACTCAACGTGAGAGCGTCCAAAACGATAATGTCATTGTCAAGCACTTTGGATGAAAGGGCTGATTTGATCGCCAAGCGGCGAACTTTCTTAGGCAGTTTATACGCATAGCTCCGTGGTGTTGGACCAAATACGATACCGCCGCCTTTCCATTGTGGTGAACGAATTGAACCTTGACGAGCGCGACCTGTACCTTTTTGTTTCCAAGGCTTACGTCCACCGCCACGAACTTCAGAACGTCCTTTTACTTTGTGGGTACCTTGACGAAGGGAAGCGCGTTGCATAAGAACTGCATCGTACAGAACGTGTTGGTTCGGCTCAATTCCGAAAACCGCATCGTTCAATTCAACTTCGCCTACTTGGCTACCATCTACATTGTAAACTGATACTTTTGGCATTTTGTGTTCCTCCTTTCTTCAGTGGTTATTTTTTCACCGTTTCTTTAACTCTAATGAGACTGTTTTTCGGTCCAGGAATGGAACCTTTCACGAGCAACACATTACGCTCAGCGTCTACTTTAACTACTTCAAGACGTTGGATTGTAATAGTATCATGTCCCATGTGTCCTGGCAGGCGTTTGCCTTTAGGAACGCGGTTAGCTTGGATCGAACCCATTGAACCAGGGCCACGGTGGTAACGCGAACCGTGTGACATAGGTCCAGTGCTTTGTCCCCAACGTTTGATAACGCCGGCAAAACCTTTACCTTTAGAAATACCCGTTACGTCAACGAATTCGCCTTCAGCGAAAATGTCAGCTTTCAGTTCTTGGCCAACTTCATATTCTGCGATGTTGATACCGCGAACTTCACGAACGTAGCGCTTAGGGGCAGTGTTCGCTTTTTTAGCGTGACCTGCTTCTGGCTTGTTAGCATTTTTCTCTTTCTTATCGGAGTAACCGATTTGAATTGCTTCGTAGCCATCGTTCTCAATGTCTTTCTTTTGCAAAACAACACAAGGGCCTGCTTCGATAACCGTTACTGGAACGACGTTACCTTCAGGAGTAAATACTTGAGTCATTCCGAGTTTTTTTCCTAAGATTGCTTTCATGTTGACACCTCTTTTCCTTTATACATGGTCTTTGTTGTAGCTTGTATTACAATTTAATTTCGATATCTACACCGGACGGCAGATCCAAGCGCATCAAGGCATCCACAGTTTGTGGAGTCGGGTTAACGATGTCGATCAAACGTTTGTGTGTACGTTGTTCGAATTGTTCCCGAGAATCCTTGTACTTGTGCACCGCACGAAGAATAGTAATGATTTGTTTTTCAGTAGGAAGCGGAATCGGACCGGATACACCAGCACCCGAACGTTTTGCTGTTTCAACAATTTTCTCCGCGGATTGATCAAGAATTCTGTGGTCGTAAGCTTTCAAACGAATACGAATTTTTTGCTTTGCCATTTTAGTCCCTCCTTCTATCGCCCAATTTTTTATCGGACATACTCCGTGAAAATTTTCTAGCCACTCTCCCATGGCAAAGGGGCCGGGTGTGCCAGTAACCTCTCACATCATCGCAACGTCACAGAACAACATTCATTATTATATAGAAAAGATAGGCGTATTGCAAGCATATTTAAGAAAAACATTTAAACTTATCTTTTCTGATGAAATGACTTCGTTTATTGCAGTGTTAATCCTCAATATCCAGGCTGCCTTGCCAATCCTTCTAAACACGTAAATGATGTTCATTTCGTATGACGCAGGTTCCGAACTTTAAACATAATAAAAGAGTTCTCTATCCGATGTCGGATAAAGAACTCTTCCGAAGCTTCGTTACAATACAATGTTACTCGTTCCAGTACACTGTTACATATGCTTTATTCAGCGTTAAGCCGAATTATTTTTGGATAGATGCTACGGAACCGGCACCTACTGTACGTCCGCCTTCACGAATGGAGAATTTAGTTCCTTCTTCAATCGCGATTGGGGAGATCAGGGAAACAGTAACAGTGATGTTATCACCAGGCATTACCATTTCAGTACCTTCAGGCAAGTTGATGATGCCTGTTACGTCAGTTGTACGGAAGTAGAACTGTGGACGGTAACCAGTGAAGAATGGTTTGTGACGTCCGCCCTCTTCTTTAGTCAGAACGTAGATTTGAGCTGTGAATTCTGTGTGTGGCTTAACAGAACCTGGTTTTGCAAGTACTTGACCACGCTCGATTTGAGTACGGTCAACACCACGCAACAATGCACCGATGTTGTCACCCGCTTGAGCGGAATCCAACAATTTACGGAACATCTCAACGCCTGTTACAACGGATTTTTTAGTTTCTTCAGTGATACCAACGATTTCGATCTCTTCGCCGACTTTAACAGTACCACGCTCTACACGGCCAGTAGCAACAGTACCACGACCAGTGATGGAGAATACGTCCTCGACAGGCATCAAGAAAGGCTTGTCAGTTTGACGCTCAGGCAGTGGGATGTAAGTGTCGATCTCTTTGAACATCTCAATGATTTTTTGAGCCCATTCGCCATCTGGGTTTGCCAGAGCTTCACGAGCGGATCCACGAGTGATTGGAGTATCGTCACCTGGGAACTCATATTCGTTAAGAAGGTCGCGAACTTCCATCTCAACCAATTCCAACAACTCTTCGTCTTCAACCATGTCACATTTGTTCAAAAATACAACAATGTAAGGTACGCCTACTTGACGGGAGAGCAAGATGTGCTCACGAGTTTGTGGCATTGGGCCGTCTGCTGCGGATACTACCAAGATAGCTCCATCCATTTGAGCCGCGCCAGTGATCATGTTTTTAACATAGTCGGCGTGACCTGGGCAGTCAACGTGAGCGTAGTGACGAGTGTCAGTTTCGTACTCAACGTGTGATGTGGAGATTGTGATACCGCGTTCGCGCTCTTCTGGAGCTTTGTCGATTTGGTCGAATGCAATTGCAGCACCACCGTAAGTTTTGGACAATACAGTTGTGATTGCAGCAGTCAGAGTTGTTTTACCGTGATCGACGTGACCGATAGTACCGATGTTAACGTGGGGTTTATTACGTTCGTATTTAGCCTTTGCCATTTGAACGTGGCCTCCTTAAAATTATAATTTTATGTTTTCACTGAATGAAGTGCTCCGAATTGAATTCTTATGCACTTGCATCCAGTGTGAGAAAACTACTCGGTGCCTTTTGTTTTGGCAACGATTTCTTCAGCGATGCTCTTAGGAACTTCTTCATAGTGAGAGAGTTCCATGGAGAATACGCCGCGTCCTTGAGTACCGGAACGAAGAGTTGTAGAGTAACCAAACATTTCAGACAAAGGCACCTTAGCACGAATGATTTGAGCTCCACTACGGGAATCCATACCTTCAATGCGGCCACGACGGGAGTTCAACATTCCCATTACGTCACCCATGTACTCTTCCGGAACAGTTACTTCTACTTTCATGATTGGCTCAAGCAGAACTGGTTTACATTTGTCTTTAGCCGCTTTAAGCGCCATAGATCCGGCAATTTTAAATGCCATCTCATTGGAATCGACATCATGGTAAGATCCGTCTACAATTGTAGCCTTAACGTCTACAAGCGGGAAGCCTGCAATAACGCCGTTTTTCATTTGCTCTTCAATCCCTGACAGTGCAGGTTGAATGTATTCTCTTGGTACGGAACCACCGACAACCTTACTTTCGAACTGGCTGCCTGTACCCGGCTCGAGAGGTTCGAATTCAACCCATACGTGACCGTATTGACCACGACCACCGGATTGACGTACGAATTTACCTTCAACGCGCGCTGGAGCACGGAATGTTTCACGGTAAGCTACTTGTGGTTTACCCACAGTAGTTTCAACCTTGAACTCACGACGCATACGGTCGATGATGATATCAAGGTGAAGCTCACCCATACCTGCCAAGATCGTTTGGCCTGTTTCTTCGTCAGTATGAGCACGAAGAGTTGGATCCTCTTCAGTCAACTTACCGAGAGCAACACCCAGTTTATCCTGGTCAGCTTTGGTTTTAGGTTCAACAGCGATTTCGATAACCGGATCAGGGAAGTTCATTGACTCCAGGATAACCGGATTTTTCTCATCACATAGTGTATCACCTGTACCCGTATCTTTCAAACCTACGGCAGCTGCAATATCACCGGAGTAAACTACAGTGATTTCTTGACGACTGTTCGCATGCATTTGAAGGATACGACCGATACGCTCACGCTTGTTTTTAGTGGCATTCAATACATATGATCCGGATTGAAGAACACCGGAGTATACGCGGAAGAATGTCAATTTACCAACGTAAGGGTCTGTCATAATTTTGAATGCCAATGCGGAGAATGGCTCTTCATCGGATGACTTACGAATTGCTTCAGTTCCATCTTCAAGATGTCCCGTGATCGATGCAACATCTGTTGGAGCTGGCAAGTAGTCGATAACAGCATCCAACATCAGTTGAACACCTTTGTTACGATATGAGGATCCACAGATAACTGGGAATATCTTAACATCTACAACACCTTTACGGAGTACGGTTTTGATCTCATCAATTGTGATCTCTTCGCCTTCCAGGTATTTCATTGTCAATTCTTCATCCAGTTCAGCAACGCGCTCAATCAACTCGTTGCGAAGTTCTTCAACTTGATCTGCAAATTCCGCAGGAATTTCGACTTCTTCGATATCTTGTCCCAGGTCATCTTTGTACATATGAGCCTTTTGAGCAACGATATCGATGATGCCTTTGAAATCATTTTCAGCGCCGATTGGAAGTTGAATCGCAACAGCGTTCGCTTGAAGGCGATCACGCATGTCAGATACAACGTTCAGGAAGTCAGCACCGATGATATCCATTTTGTTTACATATGCGATACGAGGTACGCCGTACTTGTCAGCCTGTCTCCATACGGTTTCGGACTGAGGCTCAACGCCTTCTTTCGCACTGAATACACCAACTGCTCCGTCCAATACACGAAGGGAACGTTCAACTTCAACAGTGAAGTCAACGTGTCCCGGGGTATCAATAATATTAACGCGGTGGCCTTTCCAAGCAGCGGTAGTTGCAGCGGAAGTAATCGTAATTCCGCGCTCCTGCTCTTGCTCCATCCAGTCCATTGTCGCAGCGCCTTCGTGAACTTCACCGATTTTGTGCGTACGTCCTGTGTAGAACAAGATCCGCTCAGTTGTAGTGGTTTTACCCGCATCAATATGAGCCATGATCCCGATATTACGTGTATTTTTTAAGGAGAACTCTCTAGCCATGAAATGGGTCTCCCTTCAAAATTGAAGTTTTTTATTGTGAACTGAATCCTACCAACGGTAGTGAGCAAACGCTTTGTTCGCTTCAGCCATTTTGTGCGTATCTTCACGTTTTTTAACGGAAGCGCCTGTGTTGTTGGAAGCGTCGATGATCTCAGCCGCCAAACGCTCTTCCATTGTTTTCTCACCGCGGTTGCGGGAGTAGTTCACGAGCCAACGTAATCCCAGAGCAGTACGTCTCTCTGGTTTCACCTCGATTGGTACTTGGTAGTTGGCACCGCCGACACGGCGAGCTTTAACTTCCAGGACTGGCATGATGTTCTTGATTGCTGCTTCAAATACTTCCATAGGGTCATTACCCGTACGTTCTTGAATCAACTTGAACGCATTATACAGAATGCTTTGAGCAACACCGCGTTTTCCACCGATCATGATGCGGTTGATTAAACGAGTAACCAACTTGCTGTTGTATAACGGATCAGGCAGAACGTCTCTTTTCGTAACTGGACCTTTGCGTGGCATGGATATCCCCCTTTCTTTCTTGTTCAGCAGATCCTGTACCTTCCAGACTTAGACCAGAAGGCTTTCAGGCTATCTGCCTATAATAGTTTAGGCTTTTTTAGCTTTTGGACGTTTAGCGCCGTATTTCGAACGAGCTTGCATACGGTTGTTTACACCAGCAGTATCGAGAGCTCCACGAACGATGTGATAACGAACTCCTGCAAGGTCTTTAACTTTACCTCCGCGGATCAATACCACACTGTGCTCTTGAAGGTTATGTCCGATTCCCGGGATATAAGCAGTAACCTCGAGACGGTTCGTTAAACGAACACGGGCATACTTACGAAGTGCAGAGTTTGGTTTACGCGGAGTCATTGTACCTACACGAGTGCAGACACCACGTTTTTGTGGGGCACTGATGTTAGTAGATTCACGTTTCAAAGCGTTGAATCCTTTTTGCAAAGCTGGAGATTTTGACTTCTCAACTTTTGCTTGACGTCCTTTACGAACCAGTTGGTTAATAGTTGGCATGTGATTGCCACCCCCTTCCTCAAATATTCATGTTTCTTTATAAACCTCTTTGCACTAAGTCCACAGACCCAGGCGGTTCATAAAAAGACAAATGAAAAGTTTTTGCCTTGGAGAATCCTTAAAAGTTCTCGGACAAAAACGTTCCTTACCCTATGATTTTACGACAGCAGCCATAGCTGCTCCTACTCCAATCCCGCAAGCCTTGCCGAGATTTTTCATTGTATCCACTTTCGTGCATTTCACATTGTGTTGTTCACACAAAGCAATGATTTTGGAAGTAAGCTGCGGATCACTATCTTCTGCGACATAGACTTCAGAAGCCATACCTGTCTGCACCATCCGCATGGTCTGTTTGGTACCTATTTTGACATGAGCATCTTGCAAGGCTTTTTCATTAGACATTGTGTATTCCTCCGAATAGAACCATGTACAATCAGCTGCCCACGCACCTTTGATATATTAGCATCTAGCGCAAGCAATGTCAATGCTAATCCTAAAACATTTTTTAAAAGTTTACGTACATCAGGATTCGTCCGCCTGTATCATACAAACGTCCGTCTCCTGACGCACAAAACTTTCACTCTCCTCTAATGAGGAGAAATATATTTAATCAACCGAAACTGGCTCAAGTTCTTCTACTGAAGATTGGCCATCTTCTGGCTCAGCTAATTTGATGCTGCGGTAACGGTGCATACCTGTACCTGCAGGAATCAATTTACCGATGATTACATTTTCCTTCAGACCGAGCAACTGATCGACTTTACCTTTGATCGCTGCATCTGTCAATACACGTGTAGTTTCTTGGAACGAAGCTGCCGAGAGGAAGGAGTCTGTTTCCAGGGATGCTTTCGTAATACCGAGCAGGATTGGTTTAGCAACCGCCGGCTCTTTATCACTAAGAATCGCAATTTTGTTAGCTCTTTCGTACTCATGCATATCCACGAACGATCCTGGCAACAGCGTTGTATCTCCTGCATCTACGATACGGATTTTACGCAGCATTTGACGGATCATAACTTCAACGTGCTTATCGTTAATTTCTACGCCTTGGTTACGATATACGCGTTGTACTTCCTGCAGAATGTAGTTTTGTACACCACGTATGCCTTTAATCCGTAACATCTCTTTTGGATCAATGGAACCGTCTGTCAACTCGTCACCCGCTTCAACTTCCGCGCCTTCGCTTACGCGCACACGGGAACCGTAGGTAACGGCGTATACTTTGGATTCCGCTTCACCTTGAATTTCGATTTCACGACGATCTTTCGCTTCGCGAATCTCTTTAACCACACCATCGATTTCACTGATCGTTGCTTGACCCTTAGGATTACGAGCTTCGAACAACTCCTGGATACGTGGCAAACCTTGCGTAATATCGTCTCCGGCTACACCACCGGTATGGAACGTACGCATTGTAAGCTGTGTTCCTGGCTCACCAATGGACTGTGCTGCGATAATACCAACTGCTTCACCAATCTCCACGTGTTTACCAGTCGCGAGGTTGCGACCATAACACTTCTTGCAGACACCATGACTTGCACGGCAGCTGAGGACGGAGCGGATTTGCAATTTAGTAATACCTGCTTTGATAATCGCTTCTGCTTTATCGGAGTCAATCAATTCATTGCGACCTACAATGATTTCTTTCGTTTCCGGATGACGAAGAGTCTCGAAGCAGTATCTGCCTTCAATACGGTCGTAGAGGTCTTCGATAACCTCTTTACCATCCTGGATACGACTTACCGTAAAGCCTTTATCTGTACCACAATCATCATCACGCACGATTACGTCTTGGGCTACGTCTACGAGACGACGAGTCAGGTAACCTGAATCGGCTGTACGCAGGGCTGTATCCGCCAAACCTTTACGCGCTCCGTGAGTGGAGATAAAGTACTCGAGTACCGTCAGACCTTCACGGAAGTTCGATTTGATTGGGAGTTCAATGATTCGACCGGATGGGTTGGCCATCAGACCACGCATACCGCCCAATTGGGTGATTTGCGATTTGTTACCCCGTGCTTTGGAGTCTACCATCATCATGATCGAGTTGTAACGATCCATGGACTTCATCAGAATCTCAGTGATGTCATCTTTGGATTTTGACCAGATATCAATGATACGGTCATAGCGCTCTTCATTCGTAATCAGACCACGACGGTACTGATTCGTAACGATTTGTGCTTTTTCCTCAGATTTTCTAAGAATTTCAAACTTCTCAGGCGGAACGATAACATCAGATACCGCAACCGTAATACCGGCACGTGTAGAGTATGTGAAACCAAGTTGTTTGATTTTATCCAAAATAACGGCTGTTTCCGTTGTGTGATAAATTTCAAAACAACGTGCAATGATGGAGCCGAGGTATTCTTTACCAACACCGCCAGCCAGAGGAGCATTCATAATAGCTTCTCTGAGATCAGCACCTTTTTCATATACAAATGAGTGATCTGCAGTACCTTGGTACAGGTTAGCACGAGTCGCATCATTGATATACGGGAAGCTTGCCGGGAAAATTTCATTGAAGATAATTTTACCGACAGTTGTCAGCAACATTCCTTCTTGTTGTTCTTCCGTGAAGCTTGTTTTACCAAGCGCCTTAACCGGAATAGCTACACGCGCATGCAGACCAGCAGTACCACGTTGGTATGCCGATACAGCTTCGTTAACTGTACGCAAGATCATACCTGTGCCCTTTTCTTCCTTGTTATCCATAGTGAGGTAGTAAGAACCAAGCACCATATCCTGGGAAGGAGTAACAACCGGTTTACCGTCTTTCGGGTTCAAAATGTTACCAGATGCAAGCATCAGGATACGTGCTTCCGCTTGAGCTTCAGCGGACAACGGAACGTGCACGGCCATTTGGTCACCGTCAAAGTCGGCATTGTATGCCGTACATACGAGCGGGTGAAGACGAATTGCTTTACCTTCAACGAGAATCGGTTCAAATGCTTGAATACCGAGTCTGTGAAGCGTAGGGGCACGGTTCAACAGAACCGGATGCTCCTTGATTACTTCTTCAAGAACATCCCATACTTCAGGACTTACACGCTCAACTTTACGTTTCGCGCTCTTGATGTTGTGGGCAAGCCCTTTATTTACAAGCTCTTTCATAACAAAAGGCTTGAACAATTCAAGTGCCATATCTTTTGGCAGACCACACTGATACATTTTCAGGTAAGGTCCAACAACGATAACGGAACGACCAGAATAGTCAACACGTTTACCGAGCAAGTTTTGACGGAAACGTCCTTGTTTACCTTTCAGCATGTGGCTGAGAGATTTCAATGGACGGTTACCAGGACCCGTTACAGGGCGTCCACGACGACCATTATCGATCAATGCGTCAACAGCTTCCTGCAACATCCGTTTTTCATTTTGCACGATAATATCTGGCGCGCCCAGATCAAGCAGACGTTTCAGACGGTTGTTCCGGTTGATTACACGGCGGTACAAATCATTCAGGTCAGACGTTGCAAAACGTCCACCATCCAACTGTACCATTGGACGAAGTTCCGGCGGGATAACAGGAAGTACATCCATGATCATCCACTCTGGCTTGTTGCCGGAGTTGCGGAATGCTTCGATAACTTCCAGACGTTTGATTGCACGATTACGACGTTGTCCTTGCGCAGTCCGGAGCTCTTCTTTCAGGAACTCGAGCTCTTTGTCTATGTCAAGGTCTTGAAGCAATTTTTTAACCGCTTCTGCGCCCATGCCAGCATGGAAACCATAGCCGTATTTTTCACGGTAGCTGCGGTATTCTTTCTCGGACAACAGCTGTTTTTTCTCCAGTGGAGTTTCTCCTGGATCAGTTACAACATATGATGCAAAATAAATAATCTCTTCAAGAGATCTTGGAGACATATCCAGAGCAAGACCCATACGGCTCGGAATACCTTTGAAGTACCAGATATGCGATACCGGAGCAGCGAGCTCAATATGGCCCATCCGTTCGCGGCGTACTTTCGCACGTGTTACTTCAACGCCACAACGATCACAGACAACGCCTTTATAACGGACGCGTTTGTATTTACCGCAATGACATTCCCAGTCTTTTGTAGGGCCAAAAATCTTTTCGCAGAACAGCCCTTCTTTTTCCGGTTTCAACGTACGATAGTTGATCGTTTCCGGTTTTTTCACTTCTCCGCGGGACCAAGAACGAATTTTCTCTGGGGAAGCAAGCCCGATCTTCATGTATTCGAAATTGTTGACGTCCAACAAGGAGCAACCCTCCTTAACCAATTCCTGTAATCTAGGTTACGCCCACTCCGGCCGAAGCCGGAGCAAGACGTGAGCCTGATGAAAAACGCCGGTCATCATGCGCTCGAAGCGGTTTATTCCGCTCCGACCTCTGTACCCTCAAGGTTGAGGCTGAGCTTATCGCTCGCAGCGTCATCTTCATCGTCCATTTCTCTCATTTCAATCTCTTGCTCATCTTCACTCAAAATCTTAACGTCCATACCCAAGCTTTGCAGCTCTTTGATCAATACTTTGAATGATTCAGGAACACCTGGTTCCGGAACATTCTCACCTTTGACAATGGATTCATACGTTTTAACCCGACCAACAACGTCATCGGATTTAACAGTCAAGATTTCTTGCAGTGTATAAGCAGCACCGTATGCCTCAAGCGCCCATACTTCCATCTCCCCGAAACGCTGTCCACCAAATTGGGCTTTACCACCCAATGGCTGTTGCGTAACAAGTGAGTAAGGACCCGTGGAACGGGCATGGATTTTATCATCAACCATGTGTGCCAATTTGATCATGTGCATGACACCTACGGTAACTTCACGTTCAAACTCTTCACCTGTACGACCATCATACAGGACAGTTTTACCATTACGTTGCATACCTGCTTCTTCCATCGTATCGAAGACGTCATACTCCTTCGCTCCGTCGAATACAGGAGTTGCTACGTGAATACCCAGTTGCATCGCCGCCATACCCAAGTGAACCTCGAGTACTTGACCGATATTCATCCGGGAAGGTACGCCCAGTGGGTTAAGAACGATCTGAACCGGTGTACCGTCTGGCAGGAAAGGCATATCTTCTTCCGGCAAGATGCGGGCCACGACCCCTTTGTTACCGTGACGTCCAGCCATTTTATCACCCTCGGAAATTTTCCGTTTTTGAGCGATATATACACGAACGAGTTGGTTAACACCTGGAGGCAGCTCATCACCGTTTTCGCGGGTAAATACTTTCACGTCTACTACGATACCGTCAGTACCATGTGGTACACGCAAGGAAGTATCACGTACTTCACGTGCTTTCTCACCAAAGATCGCATGCAAGAGACGTTCTTCTGCTGTAAGCTCTGTTACACCCTTAGGTGTTACTTTACCAACCAGAATGTCGCCAGCACTGATCTCAGCACCGATGCGGATAATACCGCGCTCATCCAAGTTACGCAACGCTTCTTCCCCAACGTTAGGGATGTCACGTGTGATCTCTTCAGGTCCAAGCTTGGTATCACGTGCTTCTGACTCATACTCCTCGATATGGATGGATGTGTATACATCTTCCTTAACGAGTTTTTCACTGAGCAAGATCGCATCCTCGTAGTTGTAACCTTCCCAAGTCATGAAGGCAACAACAACGTTACGTCCCAGAGCCAATTCACCCATTTCCGTTGAAGGACCATCAGCGAGGATATCGCCAGCTTTGACAGCAGCACCTCTTTTGACAATCGGACGCTGGTTAATGCATGTTCCTTGGTTCGAACGCATAAATTTGTGTAATTTATATTTAACGATATCGCCTTTGACTTCCTGACCATCCACTTCTTCAACACGACGGACCCAAATTTCGTTCGCAGAAGAACGTTCGATAATTCCGTCATAATCGGAGATAATACATACACCAGAATCTTTTGCAGCTTTGTGCTCCATACCTGTCCCTACAAGTGGTGCTTTAGGAATCAAGAGTGGAACCGCCTGCCGCTGCATGTTTGATCCCATGAGTGCACGGTTGGAGTCATCGTTCTCAAGGAACGGGATCAGCGCTGTCGCGACGGATACAACCTGTTTAGGAGATACGTCCATGTAGTCAACTCGCTCACTCGGCATCGTAAGGATGTTATCCGACTGTTTGTTGTAACGTACAATGATCGCTTCTTCTTCAAATGTACCGTCTTCGTTCAACTTTGCGTTCGCTTGCGCGATAACATAGTTGTCCTCTTCGTCCGCTGTCAGGTAATCAATTTGCTCGGTTACAATACCTGTCTTCGGATCAACCCAACGATATGGAGCTTCAATGAAGCCATATTCATTCACACGAGCAAACGTAGACAAGGAGTTGATCAAACCGATGTTTGGTCCCTCTGGCGTCTCGATTGGACACATACGACCATAGTGGGATGGATGGACGTCACGCACTTCCATACCTGCGCGCTCACGCGTCAAACCACCGGGTCCGAGTGCGGACAAACGACGTTTATGTGTCAACTCACCCAGCGGGTTCGTTTGATCCATAAACTGTGACAACTGAGAGCTACCAAAGAACTCTTTAATCGATGCAATCACAGGACGTATGTTAATCAAAGCCTGTGGTGTAATTACGTTAGCATCCTGAATGGACATTCTCTCACGAACCACACGCTCCATACGGGACAAACCGATACGGAACTGGTTCTGCAGGAGTTCACCCACCGAACGCAAACGACGGTTACCCAGATGATCGATATCATCCGTGCTACCAATTCCCTGCAGAAGGTTAAGGAAATAACTGATGGACGAAATGATATCCGCCGGTGTCACGTTTTTAACGGACTTGTCAATGATTCCATTGGCAATCAGTTTGACTACTTTACCATCTTCTGTTGGTGAAAATACATCGATCGTTTGCATAGGAACATCATTAGCATCCAGAACACCGTTACCCACGTGATACGTGCGGAAACCAACGCTCTTCTCAAGATACGGCATGATTTCATCCAACAAGCGACGATCCACCATTTGACCTGCTTCAGCAATAATCTCACCTGTTTCAGCGTCAACAAGTGATTCAGCCAAACGCTGGTTAAACAAACGGTTTTTGATGTGAAGCTTTTTGTTCATTTTGTAACGACCTACATTAGCCAGGTCATAACGTTTTGGATCAAAGAAACGTGCTACGAGCAAGCTTTTCGCATTATCCAGCGTTGGAGGCTCGCCCGGACGAAGACGCTCATAGATCTCAATGAGTGCTTTCTC
The DNA here is from genome assembly GCF_017874615.1 of Paenibacillus xylanexedens. Taxonomy (GTDB): domain Bacteria; phylum Bacillota; class Bacilli; order Paenibacillales; family Paenibacillaceae; genus Paenibacillus; species Paenibacillus xylanexedens. The sequence goes on from NZ_JAGIKV010000033.1 coordinate 38,144, forward strand.
CGTGGAATCCGTGTTGTCTTTGTCCAGTGTGTTGCGGATATATTCGTCATTACCGAGCAGATCCAGAATCTCAGCATCTGTGCCAAAACCAAGTGAACGCAGGAGAACCGTAACCGGTATTTTACGTGTACGGTCGATCCGGACATAAACAACATCCTTCGCGTCCATCTCCAGTTCCAACCAAGCGCCGCGGTTAGGAATAACTGTAGCGGTATACGTTTTTTTGGCGTTTTTATCTACTTTGGTACTGAAGTAAACGCTAGGAGAGCGAACCAACTGGCTGACAATAACCCGTTCCGCACCATTAATAATAAATGTGCCAGTGTTGGTCATCAGCGGGAAATCTCCCATGAATACTTCCTGCTCTTTGACTTCGCCGGTTTCCTTATTAATGAGCCGGACTTTGACCCGAAGCGGTGCTGCATACGTAACGTCACGCTCTTTCGCGTCGTCTACTGTATACTTCGGTTCACCGAGACTGTAATCGATAAATTCCAAAATCAAGTTACCTGTAAAATCCTGGATCGGCGAGATATCCTGGAACATTTCGCGCAACCCTTCCTCCAAAAACCAATCATAGGATTTTTGTTGGATTTCAATCAGGTTCGGAACTTCGAGTATCTCGTTAATTCGTGCATAACTGCGCCGAGTGCGTCGACCATATTGAACAAGATGTCCTGCCAACTTAAACTCACCCCTCAATGTCTACTCACTTTAAAAATTTCGTTGCGAACCTCTGTTTGTAACCTTATAATGGTACACATACAGAGCAAAGCAATGCATCCACAAATAAAGAAAAGCCCTTACTCGAAATGTCGTTCGAAAAAAGAGCAACTTTGATCGGCGGATGTCTTTCCAAATCATTCTTATCCCCAGTTTGCCCAAAATGTACATATTATACGCCAAACGTAGGCATAATAAGCCCGTTCGGCGTAAAAAAAGGTTGACATTTTTAGTTAGCTAAAGCCAAGTAGGGCATCTTAATACTGACATTTTACAATAATACCACGACCTGAATTTCAAGTCAATAGTCCTATTGCAAAAAAAATGATCCCCTGCTTACTTTACAAACTCGGATTCAGCTTTTAGTAGATACCTCTTCCGATTTCACCGCTTTGAAAATCCGATAGCCCTTATCCTTCGTCACTTCTTCCACTCTTCCAAACAAAGATTCCAATTTCGCTTTCGCTGACGGAGCTCCTTGTTTCTTCTGAATGACAATCCACAACGAACCGCCTACCTTCAGATGGCGATGTGCCTGTTCGAAAATAGTATGAACCGTCTCTTTCCCAGCCCGTATAGGCGGGTTGGTTAGGATAACGTCAAAATCTTGCTTTTTCACTTCAGCCAGTAGATTACTTTGCAATACCGTAACATTGTTAATTCCGTTCGCTTTTGCATTTTCCCTGGAAAGTTCAACGGCTCTCTCGTTGATATCGATCATGGTGACATGCCCATCCGGTACAAGTTTGGCTGCTGTAAGACCCATTGGCCCGTATCCACAGCCCACATCGAGAACATGAGCCCCTGATGGCAACTCTATCGCATCAATCAATACTCTGCTGCCATAATCGATTCCGTTTTTGGAAAACACACCGGCATCCGTCACGAATCGCAGACTGAATCCGCGAAGAACCGCTTCAGTTGCTCTGCGATCATGCGCCACTTGCGGTTTGTCCGAATAATAATGATTGGACATGCCCTCACTCACTTTCCATTTACAATTACAGCAACAAACCCCTTGATATAAGTCAAGGGGTTTGTTGTTTTGTTCATTTAGCTTGTAATAGCTAAATTATTTAACTTCAACTGAAGCGCCTGCTTCTTCAAGCTTAGCTTTAACCGCTTCTGCTTCTTCTTTAGCAACTTTTTCTTTCAATGCTTTTGGAGCGTTGTCAACCAATTCTTTTGCTTCTTTCAGGCCAAGACCTGTGATTTCGCGAACTGCTTTGATAACGTTGATTTTGGAAGCACCAGCGCTAGTCAAGATTACGTCGAACTCGGATTGCTCAGCTTCAGCAGAAGCTACTGCACCTGCAGCAGCTACTGGAGCTGCAGCAGTTACGCCGAATTCTTCTTCGATTGCTTTAACAAGATCGTTCAATTCCAGTACAGTCATGCCTTTGATTGCTTCCAAGATTTGCTCTTTACTCATGAGTGAACCTCCATATATAATATTATTTTTTTTAATTCATTTGCCGCCTAAGCAGCATTCAGATCAAGTTGCTTACGCGCCTTGTTCTTCTTTTTCTGCAACTGCTTTAACCGCAAGCGCGAAGTTGCGCACTGGCGCTTGAAGCACGCTGAGGAGCATGGAGAGGAGTCCATCGCGGGATGGCAGTTCTGCCAATGCCTTAACTTCTTCTACTCCGATTACGCGACCTTCTACGACTGCACCTTTCAATTCCAGTGCATCGTTCTTTTTCGCGAAGTCGTTCAGAATTTTAGCTGGAGCCACAACGTCATCTACGCTGAATGCAATTGCAGTAGGACCTGTAAGAACACTATCGAGTTCTGTCAGTTCTGCTGCTGCAGCTGCACGGCGAAGCAACGAGTTTTTCAGCACTTGGAATTCGATCCCTGCTTCACGAAGTTGCTTACGCAACTCAGTTACTTGGGCAACGTTCAATCCGCGATAGTCAACAACAACAGTTGTAACGCTCTCGCGCAATTTTGCTGTTACTGCATCAACGGATTCTTGTTTTGCTTGAATCACTTTTGCGTTTGCCAATCTGTACACCTCCTGATCAAATTTATCCCATTAAGAAAAGCCTCCGTAGAATCACGAAGGCTTGATATATACTCATCATCGATTTGCATCGTTCTAAGTTCTATAATCACACCTCGGCAGGAAATTAAGCCAAACGGCACCTACTGTCTACGGCAAGCATATTCAAATGTCAACGGTCAGTCACTCGGACTCACAACTTTTATATCTTATCAAAAACAGGACAAGCCTGTCAAGAGATATTATCTAAAAGCTGCTGCGTTCACGCGTGCGCCAGGGCCCATCGTGGAAGAAAGACTAACATTCTTCAGATAAACACCTTTTGCTGCCGCTGGTTTAGCACGATTCAGAGCTTCCATGAGAGCTTTGAAGTTCTCATTAAGTTGCTCAGAAGAGAAAGAAGCTTTACCAATCGGTGCATGAATTTGACCTGCACGATCCAGACGATATTCGATTTTACCGGCTTTAATTTCTTGAACAGCCTTAGTTACATCGAAAGTTACCGTTCCGGCTTTAGGGTTAGGCATCAGACCTTTACCGCCGAGCAGTCGGCCCAATTTACCTACTTCACTCATCATATCTGGTGTCGCTACGCAGACGTCGAATTCGAACCAGCCTTGTTGGATTTTGTTGATCATGTCTGCATCACCAACATAGTCCGCGCCAGCCGCTTCCGCTTCTTTCGCTTTGTCACCTTTTGCAAATACCAATACGCGTTGTGTTTTACCTGTGCCGTGTGGCAAGACAACAACACCACGTACAGCCTGGTCTTGCTTACGAGGGTCTACACCCAAACGAACTGCTGCTTCGATTGTTTCATCGAATTTTGCAGTAGCTGCCTTTTTCACAAGCTCTACAGCTTCTGAAGGCTCGTAAGTTGCTTCGCTGTCAATCAGCTTAGCAGCTTCCAGGTATTTTTTACCGTGTTTAGCCATGTTTTATTCCTCCTTTGTGGTGTTAGCGGATATACCTCCCACATCAACCGGTCGCGAATCGACCGGTTTTACGAAGCCATGTTTCTTATGAAAATTAGTCTTCGATGGTGATACCCATGCTGCGGGCAGTACCTTCGACCATACGCATAGCGGACTCAACGTCTGCTGCATTCAGGTCAGGCATTTTTGTTTCTGCGATTTGACGAACCGCATCACGTTTAACAGTAGCAACTTTTTTCTTGTTCGGTTCGCCGGATCCTTTTTCAACTTTAGCTGCCACTTTCAACAGAACTGCTGCTGGTGGAGTTTTAGTGATGAAAGTAAAGGAACGGTCCTCGAATACAGAAATTTCAACTGGAATAATCAATCCCGCTTGATCAGCTGTACGAGCGTTGAATTCTTTACAGAATGCCATGATGTTGACACCTGCTTGACCCAAAGCTGGACCTACTGGTGGTGCTGGGTTTGCTTTACCTGCTGGAATCTGCAGTTTTACCATTTTAATAACTTTTTTCGCCATGATTGACACCTCCTTGCAAAATAGTGGTTAACGGGTTTTTCAACCCTCCCACAAGAAACTTGAAGAGACTATATCTTCTCCACTTGCGTGTATTCCAACTCAAGCGGCGTTTCCCGTCCAAACATGTTCACGTGCACTTTCAACTTGCTTTTGTCTACCAAAATTTCTTCCACGGAGCCTACGAAATTCGCAAAAGGACCGACTTTAATACGCACGGATTCCTTAAGATCGAACTCAATTTTCGGCTTCGGTTCAACCATTCCCATGTGCTTCAGAATTTGTTCCACTTCTTCAGGCAACAATGCAGTTGGTTTGGACCCAGAACCTGTCGAACCGACAAATCCTGTAACCCCTGGTGTGTTGCGAACAACATACCAAGAATCATCCGTCTGTACCATTTCCACCAAGACATAACCAGGGTAAACTTTACGCATAACGGTTTTTTTCTTACCGTCCTTGTTTACCACTTCTTCTTCCATAGGAACAAGAACGCGGAATATCTTGTCTTCCATGCCCATAGACTCTACGCGTTTTTCCAAATTGGCTTTGACCTTGTTCTCATACCCTGAATAGGTATGAACGACGTACCATCTTTTTTCCATATCAAGCCACCGGAACCCTTCTTAAATAATCGCTTCGATCACAAAGGAGATGCCAATGTCAATGACCCAAAAAAACAGCGTCATAACCACAACAGTACCAAGTACGATCAATGTGTAGTTGGTCAGCTCTTTACGATTAGGCCAGCGAACTTTTTTAAGTTCAGCCCAGCTTTCTGAGAAAAAGGAAATCAGAGATTTGAAACTTCGTTTCACGCCGACACCTCCAAAAACTATCTGGTTTCGCGATGAGAAGTCTGCTCGTTACAAAACTTGCAAAATTTCTTCATCTCCATGCGGTCGGGGTGATTACGCTTGTTTTTTGTCGTAGTGTAATTTCTTTGTTTGCAGTTAGTACAAGCCAAAGTAATAATTACCCGCATGATGTACACCTCCCGAAGACTTCCACATTCAAGCAGAGTCTCTAAATTGATCCTGAAAAAAAGCCATAAATTTAGGCCTACCTAAAACACTTTATCACAAGGGTATAACCATGTCAATGAAAGATTAGTCTTTCATTCATTGGGTATTACTTCCGTACAACGTACATTCGTTTCTCATCTCTGTTTTTCTCTTCTCCTGCTTGGACCGAGCGATTACTAGTATAAACATTCTAAGATTTTATAAACTTGAGACACTAAAAAAAGACTCAAACACCGAGCCTTTTCCGTCAACGACAACATGTGTTTAATTATCTCGAACTTCCAGGTACTTTTCAAGTTTGCGCTTGACGCGCTGAAGTGCATTATCAATGGACTTCACATGTCTGTCCAAATCTACTGCAATCTCTTGATAAGATCTCCCGTCCAGATACAACATCAATACTTTACGTTCCAGATCACTCAGAATCTCGGACATTTTATCTTCCAGGCCCACAAACTCTTCCTGATTGATGATAAGTTCTTCCGGATCACTGACCTGGGTTCCACAAATCACATCGAGTAACGTACGATCAGACTCTTCGTCATAAATAGGCTTGTCCAGAGATACATAAGAATTAAGCGGAATATGCTTCTGACGTGTTGCTGTCTTAATCGCCGTGATGATCTGTCTTGTAATACACAGTTCGGCAAAAGCCTTGAACGAAGCCAGCTTGTCCCCTTTGAAATCTCGAATGGATTTGTAGAGGCCAATCATTCCTTCTTGAATAATATCTTCCCGGTCTGCCCCAATCAGAAAATAAGATCTTGCCTTGGCGCGTACAAAGTTACGATATTTGTTAATTAGAAACTCTAACGCTTCGCTTTCGCCTTCACGGAAAGCTTCGACAATGTCTTCGTCACTTTGGTAATCATACTTAGATAACATGATATCTTTGAGGTCGACACTCACAGACAATCCCTCCGGCTGCAACGCAAGGTACCCCGTTACTCTACTCTATGAAATATAGGATCAGTATATATGATGGTACCTCACACCGTCAACCACGCTCTGCCTAAAAAAGAACATCAATAACATAAATGTCAAGAGTTTCAATATTCTAAATTTTGTAAAAACGTGCTGTTATTCCCGGCGCCATCGCTCAAACTCTTTCAATACATCGGGACTTAACTTACCCCCGATTGTGTTACGCGTGGTCTTCGCCTGATCTTCTTCCAGTCGTTTTTTTAATTCTTTTTCGTTCTGCTCAACTTCAATTAGCAACTCCCTTGCAGATACGCGTAGCGCTCCCTGTCCAAAAATGACATGTTGCTCTACCATATCGCTCGTAGCCACATAGATTTGGCGTCTTCGCATGCTTAGTTCCCGAACGAGTCTTTCAATGCATTCGTCTGCCGTCTCTTTTTCCTTTGTAAAATAGATCTGCACTTTGCTCTGAGTAAAGGATTTACCGAGTCCAGGCACGAGGTAGGCGTCAAACACAACAATGACTCGACGGCCGGAGAAAGCCTGGTAGTCTGCAAGACGAAAGAGAAGCCTGTTGCGCGCCTCTTCCAGCCCACTTTCCGCCAGCTTGGTTAATTCCGGCCAGTCACCAATCATGTTGTACCCGTCTACAAGAAGCACATCACGGGAATCAGCCATACCTTCTATTCCTGCGCTTGACGCGAGCGGAGCACTTCGTACATGACAACCCCGGCTGCCACGGAAGCATTCAGGGAATTAATCTGACCTTGCATTGGTAGTTTGATCAGCACATCGCATTTCTCACGAATAAGTCGTCCCATTCCCTTGTTCTCATTTCCGATTACCAATGCCACAGGGCCAGTAAAGACTCCATTACCAAAGACACCTTCGTGAGCGGTGACATCTGTCCCTACAACCCATACACCTTCCTCTTTGAGGCGATCAATGGTCTGACCAAGATTACTTACACGAGCCACTGGCACGTACTCCACAGCGCCTGCTGATGTTTTGGATACTGTCACGGTTACCGCTGCCGAGCGACGTTTGGGTACAATGACGCCATGCGCACCCGTGCAATCTGCTGTCCGCAAAATTGACCCCAGGTTATGAGGATCTTCAATCTCATCCAGCAGAATCAGGAAAGGATGCTCATTCTTCGCTTTTGCTGCGGCAAGAATGTCTTCTACCTCCACATAAGCGTAAGGTGCTGCTTGAGCAACTACCCCCTGATGCTGAATGCCTGGTACCGTTTGATCCAGTTTACGCTTGTCCACGTGTTGAATGACAATACCTAGTTTTTTAGCTTCCGAGATAATAGGTTGAGTCAGATGTTTCTGTGCTGTATCGGCAATCCATATTTTATTAATGGTCCGGCCTGAACGCAGCGCCTCCGTCACGGAGTGTTTACCGGCGATCCATTCTTCTTCCATCGTTGTTCGATCCTCTCTGTAATGCATTGTTTTGTTGAATTTTCTATTTTTTTGTCGGCGATGGCGATTGTTGTTCCGCGTGCTCAATGCCAAGCCCGATCAGTTCAATCATGCGATCATGATGACCACTGCTATAGAGGTAACCAATGAGACATTCAAAAGCCGTAGCATGTCTGTACTCCAACACATCTGCATTTTTGGGCACACTACCCGACTTGGCATTCCGCCCTTGCCGGACGATATCCCGTTCTTCCTCTGTCAGTTCATCCTCAATCGTTGTAAGTATGCGGCTCTGTGCCTTCGCTGATACCAACCCGGTTGCACTACGGTGCAAATGATTGGGACGCATGTTGGCCTTCGACAACAGATATTGACGAACAGCTACCTCATATACCGCATCACCAATATAGGCCAGTGCAATAGGTGGAATCAACCTCGCAGGTCTGGAAGGAGGATAAGGGAACCATCCTCCCTCTGTGACCTGCTCCTGTTGTTTTGGTGTATTTGGATGTCCTTCGCTCATTTGCGCCGCCATCTCATGCCCTGCGCCGTATCTTCAAGCAGAATGCCACGTGCAGACAATTCATCGCGAATTTCATCCGCTCTTGCCCAGTTTTTGGACTTGCGCGCTTCTACACGCTCTTCAATCAGACGTTCTACTTCCTCATCCAGAAGTTCTGGCTCTGCGTCAGTATAAATGCGCAGTACAGCATTCAATTCACTGAACAACTCGAGGAGCGCGCGAATGTCTGCCGCATTAACTACTTCTTGCTGCAACAGTTGGTTGGCTTCCCCTGCCCACTCAAACATAGCAGTAATTGCATCAGGAGTATTGAAATCATCCTGCATCTTCTCGTGATACTGCTGACGAATTTGGTCGAGTCTTGCCGCAAACTCTGCTGTGATATCCTGATCAACAGTTACTGCATTCAGACGATGGTTCAGGTTACCTACCGCATTCGCAATCCGGTCCACACTGTTCTGTGCCTGCTCCATCGTATCATCCGTGAAGTTCAATGGGTTGCGATAGTGGGTAGACAACATGAAATAACGAATCGCTTCGCGTTTATATTGATTCCGCAAGTCTTTAACCAGAACACCATTACCGAGTGATTTCGACATCTTCTCGTTATCAATCCGGATGAATCCATTATGCATCCAGTAGTTCGCAAGTGGTTTACCTGTTAATACCTCGGATTGGGCGCATTCGCACTCATGGTGCGGAAACTGCAAATCCTGTCCACCCCCGTGAATGTCCAGTGTATCCCCAAGGTACTCCCTAGCCATGGCGGAGCATTCAATATGCCAGCCTGGTCGACCATCGCCCCAAGGACTGGACCAGTAGATCTCACCTGGTTTGGCAGCCTTCCAGAGCACAAAATCTTCCGGATGCTCTTTGCGCTCGTCCACACCCACACGGATTCCAAATTGCAGTTCCTGCAGGTTTTGTTTCGAAAGTTTGCCATATTCGCTGAATTTGCCTGTGCGATAATAGACGTCACCGCCATTTTCATACGCAAATCCTTTTTCAACCAGCTCACGGATAAAATCAATGATCAGCGGCATGTTTTCCGTCACTCTCGGATTGCTGCTTGCCTTGGGAATACCCAATCCTTCAAGGTCTTCATAATAGGCAGCAATAAATTTCTCAGCCACGTGAGGAACGTCTGTTCCAAGTTGTTCTGCTTTGCGAATCAGCTTATCATCCACATCCGTGAAGTTCACCACATAGTTCACATCATGTCCTGTCTGTTCCAGGTATCCACGAACCGTGTCGAAAAAGATAACCGGGCGTGCATTCCCGATATGAATGTAGTCATATACCGTTGGTCCGCAGACATACATTTTCACTTTCCCTGGCTCTTGGGGAACAAATTCCTCTTTGGTACGACTCATCGTATTATAAATCTGAAGCGTCATGGTCACTTATCCTTTCATCCTATACTGCCTTTATTTATTGTATCACGTATCACGCACAGTCTCATTTTCACGAGCATTTTGCAGTGTACGTACTTCTTCCTGCAATCGTTCGAGTTCTTTTTGCATACCGCGCAAGGAGTCAACGACCGGATCGGGCAATTGCTGACTGAGGCGATCTACCCGTCGGCCATCCTGTTTAACAATTCTGCCCGGTATACCTACCACGGTACTATTGGAAGGGACCTCCTTAAGCACAACGGAGTTCGCACCAATGTTACATTGATCCCCCACGCTAAATGAACCCAGCACCTTGGCTCCGGATGAGATAACCACATTATTACCAATGGTCGGATGTCTCTTCCCTTTTTCTTTCCCCGTTCCGCCCAGGGTAACCCCCTGATAGATAACGACATCATCGCCAATCTCACATGTTTCTCCAATAACGACGCCCATTCCGTGGTCAATAAACAACCGATTTCCGATCGTAGCTCCAGGATGTATCTCGATTCCTGTCATAAAACGGCTAACCTGCGAAATGAATCGGGCAACCGAGAACCATCTTCGCTTGTATAAAAAATGAGCGATCCGGTGTGCCCATATCGCATGCAGCCCTGAGTAGGTGAATACCACCTCAAACCAACCTCGGGCCGCCGGATCGTTTTCAAACACCGCCTGGATATCTGATCTGATCTTCTTGAACATGCTCGTTCCCCTCTTGTTCAGGTTCCCGTCCTCCGGCTTACCGGACGGCGCGTTCCTTGGTAGTGTACTGCACACTCGCCTAAACAAAAAAAAGCCCCTGCAGCATTTAGCTGCAGAGGCGTTTATCGCGGTCCCACTCTGCTCGGTCCATTCTTAAATAGAATGAGCCCTCAAGCGGTTTGGTAACGGAAACCAATCGTCACAACCTATCCTAACGTTTTCCCTTGTCATGATCGACAAAGGCGGGGCCGGATTCGGCTGTGCAGCTCACGGGCGCATTTCGGCTGATGGACAATGGATGGTTCACAGCCACCGCAACCAAAGAAATCTTTCTTTGCTGCGGGACCATCCTCTCTGAATCTGTCCGGGTCAGTCTACTCCTCCCGATCTTTGCTGTTCTATTAGATAAATCATATCAATTATTCGTTGTGTTGTTATTATAGCGAAAAGGCCTCAGACTGACAACAGCCTCCTACGTAATCAGTACTTCATAGTACTTCATAGGACTGTGTTCAGATTCCAGATAAACGGAATGTCTTCGACTATGATTATTTTACTTGTGCAAGCAAACGTTCGATCACCGTATCACGACCCAAAAGTACGATCGTTTGGTTCAGATCCCGTCCATGCGTCTGTCCAGTCAAGGCTACACGAATTGGCATAAAGAGCTGTTTGCCCTTAAAGCCGGTTTCTTTCTGTACTTCCTTGATCAATGCAGCCATTTTGCTTGGAGTAAACTCTTCGCTCGCCTGTACTTTATCCGCAAATGCCTTCAGTACGGTTGGCACCTGCTCCTCCGCAAGCACTGCTTCTCCTTCACTTTCAAGCTCCAGATTGGAACGGAAGAAAACTTCCGACAATTCGACAATATCAGAGGCAGAATTCATCTGCTCCTGGTACAGGTGTACCAGAGTATAAGCCCATTCTTTTTGTTCAGCAGACAGCTCGGAAGAAATACGTCCAGCCTTTTGCAGATGCGGAATGGCCATTTCGGCAATACGTTCTGGGTCAGCATGTTTGATATAGTGGTTGTTCAAGTGAGCCAGCTTGTGGGTATCAAATACTGCCGGGCTCTTGGACAGACGTTTCGTATCAAAAATGGAGATCAGTTGCTCTTGCGAGAAGATCTCTTCTTCCCCTTCCGGCGACCAGCCGAGTAAGGAAATGAAGTTAAACATCGCTTCAGGCAAATAGCCGAGCTGATCATACTGCTCAATAAACTGAATAACGGATTCATCCCGTTTACTCAGCTTCTTGTGATTTTCATTCACGATCAGCGTCATATGACCGAATTGCGGTGGCTCCCAGCCAAGCGCTTCATAGATCATCAGTTGACGTGGCGTGTTCGAGATGTGATCTTCCCCACGCAGGACGTGGGAGATCTTCATCAAGTGATCATCCACAGCAACGGCATAGTTGTATGTGGGAATGCCGTCTTTTTTCACAATGACGAAGTCACCGGATTCCTTGCTGTTGAACGAGATTGTGCCTTTAACCATATCATCAAACGTATATGTGCGCTCTTCCGGCACACGGAAACGAATACTCGCTACGCGGCCTTCCGCTTCAAACGCACTAATTTGCTCTGGAGTCAGGTCACGGTGTTTGCCAGAATAACGCGGCGTTTCTCCACGTGCGGACTGTTCCTCGCGCTCTTGCTCCAATTCTTCTTCCGTGCAGAAGCAACGGTAAGCCAGACCTTTATCCAGCAATTCCTGCGTATATTTACGATAGAGGTCCAGACGTTCCGTTTGACGGTATGGTCCGTATTCTCCGCCCACGTCAATACTTTCGTCCCACTCAATTCCGAGCCATTTCAGGTATTTCAGTTGGCTTTCTTCACCACCGGCAATATTCCGTTTCACGTCCGTATCTTCAATACGAATAATGAATTTACCGTTATTATGTTTGGCATATAAATAGTTAAACAACGCCGTACGGGCATTCCCGATATGAAGATGTCCCGTTGGGCTCGGCGCGTAACGCACACGAATATCCGTGCTCATATGATCCCCTCCGTCACTAATTGATTGATGATATCACACACGTACAAGGCAAACAACGGATTGAGCGGCAATGCCCTCTCCCCGTCCCGGGAATCCCAGTTGCTCTGTCGTTGTTGCTTTCACGTTCACCTGTGTTACATCCGCTTCCAGTGCTTTGGCAATAACCTCAGCCATCTGTGGGATATAAAGAGCCATCTTTGGCTTCTGGGCAATAATCGTTGAATCGATATTCCCTAGCTTATACCCGCGATCCTTCACAAGCTGCCATACATGCTCCAGCAACTTCAAGCTGTCAGCATCTTTGAATTCCGGATCGGTATCCGGGAAGTGCTTGCCAATATCCCCAAGTGCCAGCGCACCCAAAATGGCATCACTAATCGCGTGCAACAGCACGTCTGCGTCCGAGTGACCCAGCAGTCCTTTTTCATAAGGAATCGTTACTCCGCCAATAATACACGGGCGTCCCTCTACCAGCTGATGTACATCAAATCCCTGTCCTACACGTATCATCGCTTCTTCTCTCCCCCCAGCAAAAACGCAGCATATTGCAAATCTTCCGGCGTTGTTAATTTGATATTGGTATAATTGCCTTCTACAACCTTGACCGACATTCCCTGACGTTCAGCCAGCATGGCATCATCTGTTCCCAGAAATCCGTCCTGCTCAGCTGATTCGTAGGCGGAGAGCAGGGAAGAAAGACGAAAAGCCTGCGGGGTTTGAATGCTCCACAGACTGCTGCGGTCTGGCGTCGCCGTAACGACCCCTTCCGCATTCACTTGTTTGATCGTATCCTTCACGGGAACGGCCAGTACAGCTCCTCCACCACCGGATATGGCGGCCGCCATGCATCCCTTGATCTGCTCATGGTTCACAAAAGGACGTACCCCGTCGTGAACGAGAACCCAATCCGTCCCAAGTGCCTCAAGGCCTTTATGGACAGAATGTTGTCTCTCTTTCCCTCCGGGGATAACACGGACACGTGAATCCAGTTGGTATTCTTTTACCCAATCCTGGCAGCGTTCAACATCTGCGGTTCCTGTGACCAGCACCATCTCGCGGATCTCGTCCAGCGCAGCAAATACCTCAAGCGTATGTATGAAAACGGGCTTGTCCTGCAGCAACAGAAACTGTTTGCTCTCGGTCGTCCCCATCCGGGTTCCGCGACCTGCTGCCACAATGACAACGCCCCACCCTTTATCCATGCCGCAATCCCTGCCTTGTCTGTCAGTTTATCGTCCAAAGATATACAATATCATTCAACGATACACTACCCATCATACCGCTTTATTGGGCTTTTTCCAACAGTTTCGGCTTGGCAAAAATCATTCGTCCCGCTGAAGTCTGCAACACACTGGTCACCAGCACTTCCATCATCATGCCGATATACTCGCGTCCGCCTTCCACAACGATCATTGTGCCATCATCCAGATAGGCTACACCTTGACCATGCTCCTTGCCATCCTTGATGATCTGCACCATGATCTCCTCACCTGGCAGAACAACTGGCTTAACCGCATTGGCAAGATCATTAATGTTCAACACAGATACACCCTGGAGTTCGCACACTTTGTTCAGGTTAAAGTCATTGGTGACCACTTTGCCCTGAAGCACTTTAGCCAGTTTAACCAGTTTGCTGTCCACCTCGGAGATTTCCTCAAAATCCCCCTCGTAGATCAGAACTTTTACATCAAGTTCCTTCTGGATTTTGTTCAAAATGTCCAGTCCACGCCGTCCTCTGTTCCGCTTGAGCAGATCCGATGAATCAGCAATGTGCTGTAACTCCTCCAGAACAAATTCCGGAATTACGATCGTGCCTTCAATAAATCCAGTTTTGCATATATCAGCGATACGCCCATCGATAATAACACTGGTATCCAGAATTTTATGTTCTTCCATCCGTCTGTCCTCGTCCACCTCGGGATGACCCCATCGTCCAGTCATCCAGAAGGCCCCCAGATCGTCTTTCTTCGCCATGGCAAGGGCATAACCGGAATAAGCACTAATCACCGTCAGCGCCACTTGCAGCACTTCTCCTGCCGTCCCCATCCATCCCACAACAGGGTAGATCAACAAGGCCACGAGCAATCCTGCAACGGTACCTGCAGCACCTGCAGCCAATTCGTTCATAGGTACTTTTGCCAATGAATCAATTCCACTATGCAGCCTGTCTGCCATCAATGTTCCACCAATATTACATACAGCCATAAACATTACAGCTCCCAGCAGTGTCGATATACCAGCTCCCAGTAATCCTGCTGACTGAATCCACTCCGCCATCCATGGGACCGATTTTCCTGCCAGATGATATGCCGTGTAGCCGAACCATGCACCGCACAATCCTGTAAAAGTTAAAATGCCTTTTTTCCACATTAGTCCCTGCACCTCCTTCAATGTATCTCGAACTTTATATCCAGTATGATCCAATTCCTAGATTGCTAATCCCATCTGGAAGAACTTTTTGGAAATGTTGCAATCGTCAGTTGAAAGTAGGTAAATTATTGGCATATAATGAATTCAATTCATATCCCGAGGTGAGTGGCAAAATGAGTACGCTAAGTTTACAGGCTTTCCAGGATCAAGTTTCTGAACTGTTGTTGCGTCATCGCAGCCTGATTGATGTACTGTCCAAAACGGGACAAGCCGGAGCGTCTGTTAACCGTGCCGTGTCCAAAGCCATTACCGAATGCGGCTGCATCGAGCTGCACGCCACCAAGCAGAAATATGCCCCGGAGAGCGATATCGCTCAAACCAAGGGCCTGCTGGAAACGCATGTGGAAGGTGAGTTGTGTGAGAACTGCAGAGAGGTCATCAGCTCTGAGCTAGGGCGGAACCTGTTCTACATGTCGGCTCTCTGCAATCTGCTGGACATTAACATGGAAGAGGTCGTAAATCACGAATCACAGAAGTGTTCAACGTTAGGGATGTTTAATCTGTCGTAAGAAGATATGTATGTCGTCCGTAAGGGTTTCTTTTACCGTAAATAGATCTGAATAAACAAAAAGCACGCATTCTCCAGTTCAGGAGAGTACGTGCTTTCTTTGTATAGTGTCTGTCCCCAAGGCGACTTAACGATCGGAAGGACGGGAAGATTTCTCATCCTTGCGCTTTTTCGCCCGACTACGCGAGGCCGCTGTTCGCACATTATGCTTCATTCCATACAAGGCGTATAACACCAGCGGAATAAAGATCAATTTGGATAACTGCTCCGGGAAAATAACGGCTACAGCTATGGCAAATAACACAACCCATGGTGCAATCCAGATTGCCTTGCGTGGCAAACCAACCTTTTTGAAATTGGGATATTTAAGCGAACTCACCATCAGATACGATAACAGCAATGTAGCAATCATCATACTAACCGGGCCAATATCCTTATTGAACAAGGACAGTGTGGCCAGTACCCCGCCGGCTGCCGGTATCGGCAGACCTGTGAAGTATCCAGGAATACCCGGACGAACATTAAACCGAGCAAGACGAATGGCTCCACAGATCGGAAAAGCCGCTGTTGCAATCCAGGCGAGGATCGGCATCGAATCTTGAAATGAAACCATAAATATGATCAGGGCTGGTGCTGCACCAAAGGAAACCATGTCAGACAAGGAATCCAGTTCCTTGCCGAATTCACTTTGAGCATTGAGTGCACGTGCCACTCGGCCATCCAAACCATCCAGCAGCATCGCTACAATGACCATAATGGCAGCCAAACTGTAATTTCCATCAATCGCAAGCAAAATTGCCATCATTCCAAGAAACAGATTACCCAGGGTAAAGAGATTCGGAATGAATCTGGTTAGCATCGTTGTTTCACCTCATCCATTTCAAGCCTTTATATAGGCAAACCCTTACATCTGTCTGTCGATAAACATCTGCTCCTGCAAACGTTTGAGGCCTTCCTTAATGGTCCGGGCACGAACTTCACCAATACCATCCACTTCGTCCAGTTCTTCAATTGTAGCCATAATAACATGAGGCAATTGTTCGAATTGATCCACCAGATTATGGATAATGACATTGGGCAGGCGGGGGATCTTATTTAATACCCGGAATCCACGAGGGGCAACCGAATCCTCTGAAGTAGCCGCTGATGAAGGATAGCCGAGCAGACGGACAATATGATGTGCATCCAGCAGCTCATCGTCCGACAATCTTTTCAGTCCCACGATAATTTCACGGATTTTGTCATCACTGTCGTCACGGGCATAGTCTTTATACAATAACCAGGCTTCTTCTTCCGTTGTACCCACGAGTTCTTCCATTTGCATGGAAATGAGTCGTCCCTCATTCCCGAGTTCATGAATGTATCGTTTGATTTCCGTTTTAATCCGCATCACCATTTCGGTACGCTGAATCACATTAACCACTTCAGGAATCGTCACCAGCTCCTCAAATTCAGAGGCACTCAGATTCGTAAGGGACTGTGTTAATACCGCTTTGTATTTCTCCAGGGTTTGAATCGCTTGATTCGCTTTGGTCAAAATAACCCCGATTTCCTTGAGGGAATAACGAAGTGTTCCCTGATACAAAGTAATGATATTCCGGCGCTGTGATATGGATACGACCAATTTACCCGTTTGCTTCGCTACGCGCTCTGCCGTCCGGTGACGAATCCCCGTCTCTGATGAAGAGATCGAAGAGTCCGGGATTAACTGGGTATTGGCGTAAAGAATACGCTTCAAATCTTCGCTAAGAATAATGGCACCATCCATCTTGGCGAGTTCGTACAGATAGTTCGAGGAGAAATCACAGTTTATCGAGAATCCCCCATCCACCACTTCCATTACTTCAGGGCTGTATCCTACAACAAGCAGTGCGCCCGTCTTGGCGCGCAGCACATTTTCCAGACCTTCGCGGAAAGGTGTACCTGGTGCGATCAGCCTTAACAATTCATTCATATTATCCAGTTGGCTCATATCTTTCATCTTGTTATGCCCCCTAATCTAAAGCAACCGCTAGTGCATCTGCCACGGTATTCACACCGATCAGTTGTATCCCGCGAGGATGTTTCCAGCCCTTTAAGCTTTTTTCTGGTAAAATGACTCGTTTGAAGCCCAGCTTTGCGGCTTCCTTCACTCGTTGTTCGGCCCGTGATACGGCTCGAACTTCACCTGTCAGACCGATCTCGCCAAAGACGACGTCGTCTGGCTTGGTCGGTACATCTCTCAAACTGGATGCAATGCTGACAGCAACCGCCAAGTCTACAGCGGGCTCATCCAACCGTACTCCACCAGCTACATTTAAGTATGCATCCTGGGTCTGTAAAAACATCCCCATCCGTTTCTCCAGCACTGCAATGATCAGATTTAATCGATGGAGATCTACCCCTGTTGCCATACGGCGGGGAGAAGGAAAATGGGTCGTCGAGATCAACGCCTGCAATTCCACGAGCAGAGGACGCGTCCCCTCCATACTGGCAACTACCGTTGAACCTGCTACACCCAGTGGACGTTCCGACAAAAAGAGTTCGGACGGATTGCCCACCTCACGAAGCCCATCCTCGCCCATTTCAAAAATGCCAATCTCATTGGTGGAACCAAAACGGTTCTTCACCGCACGCAGCAGGCGATACGTATGATGCCGTTCTCCTTCAAAATAAAGCACGCAATCCACCATATGTTCTAACATACGTGGACCGGCAATGGCACCTTCTTTGGTAACATGCCCCACAAGAACCGTTGCAATGCCTCTGCCTTTGGCAATCCGCATGAACCTTGACGTACATTCCCTTACCTGTGCTACACTACCCGGCGCACTGGTAACTTCGGGAAGATATACCGTCTGAATGGAGTCGATGACAAGAAAATGCGGCTGGATCTGATCCACCGCTTCCTCTACACGTTCCATATTGGTTTCACACAATACATACAACTCGGCAGAGAGTGCCCCGAGACGGTCCGCCCGCAATTTGGTTTGCTTGACTGATTCCTCTCCCGATACATATAAAACACGCAAACCCGAGTGCGTCAACGCATGGGACGTCTGCAACATCAACGTTGATTTACCGATACCTGGATCTCCGCCCACCAGAACGAGGGAACCTGGAACAATTCCGCCACCCAATACCCGGTTCAACTCTCCGATTCCAGTCTGTACACGCGGTTCCTGACCGCTATCTATATCTATGATAGGAAGCGGTTTATCTTTACTGTCAAACAGAGGAGAATTTCTCCCTTGTGTTTTGACCACCGTCTCTGTTTCTTCCACCATTGAATTCCATGACTGACAACCCGGACACTTACCGTACCACTTGGGGGCTTCATAGCCGCATTCCGTACATTGAAACTTGGTTTTAACTTTGGCCACTTCAGCACTCCTATAATTTAGTTTTATAACAGCATTTTGCATTATTCGACGAATTTCACCCAAACTCCCTGACGTACAGGGTTACTAAAAGTTTACCATTGTTTGAGATTTTTCGTAAAGGATTATCGCAAACTTTACACATGTTCCTGACATAATCATGTCCGTCTTCTGTCCAAAGTGCAAAAAATCCTCCCCGGCCGAAGCCGAGAAGGATTTGATTAAGGATTATGGATCAATACAAGCTGAAGTTTAACTCCAAAGTTTGCTAAATATTATTTAGTTTCGATTTCCTCATTCGAAGGAACAACCACGTCTTTTTTCGTAACAGACAGTGCACCGTTCTCTTCGTCGATGAGCAATGAATCCCCTTTGGTTACGTTACCTGTGAGCAACTCTTCGGACAATTTGTCCTCGATATGCTTCTGGATCGCCCGACGAAGCGGACGCGCACCGTAAGCAGGATCAAAGCCTGACTTCGCAAGGAAGGCCTTGGCATTATCAGTGAGTTCGAAATCGACCTCATGTTCGAGCAGTCGTTTACGAAGTTCTTCACTCATAAGCGTTACAATTTCAGCGATGTGTTTTTCTTCGAGTGAGTGGAACACGATAATTTCATCAATCCGGTTAAGGAACTCTGGACGGAAGCTTTTCTTCAGCTCATCCATCACTTTCCCCTTCATGTTGTCATAATCTGCTCCTGCATCTACAACTGCAGTGAAGCCCAGTGTAGAGTTACGTTTGATCGCTTCGGCACCCACATTGGATGTCAGAATGATCAGCGTATTGCGGAAGTCAACGACGCGACCTTTGGAATCCGTCAGACGACCATCCTCAAGCACTTGTAACAAGATATTGAATACTTCTGGATGTGCTTTCTCGATTTCATCGAGCAGGACTACGGAATATGGTTTGCGACGAACTTTCTCTGTCAGCTGCCCACCTTCTTCGTACCCAACATATCCTGGAGGCGCTCCGACAAGTCGGGAAGTCGAGTGCTTCTCACCATACTCGGACATATCAATCCGGATTACTGCATTTTCATCGCCGAACATCGCTTCAGCCAGAGCACGAGCAAGTTCTGTTTTACCTACCCCTGTAGGGCCGAGGAAAATGAATGAACCCATCGGACGTTTTGGATCTTTAAGTCCTGCACGAGCACGACGAACCGCACGGCTGACAGACTTCACTGCCTCATCCTGACCGATGACACGTTCATGTAGAATAGACTCCAGATTCATCAGACGCTGTGTCTCTTCTTCTTTCAGTTGGTTCACAGGGATTCCTGTCCAGCTGGCTACCACTTGTGCGATATCCTCAGGAGTAACCTCGGAATCGGTGCGACCTTGTTTCTCTTTCCACTGGTTCTTCGTTACATCCAATTCTTCACGGATTTTTTGTTCCGTATCACGCAGTGCTGCTGCTTTTTCGAATTCCTGACTTTGAACTGCAGCGTCTTTTTCCTTACGGATATCTTCCAGACGGCTTTCCAGCTGTTTCAGGTTCGGTGGGATCGTGTAAGAGTTCAATCTTACTTTGGAACCCGCTTCATCAATCAGGTCGATCGCTTTGTCTGGCAGGAAACGGTCTGTAATGTAACGATCAGACAGTTTAACCGCCTGCACAATTGCTTCGTCCGTAATTTTCACGCGGTGATGCGCCTCATAACGGTCACGCAAGCCATGCAAGATTTGAATCGCTTCTTCCGGAGAAGGCTGATCTACCGTAATTGGTTGGAAACGACGCTCAAGCGCAGCATCCTTTTCAATATATTTACGATATTCATCCAGTGTTGTCGCACCGATACATTGCAATTCTCCACGAGCCAGAGCCGGTTTCAAAATGTTAGAAGCATCGATGGCACCTTCAGCTCCGCCTGCGCCAATCAAGGTATGCAATTCGTCGATAAACAGGACAATGTTACCTGCTTGGCGAATCTCATCCATGATTTTTTTCAGACGATCTTCAAACTCACCACGATATTTGGTTCCAGCGACTACAGAACCCATATCCAGGGTCATTACACGTTTGTCGCGCAATGTTTCCGGGATCTCATTTGCAATGATTTTTTGTGCAAGTCCTTCAGCAATCGCTGTTTTACCTACACCTGGCTCACCGATCAATACCGGGTTGTTCTTGGTACGACGGCTGAGCACCTGGATGACACGTTCAATTTCTTTGCTACGTCCAATGACTGGGTCAAGGTTGTTCTCTTTGGCATACGCCGTTAGATCACGCGCCAGACTGTCCAGCGTTGGTGTGCTGACATTGGCAGGTGTTCCATTATGACTGGATACAGCTTCACTGCTGCCAAGCAATTGCAGCACTTGTTGACGTGCTTTGTTCAGGCTAATTCCCAGGTTATTGAGCACACGTGCTGCAACACCCTCGCCTTCACGAATCAATCCGAGCAGGATATGCTCTGTGCCTACATAAGTGTGGCCCAATTTACGAGCTTCATCCATAGACAGTTCAATTACTTTTTTCGCACGTGGCGTATATGCAATGTTGGTAGGTTGCTCTTGGCCACGGCCAATCAGCGTCTCTACTTCATCCTGAATTTTTTCCAATCCGAGTCCAAGGCCGATCAGTGCTTTGGCTGCGATGCCTTCGCCTTCACGTATGAGGCCGAGCAAAATATGCTCAGTACCGATGTTATTATGACCGAGACGGACAGCTTCTTCCTGCGCGAGTGCGAGCACCTTTTGGGCCCGTTCCGTAAATCTTCCAAACATCATATCTCCTGCACCTCCATGGTTTTGGATAAAACGAGGTCATGTAATGAAATAACCGTCGTATTCTTCATATCATTTTTGTTTGCAGCCGTGCTGCGAATAAAGTCATTAGGCAATTTGTACATGCCTTATTATATAAAAGCCGCAATGCGGCATGAAACCATAATTCAATACAATATCAGACTAAGCTAGGACTGCTTCGCTGCATTAATCGTATCACGAATCAACTGTGCACGGTAAATGTCACGCTCATCTGTGCGCATATCTTCCCCGAATGTTTTCTGCAAAAATCCCGGCTGTGTCATCACATTCAACTCATTCATTACCGTGATGGACAGTCCATCCAACAAGCCGAGATCCACGCCAAGGCGTACATCCGATAAGCGCTGTGCAGCTTCCTTGGAATCAACAATAGCTGCATGAGACAATATGCCGTAAGAACGCATGACCCGATCCGTAATCCGAAGTCTGGAGTCGGTAATTAACCGTTCTCTCGCTGTACGTTCATGACCAATCATCTGTAACACAACACCATGCAGGTTCTCGATGACTTCCTGCTCGGTCTGTCCCAGTGTTATCTGGTTCGAGATCTGGAACAGGTTACCCATCGCCTCACTGCCTTCACCGTATATCCCTCTTACCGTCAATCCCACTTGAGAAACTGCGGTTAGAATACGGCCAATCTGCTGTGTCATCACCAGAGCAGGCAAGTGCATCATAACCGATGCTCTAACACCTGTACCTACATTGGTAGGACAGCTGGTTAAGTATCCTCTGCGATCATCAAAAGCATAGTCCACGTGCGCTTCAAAAGCATCATCTATTGCGGAAGCTTTCTCCCAGGCTTCTTTCACCTGGAACCCCGGATAGAGGCACTGGATACGAAGATGATCCTCTTCGTTAATCATAATACTGACAGACTCATCCTCACTGAGAATAACCGCACCATTCCTGGATTCATTCGCAAGACTTGGACTGATGAGATGTTTCTCCACCAGCACCCGTTTGTCGAGTTCGTCAATATCGATCAGATCCAACGTATGAAAATCCCCAAAGGCATGAACGTCATCGTATTGAAGTACTTCGCTCAGCTTATTCAGCACCTCTTCCGATTGCTCATTGGAAGCCAGCATCGGAAACGGAACATGCTGAAGGTTGCGTGCAATCCGGACACGGCTGCTAATGACAATTTCGGAATCAGCCGCATCACTGCGCATCCAGTCGCTGAGCGCCTTCTCTGTAAAGCGCAGATTAGGCATTACGCATCCCTCCTACTCATGACAAACTTTACTCCTGAGCTATTCCTTTTTCAAGTCCTCTGATCTGGTCACGGATCTGAGCCGCCTCTTCAAATTCCTCTTGCGCGATGCTCTCCTGGAGCTCACGCTTCAGATCAGCAATTTGCCGTTTCACCTTGATGCGACCACCAGCTCGTGCAGGCACTTTGCCTACATGGGACGTATTACCATGAACCCGCTTGAACAAAGGATCCAGACGGCTGTCAAAATATTTATAACATGAACTGCAGCCGAACCGGCCTATCTTACTAAATTGTGAGTACGTCATACCACACTCTTCACATTGAAGTGCTTTTGCAGGTGGTGTTCCTGCCGATCCACTTTTGCCGGCTGGATCAAAATCAAGCAAGCCGGACAACAAGTTGTGAATGGAAAACCCACCTGCTGTTCCAGGGATCATTTCCCCTTTTTCACGGGCGCATGACTCACAAATATGGAATTCCGTCTTCTCTCCATTCACAATCTTCGTAAAATGAAGTGTAGCCGGACGTTTAGTGCATTCTTGGCACAGCATATTGATGTACCTCCTTTGACCCCGATAGTTTTCATTTACCGAGCAAAGATATTAACATCGCCTTCAACATTCTGGCACGAATTTGATCCCGGTAAGGAAGTTTGACCAATATAACCTCTCTAGATACAGCAGCTCGCATCAAACCGGCTTCACGCTTGCTCAAGAAACGTGCTTCTTCCAGTTGATAGATCAGACCTTCGGCAGCTGTCTGCCCGATCTCATCACCAATACTATGGTGCAAATGATTATGCAGAGCTGATTGGGCCGGTAATTCAATGCGCTTTATGCGAACATAACCACCACCGCCGCGTTTACTCTCTACGAGGTATCCCTTCTCGAGGGTAAAGCGTGTGCCGATGACATAATTGATCTGGGAAGGTACACATGAAAAATGATCTGCCAGATCATTACGCTGAATTTCAACCATTCCTTCGGGACTTTCATGCAAAATACTCTTCAGATATCGTTCGATAATATCAGAGATATTACGCATCCAATCATCCTCCACTGTCTGAAACGTTAAGTCAATAAGGACCCACACGCCCCCACAGAGTACACCTTCTCTACCCATTTAACCAATCAGGGAAACAGCGAATCTTGCTTCCACAGGCATCAACAGGAGAGCGAAGGAAGCACGAAGGTCCTTTAGTATTCCCTTGATCCTACGATGAGATGAATGCTGTTTAAAGGCTCTCATCCATCAGATTGCAGAAAGAAAGCTACTTAAGTATTAAACCTTTAGTTGACTTTGACTTTCTTTGACTTTATAACCATTATAGCATATTTTGTGGTTTTGCCAAGTGGGGTCACTATTCATTTTTTACGATTTTACACGAAATATTCCCCAGACACAAAAAAACCTCTCCAAAATTGCTGGAGAAGTCCATTTGTCTTTCAATCACGCCATATTTCTATATAAGCTAATCAAGTTAAATGGAGCAGTGGGAATAGTCATCAGAAGAAATCGAGCAAATAGGTTTCCCGTTCAGGAATCGCTTGTTCCAAAGCCTTGATTGCTGTGTTCGGTCCGTAAATTCTTCCGATTCGTGCCATTTCCGTTGGTCTGCGATATCCCATCAGCACCGCGGTAAGGGATTGAATATCCACCTTAATGGTCTGATCATCAGTAATTGGCTCCGAAGTTTTCCATATGGACGCTGTTCCATTCATCGCTACGTTTAATTGCCATACTCCTTCATTCCACGGAGCGTGGGTATCCTCTACCTGTAGAACAATCTGTACCGGTGAGTCCTGGCTTGCAAAGGGATACTGGGATATAAACTGCTCCACACTAACGATACGCGCCATAAAATAAGGGACGATCTCCTGCTGAATCCGTGGGTTATCCAATTGGAAGGCAAGCGTATCACTGGCAGGCGCCTGCAACGTAACTTCCTGGATCATAGAATCATGATTGGCAATGAAGGTCCACAGCCCTTGCCTAGCCTCTTCATTCAGATAGATGATCTCTTTAATGGTAAACTTATTTTCCTTAACCTCATATAAAAGATAACCTTGTGCTGCATCAGCTTCATCGTAATATACAGCCTTCTGGCTGGTCCCATTAACAAGAACTGAATTCTCCCACCTTGCATCATCCCGAACGAGAGTTCCGTTATAACGCTCAGCATAAGCACTGTATACTTCCTTTAATATGCTGAGGCCCGGATCCCCACGCCGAATTGTTCCAGGTGTCGCTTTTTTCAGAGGCAAATGAGCTGTAGGTACTTTATAACGTTTAAATTCAACATACGTCTCCCATCCATACTTCCGATAGAAACCAAAAGAGAATGGATGCAAGAATGATATACTTTGTTTGTTACGGTTCATTTCTTCCAACGCATGCTTCAGCAGACCCGCTACCCAGCCTTTGCGTCTATACTCTGGCCAGGTGGCTACACCCGCAATACCGCCCATCTCGAACGATCTGCCATGAATATAGGTTTGAAAAGGAATGATGTGAAGTTTGGCTCCTAGCTGCCCGTCCTCATATACACCCCATATATCCTGTGATGAAAATTGACTCCGCCGTTTTTCTTTCTGTTCTTCACTCATTACTGCTTGAAAAGCATATTCGGAGAGTGCCATCGCCGGTTCAAAATCATCTACCGTCAATTTCTGAATTTCCATGTTGTCCTACACCCCATTCGCTAGAGTTATTATCAATCCAAATCATGGCCTGATATCTGAAATATGTACCCCTTAGAGTGTGTCAGAGGATTCTTACAAAGTCAAATAAGAGATGCTTTCGCATCCCCTAAAATAAACAAATAAAAACCACCACCGAATAACATCGGCAGTGGTTCTTCGCTTGGCGGCGTCCTACTCTCCCAGGACCCTGCGGTCCAAGTACCATCGGCGCTAGAGGGCTTAACGGTCGTGTTCGGGATGGGTACGTGTG
>NZ_JAGIKV010000034.1 GCF_017874615.1 Paenibacillus xylanexedens
ACTCGGCGACCTCTCCCCAATTGAATTCCGGGAAAAAGTCGCCGCTTAATGGAATTTCTCTTTTTTTATTGTCTACTTGACGGGGCTATGACCAAGATAACGGATAGGGAGTACCTGCTTTTCTATATTAGAAGTTCAACTTAACATTTACAGGATAACGGAGAGGACAGAAATATCCTGAAGAAGTGGAGCGTTCGCCTTTATCCCCGGATTTTCCCCTTAAGGATAGGGAATCAAAAAAAATCTGGGGATAACAGCGATCGGAGGGATGTTCTGTCATCGGAGTGCCACCACTACAGAATCGGAGACAACAGTCGGGAAATGGCTTCTTTAAATCGGATAATCAGACTGCGTTTTTGGTATTCATCGAGCGTCATTTCACGCGATACATGCAAGTCGTGCTCAAAGGTTTGTACAAGTGCTGTCGCAATCGTTTCATCATACATAAAAGCATTAACCTCAAAGTTCAGCCGGAAACTACGGTAGTCAATATTGGCGGTTCCCACGGATGCAACCAAACTGTCAATGATAAGTGTTTTGGCATGAATGAAGCCATTATCATATATAAATACTTTGGCGCCAACCTTCAGCAACTCACCAATATAAGATAACGTAGCCCAATATACAAAGGCATGGTCAGGTTTATTTGGAATCATGATGCGAACATCTATACCGGATAGACACGCGAGACGAATAGCTTCGAATACACTGGCATCCGGGATAAAATAAGGCGTTTGAATCAGAATCGAATGTTTGGCACCATTAATCATCTTGAGATAACTGTTCTTGATATGCTCGGTCTCTGCATCCGGTCCACTGGAGACAATCTGCATGGCAATCTTTCCTGTACCCTCGATATGAGGGAAATGCGCCGGAACATAAGGTGTGTCGTGTTGCTTGGACGCTTCATTCCAATCCAGAAGGAAACGGGTCTGCAGCGCATGAACAGCATTTCCTTGAATACGCAGGTGTGTGTCGCGCCAGTAACCGAATTTCGAGTTTAAGCCGAGATACTCATCTCCGACATTAAACCCGCCCGTGTAGCCAAGGTTACCATCGATGATGACAATCTTACGGTGGTTCCGGTAGTTCATACGCAAGTTGATCAGACTGAATTTGGATGGGAAAAAGACTTCAACCAAACCGCCTGCTTCGCGCAATTCTTTGAAAAAGCGTTTTGATACCCGCCGTGATCCGAGCGCGTCATACAGCAAACGAACTTTGATGCCTTCCCGCGCTTTGCGGATGAGTGCATCCCGAATTCTTTTGCCCAGACGGTCGCTTCTATAAATGTAGTATTGTACGTGCACGTGATCCTGAGCCGCTTCGATATCGTCCAAGAGCCGCTGAAATTTATCTGTTCCATCCGTAATGATCTCGACCGCATTATCTTCCGTCACCAGAGCACCGTTCTGCTTCAGATTCATATAGATCATGTCCTGGCTAGTCTCGGTTGCTTGGTTGCGGAAAGGCGTGCGATTATCGTGCAACTGCGTGAGCTGGGCTTCAATACGTTCCTCTAGCCCGAGCTTCTTACGTTCTTTCCACTGGAAAAGCCGGTATCGGGTCAAGTTTTGACCGGTTAAAAGATAAAGTAAAAAACCAAACACCGGAATAAAGTTCAAAACGAGCAGCCAAGCCCAGGAAGCACTGGCGTCCTTCCGTTCGAAGAAAACGACTGCTGCAGCGAAAATAATATTTAGGCCCAGGAGCACAATAAGTAAAATGGATTCGATATGCACTATAGTCCCCCACGTCTCATAATGACCATCATGAATCTATTCATATGTCCTTGACTAGCAGGTTAGTTATGAATGAGACCCTGATTGTAATGTTTCCTACTAATACGTATTTTAACAGATGTATACCTATTCGTCCCGGATGTTAAAAAAGATATGTTCGGATTAGATGGAAATCCATGTGAAATTGATGATAGAGTGTTGTATTTATATAACCAGAGTCGTATAATAATACACAAATATGCATATAAGCGACGGAATTGCTGTGTTCAAGTATCTTTCAGGCGAGGGCACAGCACAAGTAGCGCATACATCGAGATTGGGGGAGCGAGAGTGAATAACAAATTAAAAGTAGCAATCGTCGGTTCCACCGGCTACGGCGGGGTGGAGCTGATTCGTTTTTTCCAGAACCATCCGTTGGTTGAAATCACATCGGTGATCTCATCATCGAGCAGTGGTGATTCCATCGCAGATGGATTTCCGCATTTGACGGGCGTGATTCACAGGCCACTCGACGGTGTAGATCCGGCTGAAATTGCGAGTCGTGCGGATCTGGTATTCACAGCGACCCCGTCCGGCGTAAGTGCCAAGCTCGTACCAAGCCTGCTGGCAGCAGGACTTAAGGTGATTGACCTGTCTGGCGATTTCAGACTTAAGGATGGAACGGTGTACGAAGAGTGGTACAAACATCCGGCGCCTTCAGCTGATTTGCTGGAACAAGCGGTATACGGCATGGCTGAGGTGTATGGCGAAGAAGTGAAGGGACAGAATTTTATATCCAACCCAGGCTGTTATCCAACGGCTACACTTCTTGGACTGATCCCTGCTGTAGAGGCAGGCTGGATTGATCCTTCTACTATTATAATTGATGCTAAATCAGGTGTATCCGGAGCGGGACGTGGAACAAGTCTGACAAATCATTATGCAGAGATGAATGAGAATCTCAAAGCCTATAAACTGAATAAACATCAACATATTCCCGAGATCGAACAAGTGCTTGGCAGTATAACGGGAACGTCTGTTACGGTTACCTTCACAACACATCTGGTGCCAATGACACGTGGAATCATGAGTACGATGTATGCAAACCTCGTTGGGGAGCACAGCGACCGGGAGATCGTAGATTTGTACCGCAAATATTATGAGAACAGACCTTTTGTACGTGTACGTGAACCGGGCATCTGGCCTTCTACCAAAGAAGTGTACGGATCCAACTATTGTGATATCGGATTTGCGGTGGATCCTCGCACAGGTCGTTTAACGATTATTTCGGTTATCGACAACCTGGTGAAGGGTGCATCCGGGCAAGCGATTCAAAATATGAACCTGATGATGGGATGGGAGGAGAACCTCGGGCTGAACATGACACCGGTATATCCATAAGAGATGGAATTCAAGAGGTGCATTGGCATATGGAGTGTAAGAGTGCATTCTCGGAGTCACTTAGGGAGAACGGATCAGGTTAAGCAGGCGATCATCAGCATATAGCTGAACGCATACGGGGGATATGATATGGGAACGAATGTGGAGCAACAGACTTTTACCGTGGTTGAGAACGGAACAATTGTAACCCCTGGGGGATTCACTGCTGGTGGACTTCACTGCGGATTGAAAAAGACATCTCGAAATGACATTGGAGCGATCCGCTGTGATGTACCGGCTACAGCTGTTGCTGTATACACAACGAACGTGTTTCAAGCAGCACCACTCAAAGTAACGCGCGAAAGCTTGAGCAATGGACGCCTTCAGGCTGTTATCGTTAACAGTGGTAATGCTAATGCATGCACAGGGCAACAAGGGGAAGAAGATGCTTATGCGATGCGTTCGGCTGCTGCGCGTGAGTTGGGTGTGGCAGAAGAGGACGTGGCTGTGGCATCCACAGGTGTCATTGGTGAATTGCTCAAAATGGATGCTGTACATTCAGGTATCACTGGTCTTCCAGCACATATGGGTAAGGAGTCTAATGAGGCGGAACAATTTTCACAAGCGATTCTGACAACGGATTTGGTAAAAAAGGAAGCTTGCGTCTCCGTTATAGTTAACGGTAAGACGGTTACGATTGCGGGAGCCGCCAAAGGCTCGGGTATGATTCATCCGAATATGGCGACAATGCTCGCTTTCATGACCTCTGACGCGGTCATTGGTGCAGAAGCGTTGCAACGCTTGCTGCGCCAGGCAACCAATCATACATTTAATATGATTACTGTCGATGGGGATACAAGTACAAACGACATGCTGGTAGCTATGTCCAGTGGTTATGCAGGCAATGAAGAGCTGACCACAGAGCATCCAGATTGGGACGCTTTTGCAGCCGGCTTCACCTATGTTTGCCAAGTGCTAGCCAAAGCCATTGCTCGCGATGGTGAAGGAGCAACCAAACTGGTTGAGGTAGAAGTTACAGGAGCAGTAAGTGATGAGTCCGCGCAAGCAATCGCGAAAACGGTCATCGGTTCGAGTCTTGTGAAATCAGCCATGTTTGGCGCAGACGCCAACTGGGGACGGATTATTGCAGCCGTAGGGCGTGCAGGACAACCGGTGAACCCGGATACGGTGGATATTCGTTTGGGAGATATCTCCGTACTCGCGCAGTCTCGCCCAGTCGTGTTTGACGAAGAAGCGGCATTGGCCTATTTGCAGACTGATACAGTTCGCATCGTGGTGGATTTGCACCACGGCGAAGGAACAGCAACAGCCTGGGGCTGTGACCTGACGTATGACTACGTCCGAATTAACGCCGCATACCGCACGTAATAAGACTTTGGGATAAAGGTTTTGCGAAACAGCTGTCTTCTATTGTGAAGCTGTTTCGTGAGATGTTTCAAAAATTATCAATAAAATTTAAACTTGTTGTTTGGTGTTGGACATATAGCGATAGTAATGGAGAAGACGGAATTGATTCTGCAGAAGCGGAGCGGTCGCCTTTGTCTCCGGTTATTCCCCTATATAGGGATAATTCAAGAAACCTGGAGACAACAGCGATCGAAAGAACAATCCGAATTCGGAATGGACTCCTACCAACCTTTGTCACCTTATAAAAGTGTTATATTTTTTTGAATGTAATTTTCACTATGAAAGGAGCTTGCCCTCATGAATTCAACAATGCCAAACGAGAGTACCGCAACGGAAGCGAGCACAGAGAAACAGATGTTTGTCATGAAATGTGGAGGCAGCACGCTGGCAGCATTGCCCGAGTCTTTCTTTGCGGATCTGCGTGATCTGCAGTCTCAGGGCACGCAGCCGGTCATCGTGCATGGCGGAGGTCCTGCGATCTCGGATAACCTGGCGAAGCTTGGTATCGAAACCGAATTCGTTAATGGCCTGCGCAAAACGACTGAACCTGTGCTGGACGTAGTGGAGATGGTGCTTGCAGGCAGTATCAACAAACAGATCGTGCGTTTGATTCAACGTGTGGGCGGTCGTGCACTAGGCTTGTCCGGCGTCGATGGAGGTCTGATTCAGGCTAAACCTGTTACAAACCACGCAGAGATCGGTTGGGTAGGCGATGTCACTGGTGTGAACGCAGAGATTATTCAAGGTATCGTGAACATGGGTTACATGCCGGTTATCGCACCAGTTGGCGTAGATGCAACAGGACAACGCTACAACATTAACGCAGATACAGCTGCAGGTGCAGTGGCGTCTCATCTCGGCGTAAGCCGGATGATTGTCGTGACCGACGTTCCAGGCATCATGAAGAACGTAGGCGGCGAGAAAAAAGTACTGCCATCCGTATCTGTACAAGAGATTGAGGACATGATCCAGACCGGAGAAATCTATGGCGGCATGATTCCCAAAGTGCGTGCAGCTATCGCATGTATCCATGGCCAAGTACGTGAGGTCGTCATCGTAGACGGCAGCGAACCCCAAATCCTGAGCCGTGTGCTCGGCGGAGAAATCATCGGAACAAGAATCATCCGTATGCAATAATTTGCTCGATACGCTAGGGTCTTAATAGTCTTATATTAAATAAAAAAATATGTGCACGGCTTTTTTGTGAATCTGGGCATAACGCGATAACGGAAGAGTGCAGAGCAGATCTGAAGAAAAGACGCAAGAACGGAGAGGACAGAAATAACCTGAAGAAGCGAAGCGTGCGCCTTTATCCCCGGATTTCCACCTTTAAACAATTAATCAAAGAAATCTGGGGATAACAGCGATCGGAAGGTTGTTCTGTCATCGAAGTGGAAGTATGCACACGTTCGGAAGATAGACTGCAATCGAAGTGATCTAGTGTTATGTTTTATTCACCTTAGGCGTGCACCAACCAATAAGGAGTGATATGGTCATGGCAAAAGGCAACGAACAGCCAGGTTCTGGCACAGCGGTAGCGGGCGCAACAGCAATAGGTGCAGCGGCACAGACGGAAAGCTCGCTTTTCCAAACGTATGCACGTTATCCAATCAGTCTGGTCAAAGGTAAAGGCAGCTGGTTGTGGGATGACCAAGGCAACCGGTATCTCGATTTCATGTGCGGTCTCGCTGTAACTAGCCTGGGCCATGCACCGGAGAAAGTTGGAGCCAAGCTTAAAGCTCAGATTGATGAGCTGTGGCATGTATCCAACCTATTCCAGATTCCGGGCCAGGAAAAAGCAGCAGCATTGCTGACAGCCAACACATGCGCTGACGCGGTTTTCTTTTGTAACAGTGGTGCCGAAGCGAATGAAGCGGCTATTAAAGTAGCGCGTCGTTATCACCAGAAAGTGAAAGGCACAGATCGCTATGAAGTGATCACATTCGCCCAGTCCTTCCATGGACGGACACTCGCTACACTGACAGCAACCGGACAGGATAAGGTGAAAGAAGGATTTTTACCATTGCCAGCCGGATTTGTAACCGTACCTTTGCATGATATCCCTGCACTTGAAGCGGCAATTGGACCCAACACAGCAGCTATTATGCTGGAGATGGTTCAGGCCGAGGGTGGTGTATATCCAGTTGAACCAGAATTCGTCAAACATGTACGGAAACTGTGTGACGAGCATGGGCTACTATTGATTGTCGATGAAGTACAAACCGGAATGGGACGTACAGGCAAACTGTTTGCGCACGAACATTATGGTATTGAGCCAGACGTGTTCACCGTTGCCAAAGGTATCGGCAGTGGTTTCCCTGTAGGCGCGATGTTGGGTAAAGGCTTCTTGCGGGATGCATTCACGCCAGGTAGCCATGCGACAACATTTGGTGGAACACCACTAGCTTCATCCGTTGTAATCGCAACAATCGAAACGATGCTGGAAGATCGCTTGCCAGAGCGTGCAGCGGAGATGGGTGAATATCTGATGAGCTCCCTGCGGAATCGTTTGGCGGGTAATTCCTTTGTAAAAGAAGTTCGTGGCTTGGGATTGTTGGTCGGCATAGAATGTGCTGAGCCGGTAGGGGATATTGTACTTGCTGGGCAAAAACGCGGGATTTTGTTTGTCTCTGCAGGACCAAATGTGATCCGTTTGCTTCCGAACCTGTATGTGAGCAAAGAAGAGATCGACGAGGCAGTATCGCTGGTAGCCACATTGATCGAAGAACACGTAGCGGCGAAAGCCTAATATAAAAATGAGAACCTTTCTGTCTCGGGGCCATTACCGGCCTCGAAGCAGAACGAGATGATGAATCCCTGTAGCCGCGTGGTGAACTTGCAGAAGGTGGAAATGAATAAACTTGAGAAGCATCCAGACAAAGTGTCAACGTTGCTCTCTTCTGCCCATGCGGGTGCAGGGAACCGGAAATAAGGAGGACATTATACATGACAGCACAACAGACGGAAAAGATTCAGAAGATTGATCTGAGAGGCCGGGATTTTATCGAGTTCACGGACTACACGGCAGAGGAGATTCGTTATCTGCTTGATCTCGCAATTGAGATTAAAGGCAAACAAAAAAGCGGTGTACCTTTTCAACCGTTGAAAGGCAAAACGATCGGACTTATTTTTGAAAAATCATCCACACGTACGCGTGTATCCTTTGAAGTGGGTATGTTCCAATTGGGCGGACACGCACTTTTCCTGAGCAAAAATGATATCCAGCTGGGTCGCGGGGAAACAACACATGATACAGCCAAAGTATTGTCACGTTACCTGGACGGCATTATGATACGTACCTTTGGACACCATAATGTAACTGAACTGGCAGAGCATGCGGATGTTCCAGTCATTAATGGCCTGAGCGATGCGGCACATCCTTGTCAGGTACTGGCCGACTTCCAAACGGTGCTGGAACACAAAGGCAAGCTGGCAGATCTGAAAATGGCCTACATCGGAGATGGCAACAACATGGCACACTCCCTGATGCTCGGAGCAGCGAAGATGGGAATGCATGTTGCTGTAGCAACGCCAGAAGGTTATGAGCCGGATAGCGCAGTTGTGGAGCAGGCACGCATTATCGCACAGGAGAGCGGTTCTGAAGTGACTGTAACGTACAGTGCACAGGAAGCTGCGAAAGATGCAGATATCGTGTATACGGATGTATGGGCGAGCATGGGCTTTGAAGAAGAGCAGAAGATTCGGGAGCAGGCATTTGCGGCATATCAAGTGGACGAGGAACTGATGAAAGGCGCGAAGCCGGACTACATGTTCTTGCATTGTCTGCCAGCACACCGCGGCGAAGAAGTAAGTGCTGGTGTAATTGACGGACCGAACTCTCTGATCTTTGATCAGGCGGAGAATCGCTTGCATGCACAGAAAGCATTAATGGCTGCGTTAATGAGCGAATAGATGCTATTTGCCTTTATGGGTTGATTTTAGGCGCAGATTTCGCGATGATAGATAAAAGTTTATAGCAACTGATCTTGGGGAGGACCATCA
The DNA here is from genome assembly GCF_017874615.1 of Paenibacillus xylanexedens. Lineage (GTDB taxonomy): Bacteria > Bacillota > Bacilli > Paenibacillales > Paenibacillaceae > Paenibacillus > Paenibacillus xylanexedens. The sequence continues at coordinate 8,532 of NZ_JAGIKV010000034.1, forward strand.
CACATGGCTAAGGAAAAAATTGTACTCGCATATTCAGGCGGGTTGGATACATCTGTAATTTTGAAATGGTTGAAAGAAACGTATGATGCAGAGATTATCGCATTCACAGCGGATATCGGACAAAAGGATGAACTGGATGGTTTGGAGGAAAAAGCACTGGCAACAGGCGCTTCCAAAGTATACATTGACGATCTGCGCGATGAATTCGCAAAAGATTTCATCTATCCAATGTTCCAAGCTGGTGCCCTTTATGAAGGACAATACCTGCTTGGTACAAGTATCGCTCGTCCACTGATCGCTAAACGCATGGTGGATATCGCTCGTGCAGAAGGTGCTACAGCCATCGCTCACGGCGCTACAGGTAAAGGTAATGACCAAGTTCGCTTCGAACTGAACGCGGCTGCACTGACACCAGACATTAACGTAATTGCACCTTGGCGCCTGGAAGAATTCCGTAACCAATTCCCGGGACGTGCCGAGATGATTGCTTACGCTGAAAAACATGGCATTCCGGTAACGGCATCTGCGGCTAAACCGTACTCAACAGACCGTAACCTGCTGCATATCAGCTATGAGAGCGGTGTGCTCGAAGATCCTTGGTTCGATCCAAGTGCGGACGAGAACAAAGACATGTTCCTGCTGAGCAGTGCACCTGAAGATGCACCAGATCAAGCGGAATATGTTGAGCTGGAGTTCGAACAAGGCGACTGTGTTGCACTGAACGGTGAGCGCCTGAGCCCGCTGCAAGTGATGGAGCAACTGAACGAGCTGGGTGGCAAACATGGTATTGGCCGTGTAGATATGGTTGAGAACCGTTTTGTTGGTATGAAGAGCCGTGGCGTGTACGAAACACCAGGTGGAACAATCCTGTTCACCGCACATCGCAAAATGGAGTCCATCACGATGGACCGTGAAGTGATGAACCTGCGTGATAGCCTGATCACACGTTACAGCACACTCGTTTACAACGGCTTCTGGTTCGCACCGGAACGTCTGGCGCTGCAAGCGCTGGTGACTGAAAGCCAGAAAAACGTAACAGGTACGGTTCGTGTGAAACTGTACAAAGGCAACATCATCGGCGCAGGTGTGAAAAGTCCTGTCAGCCTCTACAATCCGGACATCGCAACGATGGAAGCTGATCCAACGCAAGCCTACGATCAAGGTGATGCAACAGGCTTTATCCGCCTGAATGCACTGCGTTTGAAAGTAAACTCCGGCGTGGAGCAAAACAAAAACTAATTTCAACCTGCATCATAGAGCTATATCAATATAAATGACAAGGCAGGCCGTTCTTGCACATCTGGCAGGAGCGGCTTTGTCCATGAGCGAAAGGGGAGTACTCACCGTGAGCAAGCTGTGGGGAGGACGTTTTACAAAACAAACCAATCATTTGGTTGAAGAATATACGGCATCGATCAATTTTGACAAAGCTTTGGCTGAGGAAGATATTCAGGGCAGTCTGGCCCATGTAACGATGCTGGGCAAATGCGGCATTCTTCCGGCGGAAGATGTAGAGACGATCAAAGAGGGTCTGATCACCGTTTTGCACAAAATCCGTGCGGGCGAAGTGGAATTCTCCGTATCGGACGAAGACATCCACATGAATATTGAGAAAAACCTGATCGAGACGATTGGTCCTGTAGGCGGTAAATTACATACAGGCCGCAGCCGGAACGACCAAGTTGCAACGGATATGCACTTGTACCTGCGTGAGCGCGTAGTTGGATTTGTAGGCATGCTGCATTCCTTGCAGGAAGCATTGATTGGACAAGCAAAAGATAACCTCGATACAATTGTACCGGGTTATACGCATCTTCAACGGGCACAGCCTATTCTGTTCGCCCATCACCTAATGGCATATGTCTCCATGTTCCAACGGGATGCGGAGCGTCTGATGGACAGCTACAAACGCATTAACATCCTGCCTTTGGGTGCAGGTGCTCTTGCAGGCACAACATTCCCGATTGATCGTCATTTTGTGGCGGAACAACTGGGCTTCGATGGCGTGTACGAGAACAGTCTGGACGCAGTAAGCGACCGTGACTTTATCGTCGAGTTCCTGGCAGCCGCATCGCTGATCATGACTCACTTGTCCCGTCTTAGTGAAGAACTGGTATTGTGGAGCAGCACGGAGTTTGGTTTCGTTGAACTGGACGATGCGTTCTGCACAGGCAGTAGCATCATGCCTCAGAAGAAAAATCCGGACGTTCCTGAACTCGTTCGTGGTAAAACAGGACGTGTGTATGGCAACCTGATCGGTTTGCTGACGGTACTGAAATCTCTTCCGCTGGCATACAACAAGGACATGCAGGAAGACAAAGAAGGCATGTTCGACACGGTAGCAACGCTGGAGGGTGCACTGCAACTGTTTGCTCCAATGATCGCGACAATGACAGTGAACAAGGATCGGATGCGTCAAGCAGTCAACCAGGATTTCTCCAACGCTACGGATATTGCCGACTTCCTCGTAGGCGAAGGCTTGCCTTTCCGTCAGGCGCATGAAGTGATTGGTAAAACGGTGCTGTACTGCATCCAGAACAGCAAGTATTTGCTGGATCTGACGATTGAAGAATTCCGTCAGTTCTCACCACTGTTCGATGACCGGATCTATGACGTGCTTCAACCGGAAGCGGTAGTGAACGCTCGTAATGTTTACGGCGGAACAGCTGCGGGTCAAGTCGCAGAAGCCATTGGACGCAGTGAGAAGGTATTGGAGATTACCGAGCAATGGATTACGAACCGCGGTTAATACCACGGATATCCTAACGAAATATGAACGTACAATATACAAAAAGCAGGCCAGAGAACTTTGTTCTCAACGGCCTGCTTTTTTGTGTTTTATAGCGACAACGAAGTGATCTGGATATATTCAACCCAGCAGTGACCGCAAGGTTATACTCTCATCGAAGTATCAGGGCACCCGTCTAATTAGACGCAGTCGCTTCATTACAAGTTACTTTACAATGCTCTACTAATCGTGCTTGGGCAAAGGCAACCATTTCAATACATCTTGGATCTTGGCATCCCAGTAGCCCCATTCATGTTCACCAGGCTCTTCTTGGTATGTCAGTTCGAAGTTCGTCTGTTCACAGGCTTGACGGAAGGTTTGATTATCCTCATACAGGAAATCTTCCGTTCCGCAGCACTGATAGAGCAGGGGCTGTGGCCCTTGGCTGGCTTGACTCTCTTTAAGTAGATGGATCAGATCGTTCTCTGTACCTGCCACCTCAGGTCCGAAAATCCGCTGTAACTCCGTCTGTTGTAATGCTGAGGATGCATTTCTATCCATATGTGCAGACATATCGAGTGCTCCAGACAAACTGGCAGCAGCAGCATATTGATCTGGTTTACGAAGGGCCAGCTTGAACGCCCCATAGCCACCCATGGATAATCCGGCAACGAAATTGTCCTCCCGTTGATCTGATAGTGGGAAGAAAGAACGAGCAAGTGCCGGGAGTTCTTCACTGATAAAGCTCCAATAACGTCCGCCTTCTACCATATCTGTATAGAAGCTGCGGTGAACCTGTGGCATAACAACGGCGATCCCGAGGTTTGCTACATAACGTTCGATCGATGTGCGACGCAGCCAAATGGAATCATCATCAGACAGACCGTGTAACAGGTACAGGGTTGGGTGCAACCCTTTGCCAGTCACATTCTCCATACCGATCTGATTGTGGGTTTGTTGCGGCAGAATGACATGCATGCTGGTGCTAAGCCCGAGCGTATCCGAGTAAAAATCACATTTAATAAGTGCCATGAGTATAAGAAACCCCTTTCATAAGTTCGTTAACCACGTGTTCTGACATGAGACGATGGGATGGAAATCGGATGGCTAGGCCTCCAAAGTGTTTATATGTAACAGGTTATACGCATTGCTCTTCCATTGCAATAACAAGATCTACAGTAGAAAACAAAGAATTTCACACCAGTGATTAAAATGGAAGTCTGTAATCGGATCATCGATTTTTCAATGTAGTTTACAACGTAACAATGTTATGTTACACTCATTTCAATAAAAGGGGGGACCATATATGACGGATGATTTGATCTCCAAGAAAGAATTGCTGGACCTGACAGGAATCTCATACGGCCAGTTATACCGCTGGAAGCGGAAAAATCTCATTCCCGAAGAATGGTTCATTCGGAAGTCGTCCTACACCGGACAAGAGACTTTTTTTCCAAAACAACAGATTTTACTGCGCATTGACAAGATTCTCAATATGAAAGACGGATTATCGCTGGATGAGCTGGCAGACGTTTTCTCACCTACGTTGGGTGAAGTAGAAATGTCTGCACAGCAACTAATAGAGCGAAACATTGTTTCACAGATCTCGCTAGATCTGTTAAAAGAAGCAGGTCGAGAACAACCGCTGTATGCTTTGGAGCAGATTATGATGCTCTACGTCCTTGATAAGCTGTTAATGAGCGGAGATATTACTCGGCAAGAGGGTGCGTTGCTGATCGAAGTGATGTCCGAACATTATTATCGTTTTACAGGCAAACCCAGCGAACTCGTGCTTATTCGTAAGATGGGTGTTCCTTCATTCATGCTGGTAACAGCAGGAACAGAGTTTTATTTTGACAATGGTGTGAAAGTGGTTCTTAGGCAGCCGATGGGAACATTTATGGAAGAATTAAAACTCAAATTGGGATAAGGAGAGGATCATCTATGGAAGAGCGGAATAAGCGGAATGATCTGAATGTGGCGGGCATAAGTCAGACGGCAGGCGGGAATTTTCACCGTGTATCTATTGATGGCATGGCTAAGGTGAACGGTAACCTGGACTGTACCTCTATGGAAGTGAATGGGACATTGAAGATGCACGGCGCTTTGACCTCCGAGAGTGCAGCGATTAACGGCATGTGCACGTTAAATGGACCTCTGACCAGTTCTCGTGTTCGGGTGGATGGTTTGACGACGATTAACGGAGATCTCCATAGCCCTGAGCTTGAAGTAAACGGAAAGTGTACCGTACGTGGAAGAGTGGATGGGGAACGAATTGATATTGGCGGCGTGATCGATGTTGAAGGGGATGTGCAATGCGAGTCCCTGAATGTACGAGGCAATATTAAAATCAGCGGCTTTCTGAATGCAGGAACGGTGGAGATCAGGCTGCATACATCTTCTTCGGCTAAAGAGATTGGCGGAGAGCGTATCGATATTCGTCGCAAGGAACAACAGAATGGCTTTTGGAAAAGTATTGGTCTGGGCGGGACCCCTTCATTTAAGACATCCTTAATTGAGGGTGATGAGATTGTGCTGGAAGATACCGAAGCTGACATTGTTCGGGGGAGTAACATTTTTATTGGTCGCGGCTGTAACATCAGAATGGTTGAGTATTCAGGTGAACTTGAGGTAGATCAGGATGCCAAGGTGGGCAGCAGTCAGCGAATTTAAAGTTTGGATATGGAGAGAAAGGGACGGGATCGACATGAATAACAATCCTGGGCGTTCATTGGACAAAAAAATGGATATCAGCATCGTTGGTGATGGCAGTTCTTCTGGTGGCGTGTACGGCAAGATCAAGGTCGTAGGGGACGCGTCCTTTAACGACAATCTATCTTGTGATCGATTCAAATGTACGGGTACATCGGTCATATACGGATCGCTTGAATCCACAGATATTAAAATTACCGGAACCCTGACTCTAACAGAGCGAGAGACCAGCAACGATGGTGAGGATGGAATCCAGGCATCTGGCCTGCATGCCAAAGCTGAACATATAAAAGTGGTCGGTGAACTTCATCTGTCAGGGGATTGTCAGGCGGAAAATATCAAGCTGAACGGCCGTTTGACGATAGCGGGCATGCTCAGCGCTGAACACATGACGCTCAAAATCATGGGTCCATCCGAGGTCAAGGAAATGGGCGGTTCCATCATCTCGGTGAAGAGTGGCCGGTTGAATGACTTGTTTACGGGGAATAAGTCAATTCTCAAAGCACAGATTATCGAAGGTGATGATATTGAATTAGAGAATACGGAGGCCGAGATTGTTCGTGGCGATAAAATAAAAATCGGTCCTGGCTGCCGGATTGGTACAGTGGAATACCGTTCATCTCTGCAAATTCATCCGCAATCGGAAGTTTTGCTGCAAAGCAATCGGTCCTTGGACTGATTAACGCAGACTTCTTTTCGGATATACTAATGCAGTCATATGAATAGAGCGTGAATGGAGAGATTGAGTACAATGGTTGCACGTAAAAACAGTATTGGATTGGTGCTGGCAGGGTTACTGCTCAGCATACTAATGGCTTCGATGGATAATACCATCGTGGCAACAGCTATGGGGGATATTGTCGGGAAGCTGGGTGGGCTCGACAAGTTCGTCTGGGTGACCTCCGCCTACATGGTGGCTGAGATGGCAGGGATGCCAATCTTCGGTAAGTTATCCGATATGTATGGACGGAAGAAGTTTTTTGTATTTGGTATTATTGTGTTTATGCTTGGCTCAGCGCTGTGCGGAACGGCAACGTCTATTGTGGAATTGACGATGTACAGAGCGATTCAAGGTATTGGTGCGGGAGCCCTGGTGCCGATTGCCTTTACGATCATGTTTGATGTCGTTGCACCAGAATCACGTGGTAAATTGGGTGGATTGTTTGGAGCCGTCTTTGGCCTCTCCAGCGTATTCGGACCTCTGCTCGGTGCTTACATTACTCAATATGCGACATGGGAATGGGTATTCTATATCAACCTGCCGCTAGGCTTGATTGCATTTGTGTTTATTGCCTTCTTCTATAAAGAGTCTCATCAGCATCAATCCCAACAGATCGACTGGCTGGGTGCTGTAACGCTGATCGGTGCTGTTGTGTGCCTGATCTTTGGTCTGGAACTGGGCGGCAAAACGTTTGCCTGGGGTTCGTGGCAGATTCTTGGCTTGTTTGCCGGATTTGTAGCATTAGCGCTGCTCTTCCTTTTTGCAGAAACAAAAGCCAAAGAACCAATCATCTCCTTCAACATGTTCCGCAACCGGGTCTACTGGTCCAGTAACGTTATTGGTATGTTCAGTGGTGCGGCGTTCATTACAGCATCCGTGTACATTCCGATCTTCATACAGGGGGTACTTGGTGGTAAAGCGACCAACTCCGGTCTTGTGCTGCTGCCCATGATGCTTGGGTCTGTTGTGACGGCATCCTTGGGCGGGGTGTTGATGACCAAAATCAAGTATCGTAATATCATGATCCCTACGTTGGCTTTACTTGTCATTGGACTTGGATTGCTGACTACGCTGGATGAGAATTCTTCCCTCTGGACGATACGTATCTACATGGTGATGGTTGGTCTGGGTGTCGGTGCCTCGTTCTCGGTACTCAGCAACGCAGCCATGAACGCGTTTGAACCGCAAAGACGCGGAGCAGCAAGCTCCACACTTAACTTTTTGCGGTCCCTCGGCATGACGATGGGCATTACGATCTTTGGTATCGTACAGAGCCAGGTATTTACGCGTAAAATGAATGATGCTCTCGCTGGTTCAGCTGCGGAAGCAGGCGGTGCTTCTGCGGGTGGCGTGCCGCAGGGAGTGGATCTGACCGATCCACATGCGTTGCTCTCACCAGAACTCAGACAGGCGATTCCTCCTCAAGTGCTGGATACCATCACACATGCCCTGTCTTCTTCCATCGTACAGTTATTTGCCTGGGCTGTAATTCCGGCTGCACTCGCGTTGGTCGCTTCCTTCTTCATGGGAAAAGAGAAGATGGTTGTAGGCGAAGAGCAAGGCGAATACACTGGCGGTCACTAAACCGTAATGCAGTAAACCATAAGTTACGGTAGTAAAGCTAATCTTAGCTTGGTAAAACTCGAATAATTTATCTTGAAAATGTAGAGACACACTTCTCGCATATCCTTAAAAGGGACGGGAAGTGTGTCTTTTTGTTTTCGTAGGATCAGTTTATCCTAGAATGCATGAATTACGGATTGAACTCTTTTGGCTGCTTCAGAAAAGGAGCCTAAGGTTGCTTCGTATCGCTAATCCCGTCCTCGACCACAGAAGGCCCTTGTGGGTCAGGTAGGCTGCTATGACCGGAGCGGGCAATCAGGCGATTCTGAGCTTTGTACGTGTCCCGTGTAATCGTTTTGGATTCGACCACTTTGCCGTTTAGCCTCTTGGTTCGTACCGTCTCGACAATATATCCAGGCTGTCCGTCTTGCAGCACCTGCTGTGCACCATCAGGCAGTACCGTACTGGACACATACTTCACCGGAACACTTAATGTTTCAATGGTACGAGATTCAAGGGCATAGCTGACGTTCTCCGGGAAGGTACCGAAAAATTTAACCATCAATTGGTGGTTCTTTACCTCTGCATGAATGAGTAGGGATTTTCCAGTATTATTCTTGAAGCGAAAGTTGATGGCTCCCGAGGCAAAGGTGGCATCCAGCCCTTTCGGCAAATATTTGACTGGCAGGGAATGATTGCGACGCTCAATAATATCGAGACCCGTCAACAGCGCTGCGTTATACACCGTACTGGATACCTGACAGATTCCCCCGCCAATTCCGGGGGTGAGTCTTCCATTGACAATGACCGGGGCCTCACGAAACCCATACTCCTTTTCAGCTTGACGGACGACCTTCTCATAATCGAATGTGGCATCTGGTGGCAAAATCATGCCGTTAATCGCTTCCGCCGCTGCGCTGACATTATGTATCCGGCCTTCACTACTATTGCCCAGACCCGTGGAGAACTGGATGATCTTTCGGTCAATGCCTTCCTGGCGTAGCGAATTAAGGGTTACTTCAGGTTTCAGCGTATACAGTGGTACCTGGATCAGCAATGGGGCGGGTTTCTCATCCGGGTTCAGTACACTGAAATCCCTGTGCAACTTCGTCTGAATGAGACTTGTGAGTGTATTCCAATCAATGCGGCGGACGCCTTTTTCCGGGATATACTGGACTTTGTCACTTGCGGTAATGCGGCGAACAGCGTCCGCAGGCGTACCGAAGGTTTCTTTTTCCCAGGCAGGGTTGAGACGTTCTTGAAGTGGTCTTGAGTTGTAGTTCATATCGAGAGAGAACTCTTTCGGAAAATGATAACGTGCATAAGCGCGTTCCCACAGGTTACCTTCCTCCAGTTGCTGTATCGCCGACTCAAAGCTGTTAACGTTGTAACTCACCCCCACCTGGGCCGTGGTATACGTCATCGTCTTGGGGTCAGGTTCAGTCACTTCAAGGGTGACAGGCCAGGCCTCCAGCTTTTTAATCCGCTCATTCAATTCATGCAAAACGTTCTTGCGATTCTTCCCTTCCACCGACATACCGCCAACATGAACGTCTTTGGGTAGGGTAGGCTGATTCACGTACATATACAACAATCCGTAGGACGCGGAGCCGATCAAGAGGATGGAGAAGAGAACAATGACCGTCAAATGTATTTTTTTCATAACCGTACGCTCCTTTATACTTCTGTTGTTCCGCACTTTGTAACACTTTCTATATATATGATCCAATGCAGGAAAACTTTCGGGTACTCAATAGGTAACAAATTTGTTACAATAAACTTCATATGAATCCATGCTTCACCATCGAAATAGGATCGAAGTGGATTTTTCCTGATGAAATTCAGGTCTTTTTAAAGGAAATGCCGGGAATGTGTCGAAATGATAATGGCTAACTATGCGAGCAGGAAGTGATGATGTGATAGAAATGCAGGACGTGTGGAAGACCTACGCCAATGGGACCCACGCATTACAAGGGGTGTCGGTGAAGATCGACCGCAATGAATTTGTCTATATCGTCGGTCCGTCCGGCGCAGGTAAATCGACATTTATGAAATTGATGTACAGAGAAGAAGTTCCGACCAAAGGACAAATATCCATTAACGGATTTAATATTGGTAAGTTGAAGCCAAGAAAGATTCCTTATGTGCGTCGTAACATCGGCGTTGTGTTCCAGGATTTTCGTCTGCTGCCACGGATGACAGCATTTGAGAATGTGGCATTTGCCATGGAAGTTATTGAAGCACCGAAGCGTCATATCAAGAAACGAGTGATGGAAGTACTCGACTTGGTGGGACTGCGCAGTAAAGCAAATCGTGAACCTTCACAGCTCTCGGGTGGAGAACAGCAACGTATTGCCATTGCACGGGCTATCGTCAATAACCCTTCGGTTATTATCGCGGATGAGCCTACAGGTAACCTTGATCCGGAGACGTCATGGGGCATTATGCAACTGCTGGATGAGATTAATTTCCGGGGAACAACGATTGTTATGGCGACCCACAACAAAGATATCGTGAATACGATGCGTAAACGGGTAATCGCTATCGAAAGTGGACGGATTGTACGGGATCAGATGAGAGGGGAATACGGTTATGAATTTTAGTACTCTCTTGCGCCATCTGCGGGAGGGATTCAAAAACGTATTCCGCAACGGCTGGATGTCTGTAGCCTCCATCATGTCCATCATTGTGTCGCTGTTTATTCTTGGCGTGTTTATGCTACTGGTGCTCAATGTGAATTCCATGGCGAATCAGGTTGATAGCCAGGTGGAGATCAGCACGTTCCTCGAACTGAATGTGGACGAGAACCTGCGTAACACACTGGAGCAAGAAATCAGCGCGATGCCTGAAGTAAGTGAGATTCGTTTTGTTTCCAAGGAAGAAGGACTCAAGGAGTTCCGTGAGCGTCTTGGAGAGAGTGCAGATAACGTGCTTAGCGGTTTCGATGTGGACAACAACCCACTGCCGGAGACCATTGAAGTTGAGGTCATTGAACCGGAAACGGTCAATTTTGTGGCGCAAAAAATCGAAGCTTTGAACGAAAAACACCCGGAGAAGCCAATCATGAAAGTGAACTACGGCAAGGAAACGGTGGAAGTGTTGTTCAAATTTACGAAACTTGTTCGTAACATCGGATTTATTTTTGTCGGGGGACTGGGTCTCATGTCCATGTTCCTGATCTCGAATACGATTCGCGTAACGATTCTGGCACGTCGCCGGGAGATCGGTATTATGAAGTTGGTTGGCGCAACCAATACCTTTATTCGCTGGCCTTTCTTTATTGAAGGTGCACTCATTGGGTTTATTGGCTCGGTCATTACGGTTGGTGTTCTGTTTGTTGGGTACAGCCAGTTGATGAAAACGATTGGTCAGGATGTTTTCATGCAGATGCTTAACTTGATTCCACTCGGCGAAATCTGGGTGCTGTTTGGAACACTGTTGATCGGACTCGGTGTGCTGGTAGGTATTTTGGGAAGTACACTGTCCATTCGGAAATCACTCAACGTTTAATTTTGTTTTCAACGATCGAATTGCAGAATATGTCGAAAAGAATGGTAAAGCAGGTTCATTAATGGACGCTGTTTGACGATATGTAGGAAAGACGGAGTCTTTTAAGATTGAAGAAAGCAAAGAACATGCTGTTCACCACCTGTGCAGGTTGCTTTCTTGTGAAATCATAGGATGGGGGATCATCATTTTGAAAAAAACCGCTTCGCTGCTGGCCTTTACGTTGTTGGCCAGTTTGACGCTTCAACCTTCTGACGGATATGCCAAGAGTAGCATCAGCGATATTGACCAACAGATTCAGCAACTGGAGAGCAAGGCGGCTTCTGCCAAGCAGGAGCAAAAAAAAGCGGCTTCCAACAAAAAGGAAGCACAGCATTACAAGAACAAAACCAACGCTTATCTGAAGGTTGTCATGGAACAGATCAATGTCGTTAGTGATGAACTGGCCAGTGTATCCTTGCAGATCGAGAACACGGAGGAAGATCTCCGTACAACGAAAAAAGATTTGCAAGCGGCAGAAGAACGCATCGTTGCAAGGGGAAAGTTGTTGGAGTCACGTGTACGCCTGATGTACACAGACGGTGCTGTATCCTATCTGGATGTATTGTTGTCCTCTACTAGCTTCACTGACTTCCTGACCCGTGCGGATTCACTCAAAACGATTGTGGATCAGGATCAGCATCTGCTGGATGAGCACAAAGCGGACAAGCAACTGGTCGTGGACAAAAAGGCAGAATTGGATGTGCAATATGCGGAAGCCAAGAGTCTGTATGCACAGAAGAAACAGCGCAAGTCCCAATTGAATGAAAAAGAAGCGGAAAAGCAAGTGCTTCTCGCTTCATATGATGCTAAAATTGAAGAGTCAGAAGAGCTGACACAAGAGCAGGAAGATGTATTAATGCAGATTGCCAGCAAACGTTCGGCACTTCTTCAAGAGAAAAATAAATTGCGTGAACAGCAGGCTGCAGCTGCAGCCAAAGCAAAAGCCGCGGCAGCAGCTCGGGCGAAAGCTGCAGCCAAGATACCAACCAGAGTGAGTTCGGATAGCAGCACGAGTGATTCAACCAGTTCATATTCAGGCGGCAATGGCGTATTTAGTATGCCTATCTCTGGTGGAAGGATTTCCTCCTCGTTTGGTCCACGTACACATCCTATTACCGGAGAAGTGGGCAAACTGCATGCTGGCGTTGACTTTGCTGTTCCGCAAGGAACGACAGTACGAGCGGCCTCCGGTGGTGTCGTGATTGTTGCTGAATGGATGAGTGGTTATGGTAATGCCGTAATTATCGATCATGGTGGAGGATTATGGACCTTATATGCTCATAACAGTAGTTTGAGTGTTAGTAAGGGCGATACAGTCTCACGTGGAGATAAGATCTCAGAATCAGGCAATACCGGTAATTCTACGGGACCGCACTTGCACTTCGAAGTACGTGAAAACGGGACTCCTGTCAATCCGATGAACTATCTGTAAAATTTGTTTAAGCACCGAATGGAAAAAACATATTCCGTACAAGCTAGACATATAATAAGCTGGCATGTTCAGGGAATGGATTCTGGCAACAATGGAATCGGACACGCTTCAAAACTAAAGGCGGTGACAAACGGATGATGAAGAAAAGATCGGCGCTACTGCTTGTCATTGTGGGTCTCCTGGGTGGTAGTTTGCTAACCCTGGTACTAATGACTTACCCGGGAATAGCAAACCAGACCACACCGGGTGAAGGTTTGCTGGCTAGTGTAACCGGCAATACACAGCAGAAGAACGATTTGAAGAAGATTGAAACTGCGATGGATTTGATCTCCAGCAACTATTATAAAGACGTGGATCAGACCAAATTGATTGACGGTGCGATCAACGGCATGATGGAATCGCTTGGTGATCCGTACTCCAACTATATGGGGCAGGAAACGGCTGCTCAGTTTGAAGAGTCGATCGAAGGTTCATTTACCGGTATTGGCGCAGAGGTATCCTCTCAGGATGGCAATGTCATTGTTGTTTCCCCAATCAAAGGATCTCCTGCCGAGAAAGCGGGTATTCGTGCGAAAGACATGATTATGTCGGTCAACGGCGAATCCTTGCAAGGTTTGGAACTGAACAAGGCTGTTAACAAAATCAGAGGTCCCAAGGGCAGTGAAGCGAAGGTACAGGTCAAACGTGCCGGATCTTCAGAACTGATTGAATTTGTGATTGTACGGGATGATATTGATCTGGAGACCGTATATGCTCACATGGAGGATGGCGGAATTGGTGTTATTGCCATTACTCAATTCTCTTTGAATACAGGCGATCGCTTCAAGGAAGAGTTGGCGAAGCTTGAGAAGCAGAACATGAAAGGTCTGGTCATCGACGTACGGAATGACCCAGGCGGTGTATTACAAGTTGTTATTGATATTGCTGAACAGTTTGTTCCTAAAGGCAAGGTTATTGTGCAAGTGGAAGACAAGAACGGCAAAAAGGAACAAAGCAAGTCCAATGGATCAGCCAAAGCTTATCCAGTCACAGTCCTGATGAACAAAGGCAGTGCGAGTGCGTCGGAGATTTTGGCCGGTGCATTACAACAGTCAGCAGGTGCCAAGTTGATTGGAGAAAATTCCTTTGGTAAAGGAACCGTACAGACGAGTTATGACAAGCAGATGGGTGATGGTAGCTTGCTGAAGATCACTATTGCCAAGTGGCTCACTCCGAACGGAGACTGGATTCATGAAAAAGGAATCAAACCGGATATTGCGGTAGACCAGCCGGATTATTTCTCGGTGGCACCGATTAACAAAGAGAAGTTACCACTGAAATATGACAGTAATAGCACGGATGTGAAAAGTGCACAGACGATGCTGAGAGGACTCGATTTCAAACCGGATCGTGTGGATGGATACTACGACCAGAAGACGGAAGAAGCGGTCAAGGCATTCCAGAAGCAAAAAGGCATTCAGGCTACAGGCCAGATTGACGAGAAAACCGCTGAATCACTGGAAGCGGCTCTGATTGAACGTATTGCCAATCCTCAATATGATGCACAGCTGAAACGCGCGATCGAAAATGTCTCAAAGGATAATTCGTCCGCAGTGTCGAAGCCATAAAGAAGGCTGATTTTCAGCCTTCTTTTTTTCTGAACCGGCTGAAGGAGAGGGGTGACCGACCACAATGGAATGGGTATGGCCGTGGTTAACTACATTAGGGGAAGCTTTGTTGCAGTTGTTTATTCAGCCGTTTTATTATATTGCGGTGATCCTGATTGCGCTGATCTATCATCGTCAGTTATTGCAGGAGCGTAAATTGTTTCATGTCCGTTTGCAAAGCTCGATAACACAAACGATTCGTGCCGTGCTTGGAGGCATACTCATTGGTACCATCGTCTCGATTGTGTCCCTATTCCTCGGTGCACATCTTACACTGGGAAGCCTAATATGCATATGGGCTGCAACGTTAATTCTATCTTTGTTCCGTATCCGGTATCTGTGCTTTGCTTATGCGGCCGGGTTACTGGGTGTGTTGCAATTTGGTTTGAATCTGGCTTCAGGCTGGCAACCATCGGGTTGGATGGGTAGTATAACGGAAACGCTACGTACCCTGGATATGCCTGCACTGCTTGTCCTGGCGGCGCTTCTACATATGGGTGAAGCCCTGTTGGTACGCATGCAGGGGGTATCGATGGCATCACCGCTTCTCTTCGAGGGAAAACGCGGGAAACTGGTTGGGGGATATCAACTGCAACAGTTCTGGGCCATTCCTCTACTGATTCTTGTTCCAGTCACAGGAGGTGGCGCGGAGCTGGCATGGAATCCACTGATGAATGCAGGTCATAGTTATATGCTGGTTGCGTTGCCCATCATGCTCGGATTTGGTGAGATAACGCAGAGTATGCTTCCTGGACAGAAGGTGCAGATCACATCCAAGCGGTTGATGCTCTATGGGACAACCTTGCTCGTGTTCAGTTTGCTTGCGGCTTGGTGGTCTCCACTCATGGTGATTGCTGCATTGATTGCATTTGTTGGACATGAATTTCTGGTATGGTACAGCGCGTTTGAAGAGCAAAATCGCAGTCCGGTATTTGTTCATCCGCAGCATGGGTTGAAGGTGTTGGCTGTTATTCCGGAGAGTCCTGCTGCAGATTTGGGGATTGAAGCAGGAGAGACGTTATACAAGGTGAATGGTAAGTTGGTTCATTCGCCGGAAGAATTGCATCGCGCTCTGCGGATGAATCCGGCTTTTTGCAAGCTCGAGGTACGTAATCACCAGGGAGAAAGCAAGTTCATGCAACGGGCGATCTATGAAGGGGAGCATCATCAGCTTGGGGTCATTATGGCACCGGACAATCACGAGGTTTGGGCGATTCGGTTACGTCCACTGACGTTGTTCCATATCATCAACCTCAAATTGTTTGCCCGTCTGAAAAAACCACAAAGGGACGAAGCTCCCTTGGCGTTACCGCCAGCCCCGGTGGCCAGTGATAAAGGGTCCGTGGAGATGTAACTAGTATACGTAATGAAGTATGTTGCATAAATCAAGCAATGAAAAAGGTATTTCCGAGCGCCGTCGCAGGCAAGGGAAATACCTTTTTGTTATTTTTTCAACATAAAGATAGCGATTTGAGTCCGATCACGCAAGCTCAACTTACCGAGAATATCCGTGACATAGTTTTTGACCGTGCCTTCACTGAGGAACAATTTGGCGGCAATTTCCTTATTGGATAACCCCTCCGATATGGCCTCGGCAACCGCCAGCTCCATACGTGTCAGTCCATAGGCTTCGATTGGGTTCTGTGTCAGGGGAATCGCAGCAGGACGAAGAAGGCCTGCCAATTTGCGGGCAATATCCGGATGGATTAACATATCACCGTTATGTACGGTCTTGATGCCTTGAATGATCCGCTCGGGGGGAACATTTTTGAGCAAATAACCGCTTGCTCCATTCTGTAATGCCTGAATAATATACTCATCGTCATCAAACGTAGTCAGCATGAGCACCTGGATTTCAGGAAAACGTACCTTGATGCGTCGGGTACCTTCAACTCCGTCACATTCCGGCATCCGAATATCCATCAACACCACGTCCGCAGGTGTGCCTGCTTCAAGCAGTGCCAGCGCTTCCTGTCCATTTGAGGCTGTGCCT
Source organism: Paenibacillus xylanexedens (assembly GCF_017874615.1). Classification (GTDB taxonomy): domain Bacteria; phylum Bacillota; class Bacilli; order Paenibacillales; family Paenibacillaceae; genus Paenibacillus; species Paenibacillus xylanexedens. Next base: position 24,876 of record NZ_JAGIKV010000034.1, read on the forward strand.
GTAACACTAATGTCGGAGCCCAGTCCAAGCAGCACTTTCAGGCTCTCGCGAATGAAATAGTCATCGTCGGCGAGAATCAGCCGGATAAGCTGAGGGTGGGCTGAATCATTCTTGTTGTTTACATCATTCCGTTCGGACATGAGAACATTCACTTCCTTTTTCAGAGTATATTCAACTGGTTCGTTATTGGAATGCGTGTAATCACTGTATACGGATAAGCCGATTGGATCTCCATGGTTCCTCCCACCATTTGTGTGCGCAGAAGCATGCCTTCCTGTCCTATACCAGTTCGCTTGGAAGAATGAGGATTGATTTTGCCATCATTACTTACGCTCATACAGATTTCCTGATCCCCGAATACCAGCTCCACAGTGATCGAAGAAGCATTTCCGTGTCGCAGGGCATTGGTCAAGGCTTCTTTGGCATTTTTGAACAAAACGATTTGTATGCTGGGATACAGCACATAGGATGGGCCATGAACTTTATAATTTGTCTTCACGCCGGTATCTCTGCCCACTTCCTCTAGGAGACGATCCAGGGCGTAGGCTTCGGATGCATAGGAATTTGGTTGCAGTTTGTGCAGTGTACTGCGCATATCATCCATACTATCGGCCAATTGATCGCGAATCTGTCTCACCATTTCCGTTCCTTGTTCCATATTCAGGGGAAGGGTCAACAGGGCGGCTTCCGACATCATTTTGGTGCGAATCAGTCGATGCCCGATATCGTCATGAAGCTGTCTGGAGATACGGGTACGTTCCTCTGCCTGAGCCACTCCTTCAAGTTGCTTTGTAAATAACAGCAGCTGCGCACGAGTTTCTTGTAGCTCGTAATGTTTGCTGCGAAGTTCGTCATAGACTTGTTCCAGTTGTCCGCGGCTATTCGCCGTTCTTGATCCCTGCCAGGACAGAGCCGCTGTGATGAACAGAAGCAGGTTGCCAAGAACCATCGCAGTTGTCTCTGTGGAGAGTAATGTAGTGGCGGTTGTATTTAGTGTGGTTAACCCTGGCTGCGGTGCCTGTGGGGCAGAATAATGCCAATGCAAAGCGACATTGTTAGCGACAAGCTGAATTGCAAACATCAACCATCTCCGACTTCCCTCCAGTCTGTATATATACACGTAGAGCACGGATAGAGAGAGGAAAAACATAAATGGTCCATACGAAGCAATCAGCCAGCAGCTCCAGAGTATTTCGGCCAGAAGCAATAGCCACTGCTGTATACTTGAACGGTTAAAATCTTTCCACACGGAGAGTCCAAGCGCGATGATGATATACAGGGTGTAGACGGCTTCATTTTCCAAGGGCAGCATCAACAGGTACAGCACTGCTGGAACGATAATTAGTCCGTATTGCAGAAACCGCATCGGCATATGGTTGTGACATCCTTTTTATAAAAGTGGAGTAGAAAATCTCTTGGTAATGCGCCCTTGATTATACCATAAGCAGCATTCGAATCAGGAGATGACTTAAGTCACCTTCGATTCATGACTTTTTGTACCTTCGCTACAGAGTGCGATCCGTTACAATACAAATATGAAATCTAGCGGCGGAAGCCGAAACGGAAGAGGGGCGTAAAAGAGATGAGCATACTTGAAGTGGATCATGTAGTAAAACGATACGGCAGCAGGCTGTCCGTAGATCATTTGAACCTTAGTGTGGGCAAAGGCGAGATTTTTGGATTGCTTGGTCCCAATGGAGCGGGAAAAAGTACCACCATCAGCATGATTGCAGGGCTCCTGAATATGGATCAGGGTGAAATCAGATTAGATGGGATATCGGTCAAGGAGCGACCACTTGAAGTAAAGCGCAAGATCGGACTGGTTCCACAGGATCTGGCTTTATACGAAACCATGTCTGCTGCGGAGAATGTGATCTTTTTTGCCAGACTCTATGGACTGCGTCGAAAATTGCTTAAGGAAAGAGTGCAGGAGTCTCTTGAATTTGTAGGGTTGCAGGATAAAGCAAAGGATGCCCCCTCGACCTTCTCTGGTGGTATGAAACGCAGGTTAAACATCGCATGTGCGATTACACATCGCCCGGATCTCATTATTATGGATGAACCTACAGTTGGTATTGATCCGCAATCTCGGAATCATATTCTTGAATCGGTACGCACACTCAACAAGATGGGTTCAACGATCATATATACAAGTCATTACATGGAGGAAGTGGCGGCGATTAGTCACCGGGTTGCGATTATGGATCAGGGACGAATCATTGCCTGTGGGACTGAAGCAGAGCTGAGAGAACGGGTAGCATCGGAGGAAAAAGTAGTGCTCTCCACTTCCGGTATCGGTACCGACGTCGTGGAAGAACTGAAACTTCACCCCCGTGTGCGGATGGTAGACGTTTCAGAAAATACAATGACCATTACGCTGCCTTCGGCACAGCAGGATCTCCAGGATCTGCTCTTCATTTGCAGCAAACATGAAGTATCCATTCAGTCGCTTAAGGTCGAAGAGCCGGATCTGGAAACGTTATTCCTCAATCTGACCGGGCGTACGCTTCGGGACTAGGGGGAACAAGAGATGAATATATGGCATATTTGCATCTTTGAATTAAGGCGTATTCTTAAGATTCGATCTGTAGTGTTGAACCTGTTCATTCTGCCGTTGTTACTGATTTTTATATTGGGTACGGCACTTTCCAGTACGATGGGTACGGCGGATGATGTTATTCCAGTCATTGTACGTGTGGGAATAATTCATTCGAATATCGAATCAGGCGAAGGTTCAGATACTGTTAATCAAGCGCTGGATACATTTGTGAACTCTCCAGTGGTAGCTGAGATGGTTAAAGTTCAGAACTTTACGACAGAAGAAGAGGCCGTGCATTCGCTGCGTACCGGCAAGCTGGACTTTGCCGTAATGATTCCTTCGGATTTTGGACAGAACGTGATGATGGGGAAAGAGGCCAGGTTACAGTGGATACGAGGAAAGGACAACACACTTAATACCTTGGGTGAAACTTTGTTCACACGTTTTACGGATGAATGGAACCGACAGATGGCGATTACCAAAGTGCTCGGTCCGGAAGTAATTGCTGCCATAGCCTCTGCTTCGGAGTCTGGTATGGCGAATTCAACCTCGATTGCTGTCACTAATCCCGGTAAGACAGGTACGGCGTATAGTGCCTCCCAATACTATGCAGCTTCCATGCTGGCGATGTTCATGTTGTATTCGGGCATGACAACCAGTACCAGCCTTTTTGGAGAGCGTGATAACAAAACGTTGATCCGCCTTCAGGCTGCGCCGATAGGTAATGGAGTTATTTTCGCTGGCAAAATTGCAGGTAATAGTCTGCTCGCTTTCTTACAGGCAACAACGATCATCCTTATGACATATTGGCTCTACGGTGTGGATTGGGGAACCCATCCTTGGTATATTGTGCTGACTTGTGTATGTATCACATTGGCCTCCATGACTCTTGGCGTGATCGTGGCATTGGTATGCAAAAGCACGGCATCGGCCAGTGCAACCTTACAAGGTATCATCGTTGCCATGACATTTATCAGCGGTGGGTTCATGCCCATTCCGATTGATTTTGTACAACGGCTTAGCCAATTTACGGTTAACCACTGGGCGCTCCAGAGTTTTCTGAGAATGATGCTGGATGCACCTGTAGCAGAGATTCTGTATAACATTCTAATGTTAGGCTTGGTATGCGCTGTATTACTGTTCATCTCAGGGATGATCTATAGAAAGGCAGGATACCGATATGAATAGTCTACACATCGCCTGGTTGATGATTAGACGTACACTTGGCCGTAAAATGGGCTTCATTACGTTTCTGCTTCTGCCTTGCCTGGTGATTACAGGAGCGGTTGCTCTTTTTGGAAGCGAGCAGATTACACGTACTGTTATTCCCTATGTGAATGTGGATGGAGGGGTGGCAGGGACATGGATGATTCATGAACTTGCTGGCAAAGAGGAGTATCTGCTCAAACCGATGACAAACGAAGCAGAAGTGAAGGAAGCCATCGCTCAGCAAAAAGGAAGTTCTGGGATCATCATTCCGGCACATTATACGGAGGATCTGCTACAAGGAAAGCCAACCGAAATTCAATTGGTGGAACTGCGTATAAGTGAAAGTTCCTATACCCTACGGGCAGCAGTTGAAGGTTTGACGAGCGGATTGTTACAATCTGCTTCAGCTGTTAAGGTGGCAGCAGGTCCTGTCTCAAGTGAGACAGATATACTATCGAGTATACAGAAGCCATTTGAACAGCTTTTACAGGAGATAGGAAAACATCAGGTTGCTGGTGAAGTTACCGATCTGCAGATCTATCCCAAGCCAGGCCTGAACAATGTGACTGGATTTACGGTTATGTTTATGATGGGGCTGCTGACCAGTGCAGTGGCTGTGATAATGGAAGATCGCAGGAAACGTACGATGGCCAGAGTATATACGGCACCCGTCCGTGCATATGAGATTGCGCTTGGTAATTTCCTGGGTAGCTTTGTCATTGGTATTATTCAGATTGTGATGGTTCTGGGAGTCAGCAGATGGCTGCTGCATTATGATGCCGGTATTCCTTTTGGCATTCATTTCATCATCTTGGCCGCATTCATGCTGGTCTCCATGGGGATCGCAAGTACCGTGGCAGGATTAATCTGTAATCCCAAAAATGCCAACATGCTGAATTCTCTTATTATTATGCCAACTTGTATGATTGGTGGTTGTTTCTGGCCAATCTCGTTGATGCCGGACTATATGCAAAAGCTCGCCAACTTTGTTCCGCAGAAATGGACGATTCAGGCAGTGGAGACGATCTCTGCTGGCGGTACATTGTCGGATATCACATTGCCACTATTGATTTTGTTTGGCATGGCTGCCATTTTGCTGACTGTTGGCTCTGCGATTCTACGCCCTAGCCAGCCAGGAGTAGAGGCATAAGGTAATACGACATAAAAGAAAGCACGCTCTGCTGAATTGAATTCAGTTAGAGCGTGCTTTTTTTGCTTATAAGTAATGATGCACTATGTGAAATGTTAAAGATTAAGGTTGGAGTTGACGCAGGACAGTTATTTCAACCCGACGGTTCTTTTGTCTTCCGGCGGCTGTGGTGTTGTCACCCGTTGGGCGAGTATCCGCATATCCGGCATACTGGAAGCCGTCAGGGTTGAGCTTCTCTGTATCCAGAAAGAATCGTAATACAGATAGTGCGCGTTCCCCGGAAAGCTGCCAGTTATCGGTATAGGCGGAGTTTGCTCCCACAGGAACGTTATCGGTATGGCCCTCAATGCTGACAACGGTATTTAGATCACGGAACAGGCTGGCAAGTTTACTGAGTGTTGGTGCTGCACCGTCCTTTAGTGCGGCCTGTCCCTGATCAAACAGGAAGCGGTCACTAAGTGTAATGGACAGGCCTTGTGGCTTGTCCGCAACAAAAATCTGATTTTCCAGTTTATTATCCTCGATATATTGGGTAATCACATTGAACAGATTTTGCAATTCCTGTTCCTGTGATCTGAACTGTTCTTCCCGTTCTGTGAGGGGCTTGTTGTCATCATCTGGTGTTGCAGTCCCGGAATCGGGAGGGTTTCCTTCACCTTTTGAAGGATCTTCACCCTGAACGTCGGATGGTGGAGTCTCTGTAATCGTTTGACCGGGTTTCTCACCGAGTCCCTCACCAAGCTCAAGGATAGAGTCGGACGCATTGAATGTATTTTGTAACGATTGAGTAACGACGTCATATTTACCGGAATCCAGATTGCTCATGGCATACATGATGACAAAAAAGATTAAAAGCAGAGTTATGAGATCGGCATAAGTAATCATCCAGCGATCCCGATGATCGATAGTTTCACGTTTTCCGCGCCGTTTACTGCGCCGACTCATCCAATCCCTCCTTTGCTAGGGGGCGTATATGCTGACGATGCGTGAGGGTGAAGGACTCCAGTCTTTTGCGTACAAGCTGGGGATTCTCACCGTTCTGAATGGCAAGTACACCTTCGAGAAGCATTTCCATGGTCTGCACTTCATCGGCACCTCTGGATTTGATCTTGGAGGCAATGGGCAAAAAGATAAGATTGGCACTGGCGACCCCATACAGGGTTGCGGTAAAGGCAACAGCAATGGCAGGTCCAAGTCCGGTTGGATCGGTCAAACTGCCAAGTACCTGAATAAGTCCCATCACGGTTCCGATGATCCCCATGGTTGGAGCGTACCCACCAGCGGATTCGAATATTTTGGCATAACCCTCATGTTTTTGTTCAATGGAGTCAATCTCCATCTCCAGGATCTGGCGAACCACATCCTGATCGGTACCATCAACAACCATCTGAATACCGTCTTGCAAAAATGGATGCGGATGATCTATAACCTTGCGTTCCAATGCAAGTACACCTGAGCGGCGTGCGATTGAAGACATCTCCACCAGTTCTTCAACCCACAAGCCTGAATCATTATTGTTACGTCCAAAAGCCATACGCAGGGCAGCTGGAATCGTACGAAGGCGGTGCGCCGGGAAACTGGCAACCACAGCAGCAATCGTTCCACCGAATACAATTAAAGCAGCCGTTTTTTGCAGGAGACCGGACAATTGGCCGCCTTCCCACAAAAAACCGCTAATGACTGCGGCAATTCCGGCAATAATACCGATAAGTGTCGCAATATCCATAAATTAACCCACTCCTATCTTCATTTCACGTTTGCATCACTAAAACGAACGAGGTATAATTAAACGGGAACAAATATTCCTATTACTATAAGTTTTCCCATATGAAAATTCGGGGAACTTCGACAATATATAGTGACTATTATTTTAGACGATAGGGTGAGATACGGCAATGAGCGATATTATAATGAGCGACAAAACGTTCGAAATCGAGTCAGAGTTTTCTCCCCAAGGTGATCAGCCGGCAGCCATTAAAGAATTGGTGAAGGGTGTTCAGGAGGGGAAGAGGTACCAGACACTGCTGGGTGCAACGGGTACGGGTAAGACGTTTACGATAGCCCAGACGATAGCCCAACTGCAACGTCCGACGCTGATTATTGCACACAACAAAACGTTGGCAGCGCAGCTTGCAAGTGAGTTCAAAGATTTTTTCCCTAATAACATGGTTGAGTATTTCGTCAGTTATTACGATTATTTTCAGCCAGAAGCATATATCCCGTCCTCCGATACGTATATCGAGAAGGATTCAAGTATTAATGAAGAGATCGACAAACTGCGGCACGCAGCGACAAGTTCGTTGTTTGAGCGCAGGGACGTCATTATTGTAGCGAGTGTTTCCTGCATTTATGGTTTGGGTTCACCACACTCGTATTCAAGCATGTTGCTGTCACTTCGGGTAGGCATGGAGAAACCGCGCAATCAGATTTTGTCTCGTCTGGTAGAGATCCAGTATCAACGGAACGATATTAACTTTGTGCGGGGTACGTTCCGTGTTCGTGGGGATGTTGTTGAGATTTTCCCTGCCTCTAAGGGTGAACATGCAATTCGGGTTGAATTGTTTGGTGATGAGATCGAGAAAATTACGGAGATTGATGTGTTAACCGGAGAACTGATTGGCGAACGTGAACATATTGCCATCTTCCCGGCGTCTCACTTCGTAACGCAAGAAGAGACGATGAAGGTTGCGCTGGTGAACATTGAGCGTGAACTAGAGGAGCGTCTAGAAGTGTTGCGTGAACAGGGAAAACTGCTGGAGGCTCAGCGACTGGAGCAGCGCACACGGTACGATATCGAGATGATGAAGGAAGTTGGATTCTGTTCGGGGATTGAGAACTATTCCGGTCCGCTGACTTTCCGCGAACGCGGCGATACCCCATACACACTGATGGATTACTTCCCGGATGACATGTTGATTGTGGTCGATGAGTCTCACGTGACTCTGCCACAGATCCGTGCGATGTACAATGGTGACCAGGCGCGGAAGACAGTATTGGTTGAACATGGTTTCCGTCTCCCGTCAGCGCTGGATAATCGTCCACTCAAATTCGATGAGTTCGAAGGCAAGATGGATCAGATCATCTATGTATCGGCCACACCAGGCCCGTATGAGATCGAGCATACCGATACGATGGTGCAACAGATTATCCGTCCAACCGGACTGCTTGATCCAATTATTGAACTGCGTCCAACGAAGGGGCAGATCGATGACTTGATCGGTGAGATTAACGACCGGATTGCCAAAGACGAGCGTGTGTTGATTACAACATTAACGAAGAAGATGTCTGAGGACCTGACGGATTATCTGAAAGAAATTGGAATCAAGGTACGTTACCTGCATTTCGAGATTAAAACGTTGGAACGGATGGCGATTTTACGTGATTTAAGGTTGGGTGTTTTCCATGTGCTAATCGGAATCAACTTGCTCCGGGAAGGTCTGGATCTGCCCGAAGTATCCTTGGTAGCCATATTGGATGCCGATAAAGAAGGATTCCTGCGTTCCGAGCGTTCACTAATCCAAACGATTGGTCGTGCAGCACGGAACAGCGAGGGTCGCGTTATTCTATACGGTGATAAAGTAACCGATTCGATGGACAAGGCGATTAAGGAAACCGAACGCCGTCGTGAGATTCAGATCGCGTACAACGAGAAACATGGCATTACACCACAGACGATTCGCAAAAAAGTGCGTGATGTGATTGAGGCAACCAAAGTTGCCGAATCCAAGAAAGACTATCTCACAGGCGCTGCCGAGAAGATGTCGAAGAAAGATCACCAAGCGCTTATCCAGCGCCTAGAGGTAGAGATGAAAGATGCAGCTAAAAACCTGCAGTTTGAGCGTGCTGCCGAGCTTCGCGATGCGTTGCTGGAACTTCGCGCTGAATAAGATACAGCTCATTCATATGCTCCAGTAAAGAGGGATCTGTAACAAGAGAACGGCCAATTGGCCGTTCTCTTGTTGAGTAAGGAAATCGTTGATATCTACCGATAATAAGAGATGTTGAAATCTTGAATTCAGGTCTATACTGATAGAAATGTTGAAATTGGTTAAAAGGTTTATAGGAAAGCAATTGGGAGTCGAGAGTGCCCCAGTGTTGACCTCGGAGCCGAGCCAAAGGCAATGGCGACCTGTCGCGATCAAGGCGAAGCCGAGAGCGTCCCGGTGTTGACCTTGGAGCCGAGCCAAAGGCAATGGCGACCTGTCGCGACCAAGGCGAAGCGGAGAGCGTCCGGGTGTTGACCTCGGAGCCGAAGGCAATGGCGACCTAACCGCGACCAAGGCGAAGCGGAGAGCGTCCGGGTGTTGACCTTGGAGTCGAGCCGAAGGCAATGGCGACCTGTCGCGACCAAGGCGAAGCCGAGAGCGTCCCGGTGTTGACCTTGGAGCCGAGCCGAAGGCAATGGCGACCTGCCGCGAACGTGGCGAAGCCGAGAGCGTCCCGTTCTTGACCTTGGAGCCGAGCCAAAGGCAATGGCGACCTAGCCGCGATCAAGGCGAAGCCGAGAGCGTCCCGGTGTTGACCTTGGAGCCGAGCCGAAGGCAATGGCGACCTAGCCGCGATCAAGGCGAAGCCGAGAGCGCCCCCTCGCAGTAGAGCGGTCGCATAAGATTCCGGCAATAGCCGGAATCTTATGCGAAACCGCGGGCACACGACAACCCTTCACATAGCAAGACCCGACCCCTCACCGTTGCACCGCTTGTTTCGGGTGTCCAGAGGGCTGCGCCCTCTGGGGCCCTCCCTTGGAAGGGAGGGTTTGGGAGGGATCGAAAAGCCTTTATAAAGGTTGGATTAATAAATTTGAGAGGATGAATACTATTGGCGAGCGATAACATTGTCATTAAAGGCGCACGAGCGCATAACCTGAAAAATATCGACATTACCATCCCGCGTGACCGCTTTGTTGTATTGACCGGCCTGAGTGGCTCAGGCAAGTCCTCGCTGGCTTTTGACACGATCTATGCCGAAGGACAGCGGCGTTATGTAGAATCATTGTCAGCTTACGCACGGCAGTTTCTGGGACAGATGGAGAAACCGGATGTTGATTCCATCGAAGGATTATCTCCTGCCATTTCAATAGATCAGAAAACGACAAGTCGTAACCCACGTTCCACAGTAGGAACTGTGACTGAAATTTATGATTACCTGCGCCTGTTATTTGCACGTGTGGGCCATCCACATTGTCCGGACCATGGCGTGGAGATCAGCTCCCAAACTGTAGAACAAATGGTTGATCGTATTATACAATACCCTGAGCGCACCCGGTTACAAATACTGGCACCTATTATCTCGGGCCGTAAGGGCGAGCACAAAAGTGTGTTTGCTGATGTGTCCAAGCAGGGTTTTGTCCGTGTACGGGTGAACGGGGAATTGCGTGATCTGTCAGAAGATATTCAATTGGAGAAAAATAAAAAGCATACGATTGAAGTGGTTGTTGACCGGATCGTTGTTAAGGATGATGTACAGGCGCGTCTGGCCGACTCTATTGAAACAGCACTTAATTTGTCCGGTGGACAACTCCTGGTGGACATTATGGGCGAAGAAGAGCTGCGCTTTAGTTCCAACTTTGCCTGCCCGGTGTGTGGATTCAGTATTGAAGAACTTGCACCACGGATGTTCTCATTTAACAGTCCTTTCGGGGCTTGCCCGGATTGTGATGGGTTAGGCGTCAAAATGATCGTTGACCCTGATCTGCTGGTACCGGATCGGACTAAGACCATCGAAGATGGAGCTTTTGATGCTTGGACAGGTGGTACATCCACCTATTATCCGCAGTTCCTGAAGTCAGTATGTGAGCACTTCAACATTCCGCAAAATGTACCTGTCGAAGATCTGCCAGCTGAGCAGATGAACAAGTTGTTACAGGGTACAGGTACGGAGAAAATCCGTTTCCGCTATGAGAATGATTTTGGACAACGTAAGGAAGCGCTGGTTACCTTTGAAGGCATCGTAAATAACCTGGAGCGTCGTTATCGTGATACAGCATCTGAAGGTATCCGTGAATTTATTGAAGGTTACATGAGTGCGAAGCCATGTGGTACGTGTAAAGGTCAGCGTCTGAAACGCGAGAGTCTTGCGGTTACGATTAATGATCACAACATGGCCTATGTGACTAGTTTGTCCATTGGTGAAGCTGGCCGATTCTTCGATACATTGGAATTGACGGAAAAAGAGCAGACGATAGCCAAACTGATTTTGAAAGAGATCAACAGCCGTCTTGGCTTCCTGGTGAACGTAGGTCTGGATTACCTTACACTGAGTCGTGCTGCTGGAACGTTGTCCGGTGGGGAAGCCCAACGGATCAGACTGGCCACACAGATTGGTTCCAGCCTGATGGGTGTGCTGTATATTCTCGATGAGCCAAGTATTGGCTTGCATCAACGGGATAATGACCGTCTGATCTCAACACTTGCGCATATGCGAGACATTGGTAACACGTTGATCGTGGTTGAACATGATGAAGATACGATGATGGCTGCCGACTATATCATTGATATTGGTCCAGGTGCAGGTATCCACGGAGGTACCATCATGTCACAGGGTACACCGGAGGAGATCATGAACGATGAGAACTCCTTAACCGGTCAATATCTGAGTGGACGCAAGTTCATTCCGATTCGTACAGAACGTAGAAGTGTAGGAGACCGTTGGTTGGAAGTACGTGGAGCTAAAGAAAATAACCTGAAGAATCTGAATGTGAAGATTCCTGTAGGTGTATTTACTGCGGTAACGGGTGTGTCCGGATCAGGTAAATCCACACTGATTAATGAGATCCTCTACAAAACGCTGGCACGTGATCTGAACCGTGCTCGGGTTCGTCCGGGTCAACATAAAGAGATTCGTGGTTTGGAGCATATCGATAAAGTTATCGATATTGACCAATCACCGATCGGGCGGACACCACGTTCCAACCCGGCTACGTATACCGGTGTCTTTGATGATATCCGGGATCTGTTTGCTCAGACGAACGAAGCCAAGGTACGTGGATACAAGAAAGGCCGGTTCAGTTTTAATATCAAAGGTGGACGTTGTGAAGCCTGCCGTGGAGACGGTATTATCAAAATCGAGATGCACTTCTTGCCGGACGTTTATGTCCCTTGTGAAGTCTGCAAAGGCAAACGATACAACCGGGAAACACTTGAAGTGAAATATAAAAACAGAAATATTTCCGATGTGTTGGAGATGACGGTTGAAGATGCAACCCAATTCTTTGAGAACATTCCGAAGATCCATCGCAAAATGCAGACACTGATGGATGTGGGTCTGGGCTATATTAACCTAGGTCAACCTGCAACCACATTGTCTGGTGGTGAAGCCCAGCGTGTGAAGCTCGCTTCCGAGCTCTATCGCCGTAGTACGGGGAAAACCATCTACATCCTCGATGAGCCGACGACCGGTTTGCATGTCGATGATATCGACCGTTTGCTGAACGTATTACACCGTCTGGTTGATTCCGGGGAATCGGTGTTAGTGATCGAGCATAACCTGGATGTTATCAAAACGGCAGACTATGTTGTTGATCTGGGTCCAGAAGGTGGTAGCGGTGGAGGTACCATTGTTGCAACCGGAACACCTGAGGATATCGTTAAAGTGGAAGCTTCCTATACAGGCAAGTACTTGAAGCCGGTTCTGGAGCGGGATACCGAGCGCAGCAAGGCACTGCAATTGGTGGACTAAGGTCCTCTAACCAGTAGTTATATCAATATGAAGTGGCAGTATTGGCCCTTCTTTTCGAAAAGGTAGAGACGTTGGATAACGATCTGATGTGCTCTGCTTCCGAGAAGAAGGGCTTTTCATTATGAATTATGCACGGTGTTTCCTTCGGACTAAGGTTATTTCGTGAAAGTGTTTACATATGCATTATGACGAGCGTTACAGGAATATTCGGCCAAATTGTCTTTTTTTCATTTTTATGGATGATAGGGCTTGCATTACAAGCAGGGTACAGATAACATAGAGGAAGATATTAGGGTATGCGTTAGCTGTTCAACTATGGTAAGGAGGTCTGTCTATCCATGCTGTTTGCAGAAGCTGCCACGGCGAGTACATCGAATTTTAATGCATTTGATATTTTTGTCATCTTATTTACGATCCTGATTTTCATCGGAGTTGTTCGGCTTCTTCGGGCACCTAAGAAAAATCTGTTTGCGATCGGATTTGCAGTAGTCAGCCTACTGGTATTTCTGATGACAGACTATGCGATGATAACGGGTTGGTTTGCTCAGTAGGAATGCCGCAGAATTTAAATGTAATTTAAGCCAATAGTGCATGTTCAAAAAGATCGGTTTTCAGTACCGAAAAGATGGGATGAAGCTAGAAAGGGAGTAGCGGAGCGTAGGGAGAACTACGTGAGCAACGGACATTTCGGTTGAATGCCATATTCGATGCTGATGATGCCACTAGGCATCCTTCGTAATCAAAAGCGGACTTTTTGAACAACCTCTAAAAGAGGTACAGACGAACACTTTCCAGAGAGACATGGAGGGTGTTTTTTTCATTTATACTGAAACGATTGAACAGGATTCTATCTTCTCTACTAAAATAGGACTTAAAACAATTGTATATCCAGATTCTGTATGATACATTGAGGGATACCGGAATTGCAGATGAGAGAAAGAGAGAATAGATTCAGCGATGAATCCGATGTCGAGTCGCGCAAGAAGGATGTATAGAGAGGGTCAGGTGAGAATATGAGCGTGTTGGGTAAAAAGGGGATAGCCATACTGATGGCTGCTGTACTCTCGATTAGTGTAGCGGCAACGGCCGGTGCAGCTGAATCCAAAGCGGCGATGCAAGCGAAAGTGGTAGACGGTCAAGTCTATGTGAACACCAAGGATCTGCTCAAGGCAGTTGGTGGAAGTGGACAATATGATGCCAAATCAGGAACGTACACGTACAAGGGAAGTGAAGCCATTCCCAAAGTGATCGAAAAGGTATCTCCTTCGGTCGTAGGCATTATTGGGAAATCTACCGAAGTGCAGGACGGTGCAACATCAGACGACCGTTATAATCTTGCACATGGTACAGGTGTCATTATCCGGTCGAACGGATGGATTGTAACGAATGCTCATGTGGTCGACGGATTAACGAACCCCGTGGTCGTAACGACTGATGGCAATACATACAAAATTACGAAAACATACAGTGATGCACTAAGTGATCTGGCTCTAATTAAAATCAATGCCAAATCACTCAAACCGGCGAGCTTTGCCAAAGCTTCACAAACTACTGTTGGAGAAACGGTAATTGCCTTGGGTACGCCGATTTCCTTTTCTTTGCGCAACTCGGCAACGGTAGGGGTAATTAGCGGCTTGAATCGTGGTGTTGAGGCGACCTACCGGTTGATTCAGACCGACACGGCCATTAACCCAGGAAATAGCGGGGGACCGCTGGTCAACCTGAAGGGTGAAGTGGTTGGGATCAACTCGATGAAATTCTCTGCGGTAGGCGTAGAGAGTTTGGGGTTTTCGATTCCAGTGGATACCGTTCAATATATCATCGATCAGTTTTTTAAATATGGCAAAATAAAACGTGCAAGTCTGGGACTTCAGCTGGAAGAAAGCTGGTCTGCGATTGTGGGCCTGCCTACAGATGATCCCTTAACGATTACGGGCGTGCTGTCTCCTGAAGCCAAGAAAGCCAAAATCAAAGAGGGCGATGTCCTTTACAGTGTCGCGGGCACACGTGTCTCTTCAGTAGTGGATATCAATGAGTTGCTCAAAAAGTATCTGCCTGGACAAAAGGTAAAGCTGTTGATGCAAACGGATGGCGATATCGTCACCCGCACGTTGGTGCTTGCTGATCGCTCAGACATCGTAGACGAGGAAGATGAAGCGTTCCTTACAGATGAAGAACAATAAAACCCGGCGATCAGCCCGGATGGAGAGAGGACGAAAGAACGGAATGAAAAAGTCATGGATACGTGTGCTAAGCACAGGTGTATTAACCGGGATGCTGACCATTGGCGCGGCATTGCCTGTATGGGCATCTGATCTGACGACAAGTGAACTACGCGTCAAAGCGGGCAGCACGAGCGCCTACATTAACGGCGATAAGCAGGCCATAGCCAAACCGTACAAGGTCAAGGGTGTAACGATGGTACCTGTCGGTGTATTCAAGAAAGCATTTGGCAGTGAAATCCGGCTGGAGAAAAATGATGTTGTCAAAATCAAGGAAGGCCCGCACACCGTGACTCTAACGATTGGCAGTTCAATTGCCTGGGTGGATGGTGTAAAACATGAGATGGGTGCCGCTCCCAAGATGGTGAATGGCGTACTTATGGTTCCACTTCGTCCGGTTGCTACCGGTATTGGAGCAACACTAGCTCCAACCAGCTCCGGAGAAATGGTCATTCGTCTGTTGCAAACCGATGATTCGGTGAATGACGAGGATGGCCTTCATCCGGATGAAGGCAAAACCAGAATTGGCAACAGTTTTTACGGTTGGTCCATTAACTACCCGGCAGACCTTATAGTTTTCCAGACCGGTGAGCAGGAGCGCATGATGACTTTTGGCGCTGCCGACAACAGTTATTATCTTGAAGTGTATGTCAGCGATCAGGATGTGGCTTTGGATGCGGATGATTTGTTGCAGCAACTTGTCCAAGAGGCCAAACAATCGGGAGATACGGTGCTGGATCGTGAAGCGGTGTCGAAAGGCAAAACGCCTTATGCACGGATTATCGTGAAAGATGTAGACGGCATGTTATGGGAGATGCGTCAGTATCTGAGCGAAGGTCGTCAATATGATGTGTACCTCGCGGATTACGAAGCCCTGAATTATAAAGATCTGGGCAAACGTGCAGCGCTACTCAATTCATTCCAGCCAACCTATGCGGAATCGGATCGAACGATCAAGGATCTGTCCACTGTAGATAATGGCATGCGCTCCGCGTGGAATGATGACTATGGCATTGAATTGAAGATTCCTGCCGGCTGGTCGATGGATAACAATCAGATGATCTATGAAGCCAAAGATGGTGCATATCTGCAATGGCGTGTCACATCGGCGAAGGCAGGTACTACGGTAAAAGACTGGAGTGGCCAACTGGATAAGTGGATGCGCGAGACATTTACACCAGAGAGTTACGAGCCAATTGGCTCATACACGATGGATATCTCGGGAGAGACTGCCGAGGTGAATGAATTCCGTTATAACTTTGGCGGGGGCTGGCAGACCGAGTTCGATGTTCTTTTGCAGAAGAATGGGTATCGATATTATGCAGAGTATACGTTCCCTGAGGAGCAAAGTGCAGATCGGGCATGGTTTGAACGGATTATGAAGAGTGTGGAGATTGATTTTGATACGGTTGCCGATAATTTCGGTCAGCTGGATGAAGATCCGTATTTGACAGACAAAACGAAGACACTTACACGTACGTCCAAACGTTATAAATACAGTGTAGATATTCCGCGTTACTGGACACCGTATAGTGATCGATTCGAATATTCACCTGTGGTGTACACCTTCACTGGGGGAGAATTCTCCATTGCGGCGAGCGAAGACAAGTCAATCGAGATGACGGTCAGCCAATTGAGAGAAGCTTATGCAGAAGCTACCAAAACCCGTAAGAACTTCAAGTTGCTTGGCAGTGAGGAGCTGACGTTTGCGGGTGTGCCTGCATTTTCCTTCACGTATCATGAACTGGACAAAGGCGTGCCATATGCGGGTCGCCAGATCGTGTTTGAAAAGGACGGAACAACCTATACGATTACAAGTGGGCTGAATGATGCCAACAAGACAGAAGTTCAGGCGGCTGCATTGGAGAAAGCAGTGAACTCATTTACTTTTATTAAATAATTGTAGTGGAACCGGAGGGTCAAAAGACCTTTCGGTTTATTTGTTTTCTGTATAAGATAAATTAAATATTTACACTGGTACTGTAATCGAAGTGTCTAGTGCAAATCTTAATGGAAATGAAAATGGTAAACGGTTTTTTCAGGAAAACGTAGAAGAGTCGGTGCAGAAGTGGTACACTATACTAGTTCAGGAGTTATGACTACTGATCTGATGAATAGGAATGACTGTAAGCTTGGAGTTCAGGCAATACAGACATAATAGATAGATATTGTAATACCGTGACAATGCAGGTGTACCCGATAAGGTGCAGTCTTAGGCTTAGTATGTTCAGACGTTTAGGGATAAAGGGATGAAATCCGGCGGATAGCCGGTTATGGGGAGGATCTACATGAAAACAGCAACAATACGAAGAGAAGACGTTGAACTTCTGGCACCGGCTGGTGACTGGGATTGTATGCGTTCGGCGGTAGCTAATGGCGCAGATGCAATTTTCTTCGGAGTCGAAAAGTTTAATGCACGGGCACGGGCGAACAATTTCCGTATGGACGAGCTGCCGGAGATAATGGCGTTTTTGCACAGTTATGGGGTAAAAGGTTTTTTGACCTTTAATATATTGATTTTTGAAAATGAATTGACGGATGCCAAAGAACTGATTGACGCTTGTGTCGATGCAGGTGTGGACGCTGTAATTGTTCAGGATTTGGGTTTGGTGAAGATGATCCGCGAGATATCACCGGATTTCCCGATTCACGGTTCAACACAGATGACGATTACGTCTCCGGAAGCGGTCGAGTTTACGAAGCCGTTTGATATGGAACGTGTCGTTCTGGGACGGGAGAACAACCTGAAGCAGATCCAGAAGATCGGGGAGCAGGCAAAACTTCCAATGGAAGTATTTGTTCATGGTGCGCTGTGTGTATCCTACTCGGGGCAGTGTCTTACTTCCGAAATGTGGGGAGGACGTTCGGCGAACCGCGGAGAGTGCGCACAAGCTTGTCGTCTTCCATATGACCTGATGGTGGATGGGGTGCACAAACCGATGGGTGATGTAGCTTATCTGTTGTCTCCGAAGGATCTGGCAGCGATTGATCTGATGCCGGAACTGATCGAAGCAGGAGTAACTTCTTTCAAAATTGAAGGACGTCTCAAAACGCCAGAATACGTAGCAAACGTAGTAAGCAAATATCGTAAAGCGATTGACCGTTATTTTGATGGAGATAACACACCGCCAAGCAAGGAAGAAGTTCGCGAATTGCAGCAAAGCTTCTCCCGTGGATTCACACATGGTTTCCTGAGCGGTACAAACAACAAAGAACTGGTGGATGGAACGTTCCCGAAAAGCCGTGGTGTCTACCTCGGTCGTGTAGATCAAGTGTTGCGCGATGGTGTGGTCCTGAAACTGGATGCACCTGTGAAACGTGGAGACGGAATTGTATTTGACGCCGGAGACCCGACTCAGAAGGAAGAAGGCGGACGGGTATACGATGTGCGTCGCAAAGGCGTAAAACTCGAAGGCGAAGCCGAAGAGGGCTGGATCGTTGACGTTGTGCCAGGCCGCAGTGACGTAGATCTGCGCCGCGTGAAAGTTGGCGACAAAGTGTGGAAAACGAATGACCCGGCGCTGGACAAACGTCTGCGTCAAAGCTTCGAGACCGAGAAGCCGTACCGTGTATTCCCAGTGAAGGTGAAGGTCATCGGCAGCCCGGGGCAGCCGCTTAGCACATGGTGGACAGACGTGCAGAAAGGCACGACCGTCCGTATTGATTCCGAGATGGAACTGGACATCGCCCAGAAGCGTCCAATGACACATGAATTGCTCGAAGAGCAGTTCGGTCGTCTGGGAGGCACCGTGTTCCAGTTGGAAGGAATGGACATCAATCTGCACGGTGACGTTATCATCCCGATGCGTGAGTTGAATAACATTCGTCGTCAGGCTGTAGAACAACTCGCGGGCGAGCGTCCTAAACCGCCCGTCTACGTGAAACGCGCGGTAGATGTGTACGGCGATTCGGTTAAACCGGCATCACCAGTCGCTCGCGGTCAAGCAGAACTGACCGCACTCTGCCGTAGCCTGCCACAAGTGGAGGCAGCGATTGAAGCAGGAATCGGTATGATCTATGCCGACTTCGAGTTTATCAAACAGTTCCCGGCAGCCGTGGAAGCTGTGCATGCCGCTGGTCGCAAGATCGCGCTGGCAACACCGCGTATTCACATGCCTGGGGAGAACGGATATCACAACAACATCTTGCGTCTGAAGCCGGATGCGGTATTGGTACGTAATACAGGCGCACTGTACTTCTACCTGCGTCACCGGATGGAAAACCCGGATGCGAAGCACCCGGAATTGATCGGCGACTTCTCATTGAACATCGCCAATCACAAAGCAGTAGAATTGTTCCTGGAAGCCGGATGTGACTGGATTACCCCATCCTATGACCTGAACATTCAACAAATGGTTGATTTGCTGGGCCACTCCCATACAAGTCAGACCGAAGTGGTTATCCATCAGCATCTGCCGATGTTCCACACCGAGCACTGTGTGTACTGTACGTTTATGAGTGAAGGAACGGACTTTACGAACTGTGGACGTCCTTGCGAGGAACAGCGTGCATCCCTGCAAGACCGGATCGGTATGTCCCACCCGGTACGTGTGGATGAAGGTTGCCGTAATACGGTATACAACGCAGTGGAACAGTCAGGTGCCGAGTATCTGACCAACTTTATGGATCTGGGTGTATCCCGTTACCGTGTGGAGTTCCTGGAAGAGACACCTGAGCAGGTACGTGAAGTAATTGATCTGTATAACCGTGCACTGCGCGGCGAGATCAGTGGTACACAAGTTTGGAAAACACTTAAAGCAACGAACCAACTGGGCGTTACACGTGGTCAATTGGTGAAATAAACAGTTTTATGGTACAACAACAGTTACAAGCATGAAGGAACCCCAAACTCTGCTTCAAGGAGCTCTTGGGGTTTTTTTACATCATGATACAGGAGGCGAAGAAGCGTGGCGCCATTCACAATTATGGATATCAAATTGCTGTGCGGGGTCACGGCATTCAAGCGCGGAGAAGACTATAACCAATCTGGCAGGGTAACCAATCTGGTGGTCAGTAAGGATCAGCTTCATTATGAAGCACAGGTACGGGGATCGGAGCGCTATCAGGTCACGGTGGATATAGATGGATCAGGTGAGATTGTGGCAGGTTGCAGTTGTCCGGGTGACGGCAGGCATTATGACTATTGCAAACATGTCGCTGCTGTCCTGTTGGCTATTCACGAATGGGGTGAGCAGGAGGAGCGTAATGCCACGATTGTTTCCGGGAAGCCTCCTCAACCTGCTACAGGCCAAGGAGCCAAAAACAGTTCTAACTCAAGTTCCAAGTCCAGAGTTGGGACGTTGGTCGAAGAAAGCATATGGGAGCGACCACAGTCTGCTTCACGACGAGAGCAACTGAATGATGCTCCAGAGCGTCCGCCCGTTCACTTTGCCCAAGCAGGTCGTCCAAGCTCAGCTTCGGGATGGGGGGGCCGCTCGGCAGATAAACCTTCTTACCGTACGGCGGATCAGATTCTGTCCATGTTTGCCAAGGATCGGAGACCGCTGCATGGAAATGATCGTAAATACACGGCCCCTGTCAGCCGTTCCTCCCTGCGGGAAGAATTGCAGGTTCAGTTTATATGTAAGCTGATACAGGTTCACAAGGGTGGTGGGAAACTTGCTCTTGAATTGAAAGTGGGTAACAAACGTCTGTATGTGGTGCAGAAAGTGAAGCAATTCCTGAACTGTATCGAGAAGGGCGAGCCCATGTCATTTACCAAACTGTTCCACTATGATCCATTGATGCATGTTTTCACTCCGCAGGATCAGGCCATTCTCTCGATGCTTATTCGAATGAGACAGAGTGAGGAGGCCTATCGCCAATCCATCTCCGGTTATCTGGGAGCTTCGGACGGACGGGATATATTGATTGCTCCGCTCGTATGGAAGCCATTGCTGGAATTACTACTACAGGCTGACAGTCGGATGGAGGGAACAGGATTTGCCAATGGACCACTCACACTGGGTGAGGGGGTACTTCCTTTATTTTACCGGATCGCCCAGGGAGCGAATGAAGGATATCAGCTTGAAATTTCGGGACTGCGTGAGCTGATTCTTCTTCCTGCTTATGATGCCGCCGTGGTGGAAGGACAGTTGCATATGTTGGAGCCGATGCAGATGCGAAGTCTGGAGGACTTGAGTGGGGCACTCACGTCGTATGGAATCAAGGAAAGCATCGATATTTCGACTCAGCAGGTGGATGAATTCGTACAGCATGTCGTGCCAGAACTGCGTACGCTCGGACATCTGTCCATTGATTCGCAGGTGCGTGAACAGATCGCGGAACCGGAACTTTCACCGAAGCTGTACATCGACTTCTATCGTGAACGTATTACAGCGCGTCTGGAATTCGACTATGAGGTCATGGTTATTAATCCGCTTGCCGAGTATTTGATCGATGAAGAAGAGAAAAAGGTTATTTTGGTGCGTGATCGATACAAAGAACGGAATCTCATTGAACGGCTCGATCGGTCTTTCCTGGAACGTGATGGTAGTGTCTGGGCGAGCGAACGGGAAGATGCCATCTATGATGTCATGTATCATCTGTTGCCTGAGCTTGAGAAGCAGGTAGACATCTATATGCCAAACGCCGTGAAGGCCATGGTGCAATCCTATCCAACACCGCCGAAAGTACGAGCAGATTTGGGGAGAGGACTGGACTGGCTGGAGATTTCATTCGAGATGGAAGGTGTGGACGAGCAGGAGCTTCAGGAACTCATGCGCCGCATTGTGGAAAAGAAACCATACTTCCGTCTCAAGAGCGGTGTCTTTCTCTCACTTGAAAATGAAGGTGCAGATAGCTTCGCTCACATGGCCGATTCACTTGGGCTGGGAGCAGATGACATCAAGAGTAGCCATATCCGGCTGCCAGCTGTTCGGGCGTTACAATTGCCAGGCAGGGACGAAGTTTCCGGTCATGTGAAGTGGGGAGGCTCTCTGAAACGTTTCCTCGATGATCTCAGAGATCCCGAACGGATGGATTTTACATTGCCGGGATCACTGACCCCCATCCTGCGGGATTATCAGAACAGCGGATACCAGTGGCTGCGTACCCTCGCTTATTATCGTTTTGGCGGCATTCTGGCGGATGATATGGGACTTGGCAAAACGTTGCAAAGTATCGCCTATATCACAGCGGTTCTTCAGGAGAAGCCCGACTACAATATGGACAATACGGGCGTTGATAAATACCGGGAGAGCGGATCATTACGGGGCGGTGAAACGTTGGCGACTTCCAACATTGATTCCGAAACTGGGCTCCCATTGGATAAGATGGATTCAGAGAATACGGATGGCCTATGGTCCACGATGCAGCAGGATGGACTGACAATCCGAACGAGGGTCATTCATCCCCCGGTACTTGTCGTGGCGCCTGCCTCGCTAACCTATAACTGGGCTAATGAGTTTGCACGGTTTGCCCCGCATCTGAAAGTCCTGATCGCAGCCGGTCAGAAAGAAGAGCGAGCCAATATGCTTTCTGGAATGGATGAGGCAGATGTGATTGTGACGTCGTATCCTCTGTTGAGACGGGATTTGGATACCTACCTGGGCCGAACCTTTCATACGCTCATTCTGGATGAAGCTCAGGCAATCAAAAATGCTTCTTCCCAGACCGCGCAGGCAGTGAAACAAATTCAAGCCCCGCGCCGTTTTGCACTCACAGGAACACCTGTAGAGAATTCGCTGGATGAACTGTGGTCCATTTTTGAAGCGGTATTCCCTGGGTTATTTCCAAGTTACAGAAGATTCCGCGACCTTCCTCCGGAACGGATATCGCGGATGGTGCGTCCGTTTATTCTCCGCCGCCTGAAGAAGGATGTTCTGGAAGAATTGCCGGATCGAATTGAAACGGTACAGCGGTCAGAGCTTACGGTTGAACAGAAGAAACTGTACGCCGCATACCTCTCCCAGCTTCAGGATGAAGCATCGAAGGACATGGAGGATAACGGATTCCAGAAGAACCGTATCAAAATTCTGGCAGGCATCACCCGCTTGCGTCAGTTGTGTTGTCATCCGGCCCTCTTTGTCGAAGGATATCAAGGCGATTCCGGGAAAATGGAACAGTTGCTTGAAACGGTCGAGGATTGTTTGGCTGCAGGGAAACGAATTCTCATCTTCTCCCAATTTGCAAGCATGTTGAACCTGATTCGTCAGACCCTTGCGGCACAGGGAAGGAATCTTTTCTATCTCGATGGTCAGACCCCTGCACAGAGCCGGGTTGAGATGTGCCACAGATTTAATGAGGGCGAAGCTGAACTGTTCTTAATCTCCCTGAAAGCTGGAGGGACAGGGCTAAACTTAACGGGTGCAGATACCGTTATATTATATGATCTGTGGTGGAATCCTGCGGTGGAAGAACAAGCCATTGGCCGAGCCCATCGTATGGGACAGAAACAAGTGGTGCAAGTCATCCGTCTGGTTACCGAAGGTACAATCGAAGAGAAGATTTTGGAACTCCAGCAGCGGAAGAAGGACTTAATTGCCGAAGTAATCGAACCGGGAGACGGGGGATCGACGACCTTATCCGAACAGGATATCCGCGAATTGTTGATGGTATAATGAAGTCCAAGCATCGTAGCAATAAGAATCGTTAAATATATGAATCTATACAAGTTGAACTAATCATTTACACGAGAAACGTAGAGGGCAGAAAAAAGCTGCATCGGAAGCATACGCTATCACCATATTTTCACCTTTGTAAAAGTGAATTGAAAAATCTGGGGATAACAGCGATCGGAAGGTTGTTCTGTCATCGGAGTAGTAAGTGTTAATATGCTTTAGTTCAACTTGTTTAGCAAAAGGAGTGGGTTCGTGTGCGTATTCGCAAAGCGATTATTCCAGCCGCAGGGCTGGGTACCCGGTTTCTGCCTGCCACCAAGGCGATGCCTAAGGAAATGCTGCCCATTGTGGACAAGCCAACAATCCAGTACATTATTGAAGAAGCCGTAGCTTCAGGCATTGAAGATATCATTATTGTGACAGGTAAAGGGAAGCGGGCCATTGAAGACCACTTCGACTACTCTTTTGAGCTGGAGCAGAATCTAGCGCACAAACAGAAGTGGGACTTGCTAAACGAAGTACGCAAACCCTCCGAGATGGCGGATATCCATTATATCCGTCAAAAGGAACCGAAGGGACTTGGTCACGCCATCTGGTGTGCCCGCAAGTTTATCGGCAACGAACCTTTTGCCGTCCTGTTAGGGGATGACATTGTGGAAGCGGATCATCCCTGCCTGAAGCAGATGATCGAAGTCTACGATGAACTGCAATCTCCAATCGTTGGTGTACAGCCTGTTGATTGGAGCGAGGTATCCCGCTATGGGATAGTGGACGGGGAGTTGCTTACCCCTACCGATGATCGTGTCTTTCGGGCCCACCGCTTAATTGAGAAACCAAAGACCGAAGATTCCCCTTCGAACCTTGCTATTATGGGACGTTACATTCTTACACCGGATATTTTCGAGATTCTGGGTCAACAATCTGCTGGTGTCGGGGGAGAAATCCAACTCACGGATGCCTTATCCCGATTGAATGAACAGCGGCAGATTCTCGCATATCATTTTGACGGACTGCGTCATGATGTTGGCGAGAAGTTAGGCTTCATTGAGACATCGATTCACTACGCATTGCAGCGCCCGGATCTGCGTGAGGATTTGTTGGCATATCTGAAGAAGATAATGGCGTTGAACTAACAGATACCTAATTGACGTCAAACCGCATTAAGAACAGGGCACCCAATAATTAGAAACATAATCATCCTTTTGAAATGTTCTAAATTTAGTTATAACTGTTTTGCTTAAGTAATTAATAAAATTATTTATTATCTATATTTTTGGGGGTCTCATAATATGAAAGCTATTATCCTGGCGGGTGGGACCGGGTCTCGCCTGTTTCCTTTAACTAAGGTAACTAATAAACATTTGCTTCCTGTGGGCAAGTATCCGATGATTTTTCATGCCTCATATAAATTAAAACAAGCTGGCCTTACCGATATTATGGTCATTACCGGCAAAGAACACATGGGCGATGTTGTTAATCTGCTTGGTAGCGGAAGTGATATGGGCGTCTCATTCACCTATCGAGTTCAGGATGAAGCCGGCGGAATCGCTCAAGCATTGGGATTGGCTGAACAATTCGCAGGTGATGACCAGATCGTTGTCATACTAGGAGATAACGTGTTCGAAGACAATATTACTGAATATGTAGCTAGATTCCGGGAGCAGAGATCCGGAGCTAAAATATTGATCCAAGAGGTTTCTGATCCTCACCGTTTCGGGGTGCCTGAGATTGATGGTCATCGTATTGTATCTATTGAAGAAAAGCCTCAGATACCTAAAAGCAATTATGCAGTTACAGGCATATATATGTTTGATAATGAAGTTTTTGATATAATCCGAACATTAAAGCCCTCCGATCGGGGAGAGTTAGAAATTACGGATGTCAACAATGCATATATTGAAAGTGGAAATTTAACTTACGATATACTTCAGGGTTGGTGGACCGATGCGGGTACTCATGCCTCATTAGCGCGGGCTAATGAACTGGCGCAGGATATTGTTTTTGGTGAAGAATTTGGAAAGTTAAAGTTGTAGAAGAGAAGGGAGGGTAAAACAATTGAAGATCACTCCTTCGAAACTGACAGGCGCTTGTTTAATTGAACCAGTGGTGCATGGGGATCATCGGGGTTTTTTTATGGAAAGTTACAACGAACACATCATGAAACAAAACGGAATTCACTACGACTTTGTTCAGGATAATCAATCTTTGTCCGCACAGCAGGGAGTATTGCGTGGTTTGCACTACCAGCTGAATCCCAAAGCACAAACCAAGCTGATTCGTGTCATCTCGGGTGCAATTTACGACGTCATTGTCGATATCCGTCATAGCTCTCCAACGTTTGGTCAGTGGCAGGGTTTTATCCTTAGCGAATATAATCACTGCCAGTTGCTTGTACCTAAAGGTTTTGCTCATGGTTTTTGCACATTGGTTCCGAATACCCAAGTCATATACAAAGTGGACGAATATTATTCCCCTGAGCATGATCGCGGCATATTATGGAGTGATCCGGTACTTGGCATAGATTGGCCTACATCCAAACCGGTTTTATCAGAGAAAGACGAGAAGCACCCACTGCTTAAGGATGCAGACATTAACTTCGATTTTGGATCGTGAAGGATACAGGAGGTTTCAAAATTATGAAACTACTCGTTACCGGCGGGGCCGGTTTTATTGGAAGTAATTTTGTGATGTACATGCTGGATCAGCATCCTGATTATGAAATTATTAATGTGGATGCACTCACGTATGCGGGCAATTTGGAAAACTTGAAATCCCTTGAACGTAATCAGCGTCATACCTTTGTCAAAGCTGATATAACAGATGCTGCCGAGATGGATCGTCTAATCGGTCAAGGCATAGATGTGATAGTCAACTTCGCAGCAGAATCTCATGTGGATCGTAGTATACTGGAGCCAGACGTTTTCGTGCGAACGAATGTGAATGGTACTCAAGCGCTGCTTGAAGCCGCTAAAAAACACAATATTTCCAAGTTTGTTCAGGTTTCGACGGATGAGGTGTACGGTTCACTTGGTCCAACTGGTCTATTCACTGAAAAAACTCCATTACAACCCAACAGCCCTTATTCGGCATCCAAGGCTGGTGGAGATCTACTTGTGAGAGCGTACCATGAAACATTTGGTCTGCCTATGAATATTACGCGTTGTTCCAACAATTATGGTCCGTACCAGTTTCCTGAAAAACTAATCCCGCTGATGATTTCACGTGCTCTAGCAGATGAGGCTTTGCCTGTATACGGAGATGGATTAAACATTAGAGACTGGCTCTATGTAGAAGACCATTGTAGCGCCATCGACCTGGTGATTCATCAGGGGATTAATGGTGAGGTATACAACATCGGTGGCAATAACGAACGAACCAACGTACACATTGTTAATACCATTTTGGAGCAGCTTGGTAAACCAGAATCCTTAATCAAATACGTGCAAGACCGACCTGGTCATGACCGTAGATACGGCATTGATCCGACCAAAACAATGTCTGAACTCAACTGGCAACCGAAGTATACATTTGAAACCGGGATCAAGGAGACCATTCAATGGTATCTGAATAACGAAGAATGGTGGACTCGCATTCAGTCCGGAGTGTATCAACAGTACTACGCCAAGCAATACGGATCTCGATTGGGAGACGATAAGTAATGAAGGTATTGGTTACGGGATCAAATGGACAGTTGGGACGTGATGTCGTTCTTCTTTTGGAGAATGAGGGACATTCTGTTCTTGCTTGTGATCGGGATCAAATGGATATTACCAATCAGGAACAGTGTAATGAAGTCGTTTCCTCATTTCATCCTGAAGTGGTCATACATTGTGCAGCATATACGGCTGTTGATGCAGCACAGACAGATATTGATGGTGCGTATAAAGTGAATGCCGTGGGAACGCGCAATGTTACTGTAGTGGCAGAAAGAACTGGAGCCAAGCTTATTTATATTAGTACCGACTATGTATTTGATGGCAACTCGGAAAACCCTTATCAGGAATATGATAATACGAATCCGCAAAGCGTGTATGGCAAATCCAAACGAGCAGGAGAATTACTGGTACAGTCACTGTCATCAAAATGGTTTATTGTGCGTACTTCTTGGGTTTATGGTCTTTACGGGAATAATTTTGTCAAAACGATGCTGAAGTTGGGGCAGGAAAAATCGAAACTGCAGGTGGTCAATGACCAAAAAGGGTCACCTACTTATACCGTAGATTTGGGCGAATTCCTGCTAAAACTTATGCGTACAGAAAAGTATGGGATATATCATGCTTCCAATAGCGGGACTTGTACATGGTATGAATTCACTCAGGCTATCTTTGAGGAAGCTCGAGAGTTAAAAGGATTATCCATTCAAGCGCAATTGGAGCCTTGTACGACAGAGCAGTTTCCTAGACCAGCGCCTAGGCCACGTAATTCAGTGTTGGACCATCTATCCATTCGAACCAACGGTTTGTCTGGCCTCCGTCCGTGGCGGGAGGGACTGCGTGATTTTATTGGCTTTTCATCAAAATAAGGATTAAACTTAGTAACACAATATCTGACTCTCGCTCGATTATTTGTGAGCGGGAGTTTTCGTTAACGGAGTAATATACATTGATGAGCAGATAAAAAGTCTTCTCATATAAAGTAAGGTAGAAGTCCGGATAAATATCAGGCATGATGGCTCTTCATACAGAACTATTCAAAAGTAAATGAGTATGAGTATGGACTAGATTGTGTTATTGAATGAACTAATTGGGTGTAATTTTTTGAACTTGTGCTACAAGCGGGGCCTATGTACGATATATTTGCATTCATATTTGCATTCTGTAATCAAAGATGATATATGGAAGCAGGATAACTCAGTTCTGAAGAGTTTTACTAAAATTTACAATTCATTCAAATCCTTCACCCACCATTTAACAGCCGCCTCGGGCGGCTGTTTTGTTTTGCACCTCCTCAATTCGGGTAGTTAGCTAACAAAAAGGTACTGAGGATGTGAATGTGATATGAAACGCATTGCCGCCGTGTTAATACTACTGATCGTCACCGTGGGCACACTCTTTTTCGCCTATGAGAGCGAGAGTAAGGAACAACGGGACGGATTTACCGCTTATAGATTAATCGCCCATGCGATGGGCAGTATTCGTGATCAACCATATACCAACGCCTATGAAGCGATGATTGCCAATTACGAGAAAGGCACACGTGTATTTGAGATCGACTTTATGTTGACCTCGGATCGCAAAGCCGTAGCCAGACATGAATGGACCGCTAATATGAGCAAAATGCTAGGACAAGACGAAGAGCTTCCGGAGGATAAACAAGCCGGGGCGTTGACACATGATGAATTCATGAATACGCCTATTTTGGGTATGTACCAGCCTATGGATGCCGACGGCATTATAGATGTACTGGCCCAGTACCCGGATATGTATATCGTAACTGACACCAAGGAACAGAAGGATGAGGATATTCAGCAGGTGTTAAGATCCCTTGTGGATGCAGCGGAAGAACATGATCCCTCCGTGCTGGACCGGGTGGTTGTACAGATCTATAACGAACCGATGCTCGAAACGGTGAAAGAAGTCTATGCATTCCCTTCCATTATCTATACGTTATATGCCACACAGGATACAGAAGCTCAGGTTGTTGATTTTGTGCAAAAGAATGATATTGATGCCGTGACTATGCCGGAATATAAAGTAAACCAGAATTTCGTCGCCAAGCTGAATAGTGCGGGCTCAGTCACCTACGTGCATACTATCAACGACACTGAACAGGTGGCTAACTATGAGAAATGGGGCGTGTACGGGGTATACTCGGATGTGCTGACGGAGCAGGAGTTGGATGAGATGAATACACGTTTTGCCTGGAAACCGTAAAAATCCGTATTTTTCTGTTCCCCTTTTTATACGAACATTGACACTCACTGTCTGCTGACTTAGACTTAGTTTACAAGCTTTCTAGGATGCAGAAGAACCTCTGGAGGAATGTTCGTTGATAGACATGATTAAGCAGTGGAGACATGTATTTAAGCTTGACCCGGACCGGAAGATTACGGACGAAGAACTTGATCTGGTCTGCATGTCGGGGACCGATGCAATTATCGTCGGTGGCTCTTCTGGAATTACTTATGATAACACGGTAGACCTGATGTCCCGTGTACGTCGTTATGAGGTGCCATGTGTGCTTGAAGTATCCGATCTGGAGGCTGTTGTTCCCGGCTTTGATGGATATTTGATCCCCATGGTCCTGAATGCAACGGACAGCAAATGGATGATTGGGCACCACCAGCAAGCCATAGAGCGTTATGGTTATCTTATTCCTTGGGATCTGCTTATTGCCGAGGGTTATATTGTGCTTAATGCAAACTCTACGGTAGCTCGGTTGACTGGCGCAGATACGGATCTGACGACAGGAGCTGCGGTGGCATATGCCCAGGCTGCGGAGCGTCTGCTCAATCTTCCAATTGTGTACATGGAGTACAGCGGAACGTTCGGAGATATGGAGCTTGTTGGTGAGACACACAGACAATTGGATCGGGCACACCTTATCTACGGCGGCGGAATTGATGATTCGGAGAAAGCCTCGCAAGCTGCCCAGGTGGCAGATACTGTCGTGGTAGGTAACATTGTGTACAGCGATTTAACTAAGGCACTTGAGACGGTGTTGGCTGTAAAAGGAACCATTTAATCGGTTTAGTTTACCATTCCCCCATTTTCCCCTTATGATCTGTTAAAATAGAACTTTGACCTTACTAATTAAAGAAGTTATATGAGCGTAATGTCGTTTACACTAGAACGAAGAGGAGAGAAGTGAGCTGGAGAAACGAAATGCTCGTTAAAAGCTTTCTGTAAGAAAGCTAAATCCTAAGCATACTTCTATTACCTGATTTTGTTCTTTTTTTACTAAGAAATTCGTATAGAGGGACTATGTTTACACAGAAACGGAGAGTGCAGAAGCAATCTGAAGAAACGAAGTGTTCGTATTTATCACCGAAATTTCCCTTTAATAAAGGGAATCAAAAAATCTGGGGATAACGACGATCGGAAGATGCTGCTGCAATCGAAGTCCAAGTGTAATGGATAGATCACTTATACCGACCAACCAACGAAAGGAGCATGCATGCATGCAACCTGTAAATATACATGATGCCGTTGCACGGCTTAACACCCCTCAACGGCAAGCCGTCGAGGCGACGGATGGCCCGCTGCTGATTATGGCCGGAGCGGGCTCTGGCAAGACCCGGGTGCTGACACACCGGATTGCCTACCTTATTGCAACACGGAAGGCACCTCCGTGGGGCATTTTAGCGATTACCTTTACGAACAAAGCCGCTCGTGAGATGCAAGACCGGGTATCTCAACTCGTAGGTGGCTCCCAGGGCCGTGACATTTGGGTATCCACATTCCACTCCATGTGCGTGCGTATTTTGCGCCGTGACATTGAACGTATTGGTTTTACCTCCAACTTCAGTATTTTGGACTCATCGGACCAATTATCTGTAATTCGCAGCTGTATGAAAGATCAGAATATCGATACCAAGAAATTCGAGCCCAAAGCAGTTCAATCCATGATGAGCACGGCCAAGAATGAACTGATCAGTCCGGAGCAATATGAGAAACAGTCGGGAGATTATTTTGAAGGTATTGTGGCGAAGGTATATAAGATGTACCAGAAACGGTTAAGAGCCAACAACTCACTTGATTTCGACGATCTCATTATGCAGACCATTCAGCTGTTCAAGGAAGTGCCGGAAGTCCTCGACTTTTACCAAAAGAAATTCCAGTACATTCACGTCGATGAATATCAGGATACGAACCGTGCGCAGTACATGCTGTGCCGCATGCTCGCTGACAGTCACCACCACATCTGCGTTGTGGGAGATAGTGACCAGTCGATCTATCGCTGGCGCGGAGCGGATATCAGCAATATCCTGAACTTTGAGAAAGATTACCCTGAAGCAAGTACGATTTTGCTGGAGCAGAACTATCGTTCTACGTCCAATATTCTGAATGCAGCGAATGAAGTGATTGGCCTGAATACAGGGCGTAAACCGAAGAAACTGTGGACGGACAAAGAGGGTGGTTCGAAGATCAA
Source organism: Paenibacillus xylanexedens (assembly GCF_017874615.1). GTDB lineage: Bacteria > Bacillota > Bacilli > Paenibacillales > Paenibacillaceae > Paenibacillus > Paenibacillus xylanexedens. The sequence goes on from NZ_JAGIKV010000034.1 coordinate 56,325, forward strand.
GGTGTACCGTGCGGATTCCGAACATGATGAGGGGTATTTTGTTACCTCCGAGATTAGTAAAAATGTGAAGAACGGCAAATCCTATCAGAACCATGCTATTTTGTACCGTACCAACGCCCAGTCCCGGGTTATAGAGGAAATTCTGATCAAGTCTGATATTCCGTATCAGATTGTCGGCGGCATCAAGTTCTATGATCGTAAAGAGATCAAGGACATTCTGGCGTATTTGCGCCTGTTATCCAACCCCGATGATGATATCAGTCTTACCCGGATCATTAATGTACCGAAACGTAGCATTGGTGATACAACGGTAGCGAAGCTCGCGGCTGCGGCAGGAGAGCGTGGAATTTCTATTTTCCGTGTACTTCAGGTCGTAGATGATCTTGGTTTTGCTGGCCGTACGCGAAATGCGCTGGTGGAGTTCTATGACATGATCGCTGCTTTGCATCAGATGGTAGAGTATCTGTCTGTAACTGAACTGACCGAGAAGATTCTTGAGATGAGCCAATACCGTCTCGAGATGCAAAATGAAAATACACTCGAATCCCGTGCACGGCTGGAGAACATTGAAGAGTTCCTGTCAGTAACGATGGAATTTGAGAAAAATAATGAAGACAAAACGCTCGTTTCGTTCCTCACCGATCTTGCATTGATTGCTGACATCGACAGCATGAACGATGATGAAGAGGATCAGAGCGACGTTGTTACCCTGATGACCATGCACAGTGCCAAAGGTCTGGAGTTCCCGGTTGTCTTTATCGTGGGTATGGAGGAAGGAGTCTTCCCTCATAGCCGGGCCTTTATGGATAATGAAGAGCTGGAGGAAGAACGCCGACTTGCTTATGTAGGGATTACTCGTGCGGAAGAGCAACTGTTCCTGTCCTGTGCCCAGATGCGTACCTTGTTTGGACGTACCACAGCAAACCCGCCTTCCCGCTTCCTGGATGAAATTCCGGATGAGTTGAAGGAAGACACCTCGATGGCTCGTGATCGCTACCGCCGCGGCAATAGCGGAGGCGGCTCATATGGTGGACGTGGACTAGGCTCTAGTGGAGGAAGTAACTTCGGTGGTGGCGCCAAGCTCTTTGATCACCAAAGCAAGAGCGGTTCATCTGCTACCTCATCCACGCCAACTTCGCGTGTGACCACAAGTGTCACCCGCCCAACATACTCTACGCCATCCTCTGCTTCCAAGCCAGCCGTTTCTAATGGTGAAGCAGGATTCAAGGCAGGCGATAAAGTACAGCATGGCAAATGGGGGACAGGCACGATTGTTGCGGTCAAAGGTACAGGTAATGATACCGAATTGCAGATTGCATTCCCAGCTCCGGTTGGCGTGAAACGTTTGCTTGCCGGTTTTGCCCCTATTACGAAAGTAGAATAAGAACGAAACTTCCTTTTGCACGATAACAGAGAGAGCAGAAATAACTTGAAGAAGCATAGCGTTCGCCTTTATCCCCGGATTTCCACCTTTTAAAATGGATTAAAAGAAATCCGGGGATAACAGCGATTGGAAAGTTATTCTGTTATCGGAGTGTCATTGTGGATATTCATTCATTGAAATTATGTAGTGATATCAACGATGGAACGTTATTATGTTATCGGAGTTCACGTGCAATAGGAGTATTTGTTCTACATATATAGATCAAATTAACGGAGGGATGGCCCTGTATGGACCCGATGCACCGGATGGAGCAACTCGTTACCGAGCTGAACCAGCATAATTATCAGTACTACACGATGGATCAGCCACAGATCAGCGATAAGGAGTATGATCTTCTGTACGATGAACTGGTTACGCTGGAACAGGAAAGCGGCATGGTTCTGCCTGATTCTCCAACACAGCGTGTGGGTGGCGAACTTCTCAAGGGGTTTACCCCGCATCGCCACTTATCCTCCTTATGGAGTCTGGACAAAGCACAGAATATTGAGCAGCTTCGGAGCTGGAATACCCGTGTACTGAAACTGATTAATGACTATAACAGTAAAAATCCCGATACGCCTTTACCGGAACCAGGTTATGTCATTGAGTTGAAGTTTGACGGTTTGACGCTGAACCTGACGTACACCAACGGTGAGTTGGTACAAGCCTCTACACGAGGGAACGGTACCGTAGGTGAAGGTATTTTGGCACAGGTAAGAACGATCCGATCCGTTCCGCTCAAAATTCCTTACACAAGCGGTACAATTGAAGTACAGGGTGAAGGTATCATGAATCTGTCTGTCTTGGAACGATATAATGAGACGGCGGCAGAGCCACTCAAGAATGCGCGGAATGCAGCAGCAGGAGCGCTGCGTAACCTGAATCCGAAGGCGACGGCTGAGCGTCGGCTAAATGCTTACTTTTATAACGTAGGTTATTCGGATGACATTCAGTTTGCCAATCATCAGCAGATGATGGACTTCCTGCGTGAGAACCGATTCAAAGTTAATCCATCCATCACGTATTTCCATGAGTTTGATGATGTGATGGAACAATTGGCTGCGATTCAGGAGAACCGGGGTCAGCTGGACTATCTGATCGATGGAGCTGTTATCAAAATTACGGACGTGCGCACCCGCGAAGTGCTGGGTTATACCGATAAATTCCCTCGCTGGGCGGTGGCATACAAATTCGAGGCAGAAGAGACCACGACGGTTCTTAACGCTGTGGTATGGAATGTGGGTCGTACTGGCAAAGTAACTCCGCTGGCACGCGTAGAACCGGTTGAACTTGCCGGAGTAACGGTACAGAACTGTACTTTGAACAATGTCGGCGATATTGAGCGCAAAAATCTGAAGTTTGCTCTGGGCACACGGGTCTTTATCCGTCGCTCCAACGACGTCATTCCTGAGATTCTGGGTAAAGTGACGGAGGAGAGTGATGGCGAGGAGATCGTCTTCCCTGAGCAGTGTCCTGCATGTGGATTCCCACTGGAGCAACGCGGAGCGCATCTGTTCTGTAACAACAGACTTGCGTGTAAACCGCAAACGGTGGCACGTATTTCTCATTTTGCTTCCCGTGATGCCATGGACATCGAGACATTCAGTGAGAAAACAGCGATTCAGCTGTATGATGAATTGAACGTGCGTGAGCCTGCCGACCTGTATACGTTACAGTTTGATGATCTGGTGAAGCTGGAGCGGTTTGGGGAAAAGAAAGCGAACAATCTTATCGCTGCGCTTGAGCTTAGTAAAGATAGAGACTTGGCTTCCTTCTTATACTCACTGGGTATTCCGAACACAGGTAAATCGACAACGCGCATGCTCGCTGATCATTATCGAGATCTGCACGCCATTATGAATGCAACCGTGGAAGAACTGGTTGAACTACCCGACGTCGGTGGTATTGTGGCAGAGAGCATCGTAAACTTTTTTGCAGATCCGTTTACACAGGCTGCAATTGAGAAAATGCTCAACTTGGGTGTGAAAGCTCAGGCACCTGAGGCACCAGCCGTTGCTGTTGTGGAAGATTCCTTCTTCAGTGGTAAAACGGTCGTCTTGACCGGAACGCTGCATCAATTGACGCGGGAAGAGGCAACGCAAAGACTGGAAGCGCTCGGAGCGAAGGTGACTGGTAGTGTGTCGAAAAAGACAGATTTGGTTATTGCCGGAGAGAAGGCAGGTAGTAAACTAACCAAAGCTCATGATCTCGGTATTCCAACGATTGAGGATGAGGACGAACTTGTACGTCTTTTGAACCCACAGGGTTAAAGTGTAATCAGAGAGTTCATAATGAGGAAAAAGAAAAAGGCCCCCGAAGACACGAATATGTGATCGGGGGCTTTTGCTATTTATCTAAATTATTTTTACAACGAATGAACGCTCATCAATCTTATCTGATCATGAACCGCTTAAATTGTTAGGGATGCGTTGAGCTGCACCTGTAAGCCATGCATCCTTGTCATATCCTCGCTCTTCCCAGTAACCAATATGTTCGCTGTCGATGAGTTCAATGCGATTCAACCATTTCACTGATTTATAGGCATACATCTGAGGAATGACGAGCCGTACCGGACCGCCAAGATCAGCAGGGATAGGTTTGCCATCATGCATGACAGCGACCATAATATCTTCCATTTGTGCTTGATCCAACGTAATCGCATCTGTATACACACCATCACCGGAATAAAACTTTACACTGTGAGCTTCCGACTTTACTCCGGCTTGTTTCAAAAGCTGTGCAAGAGAAATACCTTCCCAGGTATTCTTATATACAGACCAGCCCGTTACACAGTGGAAATCACTAACCTGTACGGTACGCGCCAGCTTCACGAATTGTTCCCAATTCCATACCTGTGCCCGTTCAACCAGTCCATCGATTCGGAAAGACCAATTAGCATTGGAGAAGGATGGTATAGGCGTAACTGTATATACGCGGAAATGACCTTCAGCTCCGCCTCCAATGGGAGGTGAAGAGGCAGACAGCGGTTGTGGCAGAGGAACCATACGGTTAGGATCGTTCTCCAGCATGCTATCAATACTATTATCGATCTTGAGATTTCGTCCTACCCAGGATATAAAAGTAGGACCAAGAGTCACGGCGAGACCAACCCCCACAGCAGAACGGATGAAAGCTCGTCGTGTATACAATGGTTGAGGTCGCTCCTCTGATTTGAGGGGATCTCTCTCGGAACTGCGATCAAACTGGGAAGAAGATATAGCAGCCGGAGTTTCTTTTTCATCCGATATTGAATCAGATGGATCAGCTGTATTTTGAGTTCGTGTTGAAGTTGTAGTGGTTTTAACCGCACGACGTGCAGGATCCTTTAACCATTTGGTCCGAGTGATGGAGTGATAGATAATATAAGGTAAGCCCACCCAAGTCAGCAGGTCATGGATCAAAAGTGCAGCATTCGACCATCGAGGTCCAGCTAGCTTGAACTGCCATAATACAATACCCGAGAGTAGCCAGCCTACCAGCAGAGCAAGAACAAAGATGGTGTTCACCCTTTGCCAAGGTCTATTACGAAGCTGTTTCCAGTGCTTTCCGGCCAAAATCAAGTAATATACTACGGGTGCCAGCATAGCTAGCCCAACGATGATATGTAGCCATTTTAACCAGACACGTCCAATTCCGAGTATCTCGCGCCAAAAGCCGCCTACCAGCATAAGACCTGAAATAGCAAGGATCACAACAATCCAGGCATTCCAAGCATGGATGGAAACCAACTTTTTTCCGTAACCTTTGCGTCTGTTCTTCAACCATTGTTTCAAGTGCGATCACCCCATATAGGTTAGTAATGAGTTTATTCAGAACTTTGATATGTAATAGCTAGCTGTGAATGGAGTACGTGATCTGTGTAAAGGTGCAATGCGAGATGGTTATACGATTGTTCATGGGCTACTTATGAAAGTAGTACACTTGACTGCTTAACCTTATCTCTATATCTATATACCTTATTATAGAGTTTTTGGATCACTTTCTTCAAACCAACAGAAGGACAAGGATCGTTATCCCGATCGGTACTCTAACTAAAAACTCATCTAGATCATTATTACTTGTGGTTATAGAAGGAAGTATTTATAGAAATGAGTTATTTCTTTTATATGTAATGCACTTTAAGGGTACCCTTTCACTTGTTCAGAGCATGTGTTAATCTGTCGAATACAGGTTGGAGACAAGACACCGTAGATGAAGATATCATGATATCAAAAGGTTGATTAAAAATGCTTGCTAAATAAATCACTACGTGATATATTATTTCTTGTCGCTTCAAACGAATGATTGTCATAATCATTTGAAAGATGACGAAAACAAAGTGTTGACAGTAAGTTAGTTAACATGATATGATAAGATTCCTGTCCGGTTGACAAACATCAACATAAAACATCAACATAAACGGACATACAAGTTCCTTGAAAACTGAACAAATGGATAGTAACTTTTGATTCACAATGAATCGTCAGATTCAAAATGAGCTTATCGCTCTTTTCAATACTTTATTGGAGAGTTTGATCCTGGCTCAGGACGAACGCTGGCGGCATGCCTAATACA
>NZ_JAGIKV010000035.1 GCF_017874615.1 Paenibacillus xylanexedens
GTCTCCTGGTTATAGTAGTCATCCCGGTACAGGAACGCTACGATGTCGGCATCTTGCTCGATCGAACCCGATTCCCGCAAGTCACTCATCATCGGGCGTTTGTCCTGGCGTTGCTCGACTGCCCGACTGAGTTGGGACAATGCAACAACCGGAACATCCAATTCACGAGCCAATTGCTTCAAAGTCCTTGAAATCTCGGAAACCTCTTGCTGTCGATTCTCAGAACCTTTTCCCTGACGACCTGCGATGAGCTGAAGGTAGTCGATGACGATCATCCCCAGTCCTTCTTGCTTTTTCAGGCGACGACACTTCGCGCGGATCTCGTGAACAGTAATACCCGGCGAATCGTCGATACGGATATTTGTTGCACCCAGGATTCCGACTGCTTCAGCAAATTTTGTCCAATCGCCTGAAGCAAAATCGCCCATCCTCATGTTACTTGCGTCGATGTTCCCCTCAGCACATACCATCCGCTGAACAAGTTGAGCTGCCGACATTTCTAAGCTGAATATAGCTACAGGTTCGGTATTCCGAATGGCCACGTTCTGGGCAATGTTCAGAGCGAAAGCCGTTTTACCTACTGATGGTCGAGCAGCAACAATAATCAAATCACTCTTTTGCAATCCGGCTGTAATACTGTCCAAATCGGTGAAGCCTGTTTGAATACCTGTGACTGTACCGTTCTTAAAGTTGTCAAAACGAACCTCAGCAGATTCCACAACTTCAATCAACACATTTTCAATGCGTTTAAAATCCTGTTTTGGTGCTGCTCGATCAGTTAATTTGTTCTGTGCTTGTTGAACGCTAGACATTAACTGCGACAGTTCGGTTCCAGCAGCTGCTTGTTGTATCAGAAGCATATTCGTCCGGATCAGCTCCCTGCGAACTGCCATATCCTGAAGCTGTTCGAAGTAATAACCGGCATTTGCGGCAGTAGGTACTCCCCCCGCCAACTTAGCAAGGTAACTCACTCCACCGATATCATCCAGTTCACCTTTTTCCTTCAAGCTTTCCGTTACTGTAACCAGATCGATCGGATTTTGCCCTTCAGCCAATCCTGCAATCGTTTTGTAAATTAGGCTATGGGCCTTATCGTAAAACGCATCTGCAGTGAGGATCTCTGCATGTTCCAAAGCTTCCACTGACTTAAGTATCAATGCACCCAGGGCAGCCTGTTCAAACTGCATACTGTGGGGCAGGTTATTTTCTATGTCGAAGCTTTGCAAGTAACTCATCCTTCCATCCCGGCGGCGGCGGGCAAGCTTTAAGAGCCGCTGCTTCTCTCTCCGCAAAATATGTTTCTGTTAAATCTCGCATTCGTTCACGTTCAATCTGTTCGCCAAGTCTTCCGCGGATCTCCGAGATGGTCGGCGGCCACTTTATAGTCTTGATATGCTGATCCAAGTTTTGAATAGCTGCTTCATACGGAAAATCTTGAAGATGCTTGTAGTGGCGATCCACATTCTCCTCACTGTCATCGAAAGTCGGGTATTCGTCGGTGATCGCCATGAACAATCGAATAACATCAGCCTTTTCCACGGGCTTCCTCCTCCCTCAGCCTTTGTTCTAAACTGTCCCTCTTTTGTTGCCTTAACGGTTGCTGTCTCCGACCACTCGGTACAGAACCTGTTGTAACTGAAGAACCTTTCCTTGCTTCGAAAGCATCGTCCAACGCTTTGGCTGCTTCAAATGTTTTGGCCCCAGACCTCAGATAATCTCCAAGGATCTTGGTAATAAGGGTGAACCTGTACCCTGAAGCAGCCAATGCTGCACGTTCCATTGCACGTATAACCACAGCCTCGTCCATGTTGTCCTCATCGATGTAAACGATAAGTTGCTGTGCTTGGAATGGATTGCATTCAAATCCAAACACTCGCTTGTGAGCCGAGTAAAATGATTCATACTCCGGATCAGGTGGTCGATCAATTTGATTCTCGTCTGCAGTAGCAGATGATGAAGCAGAAGAAGAAAGAAGAAGATCTTTTAATACAGGGTCTAAAATTTGTTCCACTTTTCGTTCTACTTGCGGAATGTGGTTTAATTTTTGTTCCGCTTTGTCACCTACCCCGTCAAAGTGGTCTAGTTTTTGTTCTACTTCCTGTCCTGCTTCGCTAGAGTAGCTATCCAAGTGGTTCAAATTTTGTTCCACTCCGACACCCAGCAGGTCAAATTCGACGCTGTAATCTCCTTTTGATTGCCCTCTTGGTGGTTGAATGTAAGCAATCAATCCTGCATCAACGAGCTTTTTTCGATGAGCATTTAGCGTACCTTTGTTCGTAATCCCTGTTTGAACCATGAGATCCTTATTGGTCATTTTCCACGCCTTACGCCACCCAAGCTTTGCACTGCGTCGCCATAAGGCAATCATTATTGCTATCCCTTCAGGACCAAACTCTTCCGGCCCGCCAATGGCTTCAAATTGTTCCAGAAGCCCGGAAAGGGTCGGTCTGGCTGTCTCGGTCACTTGCGTCTCCCCCTCCCGTAGCAGCCGTGATTTCAGTTCCATACACCAATGTTATTTCTGTTGAACAGCGTAAACAGCGACATCGAACTTGCTTTCTTTACCTGTAATTTCTTGAATAACCGTTTGTATTCCATGTCCGAATTGTGCAATTAGATCGTTGATTGCATCTGGCATTTGGTTCGGTTCAGTGGTAATAGCTGCCTGTGCTCCCAATGAAAAAGCAACGTCTCTTAAATGGGATTCGATAGCTTCTGGCCCTTCAATTACAGCTTCCTCAAACATCTTCTGGAGCTGGTTAAATGTCGCTTTTCTGCTGGTCTGTGTGCTATTGTTCATTCTGATTGCTCCTTCCTAATCCAATTCGAACTTGTTTTTGGACCCTTTCCCATGCATCAACGTATACAGCTTCTGGATCATCATCGTCATGTAAGTCAACAACAATGCTGGCTTCCACTTTCAGACTTTGGAAATTGCCCAGGTTCTTCGTATATGAAGCCCCAACAGAGACTTGCTTAACAGTTGCCATGTATCATCGACCCTTTCTATTTTGTAAGAATACATGCGGATACTTGGCCCGCTTTACTTCCCAATCAGGGTACCCGCGTTCAAAATACGCAATGGTTTCACGTTGAAAGGCTGCCTTGTCTGTATCGAACAACTTCCAAATCCGATCCCCCATCATGCTCTTCAGGAGCGGCTTGCCTGACAGATCGTTGATATCGATCACCTACCCGCTACATATACCTGTTTGCCTGTGAGGGCTGCTATTTCCCGTTTGAACATCGCTTCATCTGAATTGTTGTCTGACAGGTGAAGCAAGTGAATCTCTTGCACATGCCGCATGTCGTTCGCTCGGATGAATTCCTTCACGTTCTCGAGCGAGAAGTGCGAACGCAACAATCTATGTTTCATGACCGCCGGCACATGGCCAGCGGCGATATTTTGATTAAGGATCTGGATGGAATAATTGCACTCAATCATGATGTGAGTAAGTGCGGTAAAACGATGCTTGATGTAATAGGTATCTGTTGCAAACAGAAGCTTGTCCCCTGCTGTATTAGCCAAGAGGAACCCCAAGGGCTCCGCTGCGTCATGCTGAACATCAAAGGGTAGAATTGACCAGGTACCAATGGTGAATGGCTCAAGTGCCGATACACGCCGCACACGATGACTGTCTATCCCTAAAGCATCAGCAGTGCCGGAACTGGTGTATATGTCCACTCCTGCCTTGATCAGATCTTTGACAGCGATGCTATGGTCACCATGTTCATGAGTTACGAGACATCCGGACAATGATGACACCTGAAATGCAAGACCACGCTGAATGTCCTTATAGCGCAACCCTGCATCCAGCAGCAGGGACGTGTGGCCGTCCGTGATTCGGTAGGCGTTACCCGCGCTACTGGAGCCGAGGGAAGTAATCTCGACCATCAGAATCCAGGTCCAGTTCCACCGGAAGTATCTTCATCACCGAAAGTCATTTCAGGCTGTCCATCACCTGAAGGTTGATCGTCGTTAGGAACATCATCCAGGTGTGGCGGGGTAACATCGATTACGTCACGATTTGCATTCGCTCTAATCTCTTCTGAAACCTCAGCATCTGACAAGTCGCTCTCTATCTGTTTCAGGCGCAGATAATCATCGTCTATCTTCTGTGAGTCAATGGTGATATCGTTGTGTGCCGCACGATAAACGGTCTTCCAGCACATTTTTTCGTGCCATCCTTCCACCGTTTCCTTGCCCACCTTCTTCTTATTCTCCCAAACGTCTTTCTCTCCGCCCCAGAACTCAACACTCGCTTTTTCTGGTTTACGTTTTTCAATCTCCTTGAGGGTCATCATGACTAATTTATTTTTTTGAGGGGTTTTGATAAAAGAGTGAAAATAAAATCCGCCAAGGATAGTCCCACGGTCAAAAGGGTTTTTGATCTCAAATTCATAACTTTCATGTGGGTGGTTTGCATCTTTCTTAATAGGTGCAAAGTAATCATTGGAGTAAACCAGTTCAACAGTTACATGGTCAGGAACTTCCAATCCGTATTTCACTGATTTGAGTTCAAGGCCCCGGTACCCTTCGATAAAACCGATATCGTATTTACCTGTATTGTTGTTTTTAAAAGGGATCAAGCTAATATGATTCGGCTGCGCTGGATCGAAACCAATACGAGCATAAGCAACTACATCGCGTGACAACTTATCCATGTTCACGTTCGCCCAAGTCATAGGAACAGGATCACGATACTGGTCAGATTTTTTCAGACGCTTTTCTTCTGCAGTCTTCAACACTGCATCCAAAGCAATGAAGTAATTCTGAGCAAGGCGCTTCTGGAAGTTGGTAAGAGCAACCTCGCCAACGCTTGAACCAAATTCAGAAATGACTTTGGTCATAAAGCGCTCAGACTGTGTCGGCTCTGTTTTAGCAATGGCTTGCTCCCCTGGTTGGGGAGCTTGTTGTTTTTCTGTACTCAATTAAATCGCTCCTTTTGCTTGTTTAACTGTTTGAATTGCTGCATCAAGTCCTTCTGCAAAAATCACATCATCAGGTTTTTGAATTCGCAGTATTTTATCGTCTTCAGATACCACCAAACGGATCACTTGTGCATCTGTATCGATGAGCTGCGTCACGGCTTCGGCATTGTCTACGAAGATCGGTGCTGAGAATCCGTAATGCTGTCCAAGCGTATTGATGATGTCCAAACCTACGTTGATCCGAGCAGCGTTGTTCAAACCGCCCTCATACGGAACGCCGTTGAACAACGTCTTGCAGACATCCTTCAGACCACCATTGATCTGTTCCTCAAAGAGTCTGAACCGGGCATATTTGAATTTGCTATTGATCTTGGATTCAAGAAGCGACACTTTCGTTCGTGTGAACTCTTCTGTGAGGTAGAGCTCGTGTTCCAGCTTCTCAAACTCGCCTGCAAGCTTACGCTCCTGTTCAGCCAGCTCAGCGATTCGTTCCTCAGTTGCCTTTACTGTCGCCAGCTTCGCTTTGTCCGTTTCCAAGTCTTCCACCTGTGAGCGGATCAACCGGATCTCAGCTTGCACTTTGCCGATAGCATCCGCGGAAGAAGAACGAAGCTGTTCAATCTCAGCGCGGACTTGTTCTCCTTCGCGTTGCTTGGACTGGTACTTGGTATTGTCAGCCGGATCAGCAACATTCGTTCGCAAGCTCTGCAGGGTTGCTTCTGCCGCCGTAACTTCTACCGCCTTCGATACAATTTCCTCCTGCAGCTTGGCCAACTCGCTTTCAAGTGTCTTTAATGCTTTTTCAAGGTCTTTCTTCTCTGCTGCTGCAAGTTTACCGTCAGCACTTATTGCTTCCAGACGTTTGGACTTGTCCAGATTAAATGCTTCAAGCGCTTTGTCCTTTGCCGACTGGACTTGATCCTCAGGAAGTGCTTGTCCGCATGTAGGGCAGTTTGCATCATGCTCGTGTTCGTGTACCGGATATTGGAGACTATCAAGGGAAGTCCATTCTGCCCGCAGCCTTGTAACCTGGCTATCAGCACGAGTGATCTGTCCTTTATAGCGTTCTTCCTCACGTTGCCCTGCAGTTAATCGGGACTGTAGTTCAGAAGCCTCACCACGTAATTGCGAAAGCCTTGCTTGTTGCCCGCTTACTGCTTGTAATCCATCTGCCTGAATCACTTGCTTAATTTCAGTCAATTCTGCGTTGATCTCACGCAAGCGGATCTCCTTGGCCGACAATTCACCACCGGATTGAATCCGTTGAAGCTCAGCGGTCTTGGCATCAACTCTACCGCGCATCGTTTCAATGTCCTCCTGCAGAAGTTCAGCATCCAGGTCGGATACGTCTGGCATGCTTCGGTGGGCTTCATCGATGCGAACCGGGATCTTCTCCAGTTCCTTGTTGATCTCAGTCCGACGAGCTGCGATGACCTTGCGGTGATCCTCAAGGCTTCGATCTCCAAGAATGTCAGCCAATGGCGCGAGTTGCTTGCTGCTTGCAATGATTTCGGCATCCGTCATTTCCCCACACACTTCCAGAAGCACTTTGCGACGCGCATCCGGTTTAAGAATCTCGTTAAAGTAAGAAGGACTTGTCAGCAACTTGAAGATGTCTTCACTTATAAGTCCATCGACTTCGGCCTTGTACTGTCCTTGCTTAATTGGAACACCGTCCACATAATAATCTGTTGTATGACCACCAAATTCTGCCGCCGCTTGCCCCCGCTTACGCGTCCATTTCTCGGCAAAGACCTTTTTGAAAGAACGGCGACGACGGTCAACCATCAGGATTGCTTCAACCTCATGTTGCAGGCCGTGCTCAGCAACTTTTCCGGCTTCATCCAGACCTTTGATTTCAAAGTCCGTGCGATTTTGGCTGTCTTTACCGAACAGCGTCCATACGAATGCATCGAACAACGTTGTTTTGCCTGTGGCATTGTCACCGTAAGCAGAAACACTGCGACCGTCAGCTTCCAGTACGAAATCCCTTAAACCTTTGAAATTGCGAAGAGTCAGGGAAGTCAAAGTAATTTGTCTCATGCGCTCTTCTCCTTTGATTTGAAGTGCTGGCTGATTGCATCCGCTACAGCCGCAAGTTGATCGTCATCGGCCATCAGTTCAACGGAACCAAATGTACCCGAGACGGAAAGTATTGCTGGCGTGTAGTGCATCGCTGGTTTAACAGCAGCGTCAATGGTTTGAGCGGATAAGTCGACAGTAATAGCAGTCGTTTTACTCATAACGTCCTCCTTGTTTGGAACGGTCACCCATGGTAAGATGACCGTGTATCCATATTTAATTTTCAATGTTCTGAGATAGCCCGCTGCAACGGGCTATTTTTCGTTTTCCGGAACAGGTCCGTCTTCTGCAATCGTCTTCCATTCAACGATGACTGGAGCGTTCTCAACATTAGAAATCAGTTCCCCATCTTCATCCAAAACGTGATATTCCGAATGAACATGATCCTCGTATTCCAAACTCATGTTCTTAACCTCAATAACCTCGCGACCTTCAATCTCGGTACCGACCTCAAACACACGAGTCGGGTTACTGACTACGGTCAGCCGATGAATAATTTGCACGTGTTATCCTCCCTTCATATGTATTGATGCGTCAGCCGCATCTCACCGCCAACGGAACGGGAGTTGGTTATGAAACCCGTCCCGCAAGCAGTGAGACAAGGCCGACAATGGCCTGTCCATAACTTGTATCGTTAAATCTTCTCAATCTCCGCTACAGCCTGCGCCATGTATTCTGGCGGCAACTCACGCAAGGTTTCAGCAGCGTTGTGCCAGCGATTAAAAATATCTTCTCTCGCCTGCCAAAGTGCTTCAAACTCAGGTTCCAATGGTGATCCTTCATAAGATGAAACAGCAGCTGTGTTCTCTCTGAAGGCTTTAGCGGATTCAACGTAATTAACAATGATTTGGATGTATAATATATCTTTCATACCGATTCCCCCTTGCGCTTTGACTCGGGAGACGATAAAATAAGCAGCACAAGAGACTTTAAACGTGTTCTCTTACCGAGTGTCCGCCCTGCCAGGCGGGCATTTTCTATTTCTGCTTCTGCGAACCGGATCATCCGGTTAAGATATTCCTCTGCATTATTCATCTTTCCAGGCAACATTCTTTCAGGCTGCTTCCGAATCAGTTTCAAGTTATGTAAAGAATTTTTCCCAGCTTGCAACGCTTCGGCTGCCAATTGTTCACGCGACATTCGTTTATCCCCCTATCAATCTTTGAATCATGCTGATCCCGTCCATGCCGTATAGAAATGAGACAACAACTTCCCTTGCTCCGGTTATTTCAGCCCAGTGCATCATCGTGTTCATGTCCGGAATCTTATGATCCTTTTCGTATTTCGAAACACAAGCCTGTGTACGATGGAGCTTGTCCGCCAATTGCTCTTGGGTAAGCCCAGCTCGTTCGCGACAAGCTCTCATGATTGACCCAAACTTCATTTCCAACCGTGTTCACCTCCCCTCTCGGATTATTCCAATTTGGAATGGGAATGCTGTTAACAACGGATTATGATTGTCTCATGAGCTTCCCCGCTCGTGATCCCTTCATTGCCCGCCAGCCGGTACAGCTCGGCGGGTTTCTTGTATCTTGCGGATCATTGCTTCAGCGTCCTTCTTGAGTCGCTTAAGTTCTCGTTGCGATATTAGATGAGGATTCTTACATTGAATTTCGAGTGACAACGTGTAATCAATTGCTTGATCTACCGTCATTTTCTTCAGTTCGGACCGGATGGCGACGGCAGATATGAAACATGCTCGGGATGTGCTTTTGATCCAGTAAAATCTCATATGCTTGTCCTCCGTTGGAAGCCTAATCGGCTTCGCTTTTCTGGTTTTGCAGAATGTCCCAGCCTACCTCGTGCATTTGCCTGATCACTTTAGCGATTTGACTAGGTGTTTGTACAATGAAGTCATCACAGATATGAACAGTGGTTTCTCCAAATTTGTAGGTCTCAACAACGTTTCCTGCTGGCAACTCTTTAATTTGGATCGACATCGGCATATCCCTCCCAGGATTATGTTTATGCAGATCGAGTTGTGGGACAGCCATTGTATTTTTGCCTCCTTACTGGATATATTGAGTTTAATCAGCTAGCACCTTTTCTCTTTGTACACTCAGCTTGTACTCTTAGACCGAAAAAAAGAGTGTTAATATCTTCACCCAGAATTTCAGATATTCTGAAAGCATCAGAAAGGGTTGGATTTGAATAACCATTCTCCCAGTTACTAACGCTTGCTTTAGAATATCCAAGCTGAGAAGCTAATTCTTCCTGTGTTAAACCCTTTTTCCGCCTGGCAGTCATTAAGGCTTCGTTCTTCATGTTTTCACCTCTTTTGTACACCAATCTTGTACTTGTTGTCTTGATTATAAAGTACAAGATTGGTGTATGTCAACACAAAAATACAATATTGGTGTACATAATTTATTTAAATCAATAATAAAGGTACAATAAACTTGTACCTTAACGTTAGGAGGTAAGCATGTGTTCCATGGAGATCGTCTGGCGTCTCAAAGAAAAAGCAAACGACTAACTCAAGAAGAGTTAGCCGTCAAAATCAATCTTACTAAGGCTGCGGTCAGTAACTATGAAAATGGTCATAGTACCCCATCCAATGAAACATTAGTTGCAATAGCTGATGCCCTTGATGTTGATACTGACTATCTATTAGGAAGAACTGAATCTCCGAGAGAAGAGTTATTATCTTCAAAGCCTGACCTTGCTGAAGAGACGACTGAGTATGTACTTAAGGAATTAGTTGAGAAATACAAAATTGATTTAACCGATTCAAACAAAAGGGATACCTTGGAGAAAATGATTAAATTGGTTTATGAGGATCTTTGATTATTTATTGATTTTATTAATTGCTCTTTAATGAAGAGATAAATTTCAACTGATTTTTCCTTTTTGAGTTCAATAACCAAGGAAGTTTGTTTTTTAAATTCATCATTCATAGGTGTCACTTCCGTTCTTATTTTCTCTAAAATGCGAACATGTGTTTCTCTTTAGCATAATACTAACATGTGTTCGTATGTTTGGTAAATGCTTTCCACAGAACAAATTAGGTCAATTATTTAAGGAGTAGCGCGATGCGGTATGAACCGGATCGTTGCCGCTTAAAAGAATGGTATAAAAGGAAACGAATTTCGCAACGTGATTTGCATATTATCACTGGTATTGCTGAAAGCCAATTAAGCCAATATGCGAACAACAATCAAACAATGACATTGGGTACAGCACATACTATTGCCAAAGCAATGAAATTGCATGGCCCTCAAGCATTGTATACGTGGCGTAAAATCGTAGAAAGTGATTAATTCTTTTAAGCTGCAGCGGAGGAATCTTTCCTCCCGATCCGGATAAAACTTTATTAGGTAGTAAAGTTTTAGGGACTCATCTTTGCTACCTTTAATATAGATCACCCCTAACCTGTAACATCTTATGTTATAGACTTATAGTCCTGATATTATCATGGAGCAATCGCAAATACTGTCGAATAAAAATTGACCGTTCACCCCCAGTGAACGGTCAAAGTCCTTTGAATTTATATACATTTCGGCGTGTTACTTTTACACCCTCTGATTTATGCTTTTTTGTCGAAATATAGCGTTTTATTTTCTTCACAAAATGTCCATATTCTATCGGTGTTTACAATAACCGATTTTGAAGCTTTTTCAAAGCCAAATGGGGCAAATAAGCGTTCATATTCAGCTAAGTTTCTTAAAGGTCTGCCTCGTCTAGTTTTTGTTCTTATTTCAATCTCATCATCTTGTACAACCATGGCCACAATCTCATCCAAACTTACAACTATAATATTGCCCTTTGGGCTCATTATTGGTAGCAACACCATCACCTCGTGTCTATCATGTACAGAGTGATGTTCATATATACCAATACATAACTGAGGTGAATAAATTGAAAGAAATGTATGCTTTGTTCGTCATAGTAGGATTAGCTATTACAATTACATACTTATGCTTAGCTATGTCTGCCTATGTAAAACAAACTGGAAAAGCTAAAATGCGATTTATCGTTTCAGGGGTATTCGGATTGGTCTTTATTGTAGGGATACTCGGAACCGCAGCGGGACTTCCCGAACAACAGCCAGAGTCATCAGCCGAGGTAACAAAAACTTATACTGAAGAAGTGGGTTTACCTCAGAGTAAAGAACCGACTCTCATTGAACAAGCCAAAAACAAAAGTGACAACGAACAGGATTCGAACATTACAACTGAAAATAGAAAAATAATATATTCATTGGATATTACACCTGAACAGTTTCAAATGAAGTTTAATTCCTTACCAAGAACAGAAGGATTTGAAAATACCACAATTGAATCTATTACACTCGATACAGCAGCTGATGCTTCTAATAGTTTTCAAGAGCCTCTATCCTACAATGTTGATGTTTTTGCTTTAGTCAACAAATCTGATGATACCATCGCTTATATTCAAGTGGCTTTAAAACATGAAGGAAATGATCGTGATAAGGATATTTTTACACATACTATTCCATTATTGATTTCTTCAACAGTTCCAAGTGTTTCTGACAGTAAAGTAGAAGAGATTTTAATGAAAGCGATAGATAATCTTTTTAGTGATACTAAAGGAATAGAAATCCTTGATGGGGATTACATCTTTAGTACAAGCAATACTGCCTTTGCAAGAATCTTTAGAATTTCAAAAGAAATAAACTGAGCCCTCCGGGGCTTTTCTTTCACATCAATAACCGAACACATGTACTGATTCATATTTAGCCATAATCAGCATATATAATAATTAAGGAGGCTTGGCCATGTTAGACGAACAATACGCAAAACTAACATCAAAACTTCAAGGGCGTTTTTGTATGTACCTAAGGAAGTCTAGGGCAGACATGGAAGCTGAAACCCGCGGGGAAGGCGAAACGTTAGCAAGGCATGAAAGACATCTATTTGATCTTGCAAAAAGATTAAAGATAAATATATCAGAGGTTTATAGAGAAATCGTCTCAGGTGAAACCATTATGCAGCGCCCAGTAATTCAGAACATGCTACGTGAAGTTGAAGAAGGTTTATGGGACGGCGTTCTTGTCATGGAAATTGAAAGGTTAGCGCGTGGAGATACCATCGACCAAGGTATTATTGCTCAAACATTCAAGTACGGCGAAGCTAAAATCATAACGCCTGTTAAGACATTTGATCCAAACAATGAATATGACGAAGAATATTTTGAATTTGGCTTGTTCATGTCTCGCCGTGAATATAAAACTATTAATCGCCGGCAACAGTCAGGACGAAAAGATTCGGCCAAAGAAGGAAATTTTATAGGTAGTACTCCCCCGTATGGTTTCCAACGAATCAAGCTTGAAAAACAGAAAGGATGGACTCTTGAGCATCATCCGGAACAAGCGCCTATTATCAATTTAATATTTGATATGTATGTAAACCAAGGTGTGGGTATGGGTCTAATCGCTAGAAAGCTAAATCAAATGTCCATTCCCACTATGCGAAATAGCCAATGGTCTGTGGCTACATTGAACAGCATTATACGAAATCCTGTCTATTATGGCGCCATCGCTTTTCAACGGAGACCGGAAAAGAAAGTACGCAAAGACGGAATTGTTCGCAGAACCCGCCCTCGCGTCGATCGGAGTGAATGGACACTTGCTGAAGGTAAACATGAAGGTATAATCACAAAGGAAACTTGGGAAAAAGCTATAGAAATATTACAAGGAAGAACTCATCCTCCTGCGCCCAAAGGTGTTATTGTCAACCCGTTAGTTGGTTTGATAAGATGCGGGATGTGCGGCCGTTTAATGGTGCGTAGACCATACAATAGTCCGGAACGACCTCCAGGACTAATTTGTCAAGCCCCTACGTGCAATAATGTTAGTTCCCCTTTGGAAATTGTTGAAGAAAAAGTATTAGAAGGTTTAAAGATCTGGTTAGAAAAATATAAGGCACAGTGGGAATCAAATATGCCACAAAAGATTCCTTCAAAGAAGGAGTCAGCGTTGCAGATAAAGGAAACTATCGTACAGGATCTTGAAAAAAAACTGCATGAACTACACGAACAAAACAACAATTTACATGACCTACTAGAAAAGAAAATATATACTGTAGAAGTTTATCTTGAAAGGTCTCAAACACTTGCTCAGCGGATTAATGAAGCAGAGGAAAGCAAACGGGTTGCTTCTGAGGAACTGGAGCTGGAGAAACGAAGACAAGCAGCCAAAGTGGACATTATCCCAAATGTGGAACATGTGCTGGACGCATACTCACAAACCACAGATGCAGAGCAACAAAACAATTTGCTCAAGTCCGTACTCGAATTTGCTGTCTACACCAAAACAATAAAAGGCCACTGGTCTAGACCAGAAGCTATTAGCAATTTTGATTTAAAATTATTCCCTAAACTCCCCCGAGTTTAGGGTTTATAATTGATAACTAGGATGTACTGATTCTTCTGCACATCGTAGTTATCTATCATAGAAGAATAAAATCCACTGCCAAGCATATCTATTTTATGACCTTGCCGCCGAAGGGAGCATTATTGATGAGTATGAATATTTTCGCACCAAAAGGATCTAAAGTTCGTTTTGTGAATAGAGGTGGATGGGATGGTGAGTACGAACGAGCTACTGAAGTTTTAGATCATGGAAAGGTTTATACGGTCAGAAGGATTAATGTTTATCAATCTTCTTCTGAAGTTTTTCTTGAAGGAATCAATCAGAGTTTTAACAGTGTCTTTTTCGAAGATGTATATGAAACCGAGGATGGAATCGATTATGGTCGCATCCGTGAACTGACGAATGTGCCATTTACTGAGTATGTCAGAGACAAAATAAAGGCCGCATTAGCTTGGCGAGTACTGGAACACTGCTTTATATCGGTAGATGACTTTGACTGCGATCCGAACGATCCAGATGCCGACGAGCCTGATGCTCCTGTAATAGTAATCGATGTTAAAGTTCGCGGAGCGCTATATACTTTCTGGTACAACACCGATTCAAGAGAGTATAATCATTCGATTCTTGGTGAGGATGTCGTGAACAGATATCTTGCGATCACCAAAGGACATCGACCCGATCTTCCTGGTGTTTATGTCTATAATCCTACAGAAGAATAATCATAAGAAAAGAGACCGGACAATTGAACCGGTTTCTTCCTATTTATATGCTTGCTTTTATGATCTCTTCTATCTTAATCCAACTATAATCCTCGTCACCACGTTCAATTTTGACTCTCCTGTTTGGTTTGTCAATTGATGTAATGACACCCCGCAGCTCCTCGTCATCAAATGGGCTGAACACAGTTAACGTTACTGATCTGCATTTCTGGTACGATTCAAAGATAGCTTCTTCAATGAGCTGCATTTCTTGTTCATCCAACACCGGCTTTCCTCGTCTTTTTTGCAGTTCCATCTCAGCCAAATACGCCTCTCGGTGTTCGGGCAAAATCATTCTGGAACCTTCGTAAACGCCGTTCGCCGTCAATTTGCTTGCCACGTTGCATTCCTCCTCAGTATTGAGTCCAATAGTCCGTATTATTGTTATTGTTATTGTTGTAAGCGGGCGCAGGTTTAGGGTCCATCTTAGGTTTCTCCGATTCTCGTTCCCAGCCTTCCAATATCACTATGTGGGCAGAGTCAGACCTGTCCTCCCAATGTATGTATGCCGCAGCCACAAGAGCGTCCAGAGCAGCCATAACATCCGGCTTCCCCTTACCAGTCTTAACCGTAAGTTCATGGATCGTTGGTAATCGTCTGCGGCCGCTACTGTAATTAAACAAGATCCTTAGTACTTTCCGTTCGTAATCAGTCAACATGTTTATGCCCCCTGTGCTGTCGTCATGATCGGATGGCATGCCAGTAAACCGGATTCCTTAAATGTCCGCGGTTGCCCTGACAATAGATCATCAGCTTTGATCATCCCGGATCGTATGCTTTTGACCTGGATACGACGTTTCGTGATCTTTCCGCTTTGATCCTCATAAATGATTTCAACTAACCAACCCAAGTATTTCACTGGCATGTACATCCCTCCAATAAGAACGTTTGTTTGTATTATATGCGAATGTACGTTCGTTATTCAACATGAAAAAAGCTCCATCCGCAGATTTACTGCAAGATGAAGCTTTTCCAAAACCCTTCAAAGTCAAAATTCGTTGCTTCGATACGCTTATAAGTATTTTTGTAAAGATAGGTAAGGTGTCATTTTCACAGCATTTCTTAACAGTTCGATAACACCCTTAGTATGTGCTATTCTCGGATTTGGAGATAGAATTGGGACTAAGTCATCAACCAGTTCTTCCAATGTAGGAATTTTCACAGATGGATCTTTCTCGGCCGCAAGATTTGCTCGAACACATAATTTTAATACATTCTTAATTGAATTATACTGATCAACGTTTAGTTCATTTGCAATCACCCAATCCCACAATCGATATTCCTCGGGATCTACAGCAATTTGCCGTAGGAGCGTAATGTATAGTTCCAATCTTTCCACTTTCTCTTCTAGTGATTCGTTTGGCATAGTATTATATTACTCCTTTTTATAAGAACAACATTACTACATTAGCAATTCTATTAGCCACTGAACTGCTAATAGATCCTTGAGCTACGCCCATAATAGCTTGTACAATGGCATTTTGAACTTGTTCTTCAACCGCATCACCTAAAGAAGCTAAGAAATCCAATTCATTAGTAATATTCCAACTTGCTTCATCCCAGGCATCTTTCAGTTTATCGCCAGGTAAGAGATCACGAATTGTATCCGAGTTATTCTTTACGAATTTGGACAATGCCTTAATTGTAGCGGCTGCAACCTTTGCCTTACCTTGAATTTCAACATTATCGTTACCAGGGGCTGCATTAATAGTTTCATTTACAATAGGATTTACTGAAGGCGTTGAAATAGTAGTTTCAATATCAGTAATGATTTTTTCTTGTGGCAAACTAGAAGCAAAGGCACCGACCGATGTTCCTACCATCATAACACTAGATAATGCGAAAGCAACTCCAACTTTCCACGCTTTGTTCAACAAAAATATCACTCCTTAATTGGGATTATGTTACATTTTTTTATAATATATCAATTCACACACTCTATCAACCACATATTGTAAATAATTGTGTATATTTTGTTAAAATGGAAATGTATTCTTTTCTATATCACGCAAAAAAAAGGAACAACTGGATTACTCCTGCTGTTCCTTTTTATATTCAATCAATTGCGTTATATCGGTAAGTTCTAATGCCACCATGATTTTATTCAAGTTCTCAGGTGACCAAGCTTTGGACTTGTTTTCGGCCATATCAGATACAGTATTCCATCTGATTCCTGTCATGCTGCTTATCTGTCGAGGATTCAGCCCTCGTTCATTCATAAGTTCATTTAATCTCAACCTAATCATCGTTATCACCTCAAAAAGATCATACACCATAACACGAAACATTTCAACGATTATCGTTGACATTCAACGAATTTCGTTGTATAATTATAAATGTAAGGAGGTGAACAACAGCAATGAAAACATTGGATTGGGTCTTGCTCCTAACAGCTATAGCAAACATGACGACGGCCATCGTCAATATGCTAAGTACCACCGCTAAGAGCAAGAAAAAGAAAAAAGGAACCAAACGACGCGCACCACGCAAACGTTAAAAGTTCCCGAGTAGGCGGCTAACACAGCGCCTGCTCACCCCAATCTTATCATAAACGGCAATTAAATTTCCACTAGGAGGGCTTAGGATGAACATCGCAATTTGGACCATCGCATTAGGTGGGCTCATCATCTCAGTCATTGCTTTAATACTGTCGGTCTTAAATTCCAGAAAGTAACAGAAGGGTTGGATTGGGGATGACAATGCCTTGGAAGTATAATAGCGCAGGGGATATAACGTATATCTATATATCTGGAGCAAATAAATATTATCAAGCGGCCCGGATCGTCAAACGTTTACTTGGTCGCAAGGCTACTGCTGAGCTTCAGACAAACAAGAACCGGACACGCTGCCTGATAAAAATATATATGTAAACAAAAAAAGCCTTCCAAAGGAAGGCTTTTATCTTATTTTACTACTTTTAATAATTGCAACAAATACTGTCCTTTGATTCTATCTGCATCTTCTGAATCCTTTTCCCGTTTCGAAAATTCAACAAATCCGTTTCGAGAATAAAAGTTTTTCAAACTTTCGATGTCTTCACATTCGAGATAAACAATTCTCCCTCCAGCAATTTGTTGAATTTTGGCTATATTATCAAGTGCCATCTTCAATAACTCATCGCCAGATAAGTGTTTATTCAAACCATCAGTAAAATTTTTTCCTAACTGTGCAATCAATGGAGCCGGCATAACGTAACCCTTGTTATACGAATCGCGCGTTCCAAACTTTGCAATTCTTTTCCTTAAACTGTTAGATAAATTATTGTCTTTTACTGATATAAACTTGTTTGTGAGTGAATAATAACCAATCAATCTTAGTTCTCCTTTATATTGCATGAAAACCAGATGAGTTTGAGTTATTCCTTGTTTAGCAAACTCCAACGCACGAGACTTAAGAAAATACTCGACATCCTTGTTCATTGGACATGAAAAACCAGATATAATCTTGTTTGCAGAGCTATCGCCAAGTTCTTTGATCAAATCAAGCAAAGGAATTTCAACGTAACCTTTGATCAAAGGTCTTTAAATATCTCCCTAATCATTTTACCTCTAATTTCTCTATGTTGCTTCGAAAAAGAGACCTCTACACTTCCCTTTTTATCTGCATTTTCAAGTGCAGAAATCAACTTCTGGCTGTTTTTCTTACTGTCGATTGTAATACTTTTCATAATACTACTCGTTGCCATGTTGTTGACCTCCTTTCTGCCTTTGATATTATATGTAAATTCCTTTGCTTTATGTGCCACATTTGTATCTCATTTGTATCTCATTTGTACCTCATTTGTACCTCATTTGTATCTCATTTGTACCTCATTTGTACCTCATTTGTACCTCATTTGTACTGCATTTGTACTGCATTTGTATGTCGTTTGTACCTCATTTGTATCATATTTGTACATCAAAAGTAAACTGCATTAGGCGAAATAATTGACTATTTCATGAATTCAAAAAATGGAATACAACATGTAGATTTATCATATAAATACAATCAACATATAGGTCACCTCCTTTCTGAAGATAAACTTGAAAACATACCGAATAACTAATTACCCTTATTTCTTTTTCATGAATTGTTTTTCTTTTTTATAGGTAAGCTAATAGTAAAATAAAATTTAGAACTATGGCGACGGGGAATTGTGTTTTTTTCGGATGATTATTGGTGGGTTAAACAAAAAAAGGACTCCACCAGCGTTATGCCAGTGGAGTCCTTTTTACCGATGCTATCGGATTTGTTCCTATATTACCACAATTATCCTTCTGTTTCAATCTGTTTCAAACGCTTGTCCAGGTCGGTGACATTGCCATTAGTCGTTGCAAACAAGGCAAGGAAATTTTTCCTGAGCCGATTAATGACTACTGCTGTTTCTTCCCTCGTGATATGCGCCCCTGGACGTGTCCCGTCAAAATATCCATTGGCTGTAACTTCTGCCCATGCCGCTTCTGCCCATTTACTCGGCACATTGATATCTCTTTGTGACACTGGCTTGTCCTCCTTAACGGGCGCTTGCCCATAATAGTTGATTAAGTATTGTGTCGGCTCTACAACTCCCGCTTCTGTGGCCGTATAACCATATTGCGGACTGAAGGCTTCGCGAACTTCATAATGCAAATGAGCCCCACTGCTGATCCCTGTACTGCCTTGCTTGCCGATCAGTTGCCCACGTTTGACTTGTTGGCCAACTTTTACGCCTGCAGCTGATAGATGGGCGTAAACGTGCAAATAACCTTTGCTATCCTTAATGGCAACAGTTACACCGTAATTACCGAAGCCGGATCCGGACACACCCATTTTAGCGTGAATGACCTCACCAGCTACAAAAGCATAGATGGGTCCATCCGCAGGTGTGACAACAAGATCCACACCCCTATGAAACTTATTGATGCCACTCACTGGATGCTTCCGCATACCAAATGGGCTTGTGAGCCGATAACCGTCGAATGGATTACTCATGTCTGGCTCCCTTCCATATCGTTTCTTGATATCCGCCAACGATCCATTGAACTCATTCAGATCCACGTTGCCGGCAATGCCCGGTACCTTACCTGAGTCGCTATATTGCCATATGGTCCAGGTCTTCCAAGCTGGCTGATCGTCTGGAACACGAGTATTACTGTAACGTGCAATCCATAGATCATAACCGGATAGGCCAGTATCAAAATTGCCTGCGAATGAGTTGCCTGTATAGATGATCGGTTTGATGCCTGTTAGCCGCTCCAGCTCAGTAAGAAATGCTTCGGCTACAATGTTGATCTGTGCCTTGCTGATCCCTTCAGGATTGTTCTCGTAGTCCATCACAGGCGGTAACTGCAATGCTTTGGCCCCGCCGATCTCCTCGAGGGATTTCGCGTAATGAACTGCTTCAGCCTTTGCTGCAGCTGCCGATGTAGCCCGCAAGAAATGATAAGTACCAACCATCAATCCAGCCGACAACGCCCCCTTAACGTTGGCCGTGAAATTCGGATCAGTGTATGTCTGACCTTCCGTAGCTTTGATAAATACGAATTCCCGCTTGTCTGCCTTCACCTGAAGCCAATCAATCTTGCCCTGGTAACGGGAAACATCGATCCCTTGAACGTTACTGTCTTTTCTTTGTTGCATCGTAATCACTCCTTAAACTGCAGGCTTTTGAGTCGTTGCATCTGAGTCTTCTTTCGGTGGATCTGGCAGGTTTGGATTAGATGGCACTTCGCTTTTGGATTCGAAGATCTTAACAGCGTTTCTCAAAATATCAGGCATAGGGACACCCATGCGTCCCAAGTTTTCTGTGATAGATAAGAGCTCATTCGCTAAATAGAAGAAGATAACAGCATCTTGAATGATTCCTGTACCTCCGGTCACGATAATATCTACAAAATGCGAAATGGTAACCACTAAAAAAATGGCCGCTTTCCGGGCAATCCCTTCAAAACCTACACGGCTGCGCAGCTCATGTTTGATCCAAGCTGCGGCCCATCCAGTCAACCAATCTACAACAACAAAAATCAGTAGTATATTAATCAAAATTCCCCAACCTCCATAGAGGTACCCCGCGCCAGCCCCCACAACTGCGGATACCATTTTAATGACACCAGACATCCCCTCGTTCATGTCGTTTCCTCATCTCTTTATAATGTGAAATCCACTGACCACTCCAGACACAACAAAAAACACGTTCCGGATCCGGACGTGCTGAACTTTCTATATTCACCTCACATATATCTCTCAACACTCCGGAATAAAATTCCGGCTTCATTTTTTATTACCTCTTCTTCGTTCTTTATATGAAAAAGCCCCTGATCGCTAAGTGAAGTAAGTTTCTAACAAAGCACTATCAATCCATATACCGCCACCAGTAGCCGTGGTGGATACACCTCTCATGTACAATCCAAAAGGCATGTTCAAGTCCAAACCATTCGCTGCAAAATCTATCGAAGGTTGATTAGAAAAACGATACCCATCACTTTGTTGAGAATTGATGGTGATTCCATTCAGTTTCCCTTTCACAAAATCGACCATGAACATAGTCAGTCTATTAGGGAAAGCAAGCAAGTCCAACGCGACCCCGCTATTTGTGGAACCTGTTGTATTTCTTAATACTAAATGAGGCGTAGCATACACACTATCAAAACTCATGATAGGACCCAATTTCGAAAATGCTGTCAACATGCGAATACCTATCGGGATATCGAATAGGAGGATATCTCTTCTTGAATTTGGAGACACTGTAGTATACGGAACATAAATTGTTCGATCATTGCTCGTAACAGGAAATACATTCGGCCCATCAATCAAGTAATTGTCTATCAAGTAATTATCAATTAAAGGCATACATTCACCACATTTCATTAGAATATGCCCTCCAGTTGATCAGAGGGCATAAAAATAGCGCTCCGATTTCGGAACGCTTTGTTACGCAATATTGCCGTTTTGATCCATTCCAGTAGCTTCGAGAGCCGCTTTCACTTTGTCACGATTGCCGCCAGCAGTAGGTACATCTTCAATTTTTATTACACCTTTATGAATCATAGCCACGTATACAGCCAACATATTCTCACCCCCCTCCATGATCTTACTGGCCATTCGGATCAGCAACCAACCAATCCTATTCCGCATTGCCTTCATCCGGGAGCGTTGACAACAACATCGCATGCAGCTCCATCAGTGCGATTTGATTGAGTGTGTTTTCCTCGGCCAGCTTTTCATTACGAGCGTCTGATTCTGCCAAACTTTGTTTCAAGGCATTAATTTCACTTTCTAATGAGATCGTTGGCGGCTTGGGCTCTTCATCTTCCTTGACAGGATAGTTGAACAATGGTTCCAATGTTTCGAGATCAACACGAGCAATCTCTCCACCTTCGAACCGATCAAACATATACGCTCCGTGTTCAAGTTGAATAAAGTCAACCTCTTCTGGCACTTTCTCTGCCAATGCTTTGTACAATTTAAAGTCTTGTTCCTTTGTCGTTTCAACGGCAACACCAGCAAATTCAGGAGTAATGACAATGACGTTTCCTGAATTTACATCATAGTAAACTTTCATTCCGATTAACATTTATTGCACCACCTTTTCTAAGATTATAGTAACGTAAACGTTATTGGTCGCTCGATAAGATAAATCGTAGATTGAGGGAAGAAGAGCATTGATATTTGGAATGATTATTGTTTCCTTAGGGTTTAGAGATTTTTGTGGTATAAAAGTCCATGGCATGAGTACTGTCACTTCAGCGACAGTATTGGTACTTACGTTGTGAATGATAATAGACTTTATCATCATATCTGACGTCCTACCTGGGATAGCAGTTAAACTGGTAGTTGTCACAGCATTGATTGTCGTGTACGGATAGTTGCTTTTGATATAATCTTTTTCTACGCCAGAAATATACATTACACATGAACCTGTACTAGCTTGTGTTACGATTGTTTGTGAAGGCAATAATGGAATACATAAATCATCTATAATCAATGTGCCTTTTCCTTTTAATGTGCGATTAGTAGCAATGTATGTCCCTCCAATATTAAGGCTATATGTCAAGTCAGCACTACTTCCGTTAGAAATGATTATTGACTTAACGACAGTGTATTTACCAGAAGGCACAGTATAGGAAATACTTGATGTTGTCGAAATAAGAGGATAAACTAACTGCTTAATTTGTTCATTCTTCATTCTATCGGCCCCCAAATATTTCGTTTATTTCTTTGCTGCAACAGCTCACGTACTACGTCGTTTAAAGACGTCTCCGTCTCGGATACACGCGCTACACTTTGCTGTACGGATTCGTTCAGATCATTAAGCAACGTCTTTTCGTTTTCAGCTACCGATCCGACAAATGGAGCAATTGGTGTTTTGTCTAACATGAAGTACGTTACGTAGTAAGTTGATAAGCTATCGAACAATTCAGCAGGAAAATATGCACGTTCATAACCGTAGCTAAGGTTGTCTTTAATTATTGACCATGCATCTGGGCGATTGTTTTTATAAACAGTCCTAATCTTTTTAGCTTTGTAGTTTAACGGATTAGCTGCAAGACCAGAAGAATTTATTGAGTTTATGTCATAGGTGCTCCATAGGTTTGAAAATACAGGCTTTGTTTCTTCGTGCACAACCACTCCTGTACCTACTTCAATCTGATTACTTCCTTCGATTAACGTCAATTGACCCTCTGACATGATCGGTTCGACGACTGGCGTTGCGAGTTGGTAAAGGAGTTGGTATGGTGTGTAGTTAGGTGCTTGTGTCGTTGGTAAAACCGTCGTTCGGCTTGCCCCAGCTGTGCCAACCTCGCTAATTTTGATCCAAGCTTTTACAGATCCAGCGGCACCAGTGAATTGACTTACCCCGTTATGATCTCCCCCTGTAGCTCCATCCCAGTTAAACATCTTCCATCCCAAAAAATACGCCTTAATCTCATCGGCAGATAGGTTTGTATAACTGTCTCCCCATCCACTATCTACGTTTGCGATAGAGACGTTAAAGTCCGTTAAATCAGCAGTCAAAAAATATGCATTATCAGGCCCTGTCATAGTCGAAGCTTTGGTTAGTAAATCCGCGTTATACTTACATACAAATAATTTATTAAATGCTGGTGCTGCTTCTTTCATTTTACTTCCAACTATTTTGTAACCCGTTTTGTTTTGTATAGATCGATAAACCAAAGACCCATCCAACGCTAAGCCTCGCCACTTCGCCAGTTTGTAATACTGCCCGTCCTTCTCGAACACTTCGTCAGCGTTAGTTCCGGTTAATGGATCAGCGTATAATTCCGTTTGTAGCGCGAGCATAGGGTCTTCACGCGGTTTAAACGGTAAAGCAGTACTCCCAATATTAAGCATTGGATTTTTTATAATCTGAGTCTTGTTCTCCGTGGTATGAGTAACGTCCATATCTACGTATAATTGAATTTGCCTTGCGTCATTAGGTGCCACGTGAGTTCCTTTGTACTTACGAGTTGTTGGTTCTTCTCCGGGGAGTCTATTACCGTCTGCTCCAATCCAATAGAAGAATAACGCGTCAGTTATAGTAGTTGGGTTCTTGTCGATTTCGGCACTCAGCGTGTAAGTTATCCCTGGAATAACAGGGATTAGTACATCATTGGTGGCGTAAGAGGATAAGTCTTTGCCATATTGATATAATTCATAAGGAGATAACAACTCTGCCTTCCCCGTTCCAATCTTGCCGTATTCCCACTCATAAAACGGAGGTACTAAGTTCTCTCCATATCGAATCGCATACGGATTCTTTACAGGCTGCAAGCTGTCAACGTAAGGGTACATAGTTGCGGCTTGTTCCGGTGTCACGGTGTCGAGTGCATCATATTCGGTTTGCGTCAGTTCATACAATCGAAGTTCGTCGAAGTTAGCGTATTGAGTCGTAATTGGAACTCCGTTTACGCCCATCGAAATACTTACAGTCGTATCAGCGGAAGGTTTGTATTTAACAGCCGTTGCGTTGAACTTTGTTGTATTCGTAACAAGCGCTGAATCAGCAAATCCTGCAAATGAAATTTGTCCTCCATTGTCCGTATTTCCGTTCTTAATCATTCCAATTAATACGTAACATTTGTTAGCGAGTAACTTTACGTTCGGAATAGAAACAGTACCAGATGATTGATTTGAAGGAATTACAACTCTTAAGCTTGATGTTCCTCCTGCGCTAAAGGTAGTATCAATGACTGCAGTCATTCCATTCGAATAAGTGTAAGTTCCTAATGTTTCGAAGTTGCCCATTCTTCCAAGTAAGTTAATCAAGGTACGTCCTTTAATACTTGAAAGGTTAAAGGGTGCGTTCTTCTTACCTTGAATGACCTGAAGTCCAGGTTGCAACGTAACCTCACTTCGTTCTGAAGTGTCTAACCTACTCTCTACGTAATCTTTTACTGCATTAGCCTTTTCCTGAGATCCAGTTTTAGTTTCACCGTCCACTCGAACAAACTTCGCATCAGCACCCGTCATGAGACCGCTGGCGCCGCCTGTTACAGCATCTTCAATATTAATATCTTTTATTTTCTTCAGGATCTCTTCCATGCTAATATTCACGCGGTGATCCGTAGTTGAAATAACCCCGCTCGTATCAGTCGCCACATAGAATATCGTTAATCCCTTTTTGGCTGTTGTTTGAGAAGTCGTTTTTTTGACCACTCCATCGATGTCCACGTACAAGTATTGTCCTTGAGTTGGATTCAGTGGCATTTCACCTGCAGCTACCTGATAACGGCGACCGCTCACATAAGCTATCCCTGTCGTCCATGTCGCTTTAAGACCTTGTGCGTTACAGAGCAACCCCATAGTCCCATCAATAGGCACTACAAAGTTGCCGCCCAGTTCCTTAGCTAATTGCTCGACCAATGTATGAGCTGCTTCAATGCCACCTTCCATCGTGTTAAGGCGGCTTGAAGTTATTCGGGTACCAACTTGAACCAGCTCAAACAACGGTCGCCCCGTTTGTGGGTCTGTCTTCTGTTTCCCTGATGCGTCATAGATGGGCTTTGTCATGTCGGGAATCTCGTCCAACCACGTTTGTTTGTTATACAATTGCCTTCACCTCCAACTTAATCGTAAATTCGAATCCGATCAGAAAGCCCCGATCGTTCTTAACAACATTCAACGGCTGATTAGCAAGCGTCCGGCCTTGATTATCCATAAGCGAAGCACCAAGGATCTGTTTCCCGATGACTTCAGTATCGTTCAGAAACACGTACTTGCGGATCGATCTTCCGGAGATGATGGTATTGTGGATCGGATATTTCACCAGCTCACCACTGACATTTACCAGGGCGTGGTCAAAATGTGAATCCGCATCGGTCACCGCATAATCAAGCATTAAAGGTTGAATAACATCTGCCATTATGGTGTCCCTCCTTGCATGGGTATTTCAAATCCTGTAATCGGACTGTCAATCCGGGCGTGTGATGTCACTGCGCCCACCGTGACGTTCTGAGTAGCCAATACGCCACTCGTACCCAACTCTAGGGGCATTTCTAATCCGCAGATTGGGAAATCAACTGAATGCGAGTACCCTTTCCCTGTCATTGTTATCGCTGGTGCTGTTGTTTTGGCCACCGGCACAGCTCTATTGATATGAACTGGCCGAATATATTCAAAATCAGTAAATAGCCCCGCCATATTAATGGAGGAGCTACCTTCATATTCGAAGTGGATCTCTTTGGCCAAAAACTCTTCTTTCACCTGCAGGAGTTTTCCGTATTGTGCGCCAAGCTGCCGAAGGATTGGAAGCTTGAACGGCTTTTTGGCCAGTCGCTTCCTTCGGATCGCTTCTCGACGGTTTGCCAATGGACCTACCTGTTCCGTTCGGAAGTAGATCCATTCCCAAAGGTCCAAGCCCCAGGTTGACCGTTGCAATAAAAATTGATTCACGAGTTCGCTCATTTTCTCTGCTCGCAGATCAATCTCCTCTTCCATCACGCCAAAGTGCCAGCCTGCTACCTCGTTTTCATACCAGTACGGCGCAAGTACCTCGCGGTACCGAACGGGAATCATAACAGCATCACCTCAACCTGCAGGAACGAGACAGGCGGCACATCAATGTCCTCAACATCATCATTAAGGGTAAAGTCACTGTAATTCTCCACGCCTGGTACAAGCAAGAGAGCCGCGATATAGTTGTACAACAACTTGCTGCGACCGTTGGCGTACGCTGTCACACGCTGACGGATCAGTTCGGCCAGCTGCTGCAGATCTTCCGTTGTTTCCAATGTGGCTTTTACAGTCACTAGGAAGATCGGAGCCGGATGCACAGCCAAGTCATGGCCAGCAATACGGTAATCCTCCCACATTAAGGTTTTGACTGTCTCCGCAAACTCAGCCGTAATAGGTTGACCGTTCATGTCTGTCAGATACAGATCGATAGAGTTGTCATGATGTTCCTTTTCTACTGCGACAGCACCACCCACGCCCTGGATCTCTTTAGCCCAGATTTCATAATCTTTACGCCGGCCATTACCTTCTTCTGTGAAGGCCCTGTCCAAGATACGCAGCCGATAATCATCGTTGGATTCTCCATCTTTCCGGACCATCCCATCAGCCCATCCATGAGCATCCAAGAATTCATCATCTGCCCAGATCGGTGTGGACTGCAGCACACCATAGCCCCACAATTCTTGCTGTTCAGCGATCTCCTGAGCGATGGGGTACCAAAGGTCATAAAAATATTCCCCTTCGCCCACAGGAGGCGGTGGCAGCCCTCTTTCGTTGGCCATCGTAATAGCCCGGTTAACCCATCGTTGATAAATCATATCCGGGGTTTCTTCAAGTACAGGGACAACAGGGAATTTAGGCAAATCATTAATCGTTAAGCTCATGTATCGATCACCTCATTGAGTTCGGCCACGCCTACAAGACCCGTAATTTGGATGGTCAAATCCATGCCCCGATCAACACGTGTCATTGACGTAACCTCGGCTTGCTCAATCTCCGGGTGAGCCGTTAATGCTTCTTCAATATCTCGAATAATTTCAGTGTCTTCCCAACCTGGCCACTCAGATTTTTCAACGCCCATGTCAGCGCCGTATACAACATATTGGAATCGCTCGGTGCAAAGGATCTTCATAGCGGTTTCAACAAGAAATTCCTCATAACTGGTTGTCCGGACTGGACGCCCCGACTCATCCAGGACAGCCCTGCGGTTACGATAATCTATTTTGTATGTCCATTTAGTCGCTGAAGGGATGTTATCCATCAGGTCTGTGACATCGACCTCTTCCAACTCCATTTCAGGGAATAACGTTTCATCTTCTTCCATGGATCAACGCTCCTTTCCCAACACGTAATAACGTTGTCCTGTCATACGCGATACCAGGAGTCGATCACCCACCTGCAGGGGACTTGGAATGATTATTTTGCCTTTCAATACCGAAGGTTCTGGTTCCAAGACATCAAAGGTGACTTCAATTTCTTGTTCCTGCAGGTAATCCGCAAAAACTAAACTTGCCGACTCATAGGGATGAGGATCTCCATCCACCTCAATCTTGGCTGTTGGCCAGCTTAGAAGGGTAGCACGTTCGGTATCCCGTGCATCGATGTGCCCCGCCACTTTCTCTTTTAATAGCTTGATAGCATCACCCATCATCACGCTTCCCTCCTTTCCAAAACCATCTTGACCGTGAATATCCCATTACTCCAGCTTGTGTCGGCACTCTCCACGATCCATTTAGTGACGACGGTTGTCTTGATCAGCACGAGCCACCCAGCCCGTAGTCCCGACAAAGTATGATCCTCATGACGAACAGTTATCTTCTTAATCTGCTTGGGCTTGGCCATCGCCTTCAACCTTTGAGTTGCAACTGTCGTCGGGTTCTCTTCTTCTTCAACTTCGATGATTTCTTCCATACGTCCAAAAGTCTTTAATGCGCTAGCATCAGTTTTAGTGACAGATGCTGATAGTTTGTCATCCTTGTACTTCTGGGCTGTGACAACGGTGTAAGTGTCTTCCATGTTGTATCCTGCGCTGCTGGCTTCCATTTGTTCAGGAACAAAAATGGGTACCCGCTCGTTTGTCCCTTCACGAACGACCTGCAGGTAAAAATTTGTTTCCGTCCGGATAGCATCCACATGATACCTGTAGCCGCTACGCTCATATGCTTTTTGCAACACATCCAGGATGATTTCTGAATGCGCCATCGTCCCATATCGTTCATCCAGGGTAAAGCCAAGTTTCGGGCAACGGAAGTCAACACCAGTCGTCTGAATGTATTTCTGCAACTCAGACCCTGCTTCGCCCTTCAGGTATGGTCGCACACCTTTATTCTTCGCAAGGTACCATCCAATTTCTCGGGCCTTGATCTCCCATACACCTGAAAACTCGTCTTTTTCATAGTCAATGATTGGACCATGAAAGAACTGATTTTTGTGATGAAGGAGTGCCTTGCCGATCCGGTGGGAAAAGCACATCAGCATACCGGCCACACTGACCGTAGGGATATCACGCAGCCGCACAGTCATGCTTCGCGCGATTTCGTCCCTTTGGGATGACCAAGAAATGTCGGTTATAGCAGGAGTCAAGGCAGACCTGGCATCCTGTTTACCGTATATGACTGCAAATTTATCCATGACTGCCCTCCTTACTTCGCTTTGTTTACCGCTGCAGATATTTTGTTTTTTTGCCCTGTATAGTCAAATGCACCTGTCACATTATCGGCAGCATCTTTGGCAGCAGCAGTACTTTTCTTTTTATCCTCTGACTTCTTCTTATCTTTAGACTTCTTTGTCTTATCCTTTTTGTCTTTCTTGCTGGTCGTGTTGGGCCTACTCTTACTAGATTTAGTGATGATCACGCCAG
Source organism: Paenibacillus xylanexedens (assembly GCF_017874615.1). Lineage (GTDB taxonomy): Bacteria > Bacillota > Bacilli > Paenibacillales > Paenibacillaceae > Paenibacillus > Paenibacillus xylanexedens. The sequence continues at coordinate 28,877 of NZ_JAGIKV010000035.1, forward strand.
GCTTCAGGAGTTGCTTCGTGTTACTATATGAAATGATTTTGACAGGTTTATGCTCTACCAAGCTTATTGTGATGTGAATATTACCTTGGCCATCTTTATAAACGATCTCCATGTTCTCAATCAACATAGTCTGAGAAAATAATTCTTCAAAGTTGATCACGACCGGCTTAGGCTTCCACTTCTCCAGCAGTTGCCACGTGGTTTCTGGCCGTTTGTAAGTAACGGTCTGTTTCTTGTCCGTTTCCCACAGTTCACGCCACTCGCGGGGCAAAATGGTCGTAAAAGAAACCCGCTGCAACTTGGCAGTGGGTCTCCCTGTCCGCTCTTGTCCGGTAATGACGTTAAAAGTGTCCACTTCATTCCCGGTTGTGATTTGTACCTCTGCTGGAGTGATCGGGAAGGTCAACCGAATCGCTCCTTGAGACATTGCAAGCATGAGTTACCCCCCCGTCTCCAATGCTTTGTATATTTCTTCACCTGCTACATCACGGATCAATGAACGACCTGCAGGGCTTTTTAAAGCTCTCTCAAACGATGGGAAATCGATAATTCCATCCGCAATACCTCTGAGATCGATTGTAACATTGCCGATTGTTACCGACTTGCTCCCACTGGATGCTTGGGCAGACAATGAAGTGGTACGAACAGGAATGTTACTACCGGATAGTTCTGGACCTTCAATGCCATCTACACCATCACGCATCGTCCCCGCGATCAAGTTCATTCGTTGTTTAATAGAGTCCGGCCGTAATCCATCCGAAAACATGGATACGAAGTTTCCTGCCCATCGATCTGACTTACTGGCAGGACCTTCTTTGGTCGGGGAACTAAAACCAAGGTAATCCTTGATCACACCTGCAGCTTTGGAAACGATACTTGTCAATGTCGGGAATTTACTTTGCATTCCCGCCGCCATCATACTGATTAGATTGCTACCCCAGGTGCTTCCTTTACTTGAGACAGTAGAGAGAGATTCAAGATGTTGCCGAGTAAGATCAATCGCACTTTTGGCCGATGAGCTCACACCACTAAAACTCAAAGCAGCTTGGCCGTTGCCACTGATAATGTCCCTGGTGCTATTCTTCGTAGTAACTCCCAGATCCTTGGCTTTCTGTTCGGTTTCCTTGGCTGCTGTCCCAACAGCCTTGACATTACTCTCAGCTTCTTTGGACTCAGAACCCTTGAACATACCCACTAACTTATCCTTAATATGATCTGCGGCTTGAGTGATGCCGCTCTCGTTCATTGCATCTGTAAGGCCTTGCTTCAGTCCACTTTTCTGAACATTAGAAACGACACTTTCCATCGTTTCCTTGATTTTTTGCTCGCCTTCCTTGGTTGTAGAAGCCGTTGTAGTGACAAATGCTTCTTTGGGTAACTGAGGCATAACCGGCTTAGCCTCTTCTTTTGGACCAAAACCCATCCAACCCTTGATAGAGTCTGTAAGAGATGAAACACCATCCACGATGTCACGAGTAATACCGCTTGAATCAGCAAGTGCACCAAGCTTCTCTCCTGCCCAGTTCCCAAAGTAAGCACCTGCAGCAGTTCCGAGCGGACCGGCTAATGATCCGACAATACCGCCCAACGTACCTCCAATGGTACCACCTGCAACTGAACCACCTGACGAAGATATGGCTTCCTTCCACCCGGTTTCCTTGGCTGTCTGGTATAAGTCATATGCTCCGAAACCCAAGGATGTGGCAGCCCCAATAATTCCGCCAGCTTTCAACATTTTCGCATTCGATTTAATGAAGTTCCCTATCTTACCCCCGTTTGGCACGTCAGGAGTTGGTGGAGGGGTTGGAGGATTTGGCCGACGCACCCGATATGGATTTTCACGCGATCCGCGCCTGTTCGGGTCACGTGTATCAGGAGAATTGTTTCTATTGCGGTTACGATCTCCCCCTGAACCTCGGTTATTCCCGCCTCCTCTTCTATTTCCACGGTTTCGACCATTACCTCTACCACCTGATGTAGATCCATACACATTCACCCGATTTGCATTAATTGTCATCGTTGATGAGCTACGAACTCCACCCAGTGGGTTACCTGAGTTGTTTCGATTACGACCTAAGTCACCCCTGATTCGACGGTCACCTACTTGATTACGAATACGATTAGCACGTTCGGCAGGTGTTTCCACCGTCGGCTCAGGTGGTCCGGATGATCTGCCCCGAATGCGATCCCAGCCGTTTTTAAGCCCTTGATCCGCCCCGGTTACGATATTCTTACCTTTTTGTCCTGCCCATCCAACAGCTCCGGCAAGATCTGAATTGAGTTGACGCACACCCTGGCCAAAAGAAACCAGTCCTTTTATCACAAGCACACTAGCCAACCCAATCAATGCTGCATTAATTAAACCAGCGTTTTCCTTATAAACATTGGTCACTTTCGTAATTGCATTTACAACACCTACACCAAAAGCTTCGATGCTGTCTTTGTTCTCAGTGATCAAGGAGTTAAATTCTTTAAGCGCCGGCAATGAAGCCTGCATGATATTTCCGCCGATGTCTTGCATCTGCATTTGCATTTGAGCTTGGATCTGGTTGTATTCAGTCATTGGGTTAGCTTGTTGTTGAGTTGCAACCAATCGATCAGTGGTTCCGGTCATATCCGGTGCTTTTTCGAAAGGTAGACTATACGTACTCAGAATCGAATCTGAATTATCCTCGGCAGCAGCTGAACCAAGAGTTACAAGCGATTGCTTTAAATCACTTCGACTTTGACTGGCTAAATCAGCAACTAATGCGGCTATAGCACCCTGTGCTTTTTGCTTATCCCCAGAGTTAATGTCTTCTGTGAATGCTTGAGCTTGACTAGCTGCATCTTTTTTACCTGAACCCCTGCTAACGAAATAATTAGCCATGTCATCAGCATTTAGGGCTTTTACTCCAAATGTTTCTTTAAAGAAATCACCAGGCTTGTCGAAATTGAAGGCTCCACCTTCGACCGTTTTTGATAAAAAATTACTCATCTGAGCAGAATCCGTACCGCTACTAGCAAAATAAGGACTATATTCCCAGAATGTATCGAACAAATCTTGCTGACGATCGCCCACACTTTGATAGGCATACATCATGCTATCTGCGATCTGAGTAGGCGTTTCCTTAAATGCATTACTAGCTTGGGCTAATGCACGGTTGACTTCCTCAGCTCCAGCGTCAGGACGGATGTATTGAATCTTTGATGAAGCCGTGATTGCTTCCCCGATCATAGATTTATCAGGGAACATCGGTGCAATGTCGGCCAGATTACCCGCACCAGTTGCACGGTCTGGAATGATCCCTTGAGATACGAGATCATCATTTATTGCGAGTGCTTTTTGCCGTTCCTGAGCAGGGATATAAGGTGCGCTGCGCGCTGCTTCCGAGTAATAGTCTGTTACACCACCAAACAGCGCATCTGACATTCCACCGCCAAGCACAAGCCCCCCAGCTACAGTCGCCAAAGCTGCAATCTTGGCAGATATGCCGTCTACTAATGGGCTAATCTCGTCATTTGCTCTGAGTCGGACATGAGCATCACTTATCCCGCGGATCTCGGCATCGGCACGACTTGCAGACCGCCTTAAATCATCGGCCCCAGCTCGCGAACGACGAAAAATATCATCCAGTTGGACACGATTGAAATCCCGTACTTCATCTGCTGCACCATGTATTCGTCTGCCTAAATCATCTGCTGCATCTCTAGCTCTGCGACTACTGGAAACTATATCATCGCCCATGCTACCGGCAATGCGTCGAAACTCTCTCACGTCATCTGTGGCTCTTTGGATCAAACTGCGCATGTTTCGCACAGCACCAGATATTAAATCTTTAGCTTCAAACGGGACGGTCACCCGACTTGTGGCTGCGATATTGTTCACCCCCTTCCCATGCTACTTGTTAAGCTTCTTCATCTCTTCCTCAGCCAGCATCGATGCGGCAAGACAGAAATGATATTGTCTGTTCCGATTTACTTCATATGGCAAGACTTCGGCAGGCAGCTTCTTCTGATTAATCCAAAAGGATGCTATCCAGCTTGCTTCTCCGTCTCGCCGGATGAGTTTTTTGCTTCTTTAAGCAACGCATCCTTAGTTTCCTGAAAGTTCCGGACCGCTTTGGCCAAGATGGCATAATGATCTGGATCATTCAACACCCGCGGTGGCAATTCATTTTTATTGATGCAGTTGTATGCCTTCAGGAGTTCGATGTTCTTCCAATCAAAATCATGCTCTGTGGCTTTTACGATCATTGCATCAATGTCATTGAAAGATCCTTTTGCAGTGCCGTCATCGTTGTATGCTGATTCATACGCTCGGCGCAGGTCTATGGTGGTCAGACGACGTACAGACCATTTATCTCCGTCTACCTCAACTTCAATCTGTTCAGGTTTGGCCGCCTCTGTACCGGCCGCAAGATATTTTTGTAGTTTGTCGCTCATTGTGATTCCTCCAGTAATTTGATTTTGGAAACAAAAAGACCGCCAAATAAATGACGGTCACGGTAAAAGTCTTATAATAATGACGTTTTGACAAGTGTGATTATGCAAAAGATAGAAACTGCTAAAAAAATAATCGCTGTGTAGCGTTGGCTCTTCCAAATTCGAATCCCATTAGCAATAGTAAGGATGAGCATTGCAATGGCATTTAATGCAGTGGAATACCCTTGAACCGTGTTAACAATAAGCAAAATCATTACCACTACCCAGGCAAACCAGAACCAAAGTGGAAACTTCTGAAAAAACTCTTTCATCGCGATTTTCTCCTTATGGCATTTATTCTGTCTGTAGTAGGGTATTCTTCAACTTATATCAAATTCCTTTATTTGGATTATAATTCGCTACAAAATTAATATTAAGCCATGTAATCCGGGAACTGTTCCACAAATTCAAAGTCAGTAGCCGTTCCCTCCAACGTGATATCAATCCCCGTGTTACTGTCGATCTGGGCAACCAAAATGTCCATGTTGCCGTGAATATGAATCCCTGTCAGAAGGACTCGCTCCGTATTGCCTGTCTGCATGTCCTCCAAGGAACCAGTGATGCGATCGAGGAACATGGTTTTACCTGCTTTAAAGTCTGTCAACAAGCGGTACCGGAGCCGTGATTCCAGTTTGGACATGACCAGTTTAACCGGGATTTCATAACCCACGATTTGTTTTGTCTTCGCCATTCGGCGAGCTCGGACAACATCCAATGTTTCAGGATTCAGTGTGACTTCAATTTCCTTGATAGTCTGCACCGCATCCCCGTTATCGTCTTCAACAGAGAGATTACGGCCAATAAGTTCGCGTTCCATGTATTAAGCCACCTCCCAAGTAATATAGAATGCTTCGATGGCATCAAGCGGCTTGGCGAATAGCTTGAAATACGCGTAATCGAAGTCACTCACATTGTTCGGATCTTCCGTGAAGGTATAACCTTCATCAATCGCTTTTTGGCTCCTGCGGATTGCCAGGTATTCAAGCACAGCCGCAATAAACATACCCCGACCATCCTTGTCATTGTCCAGTTTAGCCTTCCACTTCTTCGCCGTGGAATAGATGTCGTTCAGGACTTGGTCGATCGTCATAGAAACACGAATCTTACCAAAGTCCTCACGTTCACCTGCACCCATCGTTGTCAGCGTATTGACCGCTGACTCAATGATATAGTCGTAACCGTCTCGTGTAGCCATCAGAGTTCCTTCAGCCAGTCCTTTGATAACTTCGCTATGGCTCCAATCGATTGCAGCCTGTGTCATTGGAACCTTAGCCCCTGTAAAGGACTTATTCGCAGGTGTACCCGCCATCAAGCCAGCCAGCCACGCTGCCCATTGCACAGAGTTGTACGTTTTGCCGTTAATATGTGTTCCGGCAATAGAGTTGTTAACGATGAATCGGGCGTTCATAGCGCGGCTACGGGCATTATGCTTATCAATGTCAGTATCATCGAGTGGAAGGCCAGCAACGACCAACTGAGCGAGTCTGCGGGCCTTCATGCGACGATCCAACAGCCATTGTTTTGCCGCAGCTTGGACGGCCGCTTCCGTTGAAGGTAAATAGAACACATCGAAGGTCAGACCGTCCACCCGGTTAAAGATCCGACTCCAGTCTGATGCCGTGATTGTCGCTGAACCAGATACGGCTCCCGTGAGCGCCGTGTATGCCACGTCCGCCCAAGCAACAACACCTGTCGATTTGAACCGGACCATATTTGACTTCTTCAAGGCTTCTTCTGCAGAAGCCTTATCGGAAACTGTGAACGTCTCTGTGTCATAAATCCCTTTGATATCGCGAACGATGATTTCCTTTTTGGTGGCATCGACCAAGCTGGCACGAATCATGTATTCAAAATCATTACCGCGTAATCCTGGATAACGTGCCTCAATCATGTAACTGTCCGTAACAGATACGGAAGCAACCTTTTCCAAGCCACTGGTGACCCGGTAACCAACCACCGTTGCCCCCGTTTCCGATGCCAGCTCCAATTCATCGACCTGCAGGCCGCTTTCCTTCAAGCGTTCGGACGTGTCGGCCATATCAATTGCTTTATTGGCCGCCCCCCACTCGGCTTGATAGGGGATCAGCACACGGCCAGTTACTGGCACTACCCGTGCTTTGGCCAACGCGATCAATTCCACATATCCGCCAGGTCTAACTCTCTGAATCGACATTCTGCGTTTCCTCCTTCGTTACCGCTGGTCGCAAGTATGCATCCAGTCGGTTTTGTACTTCCTGCTGGGATAGCATGGTATCGGCTTTGCAATCAAAAAGGGCGCCCGCCACCTCAAAGCGTTCATGCTTCAATGCGGCTGCACCCTCAATCCATTCTTGCTTGGTACGCTTGTTCAGATCCTCCTGGACCGATGCACCGGCAGCAAGCCTGTCCTTTCGTGTTGTGCTCATGGTGTGAGCTCCTTTCCTTCATATCCGATACGGAATTCATTGATCTTCGGTACCGGAACCTTCGGCACTGCCAAAAGATACGAATACCTGAAGGTGACTTCAATCCGATCCTTTTCAGGTCGGTTACGCGGTGGTTCCATCACCAATGCCACACCGAAGCGTTTTGAAGCGTAGCAAAATCGCTTCTGTCGCAGGAATGTGAACAATGGCTCCAAATCAAAGGGGATGGGTTCCCCCTCGTCTTCTTCCGTTACTCGCTCCTTATCAAAATGGAAGACAAGTCCTACATCCTCTACGATCCGGTCAGCACAAGGGGTATGGGTCTTATCAGAAACAAGATCCGTTTCTATAAAAACGGAAGGTGTATCAAAATTCCCGGCCAGCCATTGCGTCTTATCCCGCAAAATCGTCAGATCTGGGTAAACAAGCCGCACGATTTCTGCCCATGACTTCAAACCTTTATCCATCAGCGCAGCACCCTTTCCAACTCAATTTCAAGCCGCCTTATGATGAGCTGATTCATTCCGCCTTCAAACTGCGTCACGGCAATGTCGAAATACTTCCGACCGATGAAGCTACGCGGTTTCGCCATGAATCCAGTCTTGGCATTGCGGTCATACACAAATGATCCACCGCTGTTCCAGTAACCTGGTACCCAATGGGCTTTGTGAATCGTGTAACCGTCATTAATCAAACGTGGGTATCCCCATGCTCCCTGGTCGTTTGAACCGGACCCAAGATCAGATCCAACTTCCAATGTGATAGAGTTCCGATCCACGTCCCATTCCCATACGTTACCGTCACCGCCGCGAGTGAATGAGTTCCACATCAATCCCGTATCAATAAGGCCTTGCCGGTCGATCTCGTCAATGATGTGGTTTAACAACGTTTCGCCCAAGGCTTCGGCTATGTTGGTCAGTACCCGCTTCATCCCTTGATCAGCCAGTTTTCTGAATCTACGTGCCAACCCATCAAAGTCATTAACGATCATTGCCTTTCACCTCACATGTCATCAGCAGCTCCATCCAATAGCGGCGAGGATTCGCATCGATGACGAGATAACGACGACCGAACAATACAATTTCATCGCTGATTCTCACATCAGCCGTTTTGGCCACGCCGATCGTTTTCTTCACGATGTACATCACGGGTTTTGCATCAGCCTTGTCGGATGTCTCCGTCTTGATGACATGACACTTGAGATCGCCAATCTTGCCCGTCTTCCGATCATTGAACAGATCGTCACCATCTCGCTTGCTGCCAACCCGGTACACGGCAAGCGGCGTTTTAAACCGATGATTCACAACAAATAGGCCGTGATGTTGCCATCGTCCGGCCCTTCCTGTTGTTTCTTCACCCAAAGGAACAAGATTGCGTCCACGTCCGGGTTACCCGTGGTCATGCCTGCAATCGCTTGCCGGGTGTATGTCCAAGCCCCATCGCTCTCTGAAGCATAGTTCCGAGCGACAGCAGCCAAATATTCCTCACTGTCCTGTAGGGCAAGCCCTTCAGCCAGCTTCACCCATGCGAGCATGAGCTGCCGATCCACTTCTTCTGGAAAAGGAATAGGTAAATACAATTCAATACGCACCTGGGCGTCATCGATGTACTGTTCCAACTGTTCCGTTTCAGCTTCTTGGATTGGAGAGACGCGGCTACGAGTTTTAAGAAGTTGGGGCGTTAGCATAAGGATCATCCTTCTGCGGTAGAGCTGCCAAAGCATCAATCAAATCGGGTTTGTTCATCGTCGAAAAACCTTTAATGCCTGCCGCCTTGGCTTGCTCCTTCAGTTCCTGAAGGGAAGGACCATCATCTTTCCCGTTATCGTCAACCGCAGGAGCAGGTTCATCATGATTGTCTTCAACCGTGAAATCTTGCTCCTGTGCCAGTTTATCTGCAATCTCATCAGCGATCATGAGAGGCTTGCCCGGTTCGAAACGATGGCCATATTTGGATACAGACGTGTTTTTGCCTGTGAAGGTTACTTTTTGCATTAGAACGTCACCCCTTCTGCAATCGATACTGCGCCTGGTTCTTCAAAGATAGAGTCGTAGTCGGAATGGATGGCGTAGAATCGTTTATCCGCATAGATGGCTTCTTTACCCTCTGTCGTCTTACGGATCTGCATCTCATATGTGTTTACCAAAACAAAGTTATCGTGATACGTGAAAATCACGACACCTTCAGGCATATGCGCGACTTCTTCAACGTCGTACGAGTTAATTGTCTTTTGAGCACCCATGATTTGAATTTGGATAGAAGCGCTAGTATCTTTTTCAGCCAGTTTTTGCAGACGTTCAGAGAACGTGTTGGGATGCATGAAATATTTGAATTTACCTGCAGCGCGTAAGCGTGTCGGCACAGCTCGTTCCAATTCAAAGAAGATACCGACTTTCTTCTCAACCGGCAGTGTATCCCAGTCGATAAGATTCCCCTCTTCTTTCGCCTTTTTCAACCAGCCGTTGTTGATTTTCAAGAAATCATAGTCCGGGTCAGTGCTTGGTGTTGCTGTATCCCCGTTAAAGCCCAAGTCTTGCATATTATCACCGTAGTTCTTCGTCATAGCAGCCATGATGATACTCTCAGCATCCTGTCCGCGGACACGTTGCGTTTGACGGATAAACTCTTCCGTAATCTCGAATGCCAAGACAACAGGCGCTACTGCATATGGCACTTGTGGGAATGTTGGTCCTGTGATATTGCTGGCCATGTTGTTTTCCACTTTGCCGCGGAGGTTCCGTCCAGTCACCCCAATTTTATCAATCGTGCCTTTTGCACTTGTACGAGTGATTGTACGAATGCCTTTTAAGAAAGTGGTGGATTCATACGCCATTGTCAAAAAGGCGTCAACTTGTTGATAATTAAGTGCTGGTTGGTCCATTGGTGTTACGGTGGTCGATTTGATTACTTGTCCATTGGTTTTCATAAGTTTAATAGTCTCCCTTCAAATTTTGACTACAACAAGCCGCCGAAGCTTACAGATCCATCTGACTTGTGAATATTTTCATCATGAATATCACCTTGAGCAGATCCGCCACGGCTATTTTTAACGATCTGTACATCAGCTGCCAACGTGCTCATTTGCTCAGTCAACGGGGCCAATGCTTTGGCAATGGCATCAGTAACCGCGTTGGATTCAGGATCAGAACCATTGCCCGCATCCGTTGTTCCCGCGTCAGGATCAGCACCACCATCCTGTTTCTTCAACTCTGTGATTTCAGCATTCAATCCTCCCACTTGCTTAACAATAGGTGCAACAGCAGCTTGCACAGCCTTTGCAATATCTTCTGGTTTCAAATCTTCTTCCTCCTCGGGCTCTTCTTCGGGAGCCGTTTTATTTTTAAGGTCGGTCAATGTAGCAATCGCATCATCAATGTGCTGCAGGTTGCTGGCAGAAATCTTTTTGCCAGCTTTGACAATGGCTTCAGGCGGCTTGCCTATGGCCTTCACGATATCTTCTTGGACCAATACGTCTTGGGCAATCTCAACAAAATCTTGCAAGGCTTCGCGTATAACTTCGGGATCTGTTTCCATTCCCGAATCCCACGAGTCCCAACGGAAAAGAACATCGTTTAAGGCATCTTGAGCCGCCCAAAACTCACGTTTCTTGCGATTTTTGTTGTACTTATCGGCAACAACGCCTTTAACAATCGGTGACATTGCTGCATTGATTGCTTTTTTGATGTGATGCATGAGACCTTTGGATACTTCTTCATCCTCGACTTCCTCACGCTTACCAACGCCAAACATTGAAAACCCTGTGATGTCACCCTTTTGGATTTCTTCCCAGGCATCATCATCAATCACCTTCACACCAGCGACCCATGAACCTTTTGCAATCACTTGGTCGCCAATCTCCATATCACATGGGGCAATATAAGATTCAACAACGTATCCTTTGTCAGCGTCCAGATCATGTTGCTTATCGATGTTGTAGGTGTGTTGGTTCTCCATGAACAAATGAGCTGCCTTTTCAATCTCGACAGCATCCATCATGTCGCCATGGACATCCTCAACATCTGGCTGATATACCACACCAATAACGATGTGTTGTGTGTCATCCACCTTGGCGATTTGGACTTGCTTTTGAATAGCGTTTTTCCCAGCAGCTTTAATAATGGCGAATGGCACACCATTAGCGCCCTTATCCACGAGCGACAAGTGCGTAATCTTTGCGTCCTTCATTTTGTATGTCATTTCTTCTCTCACCCCCTTTCATGTATAACTCCATAGCAAACAAGCATGACCACAACAGCACCATACCAACACTTCTCATATTCAGTTCACCTCGCTTAATCAAGTACCAGCTGCATAGTGCAACGGCAATTAATGATTTCCTTTGCTTCACCTGAAGGATCACCAGGATACATCAGCTTGCTTTTGCCGACCTTAAACGGTTTGTCCAGATCAACCACTTGACCATTTGCCTTGCGATGAGTCTTTCGTGTTCTCGATCCGGCTGCAGAACGCCATTTCTTACCCTTGGCAATCTCGGACTGCTTCCACCCTTCAAGCTTGCCGCCATTTGCCGCTGCCGTGCTCATCGTTCGTGACACCCGCTGCGCTCGTACCATGCTGAAAGGTCCATCTTCACCCGTAGCAGCAATCGCGCTGATCCCCTGAACAAGCAAAGCCCGTTCTGAAGGAGTGTTCCCTTCATCAATCGCCTTTTCGAAGCTTCGTAAGAGTGTATCCGTTGAAGACTGGTTCATATCGGGTACCAGGCTGCGGATCTCCTTAACAAATTTCTTGGCCGCCTTATTCTTAGTGCTCCACACCTTTTCATCATCAAGCTCAAGCAACTCAGACTCTCCCGCCAGATTGAACAAAGGTTCGAATGCATCCTGTACCGCCTGTTCAAACAGATCTCCGAAGACTTCGGATGTGTGTAAAGCAATCATGACCTTGCCCAACTCACCAATATCACCAAGAGATTCCTCGCTCAGTTCAGCGATAGCTTCCTGAAGGGCTTCTCCCTGAAGCTCTAAGATCTCCACGATCCGGTCTTCACCCTGCTTGTATAACTCTTCAAGCAACTTGCGTTCCACATATGTCAGCTCAAGACTATCAAGAAACTCATCGTCATCCGCTTTGACAATCAGTTCCCAGCAAGCTTCACACATGAGCGCCCACCTCAGCTGATCCTTTTCGCAGTAATCGCTTAGCGATGATCGAAACACGCTCCTGTAGGTCGTCAGCATCGCCGTTTCCTTCGTGATCAAGAATAGCCGGTTGGCTTCCTGCTAATTGTGCAATCGGAGTATCAAGGTACTTCGGACTGAACTTACTTTCATCAATCGTCGTACCCAGAACATCCTCAGCAATTGGGATCAGGTCACGGACCAACATAATGCCTCGTTCAGCGATAAAGTCCAGCATTGCCTTGCGATCTTCCGGATCAATGATGCTCGGTGCTCGAAGCACTGCCTTCACTCGGAAGATTCCCATGGCTGGGAACAACCGCTTGTTGAATATCTCATTCATGATCCACTTGCGATAAGGCTCAAATACTTGTTCTTCTGCAAACTGCAATGCTGCCTGAGCTGTCGCCCGGTTGTAGTCTGAACTTTGACCAACAAGAATCGGCGGTAAGCGGAAGGATGACAAGATATCAGCTTTCTTTTCCTTTCCATAATCAAGGAAGAGCGCATCTTGTTGCAGAAGGTCATTGAGCTTGTCCATCTGGATTGATACTTTCTCGACCTTCTCGTCTAATGGTCCGCCTGTTTCTTGCCCTTTGGCTTCAAGGTAAAGAATACCCCCTTGGGATTGAGATCCTTTGACCTTACTCAATAGCTCCATGGATTGTTGAGTGAGTCGTCCATTCGTCACAGTCAGGATCATTGAGAGCATACGGCCATTACTGAAATAGGATACGTTCAATTCCTCAGCTTCACGAGAGCCGACTACACCAGGTGCGTTCCCAAACCAGCGGGGTTCACCATAGGCGCCGTCATTGCCGACCTTCAACGGAATGACCTGGTTCTCGGTACCATCAGTACCGAACAATCGAAACCAAACTACCGATGTCCCGCGCTTCATTGCATATCGACGTGCATAGATTTGTTGAGTGAACTCCTCAACCTCTTTGGTAGAGCTGATCCGTCGTTTGCGTTTAATTGTCGAAAGTTTGCTTTCCTTGGTGTATCGTACATACTTCGGGTCCATCCGGAAGATCGTCGGGAACTCGCTCCCGCTCGGCCAAGCAACTTCCATATTCGCCATCCCCGTGCTTTCCAAATCCTCAATAAGCTGGCCTATGATCTCTTCAGGATTATCTTCGAGGTTACAAGTCTCCAAAAAGCGTTCTGCACGGTTCCATTCTTCCTTTGCAGTCTCGTCACTCTCGCCTGGCAAGTACTCCAGTGCGATACCATGTCCAGCAATGTTGCGCTTGTATGCCTCAATACACTGAGGAATGATGTTGCTGTTTTTGACAAGCAGCCTGCAGGATGTAGGATCGTTGCCTGATTCAAATGGTAACAGCCCATGATGATCGTATAAGCTGTCGAATACATCGGGAAGTTGGGCACTGGATGGAATGTGCTTACCTTCTTCTTTCGCAAATGGAACCCATGCTGCATTGCCTTCACTCAATTAAATCCACCCCGCTCCCCCATTGTTTTCTTCATGCTTCGATTCCTCCCGTTGCTGTTGTTTTTTCTTAAACCATTCGAACCACTTATCGGCTACCTGACGCACCTGCAAGGCAATGGAATAAGCCATGATTCGGTCATCGTGACAACCACTGTCTGCCTCTGCTTTGCCTTTATTGTCGATGAAAGTCATACACTCACCGAACAGCTCTGGACAGTAAATATCGTAAAGCTCATCACGAATGGCTTCTTTGAAGTCTGAGATCATCACAGGGCGAGTTGCTTTATTGGTTTCCCATCCAAGCTTGCCCTTTTTATGAAGGAACAGCAGCGGGTAATGACACGTGTTGAACAACGTGTTAAGCACCGATTCCCCAGTGTTGTTGTTTTCCACTGCCAGCAATGCTGTGTTGTAATACAGGCCCAACGTGTTCAGCTTTTTCCCGAACAAGTCAGTGTCCCACTTGCCATGCAGAGCGGCGCACATTTCTCCTGTACGCGCATCGATCACATAAGCAGCATCATAGTCGCCATCTTCGGTACCCTTTGCTGTATCTGCGGATAAAATATATCGCTTACCCTGTTCTGGAAGGTGATAGATGACCAGTTCCCCCGCATGAGCCGGGACAACCTGTTCTTTAACAAAATCAATTTCATAAATAGCACCTTTCAGTTTAATTGCTTCCTTCAGGCGCTTAATGAATTTGTTATCAAAGATACTTTCACCTGATAACAAGAACGCTTCGTCAGGTTCAGAAGGATATTCCTGCTCAAACTGTCGTGAATCACCGCCGCAATCGTTTCGAATGGTATACCGTCGCCATTGTAACTGCTCATCATCCAACCCGTATTTTGCCTTCAGTTCCAGTTCATCTTCCGTCAGTTCAAACCCCGGAGGAACGGGCTTGCGATAGTCCGGCATTTCGAACCATGCAAAAAAGAGCGGAGAAAAATCATTCTCGCCCTTCACAGCTGCATCCCATATTTGCTTGAACTCTTCCATGCCGTTTGCTGTAGATTCGATAATTCCGATGCTTCCTGGCTCTTTGGACAAAGCAGCAAGAAGGGAAAGCAAATGTCGCTTCTTCTTCTTGGCTGGCCAGAACGCAACTTCGGAAGCATGCAGATAATGAATCGTATCCGAACGGGCAAGCACTCGGCTTTCTGCCGTTTGTACGGTGATCTTTGATTTCAGCCCCGGGTTCCTTCGACGGTCTGCCGTCCGGATCGCGGGATTCTCAAATGTCAGCTTCTTGGCGTTGTTCTTGCGAGTCATCGGCTGAATAACCGATGGCACTCGTTCATAGTAAAGCTGGAACATATCGAACAAGTTACTTGAAGCATCGGAAGACTGAGCAACGATAAAGGCATTCTTTGCTTCCTGCAATGACGTGAAATAATAGATTAACGCCTCTGTCACCGTTGAAAAGCCCATTTGCCGAGCTTTCAGAATGATAATCCGAACGGGCTTCCCTGCTTCTAAATCTTCAAATACCTTTGCAGCATAGCGCCGCTGGGCATCATTGAGGATCAACCGTACCATAGCACCGGACTTGTCCTTGATCTTGAGCATCCGGTAACAAAATTGTTCGAAGTCTAACAAGATCGCTTTTAGTTCGGCCAGTTTGTCCGGTCGTTGTTGCAGCCTACGCTTGATTCGACGACGGTGTTCCTTAGCCAATGCAATTACCAATCTAAATCATCCCCATCGTCATCTTCATCGTCTACATCATTCCCTCCCCCGCTTTCATCCCCATGGCCCAACGCCTTGTATTTATCCAGCTCAAGACGTTCACGGGCGATTCTTAATTTCTCTTCTTCTTGCTGCAAGCTGGCGATCAAATTGATGACCCGAAGCTTCTTATCCCGTGTTTTGACCAAGGCTTCCTCTTGTTTGAGTATCTTGTCCAACTTAGACGTGACTACGGTCGTAATCTCGGTGACCTTCATCCCTTCGGTGGTAAGTGGTACCTTGATTGCCTTTCCCGTCTTAGGGCTCAACATAGAAACTTTGTCCTGCCGCTGCATGAGCTCTTGCTTTGTCTTACGCTCTTCGTCAGTAAGACCGGATTCAAGAAGCTTGACCCGTTTCATGTGTCGCCGCTCCTGCAGGGATAACATGATCAACTGTTCATTGAGCTGTGCAAGGGGGTCAGTATCGATCTGATCCATCATATCCTGTTCGTCAGGCTCCAATGTATCAAGGAAGATCGTTTCATACATCCCTGTCTTGAGCGCATGCTTGTTGCGATATGGACCACCATCGCCACCGCGGTTACCCACAGCATTCTGGTTACCCGGTGGAGCACCGCCCCGATTGCCAGATGCATTCTTATTGCCTTTGGGCGCTCCCCTTGATTTCGGAACGCTCCCATTCGTTCCATTTGGAGCGTTCCCTTTGGAAGCCCCCGAAACGCTCCCATTCAATTCGTCTTCCCAACGATCCATGGACTTCCATTTGCGTACCCTGGACTCGGGAACAGAAAGAGCGGCGGCGATGTCTTTTAGCTTCATCGTTCCGCCGCTCTCCAGCCACATCAGTTTAGCCTTGTCCCGTTCAGGACTTCTCTCTCTGGCCATCTACATTCATCACCACCCCCAACAAAAAAAATATTTTGTTTTCCATATGAGAAAGTCGGTTTAAATCGGACATTATTATATATACAACCAAAAGGAGATGTTAAAATGACTAAACGTAAGTGTACTTACTGCCTTAAAAACTCTTTGATTGTCAGACAGATTCATCATCCTATCGATGATCCAAATGAACCTTTGATACTCTTTGAATGCGAGACATGCAGACGACGAATGTTTGCATTCAGTTATCTGGAAGAAAAGTCTCATCCTTCTGAAGCTTGATATCCAATTCGATGAGACGTTCCAGATCCTGAACGGTCTGCATCTTTATATTTCCAGCCTGTAGGTCTTTCACCCACTGAGCAATTGATGCCTTAACGATCTTACGGTACTGCTCTTTACTCTCAAGGATACCTTCCATTACAGCGAGTTCATGTTGCAATAAATCTTCATCTGGTGTTCTCATGCGTACCCCTCAGCTTTCCGTTATGATGGAATGCGAGATAGCGGATGTCTGCAAAATGCCACGCGTGGCGGGCCGCTATCTCAGCCGGGGGATACCCTGGAGGAATGGGAGGACGTTACCGCGTCCTCCTTTTTATTTTGGATACGGTTTGTGCAAAGGCAGAATCTTACGCCGCATCTTCTTGTTCAACGGCATCAGGTACTTGTGCTTGCCCTCTGTCCGGTACAATTCGGCATTGGCATCCAAGTTGTTCCTGATCCAATCGATGCGTTGACTGCCGGTACCATACTTGCTGTGAATCGATTTGGGATGTGTCTTCTTCCCTTTAATGATGAAATAATGCTCCCCGTCCGTCTTTCCCTCATAGATCCAGTTCGTCGCCTGATAGATCCCACCGTGATGCTTTTGCTCAACGTCGGCATAACTGACGATCAACTCCACATTGGGGGATTGCTCCTTCAAGAATCGGATCGCTTTGGCAAGGATCTCCGATACAAATGATTGATGCTTGGTTAAAGCAACCCGTGTCAACTCACAGCATTCACGCTGAGTCAGGCCATATGGTGAACCGATATTCTGAGTCGCCCCACGGCTGAATATAACCACACCGATAAACTGGCCATCTTCCCATGCTCCCACCTTCACCGACTTTCCTGCGGGCAAGCTGCGGCTGTAGTGGAAATTCTCACAGGAGAACTTCGCTGCTTCATGTGTCGCCCAATCCACTTTTAAATCAATCATGTTCGAATTCCTCTTTGCAGTGCGGACAAGTCACCAGCTTTGAACTCAATACCCCCAAATCGCCTTGATCCTCGGAAGTACCCGCATCGAAGTTCGGGATCTCAATCTCACCAAGCATCTGTTTCAGGTCTACATCGTCGAACCCGGAGACAGCAATATCCACACCTTCCTGTTGCAGCTCAACAAGCAACTGCGATAGGGCATCTTCATCCCAGTCACCTGATACCTTGTTCAAAGCAATATTCAGGAGCCGTTCCTGCTGATCGTCCAGATCCACCACGGATACCTGCAGCTCAGTGTGGCCCAGCTCATCGACCATAATCTTGTATCGCTGATGACCGCCCACCATGTTCCCGGTGCGTTCGTTCCAGACAATCGGCTCAACATAACCAAATTCCTCTATGCTGCGGCGAAGCTTCTCGTATTCCAGATCGCCAGGCTGGAGATCAACGCGGGGGTTGTAGGCTGCTGCATTAATCTGATAGATCGGCACGATTCTGATGTTCATACCTATCACCTCTAAATTATTATGGCATCAAAAAAAGGACGAGTTGGTACAACTCGTCCTCCCACTTATTTAGTAGCAATCTTAGAAAAACTCAATATCATTAATTGTTGGTACGCCTATACATTGTATTTCAAGTACTTCATATTTGTCGCTTTTAATATAGATATCAACTGTCTGTGGTCTTGTTGTAACAGTCGAATTAATTCTAATGCTGGTACTACCAGCATCTATTGATTGTGGATCGCCTAATTTTCTATAGCCAGTCACATTAAACACAGCTTCTGTAGTAAAAAAAGAACCCGTTTTTAATCTTAGTAGTGAAATTTGTTGGGGATCATTTTCAAATATAATTTTAAAATTTCCCGTTGCAGTAGGCGTTCCGCTTGTCCAGTAAGTTTCAACTTGATTATCTTTGGCTTTTTGCGCTGAAAACTGAGGTCCTAATTCGTAATCTGCCGAAACCTTTGCGTTATTTGGCAAACGTTTTAAGCCAATATCAAGCATTTCCCGGGTATACAAACTTTCCTTTGTGGCAGTGGTTAATGTCATCCTAATCATTCTCCTTTAAAATTATATTTTGTTTTCCCCGTCCCTTATAGTGCACAAATTAGATTTTTAAATACACCCATTTAATACCTATTTAATACAATAAACATAATATTTATTACTTTATTAGGATATCGCACTTCTTAATATTTTTGTGTTGAGTTGGTTTCAACGTTTGGTTGATCATCATATGCATGCGTAGGCTCACTCAGACGCTGTTCTCCGCTCTTCAACGGACTGTTCCCTGCAAACGGACATTCTCACCTATTCAAGCTTTAAATGGCTCACATCTCGTCATATGAGAGCAAAAGAAAAAGCACCCGATTTAGGATGCTTCCTTAAGAAATTCGTATACCATTTTGATATAACTCGAAAATGTTTGAATGTAATCTTCGTCATCAACTTTGGAAGCATCAAAAATCAGTTGTTCTCCTGAATCCAGAGTGATAGTTAATTTCGAACCGGCATAGCGATCATTAAGGTGTTCTAAATAGTCTAGTTTAGTCACCTTGTAATTTTTATAAATGATTTCGCTCAAAACTTTCGTGTCTTTCTTTATTGAAATAATATCTTTGTGCGTGAATAATGTGACCCCTGGTTTTTCTTTACCGAACCAATCCTCCGGGTAGAATGCCATTACTCTTTCCTCTAGCTGACTTTTTTGAATATGCATTAGTAAATCCGTAGAGATTGATCTGTTTCCAAAGTATCTTTTAAACTCTTTGTACATTTCCATATTAATCCCTCCTCGACATCATTTTTCGACATCGGGGAGTATTTTCCTTCAAAATAAGCACTGTGATAGTTGTCTAGTTGTCTTCAAAGGTCACTGCTGGCGCTTTGAAGATTGTATTCTCTATCTGAGAGAGAACAGTTTTCATAGGAATCTTATATGTTTTGACCAAAATTTTTGATAGTACCTCTTTTAATTTGAAGTATCTATCATAAATATCTGGTCTAGCGATGTTTTTTAAAAATCCCGAAATATCGCCGTGAACTACTTTGCTTCTTAAATTATACATATCTTTAATCAAGTCAAATGTTTGTTTTCTTTTTGTTTCATCCTCTTCAATCAAAAGACTAGCATTTAAAGATACACGATAACTGACTTGATCACTCCCGGTAACCAAAAGAGCTTCTAATGCAGTGATAACACTGAGGATAGCTTGCTCTAAATAAGGAGTGGAACAAGAGGATAAATAATTATTGTAGGCGTAAGACCATTCTGTTGTCTTCCATTCAGAATTAGACATAGCTGTATGTTGAATCTGGCTGTATTCAAAAATTATGTCCATTACTCTTTTTATGTGTTCTACATCATGATCGCCTATAAGGTAAGCATCTTCTTCTGGTGCACTTGAGACGTCGATGGTTTTAGAACCATAATAATTAATCAGCAGAGAGTTTTTCCCTTTATTCAATGCATAGAAATGCCCCTCTTCAGACCCGGATATTTTTCTTAATCTCAGATTTACTTTAGGTAAAGCCAACCTTAAGCAATCATAAAAAATAGTTGGACTACTTTCATATGATATTTGTTCTGACTGATTCCAAGCAATAATTGTTTCTTCTCTATCTTTAATCAAATTAAAATACTCATTCAGTTTAACTACTGGTTCATCGAGTTTAACGTTTTCCATTACAACATGCTCGGTATTGTTCTCCATGTTTCTACCTCCTGTTAACTATATTGATTATTGTAATATATTTCTTTCCTTAACACATCTAGGTCTACTACAGAACTGTTTCACTCCATCCCATCTTCCCCATACACAACCTTTACATTTCTCTGGCTGCTTGTTGGGGCGAATGCGTATCTTCTTCCGTCTTCTGCTGATCACTTCAATTCCTCCAATAAAAAAAGCCGATCCAGTGAAGGAACGACTTTGGCTGTTGTATGTACAATAATGGCTAATCGAATTACGTTTTCTGGCTATAAAATGACGCTTTTGGCGATTCGTGTGACGCTTTTAAAAGAATGGCGTCCGTACCGTCCGCAGCAAAAACGCTGCACTCTTTGCTTTAAATGCATACGTACTATGTAACTATAGAGGAAGAACAAGACCATTTTACTGAAGCTACCAAATGCGGGTCAAGGAACAGAAAACGGGTGAGTCCCGATGATATGGAACAAACCCGTCGTTTCCTGCTTAATCCTTGCTATTTCGCATTTGGATCATACCGTACATTACCCCGACATGATCATTACAACCAAATTGCATCAATTTCGATAATTTAACAACCAAGCAGTAGAAAAAGCGAGAAGAGGAACGCCCCAGTCATATGCCGCTATTGCAGCTGTGCGTTTCATTCTCGCTCGATTTCCACAATACAAATATATCACTTCAAAAGTCTAACGAACTGCCATCATACGTCCAAAAAAGGTTTAAATATCAGTCAAGTTTAAATGAAGATGTTTCGGTAACTTTAAGCAACTCAAGATCTAAAAGCTTTGGGTTAAAGTAAATAGGATTATCAATTAGAACTTTCATAGCTATTTTCAGAAGAATAATAGCTAACCGGGGAGTTGGTAACGTCAACCCAAGCTCTTGTAGTGTGATCTCCTGGTTTTTCACTTTTCCTCCGTGTACAATCGAAGAACGATAAGCATATATTTTTTTAACAATGTCAAACACCATATCTGGAGTATACGATGTTATTGGTGATATTTTGAAAATAGTAGCCATCCTCAATGCAAGTTTGTGAGTGAGTTCTCCAGTCCCTCCATCACTGAGTAATGCTTCCATAGCAATTGTTGCATCCAAAATTGAATCTTCTTCTTCTTCCCTTAGAACACACATATTTAGTCTTCGATTAGCAAGTTGCAATTTATGGTGTTTTACTAAATCAAACCTTTCAAACAGATTTAGTATATCTTTTGCTAAGTCTTCATTAATCGTTGTAAATTCAGTTTTTAACCAATAGTAATTTTCAAACACCTTAGGATATGATCTAATTGTAGTTCCATATATTGAACTAAGAAAAGCATTATACTTTTCTGTCCAGCCCACTGGAACAGCAAGTACCTGTGCATAACCTAAGTCACTATTAAAGGTAATAATCCTCATTGAATTAAAAAATGAATTGATTTTATCAATTGGATACATGGTAATTTCCGAAAAATGTTGATTCACATCGAAATAAGATAGTTTTCCTGCAATTGAGAAACCCTTAATTTTTAAAGCATGCGATGCTCCATTAAGAATAGAGGATGATATTGGAGATCCGTGTTGTTGTATTGATGATCTTGAAAGTTGAAGATTATCATCAATCTTTACAATCTCTATATCTCCAGTTTCGTTACCAACACAATCTTCAAATTCAAACTTAGTGAACAATATGGGAATATATATATCATAATAAAGTTTTTCCGCAAAAATGAATTCTTCAATCGGTTCATACAATTCAATAAAATTCCCAACTTTCCATTCAGATTCCACATCATA
This sequence comes from Paenibacillus xylanexedens, assembly GCF_017874615.1. Classification (GTDB taxonomy): domain Bacteria; phylum Bacillota; class Bacilli; order Paenibacillales; family Paenibacillaceae; genus Paenibacillus; species Paenibacillus xylanexedens. Next base: position 50,626 of record NZ_JAGIKV010000035.1, read on the forward strand.
AGTATGTAAATACGCGTCTACCAAATTGGTAACCAACAGGCGAACACCTAACAGGTAAATATCATTATTAAAAACTCCTCTGTAAGAGAAAAATTTTTTGAAATAATCTTCGCTACCTAATAATTCTGAATATTCTTGAAAACCATCGATTGAATTTATATCTATTTTTTTGTCATCAAACAAACTTGAATAATTCTTAGGCCCTCCTATAACGTAGTGCTTATAAATCTCATCAAAACCAATTTCATTCTTTTTCAAATAAGGAAAATCAAAATGTTGGGTTATATAACGCCCCTCATTTTCTTTCAGAAAAACTTTCACTGCTGAAATGCCAGAAAAAACAACCCTCTGAATGTGAGATTTTAACATATCCTTATCAACCATCTTTTCACTCCTACCTCTATTATTATGAATTTCATTATAAAGCAAAAATAACTGGACGAATCCAGTTATTTCAGACAGTATTCTGCTTTTATCAATATTTCTAATCTAAGTGAGTTAGCCAAGATATTTAAAGCTTCGACTTTTATACGTCGAAATGTGCTATCGCTAAGCCCCATTTCTCCACAGCTAATGTAATCAAATTCCCCTTCATTATCAAGATAGCTCCGTTGAATGACTTCGCTTTGCACTGAAGACAGCCCCTCCATGGCCAAACTAAGCAACCGATCCTTTTCCTTTAACTCAGCTTCCTTGTCCACATTATATATAGCGATCCTCTCTGTTTGTTTGCTGATCGCATTAGTAGATTGATGTTCTCTATATACATAAGCCTGCGTGACTGCTGCCTCGCGTCTCACGAAACCGATCTGCCGGTACTGCCGAACGGTTTCTAAATATTCTTCCACAGCGCGGCGGGTAGCTTTCTCGTCGATCGGCAGTATGTTAAAAGTTAATTGTAAGTTGTTTTTTCGGCGTTTCCCCATTTTGATCCCCTCACCGTGTTATAATTTTTGGTGAGGTTTATTTGATGTGTCCCCCGCCTGGCCGCCAAGCTCGCGGGGGAGATTTGTTATTCAAGAATCACTTTGCTGCAAAATTCATCCCATTCGGCTGCGCAATCCTCTGCGCTCCAGCCGCTTACCAAGTCTTCCGGATATCCGTATTCTAAAAGCAATGCTCTATGATCTCTTCGCAAACCTACCACTCACCTCCACGTTTGTAATACTTACTGTTGCCATTATGCTGTTGCGGGGCAGTTACAGCCTTTTGCAGCTTGTCAGGCCGTTTAGGTGGATGCTCAGCCCCAATTGCCTTCAGATGCTGTTCAATCCTTTCTTTGGTCCACGTTTCTTTTTTAAAATCCCGATAATTGATCATCAGCAGATCCTCCCCGATTGAATGCCTTCCTGTAGATCCGAAAGCAAGTTATAGACGTTGGCATCATGTGTCTTCTCAATGCCTTGATCTTGAATCCATCTCATGATACCCGCTTGAGTTACGACCTTTGGCCGTTTGCCCTTCTTTGTCAATGCCAGGGTACGAACTCCTCCTGCTGTTTGTGTAAGGTATCCCTTACGAATGAGTGTGTTAATGTGTGAATGAATAGTAGAAGATGATGACAACATGAGTGCTTCAGCAGTCTCCCTGATCGTAGGAGCATAACCGTTGTCTTCAATGAATAGTCGAATATAGTCATAGACTTCTTTCTGTCGTCGGCTGAGGGTTTTCTCTAATGTCGCTTCCGTTGTCACTGTGCTTCCTCTCCTTATCTTTTGAATTTCGTACCCATGTGAAACCTCGGTACCGATCTTCGATCAGATATGACTTACCCTGCGGCACAAAATTACTCGGCTCTACCCGCAACTTTCCAAACCCCGTTTCAACTGATCCTTGCTGTACCAGTTCCGTACCTGCAGCACATACCATTTTGATCTGATCGATGCGGCAGCCATCTTCAATCAACGGTGCAAGCTTATGATCGATTAACTGAATTACCTTTGGTGAGATGACCATGTAAACAGCTCCTTTATCCTGTCATTAATTTAAGGCGGTCCCCTTATTGCCAGCCGTACAGGTGGTCCACCGTAATGAATGATTGCTGTAATCTCGTCCTTAAATTGCGCAAACCAAACTAGCTCTCGAATAGGAAATCGATATTTGAATTGAATCTATTTATAAAAAAAATACGTATTAAATAATGAGGTGAAAATATGAGAATAAATAAACTATTGAAATGGTTAAAGATTACCTGGGGGCTAACGTACATAGCTTTTGTTGTAGTGTTTGTAATAGTACTAGGCTTCTTTATTACTGGAATGCTCCAAGACAAAAAAGCATTAATTGATACGGCAGCTATGAGCACCGTTACGTTGTTACTTGCGTTTGCCTCACTACCCAGTTTGTTAATTCAGTTACTCTCGCTTCTCGAAATCAATCAAAAGAAAACTTACACTGCTACAAAAAAATGTCCCCACTGTAGACATACTATTGACTTGAAGATCACTGAAGATTAAAGATTCAGTACATATGTTCTGTTTATTGAATGCAGCTGATCACCCCGGCCAACAATCGACCGGGGATGCTGCTATGTGAGGGGGCCTTAAGCTACCCCGCTACCTACCATTTGTTCTTTAACAGCCTTCTTGTAGCGGGAAAGCATACCACTTAGTTTTCCTTGAGACATGCCCAAATCCGCTGCAATTTCACGCCATGTCACATCACTGCCGCGCTTACGTTCAATGGCAGCGGGGATGTCTAATGTGATTTCAGGAATAATCGGGCGGTTCTCCAAGATGTAGCGCTCCAGTTCGTCCGGATCAACATCACCAGAACCTCCTTCTGTATTACCTGTAGGTTGATTCTCGTCTGCTGGCGGCTGCTGTTCACCTTTCGATTCCTCGGAAGAGAAGTCCATCTCCTTCGATCCGGACTGATCATCGCCGCCATCCTTCATCCAGGCTGGAATATCATTGTCGTCATTATCACCGTAAGGATCATTTGGATCGGTACCAGGATCATCGGCGCCTGTCGGTGGAACAGTTGGCTGGTCGTCACCTTCTCCCGTTTCCTGACCGTCTCCCGTTAGCTGCTCTTGATCAATTGGCGGCTCTGCTGGTCCAAATAACTGAGCTTGATTCTCGTCCTGCTCTGGTTCAGAACCCGGCTTCTCGATCTGTGTTACTACACCTGACGCATCCGTCGTTACACGGCGACCACTGTCCCAAGTACGGTACATAGCGTCCCGTTCATCCTCTTCAAACTCAAATGCAGCTTGCGGATCTCCTAGGAACACATTGATTTTTTCACCTTGGTTAGTGGACAAGAACATGAAATTATCCTGAACAACCTTCAACGGCAAAGTAAGTTTAATCTCCACATCAGACTCGCCGACTTTAAATCCTTTTCCCATAGTTGCGCTGAATTTTGCAAAGTTTTTAATCATTCCAGTCATCTCCTCAAATTTTATAATTGTGAATATTCCTTGATTTTCACTTCAATGCGCGGTCGTGCACTGTAACGCTTCCGGGCGAACACCTCAACAACTTGGCTATCATCCTTCCAAATAACACCTTTCAGGGCATCCTTGACCCCCTTCAGGTAATTGTCCACGTCCGGTTTGGTCGTCGGTACAATCTGTCCAGCTTCAGCGAGCGCCGCCTTCTTTTGGTTTTTGCTGATGGATTTTGGTATAGATCGGTAAACCGTCAACACCATGCCGATAGGTCCGAGTAACAAAGCATCAGGTGCGTGTTCACTGGCTGCCAGCTTCACGTAATCTTTGTAATCCTTGGATTTCTTCGGATCGTACATCTTCACAAAACCTGTTTTGGTCGAAGCTTTTGGACGCCCCTGCGCCACCGGTTCACCATATACCGTGAAAGTGATCATCTGCGTCGCCGTCCTTTCGTTCTTTCTCTACGCCGTTGACGTGCAGGCAGCATGTCCCGCTTAATGACAAACACCTCGGCCAGTTTACGGCCATCATCCCCGCGAACAACGTAACTCAAATGTGTCTGATGGTGCGGATCAATCAGCTTTCGCATGCTGCACCTCCAGTTCCGACAATTGCATCAAACTCAGCGATCCCTTCATGGAGCTCAGTTTGATCAATCCCCGCAAATTCCGTCTGCAGCTCGTCTTCATCGGGAATTTGTCCCGTGTTCATAAATCGATGTCTCATGTACTCTGACACCGACCATCTGGTATAAGGATTGCCCATCAAGTACGCACCTTGTACGGCCACAACATGCCATCGATCTTGTCCAGCAACCAGCGTTTCCCCGAATGCTTGTTCAGCAGTACAACACCTTCAGACGTTTCCCTTTCAGACAACCAGTTTTCCAACGTTACGCTTGGTCTGGCCTTGAGCAGATCGAGCTTTTGTTTCTTGGTGAGTCGTTTACCTTGCTTCATGTTCGTTCCCTCCTTACGCCCATTGGCGTTTTTCTATATCTTCAGGCTCCGGTGGAGTTGGGCCATAGTTATGCTTCCGCTCATAGTTTACGAATTTATTGAATTGTTTCAGGAAGACCAATTCAACGGTACCGACCGGACCATTACGTTGCTTACCGATGATGATCTCGATAATATTTTTCTTCTCGGTCTCCTGGTTATAGTAGTCATCCCGGTACAGGAACGCTACGATGTCGGCATCTTGCTCGATCGAACC
>NZ_JAGIKV010000036.1 GCF_017874615.1 Paenibacillus xylanexedens
CTTCTTCATTTGTCACTTGAATCCCCGCCCTTTTCAGTTATTACTATCTTTTACCCGATTAGGCGGTTCTTAATTTTATGAGTTCAATCTATATAACAAATAATTTTTATATATAAAAAGAGATCAGGGGATTTATAATTTCGTACAGGTATTATAATTGGGGGTCGAATGTTCAAATGGTAGCGATCTTTATCATTGGATTTATCGTGTCAATGGGACTGGCTCTTGCCCTGACACCACTTGTCAAAAAGTTCGCAGTCCGCATTGGCGCAATGGATACGCCGAATGCACGTAAAGTACACACACGGATCATGCCACGTCTTGGTGGTCTGGGGATATTCCTGGCCTTTATTATTACAGTTGCTGCATTGCTTCCGTTTGTATCGGCATGGTTCACAACTCGGGATATGAGTTTTGTCAGCGCATTTCTGATTGGTGGAACAATTATTGTACTGATCGGCGCACTCGATGATCGGTTTGAACTATCGGCCAAAGTGAAGCTGCTTGGTCAGATCGTTGCTGCTTCTGTCGTTGTATTCGGATTTAATATCCGGGTAGATTTCGTTAACATTCCGTTTCAGGATTCCTACTCTTCACTCGAAGCTTGGGTATCCATACCGCTGACGATCTTCTGGATCGTTGGTGTAACCAATGCGATTAACCTGATTGATGGTCTGGATGGTCTGGCAGCCGGTGTATCTGGTATTGCAATTGGTACCATTGCCGTAATGTCATTCCTCATGGGTAACATGATGATTGCCTTGATGTGTCTTGTATTGCTGGGTAGTATTATCGGATTCCTGTTCTTCAACTTCCACCCGGCCAAGATCTTCATGGGGGATACCGGATCACTATTCCTTGGTTTCTCTCTGGCAATGCTATCTATGCTGGGATTCAAACAAATTGCTATCGTGTCCTTTATTACACCGCTGATCATTATCGGTGTGCCGCTCTCGGATACCTTCTTCGCGATTATCCGTCGTGCGGTACAACGGAAACCGATTTTCGCACCGGATAAAGGTCACCTGCATCACTGCTTGCGTGAACTTGGATTCAGTCACCGTCAGACGGTACTGATCATTTATGGAATTGCCGCATTCTTCGGAGTTCTGGCGATTATCCAATCTTCTGCTGCCATGTTTGAAGCGAATTGGGTAACATTTGTGGTCATCTGTATCATGATGTTCTTCCTCCAAGTGGGAGCAGAAGTTATCGGGCTTGTTAGCAAAACGAGAAGACCGGTTATTAACTTCCTGATGCGCATGCGCGTTAAGTTGAATCCGGAGACTCGTTCGAAATCATAAATAGATAAATGGTATGGTTATAGCTATTCTTGAATATTATTCCAGACCCAACCTTATCCCTTGTGGATAAGGTTTTTTGTTTATTTTGAGATTTTTACTAAATAATTGGAACCTTTTGCCGATATATAAAGGTAACTGACTTAAAAAGAGGAGAGATGATTGAATGCAACGTACGAAGAAGCCGTTAATCTGGCTGATGATGGTGGCGCTGGTTGTATCTCTAATACCAGCTGGCCTTGCACCAGTCGCATCGGCGGCGGGACAGACAAGTTACTTTACTCCTGATAATACAGCCAACGTTCCATTGAAAAGTACAGTAGGACTCAAAATGACTGGAACAGGCTCTGATGTTCTTTCTCGTTCGACTGCTTTTGTGGTAACTAGCGCGGAGCAAGCTGTAACAGGCACGTTTACGAATGTTACTGGCTCTACGTTGGGTGCCAACGTACAGCTATTGAATTTAAAAGATGGAACATGGGTTCCAGACAGTTCAAGATTAGCACCAGCTGTTGTCACAGTTGATCCTAATCGCCCGGATAATCGCTTTAACGCAACACTTACTTTGTTCCCCGGAATGAACAAAGTGACGTTTTCCGGTTCCCAAGGTCCAAGTGAGCGTTCCGAAAGTTTTTATATTTTGTATGACTCTGTACCTTACATTGAGAAACTGCAGGTTTTGGGTGGAGCGGATAATCTCGATCTAAATGAAGGATCGCAGGTTGTTGTGGATACGGGTGATGTGACGATTCAAGGTGTAGCTCACAACTCCTCCAAAGTAACAGTAACACTGAATAATGGTGAGGCTTTACCAACATCTTTATCGACACAAGATGGTACATTCTTCTCACCTATGCTTCGATTAAAATCAGGTAAGAATGATCTGGTTGTAACGATTGAAAGCGGCGTAGACAAAAATAAATTCACGTATTCTCTGCTCTACTATGATGAAGAAAATCCGTTCTCTCAACTCGATCTGAAAGAGGGCTCAGATGGGCTGTCTCAGAGTATGTTAACTGATCGGCCTACGTATGGGGGGGATCCCGCACAAGCCCGTGTGATGGTTGAATTGCTTTTGCCGGATGATAAAACCACTGCTGTTCCTGAAATTTCTGTGGATGGTGTGTTGACTAATATTGTTCCCAAGATTGAACCCATTCCTAGTGTGGGGATCAACACACCTTCATATTCTCTGTTTTCATTCGAAATTCCATCTTTGAAGTTTACAGAATCAGCAACTGGCACACCTCCAGTCACTTCGATTGATTCTTTACAGAATCATTCGTTGACTGTCAAATATGGAAAAAACACAGCCAGTACAAACATGAATTTTCAATATCTAGAGAACGAAACGGTAATTACGGATTTAAGATACCTTAAAGACTACAGCGGTTCTGGTGATGCACCAGAAGGGGTACCACTTTCGGGTTCTAGTGTCACTTCTGCAGATTTCTATATCCTTGTAGAGACTAGCAGAAATCCTAATGGAAGCTTGTTGACAGCGGAATATCTTCCAAGGAGCACAAGCCCAATTGAACTTTCAACAACGCCTATACAGGTATCTCCAACGAAATATATTTATCAAATTAAAGGTTTCAAAAACGGAAATCAAACGGTTCAGTTTAAATTTACTGGATCAAAATCAAGCAAAAACGCAACGATCTCGTTTGCTTCCAAAAACTATATTTTTGTGAGCAACCTGACGGATGGCCAAACATATGATATGAATTCCAAAAAAACAGATAAATTGTTGCTTGAAGGTAAGTACGTTGATTTTGCCACATTAGATAGCAAATACTTTGTAGCAGAGATTTTTGCGAACGGAGTTAAAGTGTATTCAACACATCCTGCAGCGAACACAAAGCAAAAACAATTGACTTTGGGTGCTGATGGAAGTTTCGAGGATGTTGAGATTGATATCGATGGGGACACAGGACCATTATTCTTTGGGGAAAACCGTATTGTATTAACGGGAACAGGAACTGGAGATAAAGGCCAACTGAATGAAGTAACTAAAGAATTGCGTATTTACATCAATGATAACAATGTATCTACAATCAATAATTTTCAACCTGCACCAAGTAAAAATCGCTCGACATTCCTTGATCCATATAATCCGGATGACCAATGGGTGAAAAACCTGTTTAACCTGTCCACGGATTTCACATTTGCGGACAAGAAATATACGACCAGCCTGAAAAACTTTGACTTGGCTATCCGTGGTGCAGGGGCGACTCGAATGAGCTTGAGTATGGGTACTCAAACGATTTTTGACTTGAACATACCAGATGGATCGGCAACTAATACAACTTGGCAAGATCCAATAATCTCTTCTGAGTATGCACTGAACAATGGTAATGTTATTGTGGATCGTTCCGGAAGTCAGAAGGACTTTGTGGTGCGGTTAAGAGACTTAAAAGCGGAGACACCAGGAACATACATCTACACACTGGATTTGTATAACAAAACAGGTGCAAAAACGAGCCAAAAGGTAGAAGTGGTCAGAGAAGCAGCGGGTTATCGCATCTTGGCTCCACGTCCTACTTCAGGCAGCCAAATTGTTGTGAGCAAAAACTTTGTTCATTTTGATATTGAGGCTGAAGGAGCTACTTCCGTTGTTATTGACAAAGAAACGGCTAAGAAGCTTCAAGGCACAGAAACAGATCGTTTTGCTTTGGATTATGTGGGGCTCAAGGCTGACAAAGTGAATAAAATCAAGTTGACGATTGATCGAAATGGTGTCAAAACAAATGATACAGTGGAAGTGTACTATACAAGCAACACTGGTGTTGACTCTCAGTATATGGCGCCTAAGGTAGCCAACAAATATTCAGCATTCAATAAACAGCTGGAACTGAGTTTCCCGAAAGGCACGGTAATGCAAAGCACGGACCTCAGCGGGATTGCTAAATTCTATCCAAACAACAAGCTGCTGTTTGGTATTGCTGACCCGAACACAGGAATTGTGGAGCGGAAGAACGACTATGGAAGCATCGTTGGTTTCAGAACAGAAGCAGAGGACCCGAATCCATTAAGCGTTCCCGATGACTATTATAGAAGGTTCTCCGCAATTGTAGGGGACTCTGTAAACTTTAGTCCAGTTTCCGAAATTTACTGGGTAAGCGGCGGCCTTGGGGAGTCGGGTACAAGAGGAGATAATAATTACAAAGAGCCAACGAATGGAATTGGCCCTTATACTGTAGATTCCTTATACGGTAATCCTTTGACGCCTGCAGAGCGAAAAATCAAGCCTTCACAACGGGGTACATTAACTCTTGCTTATGATCCAAATGTAGTAGATGATGCTGGTTCAACCATTTCCGTATTTTACTATTCTCCAAGCAGAGAGTGGAGACGGATTGGCGGCGAAGTGGATTCGAAGAAGCATACAGTGACCGTTCCTTTTGATGAGTTTGGTTATTATAAAGTAATGAAGCTGAGAAGAAGTTATAACGATATCACCAACCATGGGTGGGCAAGAAATATTCTAAATGCACTCTATGCTAAAGGATTCATGGCTCCATTGCGCTTTGAACAATTCGGTACAGATGACCGTACTTCGCGTGGAGAGTTTGCAACTCTTCTTGTGAAAGGTTTGAATTTACCAATTACGTCCGATAGCAGAAGAACATTCACGGATGTTGCACCAGGTACAAGTTCATTCACATGGGATTATGACAGTATCGAGACCGCAGCAAGAGCGGGTATCATTACTGGCCTGACAGATGGTGTGTTCGGACCGGATCGTCCGCTGACACGTGAACAGGCTGCAGTGATGATTGCTCGGGCACTAGAGCTGAAAATGGTTGCTAATGATAGCAAGCTTCAAAGTGCACTTGCTAAGGCATTCATCGATTCCGGCAGCATGGAGAGTTATGCTGGACCAGCGGTACAAGCTGTGACGAAAGCCAAGATCATGGAGGGTTCTCCGGTTACAGTGGCTGGACAGAAGAAGCCGCAATATGCATTCAACCCGAAAGGTAATCTGACACGTGCAGAAGCGGGTAAAATTGCAGTAGAATTGCTCAAGAAGAGCACAAAAGTATTCCCTAAAACCTTGAGTTAATTCATTTGATACATCGATGCAATTTAGGAAGGACCTGTCCCTTACTCTAAAGGGGCAGGTCCTTTTCATGGCTGTCAATGAATTGACATAGAGTACTTTTATAATAGAAGAAACAGAATTTTTACCAATAACTATTTTTGTAATTTGCTAGAGTTTAAGATACAATAACGGTAAATACACAATGATCTAGAGGGTGAAGTTAGCTAATGAAACCGATTTATTCGAAAGCCCAGCTGGGCTACATGAAGGCAAAGACACAGTTTGAGAAGCAGGCAGTCATTCTGGAGAAAAAGTTGGAAGATACACGCAAGACTCAGGAGATCTCTCAGGAAGTTATGGAAGGGCTTGTACAGTCCACTGGCTTCCATGATGCGTATAACAATCTGGTTCTGGCTGAGAATGAGTTGATTGAATGGTCTCACACAACGATGAAGCATGAGAAAACGTACCGTGAGAACAGACAACCAATTGACGATATGTATCTGAGATTGAACAGTGACCCCAATATGCGTGCTCAAATTATTGAACTCGCGATGAAGATTAAATAACTTATATTTCCAGAACTGCAGGAAAAGCATCCCAACAGGGGTGCTTTTTTATTTTATTTTTTGTGAATTTTGTCGCTTCATAGGTTGAAGTTGCGGGTATAAATAAACGTTGGTAGCACAGACAAACCAGAGATCACCATTCCAGATTCATTGCTGTATCAACGGTTTGAAAAGGTTTTGGATAGCTTCAATACCCGCACTGTACCTATACATAAAAAAAATCAAAACTTTTTTTGTGCAATCCGCAACTTTTTGAAATCTACTGCGTTTAAAGTGTAGAGTCGAAAACATTGGGCCTGTTACCAAGAATGACCTCGTGAAGAATCTTGTCTATTTTTTAGAAAAAATTGCTTTACGGCACGAGAGACCCATTGTATAATACGTAAGGTAGGATTAGGAAACTACTCTATTTACGTGTGATTCTGGTTTACAAACTAGTTTACAAGTTTCTGTGATATGCTCACAGACATCATTTATATTAACTTGCTCACAACTCTGGAAAGGGGGTGCAACAATATATGAGGAATACGAGCGACCCTATTAAAAAAGAAAATTCAAATGTTATGAACGCCCAAGGAGGAGAAAAAAAGGTTATGAAGAAAATTTTATCCGTAGCATTGTCTACAGCAATGGCATTCTCAATGTTTGCATCTGTAGCATTCGGTGACACAGCAGTTTCCCCGCAACAACAGTTTGATGCATTGAAAGCAAAAGGTATCTTCAACGGTTATCCGGATGGTACAGCAGGTCTTGACAAAGACATGACTCGCGCTGAGTTTGCAAAAGTTATCACTAAATTGCTGGGTCTGAAAGAGATCACTGGAACTCTTTCTTACACTGACAAAAACTACACAGCTAAAAACTGGGCTGTACCTTACATCGAAGCAGTAACTGCTGCTGGTATCATGGAAGGTAAAAACGTTGAGAAGAAAATCTTCGACTTCAACGGTAAAGTGACTGTGTCCGAGATGGCTACAATCCTGACTCGTGCATTGGATCTTGAAATCCCAGCTGAAACAAACAACACTGCTCCAGCTTGGGCTAAAGGTTATGTTCAAGCAGCAATCAACGCTGGTCTGGTTGATGCAAACACTAACTTTACAGCTAACGCTTCCCGTGAATTGCTTGTAGGCGCTGCTTACTCAATTGACCAAGCGCAAAGCTTGAAAGTATCTTCTTACACAGTAACTGAAGGTGGAAAAGTTGTTGAATTCAAAATCAGCGACGGCGAAACTGTAAAAGTTACTTTGGATAAAGCTCTTGAAGCTAACAAAGAAACTGAAGTGAAATTTACTTACAAAGATAAGAACTTCACTGAAAAAGTTACTTATGTTGTAGAAGCTGCAACTAAAGTACAATCCGCTTCTTCTGTTAACCTGAAAGAAGTTGACGTTGCTTTTGACGGTAAAGTAGACAAAGCTACTGCAACTGACAAAAACAACTACAGCATCGATTCCAACTCTAAAGGGATCAAATCGATCACTTTGTTGGCTGACGGTAAAACAGCTCGTCTTTTGCTGAATGAATCCAGCAAATTCGTACAAGGAACAACTTACAAAGTTGTTGCTAAAAACGTGAAATCTTCTACTGGTACAGTATTGCCACAAGGTGAAGTTTCCTTCACATCTGCTGACAATGTTCTGCCTACAGTAGCAGAAGTTAAAGCTCTGGGAACTAAAGTTATCAAAGTAACTTTCTCCGAGCCAGTTGTATCTCCAACAAGCAGCAACTTCCAATTGGATGACAAAGCTTTTGTTGGTTCTGTAACTCAAGGTGCTAACCAACGTGAAGTAATCCTTCGTGATTACACTGGTTCGATCTCTGAAGGTGCTCACAAGTTGACAACTTCTTTGGTTGAAGACTTCGCTGGTTTGAAATCTTTGGCTGCAACAACTGACTTCACAGTAGCTGTTGATACTGAAGGTCCTAAAGTGACTGAAATCTCCGCTACTCTTGAAAAAGTAACTGTTACTTTCGATGAAGAAATCGATCCAGCTTCTGTAACTAACGACAGCTTCTACTGGAAGTCTGGCGATACTAAGAAAACTGGTACAGTAACTCAAGTTGCTTCTAACGTATATGAAGTTCAATTCACACAAGCTAACCGTCTGCCAGGATATGAGTCCACTTTGTTTGTAGAAGTTAAAGACTACTCTGGTAACGTTAATGCTGTGAAAGAACACAAAATCAATGCAACTGTTGACTTGGTTCGTCCACAAGTAGTTGAAACTACATTTGGAGATCGTACTAACACATTGACAGTTCGTTTTGACAAAGCTGTAAGTGCAGCTGATAAAAAATACTTCACTATTAAAAAAGGTGACGATGTCATCCCAGTAAACAGTGTTGTAGCAGCTGATTCTTCCAACAAAATTTTCTACGTTACTTTCTTTAACACACTTGCAACTGGCACTTATAACTTGAAAGTTGCTGATGTTCAAGACACTACAGCGTTGAGAAACACATTGGTAGAATTCAATGGTACATTCGTAGCTAATGATACTGCGAATCCTTCCATCTCTTCTACAGATTACAATGAGTCTGCTCGCAAAGTAACATTGAACTTCGGTCGCGAAATGGACCTGGCAACTGTTAATACTAAAGGTAACTACTACATTAACTTCGAGAAAAACGGTGCTAATGCTCAAAACATCGCTCTTCCAACTGAAGTTAGCGTAAACGCAGTTAACGGTGGTAAATCCGTAGTACTTCAGTTCCCTGAGTTCATCGATGGAACTAAAGTTACATTCGGACCGAACGGATCCGTTAAAGGTGTAGTAGCAACTGGATTGAAATCCAAAACAGGTCAAGTAGTATCCTTGGATGCTTCTAGCTTGAAAGATGCTGCTGCTAACCAATTGAAATGGACTAACGCTGTACAAAAAGATGCTAAAACTTTCGAGTTGACATTCAACCAAGTAGTTGCATCTGCAAATGTTAGCGACTTCCAAATCAATGGAACATACCCTACATCTGTAAGCATTGACGAGAATAAAGTAACATTGAAAACTGCTGATGAAGTTACTGGTGGCAACATCACTTTGTTCGCTAATAATTCTATTGAGACTTATTCAAACAATAAGTTGAATCTCTCTACTAATGCTTCGATGCCTGTAAGCAATGCAGTAGCACCTCGTGTAATTACTGTTGACTCTACAAGAAACGTAAGTAATGAGTTTGTTATTGAGTTCTCTACAGCAATTAGTGCAGTAGATCCAACCGTTGCGACATTACTTGCGAATGATCTGGTAGTTAAAGATCTTTCAGCAACTAATACACCAACTTTGACACCTGTTGTAGATTACGATGTTGTAGTTCAAAACAGCAATGAACTTAAAGTAACTATCAAAAAGACATCTGTACAAAATAAACCAGTATCTGTTCAAGTTAAAGATGCTAAGTATATCGTTGCAAATACTACAACAACTAAAGCTGCCGATTCCAGCGTATACACTGTTGTAGCTCCAAGTACTAGTAATGCAGCTGTGAGAGTTAATTCAACTAAAATCACAGATGGAAAAGAAGCTGTAGCATCTAAATCTAATGATTTGAGTGGCGTAGTGTTGACTGCTACAAAAGCTACTATCGTAGATGGAGATACAGTGACTCTTACAGTAGATCCTACACTTACTAACCCTACTGATCCTAAAGTTACTATTAGTGTAGATGGTAAAACTATCACTGTGAGTCCAGCTGCTACAAGCGCTGATATTATCACTGAAATCACTAATTCAAATCTTCCATACTCAGCTGCAGCAGGTACTTCTTCTACTGTAGCATCCGGTAACTTTACATTTGCGGGTTCGCAAGCTGCTACCAACAACACATTGGCAGTAACATTGAACGGTAATGTTCAAGCGATTAAAAATGTTAGTATTGGCACTAAAACTTACACAGCAACTGATGTGACTTTCACTGCAGGTACTTCTACATTTACTGTAAATGTTGGTACAGATGATGTTGAAGGTAAACAACTGAAAGCTGTAGCTACTGTAGGTACTGCACCTAATGCTATGGATGTTAACCTTGACGTAACTATTGGTAACGTTAAGTAAGCATTAACAATTTTAAAAAGAAGGGGTTACGTCCAGATTCTCTGGGGTGTAACCCCTTCTTTTTTATTTCTCAAAAACAAGTCCTAATTACTTCTTTAGTACTTTTTTTTTTTCTTAATGAAATCATCTACATATGATTTTGATTTTAATTGTTAAAAGAGTTAATATATCTATAAAAAATTAATTTTTCTGATATTGTTAAATGATGAAAGATGAATATTTCAATTTTAGATTGTTAGATGACTAAGAGTTTCATTGCAATACACTTAATAAAAACCAACAACATCGTAACTTTCTCCCCATCCCAAACGTTTATACTATATAGCAACAAGCAACTTATGGGAGGTTTGGAAGTGGATCATAAAAAGGTCATAATGACTTTGATAACTAGTATGTTATTCATCAGTTCAAGTGGAGGTTTAGTAGCTGCTGCAAGTACACCAGCTAACTCAGGTAAACCTGCTACAAATAACAGCGCAACAACAAAGAAGCAACAGACAACAACCACGAACAAAGTCGTACATACACTGGCTAAGGTACCTGCGGTCAAAGTAACTGCACGTAGTACCGTGAAGTTAACCGACGTTAATATCTTGTCCCAAGACGACGGGAATACGGTGACGTATACACTAACGTATAAAAATAATGACAGCACACCGATGATGATGCTCGATTATTGGAGCAAAGTGAAAACAAAAGGTGGAACAAGCTTCTCTCCAAAGCTGATCGCCAAGGATCAAGAGAAGAAGACGGTATCACCGGGTTCCACGGTGGATCTCACATACGTTATGAAGGTTGGACGTGAAGTGAAATTGAGTGATCTGAACTTCTTGATTGTAAAATGGGATTTCAGCAAACCGAATTATGAAAGCACGCTGGGGAAATTCAATGTTCCCGCATCATATAGCATCACTACACCTGTAGGCAAAACAAAGACGGTTCGTCTGAGTGATTCAGCCGTCAAGGTTAAAGTCTCTGGTATTAAAGTGTATCCAGGGGAGAATAAGAAACAATACGTCAAAGTTGGCGTGAACCTAAATAATATCAGTTATAAGTTATTGGACAATCCAAATATCAAGTGGATTCTACGTACACCGGGAGGTACGAATTATCCGTTGACCCCTGATAAGGATAGTACGGGTGTCAGCATTCAGGCACAGGCCAACAAAACGTTAAATTTAATGGCTTCTTTGCCTACAGCATTGAAACTGGAAAAATCAGAATTACTTCTTGTGGAAGAACAAGGTGAAGAGAAGACAGCTCTGCCAGTTGCTGCACTACAGTTGCCCGAAGCTAGTCAAACCAATGTAAACGTAGCAACCAATCAACCGAACATCATTTCGATTGATGGACAACCTGTATCGACTCTATTGGAATCTGCTCGTGTCCGTGGTGAGGATGAAGAGTTTGATCTAACGATGCAGTGGGTCATTAAGAACCAAGGGAAAAAAGAAGTTAAGGTTCCCAAATACGCATTAGAGATCCGTACAGAAGATGGTACTTCCTATCCGATCGAGACGAAGGCACTGGATGATCTGAAGTTGAAGCCAGGTGCGACTAAAACGATCAAGCTGAACTCTACGATCCAAGGGAATGGGGATACCAGCAAAATCAAATTATATGCGATGACACCTACAACCAAAGATGAGAGCAAAGAAGGGGAAACGTCTAGTGGAGGTACGAGTGGCTTTGAGTTCTCCTATCCGGTTGGCATCTATGCTATTCCTGAATCCGTAACAAGTGGAGATGGACTTACAACGGAAACGGTAATTAAGAATAGTAAAGGTACATTCGGTGTATCTGTTGGCTCCTTGCAACGCCTTCCTTGGACAGACAGTGATATTATTGCTGCCAAGGTCACCATCCGTAATGCATCGGCCAAAACAGTTCAATTGCCTGAACTGGAAGCGATGTTCACAATCGATTCCGCACGCATTGATGGAGATACGAAGCTGATTAGCGCGCAAGGGGGCAAGTTGCTTGGTTCTGGCATGGTCACCGAAGCTTATCTCTTGACGAAGATTCCATCTGAACTCAATATGAGCCGTCTGGAATTAACTTTGCAGGAGAAAGTAAGTGAGGAAGAAAAGAACGATTGGATTACCCTGAGTACGTCCGGTTTAATTCAGCCCCTCTCTTATGTAGGCGAAGGAAAAACCTATACTCAAGGAACTGCAGATAAAGAAACAGAGCTGGGCATACGCAGAACATATGTGTATCCGGGATCTTCGTCCGATATTGTATACACCGAATTCGAGATGACGAATAAGTCGCTGCGTCAGAGTGGCCTTGCGAAGTTGGTAGGATACTACAAAACAGCAGATGGTCAATATTACAAAGCAACAGCTAAGCAGGCAAACCGTGTACCGGGACCAGGTCAGAAGAGTATTGTTACGTTCTGGGCCAAAGTGCCGAAGAGTGTGAAAACATTATCTGATATGCGTCTGATTGTAGGTGAAGGGGTTGCTGACAACAAATTTGTAACCGGTGAAGGCGAGGCAACGGCTTATGTTAATGCCACGTCATTCGAGGTGCAACCGAAATCATTATCTGTTCTATCATCTCTGAATGATATCGACTTGTATCCTTTCAAATTCTCGGGTAGCAATATTAAAGCTTATCTTACAGGTGGAACGGCAGTACAGATTGAGATGATCTACTCCTTAACACAGGAGGAAGCTGTGGATAGTGGAGAGTACGGACACAAGCTGATTTTATCTATAACTGATGGGTCAGGAAAAGTGTTTGATAAAGAGCTCACACCAGGAACTGATCTGAAAACAGGCATTAACCAGACGCTGAACTGGAGTATTGATGATACGGTATTTGATAAAATACGTGGTGGCTCATATCGCGTAGCCTTGTATGATGTTTTCGAAGGTCAACGAATTCGTCTTGCAGAACAAGGCTATAGTTACGATGTATCCAAACTGCCTAAAGAAGAACCGATCATCCCGGAGTTCCCGGAAGAGGGTTCTAATAATCCCAATAATAATCGGTAATTTGTACGAAACTTAAGATATTTTAAAGCTAAGACCTCGCTTCCACATCTTCGGAAGCGAGGTTTTGCTTGTCGCATGTCTATTTTTTCTCTATAGTTAAAGTTAATAGATTACCAGAGGAGGAAAATGATTCACATGAAACCTTATATGAAAGTATCCCTCGCTGCGCTCGCCATTGGTGTTGGCGTCTGGGTTGGGTCGGTATACAGCAATACAGCCATCGGTGCAGGTACAAGCCAGCCAGGAACAGCAGATGATCCGGTTGTAACTAAGAGTTATGTAGATCAGCAGATCCAACAGGCTTTGGGCGGTAAGATCCCGACTGGAGGAGGTAGTACCAATACGGGAACAGACAGCAATGCAGGAAATGGTAACAACACCGGCTCTACAGGAACCGGGAACTCCGGTAGCACAGGTGGAGACACATCCCTTCCTCCACTGGTCTCGGGCGCTTCTGATGCCGTTGAGATCGTAACCGTGAAGCCGGGTCAACAGCTGATCGGTAAGTCTGGCGCGGAGTTCATTTTACGTAGCGGCAAAGCTGTGATCGTCAGTGAAGGTACGAATGGCGTAGCTGATCTGACGGACGGGATTGACCTGACGAATGGACAGGCAGCGCCCACCAATCACCTGCTCTCTTTTCCAAGGGATGGACGGGGGATCACGGTATTGGAAGGAAACAAATACAGCTTAACTGTAATGGTTCGTGGTGGATATACTCTGAAATAGGATTTGTAGCTGTTAAAGGAATTATTCATTAGTCCTGTATTTGATTTACGCAGAGTACAGAACCCCCCTCACTTTCGGTCCACTTCTTTAGACGAGCATGGAGATAATGTCGGATATGGAGTATCACTATTGTGATACTCCATATCCGAAACGTCTGTGTTCTTTTTTTTATTAACGTGTTTCAATTGATCCATTTAACTGATACAGTATAGACATGTACGAATATAGAAGAACAAAAACAACCGTATCTTTGTTGAACTATCATTTTGTGTTCTGCCCACGATACAGGAGAAAGATATTTCTCAAATCAGAGCTAGAACAACGCTTCAAGGAATTGGTGCATGAGTTATGTGCAGAGCTAAAAATTGAGATTGTTGCCATAGAATGCAACAAAGACCATACACATATGATTCTCAATGCACTTCCAACATTAAGCCCTGCAGATATCATGGCAAAAATAAAAGGAGTCACATCAAAAAAACTACGAGAAGAGTTTCCCCACCTTCTACATTTGCCCAGTTTGTGGACACGCTCCTATTTTGTTTCTACTGCTGGACATGTATCAAGTGAGACCATCCAACGTTATGTTGAACAACAAAAGACAAGGGGGTGAAGCCTATGTCCCAGACCATAACGGTTAAGGTAAAGTTGCTGCCGACGAAAGAGCAGATCCGACTATTGCAACAGAGTAGTCATGAATATATCCGAGTTGTTAATAAACTCGTGGCAGAGATGGTAGAAGAAAAGAAAAGGTTGAAGAAGACAACAAAAGACGTTTCTGCTAATCTACCCAGTGCAGTAAAAAATCAAGCGATTAAAGATGCAATAAGTGTGTTTTCTACCAAAGTTAAGAAAAGTAAATACGCAATCATACCAACGCTAAAGAAACCGATTTGCGTATGGAATAACCAAAACTATTCCTTTGACTTCACGCATATTTCTATTCCATTCATGGTAGAGGGTAAATCCAATCGCTTAAAAATTCGTGCATTGTTCATGGACAAAGACAATCGAAACGTTGACCTTTTGAAGCATAAACTAGGTACGCTCCGTGTCACGAAAAGCTCCGGCAAGTGGGTAGCCCAAATTGCTGTCACCATGCCAACAATTGAAAAAACGGGAATGCGGATTTTAGGCGTTGATTTAGGGCTGAAAGTCCCTGCCGTGGCTATCACGGATGATGATCAAGCTCGCTTCTTTGGGAATGGGCGAGAAAGCAAATACAAAAAACGGAAATTTCGAAGTATTCGTAAAAAACTAGGAAAACTAAAGAAAGTGAACGCTATTCGCAATTTAGATGATAAAGAACAACGATGGATGAAAGACAAAGACCACAAGGTTAGTCGTGAAATCATTAATTTCGCAGTCGAGAATAGGATTTCTGTCATTCGCTTAGAGCAACTAACGAATATTAGGCAGACGACAAGAACAAGTCGTAAAAACGAAAAGAATCTACATACCTGGTCATTCTATCGTTTGGCACAATTCATTGAATACAAAGCAAATATGATAGGGATCAAAGTGGAATATGTGAACCCTGCAAATACAAGTCAAACATGTCCAGAATGTTCAAAAAAGAACAAGGTGCAAGATAGAAGATATAAGTGTCCATGTGGATTCAAAAAACATCGTGATATCGTTGGGGCGATGAATATTCGCTACGCAACTGTGATTGGCGGTAACAGTCAATCAGCCTAAGATGCTATATGCACTGTCTTAGGAGGGGTAATGGCATACCCTAATCTTAGCATTTGTCCAAAACAGAAATGAATTGAGGACGTTAAGCTAGCTAAGAATCCCAGTCAAGTTATTGACCTTGCTCCTTAGGGGTGGGAGTGTCAACCAGTTCTAACAAACATTAATACGGCTAGCCAGCCTTGTTCCTGCTCACTCTATAACTGTTGACAATCAATTAATGGAGGTGCAGGAATCATGGCTAGAAGCAATCGCAAAGTGGTACCCGAAAGTCGTCAAATGCTGGATCAGATGAAGTATGAGATTGCTGCAGAGTTTGGTCTCAATGTAGGTTATGGTGGCAGAGGTTTAGCTGGTGCGGATACAGAATTTGGATCTGAACTGGGTGAAGTAAGTGATCATTCCTATGGGCAATACAAAGGGTGGGGACATCTGACTTCCCGCGAGAATGGATCGGTTGGTGGAGAGATCACCAAAAGGCTAATTCGCCAGGCAGAACAGCACTTATAGGGCATTTTCCTTACCCCATTTCGTTTGACACGTCTTGACAAATACGTTAAGATGGCACTTGAGGTATGCAACCTTTTCCACTAGGGAAAGGTTGATTTTCGTTTGAGGCAATTACCTGAAAAATCCTTATCTTCGGTACTGCGGACCCTGCGTCCTTATTCCATTTTGGAAAGCTTCGAGGGTACAGTGAACGAATCGCTGTCATGTTTTGTTCGGGCAATCGCCATACTACTAGTTATGGGAGGTTGAAACTTCATGTCTGTTAAAGGCCGGCATCTATTTACATCGGAGTCTGTAACCGAAGGACATCCGGATAAAATCTGCGATCAGATCTCAGACGCCGTTTTGGACGCGTTCCTGTTGAATGATCCTAATGCTCGTGTAGCGTGCGAAGTTTCTGTAGCCACAGGCCTTGTGCTTGTTATCGGTGAGATTAGCTCAGCGTCTGAATATGTGGACATTCCGTCCATCGTTCGTAATACCATTAAGGAAATTGGGTACACCAATGCCCAGTTCGGTTTTGATTATAACACTTGTGCAGTTCTGACTTCTTTGAATGAGCAGTCTGCTGATATTGCCCAAGGCGTTAACGCAGCGTTTGAGAACCGTGACCCGGAACAAATGGCTCGTGAGACAGAAAACATTGGTGCAGGTGACCAAGGTCTGATGTTCGGTTTTGCAACGAACGAAACACCGGAACTTATGCCTTTGCCAATCGCATTGTCCCACCGTATCGCACGCCGTCTGGCGGAAGTGCGTAAGAACGGTACATTGGAATATCTTCGTCCAGATGGTAAAACGCAAGTAACGATTGAATACGACGGTGATAAGCCGGTACGTGTGGATACAATCGTTGTGTCTACTCAGCACGCTGAAGAGACTACGCTGGAGCAGATCCAAAAAGACATCAAAGAACATGTAATCTTGCCTGTCGTTCCAGCTGAATTGCTGGATGAGCAGACTAAATATTTCATCAATCCAACAGGACGTTTCGTTATTGGCGGACCTCAGGGAGATGCAGGCCTCACTGGACGTAAAATCATCGTAGATACTTACGGCGGTTATGCACGTCACGGCGGTGGTGCGTTCTCTGGTAAAGATCCAACTAAAGTAGACCGCTCTGCAGCATATGCGGCTCGTTACGTAGCGAAAAACCTTGTAGCTGCAGGACTTGCAGACAAAGTTGAAATCCAGCTCGCTTACGCGATTGGTGTAGCCAACCCGGTATCGATCAACGTGGATACATACGGAACTGGCAAAGTCAGCGAAGAGAAATTGGTTGAGCTTGTGCGTAACAACTTTGATCTTCGTCCGGCTGGCATTATCCGTATGCTGGATCTGCGTCGCCCAATTTACAAACAAACCGCTGCTTACGGTCACTTCGGCCGTACAGACCTGGATGTACCTTGGGAGCAAGTCGACAAAGTAGACCTTTTGAAAGCTCAAGCAGGTCTGTAATTAGCTAACGTTATGTGGATCATTCAATGAGGCCCTTGGTTCCGATAAGGAATTAAGGGTTTTTTTGTGCTTCTATTGATATGGCTGCCTTGATTATCTTTTTCAGCGAATGTTCCCTCACATATCCCTTTTCCTGAAATCACGACGCTTATTCTTATTACATTGCTTGTCATAGACAAAATGAAAATTGTGGAATATATACCCAAATAACTAAATGAAATCCCTTCTCTAACCGAAATACATAATGAGGTCTGTACATCAGACAAGAGAAGAAATTCAGATAAGGGGGAAGATCAGTGGAATTGAAGAGAATTGCAAGAAAAGGCATGCTCGGAATCTTAATTGTTATGCTGACGGCTCAAGGTTGGCTTACGGGTTGGAGTGGAGTCGAGCAGGAAGCATATGCGGCCAATGAATTAAGTGCAAATGGAATAACGAATACTGTTCCTGCCGTGAAAGGAACGAATGTGGATAGTTCAGTACCATTCGTTATTGATTTTGATAAACCTGTTCAGAAGGCAACGGGTACACAAAGTTCAATCTTGATTAAGCGCTTGGATGATAATACAACGATGGGTTCGGTACTGGTATCCAGTGACCAAGTTGTGATTGATCCCACACCACCGATTACAGACCCAACGACACCCGATGCGGGGGACAGCACATCTGTACCAGCTACTGGCCTACGAGTGACGATTACACTGGGCAAGGATCTACCGGGAGCAACATACTACGTAGAGATAGATAATAAATCATTTGTTTACGCGGACAATACTCCATTTCCGGGACTGACTAACAAAGAGTGGACCTTTAGCACTCTGGGACTAGGCTCAACTTCGCTTGTGAGTAGAATTCCTGATAACGCAGCAATGGTATCTCCTTCAACTAAGGTAGTGATGACTTTCGATAAGCCGGTAACCGCAGGTAGAGGGAATCTCATTATTTATCAGGGAAGAGTTGGTGGTACTGTATTTGAGCAGATTCCAGTAAACGCAGGAACACCTCGAATTACAGGTTTTGGAACAAATACGATTACGATCGTTCCCACGAATAACTGGAACAACAACACTACATATTACATCGTAATGCCAGAAGGTTTTTTGAGGGATAGAAATGAGAATGATATCAGTGCAATTAGTGGGAATGTTTGGGGATTCAATGTCATATCCGATCCAACGTCCCTTATGGTATCTACTGTATCTCCCACAAACGGTACTACCAATGCACCCTTAACGGGAAATTTAACAGTTACGTTTAACAAAGAACTTGATCCGAATTACATTCAGAATGTAACGCTCAAAAAAGCAAATGGGGCAATTGTTGCATCTAAGACAGTCATTAATAGTGCAAACAATAGACAATTGCTGATTACACCTGCGAACGCATTGGATAGCAACACGAATTATGTGGTAGACATTCCAGCCAATACGTTTCGTGATAAAGCAGGAAATACATTTACAGGTCTTAATGGGTCTACATCATGGGCCTTTAAAACATTAAGTGCAGATACAACTGCACCTGTGTTGAAGAATGCTAAGATGCATAGCAATAACACCATTCGCCTGACGTATGATGAGTGGCTGTACAGCACTAATTCGCTGAGTAGTACCTATGCTGTAACTGTAAATGGTGAAAAGAGGAATGTCAGCTCCACTTATATCTCAGGTGACAGTGTATATGTTGTCTTGGATACGGGTGTAGCGGTAGGACAGGTTGTGCGGATCGCATATGCACCCGGTACTACAGGTAATCGTCTTACAGATCAGTCTTCCAATGCTGCGGCTGCTTTTGGCGCAAGAGATGTGGAGAATGGTTTAGATTCTGTCATGTCCAAGCCGCGGGAAGGTAACGTGTATTACAGTACAATTACGTTGTACTACCCTGAGACGGTATATATTACTTCAAGTGATGCAGCAAGACAATTCAGTGTAACTGCGGATCAGTATGCTGTAGGCATCAATAGCATATCGATCAATGGCAGCTCTGTGGTGACGTTGAATCTTAGTCGATCCATTACGGATGGTGAAGTCGTTCGGGTTGCATACACGCCAGGTTCATGGCCTGTTAAAGATACACGTGGACAGGCTCTTGCTGGATTCAGCGGCTTCTATGTCCGCAATTCAATTGATACCAAACCACCTGAGTTTAAGAGTGCTGAGGTGAGTGGTAACAAGTTATGGATGCGTTACAATGAACCACTGAGCACGACGAATAAACCGCTCAACAGCCAATATTCAGTTCTGGTCGATGGCAAGCCAGTCTTCGTTAATGATTCCGAGATCGAAAATGATCTGGTTACGTTAACGCTGGCTTCAGCGGTGAAGGATACACAAAATATATCGTTATCATATGTACCTGGAGCATTGCGATTAACGGATCTGAACAATAACCCAGCAGGATATCTCAATCTGACTCCAGTAACGTACACATATGGAAATGGCAAAATCCTTTCGGCTACGCTTCAGGAAGACACGGTTCAAATTAATTTCCGTGATTCAATCCAGTCCCAGGCTGCACTAACAGCATCTCAGTTCAGTGTAGTGATTGGTAATTCAACCACAACTGTATTGTCTGCTTCAGCTTCTGGCTCTGTGGTGACGTTGAAAGTGGATACTTCAGCAGTAACATCGACAGCTACTCAGACGGGAACGGTGAGTTATGTACCTGGGGCAGTGCCGTTACGGGATGCGTCGAATGTCACGATAACAGCATTTGGTCCACTTACGTTACAACAGACGAATAATAGTTCGAACAATAATCAGTCGGGAAACCGTCCTTCCTGGTTGTCGGAATTGGATGCAGCGAGCTATGGTCAGTCTTTACTTGTGATGAATAATACTACGGCTTCTGCTGTATCTGCGATGTCCCACTATAATCGGCCGACTCGTCAATTCAACGTGGATGCAACCAAGTTGATTCAGTCCTTTGAATACGATGGAGCAAACGGGAAATTGACTCAGCCGGTGGTATTTGAGATTCCGGACAGTGAATCGGCTGCGTATGTTGGATTCCCATTAAATGCACTGACTCAGATTGCTACAAGTTATCGCACAGGCACTATTGGTGTGAAATATGGCGATCTTCTCTGGACGGTGCCACTGTCTAATTTAGATATGGCGGCTATGAGTCGGAGTGTAGGAACGTCAAACACAAGTACAACGACAGGAGCAGCGGTTCCATCCTTATACGTTCAGTTAGAGACGGTACCTGTGTCTTCATCGGGGACGATGGAAGGCTTGATTGCAGGTGCAGGAGCACAGAAACTTGCGAATTATACGGATGTGTACCTGTTTGCCAGTAATGGTACGACCGATCAACGTGTGGAGCAGAAAGTGAAAAGTCAGTTATCCATGCAATTACCAGTAGGTACTTCTACAGTAACATCTGGATTCACTTATATTGATCCGGTTACCTTCATGTTATCAAACGTACCTAGCTCGTTTAAAAATACACCAGGAAGTGTAGTTGTCCAAGGACAACTGAATGGGAATCAATCGGTAGTTCCGGTCAACCATATTGTTAATTATCCGGACACCACATCACACTGGGCTAGTGCAGTTATTAAGGAACTCTCTGCCAAATGGATTATTAATGCACCAAATGGTTCTTACTATCGACCAAATGAGAATATATCACGTGCAGAATTCGCTGAATTGGTCGCCAGAGGTCTGGGTTTAAATGGAGAACCAACTGCAGCGAGTCGTTTCAGGGACGTTCGCAGTGGAAGTATGACAAGTGCCTATATCGGGGCTGCCGCTGAAGCGGGGATCATTACGGGGAATACCGATGGTACGTTTAAGCCGGATCGCCCCATTACGCGTGAGCAGATGGCGCTTATGATGGTACGTGCGATGAATTACGGTGGGAAAACAGTCTCTCTTCAATCTTCCGCTGCTACCACTCTATCCAAGTTCAAGGACAGCAACAAAATCCAGTCTAAGGATTCTGTTGCCAAAGCGGTGCAGGAGGGAATCATTCAAGGCATGACAGCCAGAACATTTGAACCTCAGGGAAATGCAACTCGTGCACAGGCAGCAGTCATGTTGAAACGGGTTTTGGACAAATTAGGATATCTATAATAGTAATTAGCTCTTTTATCTTAGTGAAGCGAAATCGATCAGGGGAATAAGTTCAACTGGTTGGTTTCGCTTTTTTATATTATAAAGTCATAAATTTCATGGATAGAGGGTGTAAATTTGCTTAAAAAAATGCTAGTATTTGTCCTCGTTCTGGGGTTAGTATCTATACCATCACTGGCTTATGCTCAAAATAATAAAGAATCCATACAACTGTACGTTAATGAAAAGCCTACAGACATTAAACTGATGACAAAATCAGGAACGGTGTATGTTCCATTTCGAGAGTTTATTCAACTAATGGGGTACCAAGCGGATTACTCAGTGGTAGATCGAGAGATTTCAGTTAAGATCGGGAAATCAAAATTTATCTTCCTACCGGATGATGGTTACATTAGTGGATCGGGAGATTATTACGAATTACAAAGGCCGGGTATTCAAATTGATGGAAAATTCTTTTTACCTATCCGTTATGCCGCCTGGTTAACCAAGCACTCGGTTAAGTATGATCAAAAGTCGAACACGGCTTGGATGGTAGAGTATGGGTATGGTCAAGAGAAAGAGATACTTGATTTGATAACAACATATGATAGAGCATTTACTGTAAAACTACTAGCTTCTAAACATATGCAGAGATTTTATCTGACTGAGAGTTGGATTGCACCCCAAGAAAGAGAAATCCCTGATTGAATCTACAATGTTGATATAACAAGCATTACATACGAATCTGCGAACCAGGCATTATTGTACGTTACTTATATTCATAATAATCAGGTAATAAATGACCAACATGAGGTCGTATTTCGAATTATAAAGGAGAACAATCAGTGGAAAATACTTCAGGATCGATATCTTTCCAGTAATACTGCGCTTCCAGAAGATATCGATAAATCTGTAAATATAGTAAAAGAGAATTTTAATGATGAGCAACAAAGAGTCCTATCTGACTTAAAGACATATTATAGAGCATATAATCAGAAAGATTTTGATTTAACGTATAAATATACTTCGCCATTTGATATTGAACGGATTAACGCAAATGCAGTTGATGAATGGAGGACATGGGAGCACATTACAAGAGCTTCTTTTGAGTATGGAGACACTACGTATCATATGTCTAATGAACGAGTCGTGTTCCTTGGGGAGAAGCAAGCTGTTGTCCATGCTACGATGCAATGGAGTAGTGTTTCAGAGAAGATAGAGCAGCATAGTTCTGAATATAACGCATTAATCTATCTTGATTATGCCAATGGGCACTGGAATTATAGTGATGAATTTAACATTGATGCTAACTACGAGGAAACCAATAGAGAGTTTCCCGAAATGTTTTTTCCAGAATTAGAATAGGATTCAACATAAATCATTATTCAGGTAGAACCCAGGTGCGCAGTTAATGCCGTGCATGGGTTTTTTTTGCCAAGAATATCCTCAAAGTTAGCTATGGGCGTAACTTTTTCCACAAAAAGCAGTCTATTAATAGAAGAGTATACTAGAGATCTCGCTATCGGCTGCCTACTTGGCAGTGTTCGTGATGTCTAAGATTGATATACAAGATGGGAGAGACGTTTCAGACATGCTGGGGAAACATGAGAAACAGCTGGAAGACGTTAAGGGCAGTAAGGTGAAGAAATGGGCGATTGTGACGCTGGCGGGTGTGATCTGGATTGCACCGGTGATGAGCGCAGGCGGGCAGATGTGGTCAGGGACTTCGTGGCAATCGGTGGCCGCAGCAGCATCTACCAATACAAGCAAGTTGAGTGAAGAAATTCTGACTTCGGGTGCGAAGCTCATGAAATACAGATATACAACAACACGTTCCGGTTCCAAGGTCAACGTACTGGCGGATGTCATCCAGGTGGATCTGCAGAACCCGTATGTGAAGCTGGATGTAATGACAGGCAAGGGCGGTAATCTGAACAGCAAACAGAGCACAGGTGCTATGGCTAAGGAAAATGGTGCAGTAGCTGCTGTGAACGGTGATTACTTCAATGTATCCGGAGAACTCGCGCCTATTGGTGGACAGGTCTCCGATGGCGTGCTGGTCTCCACACCTTCTGAGCTGTCAGGCATGTATGCCCTCACGGTGACCAAGGATGGCAAACCGATGATCGACGAGTATTCATTTGATGGGACCGTGAAGGCGCAGGATGGTTCAACCTTTGCTTTGCGTGGGATAAATAAAGAGGATTATACGGTAGAGTCGGGTGCGGTGAAGTATAGTCATGCCAACTCGATGTATATTTATACACCGGCATGGACCTCCACCAAGCGTCCGAATGACCCTTCCACAACGCCGACAGAGGTTCTCGTGCAGAACGGAGTAATTACCCAAATCTCGGATAAAAAAGCGCTTAACATGACGGTGCCGCAGGATGGGTACATTTTGCGTGCGCATGGAACAGCGGCGACATGGATCATGAGCCATCTGTCCGTTGGGCAAACCTTGGATGCGGATTACAAACTGAAAGCTAAAACAACCGGGGAATCGGTCGATCCAAGTAATCTGGAGATGATGATAGGTGGTCACACCATTTTGGTGAACGGTGGAAAGGCAGCATCCTTTTCCCGTGATATCGCATCTTCCGGTATCGGTGGCATTCGTGCAAGAACGGCAGTAGGGTACTCCCAGGATGGTCGGTATGTCTACATCATCGCCGCGGAGAAAAACAGTAACAGCAGCGGGATGTCACTGACGGAACTGCAATCCTTTATGACCAGTGTGGGTGTCTGGAAAGGCATGAACCTGGACGGAGGCGGCTCCACAACGATGGTAACACGTCCGCTAGGTGAGCAAACCGCTGGTCTGACGTTCAACACAGAGTATGGCACCGAGCAACGTCAGGTTGTAAACACGCTGGGTGTGTTCTCTACGGCTCCTGTAGGTAAACTGAAGGGCTTTGCCGTGAGTGGCAGTCAAACGTTGCTAGTGGGACAAGAGGGCAAGTACACAGCCAAAGGATATGACACCTACTACAACCCAATCGCAACAGGCGATATCAGCATGTCCTGGAAGTCCAGCAACAACGGCATCGTGAGTGTTAGCAACGGCACGATCAAAGGCGTGAAGCCAGGTACAGCAACGCTGACGGCAACGAGCAATGGAGCTTCATCCTCCATTAAAGTATCGGTACTGGGTGGAAGTGAGTTGGCTTCCCTGACAGCAGGATCGGGTCTCGGTTCGCTCAAAGCAGGTACAACGATGTCGATTCCTGTAACGGCGACAACGAAGAGCGGACAAAGTGTGACGGTTCCGGCAGACTCGCTGACATGGGAATTTATCGGATTCAAAGGTAAAGTTACTGCTGACCAATTAACCGTATCTTCCGTCAATTCCGGTGCACAAGTAGGATATGCGATTGGACGTTATGATGGTTACAGCACAGTCGTGGTACTCTCGGCTTCTGCAAGTGAAACGATCTGGGAGAACTTCGAAAATGTGAATTATCCGGTCAACTTCACCACGAACGCAGCGGGTGTAACTGGTTCGGCAACCGTTACAGCAGGAACTGGTGAGAAAGCCGGCTCCAATGTGCTGCAACTTGGTTATGATATGACTGCTGGAACAGGAAAAATGTACGCTTATGCACAACTGAATGGCTCTACCGGTAGAGAGGTATCTGCTGCAGCTACATCAATGTCGATGGATGTTATGGGAGATAAAAGCCTGAACTGGTTACGTGCCGAATTCACGGATGCCAATGGCAAAACGGTATATGCCGATCTCGCCAAGGCGATTGACTGGGACGGGTGGAAGAAGCTGAGCGTGGACCTGAACGGACTGAACATCGCCTATCCGGCGAAGCTGAAGCGGGTCTATGTGGTGAACGTGGAAGAAGGTCAGGATGAGCGTGCGAAATCAGGTACGGTTGCTTTTGACAATATCGCATTCACGATGCCTTCCAAGTCCAGTGAAGTTGGATTGCCTACGAGTATAGCTTCACTTGTGCTTGGACAGAAATCGATGACGGTGAACGGAACGAAAAAAGCGATTGATGCAGCACCGGTCCTTAAAAATGGTACAACGTATGTGCCAATCAAGCATGTTTTGGACGCTTTTGGTGGTCAGGCAAGCTGGGATAGCAAAAATCAGCGAATCACAGTATTACGTGGTGGCAAGCTGATTGATCTGGTTGTAGGGCAGAAAGAATTCATTCTGAATGGTAAAAGGCAGAGCGCAACTGTTGCACCATACGTAACGGGTGGTAGGACTTTAGTCCCACTTAGACTCGTTTCCGAGCAACTTGGTCTGACTGTAAAATGGGAACAGAAAACGAAGACCGTTACCATCTCATCGTGATATGGTATGATATATACCGGAAACGATAGAAATGGAGTCGAACAAACGTGGATTTACAAGCCGATGCCATAGACCGCGTCATTAAAAACGCCATACAAGTCATGGAAAACAGCAAATATCAAATGTTCGAAATCATGGACTCGACTCGCGATGAGCTGAAAACGCTCAACGAAGAGTTGAAGTCGGTGTTGAAGGAGACGGCGGAAACGATCGAGAAAGTAGATCAGTTGGAGCTTAACTACCGCCGTTCCCGGATCCGGCTGACTGAGGTTAGCCGTGACTTTGTCCGTTATTCCGAACATGATATCAAGCAGGCGTATGAGAAAGCAACACAGCTGCAGCTGGATCTGATGATTTATCGTGAGAAGGAAATGTATCTGAAGGCTCGTCGGGATGATCTGCAGAAGCGTGCCAAAAATGTGGAAGCTTCTGTGGAGCGTGCCGAGACCATCGGTTCGCAAATGGGCGTTGTGTTGGAGTACCTGTCGGGTGAACTGGGTCAAGTGACCCGGATCATCGAAAATGCCAAAAATCGACAAATGATTGGTTTGAAAATAATTTTGGCCCAGGAAGAAGAGCGGAAACGTATTGCTCGTGAGATTCATGACGGGCCTGCCCAGATGCTCGCCAATCTAGTGCTTAGGACGGAAATTGTAGAAAGAATGCTCATTAAGCAGGATTTTAAGATGGTCCAGGCCGAAATAGTAGATTTGAAAGGCCAGGTTCGTTCCAGTCTTGAAGAAATGAGAAAAGTTATTTTCAATCTGCGTCCTATGGCACTGGATGATCTGGGACTGATTCCAACGCTTCGGAAGTATGTGCAGGATTTTGAGGTAAAAACGAAAATCCGGTCGCTTTTTGAAACAAGAGGTAAGGAACACCGTTTATCTTCCGCGATGGAGGCAGCGATCTACCGTCTCGTGCAGGAAGGTCTGTCGAATGCTGCAAAGCATGCTTATCCCACTTATGTTGTAGTGGAAATTACATACCAGGCTCAGCTCGTCAAAATTGTCGTTCAGGACAATGGGCTTGGGTTCAAACCGGAGCTTCTTGCCAAGAAAAGCAAGGATCATACCCACTTCGGTCTGATTGGGATGAGAGAACGGGTTGAACTGTTAGAAGGAAGAATAGAGATTGAATCCGGAGAAAATCAAGGAACCAAAATAGTGATTCATATCCCGACAAACGTGGATAAGGGAAAGGAGTAGCAGGATGATGGAAAACCGTGATACTGGGAAAGCATCGATTAAAGTTCTTTTGGCTGATGATCATCAGCTTTTCCGTGAGGGACTGAAACGCATTTTAAATATGGAGGACGACATTGAGGTCATCGGCGAATGCGGCGATGGTATCCAAGTGCTCGAATTCTGCAATCAGGATAAACCTGATATCGTATTGATGGATATCAACATGCCAATCGAAAATGGGGTTGAAGCAACGGAGAAATTGCGTGAGCTGTTCCCTGATGTCAAAGTAATTATCTTGTCCATTCATGATGATGAAAGTTATGTATTTGAGACGCTTCGTAAAGGGGCTAACGGATATTTGCTGAAGGATATGGAGGCCGAGTCTCTGATCAATGCGATTCGTTCCGTGCATGAAGGACATGCGTTCATTCATCCGAAAGTAACAGGCAAACTGATCATGCAACTGCGTCGTATGACGTACCTTAATGAGACAGGGGCAATGAGTGAAGGAGCTTCGAAAGAAGCAGGTGTTAAATTTGTCGCTGGCGACAATAACCCGCTCACACGTCGTGAGGCTGAAGTACTTCGCTTGATGGCAGAAGGTAAGAGCAATAAAATGATTGGTGAATTCCTGTTCATCAGTGAAAAAACAGTAAAAAACCATGTCAGCAGTATTCTGCAGAAGATGGAAGTGGATGACCGTACACAAGCCGTTATCAATTCGATCAAATATGGTTGGGTTACGCTCTAATACCTTATGTTTTTCGTAAAGCAGTATTCTTACGGTAAGTCAGTCCATTGGTTGATTCAACCTAGACGGAGTATAGATTGGTGTTCACTCGCGCCCTTTCCACAATGTTGGATTGGTCTGCGGGTTAATGGACTTTATCACTGCAAATTAGCAAAGTATAAGGTTGTGCGGAACATATGTTCAAGCTTAGGCGTGAATGAATGACCTGGCCTGTCTTTCTTCGTCCGGTGTCGATCAGCGTGGAATATGAGTGATAGGAAATGCAAGTGTAACCCTTCAGGAAGTACAGCATATACTTGTTGTATACAGGGATGTTCGCCATGGGTGAGCATGACCTTCCGAGGAGGTGCAGTTGCCATGGTTGCTCATCTGACTATGATTCTGCTCATATACTTCCTGGCGGCAATGGCCGTTCATGCCATGCACCAGCGCCATCTTTCCCGTCCGGAATCTGAAGGTTTCGAGCAGATTCTGCTCATCCCTTCCAATCAGGCAGGGCGGATCGAAGGCATTGTAAGAGAACTTTGCCGGGAATTATTATACCGTGGTAAGAGCTTCAGATTAACAGTTGTCGCTGATCGTACAGAAGCGGAAACGATTACGATTATTGAAAAGCTTATGCAAAGGCAAGGCATGGAGACATCTTATCTGCCTGCTGTCCCTGCTGATATTGAACGGGTAGCACAGACCGATCACACGTTTCGACTGATTGATTTGCGTGAGTCAGAGCAATAAATCATGATGTGAGCGGGAAATGGGATTAACATTTCGCAGATCTACAGTGAAAAGATTACAGCAGAAGCTGTAGTCTTTTTTTGTAATTGTAGCCAAGTCTGCTTTTAAATTAAAAATGGGTTTTTATGCAATCTATGGTTATTGTCTGGGTTCTGGCGAATCCATGAGCACTAAAATAAACTTTTCGAAGTCAGAACTCTTAATTTAAAAGTATAGACGATTCAGATTGGAAAAAGTTTCGCAATTTTAGAGAAAGATTCTGGTTATTAGCAGAATTTTATGATGGATCATGTTGTGTGACTAATGTTGTGATGTAGAGATTCAATTGGTATAGTGATAAGTAAGATTGATCATAAGAAGATGGAATATGGACATGAAGCACATGCTCCGGCGAATAGCCGGGTTGGCATGTGCTTTTTTTGCGTTCGGAGAATGTGCGATGGGGGAGGAGAGTAAATGAAGGTTGCCTTATATGTGTGCCGTGTAGGGGAAGGGTGGAGTATGATCTTGTCCCTCGACATTCGAGTGGATGTGGCTTGGTGGCTCAAGGAGGGAAGTGGGCGAAATGTGCTGCGCTGGTTGTTGTTAGATAAGGCGTTGCCGTTAAGTCAGGCATCCTGGTTGGTTGAACATTATGAGATGGAGCGAGGTATGGATCAGTGGGGCCAGCGCGAATGGCAGAGTTATCTTGCACGGAAGCTGGATATGTATGAACTGGCCTCAGGGGAAACAGAGGCCAGAAAAGGTATAGCGGGCAAAGCGGGGAGTTCCGCTGTGCGTGGTGCGTTGGTAGGCGGGATGCCAGAGCCGTATCCCGCCGGGCAGTGGGCTCAGCTGGAGCGGGACGCGGCCCTGCTGGCTGAGCGGATCAGCGGCCGCCAATTACTGGCGGCCGAGGCGGAGGCGTTGCTGGCGGATACCGCCCAGCCGCCAAAGGAGTGGCGCGCGGCTGCGCAGCTCGCGCGCTTGCACGGGCGGCTGGGTATCACAGCCGCCCTCGAAGGGCCTGCCACGCGCCGTCGGCACGCGTGGCTTGGACGCGCGCGGAGCGCGCCCCGCTGCCACCGTTGTGGCAGCGAAGCCAGGCAGCGCGTGCCCTGCGCTGCCTGCGGCCTGGCGGCGTGCGCCTACTGCGAGGCCTGCCTCGCGCTGGGGCGCAGCCGTGCTTGTGCGCTGCTGCTACGCAGTGCAGTGCACGGGGCCGTGCCACGCGGCGAAGCACCGCGTGGCACGGCCTTGGCCCCCACCGGCGGCGGGCTCGCCCGGTGGGGGCTTAGCGCAGCGCAGAGCGCGGCAGCAGCCGCGGCGCTTGCGTTTTTGGCCCGCCCACCCGCAGGGGATGGGCCGGGGCGGTTCTTGCTGTGGGCCGTGACCGGGGCCGGCAAGACCGAGATGATATTCCCACTGCTCCAACATACATTGGATCGTGGCAGACGAGCTTTGGTCGCTACGCCGCGCAGGGATGTGGTGCTGGAACTGGCTCCGCGTCTAGCTAAAGCTTTTCCGGACACTTCGATCGCTACCCTATACGGAGGCAGTGACGAACGCTGGAAAGACGCTCAGCTCACGCTTGCGACCACACATCAACTGATGCGTTTTTATCAGGGGTTTGATCTCGTCATCATCGACGAACTGGATGCTTTCCCTTATCACAACGATCCCATGCTCGCTCACGCGGCGGCATCTTCCTGTAAACCAGACGGGAATTTTGTCTATCTATCTGCCACACCGCCTGCTCGGCTTCAGAGGGAAGCAGCACGGGGGAAACTCAATCATGCCAAAGTTCCAGTACGTTTCCACCGTCATCCTTTGCCCGTTCCAAGATTGGTCAAGATGGTTACCGTTGCTGAATGTATTAAGAAACGAAATTTTCCTTCTGCCTTGAGGACTAACATCCAAATTTCATTGAAGCGTGACGCCCAGGTATTTGTCTTTGTAACACGCATTGCCCAGATTGAGGCGTTTGTGAATCTAATGCGTCGTACCTTTCCCGGAATCCATATCGAAGGAACTTCATCTCAGGACCCTGATCGCGCTAGCAAAGTTACAGCCTTTCGTGAACGCAAAATTCGTTTGCTCGTAACGACAACAATTCTGGAGCGTGGCGTGACCATTCCGCGCAGTGATGTTTTTATATTGGATGCAGACAATAGTCTCTTTGATGAAGCGTCACTGGTCCAGATGGCGGGAAGAGCAGGGCGTTCCATGGATGACCCGGCGGGTAGAGTGGTTTTTGCATCATCTAATCGGACACGTTCACAGGTGAAGGCCGTTGCCCAGATTCGGAAAATGAACACCATCGCTCGTCGCAAAGGCTACCTGCATCCACCATCCAAGACATAATTGTCATCTGCCCAGTTCGTATCCACATATCACAATACATTCCCGAGACTGGAGGTATGCCCCTATGTTCAACTGGCTCAGCAACATAACCGATTATGCGCAGCACCTGACCGGACGTCTTCATCACCTGCTCGCCCCGCCGGGAGCGACTTGTTTAACATGTGGCACTCGAGCGATTCTGTCTTCAACTTATTCAGGCATATGCCCACGTTGTGTGAAACAGATCCCATGGATTCGTTCCATCCGTTGCCTGCGTTGTGGTCGGGGTGTCGGATGCCCCGACTGTGCTCGTCCACACATGCAAAACCGTTCTTTTATCTCCAACCGCAGCGCCGTACAATACAACCCTCTTATGAAAGAATGGATAGGCATGTACAAATTCAGAGGCCATGAAAGATACGCACCGCTCCTAACCGCGCTGTTGATTCAAGCCTTTCAAGCGATGAGAGAGGAGCAGAATTCTGCTTTGGCAAAAGAACCCCCAGCCCCCGTGGCTCATATCGCCACGCCTGCTCAACAAACGAAGCCGCAATGGCGGCCTGACGCGGTCACCTATGTCCCGGTGAGCGGCGAGCGCCTGGCCGAGCGTGGCTTCAATCAGGCGGAGCGGCTGGCTGCCGGGCTCGCCACCGCCTGCCGCCTACCCATTGTTGATCTGTTGCAGCGCCAGATCAACACCACCAAACAAAGCTTTAAATCACGCGGTGAGCGAATTGAAACGATGAAGAATGCTTTTTCCATCAGCCCGGATGGCATGCAGTTAATTGAAGAGCTATACAGGGCATCTCATCTGCCAACACATATGGGCATATCGCACGCCAAATCCATACAGTTACTGCTGATCGATGATATATACACAACAGGTAGCACCTTGGATGCTTGTGGGCGGGTTATTCTAAATGCTGGCTTCTACATGGGGATTCCGGTCGAGCTTTACACTCTGACACTGGCAAGATCCTAATTAATAAATGGGCTTTTAATATATTTATGGAATAAATTTTATTATTAATGTACGAATAGTATGCTCCGCGGGAGGAGATTGGAGCGATATTATAAGCAAAATGGCCATGAAAGGGATTTCGTATATGTGCATCCTGTTCCCCTTTTTTGCTTTGTAAATAGACTATGGCTTCATCAGAGAAAATAAGGTAATGTATAATTATTATCTATTCGGAAATGGAAGTTTGAGAGGGGCGTTTTAGCGATGAATCTAGGTAATTGTCCTCGCTGTGGTAAATTATATGCGTTGAATTTTCGAGATGTATGTTCAAACTGTATTAAGGAAATAGAGAAGGAATATCAGATCTGTGTAGATTATTTGCGCGAAAACAAGGGCACCAACATACAGGAGCTATCCGATGCAACGGAAGTTTCGATTAAACACATTACCAAGTTCATCCGTGAGGGACGAATTTCCATCGAGAATGCCCCGAATATGATGTATCCTTGTGAAGTATGCGGAACATTGATTCGTGAAGGTCATATGTGTGACTCTTGCCGCAATCGTTTAACGAAAGACTTGGCAGGAGCAGCTCGTGAAGTAGGTCAGAAGGATAACAACAATTTAGGCGGACGAACCTACAATGCTGTCGACAAACTACGCGATTCATAGGAGCGAGGGCTCAAATACATGTTTTGCTATAACAAATGTTTTGAAACGTACCGATAAACTTATTAAAGATTATCGGTTTTTTTTATTATCCTAATCATTTTGACAACATAAAGATTAAAGTAAGAAAAACGTATATCAACATAAACTCCTAATCATGGAAGGAAGTGCATTTTAAATGAAAATCAATGAACCGAGTAGAATTGGCGCCATCAATTCATATCAAAGGAACGTTGAATCCAATCAGCAGGCTGATGCCAAGAAGAGCCGCCGTAAGGACGAGGTATCCATTTCTCCGGAGGCGATGAAGATGCTTGAGGAACAAAGTCGTACGCAAGATGCAGGACGCATACAGCGGATACAGGAACTGAAAGAACAGGTCAGTTCGGGAACGTATCAGGTAGACAGCAGCAAGCTTGCTGATAAGTTGCTACCGTATTTTAAGTCTTTTGATAAGGAATAGGTGATCACGTAATGGCAGCACTGGACAGATTAATTGCAGTTTTGCAGCAAATGGAACAAAGTCACCGCGATATGCTGGCACTCAGCGAGGTCAAGAGACAGGTCATTGTCAAAAACGATGTGGATGAACTCATTGCCCTCCTCAACAAAGAATCTCGTTTCATGAAACAACAGGAGCCATTGGAGATTGAACGGCAGAGCGCAGTTCACGAATTGCTTCAGGAGCGGGGCATCAAGTCCATGCTGAACCTGAATATCACCGAGATCTCGAAGCTGATTTTTGATCCGGCTGACAAACTGCGATTGCTTGAAGTCCAGAAGAAGCTGGCGGGAACACTGCAGGAGTTAAAAGAAATTAATCAACTGAATCAAATGCTGATCGAGCAATCCTTGATGTTTATTGATCTTTCAATGGACATCTTTGCTTCTCGACCAGAACAGGATGCCACATATCAGCATCCTGCTGATAAGAACGGTAATCCAGGGCGAATCGGTCTGTTTGACACGCGTGCCTGATTAATTAGGGGGAAACCAGGTGACATCTACATTTCATTCAATCGAAACGGCTAAACGCAGTTTGTTCACACAGACGACAGCTCTTAGCACAACAGGCCATAACATAGCCAATGCCAACACGGAAGGCTACTCACGCCAAAAGGTAAACATGCAGGCATCTATTCCAATGGAGCCGTTCGCCTTTCTGCATAGCACAACACCAGGACAGCTTGGTACAGGGGTAGAATTTGACTCTATTACACGTGTGCGTGAGAAATTCCTGGATGACCAGTATCGCAATGAAAACACCAACTTCGGGAGTTGGTCCATTCAACGAGATACTCTTGAGAAACTTGAAGCTATTGTAAATGAACCATCAAACACTGGTTTTCGAACCGTTATGGATAATTTCTACAAATCATGGTCAGATCTGAGTAAAAATCCTGAGGATGTCACAGCACGGCGGATCGTCAAAGAAACAACCCTTGCTCTTACGGATGCGATGAATCAGATTAG
The DNA here is from genome assembly GCF_017874615.1 of Paenibacillus xylanexedens. GTDB lineage: Bacteria > Bacillota > Bacilli > Paenibacillales > Paenibacillaceae > Paenibacillus > Paenibacillus xylanexedens. Next base: position 33,836 of record NZ_JAGIKV010000036.1, read on the forward strand.
CCGTCAACTGGATGCACTTAGCGAGGATCTGGATAGTAACATTGCTGTGAAAAGCAATGAAATTCAGGGCTACCTTGGTAACATTGCGAACCTTAATAGCGCTATTGTAAAAGTCGAGTCTCTTGGCGACAATGCCAACGATTTACGTGACCAACGTGATCTGATGACGGACAAGTTGTCCAAAATCATGAATGTTACAGTTACGGATTCTCCGCAAGGATATCAGGTTCAGATGAATGGACAGGCACTCGTCACTGGCGGTGCGGTACAAGTAGCGGTAGATCCTGCTTTTCTGAATGCTGCTTATACAGCAGGTACGCTCACTAACGGCGAGGTCCACGGTATGATCAAGTCCAGAGACACTTTGGTGACTGATTATCAGAAGCAAATGGACGACTTAGCTAATACGCTTGCTAATGGGGATATCGAGATCACCCTTCCTGCGGGCTCTGTCTTGCCGGATAATACTGTCCTGGATGGTGTTACATACACAGGTGCAGCACGGACACTGGCAACTGATCTGAAGGTTACAGTCAAAGGCCTAAACGGATTGCATCAGCTTGGATATAGTATGGACGGAACCAATTCGCCAGGGTTACCTTTCTTTACAGCAGCGGGTGGTGGAACAGCGATTACAGCTGGTAATATTTCATTGAATGCTGAAATCTTGGCTGATCCGAATAAGATTGCAACTTCGCTCCGAACCACTACGGATTCTTCAGGAGCAGAATCGGTGATTAAAGGTAACAATACACTGGCTAATCTACTGGCTAATTTGAAGGATACTCCAATGAAATCCGTTGATGGATTGCGTAATGCAACGATTGGTGCTCAGTTTAGTGCAATCGTTGGACAGTTGGGTGTTCAATCTCAGGAAGCGGCACGTCAAACGTCCAATTCTGAGTTTCTCGTAGAACAAGTGGACACTCGCCGTCAATCGGTCAGTGGTGTTTCCTTGGATGAAGAGATGGCCAACATGATTAAATTTCAGCATGCTTATAGTGCTTCTGCACGTTTTATGACCACATATGACCAATTGCTCGAAAAATTAATTAACTCTACCGGCGTAGTAGGCAGATAATAGAAAGGAGTGACATAACAGACGATGAGAATTACGAATAATATGTTGAGCTCGCAATTGATTCTTAACTTGAACCGGAATGCACAACAGATGAATAGTACACAAACTCAATTGGCAACGGGACGGAAGATCAACAAACCGTCTGACGATCCGGTAGGGATTACGTACTCCCTTCGTTATCGTGGAGAACTTTCTTCCAATGAGCAGTATCAAAAAAATGTGGATAGCGCGGTATCATGGTTGGATTTTAATGATACCGTTATGGATCAAGCAGGCAGCGTGGTTCAGCGGTTGAGAGAACTGACGGTGCAGGCGGCTACGGGGACTAACCCGCAATCTGCACTAGATAGTATCAATGAAGAAGTAAAGCAATTAAAAGCACAACTTGTTGATATTTCAAACAGCACGTTGAATGGGAAGTATGTATTTAATGGTGAAACCTACGATGTGAAACCTTATGATTTTCCTACCAGTGCTGACGGTTCGTTCGATACAACTAATGCTGCTTCCGTCGTTACTGATTCGGGTAAAATTAATTTTATCGTGGGTGAGAGTATCCAATTACCAATTAACGTAACCGGTAATGAAGTGTTTGGTGATTCTACGGAAGCCGATAATCTATTTGTAATCTTTAATACGATTAGTCAGGCTCTCGCCAGTGGTGATCAAAAAGAAGTGTCGAATCAGCTTGCAAACATTGATACTCGAACAAACAAGATGCTTGGGATTCGTGCAGAAATCGGGGCGAAAACCAATCGCGTCGAACTCATGCAAGGTCGATTAAGTGATCTTGAAGTGAACTTAACGGATTTGCAAGCAAAGGTTGAGGATGCAGATTACGCTGAGTTATCAATCAAGTCTAAAATCCAGGAAAACATATATAATGCTTCACTTTCTGCTGGTGCTAAAATTATATCTCAGTCATTAGTTGATTTTCTTAGATAACAAAGGAGAGATCATCTGATGAATACTCTTCCAGTGGTACAAATACACACAACGCCCACGCTATTACATATCGATGCGGACATTGGTCAGTATTCGATTCGTCAGCCGAAGGCGGAGGTCCAACTCCATACCAAGCCTAGTAAATTAACGGTGCAAAGCCATGCAATAGAGCTGAATGTGGATCAATCCAAAGCTTTTTCTGCCTATCATGGTGGGAATATGATCGATATGAATGCCCGAATATATTCGGGTATTCAGCAATTATTCATGCAGAATATGGCTGAGCGTGTGCAACAAGGAAATGATATGGCAGCCATCCACAAACCAGGCAATACGATTGCCAATATTGTAGGAACGAATTGGCAAGCTAAACCGTTTCCTGAGACACGCACGGCAGCTTCCTCTGATAATGTGGATGTACGTGTGTTTACGCAAGCACCAGACATTCGCTTTGAAGCAGCGGAATCCGAGATGAATGTAAATGTGAACAAGCCAGAGATTGAATATCAACGTGGTAAGTTGGATATTTATGTGCAGCAATATGCTTCTATACAATATACTCCGCCTACGATTGATATGGGATTATAATATATAATGTAGAGCTATAGACGGTTATAATACCCCGCTATAGCTTTTTTCTATAAAATCATCGCCAAGGAGGCGTTTATTATTTTTATTGAGACAAGTACATGGGGAAAAATTGAAGTAGATGAAAACAGCACATATCAATTTCCAAGAGGTCTGCCTGGTTTTGAAAACGAAACTAGTTTTGCACTAATCCCTTGGGAAGACACACCATTTAGTTACTTACAATCATTAACAGAGAAAGAGCTCTCTTTCTTGGTAGTCAGTCCATTTGAGTTTAAGCAGGATTATAGTTTTGAATTGAGTGAAGAAGATAAAGAAGAACTCAAAATCGAAGAAGATGTAGCTGTTTATTCCATAGTCACTATACATTCAGATGTGACAAAATCAACGATGAATCTCTTGGCCCCTGTTATAATAAATCCTGCACATCGGGTAGGCAAGCAAGTCGTTCTTCAGCAAACAGGTTATGTGACTAAACATCTCATATGGACAGAAGAATCGACTTCAGCGAAGGAGGGGGTCTGAAATGTTAGTATTGTCACGTAAAAAGGGAGAATCTATTATCATTCAAGATAATATTGAGGTTACTGTATTGGCAGTGGAAGGTGACACGGTACGGATTGGCATCTCCGCCCCCAAGCACATTGATATCTTTCGGAAAGAGGTATATGCCTCTATTCAGGAGGCTAATCGAGAGTCTGCAAAACCTGATGCTCCTAGTGTCGCTGCTTTTATGGAGTTGCTTCAAGGCATTGAAAACAAAAAAAAATAAAAATATTCCAATTTACTATTAACTGTTCTTCTCTTCCTGTCGATATATAGTTTAGACGCTGCTTCGGCAGGGCGGCCGACCTTAATGTCGCGGCGTTTACCACAAGGATGTGGAACTAACTTATTTTCAGGGAGGAAATTTCTAATGATTATCAACCACAATATTGCTGCAATGAACACTCACCGTCAACTGGGTGCAAACACAACTAACACAAACAAGGCTATCGAAAAATTGTCTTCCGGTCTGCGTATCAACCGCGCTGGTGACGATGCTGCAGGTTTGGCAATTTCCGAAAAAATGCGCGGTCAAATCCGCGGTTTGGATATGGCTACTAAAAACGGTCAAGATAGCATTTCCTTGATCCAAACAGCTGAGGGTGCTTTGAACGAAACTCACTCCATCCTGCAACGTATGCGTGAATTGGCAGTTCAATCTTCCAATGATACGAACACAGATTCAGACCGTACATCTCTTCAAAATGAAGTGGATGAGTTGGCTAAAGAGATCACTCGTATCTCCAATACAACTGAGTTCAATACAAAGAAATTGCTTAATGGTTTCGCGGCTGCAGGTTCTGGTGTAAACAGTGCAGCTAACCTGAGCTTCCATATCGGTGCAAACGCAGATCAAAACATCTCTCTCACAATTAAAGCTATGGATGCTGCAAGCTTGGCTGTTGGTGCGACTGGAGCTTCCTCAGCAACTGGTTCTACTGAAGCTAAAACAAGCGGTGGTATCAGTATCTCTAGTGCGGTGTCTGCAAATGCAGCAATCACAACAATCAATAAAGCAATTGAGACAGTATCCGCAGAGCGTTCTAAACTGGGTGCGTACCAAAACCGTTTGGAACACACAATCAACAACTTGGGAACGACTTCCGAGAACTTGTCTGCTGCTGAATCCCGTATTCGTGACGTAGACATGGCTAAAGAAATGATGAACCAAACGAAAAACAACATCTTGGCTCAAGCTTCCCAAGCAATGTTGGCACAAGCAAACCAACAGCCACAAGCTGTTCTGCAATTGCTTCGTTAAATTTAATTCATTACTTAATGGTAAGAAAAGGTTGTCGATTTTTACATCGACAACCTTTTTTACTATGCACAATTGAGGGTAAGATATCAAATTCACAAGAATATATATTAAATCAAATTTATGCATGTTATATAATTAATGGGTTATACGTAGGAAGTGCTCAAAAAAGGTATAAAAAGTAGATAATGAGACGATAAACAATAGTTTTATAGTTTTATGACATGTTGCCGTGTAAAGTTACTCAGAATGGTACAAAGAAAAACATAAAGTTAATAATAATAGAGGAGATGGATATGCTCAGGTCAATGATGAGTATACCTCAGGCTCGTTTATATATAAATTGAACTGAAAATTTTATCAAAATAGAGTATATTACCTTATATTTTACGATGTAATGTATATCTCTAATTAAATAATACTAATCAAGAGACGAGTGGATATAATGACCAAATCGATTTCACTTTGTATGATCGTAAAAAACGAAGAGCAGTATATAGAGCGTTGTTTAGAAAGTGTGAAGCAGGTCGTTAACGAGATTGTTATCGTTGACACAGGCTCTAAAGATGCAACTATTGATATAGCCAATAAATATACCACAAATATCTATTCCTTTGACTGGGTGAATGATTTCTCCGCAGCGAGAAATTTTGCTATAAATCATGCAAAATCTGATTATATTTTAGTGATGGATGCTGATGAGTATTTAGAAGAATATGCAGATTTACAAAAAGACTTGATTAAAGACTACGATTATTATGTATTCAATATCAAAAATCACATGAAATTCAATAGGTCCTTTACACACACTGCGGTGAGAATGTTCCGAAATCATGTTGGTCTTAAGTATGAAAATAGATTGCATGAGCATCTCAATATACTGGAGAAAAACCACGAGTATGTCGGTGATATGTCGGCCTGTACGATCGAACACGTAGGGTACATGGATGAGGAGATACTTGAAGAAAAAAAGTATAAGCGTAATTTGCCATTAATGAAATTGGAAGTTCAGGAGCACCCAACGGCCTATAATTTATTTAATATGGGAAAAACATATTTTGGTATGAATGAGTTTAAGAAGGCGGTTCCTTATTTTCAAAAATCGTATTCTTTAGGTAAGGATAAAGTATATTTACCTGAGTTATTTACTAAGTTAGCATTTGCGCTTAATGAGACTGGCCAAGTTAATGATGCTCTCTCGATATTGAATGATGCTACAGTTCTATATCCGTTAGAAACAGAAATGAAATACATTCAAGGGATTATTTTTATGAATAATGGGTATTACAAAGACGCTGAGAAGTGTTTCTTAAATTGTTTAGAATTAGGAGATCAAGGGACGCTGATCACTGAGGGCAGCGGAAGTTACATGGCTCATCTTCAATTATCAGATGTTTATGAGAGAAGTAATCAGTTAGATAAAAGTTACAATGCAAGAATTAACGCTATGAAAGTAAAAGGGGATTCTGCTCATGTGCTACAGGATTACTTGCAGTTTACACTAAGGATAAACCAGCCTTTAGATGACACTAAACAGATTATTGAAGATTACTATAGAATGAATAATATTGATGACCTTCAAAACTTAATGAACGTATTATACAGCTTGCGTCATCCATTACTGAACGTTTATTTGGGAAAATTCAAGATTACAACTGAACCTCATATTCATGCTATAGCGAAAATATATAGTAAAGATAAGAACCAAATGAAAACCGTACTAGAAGAGATCCGTGACATGGAAAAAAGAGAAATAGTTCAAGATATCTTGCTTGTAGGATATATCTTTAAGGAAGCTAGTTTAGCGAATAAAATTCAAAATTTAATGAATTTCGGAAATAAAGAGATGAAAGTCATTAAACAGCTACTTAAGGGAGAACTATTAACTGGATCACTCAGTTCTGCTCTGCAGCCTGTATTATTTTCATTATGTAGACAATTAATAATAATAGAAGAGTTTGAATTATTCCAAGATCTCACTGAGAAGCTGATAAATAACGATCCCAAAAATCATTTTGGGGTATGTAAACTTCTGAGTGAATTTAGATTTGATGAATTAGCTATTGATATGTTAATTGTAACGTTTAAGGATTCTCCTAATAATCCGGAGGTTGTTCGTCTGTTGGGAGATTTGTGTTTCCGTAATGGCTATTTGGAAGATGCAGAAATTTTTTATACCAAATTATTAAACTTAGATTCCAGTTATGAAGTATATGAACGGAACTTCAGGCTCTATGAGAAAAAAAATGACACACAAGGCATGATGAAAATTGGAAATGGGATCGTGGAGAAGTTCCCTGCAGTTTCCTGGGTCCATGAGCTTTATCCTGTAAGTAATCGTCTTATCAAGTGAAATATTTGGAGTTGACCCAAACTATTGGTGTGGATCTACAGCCATGCCATGCTTTAATTTACAACATCTCTTCATTCTATGTTTATACTTACCGATAAATATAATAAATAATTCCATCGGGGGATGAACGATGAATCTACAGTTCTCACTTTCAACGAATTCAGTGAACAACAGTACTTCAAGTTCTTTAAGTCAACCAAGTGAAGCATCAGTAAATCTGAACACACAACTCATTCAAGCGGCGAGAAACGGCGTTGATATGTCTAAGCTTGAACGGCAAGGGATTAGCATTCCGTCTGGTGACGAACATCTTATTAAAGCGATCGACAAAGCTGTAAAAGCCCTTCAGGGGCCTACAACAACTTTGGAGATGAGCGTTCATGAAAAAACTCATCAAATCTTAGTGAAAGTCCTGAATAAAGAAACCGGTGAATTGATTCGCGAAATTCCGCCTGAAAAAACATTGGACTTGGTAGCCAAGATGATGGAAATCGCCGGTATCCTGATTGATGAAAAGGTATAGGAGGTTACTATAAATGAACATGCGAATAAACGGCTTCTCAGGTATGGATATTGACAGTATGGTCAAATCTCTTATGACAGTGAAGAGAGTTCCACTTGATAAGTTAAATCAACAGAAACAGATTCTGGATTGGACTAGAGATAGCTATAGACAGTTAAATAGTAAAATTGTGCAGTTAAGCAACAAGTTGCAACAAATGGATTTGTCCGCAGCAACAAACACACAAAAATCAACGGTCAGTGGAAATACAACAGCAGTTAGAGCCGAGGCAAATGCGGACGCAGCTTCTGTGACAATGACTGTTGAAGTGAAAACATTGGCTAAGAAGGCTAATTTACAAACCCAAACAGTGCTAACTACAGGAACGCCTGATGCAAAAGCAAGCTTGAATACTACGCTAGCACAGCTTGACCAAACAGGCCCACCTAAGGCAGAATATGAACTCCATATTAATGATAAATCTTTAGTATTTAAAGATACAGATTCTTTATCTACCGTAATTTCTCGGATTAATTCTGAAATCCCAACAGCTAATGCAAGTTATGATGAGATCAGTGGTAAGTTAACGATCACCTCAAGAGAGAATGGGAAAGTAATCACAGGGACAGGAACTGGTGGGGCAGCAATGTCCAGTTCGTTATCAGACGTACTAGGTTTGAAGGCGAATGGCGCTGTGCCAGGATCAGTGACTATTACTACCTCTTCTGGCGTTAGTCGGGATTATACGACTACCGGAGATACATTGTTAGTCAATGGTGTGAATTTGACCCTGTTAGAAACGAATGTAGGCTCACCCAGCAAGGTCTCAACGCAGTCCGATCCTACAAAAGCGATGGAGACGATTAAGTCTTTTGTTGATACCTACAATGAATTATTGGGATTGATGAACACAAGATTATCAGAAGAAAAGTATCGAGATTACGCACCTTTGACCGCAGAGCAAAAGAAAGATATGAAGGAAGATGACATTAAAAATTGGGAAGAGCGAGCCAAAAGTGGTCTTTTGAAGAATGATACCATTCTAAGCTCGGCTGTAGCCTCAATGAGGTCTGTCATTACAGGAAACTTAAAAGTGCTAAGTGAGGCAGGAATTACAACAGGGCAATATTATGAAAAGGGTAAGTTACAGATTGATGAAGTAAAACTTAAGAGCGCGTTGGATAGTAATCCGGATCGAATCCTAAGTGCTTTTAGGGGCCCTTCTGCCGACGCTAATAATCCTGCTATATTTAGTGGGTTGAGAAAAGAATTGAATTCAACCTTGGATATGTTGGTCAAAAAAGTAGGTACCTCTAAGAGCGATACAGACGCCAGTATGACTTTGAAAACTGAGAGTAGCATGGGCCAACAATTGAAAAATTACAACAATAGGATTTCAGACTTGGATAGAAAAATGGTAACTTGGGAAACGCGATATTATAAACAGTTTGCTGCTATGGAAAAAGCTATGAGTCAATTCCAGTCACAGTCCTCGAGTCTATCAAGTTATTTCCAATAAAATAAAAGGAGGAATATTTTAGCATGATCACATCTCCTTATGACAAGTATAAGCAATCTTCAGTTCAAACATCTACTCCAGGGCAATTGGTCATTATGTTGTATGATGGTGCAATTCGATTTACGAAAATGGGCTTGGAAGGAATTAAAACCAAGGATTATTCTAAAGCGAATGTGAACCTCGGTAAAGCTCAAACGATTGTTAGTGAGCTAATGTCTACGCTGAATCTATCTTATCCTGTCTCTAAAGATTTGTTCTCGCTATATGAGTACATGAACCATTTGCTGATTCAAGCCAATATCAAAAAAGATATCAAGCATGGGGAAGAAGCTCTGGGATATTTTCAGGAATTGCGTGAGACCTGGGTTGTAGCAAGCAAACAAGCAATGGGAGCTTCAGCTCAATGAATAGTAGCAACAAGACTTTGATAAACGATGTTCTCAGTCAACTTTCTGAGCTTACGCAGAATTTTATCAAAGATTTAGAAACTCAAGATTCTGATCATGTAGTACAGTTTGTTGAAGAGCGTCAACTTCTAGTGCAGCAATTGCATGGAATTTTGGACGTTCAAGAGATGAGTGATCTGCAAAAACAAGCGCTGAAGCAAGTTTTGGCATACGACACGATAATAGAGCAACGTATGTCATCACTTAAAAACGAGGCGCAGGAATGGTTGCTCCAACGAAATACGGCCAAAACGCAGCGTACAGTATATGAATCCAAATATGCTTCTGAAAGCTACCTTATGGATAAACGAAAGTAGTACAAATGTATCCAATAATTATAACGAACCCCCGTACTGGCAAATACTCAGTGCGGGGTTTCTTGTGCTATCAAAAATACATCAAAATAGACTTATCAACCCTCCAATTCCCTGATATATTCAAGATATCTCACCGTTCAACACAATTCCCTATTAATCTACAAAAAATTCCAAGAAAACATTTACTTTTCCAATTGACAATGGATAACTTTGGATGGTATTATCTGAATTGTGGGCAGAGGTTAAGGCCGAAAGCTTCACTTCATTTGATGACGAAGGGAATGTTAGTGCATGCAAGGTAAAGTAAAATGGTTCAACGCAGAAAAAGGTTACGGTTTCATTGAGACTGAAGATGGCGGCGACGTATTCGTACATTTCTCCGCAATTCAAACCGAAGGATTCAAGACTTTGGAAGAAGGTCAATCCGTAGAATTCGACATCGTCGAAGGCGCACGTGGACCGCAAGCAGCTAACGTAATCAAATTATAATCATCCGGACAATCCGACCTACATATATGGTTAGATGGTTACCAAATTGAATTATCGCTAGCATCAGACTCCGGTACGTTCCGGGGTCTTTTTTTGTTCTAATAGATTCGATATTTAAGGATCATCCGAGGAACATTATTCTAGTGAATTTAATAGATTCAAGAGATAGATTGAAGTTCATTTTACATATAAGATTGAGCAAGCTCAAAAACGGTTAAATACATCATCAAGCGCCTAATAAGACATACCATGTAAATATACGATTAGGGCTGAATATGATGAAATATGGCGTTATGCCTACGTTGGCAGATGTGGCTTGAACAGATGTCATTATTCGGTCACCGGTAGTTTTTACATGGCGCTTACATTCGTGTTATAATGAAGTGGCAAAGGAAAAAGGAGGAGTGCCCTATGAATTTAAGTATTCGAGGTCAACAAATCGAGGTTACTGATGCTTTGAAGGATTATGTCGACAAAAAGTTGAGTAGACTCGAGAAGTATTTCGATGCACCCCTTAACTCTGACGGTGCTGTTACATTGAGCACGACGAGAGGTTTGCATACGGTAGAGGTGACGATCCCTTTGAAAGGCATTGTGCTCCGCGCCGAGGATGAGAGCGACGATATGTACGCATCTATTGACTCCGTGGTGGACAAGCTGGAACGTCAGATCCGCAAACACAAAACAAAAATTAACCGTAAGTTCCGCCAGGAAGGTAGCCTGAAAACACTCTTCGTTGAAGATCCAACAGGTACTGTAGCTACAGCTGAACTGGATGCGGATACGGATGACGATGATTTTGAAGTCGTACGGACAAAACGCTTTATGTTGAAACCAATGGACGTGGAAGAGGCCATCCTCCAAATGAACATGGTTGGTCACAATTTCTTCGTATTCTCCAACATTGACAGTGAAGAAGTTAGCGTTGTTTACAAACGGAACGATGGTAAGTACGGATTGATCGAACAAGGTTAATCTTAATGTACAGGATCACCGGAACGGACTTGCATATGAATATCTAATAATAATGAAGACAGGGACTGTGGTTTCCTGGATTAGACTTAACAAGAGCTTCCATCCCTTAGGGGATGGGGCTCTTTTGTGCGTAGAGGAGCTGGGAAATCACCTTTGGAAATAAAATGGTGAAACTATTCCCTATGCTGCTGCGTCTAATAGATAGTAAGAAGAAGCACAAACTGTAAAAGTTTACTGCCAGATTCCGATGCTTAAGAAAATATTCGTATACCTACATTCGAGAACTGGTTATTGAGATTTCCATCCAAATTTACCATCAAAATTCGTTGACAGGGCCGTCTAGGCTGTAAAACGAAACATGACAATCGAACGCTTCCGCTAACGACTATGATTTTTTGCACTTAAACTCCATTTGATATGTCTCAGAAGTTCAAAGAAGTGTGCCGTGGCGTGTTGCGGCGGCTCTTACAAACTGTTACAATTTATGCAAAGAGAATCATTGTCCTGATGAGGAATTGTCAACGAATGATCGCTAATCATAATCAATGACAGGCACAGCACCATGAACATGATTCGCAAGGCTCGGGCTTCGGCTAGTTTTTAATAACCGAATCCTCTTGAATACCGAATCAGCTTCATGAGGAACCCTTGGCAAGCCTGGAGTTGATTCATCCATATTACTTTTTATATTGTTTGTCACCCCCGGGTAAGTGGATACAACATCCATCCGATGGTGTCGCGTGGCGGCAACAGGGGGTCTATTCTGTTTTGCACGAAAGGGGTATACCATGCTAGGACTTGTCAAAAAGATCTTCGGCGACATGAATGAACGTGATGTTAAACGTCTGATGAAGACGGTCGATGTGATCAATAAACTGGAACCACAACTTCAGGCGTTGTCTGATGAGCAACTGAAAGGCAAAACGGACGAATACCGTGCTCGTATTGAAAAGGGAGAAACGACAGATGAGCTTCTTCCTGAGGCATTTGCAACCGTGCGTGAGGCTTCACGCCGCGTACTGGGCAAACGTCACTATGATGTACAGATGCTGGGCGGTATAGCTCTGCACGAAGGCCGTATTTCCGAGATGAAAACGGGTGAAGGTAAAACACTGGTAGGAACACTTCCGGTATATCTGAACGCGCTGACGTCCAAAGGTGTGCACGTGGTCACGGTCAATGACTATTTGGCACAGCGGGATAGCCAGGAAATGGGACAAATCTATGAATTCATGGGCATGACGGTAGGGGTTAACCTGAGCGGTATGGACCATGCTTTGAAACAACATGCATATGCATGTGATATTACGTACGGAACGAACAACGAGTTTGGTTTTGACTATCTGCGTGACAACATGGTGCTTTATAAAGAGCAAATGGTTCAACGTCCATTGTTCTTCTGTATCATTGATGAAGTGGACTCCATCCTGGTCGATGAGGCGCGTACGCCACTCATTATCTCTGGACAAGCTCAGAAGTCGACGGATATGTATTATGCAGCAGATCGTTTTGTGAAACGTCTGGTTCCAGAAGAAGACTTTACGGTAGACATCAAGGTGAAATCCGTAGCGTTGACTGAGGCCGGCGTGGCAAAAGCAGAGAAAGCATTTGGTATCGAGAACTTGTATGATCATGCCAATGTAACTCTCAACCATCACATTGTACAGGGCTTGAAAGCTAATGCAATCATGCGTCGTGACGTGGATTATGTGGTGAGTGATGAAGAAGTTATGATCGTGGATGAATTCACAGGTCGTCTGATGTCTGGACGTCGTTACAGTGATGGATTGCACCAGGCGATTGAAGCCAAAGAAGGCATTGAAGTACAAAACGAGAGCATGACGCTTGCTACGATTACCTTCCAGAACTATTTCCGGATGTACCGTAAACTCGCGGGTATGACGGGTACAGCGAAAACCGAGGAAGAAGAGTTCAAAAAAATCTACGGTCTCGAAGTACTGCAAATTCCAACCAACCGTCCAAACAAACGGGACGACATGGCAGATGTCGTGTACAAGAGCATCGATGGCAAGTTTAATGCCGTTGTAGAAGAGATCGTGGCACGTCACAGCAAGAATCAACCGATTCTGGTAGGTACAGTGTCCATTGAGAACTCTGAACGCCTGTCTGACATGCTTAAGCGCCGTGGTGTCAAACACCAGGTACTGAACGCCAAGTACCACGCGGAAGAAGCAGAGATCATCTCAGGAGCTGGTCAAGCGGGTGCAGTAACGATTGCAACCAACATGGCTGGACGGGGTACGGATATTATCTTGGGTGAAGGTGTAGCTGAAGTAGGCGGCCTTCATATCATCGGTACAGAGCGTCACGAATCACGCCGGATTGATAATCAGCTGCGTGGTCGTGCGGGACGTCAAGGTGACCCGGGTTCAACACAATTCTATCTGTCACTCGGTGATGAATTGATGAGACGTTTCGGTGCAGACAATGTATTGAACATGATGGAGCGTCTTGGTTTTGAAGAAGACCAACCGATCGAGAGCCGGATGATTACTCGTGCAGTAGAATCAGCGCAGAAGCGTGTTGAAGGTAACAACTTTGACGTGCGTAAAGTCGTTCTCCAATATGATGATGTCATGAACCAACAACGTGAAATTATATATAAACAGCGCCGCGAGGTACTGGAGTCTGAGAATATTAAACAGATCGTTATGGATATGATCAAACCTTCCATTGAACGTATCGTTGAAGCACATTGCAGTGACGATATTCCAGAGAACTGGGAGTTGCAGGAAGTTGCCGATTACATGAACAGCAAATTGCTGGATGATGGTTCGGTAACAAAAGATGATCTGTGGGGCAAGGAAGCAGAAGAGATTATCGAGTACCTGTTTACGAAAGTTCAGAACAAGTACAATGCACGTGAAGAGCGAATTGGCGAAGAGATGGTTCGTGAGTTCGAGAAAGTGGTTGTGCTCCGTGCAGTAGACAGCAAGTGGATGGATCATATTGATGCAATGGATCAATTGCGTCAAGGTATCCACCTTCGTGCCTACGGCGGTACAGATCCACTGCGTGAGTACCAGTTCGAAGGCTTCGAGATGTTCCATCAGATGATCGCTTCGATCCAGGAAGAAGTAGCGACTTATGTGATGAGAGCACAGATCGAGAGCAATCAGGAGCGTCAAGCGGTTGTTGAGGAAAGTCAGATCTCGACAAGCGGTGAACCTGCTGAGAAACGTCCAGTGAAGGTATCTGACCAAATCGGACGTAACGACGCATGCCCATGCGGCAGTGGTAAGAAGTTCAAACACTGCCACGGTCAAGAGTAGTTAGAGGTTTTTTCTATACACTATAGTGTAATAAGCTGAACCTTGATTTTACACCATAACGGAGAGTGCAGAAGCAATCTGAAGAAGCGGAGCGTTCGCCTTTATCCCCGGATTTTTCCCTTGTAAGAGGGAATCAAGAAAATCTGGGGATAAGAGCGATCGGAAGATGCTGCTGTAATCGGAGTAATAGGTGTAACATGAATGAGGTCAACTTAGATAGCATGACATGAACGGCTCCTTGCAGCCGGGTATTCATTGGATGAAGTGAAGGATGCAAAACCGATTAATGGTGCATAGTTATAATAATATGACCATGATCACGGGGAAGAGATATACTGATATAACAGTAGTCTCAACACCAGGGTGGCGCATCACTTACTTAATCTGGAGGAATGCCCTGGATGCGGGGAGCTTATCTTAATGAAAAGAGGAATTGCACATGATCGATCCAAACGTGAAGCATGACCTGCGTGAAATAGGCAAGAAACTAACCAACCTTAGGGGGTCTCTTTGACTTAGATCTGAAGCAAGAGATGATCGGCAACTTCGAAGTGAAGATGTCTGCTCCGGATTTCTGGGATGATAGTGACAAGGCGCAATCCGTAATCGCTGAGCTAAATGTGGTGAAGGGATCTGTGGATCAATACACCAAACTCCAACAGGACTATGATGATGCGGTGATGATGGTAGAACTGGCTGACGAGGAAGGCGACGAAGACCTCGCTGCAGAGATCGGTAGAAGCGTCACAGCGATCGTGAGCAAGGTGGCAGAGTTCGAACTTCAGCTGCTCCTGAACCAGCCGTATGATAAGATGGATGCCATTCTAGAGCTTCATCCGGGGGCAGGTGGTACCGAGTCACAGGACTGGGGACAAATGTTACTCCGGATGTACACACGTTGGTCCGAGAAGCGTGGCTTCAAGGTTGAGGTGCTGGATTATCTGCCTGGAGATGAGGCGGGGATCAAGAGCGTCACGCTATCGATCAAGGGGCACAATGCTTATGGTTATCTGAAAGCCGAGAAGGGTGTACACCGACTGGTGCGGATCTCTCCTTTTGACTCATCGGGCCGTAGACATACGTCCTTCGTATCATGTGATGTGGTTCCTGAGATTGATGATACGATTGAATTGGACATTCGAACAGAGGATCTCAAGATTGATACCTACCGTGCGAGTGGCGCGGGTGGACAGCATATCAATACCACCGACTCAGCCGTGCGGATTACCCACCTTCCGACAGGTGTAGTTGTAACGTGTCAGAATGAACGTTCACAGATCAAGAACCGTGAGCGGGCGATGAAGATGCTTCGTTCGAAATTGTATGAGCGTAAAATTGAAGAGCAAAAACAACAGCTGGATGAAATCCGAGGAGATCAGTCGGATATTTCATGGGGTAGCCAGATTCGCTCCTATGTGTTCCATCCCTATAGTATGGTAAAGGATCACCGTACAAGCGTGGAGACAGGAAATACAGGAGCAGTAATGGACGGCGACCTCGATGCATTCATCGATGGTTATTTGCGTAGCCAGATTAAAGTAGAAACCGATTAATATAAGTTCCTGTATGGACCCATACGTGTAGGCGTATGCTGGTGTATACGGGAGCTTTTTTTTGAATAATTTTATAGGATAGAAAAAATGAGCGAACAACTGATCAGTCACATAAAAGGAGAGCACGAGAACATGCAACAACGATCACAATTTCATAATAACCGCAAAAAGAGGATAACTAGCCTCATTCCACTCAATGGTCCATGGAGAAACGTCGTGGATACGGTATCTATCATTGTAGGCTCGTTTTTAATTGCAGTGGCCTTTAATCTATTTTTATTACCGAATCAGATCGCTTCGGGTGGAGTGTCCGGGTTATCGATCCTAGGCAAGGAGTGGCTCAATCTGGAGCCGGCATACACCCAGTGGGCGATTAACATCCCACTCCTGATCGCTGGTTTCCTGCTTATTGGTAAGCAGTATGGGATTCGTTCAGTACTGGGCAGCATTGTTCTGCCTCTGTTAGTCTATCTTACGAAGGATTGGGCTATTCCAACAACGAATCCGCTACTTGGTTCACTGTATGGTGGGATTGGTGTTGGTTTAGGGATTGGAATTGTATACCGAGGTAGAGGATCAACAGGTGGCATGAGCATTCTTGCACGAATCGTACAGAAGTACAGTGGACTGAGTTACTCGCTGTGTGTAGTCATCATGGATGCTACGGTTATTATTATGGCTGCTTTTGTATTGTCATTGGAGCAGTCCCTCTATGCGCTGATTGGGTTGTATGTTACTGGTAAAGTGATCGATGCTGTTGAGATGGGGCTGGGCTTCTCCAAGGTGGCGTATATTATCTCCAACCAGACGGAAGCGATTAGCAAAGTGATTCTGGATGACTTGGATCGCGGATTAACAAAGCTGGAAGCCAAAGGTGGTTACACCGACGATCAACGAACAGTACTAATGGTCGTGGTTGGGCAAAATGAGGTGCCAAGACTTAAAGCGTTGATCCGGTCTGTGGACCCGGGAGCATTTGTCATTATCAGTAACGCGCACGAAGTGCTTGGCGAAGGTTTTAAGCGGGGAGAACATGTGTGAACGGGTTGAAAATATAATGAGTGAGCCAATATAGACTCATAAGTTTGAAAATTCAAGAAAAAAAGCAGGTACGCCCTTCTCTGAGAGTGGTATTATCCCCTCAAGGTAGACAGTGAAAAAAAGAGATCATGTTAAAATGAACTCAACACTGAAAACCGGAGGGGATTTTTGCTATGCCAGCG
>NZ_JAGIKV010000037.1 GCF_017874615.1 Paenibacillus xylanexedens
TTTTTCGCCATAAAAATATCCCCTCCAAGTTTCACTTGAACCCCCATGATAACATGAAGGTTTTTTTAAGTGTCTACTTAAAGGGGATAATACCACCTTTGGAGAGTTTTTTGTTTTCCTCAATCAACTCTCTCTTCTATCCTCCCCATGTAGTAATGCCGAACATGAGTCTTACCTAAATGAAATTGTTGCATTCCTCTCTCCTCAAGTTCTGGATCATGTATAAAAAATAAAATACATTTCTACGTAAATAAAAATCCGCTTTATAAAGTGGGATGTATATCAAAAGGTAGGAGCAGGTAATTCATCAATTTTCATGCGTAGTAAACTATAAGGTTTTTGTCGCAGGTCTCTTCCATAATGAAATCTCGCCTGCCTATGTAATTGGTTGACAATTACATATAAGTATTGATCCGGACCAATCGAAAACGTATCCGGCCATAAAATTCGGGGATCATGGGCGATGGTTTCCATGATTCCATTCGGCAATATCTTTCGAATACCATCGTTTTCATAATCTCCAGCATAAACGTTTCCTTTAGCGTCCGTGATCATCCCATCAGATGCACCCTTCTCTCCCCAATACTGCACAAGATCACTTAACTTAAAATCCGGTATCTTTCTGTCTCTTAACGATTTTGTTGAGATCGAGTATAGCTGGCGACTGGTTAATGGACAATAGAATAACATTTTTCCATCAGGGGAAATGGCTATACCATCAGAGGCCAATCGAAAGGGAGATGTCGAACCATCCGCGTTTCGATTCATCAAAATTTTAACTTCCACTTTCGGCACAAAATACGGATCGGGTGAGGTCGAGCTTGCTCCATGCAACCGTCTATACGCATTTCCGTTTTCTAAATTTACGACGATAATAGCGCCTGGACCATTGGAAGAAGAATCCGTTATATATGCGAAACCTGCTTTTCCTACACGAAAGTCAAATCGGACATCATTCAGATACGTTGTCGGCAAGACTACATCATCTGCAAATGTATATACTTTTCTTATTGTATTTGTTTCTAGATCTACCGCGACTAATTTTGCGCCTCCTTTAATAGGCTCTGAAAAGTTTGGTGCAGCCGTGTCCAGTACCCACAGGGTTCCCCTTCCATCTGCAACAACACTCTGGACACTTATGAAAGACATTTGGATATTTAACGGTTTGATCAAATTCGTTTCTAAATTCGGAAAAGGCTGCACCTGACCCTAAACAATTTCCGCTACCGTAAATCTTACGTCATCTCCCCATTTCGGAAAGCAAATAAAGATACGCCCGGTTTCGGAAACGCTAACGCCAGTAGGCATAGCCCCGTAAAAGGAATGAACGAGTTCTAACTTACCAAAATATTCTTCCATAGGTAACATAGGCTGTATGATGTCCTCCTCAACATAGTTGAATAGATATTACCTATAATTATGTTCAAGACTTTTTCTAATGCCTGGCCCTTAATCTTCTTTTTCTACGTGTTTTTGAAAATGTCCGAGACATCTAAAAAAACAAAAAAACTTCGGCGCAAGCCGAAGCCTTTTGACGGTGAATCTCCGTGTTTATGGAAAAACGAGTCTCAACACACGCAGGCCATTTGCCCATATGGAAAGAATCGGCGTAAGTTCGGAAACCTCCCGATCTTTTGCTGATCGCTGAACTCATCTTGATTATCTGTTTGCTTTGCGTAATTCTTCTTATTTCCCTTCCTGAGATTGATTACCCTCTGCAGCTCCACGACCGCCACCTCCCATTCCCATGCCTCCTGGAATTTTATTTTCACCCAGTTTGGATAGATCAACCGAAGAAGCATCAATCAGTGAATCCGAGTCCTCTTTTTGTTTCTCGGTCGTGGAAGGGATATCTCCGTCCAGTTGCCCCTGTATACTTTCTGCACGCAGCGTGCCAAGTTTGGTCAATTCCGCAACAGCTTCCTCGTACTTGTCATAGGTGATAAATGCTGTAGGGTCTTGTTTCACATATTCCGCGATCATGTTGTTCAGACTCTGCACTTTTTCTTCAAATTTTCCGTCTGCAAAGTATCCATCTACGATCTCCTGCAAATATTCGTGATACTTGGCCTTATACTCAGGCACCTCAAGCAGCTTGCCCAAAATTGGACGCTCCTCCAGGGTGACCCCTGATACCGGCGTATCAATCGCCAGATTCACGATGTCGGATGCAGAACCACCTTGAAATCCGCCAAATCCGCCGAAGGCCATGTTGTAGTCCCAGGGCAACATGCTGATTTGTCCATCGTTCTCATACAGATAATAGTTATGTCCCATTCCGGACGTGTAGCTGTCCATATTGACTACCACCGTGTGGGCCGCAAAATATCTCAGAACTTCGTCCACATCCACATATTTCTCCAGATCGGTGCCTGTGCTCAAGTTTTTGAGCGATTCAATGACACGCTGATAATCTTCCTCTGTTGTTTTGGTCTCAGCATTGTCGAAGATGGCGGAGTAACTGGATGATTTGTCATCCGTGTACACCAATGAAACACCATTGCCGCTTCCATCCATACCACCTGGACCACGGTTCCCCTTCATACCTGCTTCCGGTAGTGTATTCGCACCATCTTCCCCTGTCCCGCTGTTCATATCCGGCGGACTTGCACCATCCGGTGGCGCCATACCTTCATTAGGAGGCTGCATATCTCCATATCCTTGTGCAAAAGGATTGCCTTCTGGCCCTCCCATACCTCCTGGCCCCATGTTGTCATCATTGTTCGGCTTGTAAAGTTCACCCTCGTCATTCTTGGCTCGAGCGAGATATCCACTGTCAATGTCCTCAACAGCCAGGTACAAGCCCCAAGTCTCTCCATTTACACTAATATCGGAGAATGCGAATAAAGGTGCATCTACGCCGATATAACTCATAATGTCATAACTCAAATATTCCTTCATATAGCTATTGTCGCTAATCATGTTGTTCACAACGAGCTTGTCCAATCCCATCCACGTTTGATCCTTGACGTATTCATCAAACTTGATTTTGAAACTATATCGATCCGTTGTATCATCACCAGCGACCTGCCGCAGGCTGGAGTTACCCTTTGGACGAATCCCGACGTTTTCAATCGTCGTTCCGTTAATTGAAATATTAGCTGAGATGTACTGTTCCTCGGTTGCAGTGTCCAGCATTTTTTTCCATGCTTCTTCATCCACATCAATTGAAATGGACATAACCTCAGTCTTGTTGATTTGATTGGCATATCCTACTGTCTGCGCAGTATTCTCCGTTTTACTCTGATTATCCGTAGTCGTTTGTTCCTTTTCAGTCGAATTGCTTTCCGACTCCCCATTCCCTTCATTAGTCGAGCTGCATGCCGTCAGCATCGCAGTACATAGCACCGCTACACCGATAAATTTAGGCCATTTGTATATACTCATTGCCATCACCTCATTATTATTATTGTTGTTGTATCTTTTCGCATGTAATTATCATAAATTGCAATTCTTAAATGAATCTGAATGAGACACAAAAATAACAAACGAAAAGCTCGGATTACTCCCATCAAGCATTCTGCCTATAGAAGCGATAGATATGCCGGCAATAAAAATAAACATGGCAGGCTGTTTTGCACAACGGATATAGAAAAAGAGAGCAACATCCTGTTTATGGACGCTACTCTCTAATTGGATTAACTACCAGTGAACTTAAGGCTCCAGCCTCCATGACATCTCCCAAAAATCAAGCTCAAAGCGGCTGCACATCACGAAAATATCTTCCATCCGTTGGTACGTTTCCTCGCTACAGCCTTCTAATAGCTTATCCGTTAACGTCACAAGGGATTGATTGCTGCTGTTGTATTCAGAGGAAGCATATCCTGTGATCCACTCTCCGTAAAAAGGATGCTCAGCTGCACCCGGCTTTTGAGCAAGGACTTGACCAATCTCTGCATAGCTCCATGAGCAGGCCAGAATGGATACAAGTACTTCTGCTATGCCACCCGCATGGGAAACAGAGAGCATATAGTTAGTATAGGCTGCATTTTTCAGTGCAGGTTTTACCTGAAAAACATGATCCTCTGTAATTCCTAATCGCTCCATATAAGAACGGTGAATTTTCATTTCACCATTCAGGATGTTATCTACGTTTTTACTAAAAAACTGCATTAACTTGGGGTCGTGCGACTTGACGATACCTAGTGCAAATACGCGGGCATAATCGAACAGGTACAAGTAGTCTTGCAGCAAATAATAACGAAAATGTTCAACTGGTAAGGAACCATCTCCGATTCCTTTAACAAAGGGATGCTCGAGACATTCCTTCCACACGGGCTGTGCTGCCTGATATAGTCTCTCTGAAATAGTCAACATGTGTTCCTCCAATTCATAATGTACGTATTTAAAAACAAAAAAACGAAACATCCATAGGATGTTTCGCAGACAAATACACTAAAACAAGGGGGTTCGCATGAGCTACCCAAGTGCAGTGTTTCATCGTTGCATCCCTACGTTGGCATTATCCAAATCAGGTAAGGTCGGTTTAACACCCTCTCAGCCGGTTAAGGCTCCCTCGCAAACGGTTGTATGTAGTTGATTACTTTCTTATCCGCATAAAAGAAAAAATAAGATTCATTTAGTATATCAAGGGCTGTTAAATATAGTCAAGGCAGATTGTACCGCCCCTCATCACCTTCGGTGACGTATGCAAACGATGAAAACCATCACAACAATGGTAGAGTTTTGCCACTGTTATGATGGTTTCAATTCTTGTAACTACTGCCGATGGTTTAATGCCCGAGTTTGTTCTTTTCGACAAAAGTGAGTATTCCGTACTGGGAAGTGTTTCTCCAGCTCTCATTGGTCGTATCATTCCACTTGGCTACGCTCTGCTCACCTCCGCCCTGGTTGTCGTTAATTTGAAGATCCAAACCGAGAACATTTCCAGCGCTTGGCGTCAGTGACTGTAACTTGATTCTGGCTTCTACGAGATATCCTTTATTCGTTTTCTTCACAGCGCTTACAAGACGTCCGGGTGAGGCACTGCCTGCAAAGGTTGCCACATTGTCTGCACTGATTCTGAACTGGGCATCATCATATTGAAAATACGGTGTGCGCTGATGATTCTCGTCCAGGAAAATCTCAACCGAATCCTGATCCCATGGGTTGATGCTGTCTGTAATGATGTTTGGATCAGTGACGTCGATCAGCAGGTATAGATACTCACCTGACCACATTGCGCGAGCCACTGCCTCTGCACCTTCGCTCTGGTTCAACCGTTTTACTTCAAATGGTGCAGCCTTATTCCATGATGTGTCTTTCTTCCCATCAATCTGAACAATCCCTTGCACAGCTTGTGCAGATTTGGGCATAGGGGTGAGTTGAATCACGCCGTATTTGCTTGTATCTTGTTCCTGAGATTGTGTTCTATCATTCCAGTACAGTGGATTATAAGGTTGTGTCCCACTTGCACCGCCATCAGTCACGCGGATATCCAAGCCGGCTTCATATTCTGATCCGACTTGTATACCACCCCATGGAATGGACAATTCAACCTGATATCCGGCTTTGGTCTCACGTACACGATATGAACGTTGCTCCGCGCCCTCAGCTTTGCCCGACCGCTTAATGATTACGTGTCGGTCATCTGCTTCATATGAGGTGGTCTTGCCATTATTGAGGTCAGCAAAGATATCTACTCTGTCATTCACATCTGCCTTCGCATCCTGAACATCCACAAGGATATACAGGTTACTATGATCCCATAAGGTGCGGAAACTGGCTGATCCCGAAGAGTCACCCTTCAGTGGAGTAGACACCGCTTTGTTCCAGAGCGGATCTTGTGACTGTTTTTTGATATCCGGTTTACCCGAAAGTGAGACGGCTCTCTGCGTCAACACAGGCAAGCTGGATTCATCCACGAGTCCCCAGTATGCTTTTTTGGCCTCCAGGGCTGAATCAAACAGCATAGCCTGGTTGTTGTAAGACTTCTCATCTTGGAGTCCCCATAAGGTAACTGAAGAAATGTGATCTTTGTGTTTTTTGTACAAATCCAACAGTTCCTTATATCGATACGCCTGCTTTACCGCAACTTCATCGGACATCTCTTCACCAAATGGAATTCCGCTATCCACATCCAGTTCCGTGATCTGAATATCCAATCCAAGTTCGGCGAACATGTTGATCGTTTTTTCAATTTCCTTGATGGGCGGGGATTCCAGGTTATAGTGAGATTGCAAACCCACACCATCGATGAGCCCTTTCTCTTTCAGTCGTTTGACCAACTGATACATATGCTCTCTTTTCTCAGGGATTTCCGTGAAGTATTCGTTGTAGTATAATTTGGCATCCGGATCGGCTGCACGAGCGAATTCATAGGTTTTCTCAATGTAATCCGGACCGATTAGTTCATAAAAGGGACTTTTACGTAAACCGTTGGCATCACCATTGCTATCCGCAATCGCCTCGTTTACCACATCCCAGGCATAGATCTTACCTTTGTATCGGGTCATGACGGTTTCAACGTAATCCTGAATCCGGGCAAGTAGTAATTCTCGACTCGCAGGGTTACCCTGAGGATCCTTGAACATCCACTCTGCAGCATCAATATGCCACAACAACGCATGTGCGCGTACGCCCATAGCATGCTCCTCAGCGAACTGAACATATTGATCGGCTGCCTCGAACTCATAAACACCTTCGGAAGGAGACATGTACTTCGGTTTCATCTCATAGGTTGCGGTCAAGCTGTTAAAGTGCTTTGTGAGCAGTTGTCCATATGCGCCTTCCAACTGCCAGCGATACACCGCTGCACCAATGGGGAAATCATCTTGATACAGGTCCTCCAGAGACAGAATCCCTTCTTCTATCTCCAGTTGCTCGGCCAAAGTAAATGATACATCATCCACATAGAACGATAACGTATCTACGCTATCTTCAGAGATGTAGGGTGTTTCGATGAACAAATTCAATTCAGCGGGATCATCGCTATACTGAAATTTTCCGGTGATCTTGTGCCATGTATTCCATTCTGCTTTGGCAATCTTCACGCTGCCGATCGGGTTCCAGCTTTCGGCGGTTGTTTTTTTATATGTGGTGAGCTGTAGTGTTTGATCCGTGGTGGGCTCCTGGGTAAGTCTTACATATGCCGCAATTTCGTACTCTTGGTTACGCTTAAGCAGATCCTTCATGGATAACATCGGTCCATGATAGGAACGCTCACGGTTTGCGACCAGCATACTGGACTGACCTTCGTGTGCCTCCTGCTGTGTCACTGTCAGCCTTTCGTTACCTGTACGTGGAGTCCATCCCTGAAGTGTACCGTCTTCAAAGTTTGTGCTCAAATGACCTCCCTCCACTTCCGTAACTGCCTTGGCTGCATGTGAGACATTCGAAAATGGAAGCAATGCGAGTACCAGCACAAGAACCAAGGCCGTTATATTCCATTGACCTAACCGTTTCATACAATTCCTCCTCTTGATTTGGTCTAAGTATTTCTGAACGGATTAACATCCAGATAAATAGATTATAGTTCTTTGGAGAGCGCTTACATATAACAATTTTCCAATAATTATAATAAAAAGTTATCATTTGGTAATCTCATGTGAGTTTAGGAAGCTGGAGTTCGTTCGCATGAAATATCAAAAAGCCGCTACATATGTGCAAAAATAAAAGACCGTTTCCCGATAAAATACGAGAAAACGGTCATAATTAGATAGTATCTTTTTTCTGTTCACTAACAGGCATATAAACTTTTTTTATAATCGTCCCTCGTGACCCTGTTCCTCCTGCACAATTCGAGCAATGTGAATCATTAAATATAATAATTCCTCGTTTGATATGGAGATATCCAGCATATTTTGCACGTAGGTTTTGATCATCTCCGCACACTTATATTCAAGCGGGTGCTCCTTCACCATGTGTTGAAATATAAAATCTTTCGCCGAATTGCCCAGACGCCCTTCTTGTAAACGCTGGATGAAGAATTGCAGATGTGTGACAAGTCTCACATAATGGATGGAATTTTTGTTCAATTGCATATCAAAGGTGTATTGTATCAGGTTAAAAATATCTTTTAACATCTTAACGGATTGCATCGTGCGCTCCATATTCTGTTCATGCGTTTGGGCATTCACGAAATGAAAAGCGATATTCCCTGCTTCTTCTTCCGGCAGTTCAATACCCAGTTCTAGATTCAGCATCTGAACGGCTTCAAGGCCCAGTTCGAATTCGACAGGATGAAACCTCTGGATCTCCCATAACATGCGATTCTGTAATGCTACACCTTTTTTCCATCGTTCAATGGCAAACGACAAGTGATCCATAAGCGTAAAGAAGATTTGATCGTCAAGAGACAGCTTTTCTTTTGCATTGTTAATCAGTTTGTTTATGACATTCACATGTTTTTCGGGCATGTTTTCGATGGTTCGTACGTAAGCCTGGGCAGACGGATTATTTTGCAGAATGAATCGTTTCTGGATGTGCTCCTCATCCATTCGCTCGCCGACTTTGCCTTTGAATGCCAACCCTTTTCCCATGACAATCATCTCTTGCCCCTGTTCATCTTTGGTCAGAAGCAAGCTGTTATTTAATATTTTGATTACTCTCATGCATTCATCACGATCCTTTATTCTTTCGTGACCGCCTGATCCGAATTTCCGATACATCTGCCATTCTGTTTAATGACCTCTTGATACCACGAGAAGCTTTTCTTCTTCAAACGCTTCAAGTCTTTCAGATCCTGTTCACCGCGGTTTACATAGATCATTCCATAACGTTTCCCATACCCCTGATGTGTGCTTACCACGTCAATAACGGACCAAGGGCAATAACCAATCACATCTACTCCATCTGTTAGAGCCAGTCTGATCTGTTCCAGATGTTTCTCGATAAAATCAATCCGGTACGTATCGTTAATGGTGTTATCTGCCTCAAGTACATCCGAGGCTCCAATGCCATTTTCCGTAATTAGAATAGGGAGACCATACCGTTCACATACCTTACGCAATGTCAGCCTTAGGCCAACCGGGTCGATGACCCAACCATATTTTGTTTTTTCGGTATAAGGATTCTCCGCTGCCCGGTAAACTCCCTGCTCACCAAGCATAATTTGCTGATCCCCTGCACGAGCTGTAACATCCGACGCATCTCCGATACTGGCGGCAATGGTTGCCGTCGAGTAGTAGTTGATTGCTACCAGATCGGGGCGGCCAGACTGGATATCTTCCATGTCAACCTGCTCAATAACCGGCTCTATGCCGCGTTCCTGTAAATAACTCCAGAATAATGGATTATACCGTCCCCACACCGATAAGTCGAGAAAACCCCATCCACGAATCGTCTCCCAGTTATGAGCAGCGATTGCATCGGCTGTTTGGAAGTTGCCTGGTACATGGAAGTCATGTTTAATGCAGGACCAATCTTGCCTTGCGGGAGCATATCATGAAATAGTCGCATCGTTCTGCCTTGAGCTACAAACATGTGATGATTTTGCTGATACAGTTCCTTATTGGATGGCAAACGCCCGCCTTTTGGTGTACCAATAGCACCGGGATGAAGAATCATCGTATTTTGCTCATTAATGGTCAACCAATATTTCACTTTATGCCCGTAATGCTCAAACAAGATACGCCCATACTCGACGAAGGCATCGATCGTCCCCCGGTTGTTCCATCCTCCGTTTTTCTCAAGCTCGTAGGGTAAGTCGAAATGGTACATGGTCACAATGGGCTCAATACCATGAAGGAGCAATTCGTCAATCAATTGGTGATAAAAGTCGAGTCCCTTCTTATTAACAGCTCCTGTGCCTGAAGGCAAGATTCGAGTCCATGCAATTGAAAAACGATATGCTTTGAGGCCTAGCTCTGCAAAAAGCTTCACGTCTTCTCTGAATCGGTGATAGTGATCGCTCGCAACTGTGAAATCGGCGGTTCCAGCCGGATGATCACACATATCGATGACGGACAGGCCTTTGCCATCTTCGTTCCAGGCTCCCTCCACTTGATAGGCCGAGGTAGAGCCTCCCCACAGAAATTCATTGGGGAATGGTTTGATGTGTTGATATAACATCTCAAACACTCCTTCATTTTAATGTTGATCAAGTTATATGACGTATCGTATTACGTTTGTTACGAAAGGTGGATAATGGTCGCCCCAACCTCCACAGGACTCTGCTTCTCCAGCTTAATGTCCGGGAAACGATCCGAATTGGCGATAATGATCGGGGTTATGACTTCATACCCTTCTGCCTTGATGGCATCGATATCAAAGCGGATCAACAAGTCACCCCGTTGTACGCGATCCCCTACTTTAATGGAAGAGTTGAAATGTCGCCCCTTCAGGTTGACGGTATCCACTCCAATATGAATGAGCACCTCTTCTCCATCATAACCATTTAATTTGACCGCATGTTTGGAGTCCATGAAAGCCGTAACTTCACCTGTGATTGGTGCATACAGTTCTCCTTTGGCAGGAATAATGGCAGCACCCTTACCCAGTAATCCCAACGAGAAGACATCGTCTGGTACACGGTCTAGATGGACTAATTCCCCTTGCATCGGGCTGGCGATCGTAAGTGGGCATAATTCATTTTGGCTCGGTACATTTGAATTTGTTATTGTAGAAGACTGTGTGCTTGGGCTGTTGTCTTGAACAGGCTGCGCGGAAAGTGTCTTGTCATCGTTAACGTTGGTATTTCCTTCTTCTTCATCGTCCACTGGATCTTCAAAACCAATGATCCATGTCAGAGCAAAGGTAACGATAAAAGCGATCAGACAAGTCACAATGGCATGAACGATGTTCATCGGATTGCTGCCAATGAATGCAGGTAACGCGGCAAGACCCGGAGAAACGAAGGCATAACGTACTAATCCAGTCAGACCAGCATATATCCCTGCTACACCACCACCAATCATTGCGGCAATTAAGGGTTTCTTCAGTTTCAGCGTTACACCGTACAAGGATGGTTCCGTGATGCCCAGCACAGCGGTGAAACCGGATGAAGCAGCGAGCTGTTTCAGTTTTTTGTTTTTTGTTTTCAATGCTACAGCAAGGGTGGCCCCACCTTGAGCAATATTGGACGCGAGCATTCCCGGACCGTTGATCATTTCATATCCATTTTTGGTTAGTTGGCTAGTTGCAATCGGCGTCATCGCCCATGCAGTGCCTGTTACGATCAGGAATGGTTGCAAAGTTCCCATTAACAAAGGAATCAGCCAACTGGCTCTGGAATTAATCGCTTCTGCACCCATCGCAACCAGATCATTCAGGTACGTTCCGAAAGGCCCAATCGCCACCAATGCAAGTGGTGCTGTAATCAATAGTACAATCATTGGTTTCGTGAAAAATTTGATCATTGAGGGCGATACCCGATCCGCGAAACGTTCAATATAGGACATGAGCCAAACGACGATAATAATCGGCAGCACGGAGCCCGCGTAATCGGTTAGTCGAACTGGAACACCGATGAAAAACACGTCTTTTCCTTCCGCCATCAGGGCGCTCCATCCCGGGTGTAACAACACGCCGGCAACTGTCATCGCCAGAATGGGACTAGTTTCAAATTTAATGGAAGCTCCATAAGCCAGCAGAATAGGCATGAAATAAAAAGCCGCGTCCACAATGGTATTAAGGATATAGTAGTTTTGGCTTTCTGTCGTTACAAGGCCTGTCAGCACAAGTACGGCTAATATCGCTTTGATCATACCCGCGCCAATGATTGCCGGAATTACCGGAGTAAATGTTGTTGAGATCACGCTGATGAATCTGGAGATCCAGCTCTGTTTTTGTTTTGGTCCGTTATTTTGGCCGGAATCCGATTTGGATTCCGCACTTCGGGTAGCCGAACCCATCTGCTGAGTGATAACTCGGTAGACCTGCTGCACCTCATTGCCTACAACGACCTGGTATTGTCCACCATTGTTCACAACGGTAATGACACCTGGAAGTGCTTTGAGTTTTTCTGTATCCGCTTTGGAGATGTCGTGCAGTTCGAACCGAAGTCGAGTTGCGCAGTGCGTAAGCCGAGCGATATTATCTTTCTTCCCAACCAATTCCGTTATCTCTTGTCCCAACTTGCGATAATCCATACCAATGCCTCATTTCTGAATTTGGATATAAAAAAAGACCAAAACGATATGCCTTCCCCTACTCACATAAGGAAAATGCAAAATCATTTTGGTCATGCCTGCTTTACCAGTAACAGCCAAACACTGCTAATATTCAATTCGTTATCGATGTAAACGTTTACTGGATCATAATATCACACAATAAATTAGTTAGCAATCACTTTATTCGACATTTTTCTGCAATTTAATTTGCTTGATTCGACTTGATTATTAGCGGCCTTCTATAGGCTTCCACCCATTCCCCTTCTCAATTGCCTACATACAATACATTAGACTAATGAACAGGAGTGATGTGATATGACATTTTTACCTCCTTTTGGACCTGGTGGAGGGTTTGGCGGACCTGGGGGTCCCGGAGGACCAGGAGGACCCGGCGGACCCGGCGGATTTCCTGGTCCGCCATCGTTCCCCGGGGGTGGAGGCGGCGGACCACAAGGCGTGCAGGCACCTACAGGGCCGCCACCATCATTCATTCCACAGCAACCCGCTTCGTTATATGCGGTAGATCCAAGAGCCATATCCGGTTGCCTGTTTCGCTACACATATATTTGGCCGGATCGTGGTCAGGGCTTCTGGATGTACCCGGTATTTGTAGGTAGAAATTCAGTGGCTGGCTTCCGTTGGAATGGCTTCTTCTGGCTATACACCGGCATTGATCTGCAGCGAATCAGCTCGTTTAGCTGTTTCTAGAAGTAAATCCCCCTGTATGTGGATTAATCCACATACAGGGGGATTTAGATTTATGGAATATTCACCTTGTCTAAAGCAGCTTAATCAGCTTTTCCAGCTCATCAACCAGACTCTTTGCAAGTTCAAAATTAGTATCTTTTAAAGCCAATTCAATTTTCATTTCAACAGACTTTTTCTTTTGTTCATTTTCTAGATAGTTTTCATCAAAATGACTCGTATAAATCATCTGTCTGAATTCTTCTATACTCATTTTACTAATCGTTTTGTCCTCGATAATTAAAACATAATCCATGCCATTTACAACCGAATAGAAATCATGAGAAATCATGATAATCGCACCTTTGTAGTCCTCAATGGCTTTCTCCAATGCGATTTGTGTATAGATGTCTAAATGGCTTGTCGGTTCATCCAGGAGCAATACGTTGGCCTGACTGGCAGAAACTTTAGCCAATTGAAGCATGTTTTTTTCTCCGCCAGATAACGATTCAATCTTTTGATCAAGGATTTCTCCTTCAAAGCCATAGTTTGGAAGATACGATCTAATCTCGTCATACGTTTGGAACCCGGAATCAATGAATTCATTTAGGATGGTATTCGAATCTTTTAGCATTTCGCCTTGAACCTGAGATAAATAGGCCACTTTAACATCAGCATTTATTTCAATGGAATCCTGATTATTTTTAAAGATTTCTCGGAGTAAAGTCGTTTTCCCGGTACCGTTAGGACCGATCAGGGCTACTTTATCTGTAGATTTGATCTCAAAGTTCACATTTTCCAAAAGCAACTCGTCAAAGGAAACGTTATAGTTATTGACGTTAACCACAACGGTGTCTTCCATTTCCTTATCGATTCCAAAACGGATATTCGGCTGTTTGATATCGACAAATGGCTCTTTTATTCGACGTGCTTCCAATCTCTCTTGAAACTTGACTCTGGCTTTTAACGCTCTTCCTCTGGAGGCTTCCGAATTATACGTGGCGATCTCTCTAAGATTGTCGATGATGTGATCATATCTCTCAATTTCTTCAGCTTCAGCAACTGCGATTTCTTGCAGTTCGATCTTAGACTGAAGCAGTGAGAAGTTATAATCGATATATCGCCCGTCAAACTCTTGGAGCTCTGTGTTTTCAAGGTGTATGATTTTGTTGAAACAATGGTTCAACAGATATCGGTTGTGCGTAACGACCAGCAACATTCCCTTGTGTGTGTTAATCAATTTTTTAAGCGCGTTCAGGTTTTCAAAGTCTAAAAATACATCAGGTTCGTCCATTATCATGAAGTCTGGACGATTCAGCATTTCCTTCATCACTTGAATAAGTTTGAATTCCCCACCGCTTATTGCGGATATACTAAGATCTTTGAGCTTCATGAGGTTGGCAAGGTTTAACTGTTTATTGATGTTTTTTTCGAAATTGTCCCCATCCATCGCTTCGAAGGCATCCAAAGCCAATTGAAGCTTTTCCATCAGGGAATCCATATCCGATGTGGTGGCCATCTCCGCATAAATCGCTGTAATTTCATCTTGTATCTTGATGAATTCTTCTGCGATATATTCAAAAACGGTCATATCTTTTGTTTTGTCTACTTGCAAAAACTGACTCACATACCCGATTCTGCAATCGGGGTCTATCTCTAACTTGCCCTCGAACAAATATCGTTCCGGATCCATCAGGATATCGATCAATGTACTTTTCCCACTGCCGCTTGTTCCGATAAAAGCACAATGTTGTGCCTCTTCAAACGTAAATGAAATGTTTTTATATAGTTCCTTTTGTGGAAATGAGAAGGATAGGTTTTCAACTTTTATCATAGTGTTACCTTTCTTTACAACTAAATTGGTGGCTAATATTAAATATATTGTCGAACACAGACTTTTAGAGTAACACTGTTTACCACCAAGTACAATTGATTTTTAGCCCTTACCCTCACTTTGAAACTCTAATACGTTCTATAGAATGATGGCTAGTGGACGGTGGTTACTTCATAAAACACTACTGACATACTGTTGTCAGTAGTGTATTTGTATAGTTGGAGTAAGCAATTGTATTACTTATTATAGGAAGGATGATATCTCGTGAATTTTGCTTCTGTGCGCATCATTACTGATGACGTGGATCGTCTTGCCGAGTTCTATGAGAAAATCACGGGTGTTTCAGCAGAACGCCCTGCACCTGTCTTTGCCGAACTCGTTATGCCATCGTGCACTCTAGCGATCGGCCACTCCCAGACGGTGCAACTGTTGGGCGCTGGTTCCGCTGTGGCGGCCAACAATCATACTGTCATTATTGAGTTCCACGTCCACGATGTCGATGCCGAATACGAGCGCTTGAAGCCGTTTGTTGATGAGTGGGTAAAGGAACCTACCACAATGCCGTGGGGGAATCGTGCTGTGCTGTTTCGCGATCCTGACGGTAATCTTGTTAATCTCTTCACGCCGGTGACCGAGGAAGCAATCCAACGGTTCAGTCTTAGGCGTTAAGGACAGTTGAAATGAGCTACCATAGGGAGGCATGCTTTCTAACGATCTCAATAAATGCTTCTACTTGGGGAGAGATCCACTTGTTTTTGGGATACAGCAACTGTGTAGCTAGATTTTGTTTGTACTGCTGACCTGAAAGTTTTTCTTCCTTCAGCTCCTTCTCTACCGTAATTCGAGGTAACAAGGATATGCCCATACCGCTCAATATCGACTGCTTCACAGCTTCAATACTCCAGAATTCAATATTGGAAGTAATTCCAATCTGATACTCCTCAATGCATTGTTCAAACAATGTGCGATAACCGCAACCTCTTTCGGTAAAAAGTAAATTGCTTCGTACGATGTCCCGTTGTAGCTCAAATGAATTGGGGTACAGCAGCATCATGGGCTCCTCAGCCAATTTCTCACTGTACAGATTGGGATCATGCACCTCTGTCCCCAGCATGAAGGAAATATCACTTTTACCTTGCATCAAATTCTCTTTATATTGTACGGAATCTAATTGGTGCCATTCGATATTGACATGGGGATGCAATTTTTTGAACTCTTCAATAATAGGAGGAAAACGATAGATCAACAACGTTTCCCCAATACTGATCACGATATTACCTGTTAATTCCCCTTGTGCAGCAGTCACTTCCTTAATCATGTGATACAGCTCAAGCATTTTTTGTGCATGTGGCAATAATTTTTTTCCGGTCTCCGTTAAAATAACCCGCTTACCAATTCGATCAAATAAAGGGTAGTTAATTTCCTCTTCCAACGCCTTAATATGCAATGTAATTGTAGATTGCGCGTATCCAAGATGCTCAGCAGCTTTGGTAAATCCCTCGTGTTCCACAATTGTAATAAATGTGACCAAATGACGTATTTCCATCATTGGCTCCCTTCTTTTTAACATCATTAAAACTGATCGTTTACATATAAACTATCAATTTCACTAATGGAAAGCAATCGTTTATATTCAATGTAGCTCATTAAGAGCCCATTTCATTTTTAATCTCAATCGTTTATGAAGGGAGTAATCACTATGCAAACAGCAGCAACGTCATCCATCTTGATTAATGGATATCGAATCGCTTATGAGCAATACGGAGAAGGCTCTCCCATATGGCTCCTTCATGGAACACCGTCTTATAGCTATGAATGGAGAAAAGTAATACCCGCTCTGGTTCAAAAAGGGTACAAAGTCTACGTTCATGACCTTCTGGGATATGGAGCATCCGAAAGACCACTCGAGGCAGATACTTCTGTGGCAGCACAATATACGCTGTTTAGTCAGCTTTTAAACGAACTTGGAATGGATCGTTTACATGTCGCAGCCCACGATCTAGGTGGAATTGTTGGTCTCCAACTGGCTCAGGAACAACCTGAGCGTGTACAATCGCTTACGTTACTCAACATGCCCAGCTATGATTCGTGGCCCTCACCAACCTGGAAGAAAATTATCGAAGAACAGCTTGAACAGGTTGAACAAATGCCCCGTGCTGATTTTGATACCATGCTAAAGAAACAATTACCCATGGCAGTGTATAATAAAGAGCTTATGACTGGCGATACACTGGATGAATATCTGGCACCTCATGTGGGCCCATTAGGGAAAGCATCTTTTTTCTCCCATCAGGTAGCTCACTATAATGCAAAATATACTGAATCCTATGGAACAGATTTACCCAAGCTGAAGGTCCCTGTTCAAATTCTATGGGGAGAGGAAGATGAATGGCAGCCCCTCGCTTATGCAAAAAGGCTTGTCCAGGATATTCCCCATGCCTATCTGCATGTCATTCCCAAAGCTGGTCATTTTGTCATGGAAGATGAACCTGAGCAATGTTCAGATTATATCGACCGTTTCTGCAATGAACATTCATGAGTAGGTTTGTATATTGAACAGAATGTCTTAGAGAAAAATTAAGCGTTCCACTGGCATAAAGCTGGTGGAGCTTTTTTTGGTTAATGACAACGTTTCTTGATGCAAGACGTAACTTCTACATTCGGTTTGGTGCACTTGCACCACAAATGATCATATTCTCCTGCGTATACGTATATGTATATACAAATTTAGTATTAGTCTTCATTTCCCTCTTCAATTTTACGATAAATAGTATGGGGTTTTACGAATAACCATATTTACTTTATTACATCCAAGGGGGAACCGAACGTGAGACAGACTCGCAAAAAAAAGATGGATTTAAGGTTTAAACTGTATTTGATTATTCTGGTTCCGCTACTGGCCATGGGTGGTCTAATCATATGGGCCACCATCGACTCCAGTGAAAATGCATCACTAATGACCATGCAGCATAACAATCAGCAGCTGGCTGTGAATACCGCCTCTCAACTAGGTCAGGAGTCGGAATTAATTAAGACATTATCTTCTACTGCTTCAGAGGAGAGCAACGAATATAAAAATCTTAGGGACGAACTCGTTAAAGTTAGGCTTCAATCGGGAGCCTTGTATGTTTATATGTATAACAAAACTTCGGACGGGTGGATCTACACCGTGGATGGAGCGGATTGGAATGATACAGAGTATAGTCCTTACGGCACTGCAATGGAATTCAATCCCCAGATTCAGGAACGCTTGTTACGCGGTGAAGTCGTCACAACAGGCATTGTAGATGATCCAACCTGGGGACAGCTATTGTCATCCTTTACACCAATCAAGGATTCGCAAGGCGTTGTTATTGGCTATCTGGGCATTGATATTTCTGCTGGAGCAGTGAATCAAGTCTCCGCGACATCCGTGAATAATGCTTATCAGACCATTATCCCGATTTTTGTGGTTGTACTGATTCTTTCTTTGGTCATGATGCTATTCGTAGTACGAGGTATTCTTAGACAAGTACGCGATATTAAGTCAAGTCTCGAGCAGGTTGCTGATGGGAATCTCAAAGTCGTATCCACACACATGTCCAATGATCAACTCGGTGACATCAGTGATTTGATTAACATCATGGTTGCCCAATTGACGAACATTCTGATGGGAATACAGCAAGGATCAAATACGTTGCAGCAGTCATCAAAAGATATTTCGGAAACCGCTCAGACGAACCAGCGTCAGAGCGAAGAACTTTCCAGAGCGATTGAGGAAATTGCCATAGGTTCAATGAAACAGGCTGAAGAGACAGAACACTCCGTCCAACATTCAGAGAATCTCGGCAAAATAATGGATGAAGTAGGTTCATATGTGAAACAGTTTACTTATACTTCAGAGCAGCTATCTTCTGTTCAAGTACAAGTTACACGTGAACATGAGGTTCTACTTGAGAAGGGCCGAGAGAATGCCAAGCGTGTTGAGCATCAACAGGATATTTCCAGGTCTCTGACGACTCAATCCGAACTCGCTTCCTCTATTAGCGGTCAAATTCACAACATTTTAAAACAAACTCAAATACTCTCCCTGAATGCTTCAATTGAAGCAGCCCGAGCTGGAGAAGCGGGTAAAGGCTTTGCAGTCGTTGCAGGTGAAATGGGACAGCTCGCTCAACAATCCGAACGTTCGATCCAGGAGATTGATGAGATCCTGAGTTCATTTGTTCAAGAGATACATCGGATGGGCAGTCATTTTGATGCGAATATGGTAGCTGTTAAGGAACAGGAGAAACAGATCGCTGATTGTCTCCAGGCATTTAGACAGGTTAGCCGCTTATCGACTGAAGTGCATGAGTTGGCTCAGAGTTTAGACAGCCGGACGATGGATATGCACTCTATTCGTCAGGAGTTGGAACAGAACCTCAGTTATATTGCTTCCGCAACCGAGGAAACTTCAGCCATGGCCGAAGAAGTCACGGCTAGTGCTGTGGAGCAGCAGCGATCGGCAAGCGAACTGTCGAACATCTCCGGGGAACTCGCTGGTCTTGCAGGCAACCTCAAATCATATTCCGATCAATTTCAGATCGAAGTCACTAAATAAGTTCCAAATCTCGCTAAGGGTGTTGTTAGATGACAACTTAGAATCGCCGGAAAAATAACTTTCTTGGAGTGTTAATTTTTTGGAGGAGACAGGGTTATGATCAGCACATAGAATGACCGTGTTCTTATCCTGTGTCACGTTGACTTATTAACGATTCCTCATTTATTATTGGGACATTGAGAGCCAGGTACTACTTGCCATGAAAGCCTGGAATATGGATCGTAAACAAACTCAACAGTGAAAGATGTGAGGAATTATGAGTAAACAAAAGTTATACTACGGTAAAGATATCGAGGTCATGTTTAATTCGGATGTCTGCATTCATTCCGGTATTTGCGTAAAGGGCCTCCCTGCTGTGTTTGATTTGAGCAAGCGTCCCTGGGTTGATCCTGATGGTGACACTTCGGAGGCCATTGCCCGGCATATTGACACATGTCCAAGCGGAGCATTGACCTATAAGCTTCTGGACGGTGAATATTCAACAAAGAAAGAGGATGAACATGCATAACGTAGAACATGAACCTGCCAATAAGAGATTTCTTATTCAAGATAACGGTGATATTGCTGCGGTGATGACCTATGTAATCTCGAGTCCAGAGCTATACATAATTGATCACACTTTAGTGGAAAATGCTTACCGAGGACAAGGGCTTGGCGATGAACTTATCAAAGCGATGGTGGAATACGCGCGGGAAAACGGTATTAAAATTTTACCTTTATGTCCGTTTGCCAAGGGACGTTTCGAACGTATCTCCGAATACGCGGATGTTCTCCATCAATAAAACGAATATTCGCAGCTAATTTTCATGTGGTTACACAACAATAAAAGGCGTCTATATCATTCAGACCATGATATAGACGCCTTTTTACGTATCCTATTTAAACTTTATCGCTTAATCCAACAATGGTTTCAAACGGTCGCAACACCAGTGGCAGCAAGCCATTCTCATAGTTGGTAAGCCAGATCTCTGAGAAGTTGAGGCCAAGCTCTTCTTCCCCAAGCTGCACGATATG
Source organism: Paenibacillus xylanexedens (assembly GCF_017874615.1). GTDB lineage: Bacteria > Bacillota > Bacilli > Paenibacillales > Paenibacillaceae > Paenibacillus > Paenibacillus xylanexedens. The sequence continues at coordinate 20,165 of NZ_JAGIKV010000037.1, forward strand.
TTCAGAAAGGTTGATTACTACTAGCACCTGTTGATCTGCTAGTGTACGTGTATATGCATATACACTCGGATGATCCGGCATATGAAGCTCATAAATACCATAAGTCAGCGTATCGTGCTCTTTTCGCATCTGAATCATTTGTTTATAAAATTGAAGAATAGAACGTGGTTCCTGGAGTTGTTTCTCTACATTAATATGGATGTAATTGTCATTCACCTTCAGCCATGGCGTACCGCTGGTAAACCCGGCCTCTTTGGCCGAAGACCATTGCATCGGCGTTCTGGAGTTATCGCGACTCGATGCCCAGATGATGTTCATGATCTCCTCATGTGACATCCCCTCTTCACGTTTGATCTGATATAAATTCCGATCGGCTATGTCGTTATAATCCGCTATGGAAGGGTAAGCCACATTTGTCATGCCTATCTCTTGCCCCTGATATATGAAAGGTGTGCCTTGCATGAAAAAGTACATGGCTCCAAGTGCTGTAGCACTTTCATACCAATATTCTATATCATTTCCCCAAGTTGAAACTTTGCGAGGCTGATCGTGATTTTCAATAAACAAAGCATTCCAACCGACGCCTTCCAGCGATTTTTGCCACTTGGTCAAGACGTTTTTCAATTTGGGAATATCCAGTTGCCTTTCCGTGCTGTTTTTCCAAAGGTCCAGGTGTTCGAATTGGAAGACCATATTAAATTTCCCTCTGACTTCACAGATCCAATCCAGCAGATCTTCTTGGTCCTCTACCTTAACTCCGTTCGCTTCCCCAACAGTCACGACGTCATATCTGGATAATGTGTTCTCTTTCATTTCTTGCAGATAACTCTGGATTCCCTTCACATTCATATGCTTTTCAAATGAAGAGACGTATTTGATGCCTTCTATTATTGGCATGTCTAAGAGACCCTCTTCTTTGTGAATATGGCTGATTGCATCAACACGGAAACCATCAATCCCTTTATCCAGCCACCAATTCATCATTTCATATATGGATTTCCGAACTTCTTTATTTGCCCAATTCAAGTCTGGTTGTTTCTTGGAGAACAGATGGAGATAGTACTGCCCGGAGACTTCATCATATTCCCAAGCAGAACCGCCAAAGATGCTCTCCCAGTTGTTTGGTTCGTCCCCATTCTTCCCATCTCTCCAGATGTACCAATCTCGTTTGGGGTTATCCAGTGAAGCTCTGGATTCAATAAACCACGGGTGTTCGTCACTTGTATGATTGATCACCAAGTCCATGATGAGTTTCATGCCCCGGTGATGCACTTCATTCAGTAATTGATCAAAGTCCGCCATCGTGCCGAATTCATCCATAATGGAACAGTAATCGCTAATGTCATAACCATTATCGTCATTGGGTGACTTATACATCGGGCAGATCCATATCAGATCAATACCGAGTTCTTGAATATAATCCAGTTTAGATATGATCCCCTTGATGTCACCAACCCCATCTCCGTTGGAATCCATAAAACTTCTCGGATAGATTTGATAGGCTACTGCTTCTTTCCACCATACTCTTTTCATTGAATATAATCCTTCTTTCTTGAGAACTGAACATTATATAACGTATTACGTATTATGCTTTAATCATGGATAAGGTACATTCTTGCTTCATATGGACGTAATTCGCTCTCCGACAGTTCACCTGTATAATTGGATATCAAAAGCTGATGGGACCCTGTCAATTGCTCCTGAAGCGAAAGTTCGGTCGTATATCCTTGGAAATTGCATACAACAAGAATTGTCGTACCATTCAGCGTGCGCGTATAAGCAAACACGTCTGAGTTCTCTGGAAAGATTAGCTCATAATCGCCATATACGATGACTTCATGATCTTTTCGTAGTTGAATCAACTTCCGGTAATAATGGAATATGGATTCGGGATTATTCAAACTTTCCTCGGCATGGATCTGCTTATAATTTGGATTCACCTTAATCCAAGGTTCCCCTTGTGTAAAACCTGCGTTATCGGAAGTATCCCATTGCATAGGTGTGCGTGCATTATCACGTCCCTTGGCGTAGATCGACTCCATCACACTTCGTTCAGGATAACCTTTCCCCATTCTTTCTTGATAAAAATTGAGCAATTCTATATCCCGATAATCTTCGATCGCATATTGAACATTCGTCATACCCAGCTCTTCACCCTGATATATGTAAGGCGTACCTTGCATGCCATGAAGAAGGGTGGCCAACATTTTAGCCGATTCGATCCTGAATTCTCCGTCATTTCCCCAACGTGATACGATTCGAGGCAAGTCATGGTTGTTCCAGAACAGACTGTTCCAGGCATCGCCTTTGAGCTCTGTCTGCCATTTGGACAGCACTTTTTTTAATGCCATCACATCCAAAGGTTTAAGATCCCATTTTCCTTTGCCTTCCTGTTCATCCAGGCTGATGTGTTCAAATTGGAAGACCATTGAAAACTCACTTCCGTCCGGGTTGCTGTACAGTTTGGCGATCTCCGGAGTGGCGCCCCATGTTTCTCCAACCGTTAGCAGGTCTTCCGCTTTTTGAAACGTTGCTTTGCTCAGTTCCCTGATGTATTTATGCAGATTAGGCCCGTTTCCCGTAATTTTTAAATCCGGTTCTTTACCAATTAAGTCGATCACGTCAAGTCGAAAACCACCAACACCCTTGTCGATCCACCAATTGATCATATTGTATATCTCCTGTCGGACTTTTGGGTTTTCCCAGTTGAGATCGGGCTGTTTTACGGAAAATAGATGTAAATAATATTGCCCGATCTCAGGCACCCATTCCCAGGCTGAACCACCAAAGGTGGACCCCAAGTCGTTCGGAGGTGTTCCTTCAACGCCATCTCTCCAGACATAGTAGTCATGGTACGGATTGTCTTTGCCTTTTTTGGCTTCTTGAAACCAAGGGTGTTCATCCGAAGTATGGTTCAACACCAGATCCATGATGATCCGAATGTCTCGTTTCTTGGCTTCAAGAATTAACGTTTCCATATCTTCCAAAGACCCGAACATCGGATCGATATCCTGATAATCTGAAATATCATATCCGTAATCATCTTGAGGGGACTTGCAGACGGGTGATAACCAGATCGCACCGATGCCGAGTTGCTGCAAATAATCCAATCGGGACACAATGCCCTCCAAGTCTCCGATACCATCACCGTTACGATCTTGAAAGCTGCGTGGATATATTTGATATACAACGGTTTCTTTCCACCATTTTTTATTTTCCATGTTCCATTCAACCTTTCTAATGCTATTCTTTGACCGAGCCTACGACAATACCAGTCACAAAGTATTTTTGCAGCAAGGGATAAATCAGTAATAGCGGGATAACAGCAACTACGATTTTGGCTGCGTTCAGGTTTTTGTTCGAAATTTCAGTCAGGTTGCTGAGTTCGCTGGAATTTGTGCCGGCTTGAAGCAAATCGGCAATATTCACGTTAAGGGACTGAATATAGGTCATTAGCGGATAATTGCTGACTTTGGTCATATAGATCAAACCACTGAAGAAGTCATTCCATGTACCCACGATACTGAATAAAGCGACTGTCGCCAGCGCAGGAATGGACACGGGAACATACACTTTGAACAAGACCTGAATGGGATTCGCTCCATCGATGAATGCTGCCTCTTCAAGCGCTTTAGGTACAGCGGAGAAGAAATTCATCACGAGGATGACACTGAATATGGGGACAGCGCCTGGCAGAACCAGTGCCCATATCGTATTCAGCATATCCAGGTTTTTGATCAGCAGGTAACTCGGAATCATGCCTCCACTGAACAACATGGCAAAAATCATAATATTCATATAAATGTTTCTGCCTTTAAAATCCCTCTTCGATTTGGATAACGGATAAGCCATCAAAATAATCAGAATCATATTAAGCGCAAGGGTAAGCGCGACACGTAAAATGGAGATGCCAAAGGAACGCCAGAACTGTGCATCATCGATAATTTTGGTATAGGCCGCTGTTGTAAAATTAACTGGAACGAGACCTACTGCATTTGCAGATACCGCCTCGCTGCTGCTGAATGATATGGCGACGATATTCCATAACGGAAGAAGGCATACCAATGCCAGCATGATGACGATGGCATAGATGACAAACCGGCCAATTCGTTCTTTGAAGTTTGCAGAATAGGACACAGGTTTGGCCTCCTTAGAATATTTTTCGATCCGTATATTTTTTGGCCAACTGGTTGGCAGACATAAGTAAAACAATACCGATCACGGACTTGAATAAACCAACAGCTGTACCGAAGCTATACTGTCGCCCAACAAGACCGATTCGATAGACATAGGTATCCAGAATGTCGCCCGACTCATAGACAACGGGGTTATACAAGTTATAGATTTGATCGAAACCAGCACTCAAAATATTGGTCAGGCTCATTACACCCATGAGCAGAATAATAGGCAGCATGCCTGGCAATGTAATATGCCACACTTTTCTCCACCAACTGGCTCCATCCATTCCTGCCGCTTCATACAGACCGGGATCTATCGACGTGATCGCAGCCAGATAGACGATGGAACTATAACCAAACTCCTTCCAGACGTCTGTTCCTATAATCAGTGGCTGGAACCAGGTGTTGCTGCCAAGGAAATTAATATTTTCCAGGCCAAAGAACGCCAACATTTGATTCACAATGCCATCCAAACTGAACATGTTGACAACGACGGAGGCCAGTACAACCCAGGATAGAAAGTGTGGCAGATAAACAATCGTCTGCACGGATTTTTTTACGTATTTGATACGAATTTCATTTAACAAAACGGAAAAAATGATGGCCATCATCGTTCCGAGCAGAATCTTGCCAATCGCAATCATCAACGTATTGCTGACGACCTGCGCGATATCCGGCAGCTTGAACATATACATAAAATGCTTCAAGCCTACAAATTCGGAGCCGAACATGCCCTTGGCCGGTATATAGTCCTGAAACGCCGTAATGATGCCGACCATTGGAACATAGCTGAATACAAGCAAAAACAAAATGCCCGGAAGCATCATCATATGGTACATGGCACCTGGGCCGAGCCGCCCTCTCGCTTTCCAATTCCCCTGTTTCATGAATGAACCCCTTTTCTTAAGAAAGGCTGCGTATCGCAGCCCTGCTACTGTTCATGGATGTTTATTTTTTCGATGCGATCTCGTCTTCAATTTCCTGAATGACTTGATCACCACCCTGTTTCTTCCAGTTACTCACGAATGTATCGAAGTAATCGAGCGGTTCTGAACCCGTTACGATTTTGATAAACGACTCCTGCTCCAACTTTGTCAGATTGGCCCACGTCTGTTTCATGCTTGGTGTAGTGCCAGAGAAAGCAGGTGTCATCCATACAAATTTGTTTTCTTGTGTCAGTTTGTCGATTAGTCCCACTCCGTTGATCCGTGAATGATATTTAGACCAAGCAGTCACATCATCCGTATCCATGTCACTCAAATAGGTTTTGATGCTTCCGATATTGTTCTTCGATTCAGTTGTTCGAACCTCATCCAGGGAAATTTCTCCTTTAATCCCGCGAACAACGTCAGAGTAATCATCCAGCAGCGATGTAGCCGAATTGACTTCGATATTAAACGGTCTCGTTGAACCGTCTACCCCGGTCTCCTGATACTTGGCAGCTTCCGGCATGGTTGATGCGGCATCTTTATCATTGGCCAATTTATCGTAGAACAGGTTTACAATTTTAACGGCCAGTTCAGGGTGCTCATATCCTTTTCTCACCACGATAAACTGATTGGATGGATTGGCATGCGCCACGTTGACCTTACCGTTTGTATCCTCCAGTGTATAAGCCGAAAATTTCGCATTTTTATCCATCTGTTTTGCACTGATCAGTCCCCAGTCAGGGATATGCCACGGTCCAAAGGCGATACCGCTTTGGCCATTGGCGTAGAGTGCGGTAATATCATCAAACGTGCGGGTTCCAAATTGCGGGTCAATGATGCCATTCTTGAACCAATCCGCCATGGTGCCCAGCATTTTCTTCGTTTCTTCTGTCGTGGAACCATACACGATTTTGCCGTCTTCACCATTCATCCAATATTGCGGGAAGGCTCCCTCGGTTGAGGCCACACCCAGCATCGTATAAGCAGAGCCATTATAATCTGTTGTATTCATCGTGTTCACAAATGGAATACCTACCGGGCTCCCGGATTGGCCAGGATCTCTTTTCAGAAATTCCAGCGCTGTTTGCTCCACTTCATCCAGTGAAAGGGCACCGTCTCCGTCTGCATCCAGTTGAATCCCCAGCAGATCCAGCCAATCTTGACGAACCCAAACCATCGTTGGTGCGGAATCCAGGGAAGTCGCCGGAAGGCCCATCAAACGTCCATCGATTGTTGCATTGTCTAATGCACGCCCATCATAGGAATCGTACATCTGCTTGATATTATCCGTGGCATATTGATCATAAATGGACGTCAGATCCTCAATCAGATCGTTATCCACCAGCTCTTTCAGTTCATCTTTGGAATCAACGCGCATCATATCAGGCAATTCCCCGGATGCGATAGCGAGCGAAACTTGACGGCTATAATCTTCACCATTGGCTTCAAATTGATCTGTAATCTGAGCGTTAAACGTGTCTTTGACCAGCCGAGTATACGCGTTGTTCTCATAGGTATCACCAGCCGGCAGTTTTGGATTGGCTGTGGTTACCCGTCCCATGGTTACGGTAATTTCGTCTTTATAGGCACTGAACGGATCTCCCGGTGTTACCTCATATTTGCCTGCTTCCTCTGCAGTAGGAGGAGTGGAAGAGTCTCCACATGCCGCGAGGGTTGCAACCATCAAGGCAGACATGGACAGCACGGCGAGACGCTTCGTCAACCGGTTGCTTTTCATAGACCATTTTGTTCTCATCTAGTTCGATTCCCCTTTATTCTGATGTTCAATATTTGTTTGCGCTTTCATTATAAAATGAAGTGAAGACCCATGGAGATAGGGATTACACGTCCGTTTGGATAGAGAAATGTGTACAGTTTTCAGTCCGTATTAAGAAGTATGGTTAACTTGTGAGCATTTACCCTACCTATTGATCTACATTTGTCTAACTCCCCCTGCTCTTCATCAAAAACAAAAGCCGGCAGCTCCTAAAACAGGAAGCTGTCGGCTATTTATTTCCTCTACCTAGCTGCCGATATTCGCTTGGCAGAAGACCTGTCAGTTCGCGGAAAATCCGGCTGAAATATTTTTCATCCGTATAACCCACTCGTTCCGCAATCCAGAAAATTGTGTTGTTTGTATTGAGCAAATACTCCTTGGACTTCTCTACCCGGATGAACCGGGAGTACTCATTAAAGGTTTTCCCCATCAGATCTTTGAAACATTGACTGAAATAACTTCGGCTGATATTGAGTTGTTGGGAGAGACCTGAAGCTGTATAGGCCTGCTCCAAATCATGCTGCACGATCATCACCGCTTTTTTCACGGCATCGATGATTTCCTGTGAATACGAAGTCTGTTCATCAGCCTTTCGAATGCTTGCAGCAGTCTGTTTGATCCATTCTTCAACCTCGTACCAAGACTCGAAAGAATGGATCATCGAGATTCTTCCAAGCGTAGTTTGGGCAAAAATACGGTTCCACTCCATCACGATGGAGTACAGCAATCCCATCAACTGACCTTTATGTAATCGTAAGGATATAAACTGATCAATGAGTTGATTGTAGTAACTGTCATGGTGGGTCCATGAGGTTTGGAACCAACTTTGTTTAATCCGGTCAAGGTCCTCATCCTGTGGTTCTTTTGAACATGTGTCTTCCTCATTCATCGAAACGGCAATGACTTGGTTATTGGGGTTGTATGCATAGAATAAAGACGTCTCTGTATAATTCATAATCCAGTTTTTGATTTGTGACCACGTGCGCTCTTGTACATCAGACAAAACCAACAACGTACACTGGGGAACTTGATGCAGGGATTCTCTCAATTGATGAAATAGTTGATCCTCTTCGGACGGGGGTGCAGCCCAGATGCAGCTATTACGCTCAACCTCCCATCTTATCTCATCTTCATGCGCAGTTAGCTCCATTGGCCACTTATGCTCTGATTTCCGATCTTGTGAAACAAGAGCATACACATTTCGATAATGGAAATTGATTTCATTCTGTGAAGGCATCTTTCTTATCGTGCTTGTCAACCCGTTAATTCGGGTATGAATCCGTTGCAGAACATGTTCGAATTGCTCTTTCTCCAGCTGCACTTTGGCTATATAATCGATGGCTCCAAGTCTTAGCGCTTCCTGGATATAATCGAAATCCTGATGCAGTGTTAACACAACGATATGAAGTTCAGGATAGAGCTGCCTCGCAGCTCGCATCAGTTCGATCCCTGACATGACGGGCATCGCAAGATCCGTTAACATCAGATCGACCGGTTGGGTTTTCAGAAAATCCAGTGCTTTCACCCCGTTGCTGGCCTCTCCTACAACCTCCATGTCGAACTCGTTCCATGGCATCGCAGAGCTAATACCTTTGCGTACCAGCTTATCATCATCTACAATCAATACCTTAATCATGCCGAGATATCTTCTCCTTTAATAGGCAATACGAGCAGTATGCTTGTCCCTGTTCCCAATTCACTCTCGATCACCAGTTGTGCTTGGTCCCCGTACTGTGCTTTCAACATGCGGTGAACGTAATTGAGTCCGATGCCCATCCCTACTTTTTGTTGTTCAGCTTCACGATTGTTCAGCAGATTATGAATGGTTTCCTCAGTCATACCTGCGCCATTATCTTGTATCATAATGTTCAACGTTGAAGTGCATGTCACTTCAATCTGAATAAAACCTTCGTCACTCAATCCATGATATAACGAATTTTCAACCAGCGGTTGCAGAATAAAGCGGGGCACAGGAATTTGAAGCACTTGTTCATCTGCAGTAATGCGCACGTCAAATTCAAAGTCATAGCGAATTTGCTGCAAAATTAGATACTGTCTTAGGGCGTCGATCTCCTCTTCCATGGTGGATACTTGCCCTAATTTGCCTAGATTGTAATAGAGCAGCTTGTTCAATGACTGCACCAGCTTGTCGATCTCTCCTTGTCCGTTCATGACGGCCAGCCAGTGCACCGTATCGAGCGTATTCATCAGAAAGTGCGGGTTGATCTGATAGAGCAGCTTTTCCACTTCCAGGTCTGCACGTATCTTCTCTTTCTGCTGTACTTCCTTGAAGAGGTCACCAATCTGATGCTGCATGTTCGAAAATTCACCCAACAGAAAATCAAATTCGGGAATCTGAGTGCGAGCTCGGCTCCCTTTTGTTTGTGGATTTTTGGACATTCCATTGATCTCCGAATGAAACAGACCGAGTGGTTTGTAGACCATCTTCCACAGAAGCCAAGCAAGAAACACGGTAAAGCCGAGGAAAAATAAAGCGACCAGCAAAATTTGCAGCAACCACTGGTTTTTCTCCTGTTGATATTGAGACTGCGAAATGACCGATACGACACTCCATTTCTGTGAAGAATCCTCCTTGAACCAGTGATACCCGCGGGATATTCCGTCCTTGGCAGGATCGACCGTTAAGCTGGTGAAATTCTCCCCTACCTTCATGGCTTCCGGTATTTCGCTGTACACAATGTTGCCTTCACCATCCAGGATGAGATGAGATAATGCGCCGTTGTATTGATTGTAGCCCAAGATATCTTGAGTGAGGCGAAAGCCTGATTCTACGTAAATGAACACGTCGTTCCTCTCGGATAGTTGCACTTTGCGCATAGCAGACAGAACGAGTTGATCATCAAATCGGTTCATACTCATATGGGGGCCATAGTACTTAATGCCATAGGTTTGGAAGAGCACAGGCAGAGACTCAGGAGAGAAACGATCCTTAATCGGAAAGTTGCCGAACTGAGTAGTACCTTCTTTTTGAAAGTAATATAGGGTCAATCCGATATTAGGATTGGTGAAGGTCACAACACTTAACTCGTTTTTTAATTCGTCCCTGGCCCCAATCAGTTCGAAGATATCGGAGGACGGATTCAAGAATTCATCCATTCTTTTGCCTAAAGTACCCCTGTAAGATAATTGTTGCGTCACATGATTCAGATTGGTGATGGAATTCTCCAATGAGGATGTCACCTGCTGTAAATTGCTACGGATACCATCATCGATCTTATTTGCAAAAATGGAGTCGATCGTATAATAAGAAATTGCAAATATACTGATAAAGGGGATAAACGCACTGAGAAAGAACAGTAAAAATATTCTTTTTTTAAGTGTCATGGGAACCTATTCTCCTTCTGAAAATGAAACAGCAAGCCTCCTGCGTATGGAAGCTTGCTCTGAATATACATTCAAGCGGACAGGCTGTCTGTATCCTGTCCAATTTCCTTTCATCATTATAGATTGATATTCAAATAAGTCAAACGCTTTCATACTGTGCATATATAAAAAGTGCTACTACTCAAAATGATGAGAAGTAGCACTTTTATATGCGTACCTTACTTCAGTTGTAAATTACTTCTTGTTAATGGGATGCTCAAACATTTCAGTCTACTCTCGTACCGTCACATTTAATTTGTGTGATCTGGTTTCCCCTGAAGAATTGCGAAGTACAGCTTCATACTCGTAGATTCCAGGTACTCTTCCAGAGATTGAGGTAACCGCAGACTGTGCACCAGGAGAATGAGATTGCAGCGATTGTGTGTCAATCGATACACCATTTTCGTAAAGTTCGTATTCGGTTGCGTTTGTTCCCCACCACAGATTCATGGTGACATTATAGTTGCCGTCACCGTCCCAGTTGTCGTTCGACAGAACGGCTTGCCCCGGGGAAGCATCCGTGACGATGACTGTCAGTGGAACACTCATGGTTGAACCCAGTGCATTGATCAATTCTCCAGTATAGATATAGGTGCCGTTTTTCTTTCCAGTCATATCGACTTGAACAGATTGGGCGGACGGGGATTGATCGACTAGAGAAATTTCTTTAATCAGTTCACCATTCTCGTATAGCTTGAACTGATTGCCGTTATTTCCCCACCACAGATTCATCGTGATTGTATAGTCTCCGTCTTTGAGCCCCGTGTCGTAACCATTATTATCAGATAACACCGGAGTGCCAGGGGCTCCGTTCGCTAGTGGCGTTGTCTGATGGAGCCATTCCTCCCACTTAATCAGCACACTTGTCTGCTCATCCGTAAATACGGTTCCTCTAGCTGCTTGAACGTCATTACCGTAGAATGCAAGCAATTGACGCGCTTTTGCTCCTTCACGATCGTTTGTTGCCTGTTTGGCCTGTTGTAACGTGTTTGTAAGCTGATCAGCAAGAACACCAGCATTAGGATCGGTCGATTCATCGGCAAAGGCGTTGGTCAGATTAATCAGGCTGTCGAATGTAGCAATAACGCCAAAACGATATTCTACCGTCTGTTCCCAGCCAGCCAAATCCGAGACCGTTGCCGTAACCTGGTTCAGGCCGGGTTCCAGTGTATACGCAGGAGTGTCGAGAAGCACACCCTCTGGTTCTTCTACACCGGATACCGAATCGGAAGCTGTATAACCAATTTCCACCTGCTGATCAATGGTGTATTCGGTTTGACCATGAATTTCAATGGTTGGAGGTACGAGATCAATGGATATGGACAAAGACTGTTCGCTCTCTTGGTTACCGTCAACATCGACGCTCCAGTAGGTGATGGTATGTGTTCCTTCTTCAGTTAGAGTCAATTGTGTGCCACTTACCGTTTCGCCACCATTAATTTGATAATAGGTCCCTTCGATATCGGAATCTTCATCGCTTGCTGTGAAGGTTACTTGGACTGGAGAAGTATACCAGTCGTTCTGCGATTCTCCTTCCACAGTTGCCGTAGTATGCGGGGCTCCCTGCTCCGGAGATTCTCCTTCCAGCGTAACAAAATCAGATAAAGGTATTTTCAATTCCTTCACAAGGCGTGCCACGAGTTCAGACACCTTGATTGCACCGTTCATTTGCAAATGTGTATTGTCTTCCGTTGTGCCTACCCACATGAATATCGATTTGGTTCCTTCTGTGCCAAGCTCCTGGAAATGCTCCCAACTGGCTTGGTTCAGATCAATGATAAGCGTTTCCGTTTCCTGCGCCGTTTCTTTCATCGCCTGTACGTATTCCGGGAAGCTTTTGTTCAGCACCTCTCCGGTAAAATCACGACGATTCACTGGCGTGACCAGCACTGGAATTGCCCCTCTCTGCAGAGCACCGTTAATGTATTCTTTGAGATATACCTTAAATTGCTCTGGTGTAAGATAACGCTCTGGACGTGAAGGTGTGGAATCATTATGAGACCACTGCATGAATAGATAATCGCCTTCTTGAATGTCGAGTAAAATATCGTTGAGATATCCACCGACCAGGAAGGTTTTACTGCTCAAACCTCCAACTGCCCGGTTATCAATACTGACTTCATTTGGATCAAAATATTCACCCAACGTTTCTCCCCAGCCCGCTTGCGGACGATAGTTTTCCGCGTAATTGGCTACAGTGGAATCGCTGGCCAAATAAATAACTGGTTTATCACTTGCACTGTGATCTGGCAGTCGCTCCAGCTTCAGCGCATTGATCTTCGGTGCATTACCGGTAAAGTTGAAGTTAAAGACCCCATCGATCAGGGCAACGTCATACGTGATTTCTTTGAATTCGCCCTTGGCAATGCTTGTAAGGGGCAGCTTTGTCATCTGCTCTACAACGACATTTGTGCTGGTCAATTCCTCCGCATCCCCGATGGTCATCGTTACCCGGTAATTCGCCGGCTCCATTTCCGCCAGGAAAGAGGTACCGTTTACTCGTGTGAAATCTTCCTTGAGCAAATCTCCGGTTTCCCGGTTCTCATCTTTGGTCAGCGCAGTATCAGCAAAGCCGTACCCATTGCCTTCAATGTACGCTCTTTTGGCATCCACCTTGATGTATCCGTCGGCTGCGCCGCCAGAACCAAAGTCAAATTTGTATTCACTTATCTCTTCGCTCGGTTCACTTGTCAATGAATCCTTCGCAACAGTTAACATGTTAAACGTATGGTCAACTTTAGCCTGCGTGGCTTCCGTATTGAATATAGCTTCCGCAGCTGCCAAAGCCCGGTTCACCACGGCCTTCGATGCATCTGTATAATTCGACAGATTCAGTGCTTTGATCTCATCGTACAGAGCGATTAAGGCCGTCTGATCGCCACTCTCTGAAGAGAGCTGAGTGCCTTCAATTCGCACGTTGTCGATCTGGGTAGTCCAGTTCAACGTGCCTCCACCGCCTTTTCTCGTTCCCAGGAACCGCATGGATCTGACGTTGTCCGCATATGCACCGGAACTCAGCGAGATATCTGCAATCGTTTGGGTAACTGTCGGATCGGCTAGGTTCGTTAATGTCAGATCCAATGTTTTCTCGGCAAAATTAACGGTTGCATCCACATTGACCCACTGGTTCTTGGAAATATCTGTAGACGTTCCCCCTTCGGGTATGGCTGTATCCCCTGTGCCGTAGTCTGGGTTATATGCACCGACAAAATAATGAATTTTGGTGCTTCCAGTTTTGGTATACAGCGTGAACAGGGCATTTTCGTTAGAATCCTGTATTGTGAGATGACCTTCTGATGGATAGGCACTCACATTACCGGATTGCCAGTCAAAGTTCACGTTCACCTGATCGCCGTTTACGGCATCGAACAGACGGAATACCTTGGCCCGATTGCCCGATCCGGAACCCGCGACGGACAGTACCTTATTTCCGGACTGGTCAACAACGGTTCCCGTCATGGTTCCTGCAATACCCGTGGCATTGACCATCGCATATTGGTAGTTGGCAGCATCGCCTTCAAAATCCTCCTCATATAGCTGGGCTTCCGGCTCTGGCTCGGGTTCGGAAATATCCGGGTCGATGACCAGTGATGAGATGCTCAGCTCCATGTCTTTGACTGCACCAGCAACGAGTCCGGCGATTTTCTGTGCACCATAGCTGCTGAAATGCGTATTATCGTTGATCCCATTCGGATATTTTGGATATTCACCCGGATTAGCATATAGGAACACTTTTTCCGTAGCTGTATTACCAATTTTGTCATAGTAAGCGATACTCAACTTGCTGAGATCAATCAGCGGCACGTCCTGCTCCTCCGCCACTTCTTTGGCAGCCTGCACATAGGCAGGGAAACTGACGTTGAATTCCTGAGTCACTGTATTAAAATCTCTGCGTCCAACCGGAGTCAGCAATACCGGTGTAGCGCCGCGCTGTTTGGCACCGTTTACATAACGAGCCAAGTAAATCTTATAGTCCTCAGGGGATGCGTAACGGTCCGGTATCCCTGCACTGGCGTCGTTATGACCAAAGGAAATGAAGAAGAAGTCCCCCGGTTTAATTCGCTGCAGGATTGTATCGAGACGACCGTCTACCATAAACGATTTGCTGCTTCGGCCGCCGATCGCATCGTTCACGACGACTGCCCCATTGGAGAAATAACGTCCGAACTGCTGGCCCCATCCTTCTTGAGGAGCCTGCGCTCCACTATAAGATTGCATGGTTGAATCACCAGCCATATAGATCGTTGTTGCCGCACCAGCCGCTTTCTCTGGATATTTCTCGATGATGACGTCTTGGATGTCTATGGCTGTACCCGTGAAGAGAAGATCGAGCTGTCCATCCACCACAGCAATATCATAGGAATACTCCAGTGGTGCTCCTGGTGTCACATTGGTTACGGCGAGCTTCTGGACGAATTCAGATTTGACTCCAACGTTCGAGTCATTTGCATTATCGCCCAATCGCAGCGACACCTTATAGTTTGCATTGGACAGGTCAACAGCAAATGTCGTACCTGTCGCAACCGAAACCTGGTTTGCCCCTACCGTAACACCACTTGTATCCTTGAAGCCGTATCCCGGATCTTGTGCGTAGAGCGTATCCTGTATGTTCGTACTTCCTGACGCAGTCTCTGTACCGAAATTAAAACGGTAGACCGGCTCCAGCATTTCAGCTTCGCGAGTCAGCGCCAAGTCGGCCTTAGGGAATGCTGTAGCTTCCGCTCCAAGATAAAAACCGGTATGAGGCGGCTGGTTGTAGGCTACATTTTGCCAGGCTACACCAAGTCGATACACAGGGTCCTGCATCAGCGTAGGGATGCGATAGTCTGAAGGAATGGTCGTTGTGTAGAGACGATACTCCGAACTATCTTCGCTCCGCAGCAGAAGCTCCTCACGCCAGTCGCCCAGAATGTCCGCCTGGAGTGCCGGATTGCCTTTGGTATGGTTGTTCGTTAACGTACCGGTCGTCCGGAAGATTTCATTCAGCTTTTTGTTTTGGTAATCCCACTTATAGATGAGCGGAATTCCTTTGGCTGTGCTATTATCCCACTCATGGTCCAACAGCTCCCGCTGAAGATCTCCATCCCACCAGATGGCGAAATTGGCGGTTTTGGGCCCTTCCTCCACAGTGTAGATAGCCTCTCCGGCTGCTGAATAGGTATTGGTTACAGGTACACTTTGCCCGTTGGTAATGGTCGTGGCCCATGATTCGTAACCCGGATAGTTCGGATCAATGTCCGCCGACATCCCGCGACCGGTGTCAAAACCTGTTTTCTCACCCCAGAGGATTTCACCTGTTGCCGCATTGCGCATCTCCAGTCCGTATGCCGCATCCGAATGCTCATGCACGCTTACAACCTGATAGCCCTCCCGGTTCGGATCGAGCTGGCCGGCGTGCATGGCGTCACCGTGGCCGAGTCCAGTGCTGTACAGCAAGCTGCCGTCATCATCAATGGCCAAGGCGCCAAACATAATTTCGTCCTTGCCGTCCTTGTCGACATCCAGCACACTTAGATTATGGTTGCCCTGTGATTGATATTGTGATCCTGCTTCGTTTGTATCGAACGTCCAGCGTTTGACGAGTTCCCCGCCAACATAATCATAAGCAACAAGCACTGTGCGGGTATAATAACCCCGGCTCATCACAACACTTGGCTTCGTACCGTCCAGATAAGCAATCGCGCCAAGGAACCGATCTACACGGTTGCCATAGCCGTCACCCCAATCGTTGACGTTGCCTCTTGGCGGATCATAATTCACAGTGGATACAGCCGCGCCAGTCTCACCGTTAAACAGTGTGAGATATTCTGGACCTGACAGTATGTATCCGCCGTCGTTGCGATAATCCTTCGTGCCATCACCAATGACTGTGCCTTGGCCATCCTTCGTGCCGTCCGCGGTCTTGACTACAACCTCGGCCTTTCCGTTGCCATCGAGGTCATACACCATTAACTGCGTATAATGCGCTCCGGCGCGGATGTTGACTCCCAGGTCAATCCTCCACAGCTTTGTGCCATCCAGTTTGATAGCATCGATATAGACATTGCCGGTATAACCTGCCTGCGAATTGTCCTTGGAATTGCTCGGACTCCACAGGAAAACAATTTCATATTCGCCATCCCCGTCCAAGTCAGCTACGGAAGCATCTCCTGCATAATAGGAGTATGTTCCGCCGTCCTTAGTTCGGCCATCGGCCGGTTTATCGAGCGGGATAGGCAGATAATCGTTATGCCAGACCGATACAACCTCCGGCTGCATTTGCTCTTTGCCTGCAATAACGGTGGAGATCTGATATTGCGAGCTGTCGAAACCAGTGGTGTCCACATAGTTCGTCACATCGCTTATGGGTGATGCGTTCACTTTGGTTCCGTTTTTATATATATTAAAAGCGATATCATCTGGGTCGTTGTTTAAATACCTCCAGCTTAAAAAAACGCCGTTGTCTACAAGAACCGCAACCAACCCCCGGTTAAGATACTCAGCTTGGCGACCCGGCTGGCTGCTTGATGACTCTGCACGTATCGGCGCCGGAGGAACAGCCAGTGAAATAACCATAAGGAGTGCTAAAAAAGATACAAACATCGATTTCTGGATGGAAACAGTTCTTCGGATCATTCGATTAACTCCTCCTTATCTAAAAATTCATTTTTAGAATCATCAGTTCGATCCTGCCCTGCTTGTTGTCATATGAACACAATTTACAGCCACCTCCTTTTTATGTTACCGCTTACATTTATCTTACAGGTCTAAAAAAAGACAGACAATCTAAAAAATGTGACGTATTATATAAGATAATTGACTTTTTTAGAAAGGAGATGAAACGATGGTTCATACGGTTTCTTATGCTTTTCGTAATGACGATACATCAATCATGACACTGGACTCTATTGGATGGCAGATCGTCTCTAGCGAGGAATATCGTTGTCCAAGTGATGATAGACCGGACCCGGGGCACGTCGTTTTTCAATACACACTTAATGGCCAGGGGTATCTGGATATTGACAATCAAACGCTTCCTTTACCAAAGGGACATGCCCTACTTGTCAAAATTGCAGGAGAACATTGCTATTACTATAAACAAGAGAACAACGAGCCATGGGAATTTATATGGATCAACATTCGCGGGGATGAAGCTAACCGAATTTGGGATATGATGCATGATAATGAGGGACATGTCATTCGACGAAACGCGGACTCTCCCTTGATTCAAGAGTTATGGCAAATTATCCATTTGATTCATCAAGAGAAGGTTACGGACAAGTATCGCTTGTCCATGCAAATCTATCGGTGGTTGCTTATCCTGGTACAGACGAGTCGGGATGCGGAGAAGGACATCGGCGCCCTATCCATAACAACGATTGAGAAATGCAAAAAGTTCATCCGAGAGAATTATGCATCTCCATTAACGTTGGATCTTCTAGCCAGTCATTGCGATATCAATAAACACTACTTGTGCAGGTTATTTCAGAAATCCGAGAAAACATCACCGTTAGCCTATCTCAAAGACAGACGCATTGAGGTTGCAATCCGACTACTCCGCACAACGGAACTTCCGATTTCTCAAATTGGTCAACAATGCGGGTTTGAGAGTCCCAGCTATTTCGGCAAAGTTTTCCGGCAATATATGTCCATGTCTCCCAAAGAATACCGCTTGAATAAGTTAGAGTTTCCTTATGAGGCCATCTATTATGAATAGCTAAAATCGCTGTTTGCTAGTAGTCCTTGGATTGGGAACTGCTCTTATACCAATACAATAAAAAAAGCCGCTAGAATAGCGACTTTTAATGGGACTATGTTATTTCTTGTGTGCTTCGACAATTGCTACACTTATTGAACAGTGTATCCTCCGTCTATGATCAGGCTATTTCCTGTCATATATGAAGAATCGTCGCTAGCTAGGAACAGAACGGCTTTTGCCATCTCATCTGCTTGACCCAGACGTTTCATTGGTGTTGCCGCTGAAAGTGCTTGTTTGCTCTCTTCCGGGATAATTGGTGTATCGATAAAGCCTGGGCAAAGGGAGTTCACCCGAATATTCTGCTCAGCATACTCCAGCGCCAGCGAACGAGTCAGGTTTACAACGCCGCCTTTAGCTGCATTGTATGCTGCTGAACCAGGCGAACCAACCCATCCGTACATGGAAGCCGTGTTGACGATTGTACCTCCACCAATTTTGAGCATTTCGCGAATCGATTCACGAGCGACCAAAAATACGCCGTCCAGATCAACATTGACTGTATTGCGCCATTCGGCATAATCAAGCTCATGCGTCGGATGAACACGTCCGATTCCCGCATTGTTGAATACGATATCCACTTGACCAAATGCTTCTACGGTTTGTTTGAAAATCTCAGAAACCTCTTCTTCACTTGTTATGTTTGCTTTAATAAAGAGAGCCTCTGCTTTAAGCGCTTTCAGTTCCTGCTCAAACGCCTTACCTTTTTCTTCATTCAGATCCACCAAGACCACTTTAGCTCCTTCGGAAACGAATAAGCGAGCTGTCGCTGCACCAATCCCGGATGCTCCTCCTGTGATGACTGCAACTTTATCTTGAAGTTTGCCCATGAATAAATCCCCCAGTATAATATTTTGAATAGCGCCTATATAAATAGTGCTATATGATGTTTACAAAACTAATTTTATGCTTAAAATTGTAACATTCCAATCATTAAGATGTGACCAAGTGTCTACCTCGTAGACACTATATAAAACTATGTCTATATTTATAGGAGTTTTTTTGAATGAATAATGAACTTATTGTGACATCTCAACATCGTAATCGAACAAAGGAGCACCTAAAAACTGCTCTGATTCAGCTCATTAAGAAAAAAGGATTCCATGGTGTTTCTGTCAAAGACATCGTTGATCAGGCGGGTTATAATCGCAGCACGTTTTATTTACACTACCAGGATAAATATATTCTCGCCGAAGAGTTGCTGAGTATGACACTCGAAGGATTGAGGGGCGCAGTAGGTAAACCCTATTGGCACGGTCAAAAGGTTTCAACAAACAAGCTGGATGCCGAATCTTTTCAAATCGTGGATTATATCTACGAGCACCGTGACTTCTTCGAACTGATTCAATACGATGATACGTTACCCGGTCTACATACAGGCTTTCCACAAACCATACTCAAAATCTATCAGGAGCAATTTGTCTTTGAGACGATCAACAACTCCCCAGTGAACATGGACTATTTCAAGTACTATACCGCCTACGGTTTTTTTGGACTGTTGAACAATTGGATATTAAGCGGATATCGTGAATCACGTGAGGCATTTATCAAAAACGTGATTGAACTCACCAAAACGCATATTCACTCTTTTCATTATGTCGGTAACACGTTTGATGCATGATCACGAGTAAGTTGATTAATTAGGTACATACATAAAAAAGTCACTAGATAAGCGACTTTTTGGGCTGAGTTAAGTGCTATTCTTTATGGAGATCATTTAATTCTCAAAATTACGATGAACGATATGTCTGTATCTCAAAACAATCTCTCTAAAAACAAAAAAACGGTACATTGTACATTATTGTACAGATCAATAGCACTCTCCATATATTTTAATGTACGAAGTGTATCAACTGATCATATGGAATAATGTGCCTTTTCAAAATTAAAACCCGCTGATGAATTTTGATTTCACATGGATAAATATGTGATTTGGTCCTCTTTGGATTATCCCCTGCTCCTTCCAAGAAGACCGTCACATGTTTTCCAATACACCAGCTGCATGCTTTGTTTCTTTATACATAAAGTAATCAAAATCGGCATATTTGCGGGTTCCACCAAGATCCTGCACACAAAGACCGATATAGGTTCCCGTAAACCGGATATACTTCGGAGATTCATCGGACAGATGTGTGATATCAACCCACCCGCCTGCAGTATTCCAGGATGAATCACTATTTATTGCATAATAAAAGCGGGCGCGATCTTGATCCACCACAGCCTTTAAACGGAGCGTGCTCACCGAATCTAGCGGAATATCCTCCAGCAGTTCGTCGTATACCCCGTATTTGGACTGAATAATTCCCAAGCAGAGCCCTTTCTCTTCATGATAAGTTACACGTAAGTAGAGATAGTCCTGGGTATCGTAGTACAAAATCAATCCTGCCATTTGCTGTGGATGGTCCGGCGCAAATTCCAGACACGTCTCGGCTTCACACTCCAAGGCCTGAAGTCTCCGAGCGATCATGCTTTGCCTGTGCGTTGAACTCATCGACTCCATGCCGTGCAATCGTAAGTAACCGGGGCGTTCCGTCAAGCTTAGCCAATTCGAATGGGGTGGAATGCGAAGTGTATTCCAATCCTGCCGAAGCTCAAAGTGATCGAAATGATCCATTTCAGCAATCGACTCAAACGGATGGGACTGGATCATCGGTGCAGGCACCTGAACCTCCGGATATCGGTCACCGCTCGCAAGTCTCAGCCAGCCGTCCTCACTCCACGTACAGGGCTGAAGTGCGGTCTCACGTCCAAGAATGCAATATTTGTGCTGAACGGGTCGTCCGACCAGATGAGCCATGTACCATTCGCCGGTATGTGTTTCGACCAGACTACCGTGGCCTGCCTTTTGCAGAGCTAAATCTGGTCTGCCGTATGAAGTGAGGATCGGATTGACAGGATCGACCTCATAAGGACCTTGTAACGTACGGGAACGTGCTGCGGTAACCGCATGCTCATAACCGGTTCCACCTTCAGCCGTAATGAGATAATAATAGTCGTTGTGTTTATACAGGTGGGGTGCTTCGGTCAGGCCTAATTCTGTTCCCTTAAATATGTTAACGGCCGGTCCGATCATCTTATGTTCCTGGACGGAATATTCCTGAAGAACGATGCCTGCAAACCGATTTTTGCCCTTACGGTGATCCCATATCATATTGACCAGCCACTTACGCCCGTCTTCATCATGAAACAGGGAAGGATCAAAACCGCTGCTGTTCAGATACACCGGATCGGACCAAGGACCCTCGATATCCGTTGCTGTCACAAGGTAATTGTGGGTATCTTTAAAAGCGCCTACCCGGCTTTTGACATCGGTGTAGATCAGGTAAAACACACCGTTGTCGTAACTAAGACAAGGTGCCCATACGCCTCCGGAATTAATGTTGCCCTCCATGTTCAACTGCGTTACACGAGTCAGCGGAGAAGCGATGGGCCGCCAATGAACCAGATCCCGGGAATGGTGAATCCGTACACCAGGGAACCATTCAAAGGTGGAAGTGGCGATATAATAATCCTCCCCCGCTCGGCAGATGGACGGATCGGGATGGAAACCGGGAAGGATGGGATTGGTGATCATTTTCTTGATCTTATTCATGGAAGAAACCTCCGGTATGAAATTAATGATCTGTACAACACAGATACACAAAAGGTGGGTATCAGTACCAGCCCAGCGCTTTTTTGCCGGCTTCCAGGGCGGTTACGATCCGCTCTACATCATATACATTTCCTCTCCAAGTCCCACCGCTGACCGATTGCAATGCAGCCCAGAGCTTTGTATCATCCGGCAAAGCTTCATCAGGCCTCATATCTGGATGAAAGGGCCTTTGTGCCAAGATGAGAGCACCTTCTTCCGGCGAAAACTCTAGATCGCCTTCTCCGACAAAGTTAATGCTACCCTCCAGCGTGTTACGATCAACCGCGATGTCAATCAGGTCTCCGTTCCGCAGTTTGCCAATCGGTCCGCCTGCCAACGCTTCGGGGCCAACATGACCAATACACGCTCCGGTGGAAACACCGGAGAACCGGGCATCCGTAATTAGAGACACGTATTTGCCAAAAGGCAAATGTTTAAGCGCAGATGTAAGCTGGTACGTCTCCTCCATTCCGGTTCCCGATGGACCTCGCCCGAGAAGCACAACAACGTCGCCAGCCAGAATTCCTCCGGTCTTAATCGCATGGATCGCCTCACGTTCGGTGGTAAACACCTTTGCTCTGCCACGATGACGGTATACGCCATGCTCATCCAGCACAGCAGGATCAATAGAGGTGGATTTGATGACAGAACCTTCCGGAGCGATATTCCCGGTTGGAAATGTTACGGTCGATGAGATTCCAAGCCGCTGAGCGTGTTCTACACTCATGATGACACTGTCTGGATCAATGCCGTCCTGCTCTTTTAACTGCTTCCGCATGAGATGACGGCGTTCCGACGATTCCCACCAGTCCAATACCTGACCCAGTGAAGTACCTGTAACCGTTGGTACAGACTCATCCAACAGACCCAGCTGTCTGAGGTGAAGCATGACCTCTGGTACCCCTCCAGCCTGAAAGACACGTATGGTCGGATAAAAAATCGGTCCGTTTGGCAGGGCACTCACCAGTCTTGGAACATTCTTGTTGACTTGTATCCAGTCCTGTACCGTAGGCACGGTTAAACCGGCCGCATGGGCAATTGCCGGTATGTGAAGAAGCAGATTGGTCGATCCGCCAAACGCGGCATGAACGGTCATCGCATTGCGAATGGATGCATCGGTGACAATGTCTGCCATCCTCATCCCCTGTGACTCCATATGGATGAGTGCACGTGACGATTGGCGCGCCATTTCAAACCAGATGGGCTGCCCGGAAGGTGCAAGCGCGGCATGTGGCACTGTCATACCCAGTGCCTCTGCTACAACCTGGGCCGTAGCAGCGGTACCTAGAAACTGACAGCCTCCTCCCGGTGTAGCACAAGCTCGACATCCTAAATCGGACGCCATTTCCAGAGAAATTTCCCCGTTGACGTACCGTGCACCGATGGTCTGAATTTTACCGGCGTCCTCTCCATCGGTAGGCGGAAGTGTGACGCCACCGGGAACGATTACACCAGGCAATTGAGGCATTCCAGCAAGTGCGAGCATCATCGCTGGAAGACCTTTGTCACAAGTGGCGACACCAAGCACGCCTTTACGAGTTGGCAGCGAGCGAATCAGTCTGCGAAATACCATAGCGGCATCGTTCCGGTACGGAAGCGAGTCAAACATGCCGGTCGTCCCCTGTGATCTGCCGTCACACGGATCGCTGACATATCCAGCAAACGGGATTCCTCCCCGGCTTGACAGTTCTTCTGCGGCAGCCTTCATCAGCAGGCCGACCTCCCAGTGGCCCGTATGGTAACCGAGTGCTGCCGGGCTGCCGTCTTCATTGCGTATGCCACCTTGTGTACTCAAGATCAGAAATTGTTTTCCGTTCAATTCCCCGGGCTTCCAGCCCATTCCAACATTCTGGGACATGCCGAACAAGTCGCCGCTTGGAGCATTCCGCAGCAAATCATCCGTTAAAGGCAGACGTCCGGCAGCCCCTGGAGCATGTGCTATGATATCGAAGCAGTTGGACGCGGTCTCTCCCATAATCGACGTAATCTGTTCGTACATGATAGCCTCCCACAGTTTATGACTTCACAAAGACCGTTTTGATGGCCGTGAAAAACTCGATAGCCGCTTGCCCCTGTTCTCTGGAGTGTGAACTTGACATCTTCATTCCGCCAAACGGAGCCTGCAGTTCTACGCCGGCCGTTTCTGCATTAATTCTGACGAGTCCTGCATCCATGTCCCGGATAAAAGACAACATGGCTCCGACGTTCTGTGTATAGATGGAAGCACTCAAGCCATAATCGCTATCATTAGCCGCTTCGATCGCTTCCTCTAGGGAATCTACCGCAATCAAGGCCAGAACCGGGCCAAAGATTTCTTCCCGGGCGATGGACATATGGGATTCGACCCCTTCAAATACGGTCGGCTGCACATAGAATCCCTCTTCCAGTCCCGGACCGTCCCCTCTTTTTCCGCCAGCGAGCAGAACGGCACCTTCATCCTGGCCTTTTTGAATATAACTCAGCACGGTATTGAGCTGTCCTTCGCTTGCACATGGACCCATCCAGCTTCCAGAAGACATGCCGTCACCCAGCCGGATTTCCTGGATTTGCGAGAGCAGCTTTTCTTTGAAAGCATCGTATACTTTTCGTTCAATAATAACCTTGCTGGTGGCCGTACATTTTTGCCCGGTCGATTTCAACCCACCGCTGATCGTGGCTTCCACAGCCAAATCCAGGTCAGCGTCAGCCGCGATAATAATCGGGTTTTTCCCACCCATTTCAAGTTGATACTTGGCCCCACGTGCCAGTGCTGCGCCGCCGACCCGTTTGCCCACTTCATTGGAACCTGTGAACGTTATTCCGCCCACATCCGGATGCTCAGCAAGTGCAGATCCGATCACTGAGCCTCTGCCGCATACCAGATTAAGAACGCCTGCCGGAATGCCCGCCTCTTCAAAACACTCCATGACTTTAGCCGCAGTGACCGCAGTTTCCTGAGCAGGCTTCAACACAACCGTATTGCCGTAAATCAAGGCCGGAGCCGTTTTCCAAATCGGAATGGCTACCGGAAAATTCCAAGGAGCAATAACCCCAACAACGCCAAGGGGTACGCGGGTCGTAAACATCAGTGCTTCGCTGTCCGTTGATGGAATGACATCCCCGGTTTTTCGCATGCCTTCTCCAGCGTAATACCTTAAGATCGCGACACCGCGCAGTGTCTCTCCTTTGGCTTCTGGGAGTGTTTTGCCCATTTCCCTGGTCATCGCCTCTGCAACTTCATCGGCCCGGCGTTCCAGCACATTGGCTGCCTGAAATAGATAGTTGCCGCGTTCCGCGCCCGATAACCTCCGCCAATCTTTTGCTGCTTCCTTCGCGGCTGCAACAGCCCGGTTCAGATCCTCTACGCCTGAGGTGGGTACGTAGCCAACTACCTCCTTCCGATTCGCCGGGTTGATGCTCGGTTCGGTTTCACCGGACGTCGCCTTCACCCATTCTCCGTTAATGTAATTGCTGTATGTCTGCTCTATCTGAAATGTGGTCATCGCATTCATCCTCCTTGTACATTAGTTTGAAATGACTGGATTAATAAGTGTCCCGATATCGCTAATGGATATTTCAATGCGGTCCCCGGGTGCAAGTGTAAAATCATTAGGGGGCACAATGCTTGTGCCTGTCAATAACACCGTACCGTCAAACAGATCGTTATCTCTAGCCAGAAAGGAGACCAGCTCATCGAGTTTTCGGTTTAACTCACTTGTGCTTGCCTCGCTTTTCACAACTATTTCACCTTCTCGATATATTTCGCAGACGATGTTGAACGCATATGGATTCTGCACCGTTTCCGCTAGACGAATGGCCGGACCTATCGAGCAGGAATTGCGCCACATTTTTGCTTGCGGCAGATACAGCGGATTCTCCCCTTCAATATCGCGGCAGCTCATGTCATTGCCAACGATGTATCCCACAATGCTGCCATCCGCGGCAAGCACCAACCCCAGCTCAGGCTCCGGGATCTGCCAATTGGAATCGCTGCGAAGTGTGACTGCCTCAAGCGGTCCTATTGTGCGGGCTGCTGTAGATTTAAAAAAGATCTCCGGTCTTTCGGCATCATAAACTTTATCGTAAAAGGTCTTTGCATCCAGCTTGCCTTCCGTTGCTTCATAATTTCGCGCTTCGCGGCTGCGCTGATAAGTCACACCCGCCGCCCATACTTCCGGAGCTTCCAATGGAGTGATTAGATGCAGGGAAGTCCAATCGTCAGTTAACTTGTTTAATGGTTTAAAAGCGCTTTCAACAAGTTGAACTGGAGAAATCCCCTGCTTTCTTGCTTGATAGATCAAAGTCATAAAATCTGCTTGTGGCAAACGATACGCTTGTTCATCATCCGTAACGGCTGCCAGCCACTTCTGTTGTCCGTCCAGAAATCGAATAATTCTCATTCAAGCTTGCCTCCATTTTTCCCCATCGGGTTGATAATACTACCTTAGCACCCGCTATGGTTCATGACGATGTTCTAATCACTCCGACGATTTACCCTTTTCACGCATTTTTTTTCTGTTAAGATGAGGTTAGATCCGTTGAACTAAAGATGATTTACGAGGACACTGAGATGACAGGATGTTGGAATATAGAATAGTACAAGGGGGTTGGTTTGCTGTGACCAAGCTTTCGGATGCTGTGTATTTAGGTCGTCTACCCGATGTTCGCATGTCTTTTCAATTATTGGGGCTGCATGCAAGAAAGGTAGATTCCAGCTGGACTTATCCGTCTCATGAACATTCAATGTATGAAGTCCACTGGATGATGGACGGGCAGATGAACATGGTTGTCAACGGGCAGTCTTATCGTCAGTCGGTTGGCGACCTTCTGTTCATCCGGCCTGGTATGACCCACTCTTGCACCGGAGCCGGACCGGAGGGGTTCACTTATTTTTCCGTGCATTTCAGCATACACGATACATCCTTTTGCAGAGAACTTAACCGTTGCAAAGACATCTATTATCCGGCAAATTCGAATTTGGCTCTGGGGCTCTCCCCTTCCCTGTCTACTTTGTATGGTCTGTCCACAGAGCATTTGTCTAGCTCGCTATCTTCCTCCAAACAAATGAAGGTACATGCCGCCGTGTTTGAACTGCTTGGTTCCCTGGTTGGCCAGTTATCTCAGCAAGCTTCCGTTACGTTGTCGAGAAAAGAAACCATTGCTCATCAGATTGCTGAGCACATTGAGGATTCGGTAAGATATATCCATCTTCACGGGGAAATTCAGGAGAGCGATCGAACCTGGATTCAGGACATTGCCAAGTCGCTGAGCATTAGCCCGTCACAGGTTAATCGTATTTTTCGGCAGGTATACGGCATCGCTCCACGCAAGTTTCTATCCGAAACCCTTCTGAACGAAGCGCAGCGGCTGTTAAAGCAAACCGAGCTGAACATAGACCATATTGCGATGATGCTGGGGTATAAGACCAATGCGCATTTTAGCCGCCAATTCAAGCGGTGGACAGGTATCGCGCCAAGCGAATATCGCAGCCATTCGCAGCAGGCTGGAGAAGCCAACGTTGCGGATGACTAAAAGTTTAATCATAAAAACCCCAATTGTCTGAGCCGCATAGGCTGATCGGTCAACAAAACAGCTACTGGATGACCAGCAGCTGCTTTGTATTGTCTGGATTGCTCAGATCATGTGTTTGAGGATTACGCTAAAATAAATGATGCAAGGCTTGCACTTCCAGAACCTCTGTACGTAAAATATAAAGCTTGTATGCCATCCGGAATGGTCATCTCGACTGAATAGGGTTTCCAATGATTGGTGAAATGTACCGGGATTGTACCCAGGACAGGACCGTTCCATGCGGTTTTGACCTCAAATACCCCGTGACAATATCCCCGTACCTTGATCGAGACCTGGCGAATTCCTCGGCAATCAAAGAATTTAAAACCTGCTGTTGCGGATTCAACCATATTGGCGATATATCCGACCTCTTCATCACTGTCTCTACCATCCTGGGTGATCTTTGGAAAGCGGCTGTCCAGCCAAGCTCCTGCCCCGAAACCTCCAGTGTACTTCTGATCATCTTTGGTCAAAAGATTACATGCAATATATGCGGGGTACTCGCCTTTTCCTTCAAGCGGTCTCCCACTTGGACCAGAGGAGGTCATTTCCACCTGAGGAATGCTGCCGTCCTCTTCAAAAGATATCTTCTCAATACAGCCCTGCCGGTTGAATGCGTCCCCATTGGTATGACGGTGATAGAAGACATACCAGTCTCCGTTGATCTCCACAATGCTGCCATGGTTATTGCCTCCATAATACATGGGTTTGTCAGCAGGTTTGTAGGAGTCGATATGGAGATCACAGTTGCTTACGATGACGCCCTGATATGTAAATCCTTTATTTGGAAATCGACTGGTGGCATAACATAATTCATGCATAACGATGGAGGAATACACCAGATAGTAGGTATCACCTCTTTTCCGGATGGAAGGCGCTTCAAAAAATTCATGGCCCTCATAACCGCTGCCCTCACTGTAAGGCTCGCTCGGTGCTACGAATATGGGTTTTTCCACAATCGTAAGCATATCCGGACCTAGCATCGTGGCCATCGCGCCATGTCTTGATTGGTCTCCGGCCGCACAGAAGCCGGTATACAGATAAGTGTGCTGTCCTTCAGTCATCACGCCGGGATCGAACTGGGGCTCGTCCCCTTCTCTTTCGCCCAGACGAGTGCCGTCGTCATATTGTACATAACCATAGAATTCATATTTACCGGCAGGTGCATCACATACAGCCACCGAAACAACGGGTACCTTATCCAGCACATAATACAGATAATACCGCCCATCGGGACCCAGCGTAACATCTGGTGCATACAAGCACATATGGCCATTCGGATTCAACGGGTCATCTGTTTTTCGGTAGATCACCCCTTCATTTCTCCAATTCCCAAGGTCATTCACGGGTGCAGACCAGCATACATAATCGTTCAGACAGAAGGCATGTCCGTTAAAACGGTCATGTGAACCATACACATACACTCTTTCATTGAATACATAAGGCTCACTATCAGGTACGTACTCCCAGGATGGAAGATATGGGTTGAACCCCTGCTTGTTCATTACAGCTACACTCCTCATATCATCGTAATAGTACATTCGTTCTATGAAATAAAGATAACTCTCGTATAATAGAAAATAGCTTAAGTAGTGAATGGGTTATTCTTTTCTACAACTTAAAGAAAAAGGGGAAGAACCATGACATCTATTTTTTACGTTGAATGTGACGCGGTACATCAAAATCATTTTGTTTTTGATATCCCTGAAGGGCATGATGCCTGGTTATTAGTTATTACACAGACCCCTGCCCAGTTTTGGGTTGATGGACAACTTAAGGAATACCCGGCTCATTGTGCTGTACTTTTCAAACCGTATCAAAAAATATATTATCGGGCTTGTTCAGAGCGCTATATAAATGATTGGATTCGTTTTGAAAGTGATGAACCGTTTGTAACCGATACCTCCCTTCCTCCAGGCACACCTTTCCCGCTGGATGATCCCGAATACTGTCATAAGCTGTTCCAATTACTTGTTGCAGAGCATTCTTTTCAGAACGATTACCGGGAATCATCCATCAATTGCCTGCTGCGAACCTTGTTCAATAAATTGCTTGAGTCCTGTGTCCAAGAGGATATTAGTCCTCAGCACTATCCTCTGTTGAAGCTTCGAACGGCAATTCATAACCATCCCAGCCATCCTTGGACAATATCAGAAATGGCGAAGATCATAAACGTCAGTCCGGGGTACCTGCAGTTGATGTACAAGAAATCGTTTGGCCTCTCGTGTATGGAGGATGTTATTCATAGCAGAATACGCTTGGCCAAAGAATATCTCAGACATCATTTGTATACGGTTGCAGAGATTGCCGATCGATGCGGTTACCGTAATGTCGAGCATTTTTGCAGGCAGTTCAAACAAATGACCGGTTCCTCGCCTAAACAGTTTCATAAAAGACGTGAAGGTATCCCGGCTGACTTAACAGAGTTGGGATATAAATCTCACTCTTAAGGGGGATGTACTTAGATCAATTGGAAAATTCCCTCTCTGTCCAATGGGCGTTTACACATACCTTAGCCATTCAATCGGTATAAACGTCATCGAGGTTGTTAGCGTTCTCTGCTGTCATTTTAAGTTAAGGTTTTAGACTGTATGATGCAATGACTTATTCTCAAGCATGATTGATCAATTATCATATTGTGATACCTTATAATGACATACATTGGAAAGACCAAATCCAAGAGTCTTCCTGATTGGAATCTTGGAGCTTAACCCCATTTCGAACTTTTTGGATTATTTATCTATACTTATATCTCCAAACAAAAGGGGCTGTCTCAAAAGCCCTGAAAAGCGTATCGGCAAAAAGAAATAACACTCATAGGTTCAAAAAAGGACAAAGCAGAGGTTTATCCTGCT
>NZ_JAGIKV010000038.1 GCF_017874615.1 Paenibacillus xylanexedens
CAGTCGATTCAAGCCAAGGCTTGTCTCCAACTTTCGCGTTCATTCTGCAAGCAGAATGTTTACTCACTCGTTGTTCAGTTTTCAAAGATCAAACTCATTTTTTCGTCACCATTTTCTCTCAGCGGCGACTTTTATAATATATCATACTTCATTTGTTTTGGTCAAGTGTTTTTTTGAAATTCTTTTTCGAAGTTCGTAATGAACTCCTTCATTTCATCTAAAGCATCTAACCAAGCAAGCAAAGCAACGAGATATAATGTACCATATAAATATCCTGGGAGTCAACTATCCGAACAAAGAAATTTTTAACCCTAATAATAGCCCCACACCTGGCAATCCCAAAACAGTTACAGTCCCTATCGTTGCAGGGTTCAGCGGGATGTAGGTTCCTGTAATCCAGCCGGAATAATTCACGATATATATCCCTACTGCAGCCAGCACCAGATGAATTCCGAATGACGTGAAAAACGATAACCCTATCCGCTTTCTGAACAAAATAACGATAAGCCCCAGTAATGATATAACCAATACACTTCCCAGTATGATACTCTTCATAAGTTACACCTCCGTGTTTAATGTAAACGTGACTACATAATCCCGCGCTGTGATGTAACATCATCATTAGCTCTGGCTCGCTTTGCTCTTCTCAAGTGAATCTGGTACTTCCGCTCAGCTGCCTCCAATACATAAATGGCATAATCAATCTCATCCTGCCCCTGTGCATCTTCAAACTGTCTCATAGCCTGTTCCCATTCCCGCTTAGCCATCTGAATATCTGCATAGATCTGATCCGCCTCAAGCTCCTTCAACATTCTGTTGTGTTTCTCTACCGAGTTCCGTGTATTTCGCCACAAAAACATAAACTCTCCCCCTCCTGATCAGCACAGCATATTCTCATACTTATCAAGGAAAGGACAAACTTAGAACTCGTGCATTCATTTTCTTCACAAAAAAAGAGAGCCCTAAGGCTCTCTCCTGCACATCGAAACTTATTTAGCATCCGAAATTTCCAAAGAAGTGCACTGCGTAATACAAAATGAGCACACTAACGCATCTCCCTGCGCCCTTCCAGCGCTTTGGAAAGGGTTACTTCATCCGCATACTCCAGATCGCCACCTACAGGCAATCCATGGGCAATTCGGGTCACACTGATCTCAAACGGACGCACCAAGCGGGAGATGTACATTGCTGTAGCCTCCCCCTCAATATTGGGGTTCGTCGCCAAGATGATCTCTTTTATACGTTCATCACTTAATCGAATCAGGAGTTCCTTCAACCGAATATCGTCCGGTCCAATTCCCTCCATAGGTGAAATCGCACCCTGTAACACATGATAGTATCCATCGAATTCCTTGGTGCGCTCCATGGCCACCAGATCTTTCGAATCCTGAACTACACAGATTACAGAGACATCCCTGGACTTATCCTGACAGATGCGACACGGATCCGTATCGGTGATATTACAACACACAGAACAGTAATGAAGGTTACGCTTCACACTCACGAGTGCTTTGGCAAAATCGATAACGTCATCTTCCTTCATTTTAAGTACATGAAAAGCTAAACGCGCTGCCGTCTTGGGACCCACACCCGGCAACCGGGTGAAGGCATCAATCAGCTTGGCTATTGGTTCGGGATAATACAATCGATTTTGTCTCCTTTGACAGGATCAATTTTTAACTAAAATAATCCCGGAATATTCATGCCGCCTGTGAATTTGCCCATATCCTTGTTGGCAATTTCATCCGCTTTGGACATTGCATCATTAACAGCTGTCATAACGAGATCCTGCAACATTTCAACATCTTCCGGATCTACCGCTTCAGGTTTGATCGTGATAGCAAGCAATTTCTTGTGTCCGTTAACTTCAGCCGTCACAACACCGCCACCAGAAGTACCTTGGACTGTTTTGTCCGCCAATTCCTCTTGTGCTTTCAGCATTTGCTCCTGCATTTTTTTCACTTGTTTCATCATTTGGTTCATGTTGTTCATGATTATTCATCTCCTTTATTATAGTTATCGCGCAATGCGCATTATTCTTTGATCACTACAAGGTCCTCACCAAAGAGCTGGATGGCTTCATCAA
The DNA here is from genome assembly GCF_017874615.1 of Paenibacillus xylanexedens. Taxonomy (GTDB): domain Bacteria; phylum Bacillota; class Bacilli; order Paenibacillales; family Paenibacillaceae; genus Paenibacillus; species Paenibacillus xylanexedens. Next base: position 2,087 of record NZ_JAGIKV010000038.1, read on the forward strand.
TCCAAGGCTGCTTGTTGCCTGAACCGCCGTCTTCATGCTCGGGTTCAAGCTTGAAGTCCTCCTTCGGCGCTTCAGAAGCCCCTTCCATTGCTCCAGTCCAATCTTTGAGCATCATCGTCACCAGTCGTGCCGAGCGCCCAAGATGTTCCGACAACACCCGCTCAATGACTTCGCGGTTAGCCTGCTTCTCCGTTGTTTCACGGTGGATGTTATTTTTAAAAGCAACCAGAACATTGTCTTCAAGCAATGATACCGGCTCTCCATCCACAAACCAGGCGTGGACGGTAACCCTCTCTTCTTTCACTCGTTGCAGGATCTGACTCCATTTTTTGCTGATCTCCGCGAACTCAGGGGCTCCCTTGCGTGCAACATACTGATCCAGCTGTGCAGGAAGCTTCGCAGGTGAGTTTCCTCTCGATACAGGGGCTCGTGTTGCTGGACGCGACGGAGCACTCGATGCACCTTCTCCACCAGACAACCCACTCTTTAGTGCACGATCCAATTTCTTTTCCAACTCGGCAAGCTGCTGCTTCAGGCGGTTGATCTCTCCATCAGCAGGCGCTGCATGGGATGAAGCTCCAACCGAAACAGAAGCCCCCTCTTGCGCCGGAATACTACACAGTTTAAGCAACGCGACCTCAAATAATGTCTGTGGCTGCACCGCATATTTCATTTCACTCTGGTACCGATTAAGGGTGTCGATCATGTGGAACAGTTGTTCCTTAGTGAATGACTCCGCCATATCACGGAAAGATTCCGGATCAAGCACCCGGTCCGTCAGTTTGTCTGCATCAGGCACCATCTTAATCATAAGCAAATCACGGAAATAATACAGTAGATTCTCCATGCACTTGTCTGCGCTCTTTCCTTCATGCATGAAACCTTCAATCATCTGCAAAATATGACCAACATCACCCTTGAGCAGCGAAGCAGCCAGCTTGGCGAATTGCTCTGATGCAATACCCCCGGTCATGTCCATAACCTGCTGGTACGTTACTCGTCCATCCGTAAATGAAGAGATCTGATCCAGCACACTAAGTGCATCCCTCATTCCACCGTCCGATAAACGAGCAATGTATTGGAGTGCATCCTGGTCAGCTTCCATGCCTTCCTGTTCACAGATCAGTGTAAGTCTTGCTGTCTGCTCTTCCAGGGAAACCCGGCGAAAATCAAATCGCTGACAGCGCGATATAATGGTAGCCGGAAGGCGGTGCGGTTCCGTTGTTGCCAAAATAAACATCACATGTGGCGGCGGCTCTTCCAATGTTTTGAGCAAAGCATTGAATGCCTCTGTCGTCAGCATGTGCACTTCATCAATAATATAGACTTTCTGCCGGACTTCAGTTGGCGCATATTTAACCTTTTCCCGAAGATCACGAATTTCCTCAACGCCCCGATTCGATGCAGCATCAATCTCCTGCACATCCATCACAGCGCCAGTCGTGATTCTGCGGCAAGCTTCACACTCGTTACAAGGTTCAGGCGCAGGCCCACGTTCGCAGTTCACAGCTTTGGCCAAAATCTTGGCGGCACTCGTCTTTCCCGTTCCTCTGGGCCCGCTAAATAAGTAGGCATGGGAAGTCCGCTGTTCACGAATCGCGTTCTGCAAGGTCTGAATAATATGCTGTTGCCCCACCATATCTTGAAACGACTGGGGACGCCAAGCCCGGTATAACGCGATATGCTCCATGATGCGTTACCTTCCTTCCACTTCGCATTCGAGTCCTTTGTCGTTCCCCTATTATACTATATTCTAGGGTGAATCCAAACTTTATCTGACTCATTCATGCGTGGTTTATTAAGACATATCAAAAAGACCTCTGCATACATACAACTGCAAAGGTCTCTACATTTAAATGATAAGCCGTGCACCTGCTATCGATATTTGCGATCCAAGTGGCACCCCTGAACAATAGCTCGGGCTAGGCAACCCTCCGGCACAAGAGTGATCTCACTTATGGCTGCTTCCTTCCGGACCTGACCAGGTTCATGAGTACTCATTGCGGAGGACCCAACCGTCAACACCACGTTTAGGGACCAAACCTCACATCGGCAAAACCTCTAGCAGGAATTCAACCTCGCTATAGCGGATTGCGAGTTACAGGGCACCGCTACCTCCCCATCTAGCACGGTAAGAAATAGTATAACGTAAGGTTATCCAAATTGCAACCAGAGGAACTCGGAAGCAACCACGCTTACATATAACATATAAAAACCCCTGCCAGATCAGCAGGGGTGCGTGGGATGCAATTAGCAGACAACTCCAAGAATTGTCCTATTAGATTCCGTATTTCTTTTTGAAACGATCAACACGGCCGCCAGCATCGATAAACTTCTGTTTACCTGTGAAGAACGGGTGGCACGCGGAGCAAATCTCTACACGAAGTCCGTCTTTAACCGAACCTGTCTCAAAAGTATTCCCGCAAGCGCAAGATACTTGACCAATCGTGTAATTAGGATGAATTGCTTCTTTCATTACCTTTCACCTCTTTCCGCCCTGAGCCTCAAGCGGACCCAGAGTAAATGGCACAACTCTGAGATTATAACACGGCCTTGTGCCTGTTGCAATCCATTATTGTTAAGAGGTAATCAACCGTTTTGGACGTGCCATTCCAGCGGGTGGAACATGGGTATACGATCCGATCACAACATCAGGCAACTCGTCTTCAAAAATCTCAATCATCTGCTTCATGCCCAAGATATCACCTTGAGCTGGAGGAATTAATTCCAGATAGCTCTCCGGATCAATATTGAGATTACGCATCTGAATCAAGCGTAGATCGGTTCTTCTTGCAAACTCAATCATCGCCTCAATCTCTTCTTCACGATCTGTTACGCCCGGGAAGATCAAATAGTTAATGGAGGTGTATACACCCTGCTGCGCTGCGTATTTCATCGACTTCTCAACATTGGCTAAGGTATAACCACGTGGTTTATAGTAGGCGTTATAGTGGTCATCCAGTGCGCTAATTGTACTTACGCGCATCAGATCCAATCCAGCATCTACAATACCTCTAATGTGATCGTTCAGACCGGCATTGGTATTAATATTGATATACCCCATGTCCGTTACGGAACGTACTTCGCGAATCGCTTCAATAATCAGCTTGGCCTGCGTGGAAGGCTCCCCTTCACATCCTTGTCCAAAGCTAATGATGGATTCCGGTGTCTTCAGGTGTTCCATCATGACCTGGACAATCTCATCCACACGCGGACGGAAGTTCATACGCGTCTGCGGTGAAACAAAGCCACTATCATCCGGTTGCTCGGAGATACATCCGAAACAACCTGCATTACAAGAATAGGATACCGGTACTCCGCCTTCCCAACGATTCAGGAACGTGTTCGACGAAGTTAGACATTCATATCCGAGCGCACAGTTGGATAGATGGGTGTAGAGACGGTTCTCGGGGTATTGCTCTGTCAATCGTTTAACCCCGGAACGTACATCGTCACGATCACAGTTGAGCGGATTCCATTTGTCAGGACTATCTGACTTCGAAGCCGTAACATAGAAACCGCCATCTTTCCAAACCACTGCGGAATAACCGAACAAAGGCAACTTATACTCCTTATCCGTCTTCACATATCCAGGGAGACACAAACGAGTGAATCCCTGTGGAAGCAAAGCACCTACAGCCTGTGTGTCCGTTGGCATTGGCAGCATCTCACCTGTGTCCGGGTCCATACCAATGGGCCGGGTACTCGGGAGTCCAACCAACGTTGCACCCTCTGGCAAAGGGATGAGTTCATCTTCCATAATCTCAACGATCATATCTCCACTGCGGGCAAGCCCGTACAGGGAAGGATGATCAAATACATTACCTTTTTCATCTGCGTATACTAAATACATGATGTTCTCCTCACATCTAATGGGTTAAACCTAACGACGAGTGTATTGTAACATTTACAGCAATGCTGCAAAAAGAAAGTGATTAGTCGAACGACACTTACGTCGATGTACCTGACGTTGCTGTCTGTCTAGGTGAGCGACGGGTTGTTGTTGTACCCGAATTGCTTGTCGGGCTATTACCAGCCGAATCAAATGCCGCCAAAAACTCTGCATTTGTCTTGCTGTTACGAAGTTTTTTCAGGAACCCTTCGACAAAGTCATGGGAATCATTCATGTTTTTACGAATCGCCCAGATTGTATCCAACTCTTCCTTGCTGAGCAACACTTCTTCACGACGTGTACCCGAACGACGAATGTCGATCGCTGGGAATATGCGGCGCTCTGCCAGACGACGGTCTAGATGGAGCTCCATGTTACCTGTACCCTTAAACTCTTCATAAATGACGTCATCCATACGTGATCCGGTATCAATTAATGCCGTTGCCAGGATCGTCAAGCTTCCGCCTTCTTCCACATTCCGGGCAGAACCGAAGAAACGTTTCGGACGATGGAACGCAGCTGGATCAATACCACCACTAAGTGTACGACCGGACGGTGGAATAACCAGGTTATATGCACGGGCAAGACGCGTAATGCTATCCAGCAGGATAACAACATCTTTTTTGGCCTCAACCAGACGAAGCGCACGCTCAAGCACCAATTCCGCCACCTTGATATGATTCTCAGGTAGTTCATCAAATGTCGAAGCCACAACTTCCCCTTTTACCGAACGCGACATATCCGTTACTTCCTCTGGACGTTCATCAATCAACAGGACAAACAGTTCAATTTCAGGATTGTTAGTTGAGATGCTGTTGGCAATTTCTTTGAGGAGAAGCGTTTTACCCGCTTTGGGAGGCGCTACGATCAATCCGCGCTGTCCCAATCCTACCGGGGCGAGCACATCCATAATTCGTGTGGACAAATGGTCGGGGGATGTTTCGAGAACCAGTTTTTTCTGCGGATACAGTGGGGTTAGTGCCGGGAAGTGAAGTCGTTCTGCAGCCGCCGATGGATTCTCACCATTTACAGCGTTGACTTGCAACAAACCGAAGTATCTCTCGTTTTCCTTGGGCGTTCTACACTTACCTGATACGAGGTCACCTGTTCTTAGGTCAAACTTGCGAATCTGAGAAGCTGAGATGTAGATGTCTTCCGTACTTGGCAAGTAGTTGATAGGTCTTAAGAATCCGTAACCTTCAGGTAAAATCTCGAGTACGCCTTGCATGAACATCAGGCCACTCTGTTCAGCTTGTGCACGTAGTATAGCAAAGATTAATTCTTTCTTTTTTAACGTACCATAGTAAGGTATCTGATATTTTTTGGCCAGTTTGTAGAGGTCCGTTAGTTTCATTTCTTCCAAATCGGAAATTTGTAGATCCATATAATAACCACCTATTCAATTAATAAGTCCGTGTGAAATGGATAGTTTCGCTAGATGTTCCGGCTATAGAGAGCGGCGTCTGCCACAATCCCTTCTGTCCATTGTACGGAATGTAACCGTTATAATGCAAATACTTGTCTTTGAGTGTAAGTTTCCGGGTGGGATGGCCAACATTCGGCAAGATCCGCTATTGAGTGAATGATGCATTGAGGCGATCAATCCGGATAGACCGGCTATGGAGCGCAGTTCAAACAAAACCGGGGTTGGGGATGAGAAATGATGTTCTTACAGCCATATGAAGTTTAATTCAAAAAAAGACCCTCCGGTAAAGGAAACAGTAACATTTCGTCTTATGCCGGAGAGACTGAGAACTCTATTAAAACAGGTTTACCTAATCAACAAAAAGATATGCAGTTCAGTTAAAAAAACTTGTGTATGACTGAATCATGCATAGTGCTTCCTATTAATCAGTTTCCCGCCATACATCTGCACCGAGCAGGCGCAGATTAGTCACCAGATGATCATAACCGCGGTCGATATATTCGACCCCCGTTACTTCAGTCACACCTTCACTGACAGTGAGACCTGCAATCACCAGCGCTGCTCCAGCGCGAAGATCGGACGCTTTTACTTTGGCCGCGTTTAATGCATTGCCTTCAATAATCGCTGACCGTCCTTCTACTCGAATCTTTGCACCCATCCGCACCAACTCAGGCACATGCTTGAATCGATTACTGTATACAAAGTCGCTCAGGACACTCACACCAGTTGCCTGTGTTAAAACACTGGTCATGGGTGACTGTAGATCCGTTGGAAAACCAGGATATACAAGTGCCTTCACGTCAACGTGGTTATAGCTTGGTTTACCAATGACACGTATACTTTCATCCAATTCCTCAATGCCAACACCCATTTCTAGCAGCTTTGCCGTTAAAGCTTCCAGATGTTTGGGAATCACATTGTCAATCAGAACATCTCCGCGCGTCGCCGCTGCAGCGATCATATACGTACCTGCTTGGATACGATCCGGAATGATGGAATGACGGCAGCCTTTAAGCTCCGAGACCCCTTCAATACGGATCGTTTCGGTACCTGCACCCTTGATGCTGGCACCCATGGAATTCAGAAGTGTTGCTACATCTATAATCTCAGGCTCTTTAGCCGCGTTTTCGATAATTGTAGAGCCTTTGGCACGAGTAGCCGCCAGCATGATATTAATGGTTGCGCCGACACTGCTTACATCAAGATAGATTTTTGCTCCCCGCAGCTCTTTGGCATGCAAATGGATGGAGCCATGTTCGTTTGTTACGGTTGCGCCAAGCGCTTCAAACCCTTTGATATGTTGATCAATTGGACGAGGCTCAAAATTACAGCCCCCTGGTAAACCTACGGTCGCTTCTTTGAAACGTCCTAGCAATGCACCCATCATATAATACGAAGCACGAAGCTTCTTCACGGGACCATTCGGCATAGGAATGGATTTGATGTCAGAAGGGTCAATCTTCATCTGACTGCCTTCCCAAGTCACATGTGCTCCGAGTTCCTCCAAAATTTCTGCATAAACCGCCACGTCACTCAAAAGCGGCAGGTTGTCCAACACGACTTCTGACTCGGCAAGCAATGCTGCAGGAATAAGCGCAATGGCGCTGTTCTTGGCGCCGCTTATAGTTACAGTTCCCTGTAACGGACGTCCGCCACTAATCATCAATTTTTCCATAAAGCTTAATGTCCCCCTACGTGTTTTGCAGCCGATGAACGGCAATACGTGCTGTTGGCTTCCGATGTAGAAATAAGGTGTGAAAATGGAAAGACACCGGCTAGGCGGTGTTTTTCCATTTCACAGTATGGAACTGGTAAAGATAAATTACGCTTTGTTGTTAGAACCAAACTCGCGGATTTTACCTTTAACGGTTTCTTTGATTGCGTCACGGCCTGGTACGATGAATGTACGTGGATCGTAAGCATCTGGTTTAGCTGCAAGCACTTCACGAACCACTCTTGCAAAAGCAATTTGGTTCTCTGTGTTTACGTTGATTTTGGACGTACCCAGGGAAATGGCTTTGTCGATGTCGTGTTTAGGAATACCTGTACCACCGTGCAATACGAGTGGAACTTGTACCGCGTCACGAACTTCTTCCATTTCTTTGAAGCCCAGGTTAGGCTCGCCATGGTAAGGACCGTGTACGGAACCAAGAGCTGGTGCCAATGTATCGATACCTGTTTCTTTAACGATACGGATACACTCGTTCAGGTCAGCGTACATGATACCGCCGATAACGTCGTCTTCTTGTCCGCCTACAGTACCTACTTCAGCTTCTACAGAAACGCCTTTAGCGTGTGCATATTCAACAACTTTTTTAGTCATTTCGATGTTCTCATCGATAGAGTGGTGGGAACCGTCGATCATAACGGATGTGAATCCAGCGTCGATCGCTTCTTTACACTTGTCGAAGCTTGAACCGTGGTCCAGGTGAATTGCAACTGGAACAGTGATTTTCATGTCATGGATAAGTCCTTCTACCATTTTAACTACAGTGTAGAAGCCACCAATGTGACGTGCTGCGCCTTCGGATACACCCAAGATTACTGGGGATTTCTCTTCTTCAGCAGCACCAAGAATCGCTTGAGTCCACTCAAGGTTATTGATATTGTATTGACCAACTGCATATTTTCCTTCTAGTGCTTTGTTCAACATGTCTGTCATAGATACTAATGGCATGGTTTCAATCCTCCTAGGGGTTTGGGTTGTGTCTATGGTTTTTAGCCGAAATCACATACGGGCTTATTATACCACATCCCATGTCAAATACTAAACAAGCATTTGCAAAAATGCTGTGCTTTGCAGCACAGTTTTCATAGACACCGCTTTATAACTTCCCCATTTCCAATATTCCCCGGATGAAGGAGTGAAATACCCCATTTTCCCACCAAGTACCTTCTATGTTCTCCACACGCAAAAAAATCCTGTATCAACAGGATTCAGCTGCATTTATTGGCAGTACCATTGCGAAGTTGCATATTCACAGCCACTCGCATCTCGTCGATATCAAACGGTTTCGTAAAGTGCATGAGCGCTCCGAGATCCGTGGCTTCCTTAATCATGTCAAGTTCACCATAAGCGGTCATCATGATCACCTTGATACCCGGATCAATTTCTTTAATATGCTTCAGGATTTCCAGACCGTCCATCCCAGGAATCTTCATATCGAGCAATACCAGGTCAGGCTTGTCATTATTCACAATCTCCAGAGCAACCTTGCCGTTGGGTGCTTGAAACGTGTTATACCCCTCACTGCTGAACACTTCCATTAACAGGATTCGAATACCATTCTGGTCATCAACAATCAAAACTTTTTTATCTTCCACTCTGTAACCTCCTAAAATTAGGAAAGCATGTACATCTTCGAATCTGGATAACTATCCCATAGTCGTCATGATAAGTATTCTACCTCCTCCATTAAAATCCTGCTACCTTCACAAAATGAAAAAAAGCATTTCATCCTGCTTTTTTACGCAAAAAAAGGGATGTTCCGGCATCCGCTTTGGTTGCCAGGAACATCCCCAATATCTATTACGTTAACACTAATACCATGATTATTTCTGTGCATTCTCCAGAGAAGCTTTTACAAACTCACGGAACAATGGTTGCGGACGGTTCGGACGGGAAGTGAATTCCGGATGGAATTGTACCGCCAGGAACCATGGGTGTCCTGGAAGTTCCACGATCTCAACCAGACGTCCATCCGGGGATGTACCCGAGATAACCAGTCCTGCTTTTTCGATCGTTTCACGGTATTCATTGTTGAACTCATACCGGTGACGGTGTCTCTCATACACCAGCTCGTCATCATAACAAGCCATCGCCAAAGAACCTTCCTGAAGCTTACAAGGATACAGACCCAGACGCATCGTGCCACCCAGATTCTCGATATCTTTTTGCTCAGGCAACAGATCGATCACCGGGAATTCGGTAGCCGGATTAATCTCGGAACTGTTCGCACCATTCAAACCAACGATGGAACGTGCATACTCAATAACGGAAACCTGCATACCCAGGCAAATACCGAAGAACGGAATTTGTTTCTCACGAGCATAACGGATTGCCGATACTTTACCTTCAATACCACGATCTCCGAATCCACCAGGAACAAGGATACCATCAATACCATGTAACAGGTCGCCTACATTCTCATCCGTAATATCTTCAGAAGGAACCCAGCGGATTTTCACATCAGCATTGGATGCAAATCCTGCATGAGACAACGACTCAACAACACTCAGGTATGCATCATGCAACGCTACATATTTACCAACAATAGCGATCTCAACTGTATGCTCCAACTTGTTGATCCGGTCAACCAGCCCTTCCCACTCGCTCATATCCGGTGCAGGAGTAGTCAGTTTCAGGTGATTTACCACGATCTCATCCAAGCCTTCTTCACGCAGGTTCAAAGGTACTTGATACAAGGTGTCTGCATCACGACATTCAACCACGGCATTCTCATCAATGTCGCAGAAGAGAGCGATCTTGGCTTTCATGTCTTTAGACAATTCATACTCCGTACGGCATACAATCACATTCGGTTGAATACCGATGCTGCGTAATTCCTTAACACTATGTTGCGTTGGTTTTGTTTTCACTTCACCAGCTGCTTTGATATAAGGAATAAGTGTTACGTGGATGTACATCACATTGTCGCGACCTACATCACTCTTGATCTGACGGATAGCTTCCAGGAAAGGCAAACTCTCAATGTCGCCCACTGTTCCGCCAATTTCCGTAATAACCACATCCGAACCCGCTTCACGTCCAGCGCGGAATACACGCTCTTTGATCTCGTTCGTAATGTGTGGAATAACTTGTACCGTTCCGCCCAGATATTCCCCGCGCCGCTCTTTGCTGATGACGGAAGAGTATACTTTACCAGTCGTGACGTTACTGTTTTTGGAGAGATTGATATCAATAAAACGTTCATAGTGGCCAAGGTCCAGATCCGTTTCCGCGCCATCATCCGTTACAAAAACCTCGCCGTGCTGATAAGGACTCATTGTTCCCGGGTCGATGTTAATATATGGATCAAATTTCTGGATCGTTACCTTAAGCCCTCTGTTTTTCAGCAATCTGCCCAGAGAAGCAGCTGTAATCCCTTTGCCCAGGGAGGACACAACTCCGCCCGTCACGAAAATATACTTTGTCACTGTTATTACCCTCCTAATATAAGTACAGAAATTCAGGCGATATATGGTGTTATCGTAACCTGTTTCCCAGGTAATCATCGTTAAAAAGAGCAATGGCAGAAATTCCCTGCATCTGCGAACTGCTCTTTCTGCGAAGACGGTTTAAATACACGTTGTTCTACAGCAAAAAATGGTGCAAATATTCCGGTAGACTTCATTCCATCTGGTGTTTTTGATATACAAAAACGGGCCACGAAATGTTGGCCGGGAGCATACGGAAAAAATCATTTTGCAAAATTATGCCTCTAAAAATACAAAAAAAAGTACTCCCGCAGGACGGGGCACCTTCTATAAAAAACATAAATATATTGTCGCTCATTCATAAGCCCATGCAATAGTTTACCCGTTACCCCCGTCTGCTGTCAAGGCTGACTATTCCGAGGAAACGGGTAAATTATAGACGTCAAAAATGACTACCGATTATCAGAATCGTCGTCAAATTCATCCTCGTTTTCGGACTCTTCTTCGTCTTCTTCGAGGTCTTCATCTTCCAGATCGTCATCTTCAACCAGCACTTCTTCTTCGCTGTCTTCTTCGTCAAAGATGTCGTCCTCTTCTTCTTCATCTTCTTCGTCTTCTTCTTCGTCTTTATCCGTGCTGTCGAAGCCTTCATCGCTGCTATAGCTGTCTTCTTCTTCACCGAAGTCTTCATCTTCCAGATCATCGTCTTCATCGTTGATGATACGCGGACGCTTCGCACCCGTCATGGAATCTTCTGTTCCAGCTACCGGATACCAGCGCTTTAAGCCCCACAGACTTGTACCGACGCAAGCAAAACGGCCATCGATATTAATCTCGGTATATAGCTGGGCGATAAACTCGTTGATTTCTTCATCAGTCATTCCGCGCTGCTTCGCTACCTCATTCATTAAGTCACGATAGTAATACGGCGTATTAGCCGCTTTCAGCACCATAAAGGCAAGGTCCACCAAAGGGATCTCTTTTACCTTTTCTTTATCAATTTTCAAATTGAGCGAGGTACTCACTGCAGACACTTCCTCTCACACAAAATTCACTTTTTAACCCCTACGAACTGGACTGTTACGTATAACATATCCATTAACAAACCTAAGTAAAACCTATTTAGCGTTAAAAAGCAAGTTTTTATGTACGGATGTGACGCAAATGCGGAGAGCAGCAACAATATGTCCATATATTAAACGTGAGTTGGCATCGAACTCCTAGGAATATCCTCTTTTATCAAAGAGACAACTCCATAATAAAAAAGACGGAGTCCCCTCCGCCTTCTGACTGTATACCCTTGGAGGACTACTCCTCACCAGGTTCCCCGCAAGAGCCTTCTAGCTCTCCATCCATCATATGTCCCTGCGCCCGTTTTGACACGAAGAGAATGTGTTTTTGTAAAAAAAGGGCAAGTTCCCCATGCGGCGGGATGAGCGCATTCATAGAATACCTCAGCATGTTCATCCCGAAGGGGGCTGCCCATTATGGACTATACTGGTTTATTGCATCAATTGATTGACGGGATGCGACGCCCTGAACCAGAACAGGGAGGGCGATATTTGATCCGATTTGCCAAACCGCAGCAGTACGAGGCCTGTCTCGTAGAATTGTCCCGAATGCGGAATGAATTCACCGACCTTGGAGCTGTCCGTTCCTCGCGACTAGCTCGTTCCATTATCGCTCCAGTCCAACGCCCGGAGGACCTATACCGCTATGGGGATGAAATTACGATTGAAGAAGACGTTCCCATCTCCCTTCATGCCAACGCACTCCACAGCAAACCAAGCAATGCTCAAGGCATACCCTGGGGAGTGAAGCAGATTCGGGCGCCCAAAGTATGGTCTGTGTCTACCGGACACCGCATTAAAATCGGTGTGATTGATACAGGTGCTGATTATCACCATCCTGATCTTCGTTATTCCCTGGCACGCGGAATCAATCTGTTAAACCGCAGCCTGCTTCCTCATGATGATAACGGACACGGCACCCACATAGCAGGGACTATCGCTGCTGCCAACAGTACCGCAGGCATGATTGGTGTAGCTCCACGCTCCCTGATCTATCCGGTGAAAGCATTTGACCACAACGGATCGGCTTATGTATCCGATATTGTACTTGGCATCGACTGGTGTGTGCGCAACAAGGTCGATATCATCAATATGAGCTTTGGCATGAAAACACGCAGCAAGGCGCTTCTTGACGTTGTCAATCGTGCATACCATGCTGGAATCGTTATTGTTGCTTCGTCAGGAAATGACGGCAAACGCCGCAGTATTGATTACCCTGCACGGTATCCCCAGACCATATCTGTTGGGGCAACCGACAAAAACAGACGTATTGCGTCCTTCAGCAATCGTGGCGCATATGTGGATGTCTATGCACCCGGTGATAAAATCGTCTCTTCCTGGGTACAAGGCAAGCATCACGAGATGAGCGGCACATCCATGGCGACGTCCCATGTGAGTGGCGCTATCGCCTTGCTGCTCTCCAAACATCCGGGGTTATCCCCTAGTGAAATCAAGACACTCGTAAAACGTGCTACGATCCCATTGCGCGCCCGCAAGACCACCACAGCAAAGAGCAAGGTGCGTGGTGGTGAGATTGATGCCCTGAAGCTAATGCAGGAGGGCGGGGAGTGAGCCAGCTCTGTCAGCCGTCAGCAGAACTTGATTGAGGCTTCGTGGCGAAACGCAGTAGCCCGGCCCAGGCAGTACGCACGAGGGAGTATTACGTAGCGGCTGAAACTCTAGGTTACGCCCACTGTGATGTCAGAGCAGGCTAGTGTGCCTTGGATGGGTCAGGCATTTCGTTTTCTTCAACTCCGGGTACACAACAAAAAAGTCTCCATGTACCACGTTGAAGGCACTCAACGTGGACATGGGGACTTTTTGCCTTAGGCAGAGCGGCGGATGTGCCGCTAGCCTGGAATTTACATTTTGTCAGGAGCGGTTACGCCTACCAGACGAAGCGCCGTTGCGATAACGGTACGTACAGCACCGATCAGTGCCAGACGCGCTTGAGTTTGCTGCGTGTCTTCCGTAATGACACGTTCTGCACGGTAGTAGCTGTGGAACAGGGATGCCAGCTCGTATACATAACGGATGATACGATGAGGTGCATATCCTGTTGCCGCTGCCGAGATCTCCTCAGGCAGCTCTCCCATTTTGCGGAGAAGGTCATACTCGTGCTCTGTTGTCAGCTTGGACAGGTCAATCTGTGCCACTGGCAACAGCTCAATACCCTGTTCTTCAGCCTGACGATATACGCTGCATACACGGGCATGCGCATATTGTACGTAGAATACGGGATTCTCATTGGATGTCGAAATGGCAAGGTCCATGTCAAAGTCCAGATGGGAGTCCATGCTGCGCATTGTGAAGAAGTAACGGATGGCATCAATGCCGACTTCATCCATCAGATCTTCCATCGTTACAGCTTTACCTGTACGCTTGGACATCTTCACTTTTTCACCGTTCTGGAACAAGCTCACCATCTGTGCAATCAAGACCACCAGTTTCTCAGGATCATTACCCAGTGCTTGCATCGCGGCTTTCATCCGTGGAATATATCCATGGTGATCGGCACCCCAGATGTTGATCATCGTGTCGTATCCACGAGCATATTTGTCGCGGTGATAAGCAATATCTGGCGTCAGGTAAGTATACGTGCCATCGTTCTTGATCAATACACGTTCTTTATCGTCACCGTACTGCATCGTTTTCAACCAAGTTGCTCCATCTTGCTCATAGATCTCATTGCGGTCACGCAATTCATCAAGTACTCGCAGCACTTCTCCGTTGTCGTACAGAGAAGTTTCGCTGAACCAGATGTCAAAGTTAACACGGAAGCGATTCAAGTCACGTTTGATCTTGTCCAGTTCCTTCTCCAGACCAAAGTCACGGAAATAAGCCGCACGGTCACCCGGATGCATGGACAGCAATTCGTCACCCTTTTCAGCAACAAGCTGCTTGGCGAATCCTTTAATATCTTCACCGTGATAACCGTCTTCAGGCATCTCAGCATCCTGACCCAGCTCTTGCAGATAACGAGCTTCAATGGAACGAGCCAGATTAAACACCTGATTACCTGCATCATTAATGTAGTATTCACGGGTTACATCATATCCTGCGTAGTCAAGGATGTTACATAGTGCATCACCTACAGCTGCTCCACGGGCATGGCCCAGATGCAGGCTGCCTGTCGGGTTGGCACTGACAAACTCCATCTCGACTTTGCGTCCTTCTCCGATGTTAATTCTTCCGTAATCTTCACCCTGCTCCTGCACAAGCGCAAGTACTGGATAAAGGTAACTCTTGTCCAATTTGAAGTTAATGAATCCTGGGCCCGCAATCTCAGCCTTCTCGATTCCGGCTTCAGCCAGATTCAGATTGGCAATGATCTCTTCAGCAATCTGACGCGGATTGCGCTTGGCAATCTTGGTCAGCTGCATGGCAGCATTGGTCGCCAAGTCCCCGTGCGTCTTCTCACGCGGCACTTCCAATGTGATGGCTGGCAATTCGTCCTGCGTAACAATTCCGGCCGTCACAATGGCGTTGCCGATGGCCGTGCTTACCCGTTCGTTAATCGTATCTAGTGGATTACGTGTCATGAAATTGGTTCCTCCTGTATATGCAAACTAATCGCGAAATGTCCGGATTCTTCATCAAAGCGGTAAAAGTCGTAGCTCCACGCTGCGCGTGCGCTCAATCCCTGAATGGAAAGTTCCAGCTTCTGTGTATGCGTGGACAGGGCAAACGACATGTATGGTGATCGGTAGAAACCAGGAAGCTTCCGATTCAATTCAAAAGTCTGCTCCGATTCCACTTCACCATGACGTATAATCTTGATGGATTGTCCGCCCAGCTTCAATGTAGTACGAGTTGTGCCTCCCTCGGGTCCAACCTGCGGTTCTTCATAACGAACATAAAGAACAGACCCTTTTAACACGGCTTCACCCTGCATTTCCTGCAGCACATCTTCACCTTCATAACGGCTGTGCAGCCGGATGTGTACCGGTCGCATGTTCGACATGAATGTTAACCTCCATTATATTCGAGGCGACGCAAAATCAGGCACGGCCGGTGAGAACAGCCCTTCCCGTATTGTTGTGTCGCTATACGCTCATATTCCCGGATAGCTCGCTATCCTACACTCTACTGTATAACTATATCCAGTTCCCTCGCTCAATTCAAATCCAAATTCAGAGTTTTTTCCTCATCAAGCCAAAAAAGAAGAGCCACACCTTTAAAGTGCAACTCTCTTTTGCTTCATTATAATAAGATTCATTCATCCGATCAGGCCCATTGTGATTCATAAGGAAAAGGACATGTCGACTCGCTCAGCTTCGCTCGCACCTGTACGAGACAGCCACAGTGCCGACAAGTTGTGCCATATTGCAATCCCGGACAGGCAGAGCAGATGGATAGCCGCCGCTCATATTCCTCATCCTGTACCGTTGGACGCGAGCGTGAAGCAATCTCAACAAGTCTGGCCATTTTAGCATCGCTAATCTTCACATCATACTGATCATCGCAGCCCTTGCAAGGTTCCTGCCTTTTCATCATTAACCCTCTACAGCGATGACCCCTACCGATGCTGGAGGAAGAACAAAACGCAAGGTGTTATTCTCCAGTGTGAGTCCCTCCCAAGCCATAGGCTGAACATGATTCGGCTGCTCAAAGGTATTGAATGCACCAAAATCAGTATGGTGCAGAATCTGCCCGGTTACTTTATCCGCTTGAGCTGCGTCCAGCTGACACACAACTTCCAACTCATCCGTATGACTCAGATTACAAGCTGTCACATGAATGACCCCATCCTTGTTGCGGGAAGCTGATAAGCTGAGCTGCGGAATGGTCTCTTCTCCGAATGTGTATCCTGGGCTTTCATAATTCAAATCCAATCGCTGTGCATCCATATGAACCTGATACATATCAAATACATGATACGTAGGGGTCAGGAGCATTTTGTCCCCTTCCGTGAGCACAAGCGATTGAAGCACATTGACGATCTGTGCAAGATTCGCCATGTGTACCCGTTTATTATGTTGGTTGAAAATATTCAGGTTCACGCCTGCAAGCACAGCGTCCCGCATCGTATTCTGTTGGTACAGGAACCCTGGATTGGTTCCAGGCTCAACGTTATACCACGTGCCCCATTCGTCCACAATAATGCCGACTCTGCCCTCTGGATCATATTTGTCCATAATCTCGGAGTGCTTCACCAGTAATTCATCCATATGGAGTGTCTTTTTCAAGGTGGTGAACCATTCAGCCTCGCCAAATCCTGTAGCTGCGCCTTTATCATTCCACTCTCCTGTAGGGATGGTGTAATAATGAAGACTGATTCCATCCATAAAGCGAGCAGCCTCCCGCATTAGGACTTCCATCCATTCATAGTTACCTTCGTTGGGTCCGCAAGCGATTTTATAAATCTCGTTCCCGGAATAGTTACGTACATATGTAGCATACCGCCGATATTCATCCGCATAATATTCAGGACGCATATTGCCGCCGCATCCCCAGTTCTCATTTCCCACGCCAAAATACTTCATTTTCCACGGTTCTTCCCTACCATTATTCTTACGCCAGTTCGCCATCGGCGATTCGCCGTCAAACGTGATGTACTCCACCCATTCCTGCATCTCCTGCACTGTACCGCTGCCCAGGTTGCCACTGATATATGGCTCCGTGCCGAGCAACTCACATAATCTCAAGAATTCATGTGTACCAAAGTGATTGTTCTCTTCCACACCGCCCCAGTGTGTATTGATCATACGAGCACGATCACTCTTCGGACCTACACCATCTTTCCAGTGATATTCATCGGCAAAACAACCGCCTGGCCAGCGAAGTACTGGAATATTAAGCTTCTGTAAGGCCGTTAATACATCATTTCGAATCCCATCCGTATTCGGAATAGGTGAATCTTCTCCTACCCACAGCCCCTCATAAATACAACGTCCCAAGTGTTCGGAAAAATGACCATATATATTGCGATTTATTAATCCTTGATCCGAATCCGCCTTTAAAATAACATCAACCATGATTTCAACCTCCATATAATGTATTGTTATCGCTTACAATAACTCGTTTTAGAGTAGGTTTCAACCGTTTTTATTTCTACACAAACAAGCCTCTTCCTGTGTAATTGATTAGGAAGAGGCTTGTTTGTTATAGAAATTCATACAGAGACTTACCAAATTGATTTTTATTCATTTCTAATTTGGATTTGCTCCGTTGTTATTTCAGATTCACAGGCTATTTAATCCTGCTCTGAAGGCAACAACATTTTTTGTGTCCACGTCGTTCCACCATCTGTAGTCTGATAGATCGCAGGAGAGTTATCACTTGTTACTGCGAGCCACCCCGTCTTGGCAGATGGGAACGAGATACGGGAACTGTATCCCGGATCTTTCAGGTCAATATTTTTCCACGTGGAACCTGTATCATAAGAACGTCCAATACCCACTTTGCCAGCTGCGGGTGAACCTGCAGACAGATACGCCGTCTGATTACCAATCAACGCCATGTTGCCGGGATGACCACCTGGGTTGGCTGGTCCGTTTCCTTTGCCCGTACTGTTTGTACCTGGTGCAGGACCTCCCCCTGCTGTGGATTGCGCAAATACTTGGGTCCAGTTCTTGCCTTGATTACCGCTCGCATAGAGGGAGTAGGATTGTTGGGACATGCCTGCATCACCATACAGAAGGGCCCATACTTGCTGGCCATGTGCATACAGATCCGCTCCGCTCCATGTGTCTGAGACAACTCGGAGAGAGGTTGTCCAGTTTTTGCCGCCATCACTCGTTTGCTTCAGATGATATCCCGATCCAGGTACAACCACGACGGCATACCCTTGTTTCTCTGTTGCAAAGGCAGCTGCACGCGTGTTGGCAGGCGTATTCAATTTACTCCAGGTTACCCCGCCATCCTTCGTCTGATATACACCATTATAGGTGTAACCATAACCTACATCTTTATTGCGAAAATCAATTCGCTTGAATTGAATGCCCGGCGTATCGAGCCGCGTCCAGTGCGATCCCCCATCATGGGTACGGATCAGATAGGTTGCAGGTGAATTCTTCACTCGCGCCAGCGCATATCCGTTCACATTATTCGGAAAATCAAGCTGTGTGAATTGCCACTGCCCGGTATATATGGACTGCCACGTACATCCTGCATTCGAGGTACCGATCAGGAAGCCTTCACCCCCAGCTCGTCCAGTCGTATCATTAAGAAAATCAATGTCCGTAAATTGCAGGTGTTGCTCTTCCACACCGCTGCCCTTTTTCAATGTAGCAGATAGTCCATGATCTCCCTTTCCACATGCCTGTGAAGATGCAGCGTTAGCACCTGATAGCGTATGTACCGGACCCATCCCCCAAGCCAGCGTTAACGATAATGCGAGTGCACCAATCCGTTTCCATGTCATTGTACTCTTGGTTGTCATCGTAACACCTCCTTCTATGGTTTTACCCAAATTTGATGGTTCTAACGTAACAATCTGATTAACCCCGATGACAATTTCGCAAGAAAAAAACCACCTTTACCCATGATTGGTATCATGTAGGCAAGGGTGGTTGATTACTAAACGTTGTGTACTCTAAGTTAAATGGGAAATGTCCTGATACCAAGGATAACAAAACTGATACTTAATAAAAGGCATAAACTAAAATATATTTTGTTGTATTTATATTCACGAATACTATATGCAGCAAAAAGCATGGCCAGATCAGCCACCATCAACGTGAAGTTAAGAAATATCGTCACTGCTAATACAAAATTGATGACAAACACTATAAAAACTGCAGTCAGCCACCTGGGATACATACTCAATTGAGTCCGAATCACACGCATTCACATCCACCTTTCCCTTCCTCTATTTCCATATTATACACAAGTATTAAGATAGAGTCATACCAAGGCACGATATCTGCGTAAGAGGAGAGTCCATACTAACACATGAAATAAATGGTAGAGGCAAGGGAACATACGTGCTATAATTGATGTTATGGACTTTTGAGTATCGGTGGATGTTTTCCAGACCACGGCGCAGCTTCCCGAAAGGGGGTGACGTCGATGGTCAAACTTGTGGCGTTGCTTGATGTAATCCGATGGATTGCTGCGATCCTCAGTATTGTACTGAGTGGGCGAAAGCTTTACCGTTGGTTGCGCAAAAAGTTTCGTCGCAAGCGAAAACCCACCTCATAAGGTCGGAAGCCTGACGGTGGGTTTTGCTTGAATAGCATTATTTAGTTCATGCGCGCCGTGGCAATCCACAGCCTTTCGGGTCCTAAGAGTCTTTACCGTTGGCAGCGGTAAAGGCTCTTTTTAGTATATGACCGAACCCGATCACCATATACTTCACGAATGTAATATATCAATTAATATACTACTGAATACTTATGTAGTCAGTATAGCACAGCTCTGTACAAAAGTTAACAATACAAAACGCCCTCCCCTGCGCAAAGTTGAACCCGCGCAGACAGAGAGCGTTATACTTATCGATTATTCTGTGATTATTTCACGAATCCAAGCAGCATTTCACGGATCAGCTTCGCAGCTACAATCTGTGTCTGTTGTGTTGGATCATAGATTGGTGCAACTTCAACCAAGTCACAACCAACTACATTTACATCAGATCCTGCGATCATATGAATGGCTTCCAGCAGTTCCTTGGACGTAATGCCGCCCGCTTCTGCTGTACCTGTTCCTGGTGCTGCTGACGGATCAAGCACATCGATGTCGATGGTCACATACACCGGACGGTTGCCCATCTTCGGAAGAGCTTCCTTCATCGGAGCTGCCACTTCAAATGGATAGAAGTTGATGTTCTCGCGACCATACTGGAACTCCTCACGGGAACCGGAACGGATACCGAACTGATAGATGTTTTTGCCACCCATCAACTCAGCTGCTTTACGCACTGGTGTGGAGTGGGACAATGGCTCGCCTTCATAGTTTTCACGAAGGTCAGCGTGTGCATCAATATGAATCAGAATAAGATCCGGGTATTTCTTGTACATCTGTTGGATGACTGGCCAAGTAACCAGATGCTCGCCACCGAGACCAACTGGGAATTTGTCGTCAGCGAGCAGACTGCCGATGTATTCATGAATTACTTCAAGACTGCGGCCCGCGTTACCGAAAGGCAAGAGCAGGTCTCCAGCGTCAAAGTATGTCATGTCTACAATGCTTTTGTCGAGATATGGGCTGTACTCTTCAAGTCCAACCGATGCCTGACGGATATGAGATGGGCCGAAACGTGAACCCGGACGGAAGCTGACGGTGTAATCCATCGGCATGCCATAGATAACCGCTTTGGAGTTCTCATAATCCTCAGAGCTGCAAATAAATACGTTTCCTGAATAAGCTTGATCCAGTTTCATTAATGATTTCCCCTTTTATTTCGTTAAATCTTCCACGAATTTAGGAAGTACAAATGCTGCTTTGTGCAGACGTGGAGAGTAATACTTGGTATCCATCTCCAGGATTTGAGTCTCATCCACTTCGAGCGGGTCATGTTTCTTGCTACCCATGGTGAATGTCCACAAACCACTTGGATAGGTTGGAATATTACAGCCGTACACATGTACGATCGGGAAGATTTCTTTGACGTCTTTGTTCACCTTCTGGATCAGATCCGCCTTGAACCAAGGGTTGTCCGTTTGGGCAACGAAGATTCCGTCTTCTTTCAATGCTTCGTAGATGCCTTGGTAGAACCCACGCTCAAACAATGGCGCAGCCGGACCTACAGGCTCCGTAGAATCTACGATGATCACATCGTATTCATTTTTATGTTCAATAATATGCATGTAGCCGTCGTTCACGAGCACTTCAACATTAGGCTCGTCCAACTTGCCGGCGATTTCAGGCAAATATTTTTTAGAGTATTCAATAACTTTACCGTCAATTTCGACGAGAACAGCTTTTTCTACAGCAGCATGTTTAATGACTTCACGAATGACTCCGCCATCGCCGCCACCGACAACCAGAACTTTTTTCGGATTCGGGTGAGTGTTCAGCGCAGGGTGTGCCGCCATTTCGTGATATACGAATTCGTCTTTTACAGTCGTCATCACCATGCCATCAAGAAGCAACATGTTACCGAATTCTTCGGTCTCTACCATGGCCAAATCTTGAAAATCCGTTTTCTCTGTAACATAGGTCTGCTTAATCTTCGCGGTGATCCCGAATACCGGGGTCTGTTTCTCCGTAAACCACAATTCCATAATCTCTACCTTCTTTCCGTAAAGTTAATGATCAGCCATACCCGACCAAGTGCTGTGCACTATAATCGGTTCGCCCAAGCACGTCCAGCGTTCGGCGCCATATCGCGTTATCATTGCTGGCCTGCGGGAAAGGTCCGCGGTTCACTTCATTATATAGATAGTATCTTGTGCCGAATCTTACCTTTTCATTACCCTTTTGCATTATACGCGATTGACGTTTATACTGCAAAACGGTTTTTAAGGCGGAAATGCTACATTTTGTTTGCTTATGCACCCGATTGAATATCCCTGCCAATCAAGTCCCATACTGGAAGAAAAGAGAGGAGCCCGTTCCATGACCAAGCCAAATCAAAAGACCCGCAAACGCGGGTTCCGTGTACGAAAATTCATTAAAAACCTGTCTCTGCTCGCCGTGCTCGCTATACTTGCTACCGCTGCAGGATTGGTCTATCTATACGCAACCAGCCTGCCTCTCGCAGACTCTGACCGGAATTCCAGATTACTGGACAGTCAGGGTGAAGTCATCGCTACCTTCTCCGCAGGTGGCAAAGACTCTGTACCCGTTCAACTGGAGGATATCGCTCCAGATCTGGTCCATGCCACTCTGGCTGTAGAGGACCGCAAATTCTATAATCACTACGGGTTCGACGTGCAAGGGATGGGACGGGCTGTGCTCGTTAACCTCGAACATATGCAGATGTCGCAAGGTGCGAGTACATTGACTCAACAGCTGGCGCGTAACCTATATCTATCTCATGAGAAAACATGGACTCGCAAAGCCAAGGAAGCCATGTACACGGCGCAATTGGAGATGAAATACAGCAAGGATGAAATTTTGCAGATGTATCTGAACGAAATCTATTATGGGCATGGTGCGTACGGAATCGAAGCGGCTTCACGAATGTATTTTGGCAAATCAGCCAAACAGCTCGATCTTGCAGAGAGTGCCATGCTGGCAGGAATCCCGAAAGGACCTACCTACTATTCACCCTATAACCATATGAAAAATGCCAAAGACCGACAGAAGATTGTGCTGAATGCTATGGCTGATATCGGCAAGATCACCCAGGCCGAAGCGGATAAGGCCTATGAGAAAATGCTTTCGTTCAAACCGGAAAGTGAGCGTAAAACGGTGGAAAGTGCCCCGTATTTCCGTGACTATATCCGGAATCTGGCCATCAAAGAGCTGGGAATCAGTGAAGCGATGCTGGATCATGGGGGATTGAATATCTACACCACCCTGGATCTGCGTGTGCAAAAAGCTGCTGAAGATGCCATAGCGAAGGGTATGGATGCCAAAAGCGAGCTGGAGACGGCCCTTGTGTCCATAGACCCTCGGACGGGCTACATCAAAGCCATGGTAGGAGGCAAGAATTACCGCACCAATCAGATTAACCATGTACTGGCGACAACGCGCCAGCCAGGTTCGGCGTTTAAACCGATTATGTATCTGGCAGCCCTGGAATCCAAGCAGCTCACCAGTGCATCCATATTTAACAGTGAACCTACCCTTTTTCACTATGACAATGACCGCAAAACCTATAAACCCGGCAACTTTGGAGACAAGTATCTGGGAGAGATTGATCTAAGACAGGCGATCGCCGCTTCAGACAATATCTATGCGGTGAACACCATTATGCAGATCGGTCCTGAGCAGGTTGTGAGTATGGCAAAAAATCTCGGCATTACAAGTAACCTGAGCGCCGTGCCCTCTCTTGCACTGGGAACCTCACCTGTCAGCCCGCTGGAGATGGCGTCGGCCTTTTCCGTCATTGCTGCTGGTGGACAACGGACGCCACCTGTAGCCATTCTGCAAGTGACGGATGCCGCAGGACGTGTACTCTACGAATCGCCGCAGACGAAGGCAGAGACTGTGGTGGAACCTGCGGCAGCTTATGTTCTGACTCGTTTAATGGAAAGTGTCTTCGAAAATGGAGGAACGGGCAACCGCGTGTCTAAGGCGATCAAACGTCCGGTAGCGGGAAAAACGGGAACAACCAATACAGATGCCTGGTTGGTTGGATTCACACCTGAGCTCTCCACCGCAGTATGGGTTGGGTACGACCAAGGCAAAGCCATCTCGACTTCGGATGGCCGCCGGGCGGCTCCGATCTTTGCCCAGTTCACAGAACAGGCACTTGCGAGCGTACCACCCAAAATCTTCACCGTGCCTGATCATGTCGTAAGTGTCTATATTGATCCGGAATCCGGCAAGCTGGCAGGCAACGGTTGTGAAGAGAAACGGCTGGAAGTTTTTATTGATGGTACTGAACCGACAGAGGTATGTCATGGTACGACGGATGATTCGGATTCTGGAGAAGATGAGAAGACCCGTCAGGTACAGAATCAACAAGGCATACAGGAAGAGAAACATTCCTGGTGGGGAGATTTCAAACGTTGGTGGGTAGAATGACGTAAATGCGCAATGACTTAGTTACGTCACCTATAACCCCTGGTTATATTGAACAATTGGAAATTCACTTCGGATGAAAACTCATAATTATTCAGATCGATGAATACGATTAAGGCACAAGCAAAAGACCCCCAACCGAACTTTCCGGTCAAGGGGCCTTTTGCTTTTTTTCTTTTAGACTGTGTTGAAAGATCTGCCTTAGGCGAGTGCTTCCTTCAATACATCTGGAGAAGCATTCCACCAGTCTTCGTTGTGTGAGATTAGCAGTGTCTTAAGTGCAGCTCGAGCTTCAGGTCCAAGCTCATCCAGCATGAAGCGACGCTTCAAGGCATAATCCATGCGATTCACATGTTCCGCCAGCAGTTTCCATCCACGTCTTGCTTCCGTATCAATCCACATCTCACATGCCGTTGCTCCACCATACAGTTGGCCTTCTTCCGTGCGATCGACAGCTACCCATACCAGCCATACCTGGCGTCCGTTGGGCACATCCTCACGATTGGTAGAGAACTTGATATTGCGTTCCACTTTGCTCTTCGCATGCATCGCACCGATATCGATTTTGGCTTCGCCATTATCAATAATGACCGGGGAAAGGTTATTCAGCTCAATGGAGCCTGCACCGAAGCCTTTATGCTTGCTTTTTGCACTAACGATATTCAAGGCAATCTGTTTTTTGCCGTTTTGCTCGTTTTGGTCCATGTTTATAACCTCCAAGGGTTGATACAAATATTTTAACTAATAATTGTCCCATTGCAAACATATACATGCTGTAGATGCTTGTCAACGGGAGGTATTTAACGATGATTCCACGACGCGCCAAGAGCTGGCTCACTGCATCCCTGGCCCTGTGTGTACTTGCCGGAGGGATATGGATCACTCTGGGTTATAATCGCTCAGCTCATTCCGAATTGCCAGTACTCGCCCCCGAATCGGGCAAGCCTAAGGCAATAGCCCCAACGCCAGCACCTCCAGAAAGTGTACAGACCCCTACTGCCGAAGTGTACAGCAACCGTGTTGTGGAATATCACATGGATGTGAAGCTGGTCGAAGGGAATGTACTGGAAGGGACTCAGACGATTACCTGGACACATCCAGGTAAAAAAACCGTCAGCGAGCTTTACTTTCATATGTATCCCAACGCCTTCTCTTCTGCTGACACCACCTTTATGAAGGAATCCGGTGGAAAGCTTCGGGGTGATGTCATGCCTACCAATGGCTACGGCTCCATGAACATTACCGAAATGAAAACGGAGGACGGGCTCTCTCTGCTGCACCGGATGCAGTATGTGCAACCAGATGACGGAAATATTAAGGACACCACCCTCATTAAAGTACGCTTGCCCAAACCCGTCAAAGGCGGGGAAAGCATCACGCTCCACACTCGATTTGAAGTGAATCTGCCGAAGATTTTTGCCCGGATGGGAACTGCTGATCATTTTGTCATGGCAGGTCAATGGTTTCCCAAAATCAGTGCCTATGAACCTGTGGGTAGACGTGGACGAGCAACGGAAGGCTGGAATCTGCACCAGTACCATGGCAATTCAGAGTTTTACGCCGACTTCGGTATATATAGTGTACGTATTCGGGTGCCTGAAACATACAAAGTTGCTGCTACCGGATTTCCGACGCAGCAAGCCGTGGTGAAGAATGGAGAAAAGGTCTATCAATTCTATGCCGATGATGTGCATGACTTCGCCTGGGCAGCCTCACCCGATTTTGTGTACGCCGAGGAACCCTTCTCTGCACCCAATGTGCCTGGTGTACGAATCAAGTTATATCTGGACCCTGCTCATCAGGATCTGAAAGAACGTTACTTCTACGCCGCGAAGGCCGCACTAGCCAATTATAGCAAATGGTTTGGCCCATATCCTTATGCTACCTTATCCATCGTAGTTCCACCCAAAGCGGGGAACGGTGCTGGAGGTATGGAATACCCTACGCTAGTTACGGCCTTTGGAGCCGATGACACTACGCCAGGTTATGACCTGGAACGTACCGTAGTCCACGAGATCGGACACCAGTACTTCTACGGCATGGTTGCCAGCAACGAATTCGAAGAAGCCTGGCTGGATGAGGGATTCACCTCTTATGCTGAAGACAAACTGATGGAGCAGGAATACGGATTGATTCCGAATCTGCCGGTACAATCGGGACTGATTACATCTCCTTCATCCTTAACACAAGAGTCCTGGAAGTTCGATTCACAGGATGAGTATGCAGCCAATGTCTACACACGCGGCAAGCTAGTATTGCTCGGCATTGAACATCAAGTTGGTGCCAAGAAGATGGAGCGTATTCTCTCTACCTATGTGAAGAAGTACCGTTTCAAACATCCCACTTCGGCTGATTTTCAGAAAATTGTGGAACAAGTGACCCGCACTTCCTGGTCTGATTATTTTGATCAATACGTCTATGGTAACGGGATGGCTGACTTTGCTGTAGAGAAGATTCGTATTACGCCCGTACAGAAAGACGGTCAAACATTGTACGAGTCATCCGTGACGATCGCAAAAAAAGGGAGTGATTACAGCGCCGTTCCTGTTCGCATTGCTTTTGAAGACGGGCATATCCTCACCAAGCAATGGAATGGCAAAGAAGATCGCATCACGTATAAATTAACTCACACATCCCCCGTATCCTGGGCCATGACCGATCCCCTGTACACGATCGTGCTGGAGAACCGCCATATGAATAATTTCCTGAAATCCGGACTGGATGAGCCTACGAAATCCCGCTGGAGCATGAGTGTAACCAAACTAATAGAAGCCATATTCGGAGGTCTGTCATGGTGAGGTGGAAACGGTGAAAGCGAAAATACGTGAAGGCTGGTTTCTCGTCCGTCAGCATATGTTCATTGCCGCACTCTTATTTCTTTATCAACTCATTTGGGGATATTTCTTCTATCGAATGGTACAATCAGCGGTCATCCCACTACTCCTTCGCTATCCAGATGCTGATGCCGGTGAGCTGAGTACACTTTTGTTCAAAATGGAAAGTCAACTTAACCTGTCTACCCATCCGGAGGTTCATCGTTATCTATGGATTCTAGGGGGCATGCTGCTGGTTCGCATGTTGATCAGCCCCCTCATTCAGGCAGGACTACTCTACTCACTTCAGCACTTTAATTCTACAGAAGAGCGCATCCCCTTTGTCCGCGGAATCAAAAATCTGTGGAAACCGATGCTGCTGCTCCACACCATACGTACATTATTGATACTTCTGCCTGCCTACTGGCTCATACCGAAGCTTTACTCGATTCTCATGGACGGATTTCATTCCCTTCAATTACTTTTGCCTGGTATACCTTATGTTGCTGCCTGGATTGTATATGGTTGGATCATCCACCATGCCCTGCTCTACATGCAGTTCGGTGTTTCGGCACCAGAAGGAGAAGGTGGCGCTCACGGCACAATCAAAGCGCTCTGGATTGCACTGCGTCATCTCATCACCGTGATCGGCATTGCACTGCTGCTGGGCAGTATTCATCTGCTTATCTTCGGGGCATTCACTTCAGCCTCGTGGTTACTAACAGGACTAACCGGACTTATACTACAACAGACGTATCCACTTGCCAGATGTCTATTGAGCCTGTGGAAAATATGCGCCCATTTCCGGTTATGGCAGTCCAAAACATCCAAAGGTTAGAGCAGATAGTTTAAAAATTGTTACCATCACATGTTAAACTCATGGCCTAAAATGTACTTATAAATAGGCAAACCTCAACCTTTCCCCGTCAAAGGTCGAGGTTTTTTTTGCTAAATTTGTTGCTAAACGTTGCCAAAGCCGTACTCCTCTGTTACAATAATCGCAGTGAGTTTTTAGTAACAACTTTGTAATCTTTACATTCATATTTGTAACTACTTAAAATTAAATCGTCATTTCTTGATTTCGCAGGTGCATAACTAGCATAGCCAAATTCCTGGCACCTGGGAAGCGGGGGAACCAGTTATGGGTGAATTGATCTTGCTACAGAGGGATCATAGGGGACCTTCAACCGAATCCTTAAGCTAACCTCGCAGGCGTTGGAAGGGGAATATCTCTTGTTCAAGAAGAAATTAACCGCAGCTGTACTTAGCATCACATTCGCTTTATCGCTTGGTGCAGGTAGCGCATTCGCAGATTCAAAGATGGACACAGTAATTGATTCAGCAATGGGAACTACATACAAAAGTGGGGGAACAACGCTTAACGGCTTTGACTGCTCCGGATTTACACGGTATGTATTCGACAAATTAGGTATTGATTTGGCACGCCAATCCAGTTCCCAATTCGACATGGGCGATTCCGTGTCCCGCATGGAAATGAGAGCTGGCGATCTGGTGTTCTTTAATACAACAGGTAAAGGCGTATCCCATGTAGGAATCTTTGTAGGGGATGGAAAGTTTGCACACTCCTCTTCTTCCAAAGGCGTTACGATCAGTGCATTGAGTGAAAACTATTGGGCCAATCGTTATGTTGGCGCTAAACGGATTATGAGCACGGACGCATATGAATCACTGGCCCTTGACTAGGGACAAGCTGAGCAACATGATGCTGTAACCATTAAACATACTGGAACGAAGCAAGAAGCATAACAGAACCGCCCGGTACATTCTCCGCAGGAATGTATCCGGCGGTTTTTTTGTGCTTCAATCCTGATTCATGTTGCAAGGTATACTCGGGGCATATCCCGCGACATCAACAGGTTCATTTTGCGTTCGTTCGTCCGTGCCCTTATGATGTTTTTACCCATCCCGTTATAATATAAACGGAATTACCGGAACTTTTGTTTCATTTTTTTTCTCGGGAAGGAAGACTTGCTAAATGAACATCTCTTTTGTAGAGTGGACAAGAGTTCTGTTTCAAGGAAAGGAGCATGCAGGTGTATGAAGGAAACCCCTGTGACGTTTCACGTTGTACCCATGCGAGAAGAACATGCGGAGCTTATCTGCAGTTGGCAGTATGATCCGCCTTACAATATCTACAGCTGGCTCCCCTGGGAGCAGATGAAAGCCCTGGAAGTGGAATTCGGAGATGCACAGTTGCGGCAGGAGCAATATGCCATCGTCCTGGATCAGAACGATCGTATATGTGGGTTTGCTCAATACTTCCCACTTCAAGGGGTAACCCGGATTGGCCTTGGCATGCATCCAGAGCTGTGTGGTCAGGGTCAAGGGACAGCTTTTGTCACTGCCATTGTACAGGAAGCTATTCGCCGAAATCCCACGAATGAAATTGATCTGGAAGTACTCACTTGGAATGCTCGTGCCATTCAAGTCTATCTGAAGAGTGGATTTGTCACCCAGGATACATACGAACGACAGACCCCAAGCGGCTTGAAGCCCTTTCACTGTATGGTTTATGAAGGGCCTCGCGGTTAGAATCCATTGCAAAACAACCAAATTTGCCCCTTGTTATGTGATTAGTTCAAAAAATTCCCACAAAATGCTATGATGTCAGTACAGGTTCCGTTATAATGATATGGATAGTTTCAGGTTAGATGATCTTTCATTCTGGAGGGGACATAAGGGATGCACAAATGGATCATGAGCGGAGTATTTTTTGCAGCATGCGCTTTAGCTATTGTTTTAATGTTTACGCTTCCAGGGAAAGAAGAAGTGGCTGAAGAAGCCAAGCCAACCATGCCGGAAGTCACATTGGATGCCGGACAGGCTGAAGCACTGGTCAAAGCCAATTGTATCTCCTGTCACGGAGATCAGCTTCAGGGTGGCGTAGGACCTGCTCTGGCCAACATCGGTAGCCAGGATGATCTGGAGAAGATCTATTCTACGATTGTCAAAGGTAAAGGTGGCATGCCTTCCTTCAAGGGTAAACTGCAGGACGAAGAGATTGCAAATATCGCCATGTGGCTGTCAGAGAAGAAATAATCTCTGCACACGCATAACAAAGAGGCGCTTAATCCCCTTTTCGGAGAATAAGAGCCTCTTTGTTATATCAATTATTAGGCCTCTGCGGCATGCTCAGCCAGAAAGGCCTCAACTTCACGTGCGGACGGCATCCCGGACTGGGCGCCGAGCTTCGTCACGGATAACGCGGCCGCACCCATGGCGAAGCCTACGGCCGCGTCCAAAGTCTCACCGCGCGCGAGGGCTACTGCCAGCGCGCCGTTGAAGCAATCGCCAGCGCCGGTCGTATCGACGGCGCTTACGGCGTAGCCGGGCGCACGGCACGCGCCGGCACGCTCTGCTTGTACGCGGCCACCAGGCGCCGCCGCGTACACAGCCCCCTCGGGGCCGAGCGTCGTGACGACAGCGGCCCCGAGGGATGCGGCGAGCTCTGCGACCGCCGCATCTAGGTCTTCCGGCCGGAGATGATCCCGGCCGGTAAGCACGGCAAGCTCACTGCGGTTCGGCGTGACAACGTCGACGCACCGCAGGAGCTCCTGGGGCAGACCCGGCACCGCGGGAGCCGGGTTGAGCACCACCAGTGCGTTGCCTTCAGCCGCCAGTTGGGCGGCGCGGGTAACCGCTGGCAGCGGGATCTCCAGCTGCAGCAGCACCGCTGCGGCTGCAGTCAGGCTTTTTACCGTACCCGCCTCTTCCAGCATCTCAGGCACCACGTGCCCATTCGCACCAGGAATAACGATAATCCGGTTGTCTCCCCGAGAGAGCCAGATGGAAGCCGTCCCTGTAACCGTGTCTTCCAATATGCGAACCTGCGAGGCATCTGCACCACTTTCCGTCAGACTGTGCAGCAGACGTTCGCCAAAACCGTCCGATCCCACCGCACCAATCATCGTAGTCTGTCCACCCAGACGCGCAGCGGCAACAGCCTGGTTGGCCCCTTTGCCACCAGCGAGATAATGCAGCTCCTCACCGCTCACCGTCTCTCCCTCTTCCGGAATCGTGTCTGTCTTCACCACAAGATCCATATTGAGACTGCCTACGACAGCAATAAGAGGTTGTTTCTGATTATAGTCTGACATGTATGGTTCACTCACTTCTGGCCGCGTGAAAATAACCGACCTCGTTATTGCGACCTCATTTTGTCATAAGCTTCGTTATATTGCCCTGCTTCCTTGATATCTACAGATGTAATACCACCCGCATCCCATGATGTGAGACGCAGCGTAACCGTTGTATAATCAATTGTAATAAAAGGATGATGATTGAATGCTTCCGAGATCGCAGCGACCTCATCCACAAATGCAATCCCTTTCATGTAGTTGGAGAACACGAATTTACGTACAATCCACCGTCCCTCTTCCAGTTCCCAGCCTTCCAGCCTTCCCAGATGAGCTTCGACTTCCTCTTGCGAAAAAACCATGCGTTATCTTCCTCCCCATAGGATGGTACATTACAGACGTGAGTCCGTATAACCACCGACACCTTCGGCGCTATCAACAGCAACCTCAAAGGCCAGGCTCACCGCCATGCGGTTGGCCCATTTCACGACTAACATCTTACCACGGACAAGCTTCAAAATCCAATCAACTACATGGCATAGAACCACTAGCCATAAGGCTTTGAGGACAATTCCAGTTCCATTCATACCCCTGAAAATACATGTAAACACACTAAATTAAAGGTACAAATGTCAACTCTTCTTCCCCGATCAAAATATGAATGCGGTGCTGTTCCTTATCATGGATGACCACGCCACTTCCAACCGGAATAACAGAATCCTCGCCCAGCGCATAAAACAAATCCTCCGCCAGCGCCTCATCCACTTCAAGTTGGTCAGATGCAGCCAGTCTCTCCCACTCTTCCGCGTCCATTTCAAAGAAAACATACCGATCCGGTATGCGTCCGATTGCCGTTGTCAGATCTGTCAAAATTCCTTCATAATCCCGTCCATGCTTTACGCCCATTGGCTTTTCACTCCTATTCGGCCCCTAAGGAGCGGATTTGATCTTATTATACCTGAAAATA
Organism: Paenibacillus xylanexedens; assembly: GCF_017874615.1. GTDB lineage: Bacteria > Bacillota > Bacilli > Paenibacillales > Paenibacillaceae > Paenibacillus > Paenibacillus xylanexedens. Next base: position 34,085 of record NZ_JAGIKV010000038.1, read on the forward strand.
GCCCTTAAAAAAAAAGGCCTTCTGGTCGATAAATACATATATGACCGTTTTAACTGTTTTAGCAACCGTAAGGAATGCCTAACATTGAACGGATTGCGGCCAAAAATTCGTCCGGAAGCCCGAACACAGCCGCTTGAAAGGATTCAATTTTATCTCATGGATGAGGTGTATGATGAACATTTCAACGATTATTGGACTAATTTTGGGGCTGGTCTCCCTTGTATTTGGTATGTTCTTGAAGGGTGCGCCCTTAATCAACCTGGTTAACAATCCCGCAGCCTACATTATTATCTTTGTTGGTACGGCAGGAACCATCTTTATCGCATTTCCGATGTCTGAAGTTAAGAAAATCCCTAAGCTTTTCGGGATTGTTTTCAAAAATCAAGTACTTATTGATCGCGTATCCCTGATCGGCACATTTATGGATTGGGCTTCCACTACCCGTCGTGAAGGTTTGCTTGCACTGGAATCAAAAGTAGAAGAGATTGACGATCAGTTCCTTCGTGGCGGTATGCGTATGATTATAGACGGCAACGATCAGGAATTTGTGAGTGATGTGCTCATGGAAGATATTCATGCTACAGAGGAGCGCCACCGTGGCAGTGCCTTGATCTTCGCTCAGGCGGGGATGTATGCACCAACGCTCGGGGTTCTGGGGGCCGTTGTAGGTCTCATCGCAGCACTTGCCGATCTCAGTGACATGGAGAAACTCTCCCATGCGATTGCGGCAGCATTTATCGCAACACTCCTTGGTATATTTAGTGGTTACGTGTTATGGCACCCGATGTCTAACAAGCTGAAACGGATGTCCAAGCAAGAAATGGAGATCAAGCTGATGATGGTTGAAGGACTGTTATCCATACAATCCGGTGTATCCACCATCGCCATCAACCAAAAGTTATCCGTATTCCTGACACCTTCCGAACGTAAACAACTGGAAGAGAAGGAGGGATCATCAGGTGAAAAAGGCTAAGAAGCACGAACCACATGAAGAGCATATAGACGAGAGCTGGTTGCTTCCCTATTCCGACTTGATGACCTTGTTGCTCGCTCTGTTTATTGTATTGTTCGGCATGAGTTCAATCGATGCAGCTAAGTTCGAGCAGATGGCTTCCGCACTAAACAGTGCATTAAATGGAGGTTCCGGAATTCTGGACCATTCGTCCATGAATCCGGATACGCCAGGTGCTGATTTGGGTAAGAACAAACAGGAACCTACAGAAATTACCAAGAAAACACCAGCTCAGATTACAGATGCACAGATGGCTAAGAAAGAACAAGAAGACCTGGAGAAACTCAAAGAGCGACTCGACAAATATATCTCGAAGAACGGGCTTTCAGACCAGCTGAACACCAAGCTGAATCAGTCTGAATTGAAGATCACCATCAGTGATAACGCTCTGTTCTCCTCAGGCCGAGCAGATGTGAAGCCTGAATCACGATCCCTGGCCAAAGCAATCTCAAGCATGCTGCAGGAGTTCCCTGAATATGAAGTGGTTGTATCCGGTCATACCGATAATATTCCCATTTCGAACAACCAATATAAGGATAACTGGGATCTAAGCGCAGATCGTGCGCTCAACTTCCTGAAAATCCTGTTGCTGAACTCGCGATTGGACCCTTCCAAATTCACACCAAGTGGTTATGGAGAGTATCACCCGATTGCCAGCAATGACACCAATACCGGACGGGCACAGAATCGCCGTGTAGAGGTATCTATCATTCGGAAGTATCAAAGTAACAATACAAATGTAAAAGCCGTTGGCGGAGGAAACTAGAGGCCTGCAGCGATTCATTAACCAAAGACCGTTCTCCAGGTACAAGGAGAACGGTCTTTTTGGTTTTATAAGGCTTATGCCTGGTTTATCTCTACATTTTTCACACTATTTGCGAAGATTCACCTGTCGTCATTGAACCTATACCAAAAAGCCCTGCACTCCCTTACGGAAAGCAGAGCTTTAATCGGTTAAATTAGTCGAACTCGAATCAACTATTCCAGCGAATAGTCCAACAGACCGCCCAGCTCCGCTTTTTCAGCAGGGGTAAGCTCTCTCCATGAACCTGTCGCCATTTCTCCAAGATGGATGTTCATGATCCGAATACGCTTTAACTTACGAACCTCGTAACCAAAGGCACTACACATCCGCCGAATCTGACGGTTCTTTCCTTCAGTCAGGATGATACGGAATACTCGATCCGTCATCCGGGTCACGGTACAAGGCAGGGTCATTTCACCCAGGATCTTCACCCCAGTGCTCATACCTCTAAGGAAACTCGGGGTTACAGATCGATCAACAGTAACGATATACTCTTTCTCATGGCGCCCTTCTGATCTAAGAATCCGGTTAACGATATCACCATCATTGGTCATCAGAATCAAACCTTCCGAGTCCTTATCCAGACGTCCGATTGGAAAGATACGTTCATCGTGCCCGACAAAATCAACGATATTGCCCTGAATATGCTGCTCGGTTGTGCTTGTGATTCCAATCGGTTTATTCAGCGCAATATATACGTGTTTTCTCTTTTCCTTGATTGGTTTACCATTAATTCGTACATCGTCGCCTTCTTCTGCCTGACTGCCCAGTTCTGCCTTAACTCCATTAATGGTTACCTGACCACTATCCACCAACTTGTCGGCTTCACGCCGGGAGCAGTAACCTGTTTCACTAATAAATTTATTAATACGCAAAAGGTAATCTCACCTCATCTATTTCTCTTCATCTGTAAATGTGTCATCTGTTACCTGATCTACCTCAATAACTTCCGGTTGTTGCTCGGATGCAGGCAGTTCAATAATAACTGTTGTTCCCTTGTTCATGACGCTTTTAATATCCATCATGCCCTTATGTGATTGAATAATGCGCTGACTGACCATGAGGCCAAGCCCTGTTCCAGACTCTTTATTCGTAAAGAAAGGTTCCCCAAGCTTGGGCATCATCTCTTCCGGGATACCAATGCCCTCATCCCTGATCTCAATTCTGACGCGTTTCGACTGCTCGTCATGCTTGAGCTTGATATGGATGTTTCCTCCATTTGGCATGGCCTCCATACCGTTTTTCAGCAAATTGATGAATACCTGCTTCAACTGATTTTCTTCACAGTGTACCATAGCCGAATCGGATGAGGCACGCAGTACAAATTCTACACCATGCAGATGCGCCTGACTATCCAATAACGAGATGACATCGCCAAGAATAAAACGAATGTCCCGATTCTGAAAATGAACCGCCTGCGGTTTCGCCAGAATCAGAAATTCACCAACAATAAGGTTGATTCGATCCAGTTCCGATAACATCAGATCCAGATGACGATGATTCAGCTTATTGCTCTCTTGCTGTAACTGTAGGAACCCGCGCAGCGTGGTCAGTGGATTACGAATCTCATGTGCCACACCTGCTGCAAGCTGACCCACGGTTGTTAGCTTCTCAGAACGTCTGAGCAGCTCTTCCATCCGATTACGACTTGTAATGTCCCTGGAGACGCTAATGAGTGCGGTAATCTCTCCAGCCTCGTCTCGTACCGGAGCTGTACTGACACTGACCTCTACTCGGGTCCCGTCTTTCTTCATCCAGGTAGTTTCGTTGGACGTAATGGACATCCCCTCAACGAGTTGGGCATGCTGACGTTTCATTTCTTCTTCTGCCTCTGGCGGGATGATCTTGAGATTACGACCTTCCACCTCACGACTTCGAAAGCCATATAATTGTTCAAATGCCCGGTTAACCCGCAGCACTTTTCCTTCAAGATCCGTAATGTGAATGGCATCCGCTGTCTGATTGATAATGGACTCCAGATGTTCTTTCACCGCCCGATTCTCTTCATACATCTGTTTCAGACGGCTCGTATAATGGCCCAGATTACGAATCATGGCATTAATACGATTGGCCAGCTGGCCAAGTTCATCCTTCCTCTTTACTTTCAGACGGAAATCAAAGTGCCCATCCGCTACATCATTCACTTTGCCCAGTATGGATTGGATCGGACGTGTAATATACCCTGCGAGCAAATAGCTGCCAAAGATCACAATCTCCAGCAAAACCAACGATATGGAGGCATGGCTCACCAACTGCTCAGATACCATGGAGGATATTTGCTTATAGTCCATGACAATACTGATCACATAGGAAGACTGATTGGGTGTGAAAATGGGAATAAAACTCTTCAGTACCTTCTGTTCGTGCGTTTCACTGACAAAAGATACATTTTGCCCTGTTCGAATGGCGCGCACCACAGCACGATGATCCTCATCCGTAGAACCATACTGGTATGTACCAAAACGAATCGGTCTGTTATTCAACTTGCTAAAGTTCGAATCTCTTCCGTCATCACCCATGTTCGGGCTGCCAAAAGTCAACGGATTGATGCCTGTAATCTCCAGAATGGAGGGATTGACCTCACGAATTTTATTTAAAATCTCATCCGGACTAGAGATTTTCACATAGTCATCAACTTCCGTATTATTATAGAAGGGATTGATTATGTAGTTTCTCTTTCCATCATGGTAGTAACCCCAGATATCAATATCCGAAGGACTGGATGTCGAATATTCGAATCCATCTGACCAGAAATGCTCCAACTTCTGCCCTTGGGGAATCGTCACCTGTTGTTTTTCAAACAATTGCTTAAAGGCCTGATACCAATAAGTCATAGATTTAGTGGACAGCCCGATTTCTCTCGGATCTGAGGAGCGGCTAACAACGATGTCATCATCCGTCTGCTCCATTAACGAAATATGTGAGACGCCGACCTTTTGGCTCAAGCGTACAAGTTCTTCATTTGTGATATTATTAATATCCGGGTCCAATTCTTCCGCTGCCATAACAGCAGCAAGCCACAGATTGTTTCCAATCTGCCGTTTTACATAATCCGAACTGTATTGATTCTGTTCGACAGCAATTGCAATCTGCTTTGCAGTGAGCACCATCTTGGTTTCACTGTCCTGCCTCAGATTCTCTTCTGTAGTATAATAACTCAGTGCGATATTCAACACTAAAATAACGAGCACTGAGCACGACATAATCATGGATAATTTCGTTTTAATAGACAAGTTTTTTTGTTCACCTCTCGGCTTGTACCCTCTGGCGATATATGGCAAAACCTATCTCCATCATAACGCTTGTATGTCTTTTTGAAAAGGATAATTGACCCGTGTCCAAAAGTTACCGAATGACTGAAAAGCTCGAAATTCGTTGTTTTTTGCATTTTCGAACTCTACAATGAAATTAATCACTATATTTATCCACATACCCACAGGCTTGTGGATAGTTTGTTTATAACTATGTGAGCAACTACACGGTTATCCACAATTCTATACACAACATGTTAACAACCCGAATATTTGTTCGCTGAATAAACGATTTTGGAAGGAGTTATATAGTAATGACTGACCATTTTCTTCAGACCGATCTTGCGCATTTATCTGAGGAAGCTCAGCATGAGCACTGGATGCGAGAGGCCATTGCCGAGGCCTACAAAGCTGAGGCTCTTGGGGAAGTGCCGATTGGAGCTGTAATCGTACAAAATAACCAAATTATTGGTCGGGGATACAATCTGCGTGAAACTACACTGGATTCCACCGCCCATGCAGAGATGGTGGCTATTCGTCAGGCCAGCGAGACCATCGGAGCTTGGCGTTTGTTGGATTGTTCTCTGTACGTCACACTGGAACCTTGTCCAATGTGTGCAGGTGCAATTGTACAATCCAGGGTCCCCCGCGTAATCTATGGTACGGCTGATCCCAAGGCAGGCTGTGCAGGTACACTGATGAACCTGTTACAGGAGCCTCGTTTTAACCATCGTACCGAGGTGATTCCGGATATCCTTCAGCCTGAATGCTCCACGATGCTAACTCAATTTTTCAGAAGTCTGCGCCAAAAGTTAAAGTAGCCACCGACTACAAACATCCCAATTTAGAAAGGAAGTGTGCTGTAATGGCACTAACACTCTATGATACAGCCAATGGCATTAGCCTTCGGTTGCTCACACCCCAGGATACACAGTCCTATCTGGACCTGATTCAGATCACACGCGTCCCATACCAGTCTGTAGAACCCGTGCGAGACGATGAGTTCTATACACTGGATGCTCAGACTCGGCGGATTGAGGATCGGGTCAAGGCAGCAGAAGATGGTACAGGATATCAATTTGGAATCTATACTATTAAAGACAGCCTGCTAATTGGACAAGTAAGTATCAACAATGTCGTATTAGGCGTTGCCAATTATGCGGATATGGGTTACTTTATCCATCCAGATTATCAGGGTGGCGGACGAATGACAGCAGCGGTTAAACTGGCCGCAGCTTATGGCTTCCGTGCGCTGAAGTTAAATCGGATTCAGGCTGCAGTATTGCCCTCCAACAAAGGTTCACAGCGCGTTCTGGAGAAGAACGGATTCCAGTTTGAAGGTACTGCTCGCAAATACCTCAAGATCAACGGCAAATATCAGGATCATCAGATCTATGCTGTACTTGCTGAAGACTTGGACGAACTTACGAATTAATTGATTTAGAAGCTTCCCAATAAAGCTGTCTGTATTCCCAATTTAACTATATACAAATTTAATATTCAAAACCGCACTACCCTAGTTATGTAGGAGAGAGTGCGGTTTTATTTGTATATATCACCAGCCACGATTCAACTTCAAAGATCAATTATTTTGCGGATATCCCCTCTTGCGCTGTCTAACAAAAAAAACCGCCTGTACCCAAGCGGAAGGAGATTATCCTCCACTTGAATAACAAACGGTTTGATTTGAACTCAGCGAGATTAGTATCCGTATGAAGCGTTCATCAATTCTTCGAACTCTTGCATAGTAATTACGTCATCGCCAGTAGGGATGTTGATTTTGAATGCTGCTTTTTCATTAATCTTGGTGTACGTATTGGAACCGGTAAATGCCAATTTCACTTCGTCTTTTGTACCTTCTGGCTTGATCAGCACATCAGCGACCATCTTTTGATATACAGGGAAGTCGTTTTTGTCCAATGCGAAATCGATGTTGAATTGGTTGATTGTCAGAACATCTTTCAATTTATCCAAGTCTTTAGCCATTTCAGCCTGATCTGCTTCAGTGATCTTCAGATCTTCTTTAGCTTTGTCGATATCAGCCTGATCCATTTGCAGCATTTCACGATATTCCTCTTTGGACAGAATATCCAATACTTTAGGCATAGCTTTTGTTACCAGTACAGTAACTGCTTCTTTAACATTGTCATTATTCACCGAGAATTGTACAACCTGCTTCGCATCTACACCTTCAGGAAGTTTTGCATCTTTGGTGTCTAGATTTTTGAAGAATTTAGCTTGATCGTACTCGCTCAGCACTGCGTCCATAACTTCGTTGCTCAGCTTTTGCGTTTTGGCTGCGTCCATAGCATCAGGGTTCCATTCTGTACCCTCTTGCTCAGCCAGTTCTTTCAGGTCCAGCTCAAGGAACTTGTTAACAACATTCTCCGGAATCGGGAAGAACGGAATATTCGGCACTTTCACATAGAGTTTCTCTGCCGTCATCACCATTGGGATGTTAAAGGTCATACCCATGTCGCCTTTAAGCTCGATGCCAAGAGTCATCTCGGTCTGCATTGGCTCACTTTGGTATACACCTGTTACATTCAACTGAGCATCCTTCAGCATGCTCATAAACTGAGTCATAGTAGGATCAGTTTGTGAAGCATCCCCAGGTTTATAGCTCAATTCATTAATAGTGAAATTAGAACTCATTTCATACGAAGTCAATTTGGAAGCATTGGCCGCAGCCGTCTTCAATGCCTCTTTTGGTTCCTGCTTGCTGCTACATGCTGTTAATGCCATAGATACGGTCAACAGCAACGTGAGAAGAAGCGCCCCCATACGTTTAGTCATTTGTTTCTCTCCTCTCGTGATAACCCCAAAAAAAAGTAATTCAATATCAATGATATACCATATCACCAGATACCGAAACCTAATTTGGGAAAAATGTGATCTTTCCTCTTTAAAATGGCTACAAAGACCTATGTCAGCTTTGGGAATAAGCATGTGCCTGTCTTTATATATGTATGAATACGCAAAAGCCCCTTGTTAGGTAACAAGGGACTTTTGCGTGAATCTGTTTCTTCTATTAACCTTGAGGATTCAAATGATCCACATGATTTTGATTTTTTACTTTTTTGGAACCGGATAATGGTTCCTGCATGGAAGAGCGTTTGGATGAATGACGATGCTGTTCGGATGCTTGCGCTTCCGGTACGGGAATTGTTTTTGGTTTGCTCATATTATTGCCCCCTCATCATTGTTAGGAATGGGATGGGTCCCTATCTTCCGTTTTGTCATGATTCAGTGCATCCTGATGACGGCGATCATTAATATCTTGCTGAATTTGCTGGGCATGATGACTGTTTACGGCAGGCTGCTCCAGATCATCGACTACACTCTGCAGGTTTTTGTCTACTCCCGCTTTGGCTTTAGTCAATTGAGTTCACTCCTTCAGATTTCAGGCTATTATCTCGTCTGGGATTGTAACGACTGGGCGCATTCATGAATGTGCCGTGTATAATCGTGAGCCAGTTCCTGAATCGGTTCTGTACGCTCATCCGTCGTTCGTCCATCCCGTTCCACATCAATCAGCTGTACGCTGACTTCACGGGAATCGACATATGCACATTTGAAATCAAAAGAGTACATCTCGTGCCCTGCTGTAGCAATGTGTATCCGAATCGCCTGCTGATCGGCTTCATCGGCCATTACCTGAGCCTGGTCTCCAACATTCAGGACTTGAGGCAAACGTTCTTGCCAAGCCCCTACAAGCTCTGTCTGATCGATGTTTAACTCGCGGTTCATCTTACCACCTCCACTCTTATAAAGTGCGGCGATGAAGATGTTTTTATACATATTAGCCTTATTCAAAATATAAAGTTGTACTGAGCAACGTATACATCGGTCACCAACCTGTATGCTCACTACGCTGGACAAACTCACAACGCAAAAAAGGACCCGAGCGAGATCGCTCGAATCCTTGTTATAAGTGTAATATGGCGGAGAGGGTGGGATTCGAACCCACGTGGAGTTGCCCCCTAACGGTTTTCAAGACCGCCCCGTTATGACCGCTTCGGTACCTCTCCAGGGAAATTAACTTTTATAAACTTGCCACAAAAAGTATCATACCACATCTCGACATTATAATGCAACTTTTTTATATGAAAATTGATGATCCCTTATCAGACAACTGCCTCAGTTATACAAAACACTCCAATCCGCCATTCCGAAATGACGGATTGAATTTGTATTCCCCTTGATGAGGATGGTTAGCTAACTCTTACTTAAGAGCGACGTGCAATCACACTTGCACCGCCCATATAAGGACGCAATGCTTCAGGAATGACAACCGTACCATCTTCCTGTTGATAGTTCTCCAGGATAGCGGCTACCGTCCGTCCAACAGCCAATCCTGATCCGTTCAATGTATGAACAAATTCCGGTTTCGCTTTTGGTTCTCTGCGGAAACGGATATTGGCACGACGTGCCTGGAAGTCCTCACAGTTGGAGCACGAAGAAATCTCACGATAGGTATTGCTCTCAGGCAACCATACTTCAATATCATACGTTTTAGCTGAGGTGAAGCCCATATCTGCCGTGCACAATGTCAGGACGCGATACGGCAAGCCCAACAATTGAAGAACACGCTCCGCATTTTGAGTCATTTGCTCCAGCTCTTCATACGAAGTCTCCGGAGTAGAGAGCTTGAGCAGCTCTACTTTGTTGAATTGATGCTGACGAATCAAGCCGCGTGTATCCCGTCCAGCCGAACCGGCTTCAGAACGGAAACAAGAGCTGTATGCCACAAAATGCTTCGGCAATTGATCTACATTCAGAATCTCTTCGCGATGATAGTTCGTTACCGGAACTTCAGCAGTAGGGATCAGATAATATTCGGTATCTTTCAACTTGAACAGGTCTTCTTCGAACTTAGGCAGTTGACCTGTTCCAAACAAGCTGTCCCGATTAACGATGTATGGAGGCAGAATCTCTTCATATCCATGTTGATCGCTGTGCAGATCCATCATGAAGTTAATCAATGCACGTTCCAGACGTGCGCCCAGACCTTTATAAAAGGTAAAACGGGAACCTGTTACTTTGGCAGCCGCTTCAAAATCAAGAATATCGAGATCCTGCGCAATTTCCCAGTGTGCTTTTGGTGCAAAAGTAAATGACTTCGGCTCTTCCCAACGACGAATCTCAACATTGTCGTCTTCAGAAGCTCCAATAGGTACACTTTCGTTAGGAATGTTCGGAATCGCCATTGTGAGATCATTGATCTTCACTTCCAGTTCCCGAACTTCCTCGTCCATGGCTTTGATTCGATCAGAGACTTCACGCATCTCCACAATCAGATCATCAGCGTTCTCACGATTCTTCTTCAGTCTAGCAACTTCTGCGGAAACTGTATTTCGACGGCTCTTCAGCGTTTCACTCTCTTGAAGCAATTCCCGACGCTTAGCATCCATCTCGGTAAATCCAGCGATAAGATCCAGCGATTTGCCACGTTTAGTCAATGCTTCTTCTACACGTGCATACTCATTCCGCAATATTTTCACATCAAGCACGATATACCCCTCCTAAATAACCTCACAACGTGAAGCCTTATGTTAAATCCATTCTCAAAACTCTACTGTATACACCTTACTATATACTTATCGGAACCTGTAACCCAAAAAACAACCTATATCCCCCTTGTCACCCTCCGCTGCGATTCCCGCTATGAAGCAGATACAGGCAACATTAGGCATCCGTTCAGATGCAACTGCCAACCAGTGGCCTTACACGGCTTCTGGTGAAGTGATCCGATGACCGGGAGATCATAGGTTGTACATCATGCATTATTTAGAGTCTACCTTGTGTTTGTAGGATCTGGCCATGTCTACAAAATAAGTATGTAGACGATAGTCATCCGTCAATTCCGGATGGTAGGAGCAAGCCAACAAATGTCCCTGACGAGCCGTAACAATCTCATCCTTGTATGTGGAGAGAACCTCCACCTGGTCTCCGACACTCTCGATCAAGGGTGCCCGTATAAATACAGCCCTTACCGTTTCCTCAATGCCTTTGACTGGCAAATCCGTCTCAAAACTTTCTCTCTGCCGTCCAAATGCATTTCGGGATACAGTCATATCCATTAGCTCCAAATGAGCTTCTTCTTGCCCTGCAATGTGTTTAGCCATAACGATCAAGCCAGCACAGGTACCAAATACCGGTTTGCCCTCAGCAGCAAACGCCCGAATGGCATCCATAAACCCATACTTGCGCATCAGTTTACCAATCGTCGTGCTTTCCCCGCCAGGAAGGATAAGACCATCCAAGTCCTCCAATTGCTGAACCTGCTTGATAGCTATACCTTCTGCTCCAGCACGTTCAATACTTCGAATATGCTCTGTGACAGCTCCTTGAAGTGCTAAAACGCCGATCTTCATACGCTCATTCCCCTTCTCTTACCAGCCACGATCTTGCATACGGTAAACGAACATTGTACTTTTTTACTTCATCATACGTGAATTCTAACTTGATATTTTACCGGAAAAAATGTAAATATACAATCCATCCGGTCGGAATAACTTGTATTTTGTCAAGGATATGACCATGTGAGCATTAAAATCATGATCATACTCTTTCCATGAAGTTTGTTATGGACTAAAACAGGTTTTTAATCCCGTCAAAAAGATCCACAAAGAAATCCTTCACAGCACGGAAGAACAAACGGAACCATCCGCCTTTTTCAGCCTCTTCAGCAGTGATCAAGTTCACTGTTTTTTCCTGTGGCTCAATTCCCTCTGCTTTATACGTGTACGTTACCGTACCAACCTTCGTACCTGCCTTGAGTGGTGCTACCAACTTGTCAGCCTCAGTTACGTTAGCTTTGAACGTCACATCCAGGTTCTGAGTACCTTTGGGAACAACGAAACTTACCGCATTATCTGTTACAACAGGAACGGTTGTTTCTTTCCCTTTTTTCAAAGGTACCGCCTCCCAGCCCGTCACTTTGGTCTTGCCTGCGACAGCCTGTTTCACTTCAAAGTTGTTAAATCCATAGTCCAATACCTTTTTAGTTTCTCTGAAACGTGCGGATTCCGAATCTGTGCCCATAACAACACTAATTAGACGCATACCGTTACGTTCTGCTGTACCTGTAAAGTTATTACCTGCGTTCGTGGTATGGCCTGTTTTCATTCCATCCAGACCTTCATAGGCATAGCTTTTGAAATTGGTTATATTTTTATTCGCTTCCAGCATCCAGTTGTAATTGATAATTGGAGCTTTATCATTGGGACGGAACTTGTAGGATTGAATCGTTGTAAATTCTGTGTAGTCCGGGTGATCCATAATGATATATCTGCACAGAATCGCAGCATCCAGAGCGGACATTACTGTTTCTTTATCTTCAGCTGGACGGAAGTCGGCAGGCATATCTGCTCGATCGAGACCCGAAGAGTTAATGAAGAACGTATCCTTCATGCCCATACGCTTCGCTTCATCATTCATCATTTTCACGAAAGCTTCTTCCGAACCCGCAACATACTCAGCCAAAGCAACCGTAGCATCATTGGCAGAGCCAACAGCCATAGCAATATAAAGATCCTTAACTGTGTGCTCGTCACCTTCCGCCAGGAAGATACGTGATCCGACACTTTGTGCAGCATTCTTTTTAACAGGTACAATATCGTCCCAGCCAAATTTCCCTTGTTTGACTTGTTCTGCGACAATGTACTCTGTCATCATCTTGGTCATACTGGCAGGTGGCATCGCTTTATCCGCATCAACAGACAGTAGAATCTGCCCTGTTGAAGCCTCCATTAGCACCGCTGATCTAACTTCAAGCCCAAGCGAGTCTACCCCAGGCACCTGTACAGCTTTCTCCGTCTTCGTTGTTGTTGCCGCAGCAGTCAGAACCTGACCGGAGTTGTCCGCAGCAGCCATGACCGGCATTACTGCAGACATGCAAAGCATGTTAATTAGCATTACCGAGGCTACGCTCTTTTTGAGCATTTGGCGTTTCTTTTTATTCATGTGTTTGGCTTTCAATGATGAATACTCCCTTCGATCCAAAGCATTGTTAATTGCTTCAGTGCAGCTTATGCTGCGATTTTCTTGTTCCCTAACCTGCGTGTTTGATGTATGAGATGTATGCTATATGCGCTGTATCGAACGAGCAATATTATTGCTCCTAAAGTTCGTTATCGATTGTCACTTAGTCCGCATTTTGCGAATGCTTATGTAAAAGGACGTCCGCGCTTCTGTTTAACTGGCAGCCTTGTCTGGCACTGCATTTGCTTTTCAAAACCATATTCATATATTCACGTCAAATAGCCGCCGCAACGCCTTAACCCACCCATGGATCGTCACCGCTTATTCTATTCTATCACAGGGGTATCTGCAAAAAAAGACAGACCCGGTGAAAATCACCGAGTCTGTCCTGGAAATGATTAACTCTCTTCAGATTACAACGAGTAGTTAGGTGCTTCTTTTGTGATCTGTACATCATGCGGATGACTTTCGCGCAGTCCCGCACCTGTAATTCGGATAAAGCCTGTATCGTTACGAAGTTGCTCCAAGTTACTTGTACCACAGTATCCCATACCCGAACGCAGACCACCAATCAGTTGGTGGATCGTATCAGACAATGGTCCTTTGTAAGCGACACGACCTTCGATTCCTTCCGGAACCAGTTTCTTGTCATCATCTTGGAAGTAACGATCTTTACTACCTTGTTTCATTGCAGCCATTGAACCCATACCGCGGTATACTTTGTAGCTACGTCCTTGGAAGATTTCAGTTTCTCCCGGGCTTTCTGCTGTGCCGGCAAACAAACTTCCCAGCATCACCGCGTGTGCGCCTGCAGCCAGTGCCTTCGTAATTTCACCAGAATATTTAATTCCGCCATCGGCGATAATCGGAACTCCATATTCGCGTGCCACTGTTGCACAATCGTAGACTGCAGTTACTTGAGGTACACCAATACCAGCGATAATACGTGTTGTACAAATCGAACCTGGACCAATACCCACTTTGACTACCGAAGCCCCTGCTTCGATCAGGTCACGAGTGGCTGCGCCAGTAGCGACGTTACCTGCAACGATGGTCAGACTAGGGAAACGTTCACGAAGCTGACGTACAGCTTCAATGATATTGATGTGATGTCCGTGAGCCGAGTCTACCGTAATCAGGTCGACACCAGCTTGTACCAAAGCATCTGCACGTTCAAATGTATCTTTGGAAATACCAATCGCTGCACCAACCAACAAACGGCCTTGAGCATCTTTGGCTGCATGAGGGAATTGAATGGCTTTCTCGATATCTTTAATCGTGATAAGACCTTTCAACGTGTTTGACTCATCAACTAATGGAAGTTTTTCAATCTTGTGCTTCTGAAGGATACCTTCAGCTTCTTGTAGTGTAGTGCCTACAGGAGCGGTAACCAGATTCTCACGAGTCATGACTTCGCTAATTTTGATGTCGTAATCATGGATAAAACGCAAATCGCGGTTGGTCAAAATACCAACCAGCTTCTGATCTCCTTCAATAATAGGTACACCGGAGATCCGATATTTCGCCATTACTGCTTCCGCATCAGATACCAGATGATCTGCCGTAAGTGAGAACGGGTTTGTAATTACGCCACTCTCCGAACGCTTAACACGATCTACTTCTTCTGCCTGTTGTTCAACCGACATATTTTTATGAATAATACCGATACCGCCTTCACGTGCAATGGCAATAGCCAATGTCGCTTCAGTTACCGTGTCCATACCCGCACTAATCAAAGGAATATTTAGCTTTACAGTATCGCTCAAACGAATAGATACATCTACTTCTTTAGGCAGTGTCTCGGATTTCCGTGGCACTAGCAATACATCATCAAAGGTGAGGCCTTCCTTACCAAATTTATCTTCCCACACGCAAGTGTTCCTCCTTATGTTTGCTCAGCTTTACGGTCCAAAACCCGAAGATTCCAGGCTGTATTTTATGCCGAAAATACGTTTTCTGAAAAATTTATTATTGCCATCTTAGCAAAGCGATATTTAGACTGTCAAGGAAAAGTACTTGGTTATATCAGGTGTATTGCCTGATGAACACAACTGTTTTTCCAGAGCGGACAAGTCTAGGTATTACGCAAAAAAACGTCAATTCGTATCGAATAACGTTACCTGTATACATCCTATTGTGCTGATAAATTACCAAATTCAATCTGTATTTTAATCCCATACTGCATAATATAACTATATAATAAAAACCACCACCGAATAACATCGGCAGTGGTTCTTCGCTTGGCGGCGTCCTACTCTCCCAGGACCCTGCGGTCCAAGTACCATCGGCGCTA
>NZ_JAGIKV010000039.1 GCF_017874615.1 Paenibacillus xylanexedens
AGACCAAATTAAAACGCGGCTCAGAGTCGCATAAGGATACTGTCAGGTTTTTTAACTTACAAATATTTGAAGAGATTATTGGCAAGTACAGTAATTAAGATAGAATTAAGACTCTGTTTTCTCTCGTATAAGATTGGGCATATATGATAGAGAAAATACATGGAGAGTATGTGAGAAAACATGAAGAAATGGCGTAAAAGATTAGTTAAGTTTTTGATATTTGACCTGGCGATAGTTCTGTTGCTTCTGGGTACTGGCGTGATCTACCAACAAGTGGGTGTAAGGCAGGATGCCAAAACACTCGTCCCCCCTGGTAAGCTGTACGAAGTCCATGGAGACAATATGCATCTATATACTGGTGGAGAAGGCGATGTAACAGTAGTACTCGCCTCTGGCTGGGGGACCGCTAATCCCTATGTAGATTATTATCCATTATATGAAAAGCTTGCTCCCAACACAAAATTCGCTGTATATGACCGATTTGGCTATGGATATAGCGATCAGACCGATAAGAAACGTGATGTCGATACCATAGCTGAAGAATTACACGAGTTGTTGCAGGTATCTGGACAGAAGCCACCTTATGTATTAGTTGGACATTCGCTCGGCTCGCTGGAAACCATCCGTTTCGCACAAAAATACCCGGATCTCGTCAAGGGTATCGTCATGATTGATGGAGGAAGCCCCGAATATTATTCGAATGACGATGACTCTTTGGCAGACACAATTGGTGGTTTTGCGAATAAATTCCGTATCCAAACCGGACTATTCCGCCTCTCCATGCAATCTGACATGGTTGTCGAAACTTCTAATGCCAATCGTAATGAACTGAAACTTGTACCCGATGATCTGAAAAAATTGGATACAACTGCGCTGTTGCACAACTATGGTAATGTTAACACGTTGGATGAATTACGTGAAATAGCTGCCAATGCCAAAGTGGTTGTAGATCACAAGCAAACCTTACCGTTTCCACTCACCATACTGACGGCTGATTACCTTGGTGCAAGTGAACCCGAATGGGATAAATCACAAGTAGAATTCAAATCTTGGTCAGATGATTCTAAACAGGTAACCATTAAAGATACCGATCATTACATCCATCAATATCGCCCTGACCTCGTTGCAGATGAAATATTGGCCCTGGTGAAGAAGTAACGTACACTCTGTAAAAGTAAGGCTATGTTATATCATGAAAGAAACCCCAAAGATTCTCTAATATCTTTGGGGTTTTAAGTATGAGATTTATTGTGCTATCGCCAGTCTTGGCCGTTGGGACCTGAAATCGCTGAAAGCTTGTTCGATCTCTAATGAAGTCAACTGGTGACGATAAAAGTACTGTTCCATCGCCTCCATTTCGGTACGATCGCCATTGTAGATGTTATCAATCCTTCGAATGACCTGGTTATATAAGCTCTCACGTCTGGAGTTCACAGGCTCACACAACCAAAAGTTCGTTCTCTTCACATCACCTGTCTTGGTCCAGAGCAAATTCTCATATCGGATGACATCCCAGTCCCAATATCCAGCATGAATCTGCTGAAGTTCCGTCGTAAACATATCGTATATCAAGTTGG
This sequence comes from Paenibacillus xylanexedens, assembly GCF_017874615.1. Lineage (GTDB taxonomy): Bacteria > Bacillota > Bacilli > Paenibacillales > Paenibacillaceae > Paenibacillus > Paenibacillus xylanexedens. The sequence continues at coordinate 1,578 of NZ_JAGIKV010000039.1, forward strand.
GAGGAATGTGTCCATAGGTTACACGGTACTCTTTCAGTTTGAATGCTTCAATCCACTCTGTCAGGGTGTACTCACCTGGTGAATACGCATACAATTTAGGTGCATAAGAATTACTCTGCAATGCCCTAAGTGCCTCAATTTCTATCTCCCCATCCAATCTTGCACGTGAAGCATATACCTTGAGACAATAGTCTTGCAATCTATATACAACTGAGCTATTACTAATAAGCGAAGCCTGTAGAGTGAGATGGCCGTTTTTTTCGTAGTGCAACAGCATCTTTTCAATGTTATTGCCAATGGGATTGATGATGATCATAATGAAGTCTCCTTGATTAAAAATAAAATATAAACCGTTTTCGAATTGGTTAAAAATTGTACTATTACATTCTATATTACCCTTTTATATTAGTATGAACATATACAATTTTGCCGGAACATGAAGTATTTGCTCTGAAATTCATTCTTTAAACCGCCCTATTCCGGCTACATTTTTACTCTAATAGCTATAACCCGTTTCACGTCAACACCAAAAAAGATAGAATAAATACGCAAAAAAGCGACGCGTCCTTAAAGTTAAGGGACACATCGCTCTGATACAATATCAAATTGTTATTGTTAGTTATTGAATTAATGCATAGGACCTTGTTGTCCAGCTTGAGCTCCAACTTTGACCCGCTTCACGAAGATTGAAGTAATCAGACCCGTGATCGCCAGAACCAGTGCAAAAACAAATGCATTCTGTATACCTGATGTGAAACCAGCCAGTTTATTCTCCGGACTCTCCGGATTCGCCACACCGCTCAAGAAGCTGGACTGTCCTGCGCTCAGTATACTTACCGCAACAGCCGTACCGATTGCTCCGGATACCTGTTGCAACGTATTCATGATGGCAGTACCGTGCGGATAGTACTCAGGTGGCAGTTGATTCAGACCATTGGTCTGTGCAGGCATCATAATCATCGAGATACCGACCATCATGAATACATGCAGCGTAATAATTGTTCCAAGGGAAGTCGTCGCTTCAATACCCGTGTACAAGAACAGGACAATCGCCACGATTGACATTCCGATAATAACAAGCCATTTAGGACCAAACTTGTCAAATAAACGTCCCATGACTGGAGACAAGAATCCATTTAACAGACTACCTGGCAACAAGACTAATCCTGCAGTCAGTGCCGTGACAGCCATCCCCTGTTGCAGATACATCGGCAGAATCAACATGGATGACAAAATAATCATCATACAGATGAAGACCAGGATCAAACCGACAGTAAACATCGGGTATCTGAATACACGCAAATCCATCATTGGCTGTTTCATTCTCAACTGACGGATACTGAATAACAGCAAGGACAACACACCAATAACGAGAGTAGCAACAACTACCGGACTGGTCCAGCCTCCGCCACCATCCCCATGTCCACCTGCACTACTGAATCCGTATACGATACCACCAAAACCAAGGGTAGAAAGGATAATGGACAGTACGTCAATTTTGGGCTTGGTCAATTTCGAAATATTCGGCAAGAACAACAAGCCGCATACCAATGAGATCAGGAAGAACGGTAAGGAAATCCAGAAGATCCAGTGCCAGCTCAGATTAGCCAGGATCAGACCGGAGATACTCGGACCGCTTGCTGGTGCAAACATGATAACCAAACCGATCAGTCCCATGGCAGCACCACGTTTTTCAATCGGGAAAATAACCAATATCGTGTTAAACATCAGTGGCAGCAACAGCGCTGTACCTACAGCCTGAAGTACCCGTGCCACTAACAGAATTTCGAAGCTAGGTGCAAGCGCAGCAACGAATGTGCCTGCAATGGAGAAAATCAGGGACGTTGTGAACAGCTGTCTGGTTGTAAACCACTGTAACAGCGTTCCAGATACCGGTACCAGGATTCCCAATACAAGCAAGTATCCTGTGGTTAACCATTGAATCGTTGTAGGTCCTACTTCAAGCAGTCCCATAAGTGGCGTCAATGCCACGTTTAATGCCGTTTCTCCAAACAGACCAATAAAGCCGCTCAGCAGCATCGCGAACAAAATCGGAAATACCTTGTATTGCTTTGTTTCTTGTTGATTCTGTGCAGAATCAGCCTTCATGGAAACCTCCACGATCCCATCCTCCTCAAACGTATCGAACTTTCTTTTTCTCTGTCTCTTGGTATAAATTATTGAATCTGTTTGGCGTTCTTCGTCACAACCGACAAATACTCAGCAGCCGTCAGCAGAGGCTGTTTATCCTGATTCGTCAGGCTGATAATCAGTGCTCCCTCCATCAAAGAAATGATCAGAAGTGCCGTCTCCCGCGCCTTCTCTTCACCAACGCCATCCAGAATCAGATGTTTCTTAATGACATTTTGCCAATCTGCAAATACACCCTGACATGCAATACGCAACTGCTGACTAATACACGATGTCTCCACAGCTGCCCAGAAGCTGAATGGCAGAAATCCGGTAAACCCGGCTGCTTCTGTTTCATGAGCCAAATCATGAATAAATCTCTGAATGGCATCCCCCGTATTGTCGTGGGCTGCAAATGTTTTCTCAAATGTCTGCAAGATTTGTTCATTGGCTTTTTGAATACACTCGTGCGCGAGCTCTTCCTTGCCTTGCGGGAAATAATGATACAACGACCCTTTCGGCGTACTACTCTCTTTGATGATCTGATTCAGACCGGTCGCATGATATCCTTGTGAAAAAAACAGTCTCGCTGCTGTGCTGACAATAGACTCTCTAGCATTAGACTTTTCACTCAACGAAAGCCACTTCCTTCAAATAATTATAACAATCGGTCTATATAATTAAACCCGCTCAGATCGGCACTGTCAATCATAATATTTCACTTTTTATTTGAAAGCATTTTCATATGAGAGTCATCATAACATCCTCTTTTTTAATTATTACCTTTTATACATTTCATTCTGAGAAATTAGGGAACTTTTCCCTGTCTTCGAATAAACATAACATCAGTGTGAATCACACTTAATTTCGATTACTGAGAAAAGGAGTGAAAAACTTGGCAATCCTGCTAACTGGCCCTATTGATAATAGTCCCGTAAATGGGGTAAGACCAACCCAGACTGTTTCAATCAAAATTGAAAATCAGAGTGCCGTGAACGCCGCAACTATACTCATCCAAGGATATTCATTAATTGCAACCAGAGCTTTATATGTAAGTGAGCAATTCACAATCTTACCAGGTGCAGTAGCTACACGAAATTATTTTGCAGATCTCAACAGTTTCGAATACGTTATTACAGTTACAGGAGCAACCCCTGAGGACATTTTGGCTTCTTTTTGGGGGAAAAACAGTGCCGGCTCTTTGGTTGCTGCTCACCGACTCGTTTATTCCGAATTATTTGGCAGCGAGAATTTGAATGGAGCTACCGGGGCTACAGGAGCTACAGGCGTTACAGGAGTCTCTGGCTCCACAGGTTCCACAGGTTCCACAGGTTCCACCGGTGCTACCGGGGCTACCGGGACAACAGGCGCGACCGGCTCTACAGGGTCGACGGGTGCTACGGGTCTTACAGGCGCGATAGGCGCCAGTGGAAGTACGGGCACGACGGGTACCACTGGCGTGACAGGTCCTACCGGCAGTACAGGTCCTACCGGAGCTACAGGTATTACCGGCTCTACAGGCGTTACAGGGGTCACGGGCATTACAGGAGTTACCGGTGCTACGGGCATCAGTGGAGTAACTGGGACGACAGGTGCCACGGGTGACACTGGCGTGACGGGTCCTACCGGGGCTACAGGCATTACCGGCTCCACTGGACTTACCGGAGTCACAGGCTCGACAGGAACCACAGGTGCCACGGGTGACACTGGCGTGACAGGTCCTACCGGGGCTACAGGTATTACCGGCTCAACTGGACTTACCGGAGTCACGGGCGCGACAGGAACCACAGGTCCCACGGGTGACACTGGCGCGACAGGTCCTACCGGGGCTACAGGTATTACCGGCTCAACTGGACTTACCGGAGTCACGGGCGCGACAGGAACCACAGGTCCCACGGGTGACACAGGACCATCTGGCGGTCCGGAGGGCGCTACCGGAGCTACAGGTGCAACGGGGGCTACGGGCAATACAGGTGCCACTGGAGCAACTGGCCTCGCTGGAGCAACTGGAGCGACTGGTGTTACTGGCACCACGGGTGCAACCGGAGCCACGGGCACAGTCCAGCCCAATCCCTTTGATGTATATGTTTTACAAGGTGCAGTCGGTGGGGACGGAACACAGGACAGTCCTTTTGGAACGATTCAGCAAGGTGTAACCGCGGTATCTCCAACAGGAACCGTTCATATTCTTGGTGGCACATACCCAATCACTGCGAACATTACCATTAATAAAGCAGGAATAACTCTAAAAGGTTATCCTAGTACAATCATCCTGTTACAAGCTGCTGTTATTCCTTTCACCATCATTGGGAGCGGAGTAACTGTAGACGGATTAACGATCACGAGTGATAACCCTTATGCTGTTGAATTTATTCAATTAGGCGGAACCAATCATACCGTAATAAATAATACGATATTCGGGCCTCCTCAAGCTGGCCCTTCTTCAGGTTGGGTTGTCAATCGTGGTCTCGTGAGCCAGATCGGTAATATGACCGGCTTGATTGTGCGAAATAATATTTTTTATTCCTTACGTCAACCAGCCTACTTTAACCCTAATACGACTGGAGAAGTTATTAGCAATGTTGTTTATAATACGAGAGGATTTGTTAATGACCAGGCCGTTATGGTCTTCTCTGGAAATTCATGGGGCAGCCCGGTCAATGCGGTGGATATTGCACTGCTCGTAGGTACAATAACAGGGCCCCCTTTCGATCCGCTTTCCGACCTGAGTGCCAACAACAGTACTGCAACGATTCAGGATTCCAGATAAGAATCATTTCTCGTTCTTACAAAACGCCTAATCAAAACAGCCGCCGATTTGGATGTGAAACTCCAGATCGAACGGCTGTTTTTTGGATGAGTAGAGCATTATTCCATTATTACTTTTGTGCGTAAGGTACTACTTGTGTACTTTCTGGTAAACTACTGATTGAAGTTGAAGTTACACTTTCATTTTTAAGTTTTAATAGATAATTGAGAGGGTTCAACCATACGTTTACCTGCCCACACGTCTTGCACGTAGCGTCCTTCGGCCTGAAGCTGAATGAGCCAGTCCTTCGCTTGCTGCATCGTTGCACCCTGCACATCCTGATATGCTTGCTGCAAAGTCTCTTCTACCTCAGGAGCCATCTGGCTTCCATCCCCGCATACGTAGAGTTTTCCTTTGTTCATCAGCATGTGAATTAACTGTTCGGAATTCTCTTTCATTAGATGCTGTACATACGTTTTGGGCTTGCCATCCGCACGAGAAAAAGCAGTGTGCAACTTAACGATCCCTTCCCGTTCGAATTGCTCAAGCTCAGGACGATATATGAAATCTGATTCATTCCTGCACCCAAAGAACAAATGCGCATCACTCAGTGGCAAACCTCTCTGTTTCATGACCGCTCTCGCCTGGAGGAAACCTCTGAACGGCGCAACACCCGTCCCTGGTCCCACCATGATCATGGGTACGTCAGCCTCTTCCGGCAGATAAAATTCGGATTCCGGCGTACGTATAAACATCAGAATTCGTTCGCCCGCTGGACAACCGGCCAGGTACGTTGAAGCAACACCCAGATATTCGCCTTTGCCACTCCATGCAGGCTCTCTTACTACCGATACAGTTATGCTCGCTTGCTCGGAATTCAGGCTTGGCGAGCTGGATATTGAATAATATCTGGGCTTAAGCGGAGGCAATAGTTCAAGGAACCTTTCGAATGGCAACTCACACGCCTCATACTTTTCTAGCAGGTCCAACATCGTGATTCGATTGGCAAGAATATAATCCTTGTAGCTGTTTTCATCCAACATGCCTTCCAGTTCACGCTTATGAGGTGGACATACCGTATGATTAGCTAACTCCTGCAACTGTGTTCTGGAGACTGGTGTCTGCAATTCCACACAATAAGCGAGCAACTCATGAATCTTGACGGGTCTGTTCAGTGGTAGGTGTGTAAGATGGCTGACGTCCGAAGTTAATTGGATCGGAGTATCCCCACGTAGTCCGAACCGACTGAGTATCCGATCCACATTCTGCTTCTGATTGCTAGGCAACACGCCGAGATGGTCGCCTTCTCTATAACTCATGCCTTCAGGCAGTGACACTTCGATGTGACGTGTGCTTCTTCCACTTCCCAGCGCCTGAAGCTCTTTATTAACTACAACCGTGGCATAGCTGGCATCATAAGTTTGTGCAAGTGGCATCTCTACTTTCTCGTGGACAAACTCCATTTGAATTCTGCTTGTGCTTGGTAGGGTTGGCTTCACTACTTCCGCGTTGATCCCCAGAGCATTCAACACCTGCGGCCACAACATATGCTGCCATGTCTCAACTTGTTTCTCCATATCACCTCCGGCATCGGCTTCACCGCGGGATAACAGTCTTTTACCTCCCAATCCTTCAAGCTTCTCATCTATCAATCGAGGAATACTCTGATACGTCCCGGACCAACTCCGATCTCCACAGCCCAGAACGGCATAGTTCACATCCCGTGCTTCCTCTGACTCTGCTCCCTTCAACCAGTCTACAAATGCCGTAGCATTTTGCGGAGGTTTACCATTATACGAAGCAGTGACGATGAGAACAACACCTTGGCGGTGTATGCGGCCAACCCACTCATTCAGAGTGGCTGCTTCACTTGGGATTCCATACGAACGCCCTTTATCCACCAGCACTCTGGCGATGCCTTCTGCCGTTCCGAGATTGGAACCATATAACACCAGGAGCGAAGGGTTACCATCTGCTTCACCGGCTAGGGTATCTCCCGTTTGACTGGAACTTGCTACGTCTTTATGAACACCAGGAGCAGGTTTCTCTTTCGCAGATACGGTAGATTTATTCCTCGTTTGCGAAGTAGCGCGCGGTTTCACCTGGATTCGGAAGTCTCCTGGCTTCAACGTTAGCGTCTGTTTAACATCCAACTCATAGTTGCTATAATCGATCAGGTCAAAATGTTTGAGGACCATGCCAAGCACAAGTGTTGCTTCATATAAAGCAAACTGCATGCCGATACATGCTCTCTCCCCATTACCAAAAGGTTTATACGCATGATGAGGCACTTTCGTCGTATCTTCAAATCGCTCTGGACGGAAAAGCTCCGCATCCTCTCCCCAGGCCTCTCTGTCACGGTGAAGCTGAGGCAGGAGAATACTGCAGCTTTCCCCTTTCTTTAAGGGATATTTGCCACCTATGACGGTGTCTTCTTTGGCATATACGTCAAATCCCGGAGCGGTTGGCCAGAGACGTAGCGATTCACTAAGAATCATGCGAATATAGGAAAGCTGAAGAATTTCCTCGTACTGTGGTGAGTCACTGACCAATATCTGATCTACCTCGTCATACGCCTTTTGAAGCGATTCCGGATTTTTCAGTAAAAAATAAAGAGCAAAGGATAACAAACCACTCGTCGTTTCATGTCCAGCAATGAGAAAAGTAATAATCTGATAGCGAATGTTCTCATCATCCAGCATTTCTCCAGTCTCCGGATCTTTGCCATTCAGCATACGTGCAAGCAAGTCGACCTCTTCGGGTGCTGAACTCGCTTTACGCTCCTCTATAATCTGATCTACCAGAGAGAACATCGTCTGAATATCCTCCTGGAACTGTCGTTTGGTCTTCACCATAAGCAGATTCTGAATTTTCAAACGTGAACTCTTTTGCATTGCTTCATTTAATGCTCGAACCATGCTTTCAATAAAAGGACTGTGGTCCTGTCTGTAAAAACTGTTAAACCGATAATTGAATCCACATAGTCCAATGGTATCCAACGTAAGGCGTGTCATATCATCCGCAACATCAATCGTATCGTTGGAATTGAGGCGTGCCCACTTGTTGATCAATTGTTCGGCGATATTAACCATCATGGGATGATAACCTTTCATGGCCTGTTTGCTGAAGGTGGGAAGCAGAATGTTATGGGCCTTTTTCCAATTGGGCTCCGATGTTCTGCTTGTAAATAAACCATCGCCTCCAAAGGCACGTACATTTTCGAGTTCATTGTATACATATTTGTCAAAACGGGACACATCACATAACTCAGCGACAAGATCTGGTCCAGATACGATTAAACCGGAATAACCGGGAACCGTAAGTCGATATATTGGTCCATGCTGTTCAGCCAGAACACCTAGCGACAACGTTGGTTTATCTTTATCAATCAAAGGCAGATTGCCAAGTGGTCCATACATTTTAGGCTGTGGAATGTAAGTTGCATCACTCATGATGATCACCTCTTATCTCTACGCCGTGGAGCAAGGTATTCGTTAGCCATTTGATGACTACTCTGCTTTCATTCATAAGTGATCTCTCCTTTGATGATTATATAAATGATAGTAATATGTATCATTTGATAATACAATAAACCATAATTGATTTAATATCAAATTTTCTTCCGGCTGAATTACTTTTAATTGAACCGTTCAACGTTTAAATTGAACAACTACAAATAGAGGATTGCATATGCAAACCCCTAATTTATGAACCTATGAAGATATAGTTCTATGACGCTATTAAATTGATCTACAGATGACTTGGCTCATCCCACTTCTCGAAATTCAATTCATTATTAATGCTTACCGCAGACAATGCCCCCAGAGACGCAGCCGTGATTGCCTGATACATCTCGGATGCTGCATCACCAGCACTGTATACACCCGCTACAGATGTTTTGCCGGAAGCATCAACGATAACCGTTCCCGATTCTGTAATTTCACAACCGATGGCCTTTGGCAGTTCTGATCCGGTAAACAGTTTCGGTTGGAAGAAAACTCCTGTGCATGGAATCGCTGTACCGTCATTTAGCACAACTTGATGTACCATTCCTTCTTCAGAGTTAATGGATTGAATCGGTGCATCGAATACAGTAACATTATGCCGCTTCAGCTCTTCACGCTGCTCATCGGTTAAGGAATTTGATCCATTCGTACAGATCGTATATTGTGCTGTCCAACCGGATATGACTTTTGCCATATGTAATGCCTTATCTCCACTAACGATGATGACCAGCGCTTGGTCTCTTAACTCCCATCCATCACAATATGGACACACAAACGCACTTTTACCGTAAACCTCTGTTAATCCGTTAATATCCAAGGGAAGGTCTTTCTTACCTACCGCAAACAAAATCTTTTTCGTGCGATAGCTTACCCCCTGAGTAGTCTTAACTACAAAATCACCATCGCTACCTGTTATCGTTGTTGCCGTATCGGATGCAAATTGAACTGAGGGATACGCTGCAATCTGTTCTTTGGCAGCTTTCCGGAATTCACGTGGACTTGCCCCATCTCTTGTCACAAACCCATGAGTCTCCCTTGTAACCCAGTTACGCGGTGTCTCATCATCAATGACCACAACGTTCTTGCGGGCCCTGCCAAGTACTAGGGCTGCATTAAGCCCCGCTGGTCCTCCACCAATAATAAGTACATCCAAGAGTTGATTCATATTACTCATAATATACACCCTTTCCAGACATTTAATATCTCTAATTAAGATTTAAAAATAACCTCCGCTCTCTCTTAAGAAAGTAATATCGGAGATTTACAAGAACACATTTAAACAAGACTATTAAAGATATCTTATATCTACAATAAACAAAACCTAACCATTTTGCAACATATATCTTTAACTACCTTCTTCAATCCAGCCTGTGTGAGTTGAATAAAAGATTATTTACACTTACACTACAATGACAGAACAAACTTTAAATCACTGTTATACCCGGATTTTTGGATTCTCTCCTGTAACACAGAAATTATTATTTAACAATTAAAAACAACCTTGTTTTTAAATTGTTCACAATCAAATGACATTATTTTAAATACTAAAACGTTAATTAAATCACATAGTGTATTGAATGGTATAATAGCGACATAATATATAAGTATAGATATAGGAAGTGAGTTCTTGAAAACATTGAACAATGGTTCACAGACCAATATCAGCCTGGAGTATAGCTCGATTCCGAAAGTATTCTTCGATACGATCAAAATCGGAATCATCAAGTCCAACCTGATCGCCATGTTTGCGGGTTTAAGTTTGGCTTTATATGTATTTGATGCTTCAATCTTAGCTAATATTGTACCAATCATCCTTTCTTTTATTGGGTCTTCTCTCATTATTGGAGCTGCAGGGGTGTTTAACAACTTGTATGATCGTGATATTGATGCGATCATGGAACGTACGAAGAAACGTCCTACCGTTACGGGACGCGTAGATACCAAGTCGGGTCTAATTCTCGGTATTGCAATCACCATCATCGGGGGCATCATGTTGTACATCGCTTCCCCATCCGCTGCTGTATTTGGTATTTTGGGTCTGTTGCTTTACGTGTTCCCTTACACGATGTGGACCAAACGTACAACGATCTACAACACGGAAGTGGGAAGTCTTTCGGGTGCTGTGCCTCCACTCATCGGTTGGGCAGCCATTTCACCGGAACTGGGTCATTTCGAGATCTGGGCATTGGTCGTTACGATGCTCTTATGGCAAATGCCTCACTTCTACGGGATTGCGATTCGTCGTTTTGACGAATACAAAGCTGCTGGTGTTCCCATGCTACCCGTTGTTAAAGGCATCAGACGGACATACATTCAGACAAACGTCTATCTGGTACTGTTACTGATCTCCAGCTTTTTATTCTGGCCGATGAGTCCATTTGTCGCTATTGTGGCATTTCTGGTTAGCTTGGCTTGGCTCATTCTCAGTGTGGCTACCTTTGATAAGAAAGAAACAGAGAAATGGTCCAAACGGATGTTTATCTTCTCCATTAACCATATCACTATTATCTTCCTGGTCATCATTGCGTATTCCTTGATTGCTCAGATGATGAGATAAAAATATTCCATCTTTCCACTCTTTATAACGATAAAAGTCTTACAGACTGTACTCTTTCAAGGAGTCGTCTGTAAGGCTTTTTTGCTTTCTTATTATCTTTTCTAAATTTTTAAAGCTATCCGACTTTGGCGGGGGTTTGTTCCCCTTGCCACAGCAGATGCATCTCTTCATTGGTGGCAAGCAATTCAGTCAAACTTCCCTCGGCTTCAATGCGTCCATCTTTCATCACGATAATGTGATCTGCTTTGGAAAGTGCTGCCCTGCGGTGAGAAACTGCAATGCAGGTGACATCCGGCTCTTGGAACAGCCCTTCCCATACTTGTTGTTCTGTCTCCACATCCAGTGCACTGGACAGGTCATCAAAGATAAACAGATCCGCCTCCGTCATTAACATGCGTCCTGTGGCCGCGCGCTGAATCTGCCCGCCTGATAGCATAACTCCTCTTGGACCAACCGGGGTCTCAAGCCCCTGATCCAAATGTTTGATATCCTTCTCCATCACAGCCAGACGAATGGCTTTTTCAAGGGCTTGCTCGGTGTTACCCTGTTTGCCTTGGACGATATTTTCTTTCAATGTATCACTGAACAGTCTTGGCACTTGCGGGGTATACGCTGCTCTAGGCGGCATCAGGAACGTGGCTGGATCAACAGCTGCTCCATTCCAGTGAATGTCCCCTTTTTGTTTAGGTAACAGTCCAAGAAGTGTGCGTACAAGCGTTGATTTACCTGATCCGATCCGTCCCGTAATGACCAGAAATTGTCCGCGTTTCAAACGGAAACTGATCTCTTCTATACCATTTGCAGAATTCGGATATTGATAAGTCAGCTTATTCACCTCAAGAGATTGCAACTTCTCCTTAGGGTCCCTCTGTTCACTTACAAGCTCCGGCGGATCTTCATACAGGTAGATTTCTCTCGAATCCATGATCTGGTCTTCTTCCCCCGGGCGGAATAGCTTACGCATACGATCATAGGATACCTTGAGCCTTCTGTGCTGAAACACCATATAACCAAACAGTGAAATGCTAAATCCGATATTGGCCAGATAACTGGTGAATAAGGCAAAATCACCTACGGTAAAGTTACCTGCTTTCATCTCAGCTGCACACATCAGTAGAATCAGTCCGGTACAAATACTTAGCACATGCTGATTCATCGATCTCATCCACTGCTTGAACAGATTGTCTCGGAGTGCAGCCTGGCGACGATCTTCATTCAACTGGTTGAAACGTAAAGAGACATTCTCTTCGGCCTGACCCAGTTTCAGAGCTTGCACGGCTCCAAATGTTTCCGCAATAAAACTGGTAATTCGCCCAGTCGCTTCGCGATTAACCTGTGCGTACTTCCGAGCCCGATTCCCGGACAGGTTGTTGAGTAAGGTCACGACCACCAATGGCAGCACGGCAACCAATGTGATCTGCCAATTAATGTTTGCCATAATGACGATGGACACAATAGCAAATACGAGCCGTCCCCAGAAGTCCACCCATGATTCTACATACTCGACGACTTCATCGACATCATCCCTAAAGCGACTCATCGCCTCCCCTGGTGAAGCCGGAAGATTACGTCCAGGCCAGCGCATGATCGCTGCGAGCATGTTGGTTCGCAAAATCGCCTGAACATGATACAGATACGTAACCCATGCATAGAAGGCTACAAAAAATGTGCCCACCCGTGCCATTCGGACCAAAGCAATAAAGATAAGCGGCACAGCAAGCCACATGTAGTCATTGGAACCTGCTGTCGTCCGATCAAAAAACCACTGCATCCCGATCCCGATAGCTAGCGGCAAGGAATGAAATATACACCATAACAATCCGTTGATTATAAACAACAAAGGCCTAAATCGAAACATACGGCCTATAAATCCTGCTACAGTCATGCCAATTCCTCCTCTCGGCCTGTAATGAGCAGTCTGGCATAGTGAGATGCCGGGTTACTGGCAAGTTCTTCTCTCGCTCCAAATTCCAGTACCTTCCCATCCCCGAGCACCATAATCCGGTCAACTTTCTCCAGCGTAGCCAGTCGGTGAGCAATAATCACTCCGGTGGATTGTTTCATTAACTGGTCAATCGCAGATTGAAGCATGCCTTCTGTCGCAGCATCCAGACGTGACGACGGCTCATCCAGAATAACCAGACTCGGTTCGGTCAGGAATACGCGGGTTAAGGCAAATAACTGTGCTTCCCCTGCCGACAATGAAGCTCCACCTGCTGCCAGATACGTATCGAGTCCTTCTGGTTGTGAATTAATCCATTGGCTAAGTCCAAGGCGATCCGTCGTCTCCTTGATCATCTGATCCGATACATCCCCATTGAACAGGGTCAGGTTATCACGCAGCGTGCCATCAAACAACTGCACATCCTGTGTCACCATACCCACCCGGCGATAGAGCGCTTGTAACGAAAGCTTTGTGATATCCGTTCCACCTACACGGATCGTACCCCGATCCAGATTGTATAGGCGGAGAAGAACACGACTAAGACTCGATTTACCGCTACCTGTGCGACCGATAATTCCCAGACGTTCACCAGGCTTAATAGCAAAAGTAATGTCGTGCAATACCGGTTTATCCTGGTTATAACTGAAATGTACCTGACTGAATTCCAGACCAAGAGGTCCTTTCGGCAATTGCTCCTCCGTACCCTCTTCAATCACACTTCGCATGGACAACAGCTCTCTGGAGCGCAGCATGCCGGATTTTGCTTTTTGGAACTCCTGCACCTGATCTCCAAGCATCTCAATCGGATCATTCAGCATCTGCGTATATTGATAGATCAGAAATAATGTTCCGATACTAATTAGACCTTCCATATAATAATGCACACCCAGTAAAAGTACCGCAGTGACCGCCAGAGCGAACAGAACTACTGTGGTATTCCACGGAATAACCCGTAGCAGCCAGGCTTTTCTCCCCTTAAGGAATACCGTGCGCATCGTACGGTAAAAACGGTTCATCACATAGGGCACATGACCATTCGCTTGCACATCTTCAATCCCGGCAATGCGTTCTTCAATTAATCCGAACAGAGAGGCACTTGCCGCCCGTTCATTTTTGGAAGAGTCCACGCCCAGATTTCGGATGAAGACCATGAACAGGATCGATAACAATGTGAACACGGTCATGACCAAAGCAATGGGCACATTAACGCTGAACATGAATCCGAGAATTCCGGCCAGCAGCACAAAACTCCCAATCACTTGCACAATGAACATCGCGAAAAAATTGGAGATACTCGTTACGTCACCATCCACACGTTCAATCATCTCACCAGGTGTTTTCTCATTATGAAAACGCATATCGAGACGCAGACAGTGCTTCAGCAGATCTCCGCGCAGTTGATTCGTGGCCCGCCAGGCCACGTCGTTCCCCAAATAACTAACCGCTACCGTGATGAGTTGATTAAACACGGCAACAACCAGAAATATTCCTGCAAGCTCAACAAGATTGGTGAGGACTCCCCCACTTGCTGCTGTATCGATAAATCGTTTGATAATCTGTGGATTCAAAAGCTGAAGCCCCGTTGATGTGAGCAACATGATCAAAAGCACGGCCAGCCGTCCTTTGACTGGTTTTAGATAGCGCAGCAGCCAAGACATGGAGCGTTTCTCTGTTTTGGGCATAACCCCTCACCCCTTCGCATAACAATTCTATTCCGTTTTAGTGATTCAAACCATCTTTGTTCCTCACTATGATGAATCATACATAATAACAATAAATGCAACATTTCCGACCCGCGGATGAATCTTTCCAAGTGTGTTTACCATCTTACATTCTCCCATTCTCTCTGGCATTCTTCCCGAAATCGTTGTACCCATTGTTCAGAGATCTCATCTGCAATCGGGTCAAAGGACGGGGCTGATACCGTAACACCGTCCGATTGAACATCCAAAAACGCTAGCACATCCATGACGGTCCCCTCATAATCTTGTATAAAATCCTCATAAACAATTGTCAGCGGTTCAATGCCTGATTCAGACAGGAAATCTTCGATTGCAGCTTCGCACATGTTACTCTCGACAAGCAGATGTTTAATCGCATCAAAGTTATATTGATCTGCAATATCTTGTATGTGAGGGCGATCTCCATGCTTGCGATGCCACTCCCCCGAAACAATGGCTCTCCACCACGACACCGCCAATCTGACTTTGTTGCGACGTGTCATGTATATATGCTTGTTACAATTCGGAAACCCTGTACTCCATACCTCAGCTCGCGATAACTCTGGTCGCAGATGATAGAGACTACGGAAAGCGTCAATCCATCGTTGTTCAAAATTAATCTTTATGCCAAACACGCCGTTCGACGTTGTCCCATGGCTCCAAATCTGCTCCAGATCTTCATGCTTCAAATTATCTGGACTTTTAAACTGATAATGCAGCCATTCGCTCGGATAACCGGCTACACCTGTAGAACTTAAAGCGTCACCCAACAGAGTACTGCCCGTGCGTTGGGAGAACCAAATGGTATAACTTTGGGCAGGTTGCTTCATATGGTTACCTCTCTTTCTTCCCTTAAGGGTATTTTCATTGCAAAAAGCAAAACAAATTCTCCCTTCCATGTGCAACAAATTGGGTGGAATGCATGCAAAAAAGCCATAGATGAACTAATGTTCATCTACAGCTTGTAGCCAAAAGAGATCGAATGAAATGCAAAGCATTTCCGTATCTCCTCTGCATCGCAATAATGATGAGCGTCCACGACAGAGGTGCACAAACATGACTGTCCCAACGCGATCATTGCAAAAAAATTGGATTAATGTCACTATGCTCATGCGTATTCAGTTATCGATTCGAAATCTGGTTCGGCATAAACATAATCATCATCCCACCCGTTTCACATATTTGTTGTTTATTGTATTCGCTGGACTAACATCCGTCAAGATAATTTTAACTGAATTGTTATTTAATTCATGTCATTAAACTTTTCAATTCTCGCTACATACTTAATGTTGTGGGCTCGGTTTGCTTCTCTCTAACAACAAGACGTCTATGTGCGATCAGAAGAAAAGGTACCCCGAGTGCAGTCGTCAGCGCAATCGGTAGAAAGACAGCGAACCCATTCTCCGCTCCAAATTGACTTAACAACACCCCTCCCATGACAGGAGCAATGACACTACCGATATTATTGAATCCAATGGTCCCGAAATACGTTCCTTTCCATTCCGGCTTCGCAATCCGGTCAATGAGCATATCCATCATGGTGAACAACAATACTTCCCCAATGGTAAATAGTATGACACTCATCATCATCATGAGTACACCTTCAGCGATTCCGACCATCATCAGACTGGTTGCGACCAGCAGGTTACCCACAATCAGAGGAACAAGCGGTGGGAAGTTTCGGAAGGTTCGCACAAGAGGATACTGAATAATCAATACGGTCACGGCGTTCAGGGAAAGCATGTACGAGAACATCTGGCTTCCATTCTCAAAGATCGGGCTCCTCGCCAAGTACTGTGCCAACGTAGAACTGAAATGTCCGTAACCCAGCACACAAAATGTAGTACCGATCAATACCGGCAGAAATACCCGGTCGCGACCGGTGGTCATAAGTGCTTCACGCAAACGTGGTGCAGTTGCCTGATGACGCTCTGGCAGATTGGCATGCTGTAGCTTGAATTGCAGAAATAATACAAGTCCATAGGCTATGTATACCAAGCCGGAAATCACAAACGGAAACGTAGATTCAGATGATCCCAGCTGAAATCCGATAATTGGCCCAAAGACCACACCGAGATTAATTGCAGCATATCTGAGATTGAACACCAGCAATTTGTTCTCCGGAGAAGTAATATCCGATAACAGCGCTCTGGAGGTGGGCTCAAATACTGCGCGGCATAATCCGTTTAACGTATTGGCAACAAAGAACACCCATAGATGCTCTGCTGCTGAAAAGATAAAAAACACACCTGCCCAGCTAAATACCGAGATTAACATCACGATTTTGCGCCCGATACGGTCCGAAATATAACCTCCATAAAAGCTGACCATGACACCTGCCAGCGAGCTAACGGCCACAGTAATACCGGTCTGGGTCGGTGTAGCCTCTAGCACACGTGTCAGATAGATGGATAGAAACGGGATACTCATTGACGTCACAAGACGTCCAAACATGGTTCCGATAATAATCGTCCATGCCAAGGGGTGAATTTGCCTTAAATATTGCTTCATGCGAACTTCTCCTATTCTGACTGCTCCAATGCGTGTTCAAAAAGAACGGTTTTCAGTACTTTTTGAACAACCTCTACTAATGTATAATTGTAAGGATAAAAGGGGGAAAGAAAAGTGTAAACATATGATCACACTTTTCACCTTTAATAGAGGAGTCATGACCATGGATACCCTAAATACACACTTTATAAGGCTCGCCGGCGCCGAACAACTTTCATTCAAACTTCATGAACCTGTAGCTGTAACCATTGATAGCCTGTCCGCTGCCTTGTGCTGCACCCCTCGTAATGTGAAATTCATTCTTAGAAAATTGGAGGAACAAGGCTTTATCCATTGGCAGCCTGGGCGTGGTCGTGGACATCATTCGAAGCTAACAATGCTGCGCAGCATGAACGAGGCGCTGGAAGCGAGTTTTACAGAACTTTTAGGTAAAGGCAAAATGAAAGACGCCATTGAACTCATCGGAAACGTTCAGATGCATGATTCACTGCGAGAACAGCTCATGCTCTCCCTCCATCAACAGATGGGATTTCACAGCCACGATGAAACTGCCTCTGGTCAGGATATCCTGCGAATCATGAGGTCACGCCAGTTAGGTGATTTGGACCCAGCCTTTGTTTATACTGCATTTGAAACCTACCTGCTAAGCCAGGTCTGTAATACATTGATCACTTATGATGCCAAGTCGGAATCATTTCTGCCAGCACTGGCTCACATGTGGGAGTGCAGCGAGGACCATCGCCTATGGACCTTCTATCTCCGAAAAGGTGTACGTTTCCACAATGGACGTGTCATGACGTCCCGGGATGTCCAAGCGACCTTGCAACGATTGACTGATGTGCATAGTCCGTCCATCTGGTTATATCGGGATATCGAACGCGCGGAAGTAGCTGGTGATTACTGCATCAAGTTTGTTCTACATCGTCCTAATCTGTTTTTCTTGCATCTGTTCAGTTGTATTCGGATGACAATCCTGCCCTACGATTACAATGTAGCCAATACATTGGTAGGTACCGGTCCTTTTCAGATCTCTGAGCTGAATGAAGATGTGCTGGAGCTTACCGCTTTTGATGCGTACTACGGCATCCGGCCGCATCTGGATCAAGTCCATTTCTGGTTTGTGCCTGACCTGAGTCCGAATGATCGCTATTATGAGCTACCGGGTACAGATCGATTGAGTCTGGCAACAGGATGTGATCAGACCAACAGTATCAATTATCCGGCGCTGGGTTGTCAGTATATGCTGTTCAATTTTCACAAGGAAGGCATCCATCATCATCCCCTATTTCGACAAGCCCTGCGTATCGTCTATGATTCGGTCGCGCTTGTCCGAGATCTCGGTGGGAATCGGATCACACCAGCCAGCAGCTTTCTGCCCTGGAGAAGTGCAGCCCAAGACTGGACCGCTGCCTCTCTTGAGCATGCTCGTGAATTGCTGCATAACTGTGGGTACCAGGGTGAGACGATAACATTATCATATAAGCATAATAAGGATACAGACGTTGCGGAGTGGTTTCAGAGTCGTGCGCAGTCTATCGGAATGAACATCAGCATGCAAGCCGTTGTGGATTATTTCAACTCAGAGGAAACCACGAACGCACAATTGATCCTCGCTGAAGAGATACTGGAGGAAGATTGGCAGTACGGCATGATTCATTTTTTCAAAAACCTGTCCAACCATTTTCATATGTGTATGTCTCCTGCATTCCAGTCTCTACTGGATGGCAAACTGGATCATTTCGCAAAGCTTCATCGGGCAGACCGTACTGCGCTCCTGGATGAAGCTGAAGCCTTGCTACGTGATCACTGCTGGATCTTGCATGGCTGTCACATGAACAAGCAGGCTGAACTGGATCAGAGTATCTTCGGCATGCAGATAGCTGAATTCGGATATATGGACATCTCCAAATTGTGGATCAAAAATCCTTAGAGATTTGTCTATATTCGTATCTGTGGGATACAGGGGTGGAGGACAAAATCATGGAACAACAAAAAAAAGCTGCTAGCCTATTTACGATAAGCTAGCAGCTTTTTGCTCATGAATCCATTTTTAGTGCACTCAGAGATTATATTTGATGTAATAGGTCTCCAATGCTTGCATAATGGATTCGATTTTAATCGGTTTGCTGACATACGCATCCATGCCTGCCTTCAAGCATTTATCCATGTCTCCTCTTAACGCATTTGCAGTTACCGCAATAATGTATGGACAACTCTCGGGGTGCAAAGAATTTTTAATCACTTTTGTCGCTTCGAACCCATTAAGCCTTGGCATATGCACATCCATGAAGACAATATCATATGAATTGTGTTTGACAGCCTCGATTGCCTCAACACCGTCCGCCACATGATCCACGAAGTGCCCTTTTTTCTCAACGATTCTGCTAAGGACGAGCTGATTCACCTCATTGTCTTCTGCAATTAAAATCCGTAAGGCTGATGTTCTGCTCTTCTTCTGCTGTAGATCCAACCTGTTGCTTTCTTCACCATTAATTAATTTAAATTGGGCGGTAAATATAAATATTGTACCCGGTTCATCCGATTCCTCGATCCAGATCTCGCCTTGCATAAGCTCCACCAGTTTCTTGCTAATGGCAAGGCCAAGACCGGTACCTTGAGGTTTGCGGGTCATAAAATTCTCCAGTTGATAGAAAGGTTCAAATAATTGTTGTTTCCTCTCAACCGGAATGCCAATGCCCGAATCCTTTACCTGAAAATAAAGCTGCACGTTATTGCTGCACTGCTCCTTAACCCCAACTTTAATTTCCACGCCGCCTTCTGAAGTGAATTTGACCGCGTTGCCGATGATATTGGTAAGTACCTGTTTAAGACGATAAGCATCACCATACACTGGAGTTGGAATAGCATCTTCTACGCACATACGAACATCCAGCTTTTTTTCACGAGCCAGAGGTTTTACGATTTGCACCGTCTCGGTCACGATTTCAACGAGATCAAAAGGATCTTCTACCAGATCGGTTTTGCCTGACTCGATTTTGGAAAAATCAAGAATATCATTAATGATGGCCAACAAGGAATCTCCACTCTTCTGGATGATTTCGATATATTCCTTTTGTTCCCCGCTAAGTCCAGGAGTATCCAGAAGCAAATCCGTCATCCCAATTACACCGTTCATAGGTGTGCGGATTTCATGACTCATCATCGCCAAAAATTCACTTTTGGCCTTATTCATTCTCTCCGCTGTCTCTTTGGCTACAAGCAGTTTTTTCTGCTCCGTAATATCCTTCGCAATCAGGTAAAACCCGACATTGGATTTATTAATAATAATTGGAGCAAGCGTAGCCAAGACTTCTGTCTCAGATCCATCCGTGTGCCGAACAGCGTTGATCTCCTTTTCAGCCATCTCATAATTACTGCCCAGAATCAGACCCAGATTACTGGCTCCGATAAATCTGCTTATGCTTGTACCGATCATTTCAGCCACGGGACAGCCCGTCATTTTCACCGCTACTGGATTTGCATTCATAATATTACCATCCATGTTAAACGAGATAATGGCGTCATGATTGTATTTCTTAAGCGAAGTGTATCGCTCCACAGATTCCTGCAATTTAAATTCGATGCGTTTGCGTTCAGTGATATCCTGTAGTGTTCCGTTTAGCTGGACTGGCTGACGATGCTCATCAAGCGTAATCAATCCGCGCAAGTGAAGATACTTCTCACGTCCATCAGAGCTGATATGTTTGTATTCAAAATCGAGCGGTTCACCTTGTTTTACCCCTGTAATATGTTTTTGTAAAGAGGCTATATCTTCGGAATCCATAACATCAAAAACATCACTTATACGATATGGTTTGCAGGTCCGTTCAAGTTCAAAAATCTCAAAGATCTGATCTGAAAATGTAATGTGGTCTTTGACCATATCCCATTCCCAACTACCAATTAAGGCAATACGTTCAGCCTCAGCACTGATATCCTTTTGTTTTTTTCGCTCTGATATATCTCGTCCAATCGTAAGAATCTGCTGTCCATGCTCCGCATCACCAAAGACTTTGTATGTGGTTTCAAACCAAAGGTAATCCCCCTCTTTATGGCGGACCCTGATATTCAACAGATTTCCTTTAGTCAGGTCCATCTGTGAGATCCGTTCCAGATCTTGTGGGTGAAAATATGCATCATTATTTTGACCAATTACTTCTTCTGGCGAATAGCCCAGTAAACCTTGAACTGAGGGTGAGCAGAATCGACAAACACCCTCCTGATCGGCAATATAGATGATCTCCTGAGCATGATCCGTAATAAGTTTGAACACCTCTTCACTATGTAGAAGCTTTTGTTCAGACATTTTGCGGTCAGTTATATCAACAATA
The DNA here is from genome assembly GCF_017874615.1 of Paenibacillus xylanexedens. GTDB lineage: Bacteria > Bacillota > Bacilli > Paenibacillales > Paenibacillaceae > Paenibacillus > Paenibacillus xylanexedens. The sequence goes on from NZ_JAGIKV010000039.1 coordinate 23,028, forward strand.
TGGCAAATGAAGTAAAGAGGTTCATCCGTAATTTCGCTACGAACTAATGAAACATGCAATGAAATCCATAAGATATTACCATTTTTATGGATATAACGTTTTTCATATTTATACTCTTTAGATTTACCTTCGAATAGCTCGCAGTTATACATCACATCTTGTGGTGAATCATCCGGATGCGTAATATCCTGGTAGGTGAGCTTCGTTAATTCCTCATAAGTAAAACCCAGCATACAGCAAAATGCGGGGTTCACTTTTCTCCATTCCCCTGTCGGAGCAACGAGTGCAATTCCAATAGGTGCTTGGTTGTAGATCTGCTCGAACAATTCGTGATGGTCGACCTTTTGAACCTGCATTGTAAACTCTCCTTTTGGCATATAAACTCAGTTTTAAATAGTCGAAAGTTAATTTTAATTGGAAGGAAGTTGTTCCACAAAGGATCGGATCGTTTTAAAATCACAATACCAGCTTAGTACCCAAAAATTCAGTTATCGAAACATATCTTTTCAAAAGTTTGGTGTCTACAAAGTCAAACAAGGCCTGGAATCCATTCATATGGAATCCTGACCTTTGTCGTTATATATCATAATAAGTCATGTGTTGTAAGGGAATGCGAGAAAATGGGTCAGCGCTCCCGCCCAACGAGATAATCCAATAGATGTCTCAAAAATGGAATTGGTTTCGGCATCTCGGTCAATGCATCTGTGGCAAGACAATAATGCTCCCACATCTCTTTCTTCGCGCCTTCATCACCGAGAATGGATACAAAGGTGGAATTGTTGTTCCGCTCATCCTGACCTGCAGGTTTCCCAAGAATGAGGTGATTCCCCTCGAAATCCAGCAAGTCGTCCTTGATCTGGAAGGCGATCCCCGCATGATAAGCGAACTTTTTCAGCGTAGCCATCTCCGGTTCCTTCACTTGGGCAAGTATGGCTGGCATGACCAGGGCAGCTTCGAAGGCAATGCCTGTTTTGTAAAAACAGATCATGTTCAACTGCTCCAGCGTCAATGCCTTGCCTTTGGAGTTCAGATCCATGGCCTGCCCCATACACATATCCTCTGCTTTTTCAGCCGAATACTGAATGAGTCTGAGCACGGTTGCCGCATCAAAGCGATCCAATGAAGATTGCTCTCCAATCGCCTTCTGAATGAGAAACAGACCCGTAAGCTCTGCTGTGGCACTATTGTGTACATGGTGCAGCGTGGAACGTCCACGTCTTGTCGAAGCATTATCCTGCGTAGGCAGATCATCAAAGATCAGGGAAGCGGTGTGCATGTACTCCAGCGATCTTAGCAGCGGAACAATGGATGACTCAGGTAGACCATACTCGCGTACGCCCATAACCCAAGTTAATATCGGACGCAACCTTTTTCCGTCTCCCTGCAAGCTGTAATTGGCTGCATCGATCAGTGTTTCTTTCATCTCATGAAGGCCACCGGGCTTCACAATCTGCAACTCCACATTAATCTGTTCACGAACCGTTCGAATGGTCTGTTTGAACTCCTCTTTCTCCTGCTTGTCATTTTTCAATTGAAGCACAACCTGATCGCGTAACAATTTATCCAGGAAATCAACGTCATCTGCTTTTCGCACCATCTGTTGAACCAGTTGATTGAATTCAGGCTGCCCCGAGGCAAAGATCGTCATCACTTCATCATATTTTTGCTGCCCCAACCGTTCTTTACAGCGCTTCAGACCGTTAATGGCACGATCCAGTATGACCTCACGGGTCTTGGCATCCGAGTTGTAAACATCATGGATTAGATGTGAGATGACTGCCCAATACAATTCATATGGATTAATCAGATCAGGGCGCAAATCTCGATACTTCAAATAGTACGTATATGGAGTTACTGCCCCTTCTTCCATATCGTCAAACATATCGGCAAAATCATCAGCCAACTGATTATATATCCCGTAATAGAACGTCCGCAGATCAAATCCTTCATCCACTGGAGCACTGAGAACAGACCGGACGATTAATCGGGAAGAAGAAGATTTGATAATAATCGGAATGTACAATTCTTCATTGCTGTAATTCGCATTGGCTAATTTCTTGTTGCGATCGATCTCCTGAGACTGAAAGAATACATAGGATTGCTCTAAAAACGTGCGCCGTTTTTCTGGATGCTGGTAGTTCTTGATGTACTCAAATGCTTCCCGAAGCTCGGAATGCACATATTCAATTACTTCAAGGTTGCTGCCTTTCCACTCCCCCAGATCAGGGACGACCCCGGTAAGAAGTGCATCACGTATCATCAGGGAATATTGTTCTTTTTCCTGAACAGTCAAAGCCTGAGAATCCAGCAGGTCATCCACAAATGGATACGTCAAACCGTACGAATAACCCAGTCGGATCGCCGCATCAAATCTCCGGGCACGTTCTTCAGGTGGTGTCTGCTCATTCATCTCATCGTCCACATGAAGGACCACGCCGAGAATGATCTTGATCAGCTTCCGCTGCGCCTGCTCTGCATCCAGCTCCTTCGGGATGTTGGATGCTACATTCTTTAATTTGTTCATCACCCAGATGACAGCGGATTCTATGTGCTCCTTCTGTCCCCACCGGTACAACGCAGCCAGACTGATATAATCAGTCTGTCCTTTGCGCCCAGTGGCAGAGCCCACAAAGTATTTTTTGGTATTCTGGACAACGTTCTGAATTCGGGTCTGCGTACCCGGAGAATCAAGGGCTTGCCCCAGATCTCGCATATAAATATAGGAGATACTCCGATCCAGGTAATCATCCAGCTTTCCTGTCGTATTCAGCCAGTGAATATATCTATGAACATCCCGGGGATCCGGTTTTCTTTTGCTAGGTGATAAAAGAGAAAGCCAGGCAAAACGATGAATATGTTTTTTTTGCCATACATGAATATCTTGGGTAAGTGCTGTTGTATACGTATTATCTATAAGTTGCTGCCTAAGAGAGGTGAAATACTGAGATGCTTTCTGCTCAGCTAGCCGATATCCTGCATCAGCCTGTTCTGTGAGTACGTTGTTCATAGGGTGGATACCTCAAATTCTATTAATGTTAAACATGTATCCATGAAAGGAGATGAGGTGCTCCATGGACGAAAACTGAACTCATTTGATCGTGTATCCAACGCTTCAGCTCATGTTCATAACCTTTATACGGCGATCCAACCGTTTGGTTACGAAATCGTCATTGTTCATTCCCATATACGTGATTTTACAGAATGGATGACCAGACTTTGACCGCTGTGATGGCGATAAGTACGATTAATGCATATCGAAGTACCCTCACATTGATCATCGAACTAACCCGTGAACCAAGGGATGCCCCCAGCAGACTACCGATCACCGTATAGATGATGGGGTCCATCGGAATGTCTCCACCCGTAATTTTTCCTATAACGCCGCCAATGGCGGAGATAAATACAATCGCCAGTGAAGAAGCAATTGTCGTTCGTACGGGGATGTTGAGAATCGTCAGCATGATGGGAATAAGGATAAAGGCACCCCCCGCACCAACAATTCCTGATACAATGCCTACTGCAAAAGCAGTACCTGCTGCAATCCATCGGTTAAACACCAGTGGTTCTGAGGTATCAAGCTTTCCCTTTCCGGGAATCAGCATAAGCACAATCGCGATGATCGCCAGAATGCCATAGATCAGATTAATAACCCTTCCGTCCAGATGACCGGATATGAACCCGCCGATCAGACTGCCAGCAAGAATGCTGGAGCCCATGTACAGCACCAAACCGCGGTGAACGATCGCTCCACCACTTCTACCCGTTTTTACTTTTCTGCGGAATGCAATCACACCGGCAAGTGAAGCGAAGAACACTTGAAACATACTAATCGACGATACCTGATGTGCTGAGAACGGCTCCAATCCCATCCAGGATGGAACATATAACAGCAGCGGATAATTGATAATGGCCCCACCAATACCCAACAAACCGGAGAAGAATGAACCGACCAGACCCAGTATAAACATGATGACAAAAAGCAGAAGATCCATCGGTTATGCGCTTCCTTTCGTGCTATATAAATATCATTTCAACACCACTCAAAAGTGGTATACACAGCGAATATTATCCGTTATAATAAAAACCAAGTAAATTAATCCGAAATGAGTGATTAAGCATGTTTAACGTGTTGAAGACTCTTTTTGAAAATAAATGTCCACAGTGCAACGAAAAATTACAAGTTCATAACGATGCGTTATGTTCGACCAAAACCTGTTCTCAATGTCATTACAAAGAAGAGAGTTATGGCTCTCTCGGAGTTCGAATTGTATATGACACCACAAAATGATACAAAGCTATACCCTTGTTAATTGTATCACGATCTCTGAAATTTCGGGATGATTCGACAAAATGAAAATACAAAAACGGTGCAAAACGAATAAATCGTTCTGCACCGTTTTTTTCTGTTTTTCTTTTTTGAGATGAGTTCTCTTAATTTTAGAAAGGTTACTTATTTTATTTGGTTTTGAAGCTGAGGAATCCATCATCTACGGCTACGGTTGTACCGTTCACTGCACTTGCTGCATCACTGAACAGGAATGTAACCACACTGGCTACTTTCTCCGGTTGAATGAGCTCTCCACGCATATGTTGAGTAGCAAGCGCATCTTTCATGGCTTGGTCATCACCCAAAATCGGTGTTTCGATAAAACCAGGTGCTACACCAACTACACGAATTCCATGCTCAGCAAGTTCCAATGCACCGGATTTGGACATCATAACAACAGCAGCCTTGGCTGCGTTGTAGTTGAAGCTGCCTACTGCAGCAACACTTCCATAGATCGAAGCTGTATTTACAATAGTACCTTGTACATTCAATTCAACCATTTTTTTCGCGCCATAATACATACCGTAGTATACACTGTGCTGATCTACATCAATGACTCTGTGATAGGATTCCGGGTCCATCTCCAGAAATGGCTTCACAAGTCCAATGCCTGCGTTATTGAAAATACCGCTTAACGTACCATATTGCTCAACTGTCCAGTCGATCAGGGCTTTGATCTCGTCCCCTTTGGATACATCTACTTTGTACGCGCCCGCTGTTCCGCCTGCTGCTTCAATCTGTGCCGCAAGCTTCTTCGCTCCGTCTTCATTATAATCAGCGACAACAATAGTCGCACCTTGATCCGAAAGTTGAAGTGCTGTTTCTTTACCAATACCACTAGCTCCACCTGTAATAATGATTACTTTTCCATTGTGTTGGGTCATGACTCAGTTCTCCTTTGGCAAAATAGTTTTAGGTGCAATTATAAACTTATAGTAAGTAACTATACTTTATTAATCTATATGTTCATCATACGCCTCTGTCCCAACCTTGTCAAACCATAGATCATCTTCACATCAATATGAGATTAATGTAATATACATTTCCTATTCACATGATATAGTCTAGCTCCTGTGATATTAAATATGCATGAGTTTTTGGAAAATAAAAAAGCGAGCATAACGGTAATTCAATCATCCCGATATCTCGCCCTTATAAAATATGAAAATTTCAAACTGTGTTGTCTTCCATATTGAAAGTTAATTCAACTTATTCACCCTGAAGTCCGCTTAGCGGATCTTTCAAATTATTGATGTTCGTGATCAGTTCAGGAATGCCCGTCTTTTCCCAATTTTCTGCCGTAAAACCTTGCTCTGCAATTGTATTCTCGAAATTGCCCACAACTTCTGTTAATTGAGTATTGTAACTAACCAGATTTTCATGAATGCTCTCTCCTATTGCAGGAGCAGTCAACTGAGAAAATTCACTTGCTTCTGCTTGGATCAGATCGATTTTCTCCTGAATCTGCGTTGTAGTCTCCGGATTATTCACCGCACTTGATGCGAGCTCTTGCAGATCAGCCCCGGCGGTTGATACCTGTTCTATATAATCAGTAGCCCCACTCACATAATTTAGACTTTGATTAGCTTGTTCCACGACAGAACAGGCCGAAATCAAAAGAATACTTGATGCAATAAGCCCTGTCATCATTAATGTGTGCTTTCTTTTTCTTATAAACATGATCATCTCCCCTTCTCCTGATCGGAATCCTTGTTCCAATTCCATGATACCTGTTCAGACTGCTTCATTGCAAATGGGTCTGCAGCCAACGTTATTAACATGTATAATAGTAAAATCACACGGTAAAGGGATGTCATGATTATGCTTCAAGCCTTGAACCATCGCTTGAACCGCATCATGCCACTGATTACCCCAATCAGTATTATTATTGGCGTGTTATGCGGGAGTTTTCTTTCTTCTTATACCTTTTTATCTCCTTGGCTTTTTGCGTTCATGACGTTCGCTGGAAGTATCAGTCTTGGGATACGGGATTTTGTGAACGTGCTGAAGAAGCCGTTCCCCCTGTTTGTATGTCTGTTTATTTTGCATTTGGCGATGCCTCTAATTGCTCTCGGTATGGGTCATCTGGTTTTCCCTACAGATGCGTATACCATAACGGGCCTGGTTCTGGCAGCCGTGATCCCGACAGGAATAAGCAGCTTCATTTGGGTCAGTATATATCGGGGCAATATCGCACTTACGCTATCCATCATCTTGATTGATACCATGCTTGCTCCTTTTGTAGTGCCCGGGGTGTTATCCCTGTTAATCGGAACCAGTGTCACACTGGACACAGCAGCCATGATGAGCAGTCTGTTCTGGATGATTGTGGTACCATCCCTGCTCGGTATGCTGCTGAATGAGTGGACCAAAGGCGCCATTGTCCCGGTCTGGGGACCAAGGTTGAATCCGTTATCCAAATTGTTCATGGCATCTGTCGTTGCGATTAACGGATCTGTCGTTGCGCCCTACTTGGCTGATTTCAACTGGAAGTTGGCTGGTCTTGCGGTCATCATTATTTTCCTGGCATCATTCGGTTATGCGCTAAGTTACTTCATCGCCCGATTGCTAGGCTGGAACGAGGCCGATCAGGTCGCTCTGGTGTTCAATGGAGGTATGCGTAATATCAGCGCTGGCGCAGTACTGGCTGTTTCTTATTTTCCGCCACCTGTTGCTGTCCCGGTTGTTCTAGGCATGGTATTCCAGCAGATGCTTGCTTCATTAACAGGTTATCTGCTCGGTCGTCGCTCTCAGCTTCTGCAAAAGTCAGATAAGACATCTGCGGCCTAGCAAAATATTGGATGAAAAAAACGCCGACATGATTGTCGGCGTTTTGCATTGGATTGCTTTTATTACTTCAAGTGCAACGATAATGCTACGTTTAGTAAACCTAGCAATCAGTTCTTGGCTACAAATCCACTTTCATATTGCCCAGCATCTTGGCAACTTCAGGATTATCAATCTTCATGAATAGACTTTCCTTGGTATCCAGTGTGGAAATGGTTGCAATCTCTTCCGGGCTTAGTACAAAGTCGAAAATATCGAAGTTCTCGATAAGCCGCTCTTTGCGTACTGATTTTGGAATAACAACAACATCCCGCTGCACAAGCCAGCGCAGTACAACCTGGGCGACGGATTTGTTATGTTTCTCGGCAATGGAAACCAAGACTTCGTTGCTGAACAAATTGTTGCGACCTTCGGCGAACGGGGACCATGACTGGTGCTGTATCCCCTGTTCTTTCATGAAAACAGCGCTGTCGACCTGCTGTTGAAACGGATGAGTTTCGATCTGATTGATAACAGGCACAACTTCGTTGTGGACGATGAGGTCCATCAGGCGGTCAGGTAGGAAGTTACTGACACCGATAGCCCTGATCTTGCCCTCACGGTATAGTTCTTCCATCGCACGCCATGCGCCGTAGTAATCACCAAACGGCATGTGAATGAGGTACATATCCAGATAATCGAGCTGCAGCTTACTTAACGATTTGGCAAACGCCCGCTTGGCACTTTCGTATCCTGCATCCTGAATCCAAAGCTTGGTCGTGATGAAAAGTTCTTCCCGCGCTATGCCACTGCGTTTAATTGCATGTCCAACCGCTTCTTCGTTTAGGTAACCGGCAGCGGTATCAATTAGGCGGTAACCGGCCTTCAGCGCCTCATATACCGTGTTCTCACATTCATCAGCATCGGGAACCTGGTAGACACCAAAGCCAATAATCGGCATTTTCACTCCATTGTTCAAGGTTACAGTTTGCATATTCAATTCCTCCTATGGTTCAATTGTGAATCGCAAGTGGTCACGTATTCCTGAAATTCAGTAACGAAGCGAGGATTCCACTTCCGGCCGACTTGCGTTACAATAACCCTAGCTCCTTCGTCTTACACGAAGTCAAGCGGTCTCCAATATTTTTTTAGAAGGAGGAGTACATATGTATACTGTCCAGGATGCTGCCCAGCTTACGGGACTCACAGAGCACGCTGTTCGCTTTTACACGGATAAAGGCTTGGTTCCGAGCATTCAACGCAATAAAAATAATATTCGGGTGTTTGATGAAGAATCCATCAATTGGCTACATGGCGTCAAATGCCTCAAGCAGACAGGTTTACCGATTGAAAATATTAAAACATACGTCGATCTCTGCCTCGAAGGTGATTCAACCGTTTCGCAGCGATTCGCACTTATGATGGAGTATAAGGAAGCGGCGCTGATTCAGCTTGAAGAGGCCAAGAGCCGCGTAGCCCATTTGGAAGAGAAAGCACGTCAATATCAGGCCATTTTGGAGCAGCGCATCCCGGATATGACCAACCCGGTCAATTGGGAAACCAAGCGTGACGAAGAAGGGAGTTGTCCTGCATCCCGTTTAAAAAGTCGCAGTCTTCCTGAAGCCGAGGTTTCGGCTCAGTGCCCAGCAGCTGCTATGAAGCAGCAAACTAGCATAGTATCTTAAACTTCACATGATATAGCTCACGTATGTTCTAAACATATAGGCTATTTCTTACATTATGTATATCTAAATGAGCCTGAGTAAAAAACGCCGACAACATTGTCGGCGTTTTACGCCACTACAACCCTCTACTGGAATCTCTTTAATCTATTCCTGCCCATTTTCTGGTCCCTGTTCACAATACAAAAAAAACCATCAACAAGTGATGGTTTTTCATGAAATATGCTGTTCAGAAATCTGCTGCTCATGATGCCTTTACACTTATTTCGGTTGAATATATCCTTCGGCTTTAAGCAGTTCTGCGATCAGAACCGCACCACCTGCCGCTCCGCGGAGCGTGTTGTGGGACAATCCCACGAATTTATAATCATAGAGTGAGTCTTCGCGCAGTCGGCCTGTGGATACACCCATTCCGCGTTCGATATCACGATCCAGTTTTGTCTGTGGTCTGTTCTCTTCTTCAAAATACGTAATGAATTGTTTTGGTGCACTTGGCAGAGCCAGTTCCTGCGGACGACCTTTGAACTGCAACCAACGCTCCAAAATTTCGTCTTTGCTTGGTTTTTTCTCGAAGTTTACAAACACGGTCGCAAGATGTCCATCCGTTACTGGAACACGAATACATTGGGTTGTAATTAATGGAGCCGATGCTTTGACGATCTCATTATTTTCGATGCTACCCCAGATCCGTAGTGGTTCCTGCTCACTCTTCTCTTCTTCGCCACCGATGTATGGAATGACATTATCAAGCATATCAGGCCAGTCCGTAAAGTTTTTACCTGCTCCCGAGATTGCTTGATACGTGGAAGCAACGACCTGAGTCGGGTTGAACTCACGCAAGGCGTGCAGTGCAGGCACATAGCTCTGAATCGAGCAGTTTGGTTTTACAGCAATAAATCCGGTTTTTGTACCCAGACGCTTGCGTTGAGCTTCAATAACATCCAGATGTCCCGGGTTAATCTCAGGGATTACCATGGGTACATCTGCTGTCCAGCGGTGAGCTGAGTTGTTGGACACGACAGGTGTGCCTGTTCTAGCGTAAGCTTCTTCGAGTGCTTGAATTTCATTCTTTTTCATATCAACCGCGCAGAAAATAAAGTCAACCTGGCTGGCAAAAGCCTCAACCTGGGAAGCATCCTGAACAACGATTTTCTTCACAGCTTCCGGAATAGGAACTGCGAGTTTCCATCTACCTTGTACGGATTCTTCATATGTTTTACCTGTCGAATTGGCGCTTGCAGAAATAGCTGTTACTTCAAACCATGGATGTTGATCAAGCAGGTCCACAAAACGCTGACCCACCATTCCTGTTCCTCCGACGATACCAACTTTCAATTTTGCTGACATTCAATCATCATTTCCTTTCAGTTTAAGTGATTCTTCTCTTTGACCAATTTCATAACTCACCAAAAACGTATTATGAAATTGACTTCCTAATTAACACTATTCAGGCAATTCCAAAGCGTGTAGTCACACCCCGGAAAAACCAAAAAATCCCATCCCCAAGACAATAGTCTCAGGGACGAGATTGAACTCTCGTGGTACCACCCAGATTCGCCAATATGTCACCATATCCGCCTCTTCAAGTAAAGGTTTACAACCATGTTGCTAGCTGTAGACCGTTCATACTCTAGCTCTGTAACAGGAGCTCCTGTCACACCATCCCTTAATGCTAAGTTCCGATGTGCTGCTCTGAGTCTTTATTCAATAAAAAGTTCTTTACTCCTTTTCAGCTACCGGAGCTCTCTTTGAAAGAATGAATTTTATCTACTCGTCTCTTCGTCGCATTTGATATTGCGATTATAATATCAAAATTACTGTGATGAAGTAAACACATTTTTTTAGATTATGGCATTTATATGTTTCCAGCGGAGCTGAACCATTCAATTATCACAAGAAAAAATTCAGCTAAACGGTCTGTCTTCTGTGAAAAGTACGTGATGGACTTTTTTCTTATAATATACTGCAAATAGCTATTTCTTTACTGCTTTTTGGCAACCATCGCATACGTTCCCAGTGGGCTCCCTGGCCCCGAGACATGATGTGTCTTAAGTAATTTCAGTTCGGAAAGAAGAAGTGTCTTTACTTTGTCCGGGATCGGAAGCAGTTTCAGTTCCACAGGCGCTTCTGCCAGTGTCATTTCGGTTTCCCAGCGACCGTCCTGCAGCTCGGGAGAATGGATCGAATTCTCTTCCTTAATCGTCCAGCCTGCCGCAGAGACAAGCTCTTGGATGTCCTCCGGTGTAAAGAGCGTGCGCACATTGGAGAAGCTGTTCTCCTTGTAACATTCGACCTGGGACTGAATCAGAACGGATAACCAATGTGAGAGCTGGCTCACATCTGTAACTCGGGCATCCCATTCTGCAAAACATAACTCATGTCCCCACGTCCTAACCTTGCTAAGAATCTCGGCGAGTTCGTCAAACGATTTCAAGTACCAAGAACAATGGGAAAGTACAATAACATCAAACTCATTCTCGGTGAATTGAACCTGATCACTTAAAATGTCAAAATCATAATCCATTCGAATTCGATCACCCAGTGGAGATCTCCGCAGCTTGGCTGCCGCTTCGCCTACGGTCAGCGGTGTACCATAATCCTCCGGTGCAATATCTACACCATGAACGTACCCGTGCTCCCCCACCAGATGTGCAAGCACGGCCGTTGTATCTCCCTGACCACACCCGATTTCCAGAACCCGGCTGCCTTCCTGTATCCCCCAAAAGAGTCCCAGTTTCATCCGATGCTCGGTCTGAATGTACTGAATGGCGGCGTTGTCCTCCACGTCCATATACTTAATAAGGTCCCTGATGATAGATTCATTCATGATTCCTCACTCCTCAAAGAGCAACCTAAACTTCTTGCTAATTGTAGCGTTACTGGAATAATTGTACAACACTAGAGTCTATGACAGAACCATGGCACGGAGGAGAACTCGTCCTATAGCAGATCTAAACCTCTGCTACATATCAATCCCTATGCCCACTGGGTTGCAAGCTTCTGAAGATAGGGTGTCAGCATGGGCTGTAATTCCTTGCGCATCAGTCCGATCTCCAAGATTGCCTGAATATATCCGAATTGATCACCAATATCGTAGCGGCGCCCCTCCAGTTCAAGGGCCAACAGTTCCTCCACCTGACTCACTTCTTTCAAAGCATCCGTTAACTGATATTCCCCTCCAGCCCCTCTCTCGATCTGATCCAGGATTGGAAAGATGGAAGGTTTCAGAATGTATCGTCCCATTACAGCTGTTCGGGATGGTGCTTCTGCAAGAGAAGGTTTTTCAACCAGATTGGTGATCCGGTGAACCCGGTCCTCTGCACCATTCGAGTCAATGATGCCATATTTGCTCACATTTGCCGCGTCTACCTGACGGACACCGATGATCTGGTTGCCTGTCTTTTCATAGAGATGTACCATCTGTGCAAGTGCAGGCGGATCAGACACCATTATGTCATCTCCCAGCAGTACAGCGAAAGCATCATCCCCTACAAATTGCCGTGCACACCCAATGGCATGCCCCAGACCCAACGGTTCTTTTTGACGAATAAAATGAATATTTGCCATCTCGCTGATGGCCTGCACCTCTTCCAGTAAAGACTGTTTGCCCTTGGCATACAAAGAATGTTCAAGTTCAACCGATTTATCAAAATGGTCCTCTATGGATTTTTTGTTGCGTCCAGTCACAATGAGGATATTCTCAATGCCTGATTGCACTGCTTCTTCAACAATGTATTGGATGGCCGGTTTGTCTACAATCGGTAACATCTCTTTGGGCTGTGCTTTGGTCGCTGGCAGGAAACGGGTTCCGAGACCCGCTGCCGGAATAACTGCTTTTTTAATTCGCATATCATCATACACTCCTTTCATTTGCTTCTTATAACCAATATTGCACGCTGTGGGCAGCTAAGTAGCGATACGAAACACCCAATATCTGCTAGCCATATAGTTCAGAACCATCCCCATCAAGGTCGCCAGGATTTTACTCATCACGAGACTCCAACCCAGCATATCGTGCAAAGTCATCAGAATGAGGGCGGATAATGCGAGAACGATGAGATTGGTGATTAGAAAACGAATAAATTTCGCTCTATCGCCGCCCCCTCGTGCCGTATCTCGAAAAGTCCACCTGCCGTTCAGCCAATAACTGTTCGCAACACCGCAGCTGTACGAGATTACTTGAGCCATCAGAACCGGTACACCGACCACTGCAAGCAAAGCAAACACCACCGCATCCACTGCCGTATTTGCAACACCCACAATACCGAACTTGAAGAGTGTCACTAGACGCTTAGTCATGATGAGCAACTCGGGCTGTCAATCGGGATTGCGCTTGCTGGCCCTCGGCCTGAACTACATCTCTCACAATGTATAGCGGACGCGCCTTGGTCTCATCATAGATACGGCCAACGTACTCGCCCAGAATGCCCAGCATGATCAGGATGAATCCGTTAAACATCAGCATGATACTCACAATGGATGGCCATCCCTTAATTGTTGAATCTGTAAAGATGGCCGAAACAATAACCGTTAACATATAGATGAATCCGCCAACCGACAGGATTGCACCTACATAACCTGCGAGCTTGAGCGGTTTATACGAAAATGAAGTAATGCCGTCCAGGCTTAGCTTCAACATGCGTTTCAGCGGATATTTTGTTTCGCCTGCCAGACGTTCATCGCGTTCATATTCAATCGCAGTCTGACGAAATCCGACCCAACTGACCAACCCGCGCACAAACCGGTTTTTCTCCGGAAGACGTTTCATCTCATCACATACTTTGCGGTCAATCAGGCGAAAATCTCCGGTGTCTACCGGGATATCTGTATCCGTTGAAGCACGAAGTACACGATAGAACAGACTTGCCGACCATTTCTTGAAACGAGTTTCCCCACTTCTTCTGGTGCGACGGGCATATACGACTTCATAACCCTCTTTCCATTTGGCGATCATATCCAGTATCAGTTCGGGAGGGTCCTGCAGATCCGCATCAATAATAACCACCGCATCCCCCACTGCGTAATCCATACCCGCTGTTATCGCAATCTGATGTCCGAAGTTACGGGCAAAATCGATCAGTTTGACACTCTCGTCCCAACGGGCGTAATCACGGATCATCTGTGCACTTCGATCCACGCTGCCATCATTAACAAACAACAGTTCATAACTCTCTCCTGTGCTGCCCATGACCTTCTTCAGACGCCGATAAGTCTCCTCGATCACCGCTTCTTCGTTATACATGGGAATAATAATGCTATATCGGTACGCGTGAGCCATGTTTGTCCCCTCCCTTTTCCAATGGACTTCGTTCGAGTTTTTCATTTCAGCTTACAATTTCACTTCATACAAGGTAGTCTGTCCGCCGAATCCGAATCCAGTTCTGTTTCCGGTGTCTCCGTTATCCGTAGATTCGCTGTCGGTGCCTGTCTGCCATTCTGACGTTGGAATCTCGGTTCCGTGTTCTTTGATCCAATCGCTAATTTCCGAGTTTCCTCCTCGGCCACCCATGCCACCAACCATGAAGTATTTCACTTGCCCGCTCTTGACGAGTTGCTCCAGTTCATCTGTTGTGTACACCGGGTCTGACCCGGAGAAACCTCCAAGCGTAATCACCGCTGCTTTCTCATCGATGATATAAGGTGCTGCCTGATTATAGTCTGTTGTGGCGAAGAGATACGTTTCGCCTGTATTGTGCTCTTTTAGATAATTCAGTGTGGCTGTATCCACTTCTTCGTTACGGTTACCCATTCCGCCACGGCCACCCATTGTAGGCATTTCTGTGTTTCCTGCACCGCTCACCATCGGCATGCCCATTCCTGTTCCACCAAACATACCATTGGAACCAGTAGGTCCTGCTGCCGGAATCATGCTGTTGCCGCCATAAGTGATTGGGGTGAATGCCCAGTAGATTGGACCGATCAGCATCACCATGAATCCCGTGATAATGAAGCCCTGTTTCAAACGATGTGTACGACGCAGCATAACGACCAGGATGACCGTGACCAGAATACCTGCGATCAATTCACTAATGGACCAGCCTGCACCAATCGTATCGTTATACGCCTGCATGATATACCAGCCGAACAGGGTCGTCAGCAGCACGGACACCGGAAGCAACCATGCCTGCCATCCATCGCGATCACGATATGACTTCCACATCGCTACAAATCCTGCGCCAGTCAGCGCCGCAATTGGAGGTGCAAGCATAATCAGATAATACTGATGGAAGAAGCCTGCCACACTGAAAAAGGCAGCAACGGGAAGCAGCCATGTCATCCAGAACAAGGCTTCCTTGTGCTTGCTGGTTATATTTCTCCGTCTTAACCCTGCAAATAGGGCAATGCACCCAAGCAGCACAACTGGCAACAGCCAGCTAGCTTGACCTGACAGTTCAGTCTGGAACAGACGCAGAGGACCTTTTTCCCCCGTACCAAACATTCCTCCCATGCCTCCGCCGAAATTTCTTCCATTTGGCATTTCCATATCATTCGGCATCTGTCCGTTCGGGAAATTGCCATTCGGCCCATTCATGCCGCCCATGGCGTTCAAGCCGTTCGAACCATTCATATTATCGTTATCCGGTGCATTGACATCTTGCCCAGCACCAGGAACACCACTATCTGTCTGATTAGGGCCTGAAGACAAGTCTCCTCGATTGCCCCGATTATTTCCCTGTCCCATACCATTTGGCATACCTGCGTTACCTGCAGTATTCTGCTGACCCGTTAGGCGAGCCAGTCCATTGTATCCAAAGGCGAGTTCCATGACCGAGTTTGTCTCACTGCTGCCGATATAAGGCCGCTCGTCTTCGGGGATAGAATCCACAGTGACCGCCCAGGATAAGGAAACCACCGCCAGAACTGCTGTGCTGCCGATCAGCAGGATGATCTTCCTTCTCCATTTCGCCTGAAATGCAAGCAGATAAAACAAGTAAAAAGCCGGGAGAATCATGTAGGCTTGAAGCATTTTCATATTAAAGGCTACGCCTATTAACCCAAAGGCAACCAGAATGCGCCAAGTACTGCCTTGTTTGCTGCCTTTGAACAAAAACCATGAACCCAGCAGTAGTGTAAACACCAGCATGCTGTCAATATTGTTGGTCCGGCTGACTGCCGCCACAACAGGCACAGTCGCCATCGCAAGTGCCGAGATTCGTGCTGCTGCAAGACCATATGTAGGTTTCACCATGAAATAGATCAGGAGCACCGAACCGATTCCCGCTAATACCTGCGGCAAAATAACACTCCATCCGTGCAATCCGAAGACATAGGCAAAGGCCGTCTGGATCCAGAAGACAACAGGTGGTTTATCTACAGTGACCGAGCCTGCCGAGTCTAGTGAAGCATAGAAAAAGTTATGGAAGTTGCTGAGCATACTCCCAACGGCAGTCGTATAATAGGAATTGGCATATTGATCGTTCCAGATACCGTACCCATTCAGAAATGCCGCCAGTAATACAATCGGCAGAAGGACAAGATCCATCCTTCTTTTGGTGTTATTCAATGTTAATCACTCCTTCAAAGTTCTTCATGTCTAGTATTGTGACATGCCAAAATAAAACTGGGATGAGTGCCCGCTGAATGTTGTCTGAGGATAATTCACAATCCTTTCAGCTAAATTTCAGTTTGGCAAGCGATAATACAACATACAGTCCCTCCGAAGTGAGGGAGAAATCTAGATGGATCAGGCAAGGAGAGAAGCACATTATGAAGCTTAGCAGCGGAATTAAAATACTATTGGCTGATGATGAACCGCATATTTTACAATTTCTAGAGCTTGGATTAAGCAATGAGGGCTTCGATGTGCGCACCGCACCCGATGGAGCCGCTGCGCTTGAGTTGGCGCTTGAATTCAAGCCACATATGGCTATTCTGGATGTCATGATGCCAGAGATGGATGGATTCGAAGTGGTCGAGCGTCTGCGTAAGACTGGTGCCGAGGTTGGTGTAATTATGCTGACAGCGAAGGATGAAGTCGAGAATCGGGTTAAGGGCCTTTGGTTAGGTGCTGACGATTACATGATCAAACCCTTTGCCTTTGACGAGCTGCTCGCCCGGATTCAGGCCAGACTGCGGAATCAATTTCCTTTATTAATAGGAGCCGTCACCCACGGTCCCTTCCGAATTGATGATCAGCGCAAAGAAATCACCTATCAGAATCAGGTCCTGGAGTTATCTCCTACCGAATACGAACTGTTAAAATTTATTGTGCTTAATCATGGAATTGTACTTAGCAAAGCGACCATTCTGAGCCGGGTTTGGGGGTATGATTTTGGCGGGGAAGAAAATATTGTGGAGGTTTACGTTCGTTCCTTGCGCGACAAACTCGGGGATAAAGAGCATAAACTCATTCGTACGCTTCGGGGTGTCGGGTACAGGGTGGATCTCTGATGAACTCGCTGCCTAAGAAAAATAAACTTCGTTTAAGACGTCTGCACCAATGGATCTGGCCTCGTTCATTACGATCTCAATTGCTCTCACGTTCTCTGTTCGTGCTTGCTGGGCTGTTATTGTTAATCGGTATCCTGCAATTCTGGATCATGGAAAGCTTTCTCTACCGGAATCAGGCAAAAACCATGGAAGAACAGCTCATGTCCATGCCCCCGGTTTGGCTCGGAATCCAGTCACGTAACGGCTCTTCCAACAATCCTTTTGGTGGACAGGCTGGAAACGGGTCTGGTAATCGGGTGCTGTTTATTCCTGACCGTTCACTGGCCCTGTTTGATAACCAAGGTACGTTCGAGGATGTTTTTGGAGAAGATGGTCTGAAAGCCCCTCAACTATCAACCGCTGAATATCAGGACATTACAGATGAGTTGAAAGAACAAAAACATATTCCCTACCGGATCGTCACGGATAGCCAAGGGAATGAGCAATTGATTGTATTCGCTTCACCCGGTCCACGCAATCGCGGTTTACCGATGGTGCAGATGGGCACGGCTACGAAGCCACTGAGAGACTTGATTATTAAACAGCTTCTAATCTTCCTCATGTTATCGCTGTTGGCCATGGTAGCCGGTCTGATTCTATACACTAAGGTATTACGCCGGACACTGGTTCCTCTATCTAACATGGTGAATAAAGTACAACAGATCGATGCAGGCAGCCTCGCAGAACGCCTTCCCGTCGTTCAGGGACAAGAGGAAGTGGATCAGCTCGCAGTTTCATTCAATGGCATGCTTGAAAGGCTGGAGAATTCGTTTGAAGCAGAGCGGGAATCGAAAGAGCAGATGCAGCGTTTCTTGTCTGATGCTTCCCATGAGCTTCGTACCCCGCTCACCTCCATTCACGGCTTCATTGAAGTACTGCAGCGGGGTGCAGCGACCAATCAAGATCAATTGTATAAAGCGCTGGACAGCATGCATGGCGAATCTGTACGAATTAACAAGCTGGTGGAAGATTTGCTGTTACTAACCAAGCTCGATCAGACTCCGAAGCAGGAGCGAGAGGTCATTCAGCTGGACAGTCTGCTGCTCGAAATGCAACCACAACTTGCCATGATGGCTCAGCAAAGATCCGTTCATCTCGATCTGACGGCTGAAGTATATGTACTGGCTGACCCTTACAAGCTGAAGCAGGTTGTGCTGAATCTGTTCCATAACGCGGTGCAGCACACCGATCCTGAGCATGGAGCCATCTCCATAACGTTATATGCCACGTATCATAAGGCTGAATTATCAGTGAAAGATAACGGCACAGGCATTGAACCTGAACATCTGCCCCATATCTTTGAGCGATTTTACCGCACAAGCAGTTCTCGTTCGCGCAAACAAGGTGGCGCAGGTCTCGGTCTCGCCATTACCCGCTCGATTGTGGAGTCGCATGGTGGGAATATTACCGTACAAAGTCAGGTAGGCTTGGGAACTGAATTTATGATATTAATGCCGTTGTATAAGGCTGATGTCTAGGCTGAGCGTCGGCTGCAAGTAGGCTATACGTAGCTATAAGTTGGCTATACGCAGCTTTACGTAAGATCTACTTTATCATTAAGCAAGCTCTAGTCAAGCTCTCCAAACGCTGCTTTTCTTCCATTTTAATTCCGGCTTTTCATTGCATGAAGAATCCCCCTCTCATTTCGGTTGAGGAATGAAAGGGGGATTCTTTTTGTATCCGATTGATAGAGTATAGAGTAAGTAGTAACTCAATTGGTCTCAGGCTTTCGCGCTTTCAGGCTAGCTATGATGAACGTAACCGCAAAAATAGCCCTCCATATTGCTGCACATCGTAGGTTAAAATGGAAAGTAAGAACCACCATTTCAGAGCTAC
>NZ_JAGIKV010000040.1 GCF_017874615.1 Paenibacillus xylanexedens
ACACCGGTTACTCCAGTTGAACCCGTTGTTCCCGTTCCGGTTGCACCTGTCGCTCCGGTTAACCCAGTAGATCCTGTTCCACCAGTAGCTCCAGTAGATCCAGTCGTTCCTGTTACACCTGTCGCGCCAGTAATTCCGGTCGCTCCCGTTATGCCTGTAGATCCTGTATCACCAATAACTCCGGTCGCCCCCGTTACTCCTGTTGCGCCTGTATCACCAGTAACTCCAGTGGCTCCTGTGACACCTGTATCTCCAGTAACTCCAGTCGCTCCCGTCACGCCCGTTGCTCCTGTATCACCAGTCGTGCCTGTTACCCCTGTCGCACCTGTATCGCCAGTGACCCCGGTCGTTCCCGTTACGCCTGTTGCACCTGTATCGCCAGTAACTCCAGTCGTTCCCGTTACTCCGGTCGAACCTGTGTCCCCAGTAATTCCGGTCGTGCCCGTTACGCCGGTCGCTCCTGTATCTCCAGTGACCCCGGTCGTTCCCGTTACTCCTGTTGCACCTGTATCGCCAGTAGTTCCAGTTGCTCCCGGTGCACCTGTATCTCCAGTAATCCCAGTCGTGCCCGTTGCTCCTGTTGCGCCTGTATCACCAGTAACTCCAGTGGCTCCTGTGACACCTGTATCTCCAGTAACTCCAGTCGTTCCGGTTACACCTGTTGCTCCTGTATCGCCAGTGATTCCAGTCGCTCCCGTTACACCTGTTGCTCCTGTATCTCCAGTAACTCCAATTGTTCCTGTTACACCCGTCGCACCTGTATCCCCAGTAACTCCAGTCGTTCCTGTTACACCTGTCGCTCCTGTATCTCCAGTAATTCCAGTCGTTCCGGTTACGCCTGTTGCACCCGTATCTCCAGTAACTCCAGTCGTTCCGGTTACACCTGTTGCTCCTGTATCGCCAGTAACTCCGGTGGCTCCCGTTACGCCTGTCATACCCGTATCACCAGTAATTCCGGTAGCTCCCGTTACCCCTGTCGCTCCTGTATCTCCAGTAATTCCAGTCGTTCCTGTTACACCTGTTGCTCCTGTTGCTCCTGTATCTCCAGTGACTCCAGTTGTTCCCGTTACACCCGTCGAACCCGTATCTCCTGTGATGCCTGTCGTTCCGGTTACACCTGTCGCGCCTGTATCTCCAGTAACTCCGGTGGCTCCAGTTACGCCTGTTGCACCTGTATCGCCAGTAACTCCGGTGGCTCCCGTTACTCCTGTCGCTCCTGTATCTCCAGTAACTCCATTCATTCCTGTTACTCCGGTCGCGCCTGTATCTCCAATGATTCCGGTTGCTCCAGTTACGCCTGTCGTACCCGTATCTCCAGTAACTCCAGTCGTTCCTGTTACGCCAGTCGCACCCGTATCGCCAGTAACTCCAGTCGTTCCCGTTACTCCGGTCGAACCTGTGTCCCCAGTAATTCCGGTCGTGCCCGTTACGCCGGTCGCTCCTGTATCTCCAGTGACCCCGGTCGTTCCCATTACGCCTGTTGCACCTGTATCGCCAGTAGTTCCAGTTGCTCCCGGTGCACCTGTATCTCCAGTAACTCCAGTCGCTCCCGTCACGCCCGTTGCTCCTGTATCACCAGTCGTGCCTGTTACCCCTGTCGCTCCCGTATCTCCAGTAATTCCAGTCGTTCCGGTTACGCCTGTTGCACCCGTATCTCCAGTAACTCCAGTCGCTCCCGTTACTCCTGTTGCACCCGTATCTCCAGTGACTCCAGTCGTTCCTGTTACACCTGTTGCTCCTGTATCGCCAGTAATTCCAGTCGCTCCCGTTACTCCTGTTGCACCTGTGTCACCAGTGATTCCAGTCGCTCCCGTTACGCCCGTCGCACCTGTATCGCCAGTAACTCCGGTTGCTCCCGTTACGCCTGTCGCACCCGTGTCACCAGTAACTCCGGTCGTGCCCGTTACTCCTGTTGCACCTGTATCTCCAGTGACCCCGGTCGTTCCCGTTACTCCTGTTGCACCTGTATCACCAGTAACTCCAGTGGCTCCTGTGACACCTGTATCTCCAGTAACTCCAGTCGATCCTGTTACTCCTGTCGCACCTGTATCACCAGTAACTCCAGTCGATCCTGTTACTCCTGTCGCACCTGTATCTCCAGTAACTCCAGTCGCACCTGTATCTCCAGTGACCCCGGTCGTTCCCGTTACTCCTGTTGCACCTGTATCGCCAGTAGTTCCAGTGGCTCCCGTCACGCCCGTTGCTCCTGTATCACCAGTCGTGCCTGTTACCCCTGTCGCACCCGTATCTCCAGTGATTCCTGTCGTTCCGGTTACACCCGTAGCTCCTGTTTCTCCAGTTGCTCCCGGTGCACCTGTATCTCCAGTAATCCCAGTCGTGCCCGTTGCTCCTGTCGCGCCCGTGTCACCAGTAACTCCGGTGGCTCCCGTTACTCCTGTCGCTCCTGTATCTCCAGTGACTCCAGTCGATCCCGTTGCACCTGTCGCACCCGTATCACCAGTGACTCCTGTCGCGCCTGTATCCCCAGTGACTCCTGTCGCTCCCGTTGCACCTGTTGCACCCGTATCTCCAGTAACCCCGGTCGATCCCGTTATGCCTGTTGCACCCGTATCACCAGTGACTCCTGTCGTACCCGTATCGCCAGTAACTCCGGTCGCTCCCGTTACACCTGTCGTACCCGCATCTCCTGTATCCCCAGTAACTCCGGTGGCTCCCGTTACGCCTGTCGCTCCTGTATCTCCAGTAACCCCAGTCGTTCCTGTTACTCCGGTCGCGCCTGTATCTCCAGTAACCCCAGTCGTTCCTGTTACTCCGGTCGCGCCTGTATCTCCAATGATTCCGGTTGCTCCAGTTACGCCTGTCGTACCCGTATCGCCAGTAACTCCAGTCGTTCCCGTTACGCCTGTTGCTCCTGTATCTCCAGTAACCCCAGTCGTTCCTGTTACGCCAGTCGCACCCGTATCGCCAGTAACTCCAGTCGTTCCCGTTACGCCTGTTGCTCCTGTATCTCCAGTAACCCCAGTCGTTCCTGTTACGCCAGTCGCACCCGTATCGCCAGTAACTCCAGTCGTTCCCGTTACTCCGGTCGAACCTGTGTCCCCAGTAATTCCGGTCGTGCCCGTTACGCCGGTCGCTCCTGTATTTCCAATGACTCCAGTCGATCCCGTTGCACCTGTCGCACCTGTACCTCCAGTGACTCCAGTCGTTCCTGTTACTCCTGTCGCACCCGTATCTCCAGTAACCCCGGTCGTGCCCGTTATGCCTGTTGCACCCGTATCTCCAGTAACTCCAGTGGCTCCTGTTACTCCTGTCGTTCCCGGATCTCCAGTAACTCCGGTCGTGCCCGTTACTCCGGTGGCACCTGTCGAACCCGTATCTCCAGTGGCTCCGGTCACTCCCGTTACACCCGTCGCACCTGTATCTCCAGTGATTCCAGTCGCTCCCGTTACCCCTGTCGCTCCCGTATCTCCAGTAATTCCGGTTGCTCCGGTTACGCCTGTTGCACCTGTATCCCCAGTGATTCCGGTTGCTCCCGTTACGCCTGTTGCTCCTGTATCTCCAGTAACTCCGGTCGTGCCCGTTACTCCTGTTGCACCTGTATCCCCAGTAATTCCAGTAATTCCAGTCGTTCCGGTTACACCTGTTGCTCCTGTATCGCCAGTGATTCCAGTCGCTCCCGTTACACCTGTTGCTCCTGTATCTCCAGTAACTCCAATTGTTCCTGTTACTCCTGTCGCACCTGTATCTCCAGTCGTTCCCGTTACTCCAGTGGCACCTGTATCGCCAGTGACTCCAGTCGCTCCCGTCACGCCCGTTGCTCCTGTATCACCAGTCGTGCCTGTTACCCCTGTCGCACCTGTATCGCCAGTGACCCCGGTCGTTCCCGTTACTCCTGTTGCACCTGTATCTCCAGTAGTTCCAGTTGCTCCGGGTTCACCTGTATCTCCAGTAATCCCAGTCGCTCCCGTGACACCTGTCGCACCCGCATCACCAGTAACTCCGGTCGCTCCCGTCACGCCCGTTGCTCCTGTATCACCCGTGTCACCAGTAACTCCGGTGGCTCCCGTTACTCCTGTCGCTCCTGTATCTCCAGTGACTCCAGTCGTTCCTGTTACTCCGGTCGCACCCGTATCTCCAGTAACCCCGGTCGATCCCGTTACTCCTGTCGTACCCGTATCGCCAGTTGCTCCGGTCGCTCCCGTTACACCTGTCGTACCCGTATCGCCAGTAACTCCGGTCGCTCCCGTTACTCCTGTCGTACCCGTATCGCCAGTAACTCCGGTCGCTCCCGTTACTCCTGTCGTACCCGTATCGCCAGTTGCTCCGGTCGCTCCCGTTACACCTGTCGTACCCGTATCGCCAGTAACTCCGGTGGCTCCCGTTACTCCTGTCGCTCCTGTATCTCCAGTAACCCCAGTCGTTCCTGTTACTCCGGTCGCGCCTGTATCTCCAGTAACCCCGGTCGATCCCGTTATGCCTGTTGCACCCGTATCACCAGTGACTCCTGTCGTACCCGTATCGCCAGTAACTCCAGTCGTTCCCGTTACTCCGGTCGCACCTGTATCTCCAGTAACTCCAGTCGTTCCCGTTACTCCGGTGGCACCTGTATCGCCAGTGACTCCAGTCGTTCCTGTTACTCCGGTCGCACCTGTATCTCCAGTAACTCCAGTCGTTCCTGTTACGCCCGTTGCTCCTGTATCACCAGTCGTGCCTCTTACCCCTGTCGCACCTGTGACCCCGGTCGTTCCCGTTGCTCCTGTCGCACCCGTGTCACCAGTAACTCCGGTCGTGCCCGTTACTCCTGTTGCACCTGTCGAACCCGTATCTCCAGTGGCTCCGGTCACTCCCGTTACACCCGTCGCACCTGTATCCCCAGTAACTCCAGTCGTTCCTGTTACACCTGTCGCTCCTGTATCTCCAGTAATTCCAGTCGTTCCGGTTACGCCTGTTGCACCCGTATCTCCAGTAACTCCAGTCGTTCCGGTTACACCTGTTGCTCCTGTATCTCCAGTAATTCCAGTCGTTCCTGTTACACCTGTTGCTCCTGTATCTCCAGTGACTCCAGTTGTTCCCGTTACACCCGTCGAACCCGTATCTCCTGTGATGCCTGTCGTTCCGGTTACACCTGTCGCGCCTGTATCTCCAGTAACTCCGGTGGCTCCAGTTACGCCTGTTGCACCTGTATCGCCAGTAACTCCGGTCGCTCCCGTTACACCTGTCGTACCCGTATCGCCAGTAACTCCGGTCGCTCCCGTTACACCTGTCGTACCCGTATCTCCAGTGATTCCTGTCGTTCCGGTTACACCCGTAGCTCCTGTTTTTCCAGTTGCTCCCGTTACACCTGTATCTCCAGTGATTCCAGTCGAACCCGTATCGCCAGTAGTCCCGGTTGTTCCCGTTACTCCTGTTGCACCTGTATCTCCAGTGACCCCGGTCGTTCCCGTTACTCCTGTTGCACCTGTATCTCCAGTAACTCCAGTCGTTCCGGTTACACCTGTTGCACCCGTATCTCCAGTAACTCCAGTCGTTCCGGTTACGCCTGTCGCACCCGTGTCACCAGTAACTCCGGTCGTGCCCGTTACTCCTGTTGCTCCTGTATCGCCAGTGATTCCAGTCGCTCCCGTTACACCTGTTGCTCCTGTATCTCCAGTAACTCCAATTGTTCCTGTTACACCTGTCGCTCCTGTATCTCCAGTGATTCCAGTCGTGCCTGTTACCCCTGTCGCTCCCGTATCTCCAGTGATTCCAGTCGCTCCCGTTACGCCTGTCGCACCCGTGTCACCAGTAACTCCGGTCGTTCCCGTTACGCCTGTTGCACCCGTATCTCCTGTGATTCCGGTTGTTCCAGTCACGCCTGTATCTCCAGTGATTCCAGTCGCTCCCGTCACACCTGTCGTACCCGTATCTCCTGTGATGCCTGTCGTTCCGGTTACACCCGTAGCTCCCGTTACACCTGTATCTCCAGTGATTCCGGTAGCTCCCGTCAAACCTGTCGAACCTGTATCTCCTGTGATGCCTGTCGTTCCGGTTACACCCGTAGCTCCTGTTTCTCCAGTTGCTCCCGTTACACCTGTATCTCCAGTGACTCCAGTCGTTCCTGTTACGCCAGTCACACCTGTAATCCCAGTTTCTGCTCCTAACAGTTCATCAGATACTAAGCGATGGGCAGCTACCAATTTTCCATTCTGGTTTTTTCCCCATACCGAAATCTGTACCTCTGAAACGGCAGCATCACCCGTTGTAAAGACAAATTCAAACCCATCAAGATCAGCATAATAATCTTTCGTTATCACTTGGTTGGGTAGAACATTAAACAAGTCTTCAATATATAATGTACGAACACCCACCAATTGATATCCTTGAACCAAAACGGTATATATACTGGTTTCATTCCGATTATCCAGCCTCACCGTAACTCTCTGGGTAGGACGCATACCACTTCCCGCAACGATATTATTCTCTATAGGACCTGTTGATAAAACAGCCATACTTTAGATGCCTCCTTTGCCCAGCATACATTTACCGAATCGAGATCATCTTATATTTTCATGCAGCACTATTAATAATCTTGCAGGTCCTAGTGCACCCTTTTATATATTCAAAGATTGTTTGGATGACTCACGCTCTGGATACAACTGTATACACCATACGAAGCGACACATGTTCAGCAACAACTCCTGCAATTAATATGGAGGCCACCTGTAACACACTCAACATCAGTACAAGCACACTACTCATGCGTCCCATCAGATCGACCAGGATATTATTTTGATAAACAATCTGCCTCCATTTCCTTTGTCCTGCTCTCCAATGCCCCTTCTGGGAAGAAACATGAGAATCATGACCACCCGTCCAACGGGTGGTTTGCTCCTAGGGTATAACCCCCTGTTGCCAAACTGCGCCTAAAGACGCTAACCTGACAGCAAATCTGTTCAGACTCAGTGTTATTTGTCACTTTCACTTACCAGTTAAACTAGTTTTACTTCTTTTTGCTCTTGTTACCGCTAAATGGATCTTCGTATTCTTTTACACTCAGCTTATCTAGCGCTTGATCATTTGCTTCTTGTTCACGAATATACTTTCTTACCGTTGCTTCATTTAGACCCACTCTACTCACATAGTACCCTTCTGCCCCAAACTTTCGATTTCCGTATTTATACTTGAGCTGGGCATGCTTCTCGAATATCATTAACGAAATTTTTCCCTTTAGATATCCGATGAACGTGGAGACAGCCATTTTCGGTGGAATCCCTACCAACATGTGAACATGATCGGGCATCATGTGACCTTCTATAATTTCTACTCCCTTGTACTTACATAGATGTCTGAAAATTTCGATTAAATCTTTTCTCACTTGATTATAGATTTCTTTCCGTCTTTACTTCGGGGTGAATACAATGTGGTATTTGCACATCTACTTTGTGTGAGCTAGGCTGCAGCTCTTGTTTGCCATCTAAGACCATTCCTTTCACCCAGCCTGAACATCTCAATTTTATCGGAATGGTCTTGGTGGTCAAACCCTCGATCCCTCCACCCGCATAGCGGGTAGTTTTTTATTTCGCGCGTTTCACGCACTCAACTGGCTAAAGCCATAACAAAATGCCCGTCATAACTGACGGACACCAGAGTACAGTATTCAATTTCCGGAAGCTCCGGATACAGTGATGATTCCCCAATATCGCTAGCATAGCGCCAGAAGGACAATTTTGCTCGAAGCGTAATGCTTGCTTCATAACACAGCCCAAGCCATCCTCACCTGTCGACGATCCTCCGTAGATATGCCGGATGATTGACTCGCCCCCGCATTCCAAAATCGTTTGATCGAGAGCAAGCATCGTTTCCCTGAACAACGCATCCTGCTCAAACAGCTCCTTCCCCATCCGCAGATACTGCGATCCCTGCCCAGAAAACATAAAAACACAAAACTTCCCTCATATGTGCGTTTCCTATCTTAAACGTGCCGAAACAACGATTGAATTAGTTGAAAAGCTTGTTGTATACACCATGAAAATTTGTGATTTTTGTAAATGATGGATTGTGTTAATAAAGAGATTGTATATCGTAAAATGACGAATAACATTGTTAAATAAGGATAAATCAGAGAAAAAGGATATAATATTATGTCATTTTTTTATCTATAATCGGAAATGCACCTGGTTCAATGAGTAGAACGCAACAAAATACTTGCCATTCAATATATTTTGCGCGATTACTTTTTTTCATTTTTTATCATCGACTGTGTTGGAGAGCTAACGTGCAGGAGAGCGGTTTAGTCAGCCTAATACACGCCTTATTGCCATCCTATAATTGTATAAATGATTAAAAGAAGGATGAGAACCTTGAAATAGCTACATGACCTGCGCTGTTAGCTATTACTGATGAATTAGCAATGGTAATAGGAAACCCAGATATATTCCTAAATTGAAGTGTATCTCCAACAGCTAAGGACTCAACTTGAACTAAAACCAATTGACCACTTGTTGCCGTGGTTACAGCAGGAGCCAGATATGCTGTAGAATTATTTAGCGATAGCCCTATTGTTGCTCCTGGTAATGTGGCAGCTGCAATATTTAGTACAACACTAATGTTGTACAAACCTGCATTTTGTATTGTGAAAACACTTGTTGTTGCATTATAAGTTAGTGATGTAAATTGGTTTGGAGTAATATTTAGAATATTTGATCCAGAAGCAATTGTCTGCGGTTGAATATTACCATTAAAGAATGAGTCTACAAACGTAGGAGTTGCACCTGTTGCGCCGGTTACCCCAGTAGGTCCTGTTCCACCAGTAGATCCTGTCGTTCCGGTTACCCCAGTAGCCCCTGTTCCACCAGTAGATCCTGTCACACCGGTTGCACCTGTGGCGCCAGTAGCCCCTGTTCCCGTCGCACCTGTGACACCGGTTACTCCAGTTGCTCCCGTGGATCCGGTTGTTCCCATTCCGGTTGCGCCGGTTGCGCCAGTTAACCCAGTAGATCCTGGTCCACCAGTAGATCCTGTCGTTCCCGTTACTCCGGTGGCTCCTGTATCGCCAGTAGTTCCAGTTGCTCCCGGCGCACCTGTATCTCCAGTAATCCCAGTCGTGCCCGTTGCTCCGGTCGCTCCCGTTACCCCTGTCACACCTGTATCTCCAGTGATTCCAGTTGCTCCTGTCACGCCTGTTGCACCCGCATCTCCAGTAACTCCAGTCGTTCCCGTTACGCCTGTTGCACCCGTATCTCCTGTGATTCCGGTTGTTCCAGTCACGCCTGTATCTCCAGTGATTCCAATCGTTCCTGTTACTCCTGTTGCACCCGTATCACCGGTGATTCCGGTCGCTCCCGTTACACCCGTCGCACCTGTATCGCCAGTAACTCCGGTCGCTCCCGTTACCCCTGTCACACCTGTATCTCCAGTGATTCCAGTTGCTCCTGTCACGCCTGTTGCACCCGTATCGCCAGTAGTTCCAATTGCTCCCGGTGCACCTGTATCTCCAGTAATTCCAGTTGCTCCTGTCACGCCTGTTGCACCCGTATCGCCAGTAGTTCCAATTGCTCCCGGTGCACCTGTATCTCCAGTAATTCCGGTGGCTCCCGTCACACCTGTCGCACCCGTATCGCCAGTAACTCCAGTTGCCCCTGTTACGCCGGCTGTACTCGTATCACCGGTGATTCCGGTCACCTCACCTAACAACTCCTGAGATACCAGACGATGCGCAGCTACCAATTCTCCATTCTGATTTTTTCCCCATACCGAAATTTGTACTTCTGCCACGGCAACATCACTCGTTGTAAAGACCATTTCAAACCCATTAAAGTTAGCATAATAATCTTTGGTTATCACTTTGTTCGGCATAACACTGAACAAATCTTGAATATACAATGTACGAACACCATCTAAATGATAGCCTTGAACCAAAACCGTGTAGATACTACTTTCATTCCGATTATCCAGCTTTACCGTAACTCTCTGGGTGGGACGCACACCACTTCCCGCAACGATATTATTCTCTATAGGACCTGTTGATAGAACAGCCATTCTTTAGATGCCTCCTTTGTCAGTATACATTCACCTGATCGAGATCATCTTATATGGATATGCATACTACGAGTTCATCGTGATGTATAAATCGCCCTTTTTAGGCCATCATCATGACCGGGCTCAAGACTCATGTTCCTCATAAAATGATTGTTTGGAAGGCGGCAAAGGAAACCACATTGGCATAAATGCCTGTCGCCGGAGACAAATAAATCAGCAGCACTGCTCTCCCATAAATATTCATTAAAAAAGCATAACCCCCCGAGCTACCTCACTCGAGTGTTATGCTTCCTTCTGATTCTATAAATCTATCTCTATCTCATACTCCATCTAATGTAACAATTAACCGAAACGACCCATAATGTATTCTTGCGTCAGACGATTGTCCGGGTTCGTGAAAATATGCTCCGTATCCCCGTGTTCAATCATGTTCCCCAGATAGAAATAAGCCGTATAATCCGAGATGCGTGCCGCCTGCTGCATATTATGGGTAACAATGACGATCCGCAGATCCCTCTTGAGCTCAGTAATCAATTCTTCAACCTTACCCGAAGATACCGGGTCAAGTGCAGATGCCGGCTCATCAAGCAGCAGAATCTGCGGATCAACAGACAAGGCGCGGGCGATACATAGACGCTGCTGTTGTCCGCCAGAGAGAGACAGAGCTGACTCATGCAGTCTGTCTTTCACTTCGTCCCAGAGCGCAGCACGACGCAAGCTTTTTTCCACAATTTCATCCAGTGCCTTCTTACTCTTCGTACCACGGTAGCGGGGGCCAAACGCGATATTGTTGTAGATGGACTTATGAAAAGGATTTGGCTTCTGCCACACCATGCCAATCTTCTGGCGAAGCTTGATTACATCGGTTCCAGGCTCATTCAGATCGTTACCGTCCATCCAGATATGTCCCTCTGTACGGGAACCGGCAATCTCGTCGTTCATCCGGTTCAGCGACCGGAGGAACGTGGATTTACCGCAACCAGATGGCCCAATAAGAGCCGTTACGCTTGCTTCAGGAAATGTCAGGCTAATCTGCTTGACCGCCTGGAAATGTCCATAATATATGCTTAACTGTTCCGTACCAAAAGGTATGGCCATGTTGGTTCCTCCTTATTTCGAAGCTGTCATGCGGCGGAATACAACCCTACCGATCCAGCGTGCACTTAGATTGAACGCCAGCACGAGAATGACAAGCACGGCGGACGCCCCTGCTGCCACTTCTTTGGAATCTGGCCCAATGCCTTCACTATTCACTTTCCAGATATGGACAGCAAGTGTCTCTGCCGGACGGAAAGGATTAAGCGGTGATCTTGGACTCGTCGGATTCCAATCTGTAAAGTCCAATGGTGGACTACTCATACCTGCGGTGAACATCAGCGCGGCTGCTTCACCGAAGATCCGGCCCGATGCCAGGATCGTACCCGTAATCAAACTCGGCAATGCCACCGGCAACAGAATGGAAGTAATGATTTTCCACTTGGACAGCCCAAGCGCCAGACCTGCTTCCTTCTGCTCCTTCGGAACGGCCCGGAAGGCTTGCTCCGTTGTCCGTACCATCAGTGGCAAGTTAAAGATTGCCAGAGCCAAGGCACCCGAGATTAGGGAGAAACCAAGACCAAATTGATTTACTAGCAGCAAGAGACCAAACAAACCGATAACGATGGATGGGAACGATGACAATACTTCAACGACCAGACGAATAAAGCTGGTAATCTTGCCTGGTTTGGCGTATTCCGCCATGTAAATCCCGCCGCCCCATCCGAGTGGAATGGTAACAATCAAGGTCAGGACAAGCAAGAATACGGAGTTGAAGAGCTGTGGACCAATCCCGCCTCCACCCTTAAGCAACTGTGGTGCGCTTGTCAGGAAGTTCCAGCTAATATGTCCAATGCCTCTATACATGATGAATCCAAGCAGACCGAGCAATAGAATAACAATGAATAGAGCCAATACAACGATAACGGATGTTGCAATTTTATCTACCGTCTTTGCCTTCATTTTCATACCCGGTTTCTCCTTTCAAGCAGGCGAACCAGAATGACGAAGACAAAGGTCATCACCAACAGGACAAGCGCCATACTCCACAGTGCATTGTTATGAACAGAACCCATCGTGGTGTTACCCATGCTGAGTGTAATTACACTTGTTAATGTTGAAGCTGATTCAAGCAAGGATGTTGGAACATGCGGCGCATTACCGATAACCATCTGTACAGCAAGAGCCTCACCAAAAGCACGGGCCATACCCAAAACGACACCTGTCAACAAAGCTGGCAAAGTTGTTGGAATAATGACACGGTAGATGGTTTGCCAGCGAGTGGCACCCAGTGCGTAGGAGGATTCACGCAATCCTTTTGGCAACGCGGATAATGCATCTGCCATAATACTTGTCACCGTAGGAAGAATCATTACCGCGAGAACAAGACATCCGGCTGCAATCCCGACGCCTGTTCCACCAAAGATACTGCGAAGCAAGGGTACAATGACACTCAGACCGATAAATCCGTACACAACGGATGGAATTCCGGACAAGAGCTCAATCGCAGGCTGCAATATCTTTTTCCCTTTACCCGGGACAATCTCTGTCATGAAGAGCGCTGCACACAAGCCAAGCGGACTTGCGATCAGTGCTGCAAGCAAGGTTGTAATGAAAGAGCCTGTAATGAACGGTAATGCCCCGTAGAACGCAGGCTCTCCGGTCGGATTCCACGTTTTCCCACCAAGGAATTCGCTTATGCTTATCCCATTTTGGAAAAATGTCGATAGTCCCTTGGACGCTACAAAATAAACAATGGAAAACATGACAACGATCAGGAAAACGACACAAATCGACGTATAGATCCGTCCCGTCCACTCTTCCCAATAATGTTTCTCTTTTAAGGGCCGGCGCGGTTTCAACTTGTTATTCATTACCGTTCCCCCTTCGGTCTGTTCCATAACAACCATCCTTCTATAGTAGAATTAATGCAAAATATGGGATTATTTCAGAGCAAACCGCGTAAAGAGGCGGGACCTAAGTCCGCCTCTTTCGCTGTATGCGCAAGTTCAAAGATTACTGAACCACATTACCTGCTGCATCGCGTTTTACTTTCATACCTGACATTGGAATGTATCCAAGTTCTGTCACGTCGTTTTGTTGAATTTCATCACTCAGGATGTAGTCGAGGAAAGCTTTTGTAGCTGCATCTGGCTCACCTTTCGTGTACATGTGCTCGTAAGCCCATACTGGATAAGTTCCTGCTTCTACGTTCTCAACTGTTGCTTCTACACCTTCGTATTTCAACACTTGCAAGCTGTCATCCAAGTAAGACAAGGCGAGGTAACCAATAGCACCTGGCGTTTCAGATACCAATTTTTTTACGTTACCAGAAGAATCTTCTTGAATCGAACCTTGGATATCATCCATTTTTGCACCCAATGCATATTTCTCGAAAGTTGCACGAGTACCGGAACTACTTGGACGGTTTACAATAACGATTGCTTGATCAGCACCACCAACGTCTTTCCAGTTCGTTACTTTACCGGAGAAAATGTCGATCAGTTGTTGCTTCGTCAAATCTTCTACACCTGCATCTTTGTTGCTAACTGGCGCCATAGCTACTACGGCTACTTGATGGTCAACCAGTTCTTTTACTTTGGCTTCGTCCTCCAGTTTCTCTTCTGCAAATACATCAGAGTTACCGATTGTAGCTTGTCCGTCAGATACTTGTGTCAAACCAGTACCACTACCGCCACCTTGAACTTGAACCGTTACGTTCTTATATTCATCAACTGCCATAAATTTCTGTCCAGCTTGTTCTACCAGAGGTAGCAATGCTGTCGATCCGACTGCCAGAATGTTACCGCTAAGCTCAGTAGCAGCCTCTCCTGATCCATTGCTTGCAGCACCCTCTGTACCAGCGTCATTTTTCGATCCGCATGCTGCGAGTACCAGTACGAACGTTAAGGTCATTAAAATAAACGGCAACTTTTTAAACATGTTTTGTTTTCCTCCCCCAATGTGGTGATGGCGTTTTGTGAATTTGTTTGTTCACCATCAACTCTTTACTTATTGTAGTTTCGGTATGTCATCTTAAAATCAGTGTTTTGTAAACGCAATGTTAAAAATATCGGCTGTATATTGAAAATCATCTGAGACCAATTGCGCTGAAGTGACCGCTTCGGGAACGGACGTTGTTTCAATCGCTGTTATCCCCGGATTTATATGATTTACTTTTTCTATGGAATACATCCGGGGATAAAGGCGAACGCTTCGCTTTTCCACAATCGTTCCGTTCCCTGCGCTGTGTTAGCGCTCGTTGGATCTTAGGCATTTTAATCTCCTGCCTGGGAGTAGGCCAAAGAAGGCCAGCCCTATAAAAGGCTGGCCTTGTGTAAATACTTAATGTAGATATTGGATCAATCCGTTATATAGAACAAACAACTGCCTCACAGCCAGTGCATGGCACCAGCTGGTTAGAGAATTTATGCAGATTTCATAGTTGTTAAGGCCTTTTTATCTGACGGGTCGCTTGAATTACTTTTTGGTTGATATACAGGTTTCTTTAACAATCCAATCATACAAGCTGTAATGATGGAACCAACTAAAATACAGACAATATACAGTAATGGATTACTTGCCGCAATGGGAATAACAAAGATTCCACCGTGAGGAGCTTGTAACGAAATACCTAGAGCCATGCACATTCCTCCACCAATCGCTGCACCTACAATATTGGATGGAATAACTCGCAAGGGATCATTTGCGGCAAACGGAATCGCAGCTTCTGTAATAAACGACGCACCCATAATATAAGCGGCTTTGCCTGCATTACGTTCTTCGATTGAAAATTTATTCTTGAATAATGTTGTAGCTAATGCAATACCCAGTGGCGGAACCATACCTCCAACCATCAGAGCAGCAGAAGGTTCAAAGATTTGATTGGCGAACATCGCCAGTCCAAATGCAGATGCTGTTTTGTTAATCGGCCCTCCCATATCAGATGCCATCATTCCTGCCAGAAGTGCTCCTAATAAAATAGCATTAGAACCTGTTAAACCATTTAGCCAACCTTGTAACGACTCATTGATCCAAGCCATCGGACTGTTGATGACAAAATACATAATCAAGGCGGTTATAAATGAACCTACTAATGGCAAGATCAGCACAGGTGACAGGCTTTGCAGTGAGTCAGGAATGCCTTTGACTAATTTTTTCAGAGCTATGATCGTATAACCGGCGATAAATCCAGCCAGCATACCTCCCAAAAATCCGGAACCTCCGATAGTTGCCAGCATCCCACCAATCATACCAGGTGCCAATCCTGGACGGTCAGCAATACTATATGCAATATACCCTGCTAATACAGGAACCATCAATGCAAAAGCAGCACTACCCCCTGCTGTACTTAAAAAAGCGGCGAAAGCATTATAGTCCGGGCTATTTGGGTCAGCCGCATGAATACCAAACATAAACGAAAGCGCAATCAATATACCGCCTGCGACTACAAAAGGAATCATAAAGGATACACCATTCATAATATGGCTGTATATTTTAGGCTGCTTTAAGCGTGTTTTTTCTTTTGCTTCATTAAGATTACTGTTGCCTTGATTCAAAACGACACCTTTTCCAGCAATCGCATCTTCAATTAACTCTTGTGCATGATGAACTCCATTTTTGACAGAGGTTTT
Organism: Paenibacillus xylanexedens; assembly: GCF_017874615.1. GTDB lineage: Bacteria > Bacillota > Bacilli > Paenibacillales > Paenibacillaceae > Paenibacillus > Paenibacillus xylanexedens. Next base: position 15,648 of record NZ_JAGIKV010000040.1, read on the forward strand.
GATCACTGGACGATCGCCAAAAACATCCATATCGACTTTGACATCTGCCGCCACAATAATACCATCAGCTTCAGCAATATCTTCAGGAGTCAATTGATTTCCAACACCTGTTGATCCATTGGTTTGCACTTTAATGTGTACACCGAGTTCCTTGGCCGCATTTTTCAATGCTTCCGCGGCCATAAACGTATGGGCAATTCCCGTAGGACAGCCTGTAACTCCAACCACTTTTTTGCCAGTATACTTTTTAGGACGTTGAAGTGCCTGCGCATCTTGCTCTTCTGCCTGTTCAAATAAACGGACAATCTCTTCTTGATCTCGAGCAAGGATAAGTTTCGCTCTAAATAGTTCATCCATCAAAAAGGTCGAAATTTTGGATAATGTTTGCAAATGCTCTGATGAAGAGCTTTGATCGACTGCAATCATAAAAAATAAATTACATGATTCGGTACTATATTCAATACCGCTTAATGATCTGCCCATAATAATGGCAGGGGACTGTACTCCAGTAGACTTGGCATGTGGAATGGCTATTCCGAATCCCACTTCTGTAGGAACCTGTTCTTCACGTGCCCAGATATCTTTTTTAAATTGCTCAATATCGCTTAAATAGCCGTTATCGTTTAACTTTTGCGACAATTCATCTATTAATTCTGCTTTGGTCGTAGCGGTGACATCTAATATGATATTTTCTGGTTTTAAGACATTAGAAATCTTCATTATGGATCTCTCCTCTTAAATTTCTCCCAGTTTATAAAGGCATGCTTTACCTGTAGAACCGAACAGATCCATTTTTTTCTTCACCAGTTCTGTTGCCGCTTTGGTCGCCTCAGGCATCAGTTGATCCGGTTCATATGCATTCGGATTCGCATCGAGTGTCGCTCTTAATTGGTTGTAGAATGCTCGCTTCATATCGGTTGATAAATTGATCTTCGCTATCCCATGCTTTACTGCTTCTCTAATCTCTTCATCTGGATTATCTGATCCACCATGAAGCACTAACGGAATTTTTACTTTTTCATGAATTTGTTTCAAACGATCGATTTTGATCGAATGATCTTTGGATTGAGGATAAATACCATGTGAAGTACCTACAGCAACAGCAAGTGTATCGATACCTGTTTGTTCTACAAAAATCGCCGCTTCTTCTGGATTCGTATACAAAATCTCGTCAGCCCCACCTTCCGAGCTGCCTTCATTACTCCCAATCGTACCTAGTTCACCTTCTACAGATACATCGACCAGATGAGCCAGTTCAACCGCTTCCTTGGTTGCAGCAATATTCTCCTCAAAAGGTAAATGAGATGCATCCATCATGACTGATGTATACCCATTGCGAATCGAACGTGTAATATCTTTGATCGTCGCTCCATGATCCAGATGAATAACAAACGGTACTTTGGACTTGGATGCCGCTTCTCGCACATAAGCTATAAACTCATCAGTGACTAGATCAATTTCATTCGGGTGAATCTGCATAATTGCAGGCGAATTCTGCTCCTCTGCGGCTGTAATGACCACTTTGACGAACTCGCTATTGGCTACATTAAATGATCCGACTGCAAATTTATTTTCATACGCTACTTTAAGTAATTCTTTCATATTAATTAACATTTAAATTCCTCCTAGATTTATTTGGAAGACCAGACTTCCAAAAATTCATCGTAATTGGTGATATGGAGTAGTTTGTCTGTCATATTGGTCTGTTTAAACACATCGTAAATTTCTTCAAAAAATTTGGTGTTATTCACCTTCTGATTTTTCGGCGGAATAAACAGAAAAATGATCTGCGCCATCTGATCACCCCATAGCATTTTCTGCTTATTAATCGCCACCAGTACACGTAGTTTTTTGTTATCTCCACAATCAAATGGATGGGGCATCGCGACCAAATTCCCAATATTGGTACTCGACATTTTTTCTCTTTCCACAATACTGGTATATAAATGTTGAATATCCCCTAGTTCTGTAAGTTTTTTTAACAAATCAATTGGATTGTCTTCATTTAGGAAAAAAACATCATCTGGTGATAAATAATATTTGAGTAGTCCACGATTTAACTGAATCGAAATATTCTTCATATCATCACTTGTAATCATTTCACTTACCAGAATGATATTTTGTACATTTAACTGCTGTTGTTCCGCAATCTCGCTCGTTGTGATAATCGTTTCAATTCCTTCGGGAAGAAGATGTATTTCATGATTAGCTAATAGAATATCGATTCTAATATTCGGAAAATAGAGATTAATCTTACGCTCCAATAGCTTGCCGACTAATAGATTTTTGCCATAAATAATTGCAATACGTTTTCTGTTATCTTGAGAGTTCTCAATAATGCCCATAATGTGTAACGTCAAGTAACCGATTTCATTTTCGGGTATTTTGATATTTAAGCAAAATTGCAATTCTTTTGCCAACACAACTGCGACATTATAAGCATTGGTATATTCTGATTTTATTTGAGCAATAAAAGGATTTTCGACAGGGAAATAATACTTTAACGGGTATAATGATTTGGTAATATGAGCTAATAATCGATCAAGTAACTCTTGGTTTTTGTAGCTGATGAATCCATATTGCTCTCCAACTTTTTGGATCACTGATTTGATTTTTTGTTCCATTTCATTCACGTGTTCATGCCCGATTTCTTCATTTTTTTTAGGTAAGATCTGCAATGCGATCAGCAGGTAACCTAAATACTGATACTCATATTCATCAAAAGGGATATCCATTTCTTGAGCCAGACGGATCAGAATAGATTGGGCTATTTTTAATTCTTCAAAGCTTGTATGATCCAACCTCATATCCTGTTCAGTTATTTTTTGTGCAAGACTTACTCGTTTAAGACTGATCAAAACATTCACACAGATCGAGAATAATTCTTGAAAACTTAGCAATAAATTATACTTGGCAACCTCTTCTTCAATACAAGCGTAGATAAAATGAATAGAAGATTCGTTGAACCAATCGCCAAAATAGTATTGCAGTGCTTCGTCTATCGGCATGTGTTTGAGACAATCGGTAGTGACTAGTTTTTTGAGCAAAATCCGTTTCTCAACTTCGCTTCCTTTAAGCCGGATACCTTGGAAAATAATCGCTTCAATTTCGATGTTCTGCTTTTCTGCTTGAATCGTTTGCACTAATTTTTGCACGTCTTTACGGATCGTTTGAGTCGAAAAATAAAGCGTTCTAGCCAGATCCTCATACGTAATAAAATCAGTCTGCGATAACAGTGCTTTGATAATATGAAATGCTCTTTCTTCGTCATCATCTTCATTTTTATACAGGCTGGATAAATCCCCGACTAACTTGTATCCTTTGCGAGTATTGCCAATAATCATTGCTTTATCTAAATAATTTTCATTTATTTCTTTGATGTCATTGCGGATCGTTCTAGTCGTTACATCAAATAGATTAGCTAATTCGCTTCCACTCACAAAATCATGCTCAGATTGTTTTAAATGCTCTAATAGCTTAATGTAACGTTTTCTCATTTGGCTTTCCTCCTTACACACATACTAATGCAAGCGCTTTATATCCACCAAGCCTATACTCTTTCCTAATAGTTAGGAAGTGATCGTGTATTCGTTTATGATACCCACTTTTTTTAAATTCTAAGTTAGTATTCTATTTAAGAATCGTTTGGGAAGGGAAACAGAACAAAAAAAAAACCAACCTTCTAAAAAGGTTGGTTTGTGTGTATAGTACCCTATATCCATGACAATAAGCGCGATCCTTACAACACTACCTACTCCAGACACTTAACGGTCTGTGCTAGTTGAAAATGTAAAATACGATTGTACTAACCTAAAATCCAGAGCCACAACGCCAATCCGGCCAACGTGATCAACAGTGTCGGGATCGTCAGGACGATGCCTGCCCTGAAATAATACCCCCATGTGATCTTCACACCTTTGCGGGATAACACGTGCAGCCACAGCAATGTGGCAAGTGATCCAATTGGGGTCATTTTGGGACCCAGGTCAGAACCAATGACATTGGCATAGATCAATGCTTCTTGAATGATACCTTCGGTATGTGCGCCCTGGATGGCTAGCAGGTTAATCAACACGGTCGGCAGATTGTTCATCACCGATGATAATACAGCAGCGATGATGCCCATCCCGAGCGAAGCAGCCAGCAGACCATGCTCTGCTATGGCATCCAGCCAGCGGCTCAGATGATCCGTTAACCCTGCATTACGCAGTCCATATACAACGATATACATGCCCACGGAGAACACCACAATCGACCATGGCGCTTCCTTAATTACCCGTTTCAGATCAACAGCCTCGCTCTTGCGTGCCAATAAAGCGAACAGCAACGCAACGGAGCCAACGATAACCGACACGGGAATCGGCAGAAACTCACTAGATGCATAAGCCACGAGTAACAGCCCAAGCATGAACCAGGCGATTCGGAACATCCGTGGATCACGGATCGCTTCCTTCGGGTCACGTGCCGCGGAGATGTCGTAGCGAAGGGGTATGCTTTTGCGATAGAAAAAGAACAACATCCCCGTACTCGCTACGATTGAGAACAGATTGGGCACGACCATGCGTACCGCATACTCCACAAATGTAATACCAAAGAAATCGGCCGATACAATGTTAACCAGATTGCTGACGACCAGCGGTAACGATGTGGTATCGGCGATAAATCCACTCGCCATCACGAAAGCCAACACCATGCGCTCATCGAACTTCAATGCACGCACCATCGCCAGCACAATTGGCGTCAGAATGAGCGCCGCACCGTCATTCGCGAACAAGGCAGACACCGCGGCTCCCAGCAGAATGGAGTAGAAAAACAGTCTGCGACCGTCTCCTCCAGCCAGCCTTGCCATATGAAGGGCAGCCCATTCGAAGAAACCCGTCTCGTCGAGAATGAGAGAAATCATAATAATGCCGACAAAGGCCAGCGTTGCATTCCATACAATGGATGCCACATCCGAGGCATCGTTTAAGCTGACAACTCCACATAACAGGGCAAGTAATGCCCCACCCGAGGCAGTCCAACCGATACCCAACCCACGAGGTTGCCAGATCACCAAGGTGATTGTCACAACAAAAATCAGTATTGCTACGTATACCATAGAGCCTCCCGCTGTACCCTGTCTCGATATATTCTATCGTTCATTCCATCATTATATTGTAAGATTACACCGCTCTATACGCGGAATGACCAGACGATATATTTATACAGGGCAACAGGAATATTGTCTATCTTTATTTTCTTTTAATATAAAATGTGTGGTAAGTTATGGTGTTCAATGGCAGGAAATTATTCTTCACCCTTATCCTTCGGTGTATCCTCTACCATCTTGAACATGCCAAGCAGTCCTTGTAATTGTTCCGCCATGCTATTCAGATGTGCCGAGGAGGATGCAATCTCTTCTACCGATGCCAGTTGTTCTTGCGAAGATGCAGACACGGATTCTGTATTCGCAGCCGATTCCTGGGTCACATTCGAAATATCACTCATCGCCTTGGCAACGTGGGATGCACCACTCTCCAGTTGCTTCGTTGTTGCGGACAAGTCATCCAATGTATGAACAGCATCTTCCACCGCCTCCCGAATCTGAGCAAAGGATTGTCCTGACGTATTCACGGCCTGAATTCCTTCTCCTACCCGAGTCTGAGCCGCATTCATGGCGATTAGAGCGGCATCCATGTCCTGACGGATATTATGAACCACCTCACCGATCTGCGCTGCCGAACTTCCGGATTCTTCTGCCAGTTTGCGTACCTCACCAGCTACAACTGCAAACCCACGCCCCGCATCCCCCGCTCTTGCCGCTTCAATAGAAGCATTTAATGCGAGCAAGTTCGTTTGTTTGGAGATGGATGCAATGACATCAACCATGCTACCAATCTCAGCGGAACGGGCATTCAGAGATTGAACCACCGTCCCCAGCTGCTCGACCGTTTCCTGGATACTGTTCATCTGCTCCACAGCCTGTCCTGCTGCCTCATTACCAGAAGAAGCTGCTCCGGACGTATTCCGCATATTCGCCGTAATCGATTGTACACGCTCCGACATCATTCGAACATCTTCTGCCATTCGGCTCATCTGTCCCGATCCGTCTTTCACGCTGTTTACCTGCTGCTCTGCACCTTCAGCCAGTTCCTGAATGGCCTGTGTTGAATGTTCAATCGCTTTGGTGGTTTGTTCTGCACTGGCAGACAACTCTTGAGAAGAAGCAGATACCTGCTCTGTCGTTTCCTGTACGCCCAGAATCATCATTCGAAGGTTATCGACCATACGTTCAAAATACTTCGCAAGTTCTCCGACTTCATCTTTACGTCCTGTTTCCATTTTCACGGTCAAGTCACCTTTACTCACGGCTCTGGCAGATTCCTGCAGTCTTTTAATTGGACGCAGCATGGAGCGTGTAAACCAGATAATAAAGACGAGCGTAAGGAACGTAGCCGCCAGAATAACAATAAATGTGGCCATGCGAATATCCTTACTCGCATTGGTTATTTCACTCTTGAACATCGTGCCGGCAATTTTCCAGCCCGTTGCTTCATTTGTTGAGAAAATCATCATTTTCGGCTGATTGTTGTACACGTAATCAAATTGACCTTCTTGACCCTCATACATCTCATCCAGCAAGCCGCTAGTTTCCTGTGTACCTGCATCTGCTATAGGAGAAACGACATAGTTTTTGTTTGCATCCATAATAATGACGTAGCCTTCTTTGCCCACCTTAATGGATGCCTGCTCTTGCAGGTCTGTCAGGTCCAGAGATAAACCGATGACACCGGATTGATCCTTTAATGTTTTGGAGATAAACACAACTGCAACGCCGTCCGTATTAACGGATACAGCTGACACGACGGGTGTACCTGGCTTCTCCATCGCAAGTTTGTACCACTCCCGTTCCCGCGGATCATAATTGGCCTCTTGAGCATTTCCAGTCTTGGCCTTACCACGCACCATAACTCCCTCTTGGGTTCCTACAAAAATATTCATGGCATCGGGATGCAAGCCCAGGTATTGCTCCAGCTTCACCTGAAGCTCGGGACTATCGTTCTCCCCTTTGATAAGGCTCGGATCAAGCGCATCCGCGAAATAGTTAATGTCATTAATCTTGTAATTCACTTGGCTTTCTACAATGGTATTGGCAGTGCTCACACTTTGCATGGCACTATCCACTAATTGTTCTTGTATGCCATCTTCAGCCATCGTTAGTGTGATCAAGCCGATTGCCAAGCTTGGCAGGAGCAGAACGGCCAGGAAGGAGACCAATAGTTTGTTCCTTATATTCCAGACGAAACCTTTCTTTTTCTTCTTTTTATTTTGATTATGTTTTGATTTGGCAGGTTTCGCTGCTTTCACTAGTTTATTACCCTGAGTTTCACTCATGTCTTTCTCCCCCTCAAAATGTAAAAATGTCCTCTTTCTTTGTATGTATGGATCAATCTAAAAGGCTTATCTTATATATCGGCTAAATGAGGGTATTTATTTGAGAGAAAAATGTGCAGGCACGCCAAACAAGCCACCTCTGATCAGAAGCGACTTGTACAAGGTACAGGTTACTAATTATTCCATGAATTAGATGAAGTATTGGCGTACGGACCGCCTGGGGGTTGTGCCGAGGGTTTACCAAAATAGTAGCCCTGTGCAAGCTCAATACCTATGGAACGACAGAACTCAAACTCTTCCATCCGTTCGATCCCCTCGGCAAGGACTTGCCCTCCAAATCGACTCGACATCTCAACAATATGAAGAATTTTCTGTTGTTTGGTCGAATCCTGATCACAACGGTCAATAAGACTTCGATCTATTTTGACAAAATCCGGTTCTAACCGATTCATCAACTCTATTGTCGAATATCCGGCACCCACATCATCCAGTGCAACCGACATTCCACGGGAACGATACACCTCAAATATTTGCTGCAAGATGGGCATATGCTGAATCTGCTCTGTTTCCACGACTTCAAACACAAAATCTTTAGGGTCCAGCGAAAGACGTTCAATCGCTTCAAACGTATGTGTCAGACAATATTCGGGATTATATATGGAGGAAGGCAGGAAATTTACGAAGCGTTTGACACCATGCGGCAGAAAAAGGGCACTGGTCTCAATAGCAGTAATACGCGCCAATCGATCCAGAAAAGAATGTAGTCCAGTCTCATGCGCAACTTCAAATAATTCATAGGAACTGAAGGATTTTCCATTCTCCGCAGGACGAAGCAAAAACTCATATCCGATAATCTGCTCCGATGCATCAACGATGGGTTGCATATGACTGCTGAATTGATGCTCCAGAATAATGGAAACAAGCTCCGCATGTTTGAAACGAGACTCCTGCATGGTTAGACTAATCCAGCTTTCTTCATTAGCCTGTTCGTATATAGGCATAATCTGAACAGTTAGGGAATCACGTAATGTCGGATCAATTTCGCCGATCTCTTCTATTAAGCTCTGAACCGTCTCCAGATTCGAAAAATGCATCCACATCATGTCATCCGACGTCTCGATAAGTCTTCCCGGCGTTTGTAGCGCTTCCAGCAAAGCGGGGGAAATGGGACGCAAGTACAAGGTACCTTGGCCCTCTATAGGATAGATTGGACTGCAGCCACTGCAATTCATGTAGGACCCCCCTTGCCAATTTAGATTCCATGTCCATTAATGTTCACTTGTATATACCCAAAGTTTGTAAATATTATATCATGGGTCTTAAAATTAATCTCTACTGTTTTGATGACTTCCTGTATGACGGTTCTTGGAATAAATATATTCAAATTTGCAGAAAAAAAGACCAACAGTCTGATGACTGTCGGTCTCCTCCCCAGCTTATTAAACTTTAAGAAGCGGGAATCACGATTTTCTGTCCAACTTTCAGGTTATGCACATCTGGAATTACGTTAAATGTGACAATCTTGCGCCAGTCCACACCATATTTTAAGCCGATACGGTACAAGTTATCGCCTTTTTTCACCACATATACCACTTTGCCGCCCGCTGGTTTCTCAGGCTGTGGCTTGGTCGTTGGTTTGGTTGGAGTAGTCGGCTCCGTAGGTTTAGTTGGCTTTGTAGGCGTAGGAGCAGGCTCCGTACCTGGTTTCGGAGTTGTCGTTGCTTCACCTGTCAGTTTCAAGCCATACTCTGCAAAACCTTCTTTGTTCGTACCGATGAACGACATCGCCGGATTCGCTTCAACCAGACCTTTCGCATCCGGGGAAGAAGCAAACACAACTTCAAGATCGTTCAGCGCTGCTGCAGTTACACCAGCAGATGGTTTGATTGGTGCCAGGGACCAGTTGCCGTCCGCTGCCGGATTAATCGTTTTATTTTCACGGATGTAGTCGATGATTACTTGACGGTTCTCATCCGGTGCAGCCAGAACGATGCGTTTGCCGTCCGGGTTAGCCAGTTTGGATGAAGAAGCACGATAGTTATTCGTCGCTACAATGAATTTTTGCGCCGGGTCAACCGGTTTGCCGTTAAAGCTCAGATCCTTGATCCGGCTTGCGGATGCATTAACAATCGTAGCTTTGCCGTCATATTTGGCTGGTTGGGTCACATCAATCTGATACGTTACGCCATCGATGACATCGAAGTTGTACGTCGGGAAATCCATGTTGATCAGTTGTTGTTGTCCACCTTTAGCCGGGTCAATCTGGTTGAACTGGCCTGCAGACCATTCCAGCCATTCTTTCAGTTCTGAGCCGTTAACCATTACAGCATGTACCGTATTTGGATACACGTACAGGTCAGCAACGTTTTTGATCGCAATGGTGCCTTTAGGAATATTCGTGTAATACGAAGCGCCTGAACGTCCACCGGCTTTGAATGGTGCACCTGCGGACAATACAGGGATTTTCTCATATTCCGTACCTTGCATATGTTTTTCTACATACCATTTCTGTGCATTCGTTACGATCTGAATGGATGGATCATCCTGAACCAGAGCGAAGAAGCTGTTGATTGGTGCAGTCGTTTCGCCCACCGGACCACGAACATATTCCAATGTACCTTCATGCTCTTCATGAACCGCATCAATGATCGCCTGATCCGCATCTACCAATGGTTTTTTGTTGGCTGTGTCATAGATTGGGCGTGCTTCCGTTTTGGAATCTACCACTTTCCATTTGCCATCAACCAGCTCCAGATCCAGGTCGATGATACCGAGATGATCACCCCAGAACCCTGGTTCTACCGCAGGAACGCCGTTAATTGTACCTTTCTCAAGGTCTACCCCTTTTTTGCCGGCAAAATCAGCACTTGGGAATACTTTATGAGCATGTCCAAACAGAATGGCATTAATGCCTTCTACCTGGCTCAGGTACAGTACGGAGTTCTCCATCAGATCCGTTTGAGGGATATCCTCAAATCCGGAGTGAGGAATAGCTACAATAATGTCGGCACCTTTTGCTTTCATCTCAGGAATGAATTTTTTCGCAGTAGCGATAATATCTTTGGCGATAACCTTACCTTCAAGGTTGGCACTGTCCCACTGCATGATTTGTGGCGGTACAAATCCGATCACACCTACTTTGATCGTATGTTCTTTACCAGTTTCATCCGTTACCTTTTTATCCAAAATCTCATACGGTGTGAAATAGTTTTTGTCATTTGTCTCATCATCATCACCGTCGTCTACATAGACATTGGCATTAATGTAAGGGAAGTTCGCTCCCTCCAGCGTCATGTCCAAGAAGTCCAGACCATAGTTGAACTCATGGTTACCGATGTTACCTGCATCATAATCGAGCAGATTCATCGCTTTATATACAGGGTGAGTCTCACCCTTTTTCAATGGATCAATCTTCGCAACATAGTCTCCCAGCGGGTTACCCTGAATCAGGTCACCATTGTCGAACAGCAGGCTGTTCTTGGCTTCATCACGCGCTTTTTTGATCAGTGTAGCTGTTTTGGCGAGTCCATACTGGTCTGTCTCTTTGTCGGAATAATAGTCGTAGTTAATCAGATTGTCATGAATATCTGTTGTCTCCATGATCCGCAGTTTAACTTTGGCAGCATCCGCAGCCGATACAGGTACCGGAAATACCGCAAGCACGTTTAATGCAACCAAAGCGGCAGTCAGGCTTGATAATACTTTTTTTCTCATTTTCAAAATAACCCCTCCCGGTTATGTACATTGAATCATGCATTAATGGGCAAACGAAGAGCGCAGAAAAAAGATAGATTTCATGGGTTGTGCGTACTGACGCTCTGATGACATGCATCGGAATTTCAGGTAAGTTTATCTCACATGAACATCTATTTATGTCTGTGCTTGTCGTTTACACTCCAAATCATAACGCAATGTTCAGCCATTGAAAAGCATTATTTTTTACATTACCCGCACATACCTAGGCAAGTTTACATTATCATGCGTGATTTCGACATTTTTTTCAACATTTTAGTAGGTATATAGTGCTTGTTATCTTCAAAATACGTATATTACATGCGTCTTACATGTATATCCAATTCAGCGTTATTCATCCATACCAAAAACCGTAAAAGCTTAATGGCTTTCACGGTTGGATTAAACTCTGCGCGTATTTTCGCATAAGGACGCTACTTTGCAGAGGTTATGTTCATATTTGGATTATTGTTCCCACACATGATGTTCATGATCTTTCCCCGTGTATTCAATACGAGTCGGGGTGATGTCCAGAATGACATAGTTTGGATCATTAGGTCCATCGAACCACGCCTTCAGTTCGTCGTTCCACACTTGCTCACGCAAGCCTTCGTTCTTCGTCACTTCACAGGTTCCTTCAATCTCAACTACTTCCTTGGAACCACCAGCCTCATAACCAAGTAGCAGGCTAACATTCGGATTATTCTCCAGTTCCTCTACTTTGTGTGTACGGCGGTTCGTTGCCAGATGAATGTTCAGTCCATCGTTGAAAAGCGCCATATAGCGGGATTTTGGTTTACCATTCTCCACAGTAGAGAAGCTGCAAAAAGGGTTGTTTTCCAATGCTTTTACAATGTTTTGTTCCAATTCAGTCTGGTTCATGGGAAGTGCTCCTTTCGGTTTGGGGGATATTTGAAGAACGTTGTAGGCGGCCGTTCCGGGTACGGATCGTTCTTTGGATCGCTGTTATTTCCGGATTTTTTTGATTCCCTTTTCTCAAAGGGAAAATCCGTTGATAAAGGCGAACGCTTTGCTTCCTCAGAATCGATTCCGTCCCCTCCACTACGTCTACCGTTCTCCCAATTAAGGGTGAATAATAAAAGTTCAAAGAGAAGTGTAGTTGTTACTATCTCTTTGTGTTTAATAAGAATTCATTATTCGCGCATTACTAGAGCCAGCTTTATGCAAATGCTTTTGTAATAAGCCTGTACTTATAGTGTACCCACCTCACCTATGGTGAATCCATGAACCGTTACGCTAACGTGACAAAATTGGAAATGCTATTTATAAAAATGTTTACATAAAGGGATTAGGGCTTAATTTCTTCATGGCTAATTTAATTCAAATCTCCAAGATAGATTGAGGAAGAACCCGATTTAAGCAGCAGCTCACCAATGGTTTTTGGATATAAACGAATCTGGGATAGCTCTTCAAGTGCAATCCATTCCACGGCGACTTGGTGGTCGTCTGGATTGGAGCCTTCAAAAACGGTTGCCTCCGGATCGATCAGGCTGCACGCAAAATAAAATTCAACCTGGTGGATGTCTGCATCCCACTCGGCGAATTCATGATTTTTACCGATATACTCCCGGATATGTAACAGCTCTCCCACGTTCACGGCCTGACCAATCTCCTCCAGACATTCGCGTGCGACCGCATCCTTGAGTTCTTCACCTTTCTCCTGTCCTCCACCTGGGAACACATAAGCGGTACCATATTGGTCTTCTAGCCGGATGACCAGCAATCGTCCATCCAGCACAATGACAGCCTTCGCCGAGTTGCGTATGGGTTTCATTCTGTTCATTCACTCCTTGTCATTCCAAAATTTCAAAGTTCAATCCGAACAACCTGATACTACTGTTGTTCTGCTGAACATGCGTATCATCCCGTGGTATGCGCGGATAACTCAATGCCTTCCGATTCCAGCACACGACGAATTTCTTGAGCAAATGCGAGAGCGTTTGCTCCGTCCCCGTGGATACAGACCGTCTCTGCCTTAATGGGAACCAACGTACCATCCGTGGATGCAACCACGCCATCTTTCACCATCCGAAGCACTTGAGCAATCGCTTGTCCCGATTCTTCAATGAGGGCTCCAGCTTGGCTGCGAGGAGTTAACTTTCCGTCCGCCCCATAGGTTCGATCTGCAAACACCTCGTTCACACTGCGCATACCGATGCGATCCGCAGCGTGGATCAGCTCACTGCCCGCCAGACCATACAGATACAGTTCAGGCTGTACTTGATAGATCGCCTCGGCGATGCCTTCAGCAAGCTTCATATCTTCTGCGGCCATATTATATAAAGCTCCATGCGGTTTTACGTGATGCATTCGCCCTCCACTTGCCCGGACAAATGCATCCAGCGCACCGATCTGATACACCACCATGTCATATGCTTCCCGTGGCGTAATGTCCATACGTCTTCTCCCAAACCCTTGCAAATCCGGCAACCCGGGGTGGGCTCCAATCGCCACCTGATGCTCCAATGCCCTCACCACCGTCAGGCGCATTGTAGCCGGGTCCCCTGCATGAAATCCGCAGGCAATATTGGCTGATGTAATCAAGGGTAGAACGGCCTCGTCCGACAGCGTCCGATATATACCATAACTTTCGCCCAGATCACAATTGATATCCAAGGTTTTCGAGGTATTCATTCAGCGCCCCCCATTCCTGCCATTCTTCTGCGTATCAACTTATCCATGAGCTGCATATTGATTTCCTGTTCCATATACAACTGTCCAGCTTGATCATGCGTAATCTTTTTAAAAGAAATTTGGGTTCCTGGCTTAGTCTGAGCCAGGATTGGCATATCCACCCGAGCTACCTGTGCAATGACAGGATAACCCCCTATCGTCTGATGATCTGCCATCAAGATGATGGGCTGACCATCCGGTGGCACCTGCACCGTGCCATAGGTAACGGCTTCAGACAGCCAATCCAGGGGCTGATCCAGCTCCAGTATGGAGCCTTGCAAGCGATAGCCCATCCGATCGGATTGCGAAGAAATCACGTATTTTTCGGCATAGAATTGTCCAAGACTTTCTTGACTGAACAGCGAACTATCCTTGCTCTCCATCACACGAATAACAGGTTGCCCATAATAGTCAGGTCTTTCACGTTCAGATAAAAGCCATGCAGGCACCAATATTCGGTGGTCCCGCTCACTCTCCTTTACCTGCTGCTCCATACGCTGCATCCAACCTTGCGCTTCAGCAAATGGTTCACCATTGGATAACAGATCCCCCACGCGCAAGGCTCGCCCATCCATACCGCCAAGACCTGTCTTGAGGTCTGTACTTCGACTGCCCATCACTTCAGACACAGCTATTCCACCCGCAATCGCCAGATATCCACGCAAACCATGACGACATGGGCCAAATTTCAGTACACTTCCAGTCCGCACCAGCACAGGACGCCACAAAGGTACAGGCAGATGATCCACCGTTGCCGTCAAATCAGCTCCACATAGTGAGATAAGCTGGCTCTCCTGAAATCGAAGCTTCGGACCCGTCATCGTCATCTCCAGCACTGCCGCATGTCGGGAATTGCCCACAAGCATATTGGCTGCTCTGGCTGCAAAGGTGTCCATGACCCCGCCAGGATGAATACCATACCGGCGATAACCGGTTCTGCCTTCATCCTGAACGGTAGATAATAGACCAGGGCGAATCACTTCAATACTCATCGTTCGCCCTCCTTCCGCTTCAACGCCAGATACTCCTGCATCGTAATCTGTTCAAATCGAACCCGATCACCTACTGCCAGCAAACTCGGTATGTTCTCAGCCGGCCGAAACAACCGGAGTGGCGTTCGTCCAATACATTGCCATCCCCCAGGTGTGTCCACCGGATAGATTCCTGTCTGTTTGCCACCGATACCTACTGTGCCCGCCTCAACCCGGAGCCTTGGTGTCGCACGTCTGGGCGTAGCAATTCGTTCAGACAACCCGCCGAGATACGGAAAACCCGCTGCAAACCCAATCATGTGTACGAGATAATCCCCGGATGTATGAATCGCGATAACGTCCTCTGCGGTCAGTCCATGTTCACTGGCAACGTAGTCCAGATCAGGGCCCCACTCGCCACCATAACATACGGGAATCGTGACCGTTCTGGGTTTGTTTTGTACAGATTCCTTCATTTGATTCAACTGCTGAAGCAGAATACGGCATAACTCGGGGTACGGGGAGATGAACGGATCATAAAATACTGTAACCGACGTATATGAAGGCACCCATTCGATCATGGCTGGCAAAGTGCTTTTTTCCAGCAAAGCACAGACAGACAACACTCTGCGCTGCACCGCGTCAGACAATTGATCTCCACACTGGATGATAACTGCTGTCTCACCCAGCGGAGATAGGATCTCCTCCGTCCATGCATACGTCAATTCAGTCATTCGCAATCCCCCCCTTTGTCCACAAAGTTTAGCGTATCGTTATTTATCTCTCTCCAATGCCTGCAATACCAGTGAACAAACCGCCGGAAACGGCTCATCTTCTTCTGTTCGTATCGCAATATAGAGTGTCTGTAAAAACAGACGCACATTCAGGTTCCTATGACTGGTTTCCAGAAGTGATCTGTTCACCGCCTTATCTCCCTGATGAAGGGAATCGATCCACACCGTAATATCCTTTTGCTCCATCAGATTGCGACGCAGAATGGTAATCACAGCATGCGCTATTCGCTGATCTTCATCATGGATGTAAACCACACTAGATTCCGTTATTTTCACAGCGAGTGCATGCAGAAGTTCCAGCAGATCCGTTCGCTCCAGATATGGCGATTGTGCCAAGTCTTCAACCGCATCCGCCGCATGTGCGGGGGCGTGTGCCCAGCCCTTGTTATCGGCGTAGCCGCGAACATCTTTTTCAAGTTCCAGATATGTAGTCAACCGATGATGAATCCCTGCGATATCCTCTTTGTCCAAGAAAGGTCGCTGACGATCCACATTCAGAATTGGAGGCAGTAACAATACGGAGAACGTACGCGTAAACACAGTATCCGTTTCCTGCTCTCCGATCCCATAGAACAAGTGCTGATCGTCCAGCGTCAACTGCAACACATGCCTTAGCTGATCTTCCGAAAATACACCCTGTCCAATCCAGGTTGCAAACGTAACATAGATCAATTCATCCCGCAGGACAGGGTCAGTACTACCAATATGATTCATCATATGCAGTGCCAATTCGTAGGGCTGTTCCTCGTGATCAACGGAATGATTAGACGACTGAATATGCTGTAATTTTTGTTTTAACGTCAGAGCATCCATCTATTAAGACTCCCTGGACGAATCCAAATGTACGCTGCAATTGTACAGTTCGCATTGCCACACATTCTCATTCTTGGCGATCCGGGTAATGGATGTGTTGGACAGCTTCACACTGATATCCAGTTCAGGCACCAGACCTCGCAGTGTATTCCGCAGAACGGCTCCGTGACTGACAACGATCACTCTTCCATCGGGGTGCTGCTGTACAATATCTTCAAGCACCGCACTGCCTCGAACAGTCCCTGCATCTGCAAGCTCCCGTCCAAGATCCAGGGTACTCCAGTCCGCTCCCCACTTGGCTAACCGTTCCTCTTCCGTTGTTCCTTCGACCTGTCCTCCGCCCATCTCGCGAAGTCTAGGGTCCAGATGAATCTCCTGAATACCCAAGCGATCACCAATGATGCGAGCTGTCTCACTTGCACGTTCCAAGTCACTTGCATAGATGGCATCCCAGGATTCGTCGGCCAGTCTCGCGGCAAGTAATACCGCCTGTTCCCTGCCTTCCTGATCCAGCGGATTATCCGTCTGTCCCTGCGAACGTTTTTCCTTATTCCACGCTGTACTTCCATGGCGAATCAATGCAATTTGAGTCATTGTTGTTCCTCACCTTTTTCTATATGAAGTTCATCTTCTGTAAAATGTTTGCGTGCCTTCGGTTTGGCAAATTTGCCGCCGTTATATTGATCTGACCCATTTCTCGGAATCGAGAGACTGTCCCAAGCTGTTTCTTTAAGCATTTTCGCGGCAAATACAATCTGCCCAACATGATACGGATAATGTGCTAATTGCCGAATAATGGCCTCCATCACGGTATGACCTTCATTCCGAATATATATGATATGAGACAATTGTTCCGGGGTAAACGAACGAATGGATTCGAGTAGACAATTCCAGCCTTCCTCCCATTTGGAGAGCAACTCTTCCCGGGAAGAAATATCATTCACGAACTCGGCGTCCCGTTCACGCCACGGTTTCTCACCATCTGTTGTCAGTACATCCGTCCAGCGGGACAGCATATTGCCCCATAGATGTTTTACGATTACCGCAATGCTGTTCGCGTCTTCATTCCAGGATTGAAACAATTGCTCGGAATCCAGTTGTGCCATGGCTTTTTCCCCGAGCTGCTTGTAATACAAGAATTGCTTCTCGGCTGTCTCCAGAAAAACCTGATTCATATCCATCCGTTAACCACCCTTCGAAAAAGTATAATGCCCCCAGATCACGTCCAAATAGAAGTGTCACATGTTATTTATTCAGGAAATGAGAATGTACCGTCTGCATTCGGTTCAAATGGAATGACTTTGCGAACCGCATCCAAATTGAGCTCTCCATAGATATGTGGATATAGTTCATTTAATTCGTAGAGATCCTCATACACCAGTTCTGGCTCTAACGCCTTCTCATCAATACTAAGTAATAATAGATCCGTGCGGCCTGCATAATATTGCCCGGCTACCCATGGAATCTGTTCCTTGGTGGAACAATGAATGAATCCGTCCGTCTCCAGGCTATCTGGTGCATACACACTCCCCTTTGACACTTGCTCCCACAACGAACGGGAAATAATACTATAGATCATGGTTCTGCCTCCTTCAATTTCTGCGATGTACCCTATGAGTCATTGGAAGTATTATAGATCATCCCGGATACGGGAGTACAATTTTTGATCCGTAAATACACCTTTGATCTTCAACTGTTTGCGTAGCAAACCTTCGTACGACATACCCAGCTTCTCCATTACGCGTGCAGAGCCTATGTTGCCTGCATTACATTTCCCCTCCAACCGATTGCAGTCCAGTTCCCGAAAGCAATAATCCACGATGGGTTGCATCGCTTCTGCTGCGAGCCCCTTACCCCAGTGACTGCTGGCTATCGCGTACCCTAGTTCAGCACTCTGCATGGGTTCGTTGAGATGAAAAATGCCACCCCTCCCGATCAAGGTCCCTGTTTCCTTCAAAACAAAAGCCCAGATATGTACCGTTTTCCGTTCATAATTATCCAGCACCCGCTGAATATATTGAATTGAATCCTCCACCGTCTCATGGTAGTTCCACAAGCTTTGCTGACTCACTCGCGGATCAGAGGCAAACGCATAATATTCATCAAGATCATCCATCGTAAGCCGCCTCAGCTTTAACCGCTGTGTTTCGAATTCGGGCAAGTCGGCAAAAAGTTTTTCTACATTCATGCAGCACACCTCCATGATTCACTTGAGTTCATGATCCAGCCATCTTATTTCTCAGGAAATAACGATCTATCATAACCATGCACAGAATACCGACCGTATATCGAATCAGATCAATTACCAGAAACCCATGTCCCAGTATAAGCGCACCTAATACGGTAGAGCGTATCTCAATCAGCCAAGGCGTCTGGATCAACTGCGAGAACTCAATCATCCAGCTGAATACACAGCTCAAACACATCGCCCATACCAAGCTGCGATGAGGCCACACCATGCGTACTCCGAAATAAATCATGCCCGCCCAACATGCATCCCCGAAATGTTCATGCACCCAACCCGGCAATCGTTCACCGAAGTGTCTGGATGCGAGTCCTGCCGCCATGGTCATCATGACTGCGAAGAAATAGATCAGCCTGTCTCTGATAAGTACGCTTTTCAATCAATCACACGCCTTCATCAAGCACTTGTAAAATAAATTGCGTTTTGGCAGCGGTATACGATTCCCTATCTTCCTTGTTCTCATCAGCAAGCTTCGTTTTCAGGACGGCGTACGCTTCCACCAGATCTGGGCGTTTTCTCAGCACATCCCGAAACCGAATTTGACGATCCCAGCGTTCTTCTCCCGGGCGCATTAGATGAAGGTGTACAGCTCTCTTGCCATCCTTAACCCTGACCCAGAATCGTCTGTACTCCCGTCCATCCAGTTCAGGCGGAACGTAGTTCCAGCCCAACGGATTCAGCTGATCCGCAATCAGATCCATGTCGTCCCATGACTGTACCTCTGCCATCAGATCAATAATAGGTTTGGCGGGTAACCCTGGAATGGACGTGCTTCCGATATGTTCGAATTGATGGATATTAAACTGCTGTAGAAGACGTTTGAGTTGTCCGATTTCTTCCTGAGCCTGCGCATCCCAATTGGGGTTGGCCGGAGCAATCTCTACCGCCTCTGTCGCCCAGTCAGGCCAGTTTTCCGGTTGCAATGGATCTGTCATTCAGGTATCTCCTCTTCACCAAGACATTTTAAATGGTAACCTTCTCTGTATTTTTCATAGGTGCGTTGCTTCATGCGCTTAATCGTAGTACTCCGTTGAAATGTAAGTATGGAACTTAGGGATAAAAGAAGATATTTCAGGTAAGCCAGATCACTAGAGTTAGCGTCTGAGCTTATAATCGAAGCTTTCATATTCATCCCATCCAGTCCCCTTATATAGTTGTTGAAGCAGAAGGCATTTCAGATACATATTTCTATATATCCAAAAAAGGAGCGTATGTCTACGCCCCTAATTGTCTGATACCCTTGATCATATAATGCTATTTAACGTGATGATGTACTGAATTATGTTTGGATTGATGCAAAGCACTTCATTATATGAAGATTTATTTTACCGTAACAGGGATCGTCACTTTTTTGTTGCCCCACTTGGCCGTTATGGACGTTTTCCCTTTGCCTACAGCCACAATCTTCCCATTTGTTACTGTCGCTACGCCCGGCTTTGTGCTGCTCCACACCGCACTGTTGGTCACAACAGTGGTTTTGCCCGTATCATACTGGGCCATCACACTCAACGTTGTACTTCCCTGTGGGGACAAAACCAGTTTTTTCTGGCCTGTAATCAGCTTTTTGAGCAAAGGTACAACGGTAACCTCTGCCTTTATTGTCTGATTTTGATAAGTTCCTGTCAAGGTTGCTTGTCCCTCGGTCAGCGTCTTAACGGCTCCATTTTTCACGATAGCTACATTTGTGTTGGAAGAGGTCCATATGATTTGTTTCGAAAGGTTGACCGTTTTGCCATTCGCGTAGGTGCCGATAACCTTCAACGCTTTGGACTTCTTGATATTCAGCTGCATTGTGGCAGGAGTGACCTCAACTTTGGTAATCTCATCCGTCACAGCAACGGGAACTTTCACAATCGTTGTTCCGTATTTGCCTTGCAGCAAAACTCTGCCGGGTGTTACGCCTTTAATTTTACCGTTTTCCAGCACAGCCGAAGAAGTGGATACGGACCATACAATCTCAGACGTCACATCCTCTTCCTTACCATTCGCACGGGTAATACTTACTTTCGGAAGGGTGCTTTCACTGCCTTTAACAAAACTGTAGGATTTCGGTGAAGCTTTGATGCTTTTGATCTTCTCCTGCACTTGGACAATCAACTGGGCTTTAGACCCGTCTACTTCTGCAAAAATCGTTGCTTCGCCTGCGGCCACAGCCTTGACTTTGCCTTTCACCATCGTCGCAACCGCTGCATTACTGGTGGACCAAGTCACGCCTTCGGTAACATCCTGCTTGTTATCAAAACCTTCCACCGTTGCCATCACCTGAAGCGCAGCTGTTTCGGAAACACTCATCTTCTGCGGGCTGCTATTAGTTATTTCAATCGATTTCACGTCACCAGTAGCCGCCAAGGCCAACGAAGGGACCAGTAATGTTAATGCCATAATTAGAGCAAGCGTGCCTCGAAGCGCCATTTTGATTCTATTCATTTTTAATTCCAACTCCCATAATCCAATATTTTACTTCTATTATATTATATCGGATACGAATTGCATAAAGTTGAATGACATAAGTGAGAGTCTTGGAACAATTCATGAGATCAGCGTGTAATCGTTATAGAAACCTTTGAATCTAGATCAACATAGTAGGAGCTTGGTTTATGTAAATACTATTTCCGTTTAAAAGGGGATGTCCATCGTCACATGCAACATGACGTGTGGAACATCCCCTTTTTGAATTCCTAAAGCGTTACCTAACCTCTCTAATTCACTTCATCCTGCTCTGGCAAAATCAAGCTCTTGGCCCCGCCCATATAGGGCCGCAGGGCTGCCGGAATGCGAATGCTTCCATCCTCCTGCTGATGATTCTCAAGCAAAGGAATCAGGATACGCGGCGATGCCACCGCCGTATTATTCAGCGTGTGACAATAGGCCAACTTGCCTTCGGCATCGAGGCAACGAATATTCGAACGGCGCGCCTGAAAATCATGCAGATTCGATGACGAATGCGTTTCTCCATATGCACCGCGGCTCGGCATCCAGGTCTCGATGTCATACTGTTTGTACGTTTTCTGCGACATATCTCCGGTACATACAGCGACAACACGATACGGCAGTTCCAGTAATTGCAGCAATTCCTCGGCGTGTCCCGTAATCTCTTGCAGCATGCGCTCCGATTCTTCCGCATCAGGAGCACAGAGAATGACCTGCTCGACTTTGGCAAACTGGTGCACACGGTACAATCCGCGTACATCTCGTCCGCCGGAGCCGACTTCACTACGGAAACACGTCGATACCGCGGCCAGCTTCACAGGCTCTTGAACATCAACAATCTCATCCGCATAATACGAGACCAGCGGCACTTCAGAAGTTCCCACCAGCCACTTGTTCTCCCCTTCGAGTTCATAGACCTGATCTCGACCGGTTGGGAAGAATCCGGTGTTCACCAGTGCGTCCTCCCTGACCATCAGCGGTACCTCCATCGGTGTAAACCCGTGCTTCAGAAGCAAATCAAGCGCAAGTTGCTGTACTGCACGATGTAATAACAGACCAGCGCCTTTTAATACATAGCTTCGCGTACCACCGATCTTAACTCCACGGGGAATATCGATCAGATCATGCAACTCCCCAAGTTCCACGTGATCTTTGGTGTTATACTCGAACGTTGGCACCTCTCCCACACGTCGCAGCTCCACATTATCCGCGTCCGACGTACCTTTTGGGGTATCCGGGGATACGATATTGGGTACCAGCCATTGCAGCTTGGTTACTTCCTCCTGCACAGGGGCAAGCTTCGCTTCCACCTGTTCCAACTGTTCCAACTGTTCATTGATCTGTTTCACCTGAGCCCGCAAACCCTCGGCCTGTTCCCGATTCCCGGCTTGCATGAGTCTGCCAATGTCCGCGGATAACGTATTGCGCAATCTGCGTCCTTCTTCCGATTCCTGCAAAAGTGCCCTGCGTTCTTCATCCCGCTCTAACAATGTGCGAATGTTGATCTTGATTTTTTTCCCGTCTGCTGCGGCCTGAACCTCTTCTGCATGTGCACGAATCCACTTCATTTCTAACATGGTCACCGTCTCCTTTGGCTGTAAAAATACAAAGAGCGCCCTCATCCCTTGGGACGAGGAGCGCTCTGCTCGCGGTGCCACCCAACTTGCTGAATCAGGATATCCTGCTTCCAGCCTCTTGGTCCGCGATAACGGGCGGTTCCGGTTAACTTGGGGAAATATCGCTCCCCTGGCGAAAACGCCTCCGAGTTGGATGCTCTTCAACGGCATGGTCCGATCTGTAATTGTTGGTCTCAGTATATACGAACGCTGGACCAAATTGCAACCTTCTATATCTATCCGTAATTCATGGCACAACTTAACATGTCCTGTTATGATAGACTTTGTCTTCAAGATTGCGCTTTATTGTGATCCTCAATTTATGTATATAAGTAGAAGGAGTTCTTTATGAAAAAATTACTTTGGATCGGATGTCTGTCCTATTTCCTGATTGGACTTGCCCACGTTGTGCTCGGTTCCATTCTACCGGTTGCACTTGAACATTACGGCAAAGATTATAGCCAAGGCGGAACGCTGATCTTTGCTCAATTTGCCGGATTCCTCGGTGGTGTATTGTTATCTCCATGGCTGAACAGACGCTTTGGTAAACGCGGGGGCCTGTTAATCGCCACAGCGTTGCTCTGTATTGCAGAATTATCCTATATGCTGTTGCCACCATGGGGCTGGATGTTCGTCATTGCACCCGCTGCCGGCTTTGGATTCGGAATGGTTGAAGCTGTTATTGGAACCATTATCATTGCTGCAATCAAAGACAATACAGCCGTTGCCATGAGTCGACTGGAAGTATTATTCGGGATCGGGGCGATGGTCATGCCGCTCATTGCCAGCGGTCTGATTGCTGCCGGATACTGGCGCCTTTCCTTTCTCGTTGTTGCGATCTGCGCAGCGCTGACCTTTGTTTTCTGGGCAAAAGGATCATTCGGTGAACTCGATAAGTTTCTGGAGCGACAGAGTTCTAATAACGGTTCAGTACACGCCCACACTGCTGGGACATCAGGTGAGATGCATCCCGCATCTGCAAGTACATCCAGTCCAACCTATCATGGCCGTAACAGGACTCTTCTGGTATTATTCGTCCTGTTCTTCTTCCTATATGTTGGCACAGAGATGAGTCTTGCGAACTTCATGCCAGCAATTCTGATTGAGAAAATGAACATGAAGGAAGCCGGAGCAGCGCTTAGCGTCACCTGTTTCTGGATTGCCATGTCCGTGGGACGACTCTTCGCCGGATATATCGCAGAGAAATTCCAATACCGCGTCTATGTCCTGTACAGTTGTCTTGCGTCTGTTCTTTTGTTAATGGTATTTCCATTTACAAACCAAATCTGGTCTGCATTTCTCATCATCTTGCTGCTTGGACTTGCGATGTCAGGGATATTCTCCATTGCCCTTGTCTTCGCCAGTAAACTGCTACCCGGAACAGAAGAATCCACACCCAGCATTTTGATTGCCTCAGGTGGGGTTGGCGGTGCCATTCTGCCCTTGACTACGGGATGGAGTCTTGATCATCTGGCGGTTAATCAGTCTGCATGGATGCTTGCCATCTTTGCAGTTGGCCTGCTTGTCATTAGCGTGATCACGTATCAATGGCAGAACAAACATATAGTGAATTCTGCGACTTAACAGTTCTGTGTTGGTCTAGTCCTGAGGATTAGAAATACCTATTAAGGAAATCGAGATGTCTACTGTCATGACCTGACGGTGGACATCTTTTTGTAGCATTATTCTGTTCTAACGAACCTAACACACGCTATTTCCATCCATTTCCGCATGTTTGAAATCTAACGAATCCTATGGACCTATGTCAAAAAAGTAGACACTACGCTGCGGATTTGTCCGTAAATTTCATCGCAAAACGAGCAGGGGAAAGATACCCTAGCGCGCCATGC
>NZ_JAGIKV010000041.1 GCF_017874615.1 Paenibacillus xylanexedens
GTGGCTCCGGTCACGCCTGTGATACCCGTAACTCCAGTTACACCAGTTAGTCCCGTAGCTCCCGTTGTGCCTGTTACTCCTGATACACCTGTGAACCCGGTAGCCCCAGTTAATCCACTGACCCCAGTTACTCCGGTTGCGCCCGTAATGCCTGCTGTTCCCGTTATGCCCGTAACTCCGGTTGAACCGGTACTTCCTGTGGCTCCTGTAGGACCTGTTGGACCTGCAATCCCCGTACTACCCGTAACTCCTGTTACACCCGTTGTTCCTGTTGCTCCTGTAAGTCCGTTAGTGCCTGTAACTCCCGTTGCACCCGTAATTCCTGTTGTGCCTGTAACTCCTGATACACCTGTGAACCCAGTGGCTCCAGTTAATCCAGTAATCCCCGTTGCTCCAGTCGCGCCAGTGATACCTGTTGATCCCGTTATGCCCGTAACTCCTGTTGAACCGGTACTTCCTGTGTCTCCTGTAGGACCAGTCGTTCCCGCAACTCCGGTTGTTCCCGTGGTGCCAGTTGCACCCGTAGTACCTGTAGTTCCTGTTGCTCCTGATACTCCCGTACTTCCTGTCGTGCCTGTAGCTCCTGATACACCTGTGAAGCCGGTGGCTCCTGTTAATCCACTGACCCCAGTTGCTCCGGTTGCACCCGTGGTACCCGTTGTTCCGGTTATTCCCGTAACTCCGGTTGAACCGGTGCTTCCTGTGGCTCCTGTGGCTCCTGTTACACCTGTTGCTCCTGTTACACCTGTGAACCCGGTAGCCCCAGTTAATCCACTGACCCCAGTTGCACCTGTAGCACCCGTGATACCCGTTGATCCCGTTATGCCCGTAACTCCTGTTGAACCGGTACTTCCTGTTGCTCCTGTAAGTCCGGTAGCACCAGTTGAGCCAGTTGGACCTGTGATGCCTGTAACCCCAGTAGTTCCAGTAGCTCCCGTTAGTCCTGTTTCTCCAGTTACTCCGGTCGCGCCAGTTATACCTGTAACTCCTGCTGAACCAGTATTTCCGGTCGCTCCTGTTACACCCGTTGTACCTGTAGTTCCTGTAACACCGGTCACACCCGTGATACCCGTAATTCCTGTTGTGCCTGTGGCTCCTGATACACCTGTGAGCCCTGTAGCCCCAGCTGCTCCGGTCGCGCCAGTAATACCCGTGGTTCCTGTTGCTCCAGTCACACCTGTGATCCCAGTGGCTCCAGTCGTACCTGTTGTACCCGTAACACCAGTTACGCCAGTTGTGCCGGTTATGCCAGTGGCACCAGTCGCACCCGTAGTTCCAGTCGCGCCGGTTACGCCAGTAACTCCCGTAGTTCCCGTTGCTCCAGTAGCCCCGGTGGGTCCCGTCACACCAGTCGCACCTGTGACTCCGGTTATGCCAGTCGCACCAGTAGCTCCGGTTGTACCTGTCGTGCCGGTAACGCCTGTTACACCCGTCTCTCCTGTGGCACCAGTTGCTCCCGTCGTTCCAGTAAATCCTGTATTACCTGTAACCCCAGTTAGTCCTGTAGCTCCTGTTGAACCAGTACTTCCGGTGGCTCCTGTTACACCCGTTGTACCTGTAGTTCCTGTAGCACCGGTCACACCGGTGCTACCCGTAACTCCTGTTGTGCCTGTGGCTCCTGATACACCTGTGAGCCCTGTAGCCCCAGTTGCTCCGGTCGCGCCAGTAATACCAGTGGTTCCTGTTGTTCCAGTCGTACCTGTTGTACCCGTAACACCAGTTACGCCAGCTGTGCCGGTTATGCCAGTGGCACCAGTCGCACCCGTAGTTCCAGTCGCGCCGGTTACGCCAGTAACTCCCGTAGTTCCCGTTGCTCCAGTAGCCCCGGTGGGTCCCGTCACACCAGTCGTACCGGTGACCCCTGTTACACCCGTCTCTCCAGTGGCTCCGGTTGTACCTGTCGTGCCGGTAACGCCAGTTGTGCCGGTTATGCCAGTGGCACCAGTCGCACCCGTAGTTCCAGTCGCGCCGGTTACGCCAGTAACTCCCGTAGTTCCCGTTGCTCCAGTAGCCCCGGTGGGTCCCGTCACACCAGTCGTACCGGTGACCCCTGTTAGACCCGTCTCTCCAGTTTGGCCAGTTGTGCCGGTGGCACCTGTAATTCCAGTAGCTCCAGTCACACCCGTAATGCCAGTTACGCCGGTCGTGCCGGTTGCTCCTGTTTCACCAGTAATACCCGTTGGACCGGTTGCCCCTGTAGCACCAGTCGTACCTGTGACTCCGGTTATGCCAGTTGCACCTGTGGCTCCGGTTGTACCTGTCGTGCCGGTAACGCCAGTAACTCCCGTAGATCCGGTCGCCCCTGTCGTTCCTGTTGTACCCGTAACACCAGTTACGCCAGTTATGCCAGTGGCACCAGTCACGCCGGTTACACCAGTAACTCCCGTGATACCCGTTGCCCCAATCGTACCTGTTGATCCTGTTTCACCAGTATTCCCTGTTAGTCCTGTAGTGCCTGTCGGACCGGTTATACCAGTAACTCCAGTCGTACCTGTGCTCCCAGTTAGACCCGTCTCTCCAGTGACGCCTGTTGCTCCTGTCCCACCAATTGTACCCGTAACGCCAGTTAAGCCAGTCGTGCCGGTTGGCCCTGTTTCGCCGTTGACCCCGGTTATGCCAGTAGCTCCGGTTGCACCTGTAACACCAGTTGTTCCCGTCGCACCCGTACTTCCAGTGACTCCAGTTATACCTGTTAGTCCTGTCTCTCCTGTTGGGCCAGTCGAACCGATTGAGCCCGTTACACCTGTAGCCCCTGTGACGCCAGTGACTCCTGTTAGCCCAGTTGCACCAGTTGTTCCGGTTACTCCCGTGGCACCTGTACTTCCTGTTTCTCCAGTCTCACCCGTAGGACCTGTAATACCAGTTGCACCCGTTGTGCCCGTTGGTCCTGTTTCACCAGTTGGTCCTGTTTCACCAGTTGGGCCAGTTGGGCCAGTTGGGCCAGTTGGGCCAGTCGCACCGGTCGGTCCCGTCACACCAGTCGTACCTGTGACCCCTGTTGAACCTGTATCTCCAGTAGCTCCGATTGAGCCGGTTGCTCCAGTAGGGCCTGTAACTCCAGTGATTCCTGTTTCACCTGTTGGACCCGTAACGCCAGTTAAGCCAGTTGTGCCGGTTGGCCCTGTTTCGCCGGTGACCCCGGTTATGCCAGTAGCTCCGGTATTACCAGTTGAACCAGTAACTCCGGTGAGTCCTGTCGCGCCAGTTACACCAGTAATTCCTGTTGTGCCACTAACTCCGGTTGCACCTGTAACACCAGTTGTTCCCGTCGCCCCCGTACTTCCAGTAGCTCCAGTTAGACCTGTTAGTCCTGTCTCTCCTGTTGGGCCAGTCGAACCGGTTGAGCCCGTTACACCTGTAGCCCCGGTCGCTCCCGTAATTCCCGTCATTCCGGTTACGCCAGTCACTCCCGAGATACCTGTAATTCCGGTTGCTCCCGTCGCTCCTGTCGTGCCTGTGAATCCTGTTAGACCCGTTTCCCCAGTGACACCAGTCAGTCCGGTAGCTCCGGTCACGCCTGTGATACCCGTGGTTCCAGTAAAGCCAGTTAGTCCAGTTGTACCTGTAATCCCTGTGGCTCCGGTCTCACCGGTGATTCCGGTTACCCCTGTTAACCCTGTCGTTCCTGTAACCCCTGTTTGACCTGTATCTCCAGTAGTTCCAGTTGCTCCAGTAATTCCTGTGGCTCCTGTTACACCAGTATTGCCGGTTATGCCTGTAACTCCCGTAGTACCGGTCGTACCTGTTATGCCAGTAACGCCGGTTGTACCTGTACTTCCCGTTGCCCCTATCGCCCCAGTAGATCCTGTAGCACCTGTAACTCCGGTGGTACCCGTTTCTCCAGTAGCCCCGGTCGGTCCCGTTAGACCAGTCGTGCCGGTGTTCCCAGTTAAACCCGTCTCTCCGGTGGCACCAGTTGCTCCGGTAACGCCAGTTATTCCTGTGGTACCGGTAGTTCCCGTTACTCCTGTATCCCCGGTGGGTCCTGACACACCAGTCGTACCTGTGACTCCGGTTGTGCCAGTGGCACCAGTTGCTCCGATCGCACCTGTACTGCCTGTAAATCCAGTAATACCTGTTGCACCTGTTATTCCAGTCGTTCCTGTTGTGCCCGCAATTCCAGTAACGCCAGTTATACCTGTAACGCCAGTTAATCCGGTTGTACCTGTTGGTCCTGTTTCACCAGTGACACCACTTATACCAGTGGCCCCAGTGGGTCCTGACACACCAGTCGTACCTGTGACACCGGTAGTGCCAGTAGCACCAGTTGCTCCAGTAATCCCCGTGAGGCCTGTAATTCCAGTAGAACCGGTTACACCCGTGGTACCCGTAACGCCAGGTAATCCGGTCGTACCTGTTGATCCTGTTTCGCCAGTGACCCCGGTGGGTCCCGTTAGACCAGTCGTACCTGTAACTCCTGTTAGCCCCGCCTCACCAGTACTTCCTGTCGCTCCGGTTACACCAGTAACTCCCGTAGACCCGATCCCCCCAGTGGGTCCTGTCGTACCAGTAATTCCCGTTAGACCCGTTTCCCCAGTGGCACCAGTTGCTCCGGTTATGCCAGTATTTCCAGTTGGCCCCGTACTTCCCGTTGCTCCTATTGCCCCAGTAAATCCTGTAGCACCTGTGACTCCTGTGATACCTGTGGTTCCAGTAATACCAGTTGCTCCGGACGGGCCTGTGATTCCAATTTCGCCAGTACTTCCCGTTAATCCAGTCGCACCCGTAATACCTATTAGACCCGTCGCTCCGGTTGGGCCAGTTGAACCTGTAAAACCGGTGATTCCCGTAACGCCAGTTAAGCCTGTTGCTCCTGTTAGACCAGTTGCTCCGGAAATACCCGTAGTACCTGTAAATCCGGTTATACCCGTTAAACCATTGGCACCCGTCGGACCTGTAATTCCTGGGGTTCCTGTCGCTCCAGTCACTCCCGTGAATCCTGTTTCACCAGTAGATCCTGTTAGTCCCATCACACCAATTCCAGTTGGACCTGTAACTCCGGTGCTGCCCGTAAAGCCGGTTACACCAGTATTTCCTGTAGCCCCGGTCACGCCTGTAACACCAAATCCGGTAATTCCAGTTGCGCCAGTTGTTCCTGTGATTCCAGTTGGTCCGATGCCAGTCGCACCTGTAGCTCCTGTGCTTCCTGTAGATCCAGTCACACCTGTGGTGCCCATCAGTCCGGTAACTCCAGTTGCACCTGTGACCCCAGTTATTCCAGTGCTTCCCGTGATTCCAGTTGAACCCGTAACACCCGTAGCTCCAGTTACTCCAGTCCGTCCTGTTAGACCGGTTGCTCCCCTTTTGCCCGGATACCCAGGGTCTCCGGTTAACCCCGTAGATCCAGTTGCTCCGGTGTATCCTCTCATTCCCCGATAACCCCGTGGGCCGCGAAGGAAAGGAATCCTGTGGCTTTTCTTTTTTTTGCATTTACGTCTGCTTTTCTTACAAGACTCACTCTTCTTCTTTGGGATATAGTGCTTTTTTGATTTTTTTGCTTTCCGTTTACCTGTACTGATTGAGGAAATTTTGCGTTTCCTTTTGGATATACCGCTCACAAGAGAATCCCCCCTCCTTGTACACCACGTCAAATCTCCGCATTTTACAATAGTACACTCTATGCCCTGGACTAGCTTTGTGCGCCCCCTATTCAATATTCCTAGAAAATCTTCATAGTTAGTGATCAATCAATTACTTTTCTCCAAAAAATATATTCCCCTCTACTCCCCCTGCAATTCCAACTCCTTAATCGTCAACGCAATTCCTTCTTCAAAGGATGTTGCCACAACCGGGCCAATCCGTTCCACATACTTCTGTCTTCTCAAGATCAGCGGGTTCTCGGTCAGATATAACATTTCTACAATCTCTTTCATAACGGGTACACCTAGTCCAATCACCGACAATCCTACTTTTCCTATCGCCAGCACAGGTTTGCTTCTTCCCGCAGCATCCGGTAAATAGATGTACTCTCTCGGCACCTTCATATTCCCGATAAAAAATGCCATCTTACCTTTTGCTATCGCTTCAAGGGTTGAACCCAGATAGGAAGCCTGATTAGCCGATGGGCCATAATAATCTGGCAAACGAACGATCATCACCTGAGCTCTGCTCCATCTTGTGCTGAATAACATCTGTTCATAGGCAAGTCGTGTCTTGCCTTTGCGGATATGTGGCTGCTTCGAATGTTCTTCGGTTACTTCCTTCATTTGTCTTCTGCTATAGCAGCGGAATCAGACCGCTCTCCATCTCGTTATATGGGACGTTCGCACAATGGAACCTCTCTCATTCATTTAGTGATTGATCAATAACTAAAATATAAAAAGGGACTTTACCTCCCTCTCTATCGTTCCTTCAGCTCCGGCATATCCAGTGCATTAGATACATTACACAACATCCCGATTGCCAGAAAAATCATGGTTCTTTTTAGCGGTTCAGCAATTCCTGCAAATGTGAAAGCCTCCAGTACCATGGCTCTTACATCACTGATGCCTTTTTGCATGGCCTGACGAATGACTTCTTCACGGATCGTTTGCGCCTGCATCTGAAGCAAGATTTCGCTCTTGTGCGATTCCAGAATCTTATCATAGGCTTCAATTAGATCACTCTCTAACTGATCTGGTGTCGCCGTCTCCACCACAATTCGAAACGAATCAATCACCCGAGTCCATGAGACCTCAATTGCAGTTAATAATAAAGCTTCTTTTGTTTTGAAAAAACGAAATATATACGGCTGTGAGATCTGTGCCCGTTCAGCCACCTGGGCTGTAGTCGCACGATAATAGCCAATTTCCGCGAAGACGTCAATTGCTGCAGAGATAATATCATTTCGCCGGTTAACCGACGCTGCTTTATCCTTTGCCATGATAATCCGCCCTCCAATAGTTAGTGATTAATTGATCAATAGCTTGAAGTATTACGAATACTATCCCTCGATGCAAAGGTATCGTGACCTTGTACAAAGCCAACAAACCCGCAGACGCTGGCTCAAGCCGCTGCAGGTTGTGTAACTTGTCGATCATAGATTCTATCCACTGGAAACCGAAGAGAACATGGTTTGTCTGAAACAGATTCGTACCATGCGGTACAAGAGTGTCTGTTCACTGCTGAAGAAGTTTACGCAATCGGGATTCCGAATCCAGCTTCGGACAACTGTCACAATACCCATGTGTATGACTTCCGTCTCCAACCAGATAAGCCAAACAACAATATCGGCGTAGCAGGAACGGAGGTCCCTGCCACCCGGAATGTTCGAAGCGCTGCAGCTCATTGGCAAATGTACATGCATTATCGTTTTGCCGATCCAGCCAGAGGCTCTGATCTTCTTGAATCTTTGCAAGCCGTTCATCTGTCTTCCAAATGCTCTGATCATTGATCATACGTGCATACAATTGTTGCACATTATGGGCAACCAGAGACCACATGACCTTATCGCTCGCTCCTGTAGCGACGGCTACCGCTCGCAGGACAGGTTCCAGATGTAGCAGCACTCTTTTCTTGAGCAAGCCACTCTCTGACCTGCGCTGAACAGGATCTTCACCCTCCAGAGAGGTTCTCTCCAGCAGAGTCTCATATCGCATGCCACCTGCACCATTCAATTCAAACCGCACATCATCGTCTGCAACGCTAAGTATCGTATCGTATAGACTGAATGCTGAAATTACGGACATCACGAATACGGAGTAACGTTTGGCAAAAAGTGTACCGACGGCCGCACTTCCTCTTCCGCCCAATTGAAGCCCTTGCTGCATAGCCTGTTCACGCAATATCAAGTTTCGTTTCTCTTCATTCAGCAGATCCTTCACACGGAAAGGATACTTGGAATCATCGCAGTCCACTTGGATCGTCGTCACAAAAAATTGCTGTAACACTTCCGACATCTCTGAATAATCATGTCTTGGATAATGTCTCATCTATTGAATCATCTCTTCAACTTCGTTGATAATCTCGCTTCGCCCAATCGCTCCCCAGCCCTTAAACAACCAGAACGAGTCTGTCGTATAGACCTGATCTGCACCAACAGCCGGCACTCCCTTCCAGAGTGAGCTTGCATTGATGTTGTTTAAATACTCATCGGCATTCGGGTCAACCTCAAGAATTACGAAATTAGCATCAATATCCGCGATTTTCTCCATGGACAGGTCCTCACGTTGTTCGGCAGGTGTCACAGTCGTTGGCACAAATCCAAGATCATGATATAAAAGTGTGTTGGTTGGATGTCCTTTTGCCGCGTAAATTTGTAAGGTCTTCTCTCTTACACGCAGATAAGCCAACTTTTTTTGATCCAGTTGTTCGATCTTCGCTTTTAATTGCTTCGCCTGCTGCTCTACCTCGGCTATCTTTTCTTTTGCCAGATCCACTTTGTTGTACATCCCGGCAATGGTCAACAGATCCTGTGTCCAATATGTTGTATCATCAACAAAATCCAGCCATTCAGTACCAAGTACAATCGTCGGAGCGATTTTCTCCAACTGATCATACGTACTCTCCGCAGTTCGACTCTCAATAACGATGACATCCGGATCAATCTGAAGGATAGCCTCCAGGTTAGGACTGTCTGCAGACCCTACCGTTGGAATGCCGGCAAGCTGATCTGCAAAGTAAGGCAAATAATCTCCTCCGTAACGAACTTCTACATTAACGCCTGCTGGTTTCTCACCAATCGTCAACATGTGATCGATGTAAGCAGCAGATAATACCACCATACGCTCTATTTTTTGCGGTACAACCGTTGTTCCTTTAAGATGCTCAATCGTTTGCGTACCACTCTCTTCCACAGGTGTATCCTGTTGCGGAGGCGTTGCTTCTGTTACTTCTGATGCCTTGCTACATGCCGTCAGAACGAGCACAAGCAGGGCCAACAGTATCATCGTTGTTGCTCTCTGTCTTACCATTTGTAGTAAATCCCCTCTGCTATTTAATAATAATAATCATTATCACTATAGTAGGGAAAAGCATACAGGCTTACCATGGATTATTCCACTCTCTTCTCTTGCACAATATCACCGTAAGGTAACCCCAAGTTGCTCTGCCACATATCGCATGGCCCACATGCGTCCGGTGGGACCCAGCGTTTTGAAGAAAATATCTCCTGCATTATATACATGGCCTACTTGAACAGCCTTTAATGCCAACCATGCACTGGATTGCTGCAATTGCCTCAGTTGAGCACGTGCCTCTTCTGTGGGATCGACCATTACAAACACATGATCCGCGTCGTATAACTGCAAATCGCGAACTTTACTCTCTACAGCCCACTGTTGTTCCGGAAAATCACGAGGCAAATAAAATCCCAGATCATCATACAACAGGGCCCCTGTCTGGTTATTCAATCCATACATTCGGTAGAAATGAGAAGTCACCCGGATGAACATGGCACTCTGTTTCCCCCACCTCGATTGAATGCGCCCTCGAAGAACCCGGCTCAGTTCAGCATGTTGCTCTATCCACTGTACAGCCTGTTCGGTGCGGCCCATAATGTCCGCCATATACAGAAGCCTCTCGCCAAAATGGTTGGTGTACTCCAACGTGGTGGTAGGCGCGATACGATGCAGGGAGTCATTTGGCTCCAAACGATCACTTGTAATGATCAGGTCCGGTTGGACTCGCCTCAAATCATCATAGTTCTGATTGAAGCTATCCAGGATAATTCCCTGATGACTGTGCGTTTGAAGCGCAGGTATGGCAACATGACGATCCACCCTCTGACCATAGGATAAAGCGGATACTGGCCTCAAACCGAGCGTTATCACATAATCGTCCAACCCGTAATACAAGGTGGCAATGCGATTCACTTTATTTTTCATATACAACGTTGGGGCGATTCCTTCGTTTTTCTTGAAGACTCTGCTGAAATAGTGCTCGTCCTTATAACCCACTTGCTCCGCAATTTCCTTGATTTTATCTGAAGAAAATAACAGCTGCTTGGCCTTTGCCATACGTAGTTTCAGTATATATTCAATCGGGGTCATATTTAATTGTCGTTTGAATGTTCTTATAAAATGATTCACACTAAGCCCTGCCATGCGGGCGATCTGATCAATTCGAATGTCTTCCATATACTGATGCGTCATATATTCAAGTGCCAGATCCATCCCTGCTACAACTGGAGTTGCTTCTTTCAGGTGCATCATTAATTGAATCAACAACTGATGCAAAAGATGTTTCCTGCGCGTCTTTTCCAGACTCGTGATGGAGTACTTTCCACTCACCAGGGTATCCATCATCTCCTGAATATCACGTGTATTGGAAGGAATATGAAGTTTGCCCGTCACTGGGAGATCAAATGCCTCGGTATGCCAAGTATTCCGACGTCGGGTAAGTGTAACACAGGAAAATAAAATGATCTGATATCGGACAGGTGCTTCCATATCCGTCTGAAACTCCACATACATTCCTGGCTTCAACAAAAACCACTCGTCTTGAGACACCGTATGTACAATGTTATCCATAGACAAAGATCCCTTGCCAGCGATGACCCTGCAAATGGCGAACCTTTTCCAGATCCGACGCTGAACAGCTCCCGGATTGCTAGAGTAATGGCAGACGTGGACAGCAGAGAAATGTAGCTGCTCCAGTCGTTTGATCCAATCATTTTCCTCCATGATGACGTCACCTCCCTGTTTGGATCGAACTCTGTAATCACCTGATTAAACCATATTTTTTTTGTCTTTCAGTAATATGTTCGTGATCGTAACCAGCTGCAATTCCAGTTAATATGGATCTTTTCCATAATCAATTCCCTTTATTATAGATAGATTGATAACAATTCTCAATAATATAAACAATCTATATTAACTTATCCATTTGGACATCCTATACAGGCGACAATGCTTATGCATCGGGATAATAGAGGTATAATTATCCTCTTCTTATGAACCTGTTGCAAAATCATAAAAGGCATGATATATTAATTGAGCCATCAATGATTGACGCATCAAATATTGATACATCAATGATCGAGAGCATCCAAATAATCATTAGGCAATGGCATTGTATACTGCAACTTTAATCATTGGTTAACATACGCCGTTGTTCATGATTCAGATTCACCCGGGAGGTCTAGTCATGACACGTATTGTTTCCAAAGAAGAAAAGATCATCAACCTGCTGAACATGCTGGGTAACAGACTCAGTCCCAAGTTCGAACGCTGTACAGGTATCAGTTCCTCTCGCTTTGAAATTCTGCATGAGCTGGATCAGGTAGATGAGATTAACCAATCCATGCTGCAGAAAATCATTAATATTGATAGTGCTGCGATTACACGCCACTTGAAACAGCTTGAGGCGGACCTGATGGTTACAAGACGCAAGAACCCCGAAGATAATCGGGTAACTTTTGTTCGTTTGACGGACCACGGTCGGAAGCAGATTGAAGGCTACAAAGCAGAGAAGACCAATTTTATCAACCAGATTTTACAGGACTTCAGTGAAGACGAAGTTCAGTCACTAGCCGATTTCCTGGAACGTATGCAGAACAATTTCTAAACCCAATATAGAGGAGAGATCCATGCATGAGTACAATTGAAAGCAAATTCCAAAAAACAAATGATTTTAACGAAATTACTTACGGCCGCCGTTCTGTTAAGCTTTACGATCCTGAAGTGAAAATCAGCCGTGAAGAAATGACAGAAATTCTGGCAGAAGCTTCCCGTGCACCTTCTTCCGTTAATATGCAACCTTGGCGTTTTCTCGTTGTAGATACAGCTGAAGGCAAAGAAAAACTCGCTCCGCTTGCTAAATTCAATCAAAATCAAGTGTTGACTTCCGCAGCAGTCGTTGGCGTATTTATCGACATGAATAATGGCGAGTATTTGGAAGAGATCTTCGGCAAAGCTGTAGAGCACGGATTCATGCCTCAAGATATCGCAGAGCAACAAGTGAAGTTTGTTAAACCTTACTATGATAACATGCCTGCTGCTGACCTTCGCGACGTTAACCTGATTGATGCAGGTCTTGCTTCCATGCAATTGATGCTGGCTGCACGTGCTCATGGTTATGACACTAACCCAATCGGTGGTTATGAGAAAGATCAAATCGCAGAAGCGTTCGGCATGGACAAAGAACGTTATCAACCCGTTATGTTGATCTCGATCGGTAAATCGGCCAAAGAAGGTCATCCTTCCTACCGTCTGCCAGTAGAAACAATCACAACTTGGGCATAATATCAGGGACGGTTTCCCCTTTCTTAACACATTCCAAACAAACACAATATGGAGGTTATACATTATGATTATCATTCACGCTCATCTGCAAGTTAAACCGGACCAAGAGCAAGCATTCCTCGCAGCTGCGAAAGAACTGATGGCTGCTACACGTCAAGAAGAAGGTAACATCAGCTACAATTTGGCAAAAAGCACAGAACGCGAACAACAATACACGATGATCGAGCTGTGGAAAGATGAAGCTGCTACAGCTTCCCACAACACAAGCGCGCATTTCCAAGCTTTTGTTCAACAAGCAGCAGCATTCATGGCCGCTCCAATGAACGTTGAAGTATTTGCTGGAGAACAAGTTAAAGCTTAATAACTCATTAACTGTCATGCTTATCTTGCATGTAAATAAGCTGCTCTTGGTCATATGACCGAGGGCAGCTTTTTAGTTTCCTTTTGAAAATAAGTTCACTTCAACAAAAAACACGCCAATTAAGGCGTGTTTTTTCATCCATTGAAGAGGTATTAAACAAGTGAACATGGACTACACTATCCGAGCCGGAGTGATACTTTGCGGATTGTTGAACACATTTTTCGGGTCATACTTGGCTTTAACTCTCCGTAATCTTGGATAGTTCGCTCCATAGTATACTGGGCCGGAATTTTTGATTCCTTGGTCTGGAACGTTGATATAGGAACCGACAATGTATGGTTGCAATTTTTTGCGAGTATTACGAGCGAGTGCGATATTTTTGGCGGCATGGGATGGTTTGAGCCACGTACTGGTCCATTCCACATAGAACTTCTCTTTACGCCAGAAGAAGGCGGTTGATCTAGGTGATTTGCGACTTACCGCTCCGCCCCAGTTGAGGAAATAGAACCCGCCTGGCCCCTCTTCCAGGTTTTCCAAAAATGCGCGCATCGATTTGATGGCTTTGTCGGGGAATGGTTTTCGTCCAAAACCGGACGAGAACTGGTTGCTATACCGTTGAGTCTCGGTCGGATCAGGTTGTAATAAGAACTTCACAACTTCCGTGTAAGGTAACAAACGAACAACGGAGCTTGTCGGTGTGCCAACACTCGTAATCGGCTGCAATAGACGGAGTGCCTCTGTTTTTGACCCTAGGAACAGCCCTTCCATAAGGACGTTGCCACCCTTTTTCGGTCCGATGGACAACTCGCTGCCCAATCTTGTATCAACTGAGGGAGCCCACCTCTGCCATACTTTAAGTACCTCTTCGAATTGAGACCATGGCCAGGTGATTTTAAATACAGTAGCCTTCGCTGGAGCACGGCGCACTTTGAATTTGTAACGAGTGTATACTCCGAAGTTACCACCGCCTCCTCCCCGCGAGGCCCAAAAGAGATCTGAATTACGATTTTTATTGGCCCGAATCACTTTTCCTTTGGCGTCCACCATCTCTACCTCAAGCAGGTTATCACTGATAAGACCGATGGTACGCTGGAGAGGCCCAATTCCCCCTCCTAATGTAATTCCACCGATCCCTACAGTAGGGCTGTCACCAAAAGGAGCTATGAATCCTTGCTTGGCAAGGGTATTTGCAATTCTTCCCACTCGGTTTCCTGTTCCAACAACAACCGTTCCATTTTTCTTATCAAGTTTGATGGAATTCAGATCACTCACATCAATCACGATACCGCCATTCACCTGTGAAAGATTCACTTCAAGCGCATGTCTACCACTCCGCGGTCTGATCGGTACATTGTTTTCACGAGCCCATCGGATAGCATTGGATACATCCTTCGTACGTTGGGCAAATACAAACACTTTGGGAAATTTGTCCGTATGCGGGTCCCAGTTTTTGCGTGCCGCTTCATATCCTGGATCACCCTTGTAAATAACCCGTCCGGTAAGCTTTGTCGATGATTTCACACATCCCACTCCCTGCTGAATAATTGTCCTACAGCCTCTGCTGCATCAAGCACTTTATACTGTATGACGGACATTTGCGGAGGGAATGGGCTGGTGCCCTTAATTTCAAGGTTCACGTTTCAGATTGAGTTAGGCCACAGAACAGCCTTGAGGAAAAATCCCTTTTATCTCAAAACTAGTCGCTGCCCGAATCGGAATCAATTCTGATTAACTTGCGCGCTTCCTGTTCTTTTTCACCATACCAGACGAGCACGTCGGCAAATAAATCCATGATGCGAACAAAGTTCTGCTTATCTGCTTCTGAAATCTG
This sequence comes from Paenibacillus xylanexedens, assembly GCF_017874615.1. GTDB lineage: Bacteria > Bacillota > Bacilli > Paenibacillales > Paenibacillaceae > Paenibacillus > Paenibacillus xylanexedens. Next base: position 14,354 of record NZ_JAGIKV010000041.1, read on the forward strand.
ATCTGCATACTTGAAAATCTCATCAAAACAAAGCTCCCTTACAAAGTCGGTATACTTCGCATATACCTCGCGTCCTTTTGCTGAAGGTTTGACGTATATGTCTTTGCGGTTGCCGCTTAAATGAAATTTTTCGAGCAGACCTTTTTCCGTCAGATTCTTCACATTTTTGGAAAATGTACTCCGGCTTACGCCCAGGCGTGCGGCCATTTCCGACATCTTCTCTTCTTTGTCCTCGGCTTCCAGAATGTATTCCAGCGTCTGAATCTGTGAAGCCGAGAACAACATGTCCGTACCATAACTTCGCTGCAGCTTATAGGTGTTCGAATACGCATTGCCGTATTTGATAATTTTCTCAATCAGTTCCCGATGGTCGCCCATCCAATCTAATTTCATGCGTAATCCCTTTCATATTCAGATTCTCTCTCTTACTCTACTGAAATCAGATCCGTTTTTCAATCCATGTAATTGCTTCTTCAATAACATCATCACGAGTCGGTTCATTAAATATTTCATGCATCAGATGAGCATAAATTTTGAGTGTTTTATCCGTTGAAGCGATATCGCCGTAAAAGTCACGGGAATCCTTTTCGCTGACCAGTCCATCATTTGCTCCATGCAGAACAAGTACGGGATCTGTAAACTGCTTGGCGTTCTCCTTGAGCCATGTTATGCCATTTCCCAAGCTGTTAAATAAATCTACAGAGATCTGCTTTTCAACCAGTGGGTCATTGGCGTAAGCGGATACAACTGCGGGATCACTACATACGCCGCTGCCCAGCTCATTTGGGAAATACGTGCCTGTAGGAAGATCCATCGGCAGTTCTCCAGCAACTTTTGTATTGTAACGAGTGAGCGCTCCGGATAGTACGATGCCTTTGACCTTGCCTGGATATTTCGTTCCAAAGGACGAGGTTGCAAAACCGCCCATACTATGTCCGATAACAAACAGCGGAAGATCGCCGCTCTCTTGCAATGCCGCCTCGACAATGACATGAACATCTTCAATAAGATGATCAAATACTTTATAGAACGTACGCTGTCCCTCGGATCTGGCATGACCCCGATGATCGAAGCGATACACGCTAAACCCACGCTGATTCAGCTTCTCTGTCAGATAATCATAGCGTCCTGCATGCTCAGCTAGTCCGTGTACAATAACGACAGCGGCTTTTGCATTTTCTACTGTATCCTCGCTGAAATAAAGCTGTGTACCGTCAAAGGATTGAATGCTTGTCTCGATTTTAGTCATCGTTTCCCCGTCCTTTTTGTGGTGTCCAAACATAAGCTCCGAGAGATCGTTTCCTCCGCCCTACCATGGACACGTTTATTATTGTTTTTCTTAAAAAGAATATTGTTTCTTATAGAAACAATATATCATCCGACATAGCTGTTGTCTACAATAAATTTAAAGCGCTTTCAAATAAATAGTATCACGGCTATGCATCATAAAAAAACCACTAAACACTCGAGAATCCTTGTGTTTAGTGGAGGGCTTTTAGGTTACATTCTAATCATTCATTTCATCAACAGCAGTCTTACCAGCGATTCGCCCAAAAGTAAAGATATCCGTCAAGGCATTACCGCCTAAACGGTTGCCTGCATGTATACCTCCTGCAACTTCCCCAGCGGCATACAGATGTGCAATCGGCTGACCGTTTTCATCCAATACGCGAGTTTGGGTGTCGATCTTGATACCACCCATGGTATGGTGAACCGCAGGTTTTCTAGGCGTAGCATAGAATGGAGACTTCTCGACTTTTAAGCTAAACGTATCCTTATGGAACTCCGGATCAAAGCCGGCATCCACATATGAGTTATACTTATCAATCGTATTTCTAAGAACTTCAGGTTCCATATTGATTTTCACGGCCAGTTCTTCTATTGTATCGGCTCTGAACAAGGTACCTGCTTCGGCTTGAAGGTCTATCTTTTCCTGGCTTGTGTTCGCTGCGGTTTTCTTGATCTCATCATCCGCAATCAGGTAAAATAAACTTCCCTGCTCGATAGCCGCTTTCGTTAAGACATCTCGTCCAGAGAATTCATTAACAAAACGTTCTCCCTTTTTGTTAACAATGACAAAGTTTTCAGGCGGTACTTGCAGTCCACTGAAGAGCTCGCCCGTATCCGGGTCAGCTACCGGCATCATTTGAGTGAAGCCCATGCCTGTCAGCGCTGCTCCTGCACTCTTACCTAGCGATATTCCATCACCAGTCATCGCATAAGAATTTGTTGTTTTGATATCATCGTCAATATGGCTCCAGTACGTGTTGTATTCCTTTAGCATCTGTGTATTTGCACCAAAACCACCACTGGCAAGCACAACGGCTTTGGCATGAATGGTAATTTTCTGACCATTGACACCTGTTGCGATAACACCTGTTATTTTTCCATCTTCGATGATCAATTGTTTGACCGGGCTATCTGTAATAATTTTTCCTGAATACTCTTCTACATATTTGCTAAGTGCAATGATAAAGGCAGAGCCATAACTTTTGACAGGTTTATGGCCACGACGCCAAAGGGCACCCACTGGAGCAAATACGATACTCTTATCATACTCAACCCCGATATCCTCAAGCCACGTTACACTTTCCAAGGCACGGTCTGTAAGTACTTTGACCAGATCATATTGTCCATAGATCATGCTCCCATTCAGGTCTGTACGTTTGCCCCCAAAATACGTTTGCATTCTGTGAAGAAGTGGGGAGTCGAATAAATAAGCCTTTTCTGTGCCGAACTTATCCTGATACGCAGTAAACTCTTCTTTGAGTGCATGGAAATCATCTACATATTCTGGATGGATCAAGCTCTCATCGGTACTTAATAAATTCTCAATCGTCTGTCTTTCCCCTGGATTCTCAGTGAACTGTTGTTGCCATACAGGATCTGCAGCATTGACAGGACCACCTGAGCGGATCGTATTTCCCCCAACAGCAGGATATTTCTCAAGTACAATCGCACTTGCTCCTTGTTGTAAAGCTGTAGCAGCAGCACTGAGTCCTGCGCCACCTCCACCTACAACGACCACATCGCAAGTGTATTCTTCGTCATCTTTCATCTGGCTGCTAACAGGTTTTGGACGTCTTTTCAGGATGTCAGGATTCACTCCGGCAAGCTTAACCGCTTTGGCTACACCATTGATGACAGCATTACTGGTTTCAGAAGCACCTGAGAGAGCATCTACATTCAGCGTCTGTCCCTCAATAATTTTATTCGGAATTCTTACAAAAACAACATCGGCGATGCCTTCGGTTTCACCCTTCGAATCAATATCGATGCTTTCAATTCTATTTTCACTAAAGGATACCTTCATCGGAAGATTGCCACTGTGACCCATGGCATTGATCTCATACACACCGGGATTATAGGTAAACTCCTCTTCTTCGTTGAGCTGATTTGAAATTTTGGCAAACCGAAGGAACCGCAGGAAACATGTTTCCAGGAAATCAATCGTTCCTTCATTGTTCAGGTTGCCTGATTCGTCAAATGCTTTATGTGCGCTGCCAAGCAAAAACTCATACCCTGGCATCACATTAGCTTCGACACCTGGTGCATCCAGAATTTGACGAAGATGCAGCTGTGCACGCGAGGAACCTTGTGTTCCCTGTGACGCACCAATGATCATGACGGGTTTTCCAGCCAGCGGATGGATTTCAAAGCTCAACCATTCCAACAGGCTTTTAAGGGATGAAGGGATGGAATGGTTATATTCTGGAGTCGCAATAATGACACCATCACTTGCCATAATTTTTTCATTAAACGATTGTATAATTGCACTGTTTGTTTGGTTATCGGACTGATTAAACATCGGAACATCTGTAATATCGAGGATTTCAATGGCTGCTCTGGACTCAAAATGCTTTTGTATGAATTGAAGCAGCTTGCGATTATACGATTTCTTTGCATTTGTGCCAACGATCGCTATGATTTTCATTGTGATTAGCCCCCTACTCTTGCCAGGAAAATTTTTTCGTTTTTTTCTTCAACGTCCTTTTTGATAACAGTTCCGTAGTGATCTCCGTAAACAAAACAAACTCATTGAAGATTTCGTCAAGCTCGGCCACTTTTTGAGCGTCAATAAGATTGCCACTGCTATCAAATGCACTCTGTGATTTTCCCAAAAGAAACTCGCTGCTAGGCATCATTCTCGCACCAAGCTCAGGCGAATCCAAAATTTGTCTAAGATGCGCTTGTGCCCTGGAAGAACCGAGTGCACCATGTGAAGCACCCACAATCAGAACAGGCTTGTCTTTCAAGGTTTGAGTGGTATAACTGATCCATTCAAGCGCACTTTTCAACACGGCAGGAATCGTATGATCATACTCAGGAGTAGCGATAATGACACCTTTCGCTTTAGAGATTTGATCTAATAAGTCTTGTACCTTCACAGGAATATCAACTTCAGCATCCTCTAATTCATCTTTTTCAATAAAGGCAGGCATATCCTTAATTTCAAACAAGTCAATCTGGGCTTCACTAGCAAAATGGTTTTGCATAAATTGAAGTAGCGTCCGGTTCGTTGACACATCCGAATTCGTGCCTACGATAGCTAAATAGTTCATCGTAATCCCCTCTCTGTCATTCGAGATGATGTTCGTTACTGTCATGCTCAATCTTTCGGCCTAACTCTAACATATCAAAGCTCAAATGATCTAATAGTTATTCATTGCAGTTTGATAACTAATTTGTTATAATCACCTCAAATTCAAAGTTTGTTACTTTTTTCACAAAGGGTGAGGGACATGTCTAAGTTAGGATCTCAAGATATCTTGTGTTACATTGACAGCCTATTAAAATACAGCAACTATAGCAGGGCTGCACAATCCCTTTACATATCTCAGCCCTACCTCACAAAGGTTATCAAGAAAATTGAAAGTGAGTTGGGCTGTGAGCTAATCACTCGCAACAAACTTCCGTACCGATTAACCGAGCAGGGGAAAATATATTATCAATACCTAACGTCACTCGAACATAGCTACGCGAAGCTTATAAGGGAAATCTCATATGTATCGGATATGGACAATAAAGTGTTACGGATCGGCATTCTTCCGAGCCTCGGTGTGTACTTAACGCCCCTTTTTTTACCAGATTTTCTGGAGCTTCATCCTGCTTATAAAATTAATCTTGTCGAGGATTTACCTGAAAAAAATGAGAAACGTCTCCAAAATAATGAGCTGGACTTCTGGATCGGGCAAAATTCAAGCAGTATCTCCCCTAACTTGAACTCGTTTAACTGGGGCAGGCACAGTTACCAGGCCATCATTCCGCGTTGCTGCGAATTATATCAAGAGAATGTTGCAGTCATCCCGGAGGGCACGATTGAGATCAGCACCATTTTGAATCAAAAGCTTATTCTAACGTCCAAGGGTTCGGCAATCCGAAAACAGATTGATCAATTGCTCAGTGTCTACAAGGTACAGCCCAATATCGTTATGGAAAGTAATGAAATCTACACTGTACTGAAGCTGGCAAAGCATAATTTAGGTCTGACCTTTGTGCCTGAAAGTATCCATATCAAGGAGTGCCCTTCGGAATACAACATCTATCCAATCCCTATAGAGAAGATGAGTCTGGATTATTTTATAGCCCATCATGGAGCAAAAAAGCTGAATAGCGTGGATCATGACCTCATCCATACTTTTCTCAATCACGGACAACAATGTGCAATATAGGAGGCTATCATGAAACCTTTTACGAGAACGATACCACTCATGGGAACGAACATTTCCCTCTATATCGAGGGGACAGATGCTGAAGAGCTTGCCGAGGAAGCAGTGAATATGCTCATCCGTTATGAACAAGTGTTTAGTGCCAACAGTGAGCACTCGCAGCTTGCCATGCTAAAAAAAGAAGCCGCATCACATCCGCTTAGAGTAGACAAGGAACTGTATGATCTTATAAAGATAGGCAAAGAACACAGCCTGAATAAAGATTCATTTTTAAATATTGCTATAGGGCCTTTGATCAAATTGTGGAGAATTGGTTTTCGCGAGGCACATGTGCCGGAGGATACCGAGATTAAAGCAGTGCTGGAGCTCTTGAATCCGGAGCATATACAGCTTGACGATGAGCTGCAAACGGTCCATTTATTCAAAAAAGGCATGGAAATCGACCTTGGAGCGATTGCTAAAGGTTACTTTGCTGATCAAGTGATGTCATTTTTCAAGAAAAATGGAGCTGCATCAGCTATGGTTGATATGGGCGGCAATGTTCTGGTTCATGGCGATTCTCCCACCGGGTCCAGTCACTGGAAAGTTGGAATCCAAAACCCCTTTTTACCTAGAGGAAATGCAGCAGCACTCGTTAGTATACGGGAGCAATCCGTTGTTACATCAGGAATATACGAGAGAGTTTTAGAGAAGGAAGGGAGTCAGTACCATCATATATTTAACAGCAGAACAGGCTATCCAATCGAAAGTAATATCGCTTCTTTAACGATTATTGCGGATCGATCGCTCGACTGCGATATATATACTACAGAATTATTTGGGTTAGATGCGGTCTCCATTATTCATAAAGTTAATAAATTGAAGGATATCGAGGCTGCCGTAATCACGACGGATGGAAATCTGGCCTATACAGATAATCTTAGAGGAAGAATTGAGCCCGTATTAAGGTAAAGTTAACAGCTACTTCTTTAATCCAGGATCTAACGGCTTTTCCTGCTCACTGATTAAACAGATAATAAAGTGGACGGAACAAGTTCTTCCGCCCAACTTTATTATCTGAGTGAATCAATAGCAACTGCCTTATACTTAACGTGTCTACATCAAACCCAACAAATTATAGATCATCACTACTGCTTCTGCACGGCTGGCATTCTTCTTCGGTGCAAACTCATCGTTACCTACACCGTTTATGATGCCTGCTCCCTGGATTGTCTCTACCGCTTGCTTCGCATAACTTGCGATGTGTGCTTCATCCTTGAAGGCTGTAGCTTCACCACTTGCTAACGCCAGTTGCTTCATTTGGATCGCCTTGTATACCATAACCGCCATATCTTCTCGTGTAATGTTCTCATGAACTCCGAATCGTCCATCTGGTTTCCCGTTCACAATCCCCAGCTTCTGTGCGGTTGCGATATTTCCATGGTACCATTCTCCTTGCTTCACATCATTAAAACTTGTCGTTGCGCTCTCATCCGATAGTTCAAACATATTCATCAGCATGGTGATGAATTCTGCTCTTGTCACTTGACCATTCGGATTAAACTCGCCATCGCCTACACCCTTCACAATGCCTCTTGCTCCCAATGCTGAGATCGCATCCTTCACCCAGTCTTGGGTCACATCCTTAAAGCTCGTTGCAACATACGCTATCGTATACTTGCTTAGATACGTTGGCTTGAACTCTACTTTTCCTGTCGCTGCATTGTATTTACCATTCGTCACCACTCTTAGCGCTCCGTTGTCCTTCACATCGTATACGACGACGTTGTTTGGATTTTCGCCAGCCTTTAGTGTATATGGCAATTCAATCACGAGATCATCTCTGCCATCAAACTCTGTAAGTTTCTTACCATCCATCGTTAGCTCAATATCGTATACGACCTCACCGTTCAGCTGAGCTTGTGCGCCAGCTGGCAGTTGATTAGCTGCAATTTTCTTAATCGACAATCCTAACGTTTTTCCCGCACTTGTTCCTGTTCCAAGCAATTCGGTTGCCACGGTTACAACTGCAGAGCCTGTGTTGATCTCAATGCGATCTACCGTAGAAGATCCACTTGTTAAGCGCGCATCTAATGCGAGCTCAATCGTTAGCCCGTTCAAGCTCTCATCAGCTTCAACTCGCATGTGTAACTTGCCGCCTGTCGTTTGATCAAGCGCACGCTTCACCGTATCCGCACTTAACTTCACTTTAGAAGCACCGCTCTCATTTACGACCGGCTTAATGTGTATTTGGCCGTTGTCCATGACCACTGGCTCATTTCCACCTGGAGCTGTTGGTACTGTAGGTGCAGGAATGTTACCGTCACCGCCACCATTTCCATTACCACTGTTTGGTGCTTGTGGTGTTCCATCAACCAATGGTGTTACCGTTACCGTAGCGCTTGATGATAAACCACCATCCACTGTAGTTACTGTAATCCTTGCTGTTCCTGGTGCCACCGCTGTTACTTGACCTGTCGCACTTACAGTCGCTACAGCTGTATCGCTAGAGCTCCATGTTACTGCTTTTTTCGTTGCATTAGCTGGTGCTACCGTAGCTGTCAATTGCCCTGATTGACCTTCTACGATTGACAACGTCGGTTTGTCCAAGCTAATTCCGCTAACGGGTACGTTCTTCCCGTTGAGTGCATCATACTCACTTTGTGTAATTGGAATTACCGTTCCGTGACGCGGACTAGCTGGTAAGTTGTAGTTAGAAGATAATGTCCAGACACCTGATGCAAGATTTGTTGTCTCGAATGGAACATAACCTCTTCCACCAAACTCATCTACGAATAAATACCATTTTTTTATCGGTATTCGATTTGAAGATCGTTGGACCCTCAACCCATTTGATGTTACCAACGCCTTGATTAATCATCTTGAAGGTTGGATCTAAGATCGAGTCACCCACCTCTTGGAAGATCATCTTGCCAAATGGAGCAGAAGCTCCGTTGTTTTGCTCATCTTTCGTAAAGCGATACACTTTTCCTTCATGCTCAATCATCGTTGTATCAATGATTGAATATCCATAATCCAGATATACTTGCGGTTCAGTAAACGTATAGAAATCTCTTGTCTTGCTATACATCATTTTTTGATAAGCATCGCCTGTATGGGATGCGTCATCAAACATTCTTGATGCCCAAAATACGATATATTCACCCGTTGTGTTGTCGTACATAATTTCTGGTGCCCATGTATTACCCGCTTCTTCCGGTGCAACCTCTACCATGCGTTGATCTGTCCAATTGACTAGATCATTCGATTCCCAAACCATAATGGAACGACTGCCCCATGTCTGTGCTCTACCCCAGTTACCATTGCCGTTAATTTTCAGATCGGTAGCGATCATGTAGAACTTATCACCTTCAGGCGAACGAATAATGAACGGATCACGTACCCCCTTCTCCCCTAAGGTAGAGGTCAATACAGGTTTACCATTATTCAATTCTCGCCAGTTCAACGGATCATTACCGTTACTTAGTGCAAAGTAAACTTGCTCGCCTGTTGCAGTACCTTCTCCAGTGAAATATGTGAAAAAGTATCCCGCATATTTTTCATCAACAGGCAGTTCCTTCACCTTCGCAATAAATTCCTTCGTAGTGGATGCTGAATTTAATGTAATCTTAGCTGTAAGCTTCACGTCTACATTTCCACTACCGTGTGCCGGACGTTTTACTTCTCCAGTAACTGAAACGACGTTCGGTTGAGCAGAAGCCCAAGTAATTGTTGTTCCGTATAGACCAGATGTTGGTAGTGCGATATGACCTCTTACATCATTAATGTTATGAACGACTAGTGCTGCTTTTGCTTCATCTACAGAAGTGACATCGTTTGGCAATGCCTTAACCGTCAACTGAAAAGTTTTGTTAACTGTCTCTGTACCATCTGTAAATACTGCTGTTAACGTTACAACCTGATCACCTTTTGCGTTAGCTGGTCTAGTTACGGCACCTGTAGTTGAGATGACATTCCCCTTATCTGAAGTCCAGCTTATTGTTGTGCCATAAGCACCTGATGTTGGCAATGTAACATTGCTTATAATCGCATCTTTTGATGCATTAGAAGCAAGAAGATCAACAATCGTTAATTTCTCTGTCGCAGCCGATACAAGCATGCCCTCCATTAAAGCAATCTTCTGATCCGAATGGGCCTTAAGTGATGTAATATCAGCCGCAGTCATAGCACCATCATAGATTTGGAAGTCTGCAATCATACCACCGAAGTATGGATCAGCTGGATAGAATGACTTACCGATGGTTCCACTACTGCCTGAAGTATTTTTTATTTGTTCTAGTGTCATTCCATTCGTTGAGCCTGATGCAACAGCAACACCATCAATATACAGCGTTAGTGTACCTTCCGTGCCTGAAACAACAGTCGTAACTACTTTCCATTCATTATTCTTTAAGCCCGTGGTAGAAGCTGAAGACTCATTATTCCAAGCATTCGTCGCGATACCAAGGCGAGCTAGACCGTTAGCGTTATAACGTGGTGTGAAATACGTATAGTGCGTATTATTGTTTGGTCTTCCTAATGCATATAACCACTCCGCAGCGTTTTTACCGCTCCAGTTCACAATGGATGAAACGGTCATATCCGTTAATCCATCAACAACTCCTTGTGGTAGTTCTACATAAGAGTTAGTTGTGCCACCAGTAAAGCTTAGTACACCAGCATCTTGTGTACGAATCCATTCTGCTTTAGACGGATTCATCCATTTTCCATTGAAGTTTCCTGTTTGGTCAATAACCGTCGCACCATCGATATCATTCATATCGTAGTGAAGAATGAGCTCTGCCCCAGATGGCTGCTCTACTGGAGGAGTAACGTCTTCATCAGCTAATGTTGCAATCTCTTCAACGGATAATGCACGATTATAGATACGGAAATCATCAAATTTACCATCAAATAAACTATGAGAGCCGTTTCTCGATTTACCAATATAATTCATCGTTGTTTCCAGTAACATTCTCGGCTCAACGTTAAATGTCGAGCTACGTTTAACCTCTTGACCATTCACATACAATACGGCATCAAATTCATCCATTGTAATTGCAACATGCTGCCAAGTCTTCGTTGGTAATAGCCCGGAATTTCTCACCGCATATTTATATTCTGATCCCAGTCGCGTGCTGTCATTGCTAAATTTCTCTGTAAAAGGTGTTACGACAGCAAACTCTAGACTACCTGTATCACCTTGTGTGCTCAAGTACATGGTGTTGCGGTTAACCTGTCTGCCTGTGTCGGAAGCAAAATCAAATATTCTTTGATTTGCTTGATTCCTGTCCATTTGAACCCACGTAGAGAACGTAGCCTTCTCCAGATTCAAGGATTGAATCAAGTTATCTGGCAGCTTCAAATATCCTGTTGATCCATTAAGCTCTAGTGCACCACCCGTTTTACCAATACGATCCTCTTCATTAATCGTTGCTCCACCTACGAGTGTTGCGTGATGACCATTACCAGAAATGTCATTTAACGTTGTACCACTCACTGTATTTGCATCGAATGAGTAATGTACAACCGGGTCTGTTGATGGTGCTGGACCTTTCCATGCATACTTCTCTTGCAAAGTATCATACTCTGCACGTGAGATTGGAATTACCGTTCCGTGTCGTGGTCCTGGCGGCAGTGCATATTTATCACTACTTAATACATTGTTCATATATTGCGTGCTACTATCCAGATCTGTTGTATATCGGACATGATATGGCCATGAATCAAGGAACAGATACCATTTGTCTTTATTATTATCCTTAAAAATCGTTTGCCCTTCGTTGTTGCCATTATTTCCGATCAAGCCAAGTTTATTATCACGTGTACCCGGAACAGCGTCGTATTGAAGGCCGTTAGCTGCAATATTGTCCTTGTCATAATAAAAAGTGGGTGCTTTCTCCACATACACTTTAGTATTTACTTCTGATTTGGTGAATCGGTACAACATATCATTATGCTCAATAAACGTCGTATCAATGGTCGGAAGTGACTCATCAATCATGACCTTTGGCTCAGAGAAGTTGTAGAAATCTCTTGTTGTTGCGTAGTACATCACATTGTACTGACCTGCAGGTCTTCCGTTATAATCACCATATGTCTCAGTGTTTTTCATCGATGATGCCCAAAATACGATATACTCTCCAGTTACTGGATCATAGATAGCTTCTGGTGCCCACGTATTTCCTCCAGTCTTAGGAGCAACCTCGATCATACGCTGCTCGCTCCAATGAACGAGATCCTCCGACTCCCATATCATCATGTAATGACTACCCGTAATTTGAGCTTGGTCGAAATTTGTACTTTCGCCCATTTTCAAATCGGTTGCCAGCATATAGAATTTATCACCTTCTGGTGACCGAATAACAAATGGATCTCGAAGTCCTTTTTCACCCATATCAGATTGAAGGATCGACTTACCATTATTCAGCCCTTTCCAGAACAATGGATCTTCTGCTGTAGCGAAGGATATCTCTTCACCACCCTCATATTCACCTGTAAAGTACGCAAAGAAGTAAGCATCATGCTGCACTGGCGCAATTGCTTGTTTAATCGTAACGTTAAACGTAAGCTGTTTAGAAGCTGCACCATTCGTAATTGTAGCTATTAGCGTAACGGGCGTATCCGTAGCTTGACGGCTTACCCAGCCTAGCTGTGTAGCGTCACTAGCCGCTTCAGCCGTTCCTTTCACAACTGCCGGTCTGCTAGATACCCATGTAATTGTGGAGCCTTGTTCACCTGTAGCAACAAGACGTAAGTTACCTTTAATGTTGTCAGCATTGTAGATCTCTATTTGTTCAGCGTCCAGATCAACCTTCTGCTGATCATCGAATTGCTTCAAGATCGTAACAGGGAATACAGCTGTAGTTGATACGCCTTGATACGTTAAAGTAGCCGTAAGCTCTGCCTGAACATTACCTACTTGAACAGCTGGACGTTGTACCGTGCCATGATTAGAAATGACAGTAGGATGACTAGAACTCCAAGTAATGCTCACGCCGTTTTTACCGTTTGTTGGTAATGCAACGTTTCTCGTTATCTTATCGGTACTCTTATCGCCTTCACCTAAGTAACGACTGATGTTAAGTTGATTCGCTGCATCATCAACAGTGAGCTGACGTATTTTGGAGATGTGAGTTGCTCCTTCTTGTTGATATAACTCTCCTACTTCTTGCTCCGTCAACGCGCGATCATATACTCGAAAATCAGCTACGCTACCTTGAAGGTATGGATCGTTTGAGAAGATTGATTTACCGATAAAGCCAGAGAAAGTAGCATCCGGATTAATAATTTCTGACAGCTTTAGTCCCTTTGCATTACCCGAAGCAACCTTAGCTCCATCCACGAATAACGTTATCCTATTGCTAGCTTCGGACAAGGACACCGTTACATGCTTCCACTGCCCACCGATAAGGTTTGAGTTTGCGCTACCTGTAACTAATGCTTCGTTCGGCCAGCCATTTTTAGAGATACCTGTAGCAATCATATTACCTGATCCACTACCGTGACGTGGTGTTACGAAGAAATATTTGTTCGTTTCTGGTGTTAATACAGTACCCAAACCGAAGATCCAGCGATTCGTCCCATCATTCGTCCAGTTCACGATTGAAGATACTGTAATCTCATTCAGACCGTGTAGTAGATCTAGTCCATTTGAGCCCTTAGGAATCTCAACATGCCCACTATTAGATGTAGAGCTTCCACCATTGAAGGAAACAAAGCCAACCTCACTGTTTGAAATGAATTGTCCATTATTTGGATTTCTAAATATTCCGTCAAATGTAACTGCCTTGTTGGCAACATCCTTCAGTACGAGTTGACCGTCTACTTCTTCAGTCGTTTTCATGTTGTAATGAAGAATAAGATCATCTTTTAGCGATTTTCCCTTAACGGTAACGGCTGATGTAGCTGTAAACTCTCCATCTTCAGTCTGTACCGTAATTGTGGCTGTACCTTCACTAACAGCTGTAACTTTACCCGTTGAATTGACAATCGCTACACTGGAGTCACTAGATGCCCAGATAACTCTTTTATTTGTTGCATTTGAAGGTGAAATAGTAGCTACTAATATCTCGCTGTCCCCCACTGATAAAATAAATGTAGGTTCATTAAGCAAGACACTCTTAACGGCAATCTGCTCAATAGAGTCATCCTTAGGTAGTAAGGTAACAATAAACTCCTTCGTTGCCTGGCTTCCACCTAAAGAAATGGTTGCAGTTAACGTCACTTGTTGCTCCATTTCTCGTAAGAACACTTCCCCGGTTGGACTGATCGCACTCTCATCACTAGAAGTCCATGAGATCATTGCGCCATTCTTATCTTCAGTAGGCAGTTCAAGAGATTCTGTAACTGCCGATATGTCTCCTAACGTTAGCTCTATTTTGCCTTGTTGTACTTGCTTTTCATTAAACGATTGTTCATATACTACAGCGATATCTTCATTATTTAGTGCCTCTCCGTAAATTCTTAAATCTTGAAAGCTACCCGCAAAAGTAGCATCCCCTAAATAATTGGAGCGTCCGATGTAAGCATGCAAATCCGTACCAAAACTTGCTGTTGTTTTCTCTTTCGCGGTCGTGCCTATATGAACACCGTTGATATAACCTGCAATAGAGCGTTCTGTAATAACCGTCGTATAGTGCACCCATTGACCGTCGTACGGTGTCGTTGAAGTGCCTGATACCCCTACCTCAGTCGTCCAAGGCTGGTCAACATTATTGTTATTCGTAAATACTGACTTAAAATCACCACCTGGATTCGATGGATTAAACATCCAGTAATTCGTTGGCAAGTTATTGCCAGCTGCTGGAGTACCGTAGAATAATGCTGAGTAGTTCCCACTTCCAGTGTTGCTCTTGATCCATACAGATATCGTTGTATTTTCTTGATGATCAAACAAACCAGTAGGAAGCTGAACGTAGTTTGTATTACTATCTGTTCCCCCAGGTAAAGTGAGACCATCGGTGTACGTAATGTCTCCTACGGCCGTTCCATGCTTTTCATTACCTGATATATCCTGTACATCCTCAAGCAATGGATAATGCGCCAACATCGTTGGTGTTATTGTGTCCGCTGAAGCTTGATTGCTAAATGGCAGAACAAGATTAAACCAGCTACTGAAGGTCATAAGTAAAACTAACATTAGGATTGTAATTTGCTTCCGCATAGCATTCTTCCCTTCGATTAATTTTCAGAAGCATACAACCCATATCTCTCACCTTTAAAACAGACCACCTCGCTCAAGGAAATAGAGATACGCTTTTTTAAAAAAAGAATGCGCTTACATTTCTTCTCATATTACGTCTTCAACACTTCCAATTCAATGTAGTATCTTGTTCATAAGGTGGATTTTTTTATTGCAATTCACGCAAACTTCAACACTATCCCTATACTTCGAAGTAATCGTTTTCATTCTAAATATCCTCTATGTTTAAATTAAAGGATTGAACGCCTGATAAACATAATATATATAGTTGGGCGCTTGTCATATGGACAACGTGTCCGAATTACGATGCGGTAAGCCATGGGCGCACCGGATCGAAA
This sequence comes from Paenibacillus xylanexedens, assembly GCF_017874615.1. Taxonomy (GTDB): domain Bacteria; phylum Bacillota; class Bacilli; order Paenibacillales; family Paenibacillaceae; genus Paenibacillus; species Paenibacillus xylanexedens. The sequence goes on from NZ_JAGIKV010000041.1 coordinate 29,545, forward strand.
AATAAGGAGGATTTTCATTTATGCCAAAACGATTTAGCAGAATGCTCGCGTTCCTCTGTTGCTTGGTAATGGTGGCGTCATTAATGCCTACCAGCTATGCCGCCGCCACTGACAACATCGAGAACGCAGAAGCGAATGAAACACCCACCGCCATTTTTGGAACTCCCGAACTCGGGTCAAACGACCCACTCTGGGGCCAGACTATGGAGCATCACATCAACAAAAGCACTGTGCCCGCCGACCCCAAACCCCATGCCACGGGCACAGCCAGAATCCTTTGGGACCATGACTACCTGTATTCCCGAGTAGTTGTGAATGACAGTAATCTATATCAGGGAGCTGGCGGAGATCACCAGTACGACAGCCTGGAGTTTTATGTCGGCACCGGAACCGGAGGCTCAAACCAATGGCGCGTCAGCGCGACGGGTGTGTTCTCAGGGCAGGCCGCTCCGGGCAGAGCTGCATGGACCCAGATCACGGAAACAGGATATATCGTGGAGATGAGAATACCCAAAAGAACCTTGACCTTGGAGGAGGGCAAGCTTACCTTTGAGGTTTATATTAATAACTCAACGGAAAAGGGCGGTGACCGCTATGAAGTCGTTTCCTCTTTTGGAGTTCCAGACGCAGCTTATACCAGCGCTGATTCATTTACAGACAGCCTGCAGCTCATCTCAGCCAATGAAGTGGACACCAGATTATCAATTACCGCCACTGCGGGACCGGGCGGCTCAATAATGTCGAACCCACCCGGCGATGTGCTGAGAGTAGATCGGGGCTCTAACAAAGAAATTACGTTTACTCCCGATTCCGGCAAAATTGTGGATACTGTAACGGTAGACGGCGAGACCGTGACTCTATCTGCTGGCACTTATACCTTTTCGAATATTGAGACTAACCATACCATTCATGTGACATTCAAGAACGATCCGGACGCGGGGATACTTCCCTTTATCGTATGGAATGACAACTTCGCCAGTGGCGAGTACACAACGGCTGTCATCATTGACTTAGGCGAGGGGAAGGCAGCGTTAGGCTCCGAGCTTAATCCGGGCTTGTTTACCTTGTCAGCCAGGAACACAACCCTGAACGGCGAGGCGGTGACCTTTGAAGGGACGCGCAAGATCACAAGGGTATATGCTAATGACCAACCGAAGGTACGCGGCTATCTGGGGCCGGTAAGCAATTCACCGGATTATCAGGACGGACTGGCGAGTGGCCGTTACATCGTAGTTGAGTCTGAGTTTTATTCAGCGAGTGGCGGCAAAACAACGCTGGATGGCAGCAGTAACTCGACAAAGCAGGTTTACAACATCGTCCCAAACGGAGAGATCGTACTGACAGAAGGGAGTCCACTTCGCAACGTGGTTTTTGAACAGGAAAAAGTTGTGAATCCGATCCTTGACAAGTTTACAACATTCACGGACAATTCGGTCAATCGCTCACTCTACCTTCACAAGGATGAAGACGGTAAAGTGATCAAAGGATTGCCGCTGTATGTTTATACCCACGGCATGTCACGCGGCGGCACAAACGCTGCGACAGACCAAAAAGCGGCCATGAAATCCGCCAACGGCTCGGTCGCTCTAATGAAAAAAATGGAGAAAAATCCTGACAAGTACGCCAGCCATGTACTGAATATTTCCTATAATGGCGTATCTGTTCCCTCAACAGAAAATGTTAAGAAGGTCATAGACGCGCTGATTGCCAGCGGCGAAGTAGACCCTAATCGTGTTTACGCGGCGGGCTTCTCATGGGGCGGCCAGTATACAAACAACTTAGTTAACAGCCATCCTGGCTTCTTCGCCGCCGCCGCACCTATGGCCCCGGTAAGCGGTTCACCGAATGCTAAGGACAACGACGCTCACAACAATCTGGCCTATTGGATGTTTTTAAATGCTCATAATGTTGGAAGCTACCAGACTAACCTCAATAACTTTATCAATAACAATATGCCGAAAATGATCAATGCAAGGGCTTCGCGCTTTGAGAGTAATGAGGCACTTACGTGGCCCTACAATCAATTTGATCAGCCGAATCTGAGGCCGAATCCGGCCAACACACCTGTTCTGGCTGATTACATAGCGCACGAAGTTGAAACGGCGGTTCTTTACAACCAGATAACTATGGGGAATTGGAGCATAGCTCCCACGGCGCAGTCCTCTAACTTGCCGGCTTGGAACAATGACTACACAGACGTCTTTGATTGGATGTTCTCGCAGAGAAAACCGGTCGTGCCCGGTGCTCCGAGCGGCTTCAAGGCGACAGCCGGTGACGGACAGGTCACATTAAGCTGGACCGCCCCTGCTGACGACGGTGGCAGTGCGATCTTGGGCTACAAGGTATGGTATGGCAACGTGACGCCGGTCACACTGGATGCGGCGGAGACCCAATATACCTTTAAGAACCTGACAAACGGCCAAGGCTACAACTTCACGATCATCGCGGTGAATGCAAAGGGCGACGGCGCGGAGATCAGTGCGACGACGACGCCGATGAAGACGACGACTCCCACTGTGCCTGATTCTGGCGGCAATACGGGCAACACCGGAAACACCGGCAACATTGGTAATACGGGCAACACCGACAATACGGGCACCGGGACAGATGCTGGAACGTTGAAGTCGACCTACACAGTGAATACACCGAAGGATAAGCCCGCGGTCACAGACAAAAACGGCAACACCACCCTCCCAGGTGGCGGCGAGATTACGACCAAAGGCGGGACGAAGATTAAGATGCCCGAAGGCACAACGATAGACTCAAACGGTAAGGTAACCATTCCGGCAGACAAGAGCGCCGAAGTGACACTACCCGGCGGCAACAGCACAGTGACCATTTCGGGAGGTTCGACGATCGCGAGCGACGGTACGGTTACAGTAGGCGGCAAAGACGCGTATGTGAACCTGCCTAACGGTAACCGTGTGCATATCCACGGCGGATCGAAGATACGGAGCGGCGGAGCGGTTGTGGTGGGACCGAGCGGCGCAAAAGTTAGCTTAGATAACGGCATGTCGCTGAACATCCGTGAGGGTACGGAGCTGGCATTTGATGACGCCACCCCACTGGGCTTCCTCGTGCTATCGGGCAATCCTTTCAGGGATGCCAACATGGACGACTGGTTTTACAGCTATATAAATTTCGCCTACACATACGATCTTTTCAACGGCACGACGTCCACGACGTTCTCACCCGGCACCGCAATGACGCGTGCAATGTTCGTGCAGGTACTGGCCAATCTTGAGAACGTAAATCTCTCCAGCTACACGAGTTCCCGCTTTAGCGACGTGACGGACGGACAATGGTACACCGCGGCAGCCGAGTGGGCGGCCGAAAAAAGCATAGTTAACGGTACAAACGCAGACCTGTTTGACCCCAATTCACCGATGACGCGCGAGCAAATGCTGGTGATACTGTACAACTACATGAAGTACAAAGGCTATGAGATACCTGAAAGCCACTCTAAGTCCTTCACGGACGAGAGTGAGATCAGCTCTTGGGCGTTGGAGGCCGTTCAGGCGCTGCGGGACATCGGCATTGTATTAGGCAAGTCGGACAACTTCTTTGCTCCCAAAGCCACCGCCACCCGCGCCGAAGTAGCCACGATCTTTGTAAGGTTCGTCGAATATCTGGCAAAGTGAGAGCGTATACAGATAAATAAAGCCCCTTCCGGCTGAACAATATCCAGCCGGAAGGGTCTCCTTGTTTTCAAACTGTACTTTTTTTGACAACTCCACGGTCAGGACTTTTAGTATTTGCTACCCTTAAAACTTGTCCCCAAGTCCAAAATTCTACTTAATTAATGCAAGTTCTGATTTATTTCACCACAAAAAAACGCCATCACAATAATGTGATGGCGTTCTTGATTATGGAGCCTAGGGGGATCGAACCCCTGACCTCATCGCTGCCAGCTCGTAATTGTCTCCGCTCTGTCCTACGTTCAGTCAACGTTAAACTAAAAACCCCACAAAATAACGTGTTATCCATCGTACAGACCACAAATCTACCCGCGTTATTCCCTTACCGATACCTTTATTATACCGATTAGAAGCGTATATCTGTGCAATTTGGTCGACGTCGACTAATCATAAACCCCCAGGTTTATTTTGGGGCGCGGATTATTCCGCCACCTGATTCGGCCACCCGCGACGGGGGCCTTGGGGGTACTTAACTTTAACAAATTAACGCGTAGACTATTTCACAAAATTCAGATTAAACGCAAAACACCGCGAACCCTATACGTAAGTCAGCGGTGTTTTCGTTATACATTATAAAATAACTATATTAGATATATTGTAATGCGTTACATTTGCGGGTAAAATTGAATTACCACTGTAAATCATAATTTACAGTGGACAAGAGCGGTACATCTTCGGAGAAATAACCGCAGTCTTTGGTGAGAGGGCGGTTATTTCTGCTTAGTACGTATAATTAACACTATTAATGTAGCGAACGAAATCATAAGGATAAGTGTCTCATAGGTGGACATGCTACCACCTCCCCTCATATGAAGGTAGGCAAAGCCCGCTCTTGTCCACTTTCCAGTATACACGCGGATTCAAAATTATGGAATATTAAATATTGAGACACACCGGGTCGTTAACCATACGGCTCTTTTTTGCGTGGTTTTACCGTGGAATCAGCGCGTTAGGGCTTGGGTGAGGGAAACTACCCGGACGGGCATGCCGCGCTATATGTAAGGGGATTTGACGGGAAGAACGAGAAAGAACTGCAAACCCTGCGTGTGGGCTGCGGTTCTTTCTTTCAGGTGATGTTACTCTGTATTTGATACCGTGAGAGCATCTGAGAGCTTGCCGAGCACATCAGACGCACCGTAAAAGATATCATCAAGCACCGCCAATACAGGTTGATCAATATCCTTAAATTTAAATTCGACCTCCACGTTACCCTCATAAGTAAATTTACTAGAAAAGTCACCTAGTGTCATATTTGTAATATCAAGGTCATTCATACCGAAGGCTGAGGAAACATTCTCCCCTACAAAGGTTGTATTAGTAATTTTAACATTATCGTCGCTAGTAACAAATTTATTAATATATACTGTTTCCTTTTTTTCTGTGCTGTGAGGCTTCTATGTTTATTGTTATTACTAAGTTCAACAAGATTGTTAGTCCAACTTACCCCATCTACTGTCATAAATCCTTGGACACTTTCAAGAATATTCTTTATTTCTGGGTTATGATCTTCTAATCCCGGGAATTTATTTCTTATAGTATCATCAGAGTTACTTTTTAGTTTTGAAATAGGAAAGTAAATTCCCTTCTCATGTCTTTCCCGACTTTTCTCCCCAACATTCTGTCTACTTTTATCCATGTATATCTGCCACGATACGTAGTCAAGTGCGGATCTTATGGTTATCTAAGAAGTGTTTAACATTTAGACGAAGCATGCTCGACACTTCTTTTTCTTTAGAGGAATTTTTCGTAACTAATTTTTATTAATGTAACTGTACTTGCCCAAAACTAGTTCCATGAAATGTAAATAGAGACACGCTTGACTCTCTGCGTAAAATAGAAGTACGACCAAATACTCTACGCAG
>NZ_JAGIKV010000042.1 GCF_017874615.1 Paenibacillus xylanexedens
CCTGTTACGCCTGTTGCACCTGTTACGCCTGTTGCACCTGTTACGCCTGTTGCACCTGTTACGCCTGTTGCACCTGTTACGCCTGTTGCACCTGTGATGCCCGTTGCACCTGTTACGCCTGTTGCACCTGTGATGCCCGTGGCCCCCGTTACGCCCGTTGCACCTGTCTCTCCGGTTGCACCTGTGATGCCCGTGGCCCCCGTTACACCCGTTGCACCTGTCTCTCCGGTTGCACCTGTGATGCCTGTTGCCCCAGTTACGCCCGTGGCCCCTGTCTCGCCGGTTGCGCCTGAGATGCCTGTGGCTCCTGTGATGCCTGTGGCTCCTGTGATGCCCGTTGCACCTGTTTCACCGGTTGTACCTGTGATGCCCGTAGCCCCAGTTACGCCCGTTGCTCCTGTTTCACCGGTTGTACCTGTGATGCCCGTAGCTCCAGTTACGCCCGTTGCACCTGTTTCACCGGTTGCACCTGTGTTCCCTGTGGCACCAGTTATGCCCGTTGCTCCTGTTTCACCGGTTGTACCTGTGATGCCCGTAGCTCCAGTTACGCCCGTTGCACCTGTTTCACCGGTTGCACCTGTGTTCCCTGTGGCACCAGTTATGCCCGTTGCGCCTGTCTCTCCGGTTGTACCTGTGATGCCTGTAGCCCCAGTTACGCCCGTTGCACCTGTCTCTCCGGTTGTACCTGTGATGCCCGTAGCTCCGGTTACGCCCGTTGCTCCTGTCTCTCCGGTTGTACCTGTGATGCCCGTAGCCCCAGTTACGCCTGTTGCACCTGTCTCTCCGGTTGTACCTGTGATGCCCGTAGCCCCAGTTACGCCCGTTGCACCTGTCTCTCCGGTTGCACCTGTGATGCCCGTAGCTCCGGTTTCACCGGTTGCACCTGTGATGCCCGTAGCTCCGGTTTCACCGGTTGCACCTGTGATGCCCGTAGCTCCGGTTACGCCCGTGGCTCCGGTTTCACCGGTTGTACCTGTGATTCCCGTGGCCCCAGTTACGCCCGTGGCTCCGGTTTCACCGGTTGTGCCTGTTTCACCCGTGGCTCCTCCAGCGGGGCCAGTAATCCCTGTGGCTCCAGTTACGCCCGTGGCTCCGGTTTCACCGGTTGTGCCTGTGGTACCCGTAGCTCCAGTTACGCCCGTTGCACCGGTTTCACCGGTTGTACCTGTGGTACCCATAGCTCCAGTTACGCCCGTTGCTCCTGTCTCACCAGTTGTGCCTGTGATTCCCGTAGCTCCAGTTACGCCCGTTGCACCTGTTTCACCGGTTGTGCCTGTGATGCCCGTAGCTCCAGTTACGCCCGTGGCTCCTGTCTCTCCAGTTGTACCTGTGATGCCTGTGACTCCACTTGCACCCGTTGGACCTGTTGCACCTGTTGTCCCTGTCTCCCCAGTTGCACCTGTGGTCCCCATAGCTCCAGTTACGCCAGTTGCACCTGTTTCACCGGTTGTGCCTGTGGTGCCCGTAGCTCCAGTTACGCCCGTGGCTCCTCCAGCGGGGCCAGTATTCCCTGTTGCTCCAGTTACGCCAGTTGCACCTGTTTCACCGGTTGTGCCTGTGGTACCCGTGGCTCCAGTTACGCCCGTTGTACCAGTCTCACCGGTTACGCCTGTGGCTCCATTGGCTTCTAACAATTCTGAAGATACGATACGGTGAGGCGTTACGAGCTGTCCCGTGGAGTTTTTTCCCCAAACTGAAATTTCTACTTGTTGTTCTGCTAAACCGCTCGTTGTAAAGACAAATTCAAATACGTCTAGGTTTGCAAAATAATCTTTTTTTATGGCTTGATTTGGATTTACGCTAATTAATTCGAGTATATATTCCGTTCTAGTCCCGTTTAGGTAATAACCCTGAATTAAAACAATTGCATTCGTAACCGTATTTCTATTATCAATATTAATGGTCAACTGTTGTGTTGGTCTTACACCACTAACGGGATTATTCTCGATCGGCCCAGTTGATAAAATGGCCATTTATCCCCCCCCTTTCTTTACGTTTTTAGGAACAGGAGAGAAATCTGCGTTCCTTATATCCTAATCCGTCTCTAACTCCTATAGACCGACAATTTCAACGGCTTGGTCATCCTCTTCTCTGTGCCACATATTTGTATCCATTCATGGTGTACTTTTATTTTTTCATTAAAGTGAACTACTTGACTTTGGAAAGCACTTGTACCGTTACAACAAAAAAAGCCGCTAAAATAGCGACTTTAATGGGTATTTGTTCTTTTACATAAGATAATTATGCTCAGATTCCCGGATTAATCAAATATCCTAATAAATCTTGAATTTTTGTCGCTAATTCCCCACTAAAAAAGGGAACGAATAAACCGACGGGTGTTTCATTACACGGCGGTTTGTTTTAATTTATCAACAGCTAGCTTTCCGAAATATTACAAGTCGGACTAGCGCATACTAAGGAACAGTTGGCTGAAGCTTACATAACGGAGGTCTCATCATGGTATTTACAATCACAATTATCATCGTTGCACTGTTTGCAATATGGGGAGCCGTCGCTCCTGATCAGCTGGCGGATGTGGCTAATGTTGCCTACAACTTCTCTATTCAGAATTTTGGCTGGTTTTATTTGCTAGCGACACTGTTCTTCCTGATCTTTGCTTTCTATCTGGCGTTCAGCCGATTTGGCGGTATTAGGCTTGGGGATGACGATGATGAGCCGGAGTATTCTACGGTTTCCTGGCTGTCCATGCTGTTTAGCGCTGGTATGGGCATTGGGCTGGTGTTCTGGGGAGTTGCTGAACCGCTGTCCCACTATTTATCTGCACCTGAGGGGGCGGTACCCGAAACAACGCAAGCAGCAATACTTTCAATGCGTTATTCCTTTTTCCACTGGGGGCTTCATCCTTGGGCTATCTATACCGTTATCGGCTTAGCGCTTGCTTACTTCCAGTTCCGGAAAGGATACAAAGGGCTGATCAGTTCCACCTTTATTCCTCTGATCGGTGAGCGTCTTGCTGCAGGATGGCTTGGTAAGGTCATTGATATTTTGGCGGTCATTTCCACCATCTTTGGTGTTGCGACCTCGCTTGGATTGGGTGCTCTTCAGATCGGCGGGGGTCTGAATCACTTATTCGGTATTCCTAACTCGACTCTGTCTCAGGTTGTCATTATCATAGTTGTAACCATACTGTTTTTAATCTCGGCAACCTCCGGTCTGGATAAAGGTATTAAGATTCTGAGTAACGTCAACCTTGTTATAGCTCTGTTATTGATGGTGTTTGTATTGGTGACTGGACCGACTTCTTTTATATTTGACACATTCACAACAACCTTGGGCAGTTATATGCAGAATATTATTAACATGAGTTTGAGACTGACGCCGTTCTCAAGAGAAACCTGGATTGGCGCATGGACGTTATTTTACTGGGCATGGTGGATCTCGTGGGCTCCTTTTGTCGGCACTTTTATCGCAAGGGTATCCAGAGGAAGAACCATAAAGGAATTTGTAATTTACGTCATGGTTATTCCAAGTCTTTTCGGATTTATCTGGTTCTCCGTCTTTGGCGGAACAGGACTTCACATGGAATTGTTCAATGCCGCTCATCTGGCGGAGGCTGTCAAGGAAGATACGACAACCGCTTTATTCCTTATGCTGGAGCAGCTACCTTTAGGCACGATCGTGGCATTCATCGCCACAATGCTGATCATGATCTTCTTTATTACGTCGGCTGATTCAGCTACCTTTGTACTGGGCATGCTCACTTCAGATGGCAAACTGAACCCAAGTGCAAGAGTGAAATTAACCTGGGGAATCATGCAGTCCTCCATCGCGGTAGTACTGCTAATCAGCGGGGGGTTAACTGGCCTCCAGACGGCATCCATTGTAACCGCATTGCCGTTCGCTATTGTCCTAATCGGTATGTGTTTCTCCCTGCTCAAGGCTCTAAAGGCTGAGGACAAAGAGCGCCGTCAGAAGGAAAAACGGCATCGCCAAAAGCTGAAACGACTGCTGGAGGAACAAGAAATTTCGCTGAATGAAATTTCCGGCAGGTAATGTATACTTGATTTCTATTATTGCTGGATTCTGGTAAAGAAATTACTGGTACTACATTCATGTCAATAAGTTTTAAATTTCACTATTTAGAGATGCATCAAAATCGGTACAAGTGCTTGTCCTTAGCTTGGGACAAGCACTTGTACCGATAAAATAAAAAAGCCACTAAAATAGCGACTTCAATTATAATATGTTCTTGTGCTTAGATATTTCCACGCCTAGTTACTGTTCAATGAATGACGAAATAGCGTTACTGAGGTTCGTTAGCGCTTGGAGCAAGGCGGAATTCCTTTTGAGACAGTCCCATTAACTTGGAAATCTGCCTTTAAACGCCTACATATCCTCACCCCCGACCATAAACAGAAAGAAAACAAACGAGCCATTTAGGCGGTTGCTTTCTTTATATTAAGAGTTACAGTTTCCTGTTATTCTCTGAATCAAATCCTATCAATATGCTGATCATTATGATAGCCATCTTCATTATAGTAATGGTCAAACTTTTTTTTCATGTTACTTGCGATCAAGTGGGTTCGGCGGTAATGAACAATGGCTCTAATGACGAAAAAGAGAAGCAACAATACAATAACAGCATAGATGATAGTCATCGACGAACTCCTTTCTAAAATGTAGATGTCATTCTTTTACCATTCAACCTGATCAAAACGCATATCTTTATAGTAGAGCTCTCGATCCTGTTCGGTAATCTCACGAAGAACTCTGCATGGATTTCCGACAGCGATTACGTTTGCAGGGATATTTTTGGTTACGACACTACCTGCACCAATGACACTTCCTTTGCCAATCGTGACTCCTGGTAGAATAATCGCTCCGCTCCCGATCCAAGCTCCATCTTCAATGACCACGGGTAATGCAAACATCCCACCTTCTTTGCGCTTCTCCGGATGTAGAGGATGATTGGTTACAGCAATCGTTACATTTGGCCCAAACATAACATCGTCGCCAATCGTAACTTTATAGTCATCAACCACGGTTAGATTGAAATTGATATATACATTATTTCCTACGGTCGTATTTGATCCGTATGACATGCGGAGTGGAGGTTCCATCCATACATTTTCACCTATGCTACCAAAAAGTTGTTTCATTAAGGCTTTGCGCTTCTCCACCTCATCTGGATGCAAATTGTTGATTTCATAGCAAAGTGCCTTACCTCGCTGGCGTGCTTTGGCTAATTCCGAAGCCTCTCTCGGGTAATTCACATCATCATCTGAAAATAATTGTTTGCTTGCCATTCGTTCACGGATGTTCATATCAACTTCTCCTTTATGAAAAGCTATTATTTATTAGAGTAAGTTACATAATCCTTGGTGAAGATCAGGTTTATGTAAAGTTTCTAGTTAAGTTATTGAGCCACTTAAACTGACGATAACGGGTGAAAGCAATAGGCAGTTTAATCAACTCATCTAGGCTGATGACAAAATATAAGAAAATGGGAGATACTTGCCAAACAAAAGCACATAGGTAACTAAGTGGTAGAATAATAAGCCACATCACAACAGTGTCACACCATAATCCAAATTTGGAATCTCCACCAGCCGGGAATATACCTGCTATAGTTGTGGAGTTAAACGATTTCGCTATACAATAGTATGCATTAATGTATAACATGCCATTTAGATAACTTTGAGCAACGGGGTTCAAATTGACCATGGAGTAAACCAAAGGTTTAATTAACAGAATCGTGCAGCCTGCAATGACTCCGAAAAATAAAGCATAATAACACATATGATTACCAGCATACCTTGCTTTCGCCATTTCACCCTGTCCGAGATACTTTCCAACAAGCACAGATCCCCCGGTAGCTATACCTCCACACAGAACAACCGCTAAGTTTTTAACTACAGATGCAATTGAGTTCGCCGCTACCATATCGGAGTTCACATGTCCTATAATGGCAGCCGTAGCGGTAAGTGCTCCTCCCCAAACGATATAATTCCCCTGTACGGGCAGCGTATATTTCAAGAAATCCTTTAATAGATTACGCTGAATGCGGTCACGTACTGGTAAACGAAAACGAATGGTTCCCTTCGTTAAGGAATGCATCATACAACATGCGAGTTCAATCATACGAGCCAACACTGTGGCAAGAGCTACTGCCGGAATCGCCAGTTCAGGACTAGATGGGTATAATACAAAAATGCAAATGGCATTAAACAAAATGTTCAAGATCAAACATAAGGAGCTAATCCACGCACCGAGTTTTGCATTTTCCATACTTCGAATTACACTAAGATACATTTGCGATAGTCCCATCACAAGATAAGAAAAGGAATTAAACTGTAAAAACCTTGAGCCATATTGAATTAATTCAGGATCATTGGTAAATAAGTTTATCAGTGCCTCTGGAATCAGGAAGGAAGACAGAAAAAACAGAATCGATATACATAAGGAGAACACGCAGGCAATACTAAGAATGCGCTGTATGGTTGGTGTGTCTTTTTTCCCCCAATACTGGGCCGTGAGGATACTCGCTCCTGCTGACAGCCCCATATAAAATAGTGTTAATGTAAACGTGATTTGTCCGGCGAGTGATACGGCTGCCATTGCAGACTGACTGATCATACCCAGCATGATCACATCAACAGATATCACCGTTGCTGATATCAGATTTTGTAATGCAATGGGGATCACAAGCGATATTAACTCTCGATTAAAGTCGCGTTTGCCGAAACCTTGAAGTTGCATGCGTTTTCTCACCTATATCTGTCCTCTCGATAGTTTTCGATAATATAAGAATAGTGCGAAATCATTGTTGTTTCCATCAATATTGGCTATACTTTTATTAATATCGTATACATTTATGCAAAGAGGGGATTCTCAATGACAGATTTAGAGGTGTTCTCTGATTTATCGGAAAGGTTGAATTATAATCTCCCTGATCTACCACTTTATGTCCGCAAGGGAAGTCTTCATCAATTTAATAATCATGCTGCAGTTGCTCATTGGCATGTGGATCTGGAGTTTATCTACGTATTAAAAGGATCAATGGATTTCTCTGTTAATGGTCGTATTACTCGGTTGCACCAAGGAGATGGACTGTTTGTAAATAGCCAGCGCTTGCATTTTGGTTATGCTACTGAGGATCACGACGATTGTTCGTTCCTAGTGGTCGTTATTCATCCCTCTATCCTTGGTGAGAAAACTTCATATCTTCAGACGTACTGGGAAGAGAAATTCAGTTCTAAAATGGCTGATTTTGTTGTGCTCGTGGAGCAGATGGCCTGGCAACAAGACATAGTACAGTCCATTCAGGAACTCTATCGGGAAATGCATAGGGAACATACGCCTCCCAATCCACTTCGTTTGGTATCCCAAGCGTTCTCATTGTGTGCTGCAATTGGCGATCAGTTGACGCCTGTTTCCGGTCAACCCGGCACATTAACGCATGTTCAGGAAATGACTCAATTCATTCACCAGAACTATGATCAGAAGATAACGCTTGAGGAGATCGCATCGGCCGGAGCTGTTTGCAGAAGCCGTTGTTGCCAACTGTTTAACAAATATGTGGGTCAATCGCCAAGCAACTATGTCACTCAATATCGACTTCAGAAAAGCTGTGAAATGTTAAAAGAAACACGGAGATCCATAAGTGAAATTGCACTTGCCTGTGGTTTTCAAAGCTCTAGTTATTTTTCGTCCATTTTCCGTAAACAGATGGGTGTAGTTCCACAGCATTATCGGAAACAAGTTACGAACAACGACTCGGACTCCAAGTAACGTCTTTTATCCAACAAAAAAAGCCGCTAAAATAGCGACTTTAATGGGTATATTTTCTTGTCACTCGACATTTCATTAGGAGATAAACATTGGTGTAACTCCATCCTCTGTATTAAAGCAAGTGCAATCTGAATCGGGATTTATTCACATTTTGGAGTCTCATCCCATCGTCTCCACCCCTACATCAGTTCAAAATGAAGTTGAGTCTCAGGAAACTCCGTATTTCCTTTCCACTGATTTGCACCGTATCCCAATTCCAGAACCGCAGCAATGCGCTCGTTACTCAGTACACCAAACATTTCAGTACGGCTCGGGTCGTACATCCAGTCATGCAAGGTACAACGCACACCCAGACTTTGCTCATGAGCCAGCAAGCGGAAATTCTGAATTAGGCAGCAGACAGCTGCAAAGTCCTCTTCCCGCTTATATTGATCCGCCTCTTCCTTCACCAAGACCAGAAGATACGCAGGGGCCTGGTTCTGTAATCCTTGCATGATGTCCCCATACTGGTTATCGGCAAAGATAAATCGCCACGGTTCTCGGAGGCCATCATTTGGCGCCCAAACAGCATGATTGAGCAATTCAAGGATTAGGTCCTGCGATACCGGTTGATCCAAAAACTCACTCGGACCGTCCATGTCTCCTTCCAGATCTGACAATTTCATGTTCATATCCTCCTCTTCTATGTAGACTGTCCTCGCAATACGGTCCACTTCTGCTCGGCTGGTGTCCTTTTCCGACTTCTTGGCGCTTTGTCGTAATATCCTATATGAAGAATACCAACAAATCTTTCATCCTCACGTAAGCCAATTCCATTGAAGAACCCTTCATGCTGAATCATGGACTCTGTATCCCATAACATTCCTAACCCTCGTTCCCAGCCCAACAGTTGGAAGCTCTGCATCACCCCGCAGGCAGCCGCATAATTGCGGTCATTGGTCAGACGATCCGGTCCTACAGTCGACATAACAATGACGTGCGCAGGAATATCGGTAAATCTCTTTTTAAAAACATCCAGAAGTTTCCCTGGAATCAGCTTGCCGAGCTTGCTTTGTGACATCTGTTCCAGCATGCAGTCCACCAACCGTTTGCGTGCTTCTGGAGTTCCGGCATATACTACACGCCATGAGCCAGACTCAACAAATGGTTGAAGCCTTGTAGCCTTACGCAGTAATTCTACAATTAACTCCTGGTCCACCGGCGTAGAGTTACATTTACGAATACTCCTGCGCTCCTTGATCAATTCCGCCAGACTCATATGCTTCACTCTCCTTTGTTCTATCTGGATTCAATATTTATACTGCTGTCTTGAAGAAATTGATGGATTACTTTTAGCTCCGTTTCCGAATATTTGTCGAGAGTACGATAAAAGCGCTCAGCCTCATGTATATGCAAACGTTCATGCAGTTCAAAGATCTTTTTACCTTGCGGTGACAACCGGAAATAGCTCTCCTTTTTGTTGTCGTTCATTTTCGTACGTTTGACGAATCCTTCCTCCAGCAGTTTGTTGCCAATTTTGGTGATACTTGCTTTGGACAAATTCATTGCCTCGGCAATACCCGTGTTGTTAATTGGCTCATGCTTGCCTATGCAATCTATCATATGAACCGCGGTCAAATGCTGAGGGATTTTCTCGATGCTTTCACGCTGGGCGATACTTAGGAAATGCTCGATTTCTGTATCCTTGTGGTTCTCATACACATGTAAAAAACGGATAAATTGGTCATAAAGCAACTGTTTTGTTCGATCTTTTGAGATCATTCTTTGATCGCTCCTTATTTACTTGTAAACAAAAATATTCTTTTAAAAATAGAGTTATTCTAAATAAATTCTTATATTTAGTTTACTGGTTAACAATATATCATGAATGATAATGCTTATCAACTATATTCTCTGACATTACAACATTACTCTATAATCCAGGACAGAGACCTGCCTTGAACGGATTATCTTTTAATCTGCTCGTTAGTTAAACAAAAAGCAGCCGATCACGCTGATCGGCTGCTTTCTTAAACATGGGTTATTGGATTCAGTATCGTTCTCTCTACTTAAATTATACTGTTATTTTTTATTTTTTTATAGACTGTTTTTTTTGAAATTCCTACACTATACTGCTAAATACAAAACTAAAAAAGAGGTGGATCAGTATGGATGACAAAAAAGTGATCATAGACCAAGGTCCTTTTTTTCATGGTACAAAAGCAGAACTGCAAATTGGTGATTTATTAGAACCACAGTTCTTATCAAATTACCAAGAGAAAAATTCTAACCATATATACTTTACTGCAACATTAAATGCTGCCAAATGGGGTGCTGAATTGGCAAGATCTAATGCAAAAGAAAGAATCTACATTGTAGAACCATTAGGAGATTTTGAAAGTGATCCTAACGTAACTGATAAAAAGTTTCCTGGAAATCCAACACGTTCATATCGATCTAAATCGCCACTTAAAATAGTAGCTGAATTAGCTTCATGGGAAAGGCACTCTGAAGAAGAGATTAATCACATGATTACCTCTTTGAGAAAACTAAGTGAAGAAGGAAAAAATATAATATATGATTGATTCCTCTCGTTAGTTAAACAAAAGCAGCCGATCACTTGGATCAGCTGCTTTCTTAATATTATTGAGTTAACTTTTCCTATCACTTTAAATTAACTTTTTCTCTATATCAAAAAGCTTAGAAATGCGGGGGAATAGACGAAAGGCATTGCCATAAGCGATCGCCTTCACGTTTTCTTCGCTGATCTGCTGTGCTTCTTGGAATACCGACTCCCTCTGTATACGAAGGACGCTGTCCGCTGGCCAAGGTATGTCCGCTCCGAACAGAATCCGATCAGGCGCAATCAACTTTTGGATCGTGCCGAGGTTCAACGTGGAATCATAATAAAGGTGGTCCAGTTTGGCTATTTCAGCTTGAAATTGTTCCGGTGTTGTTTCAACCTGAATCGAATCTTGCCCGATGGCGGCAAGCGCAATTCTCCATTTGATATACGGCACCATGCCCCCTGTATGGGGAAGAATGAACGTAATGGATGGGTATTGGTCGAAAATGCGATGAACAGCCATCGTAGTGACAGCACGCGTCGTATCGAAGGTGCCCTCAAGCAGTGCAGGACTAAGCCCAGCGATTTTTTGCGGTATGAGGATGGGATGCAGAAACACAACAGCACTGCGTCGATCCAATTCGGTTAACAATTCGGTGTAATCCGGATGGCTTAAATATTTCCCCTGATAACTTGTTAACATTGCAACACCATCCATCCCAAGAACATCAAGTGCATACAAGGTTTCTTCCATGGCTGCTGCGGGATCGGGGAGTGGAAGCGTTGCAAATGCACCATACCGCTCAGGATGAAGTTGAGCATACGATGCGAGCTCTTCATTCATTTTACGTGCCAATGCGTTGGCAGAAGATTGGTCGATGAACGTCAGGTCTGACGGGGCCGAAAGGAATGAAAACGAGATGTCACATACATCCATTTTTTGCATCCCGATCTCGGGCGTCCACTTCGGCATAAAACTTGGAATCTCCATTCCCAGCTCCCGTTGCTTTCGTTGCATTTCTTTAGAGATGATATGGTGGTGAACATCAATGACAGGATTAAACATGCGTGATCAGCTCCTTCTATTTATTTTCAAGCCATTGGTTTAACTGGTTTTGCTTTTCCGTCAATATTTTCTCTACGCCTGCATTCTTTAGTTTGTCGAGATAAGCACCCAGTTCTGACGGGTCAAAAGTTCCTGTCTGAAAGCCTGCATCATACTGGTTTTGGACGTTGGCCACCGAGGTAATTTGTGTTTTAACCGGATTGATGTCGAAGCTGAAGCCCATCGCCCTTGATTTTAGGGCACTCTCGTTTTCGCCCCTCAAGTGCTCCCACATGTCAGGATCGTTCCCTTCCCATATATAGGACATGAAATTGTTCCCCACGGCATATTGGTTTGAATCGTATCCTGTTGCGGTAACACCTTCCGGCTTGCCGATCAGGTCATTATCCTGCTTAACATAATGCTTGCCCTCAATTCCGTTGGTAAACAGATTAATGACTGCCTCGTCCGAGTAAAACAGTTCCAATACTTGAATCGCCTTATCCGGCTGCTCACTGTTCCTTGCCAAAGACATCATGTTGGAAGCTACGCTATTACGCGTCATATACGAGTCCTCAAGGGGTACGCATACAAGTTCAGTCCCAGCCGCAAGTGATTCCGAGTAACATTCATTGATATTCCGGATATACGAGAAGGCTTTGCCTGCCTTGATCAGATTGGAGCCCGTTTCTTGTGACGTTGCGACGTCTTTGCTGAAATAACCTTTTTGATACCAATCACGCATCAGGTCAGCCATTGTGGAGAACCGCGAAGTCGCAAAAAGGTTCTGCACGGTGAAGTCCTCCCCGCCAAAATCCAGTACGCCAGGTGCTGTTCCCAATGGATCAAAATTCAGCATGGCTTGTCCGGGTGTTTCCTGCGAGGTATAGCTGACAATCGGCGTGACACCCGGCTCCTTGTCCTTGATAAGCTGCAATACAGCAGAGATATCATTCCAGGTTTTTATGGCGCTAAGGTCAATAGCATGTTTATCGGCAAGCTCTTTATCCATCACAAAACTGGGAGAAAGTGCCCAAGCTTTAATGCTGGGAACACCATATGTTTCGCCATTCATCTTCCCGGCTTCTGCGGCTTCCTCCGGAACAGCCTCCAGTATCTTTTTACCAAATTCATTCAACGATTCGTCCATGGGCAGTAACTGCCCCCTGCCGATTTGGGACTCAAGGCCGAACCATACGCTGGTATACACCAGATCCAGTTTCTCGCTGCCCGCCAGCATCAAGTTCATTTGATTGGCATAGTTCGATCCATTAACAGGCAAGAGCTTCACGGTGGCGCCTACCTTTTCCGCTGTAATATCACTGATGGCTTCCTGAATTTCCTTAACATCCGTTACATCCCCAAAAGCCGGATACGTCATGACCACTTCATACATGTCTGTTGCTGAAGCTTTCCCAGGTTCTGCTCCTTCCTTACTGTCTGGGTTTCCGCATGCCGTCAACAATAGAGGGGCCGCACAAATTAAGGACATTACCTTTATGAAACCCGCAGGTAATCTTTTTCTGAACATCTTCATTCACTCCCCATGTTTGCTTTTGGATGAGACATCTTGGATACAAAGCATAACTAACCTTTTACGGCACCAATGGTCAATCCCTTGGCGAAGAACTTCTGGAAAAACGGATACGTTGCGATCAGCGGCAACACACCGATTACGGCAATAGCCATTCTCACACTGCCGAGAGGTACGGATGAGACAACCGCTGTCTGACCAGACAAACTGTTTTGCTGCAAGTACTGGACATCAGACAACATTCGATTAAGCAGGTTTTGAATGCTGTAGAGGCTTCCGTCATTGATGAAGATCAGACCGTTAAACCAATCGTTCCAATACGAGATCATGAGCATCAGACCAATGGTTGCCAGGCTTGGGAGAGCAAGCGGGAGAACGATTTTGCAATAAATAACCCATTCGTTGGCTCCATCCACATAGGCCGATTCCACGACTTCGCCGGGAATGGATGTGGAGAAGAAACTGCGCATCAATAAAATGTAGAACCCGTTGGTCAGTAAATTCGGGATGATTAGCGACCAGATGGTATCTTTCAAATGGAAGAGGTCCGTATAAACCAGGTACATCGGCACCAGCCCCCCATTGAAAAGCAGCGTGAAAAATACGAAGAATGACAGGAACGAACGAAATGGAAGGACATTTCTGGATAGTGGATAAGCGACCAGGGTTGTGATCAACAACCCAATGATCGTGCCCACGACCGTGATGAACGTCGTAATTCCATACGACCGCAGAATCAACGAATACTGATTAAACAGATACACATAAGCATCGAAGCTGAATTGAGCCGGTAACAAACGATAACCATCCCTAATAATGGCTTGTTCCTCGGTTAGGGAAGCGGATATCAGAAGTATAAACGGAAACACTGCAGCGATTCCCATCATGATGAGCACGAGGTGAACAGCCATTTGATATATCCTATTTGAATACATGTTGTCCTCCCCCTTAGCTAAAACAGCGCCAAATCCCGGTTTTTGCGACGAACGATCGCATTGGTCGTTAATACTAACAGAAAACCGACAATGGACTGGTACAGTCCGGCAGCGGATGACATTCCGAAATCCCCAAAAGTCATCAATCCACGATAAACGTATGTGTCAATGACATCGGTAGTCGTTTGCAGTGCACCCGAATTCAGCGGAACCTGATAGAACAATCCGAAATCGGAATTGAAGATGCGTCCCACTGCAAGAAGCACCATAATGACCATCGTGGGTTTAAGCAGAGGAAGGGTAATGCTCCAGACTTGCCTCCACTTGGATGCTCCGTCCAGCGTAGCGGATTCATAATATTCTTGGCTGATGCCTACAATTGAGGCCAGATAAACAATGCATGTATAACCGACGTTTTTCCACAGATATACGACACTTAATATAAAGGGCCATTTACCGGAATCCGCATACCACGACACGGGGTCAATCCCCAGCAAAGGAAGCACGTAATGATTGACGAATCCGTTTTCCTCGTTGAGCAATGCCAGAACCAAGTAAGCGACAATGACCATCGAGATCAGATAGGGCAGCAAAATGATGCTTTGGTACAGTCGGGAGGCAAATCGCTTTTTTACCTCGTTCAACAATACGGCCACAGCTATGGAGAGCACTGTTCCAAGCACGATAAATGCGCCGTTGTAGAGTAACGTGTTTCGGGTAATCACCCAAGCATCCTGCGTTTGGAACAGATAGGCGATCGAAGCCTACCCAGTCACTTCCCCAGATTCCTTTTGCAAAATTGATATCTTTGAACGCAATCACAATGCCGAACATGGGCAAGTAATTGTTGATGAACAGATAGACGATGCCCGGCAAAATCATGACCAATAACAGCCCATGCTTTCTGATATTTTGGATGCGGTTTGCATGGAAACCTCGACGCATGTCTCTCTCCCCCTGTTCGTAACAATGATGTTTGGTTTGTGTAACTCCTCCAACATCCCTCCTATTCCATGAATGTCAGTTTATATGACTCAAAATTGTTCTTATATGAATAATACGATGTAAGTAAGCCTCAGTCATTGGTGTGATTCACTAAAAAAAATGAATTCATTTGGATTATTAAACCAAAAGAAAAGCCTGTCTAAATTTAAATGTTATGTATTATGACATTTAATGCATTAAGCAACGTTTTATAAGCCCTGTGATCAGCCTTTTCATGCCAAAAAGCAACGCATCTGCAAAAGGATGCGCTGCTTCATGTTCAATTAAAGATTGTTACGAATGGATGGCTGCCATCTGTCTGCTGTTCGGAAACATTCGACCACCAACAAGCACACCACCCGAAAATACAGCTTCGCGTGGAGGTGCCGCCGCCAATGCATGCATCGCATTTATGGCATTTACCAACGAGAAAGTGCCTCTTTCACCTACTTTTGGAGTTAATGGCGCATTGGAAATAAGCTTGTACGTTTCTAACAGCCAGAAGTCTTCCACCCAACCGGATGCTTCAGCGAGACGTGACCCACGGGAGAGCATATCGCCATTTCCAAATGGGCTCCACGAATCCAAAATGTTATCGGAACCGATATGCACGGACACGCCCGTTTCCATCAACAGTTTGATGGGGGGCATAGGCCTGTCAATGGGCACACTCGTCATGATGGCTACACCGGTCGCACGCAACCTTTCCGCGAGTGAGCGCACCTCTGTTTCCTCAACCTGGCCCAAACAGTAGGCATGGCTTACCGCGGTACGGCCGGACATACCGGCTTGCTCTGTCAGTTCGGCGAAGCGGCTGATCGTGTATATTCCGAGATGACTCGGGTCATGCAGATGCAAGTCGATGCCCGCAGAGAATTCTGTCGCAAGTTCAAACATGGCTTCCAGACTGGCATCCACCCGGCGGTCCAGTCCGGCCGGATCCACACCACCAACATAGTTAGCTCCAGCACGAAGCGCTTGCCGCATGACGGAAACGGAGTCGGATCGAAGCAGGCCTTGCTGGGGAAACGCCACAATTTCCATATCGATGCGTCCCCGGTACATCTCACGCACTTCCAAGACCTCCTCAAGATGAGAGAGGCCAATTTGCGGATCCACGTCAACGTGTGTGCGGATTGCCGTTGTACCTTGGGCTAACATTAAATCCAACATTCGTTTCGCACGTTCTCCCGCCCCGGTCGGTAGTTCTCCCAACATACTTTTCTCAAATTCCAACTGTCCGGGCAGCGTGACAAACGGCTGCAAAGACTTCCACGGCTCCCCAATAAAATGCTTGTCCAGATGGGTATGCATATCTGCCATTGGCGGTACATAGTGGAGCCCGTCCGCGTCAATGACGGTTGTCGCCCTACCGGCAATATTTACAGATGTGAGATCCGCATCCGTTCCGGCAGTCTCAATGCTGACAATAAGTCCAGTTGCTTGATCAATCGTTAGATCAAACAGGTTTTCCGACCATTTGACATTTTTTACGAGTGTTAAGCCATTCTCCATAACTCCATCCCCTTACTTCATAATCAGATTGTTTCGATACCTTCCGACAACCACGGTAATTCCAAAGGTTTTGAGTCGGTACAAGCTACCTGTAAACCCGATTTCCAAACCGTGCGGGCCTCCGGTTTATTAAGCAGAACTTCCCTTTCCGACCGCTCTCGGAACAATACCATATCAGCCGGAGCGCCAACCTTAATGCTAGTTTTCAATGCCTAACGCCTGTGCCGCGTTATGCGTCAGCATGTTGGTCAAGATGAGCGCATCCCGTTTGCCGCCCATGTACGAAGTAATCGCCAATAGCCAGGCAACCTCAATCGGGTCTGTTTTGCCAAACGGCGTGAATGGGTTGCGCACATTATTGACGCCAATTGCCACATTCACTCCACAATCCTGCAGCAGTTTCACAGGAGTCAGACCTCTATGATGTCCTTCGGGGCCTTCTCTTCCATTCAAAAAGAGGTCCGTCATCGGCAGCGTAATGACGCTGATTCCGGCAAGACACAGAAGCTCTCCGATAGCCAAAGCTTCGTGTGCAGGGAGGGAACCGAGCGAGGTTACATGTCCGGCGGCTACATGCCCCTGCAATCCTGCAGCAATTGTCCTTCTTGCGATTTCCACAACGGCACGGTCGTTGGAATCGACCGAGAAATCCGCGTGAAAATCCAGCGGTTTTCCGTACTTCCCTGCCAGAGCAAATGCAAAATCCAAGTGCTCTCGCAGATCTGCGTCCTGATAAGTGATTCCTCCAATCACATCGGCTCCCATACGAATGGCCTCTTCCATCAGCCCAGCAGTCCCCGGACTCTTGAACACCCCTTCTTGCGGAAAGGCAACTACCTGTAAATCCAGTTGATGTTTTAAGGATTGTTTGAGACGAAGAGCAGATTCGACAGCTCTGAGTCCAAGAACCGGATCGACCTCTGCATGGCAACGCATATGGGTTACACCATTCCTGATGGCTTCCCGAATGACAACCAGCGAGCGGCGATACATGTCCTCCTTCGTGAACGAACTTTTCAGTTTGGATGTTATCTGAATCGCGTCCTGGAGAGACTCCGCCTCCCGATCCATGGAATCCAGCAAATATGCTTTTTCCAAATGAATATGCGGCTCGACCAATCCGGGCAGCAATAAGCCCCCTTTGCCCTGCACTACACGAGACGCTTCGGTTTTCCTTTCCCCGCATGGCGTGACAAATGCAATCTTGCCTGAGGATATCCCAACATCCATTCGCCTTTCATCCCCGGAAATCACCGTATCCGTGATAAGTAGATCAATCATTACATCCTCCGTTCATGTACGCTTTTATTACACATAAGAAACACTTTAAGCATAATTCACTCCTTATGAGAAATCATTGGATGAAAAGGATAAAAATAATTAGCAATCTTGGATGATCAAACCAAAGATATTTACTCTACATGATCGTAGTGTTATATTACTTAACAATAAAATAACTTGTTCCAGAAAGGAATGGGTCGATGTGCTGCTGACAGATTTGCTGAAAAACGGCATTTACGATGATGCCAGAGTGATTACGGGGCATAAGGGTCTAATACGTGAGGTTCAAACGGTCAACATTATGGACTGTCCGGATATTATTCGCTTTCTAAGGCCAAACGAGCTCTTGCTGACCAACGGCTTTTTCATGAAGCAGCAGCCAGAGATGTTTATTCATCTAATCAGAGACATGCAGCGGCTTCATTGCTCGGGGTTGGCCATCAAAACCAAGCGCTTTGAATTGCCGATCCCTGATGAAATACTTTGGGAAGCGGATCAGAACGAATTTCCCATCATCGAAATTTCCGATGTCCGTCTATCCCTCGGCGAAATTTTGCAGCGATCGACCAGTGTAATTCTGAACAACAAGAGCGACGAACTGCAATATGCACTCAGCATCCACAAAAAAATTCTCCGAGATGATCATGCGCGGCAAAGGAATTTCCAGCATTATCGATTCCCTGTCCAAACTGTTCTCATCCCCAGTCATCCTGTTAAACTACAAATGGCAAACCATCTTCGCTTCCAACCAAGATACAAGTGTTGCTGAACTCACTGCAGCCGCTGTAAATACACTTCAAGACTTGTCCGATATTTCTAGTCCCACTTCGCTGTGCCTCATCAACACATCAGTCCGAGAGCGTTGCTGCATGTTAGTATATCCGGTGAAAACTTACCGCCACGAAGGCTATTTGTTATCCTTTCATTCGCCGGATCAATGGACTGGCCTTTTTGGTCTGACGCTTGAGCAGGCCTCCAACGTCATTGGAATGGAGCTGACCAAATCACAGGCTGTCAAAGAGCGCTCCCGCAGGCACAAAAACGAATTCTTCTCCGATCTGATTGAGGGATATATCACTTCTGAGCAGGAGGCGCTGAACCGCGGCAAGAGATGTGGGCTTATCAAGGGGCGTGCAAGCGTTGTGCTGACCATGCGTAATGACGATGTGCATCACATGCATCAAAGATTTCCTAATCACGAAGGTTCGGCGCCTCCGAAAGGAGATAATATCACGGAGCAAGAAGAGCAATACGAGCACATCAAACGTCTTTTTGGTGGGTTAGATCATTCCTTCGTCATGTTTACCAAACATGATACCTACTGTCTTCTGCTATCTATCCCTGAGTCGGGGTGGGATGAGGCGAAAATCACCGAGCAGTTGTCAGGAATGCTTAAAGAGCTGCATGTTGAGACAGGACTGAGTCTGTCTATCGGCATTGGCAAACCTGCAACAAATGTACTCGGCGTTCGTCATTCTTATACAGAAGCGGTTAATGCATTACAATTCGGCTACTGGCTAAAACGCAAGCAATTTGTCCAATCTTACCAAGCAAAGGACATCGGATATTTATTCCACATGCTTCCCCACAACGAACTGAAACAATTTTACGACGCGACCTTAAACGGATTGCTGCACATTACAGACGAACATGAAAAAAAAGAGTTGCTGCGCACCTTGAACGCTTTTTACGATACACAATGCCAGCTTGTCGAAACATCCAAGCAACTTTTTGTTCATCGAAATACGGTGGTGTATCGACTGGAAAAGTGTGAAAAAATCCTGGGTGTGAAACTCAAAGATCCAACTGAAAGCTTACGAATCCGCATAGCGATAGCCATCGAACCTCTGCTAGGACAAGATTAAAAGAAAAAAGCCGCTATAATAGCGACTTGAATTGAACAATGTTCCCGTCCCACGACACTTCTTTATTGGAATATCTATGAGATACGCCATCATGGAAAAATTTTAATTATTTTGTTAATATCCATTTTTGTCGATCAAGTGATGGATTCAGTTCACTTAGGAAGAGTTCGGTCCCATCTTCCGATACTTCTAATGCTTTTTGATGATGAGCTGAAGTGATATGAACTGATCCGTCTTTGTTCTCGTGAAGAACCCAACGCTGGTTGTTGTATCCTAAGTAATGATACAGCTGAAGTTTGTTTTGCCCTATATCCAGATCAAGCGTCTGACCGGCCGTAGTACGAATCGAATACGAACCTGCTTCGTCGCCTGTCGGAACAAATACCCACTTCTGGACGGAAGCTGCACTTGCATCTTGCAAGGTAACCGGCTCCCCGTTGACAAGGTTAACTGTATAAATGGATTTCTGTGTTGCGGCATTTATAAGGCTGGACTTGGTGATGTTTGCGGGTTCGCTGTTGCTCACATTGACATTCTGATAAGATGCGGAGCCGCCAAATACATGGAGTCCAAAGTGCCCTTCTGCAAAAGTACCATCCATGATATCTATGACTTTTTGACTGTCCACGTGAACTACAATATGCGGACCATTCGCTTCTATTTTCACCTTATACGTATGACCTGGCTGAATGAACGTTGGTACTTTTGCAAGAACCTGCCGTTCTTCAAATGCTCCATTGATTTTGTAGAACAGACGGATTGCCTTCATGTTAGGGTCTAGATTCAGATAATAACCACTGCGACCATCCTCGCTAGCCCTGAACAAAATAGAACCTGCCCCTCCTGTTTCACCAAGCATCATGTCTGCTTCATACGTAAAATTCCCAGCCTTCTCTTTGGCAATATAATTCGCATCGCTAAAATATTTACCACGAATCCCATGTTCACTAACTAACCATGAAGCAGCAGACAGATCTTTAGTCCATCCACTCAGGTTTGTCCGGAACTCGCCGCCTATGACTTTAACGAGCACACTAGTGGAAGTTTTACCATTCGGAGTAGATACAGTGATCGTGGACTCCCCTTCTTTTTTCGCCTTAATAACTGCGTGTGAATTGTCTACCAAGTCTATGGCTATTACGTCGTTATTACTGGAATTCCACTTAAGCGGTTGAACGCCTAAACCTGGTCCATACTCGACCATCGCTTGCAGTGTATCCGACTCGCCTACCCCCAGTTCCCGAACCCTCGTATCCATCTTTATTTGAGCTTTTGAAGGACTGTCCTCATTCCAGACAGATTGAAGTTGATGCACTTTCAAGGAAACAACGTTTACATTCCCACCTTTCACGTAAAAACTCATCGCTCTACTAGCAGGATCCGGAAATATAACATCTGAAAAGACGACTTTGCCGTCGTTACCAAAGGCTTCAACAGAAGACTCATCCACAAGAATACGCATCTTGATCCGATTATTCTCCATTTGCGTAGCCGCTTCATGTTTCTTACTGAAAAGGTTAGAAAAATCCGTTTCACCCGATGCAGTTCGGTCCACAAACATACGACTATCGTTTGCCTTATAACCCACGACCGTCTTCTGATTTGCACCCTCACGAATGTTAAAGCCAAACTCGGTCACTGTGCTGGTTTCAGGGATTTCAATTTCAGCTTCAATTTCGTAAGCACCTGAAATAATACCTTTTAGCAGATTTCCGGAAGAAGGACTTACCGACTTGTTAGAAGCAGAATACAAAGGTTTACGCAGTGATTCCAATTCTTTGATTGGACTTTGCACCATTCGAATTCCATCTTTGGTTGTTACCAATGATACTTCTCTCGGAATGGTTAGTTCACCTTTCCAATTGGACGTTGGGAAAGCGAACGGATAGTCCCAATTCGTCATCCACGCCATCATCACTGTGCGATGATCAGGCATGTTAGCGAAAGACATCGAAGCGTAAAATTCTTTACCAAAATCTGTTCTTAATACCTTACCCGCCGGATTATCGTTCACGAATTTACCATCAGCTGTTAAATGACCGATAAAATACTCGGCATCTGATCCACCTGTTTTGGGATTCGCTCCTGTGCTGATCATCATAACCCACTTCTTCTGTGACGTTCCGTCTACCGGAAGTTGGAACAAATCAGGGCATTCCCATACGCCTCCGCGTACGTAATCCCCATATCCCCAATTATCTGTCAATGTCCAGTCAAGTAAATTCGCTGACGTGTAGAAACGAATATGATCTCCTCCGGACACAACCATAACCCAGCGGTTATTCTCATCATCACGGATCACTTTCGGATCGCGGAAATCCCAATTCCCAGCTTCATTTCCGCTCTTATCTGGGTTCTCGATCACAATCGAGCGTTCCTTCGAATACTCCCAAGTACGACCTTGGTCTTTACTGTATGCCAGACCTATACGCTGGTTCCCATTCGGGCTATCCGGATTAAAGGAAGTATAATATGCAATAAGGCCCTTGCCTCCTGAATCTCCGAATAAACCAGATGCATTTGTCATATCCGCAACAGCCGACCCAGACCAGACATGTCCGTGATCATTCCAGGGAAGTGCAATCGGAAGCCGTTTCCAGTTCAGCATATCTTTACTTACCGCATGCGCCCATGTTCCTCCATCCTGATGAAAGAGATGATATTCTCCTTCGAAGTAGACAAGTCCATTCGGATCACTCGCTGAACCACGTATTGGCGTGTAATGATATTGTGGACGATATATCTCATTGTAATATTGGCTCAGTTCCGTCACATAAGTATCCTGGAAGTAAGCCGTCCCCTTTTTTACGACGATTCCGGTACTTCCACTCCTGTAGGTTGAATCTTTCACGTCAATCGCGGCCGTAGTGTATCCGTCCAGGAAGACCTGAATTCGATCTCCCTTTGCCTTGATTTCCACATGATGTTTGGCTCCCATCTGACTCGGATAAGTACGTTGCGAACTTGCAATTACTGTTCCTTTTGTATTCGTCAAACTTACACGGACCTGATCTCCTTCCTTCGTAAGAGTAGCTTCATATCCTTCAGCTCCATCAGTTGAAGATCGAAATGCGAGAGCTGCAATAGAATCAGGACGAAGGGTAATATTCCCTTCATACACCATATCAGTCGCATTTTTATTATAGATTTGCTGTGCTTTGCTCTCCTGTTCTACCGTCCCTCTTTTGCCGTTGATATCAGGCTGCCATTTTCCCTTGCTAGAAAGCACCGTACCCAAATTACCTTTCAGATCGCTCACCACGATGTTCGAAAACAAGGCGGATCCATCCCATACATGGAGTCCAAGCTTTCCACTTTGATACGAAATGTCTTGAACATCAATTAATGGTTTATATTGATTGCCCCAATATACTTTTAGCGAGAAACCCACTGCCTTCACTTTGAGATGATAGATTTGCCCCATTTCAACAGAAACTTTACGCTCCTCCTTTAATTTCCCATCTCCATTTCTTGCATCTCGTAACCGAATCAGACCTGCGTCCGGAACGATTTGCAGCATGTACGAGCTAAAGCCATCTTCATTAGAACGAAACAACAATGTGGCGTCTGCCTTCGTATCCCTGATCATGACATCAGCTTCATAGATAAAATCGTCTGACACCGTCTCTGAGATGGCCATTACATTTTCTTTAGGCTGCGAAGTCAGCAAGATTCCTTCTGAAGTATCCTCTAATCCACCTTTTCCTTTCACTTGCCAGCCTATCAGATTAGTGTTTAATTTGGATGCGCTTTCAAAAATATCAAGCTCCTCCTTTGCCTGTTTATTTGTTTCCTGATCAGCGAGCACAGCACTAGCCGCAAATGATTTAGATGTAAAAATCCCGTTTGAAGTCAGAGTTAATCCCGTTGCCATCAGAAGACATATTGCGAATTTAGATTTATCGTTCATTCCATACCCTCTTTTCTAACAGAATCGTAAAAGGTGTCTAAAAAATACATTCCTTCTTAACAAAATAATCCACTCGTTTTCATTTGTCAAAGTTTTTTTGGATAAATGAACATTGTTTTATATATTAATATCTATTTAAGTTTACGTTTGCACAATTTATGACTGATTAATTGAAAATAACAACTTTTATTTAAGTTGATCTAATCATTTCTTTATTTTTTTAAAACAAAATGATTACAAATGTAAATTAAAGATGGCTGTTGAAAAGCGCTTATTCGGCAGTCAGTGCATCTCCTTGATTTTGAATTCAAATGTTGCAATTAGTTGGGCACGTACAATCAAAAGTTTACATCTAGACTTCTCTTTAATTATTCGACAAGATATCGTTAGTATTAAACCCAATAAAAGCACAATTTTTATGTATTAATCCTGCGTTACATTCTCGATTTCATGCTCATCGAATCGATTATTGGATTTCCACTATTTTTAGACAGCTTGCAAAACCTCGCGATAGCTGAAGCGGCAAGTTTTGTTACAGTTCAATGTGTCATCGTAGGAAAATTTCTTTTCTTATGCGGGAAAGCTGAAGAACCATTTTAAAAGAATTGAGGGCGCTTACCATCAGCGCCCTCGCCGGGCTGTCCGTACGATTCCATCTACAACAGTTTCAAACAATGGTGCCGGCAGATCATGTCCCATGCCTTCAAGTAACATGAATTCTGCACCAGAGATGGATTGAGCCGTATCTTGTCCGCATGCTGGCACAAACATAGGGTCTTCCACCCCGTGGATTACTAAGGATGGAACCTTCACTTTTGCCAGTTGTGGACGACGGTCTCCAGAAACTGCAATAGCTGCAATTTGCCGCCCAATACTCCCCGGATCATAAGCTCGCTGAACCTCTTCTCGAATCATTAAACGATATTCGTTCTCTTCAAATGGATAACCCGTACCTGCAATACGTGTGGCAAAAGCTACCCTATGAGCTAAGTACAATGCTTCATCCTTCATCGGGTTCGGTGCTGGCCGAGTCATTAACGCCATTACATCAGGCGATGTTGGTGGAAGTTCGGGATTTCCTGTTGTTGACATGATGGAAGTAAGCGAGAGAACACGCTCCGGATATCGGCTGGCAAAAAGCTGGGCAATCATGCCGCCCATCGAACGTCCAACGACATGTGCATTTTTTATCCCCAGGGCATCTAGCAATCCAATTGTATCATCAGACATGTCATCAAGTGTGTATGGGATAACCGGGAGTTGTCCCGACATGAGTGTTTTAGCAAGTGCTTCAAAATCCAATGTGTCGTGATGGCTAAAGTGTGTGGATAGACCCGTGTCCCGATTGTCAAAACGAATTACTCTATATCCCCGAGCCGCCAGCATTTCACAAAATCGAACGGTCCAACGGATCATCTGGGTACCGAGCCCCGCGATCAACAGAATGGTTTCATCCGTTTCGCTGCCATAACTGTCATAGGCGAGTTCTATGCCGTTAACTTTTAACAGATTCATTGTTATGTTCTCCTTAAACTTAATTTTATGGTAACTCTGTTATGGGCAATAGTCGAGAATCTTCAATGGCGGCAGTTCGCTGTCCAGTCCCTTCCAAGTAAGATGTATGATTCGAAGTTGTGCGCATCGTTCAAGTGGTTATTAACTCTCTTCCTGTATGAATGCACCCTTGGCTAAAGTCTTAATATAGTCTTTGATATCGGGTGTCCAATCATCAATTAATCCGTAAAAGTGATCTTTATTCCCGGCATACAGTGCTCTCAAAGCCTCCTCATATTGAGGAAAATCGCCCGCCATTGCAGTCATAAAATGATAACTTGCTTCTTGTGGGGCGCGAACTTTACTTTCGTTCGCTCCCAAGCGGCGAGCTTCATCAACCAGTTTTCGCAGCGTTACGGAGGCTCCTCCGGGTTGAGCTTTAAGCCAGTCCCAATGTCGAGGAAGCAAAGTGACTTCACCGGACACCACTCCTAGCTTAGGACGGCCAACCCTGCGAGAGAGTTGTTCATTTTCTTTCGTATCCGATATATGTCCAGCCTGGCTGTTTAACCGCTCAAGCACCTCAGCTGTTTTTCCACGAAAATCAATATCTAGTGGTTTACCCGTCAAATCGTCAAAAATAAGCAATTGTACGAACTTGCTGTCCTCCAAGGTATCTTTTACGATTCCGACAACGTAATGTAAAGTGCCTTTGGCAAAACAATCTTTCTCTAAAAAAGCAGTACAGCTTATTTGAGCAGGTGAAGCCTCCATGTTATACCTCCTTTTTCTTCCTTGCTCAATAATTATACCCGGGTAAAAAGATAAAATCAATATTACCCGGATATAATTATTATGTGTCAAGGTTTTAACATTACAAATTGATTAAAATAGTCTTTGCTGTAAAATACTCGACTCGTTCAGCTCATTACAAAAAGCAGCCTGCTGGAGGCGGTATCAAGCCATACAAGAGCTACACGGCGAACAAGGATAAGCGATTGCGACGTTATGTAGACTAGCTGGTGTGGCTCGATCTGCCTATTATAAATGGTTAAAGTGGACACCTTCCGCCAGAGAACGGGAAGTATGCATACTGGCCAAAGAAGTGAAGCGTCGTTATGACATGCGAGATGGGATTCTGGGCTATCGTCAAATGCGTACCCAGTTAAATCGAAAGCTGCACCAGAAGTATAACAAGAAACGCTATTACCGAATTATGCGTGCTCTGGGGCTGAAATCCGTCCTACGTAAAAAACGGCCAAAATATGTGAGTGTCACAGCAATCCATGTGGCTGAAAATAAAATGAATCGCAACTTTGACGCTCCTGCTCCGAATGTCAAATGGTCTACCGATGTGACAGAATTGAAGTATGGAAATGGGTGTAAAGCTTATTTAAGTGCCATTATTGATCTATACGATAACGCGATTGTTTCATGGGCACTCGGCCATTCCAACAACTATAAACTCGTGATGGATACGCTACAAAAGGCGTACGCCAAGCATCCAGGTCTATCGCCTATGATCCAGAGTGACAGGGGTTTTCAGTACACGTCTCATGAGTATAACCACCTTCAGTTGAAGTACGGATTTACGAAGAGTATGTCTCGTGTAAGTGGCTGTCTGGATAACCAGCCGATTGAACGATTTTGGGGAACGTATAAGTCAGAAAGCTATTATCTGACGAAGTATGAAACCTATGAAGATCTTCACAGCGCGGTTCAGCGGTACATGCGCTACTATAACAACTACCGTTACACAGAGCGTTTGGGGGGTATGTCTCCGAACGAATACCGAAGAGCAGCATAATAAGATGCCTTAGCACGTCATCCGAGCCAAGGCATCTCAATGAAACCATTTTTTTGTTTTTTAACTGTCAACTTGTCAGGGAGCAGTTCATAATCGACTGCCTTCTTGGTTTTATTGGACTAACGTTTCCCGTTAGCTCGGTTTTGATATTTTAAAGAAACGTAAATAATTCAATTTCTAGGGTTCGCCCTTTCTCTTCTATCACCAGTAGAAGGATTTTTCTGTGCCCAGAGAGAATCATATACGCTGCTTATAGTCAGATTTTCTAGAAAAGATCCAGGTGGCAATCAGCATCACAAAAGCTACCAATATACCCGACTCACCCGTCCATAGGAAGACATTTTCTCCTTTTGTTGCCTCGTCAAATGCATCTTGAATGATGGCATTCCAGGAAGCGTGAAGCAGAATTGCGGGCCAAATGCTGCCTGTGCTCAATCGCAGGTGACTAATTATGAAGTTAAAAGAACTGATGGTAATCAGGAACAGTACAATGGACAAGGCGAGTGACGGTCCCGAATAATAGTTCCCTAGCAGAATGGCCGGAATATGCCACGCTCCCCAGATCAAACCGCTTGTTAAAATGGGTTTAGGCACTCTCGCTTTGATGAGTCTGGTGAGCATGTATCCCCTCCATCCCAACTCTTCTCCCGCGCTGCTGATTATGCCGATGGCTGTGCCTACGAACATTTGGTAGATAATAGATGAAACAAGGCTGAAAACGAAGACATCGCCTGACTTCACATAGTCCACCAACCCCGTAAGCCAGGCGAATCCGTAAGCACATAAACCAATGATAACCGGTAATAGCAACACAAATGGGATGGCCTTTAAGGTTCGTTTTCCTCCAATCCGCAGTGAAATATCCGAAAAACCTTCATGCAGAACTATGCGGGCAAATATGGAGGATAAACCAGGTGTCCACATGAGGAGCAGACCAAACACGGGTGATACGTTTAACGCCAGAACATAGCTGATAATTGTTAATGGAATCAGCATAGCGAAAAAAACGAATAATCCTTTCCTTGATGATTGAATCGTACTTCCGTCCTCAGAGTTCTTTTTTCTGTCTTTTATCATATATGTACTCAATTCATTCCACTCCTTTAGTTATATGTATTCCGATTAGGAGTTTAACACTGTGGTAGAATTCGCGAAACAAACCTGAGCCTAGCACCCAATCGAGACTTTAGTCTAGTTAGAATAAGACTGGAGACGGATATAGGGTCACTGATAACAAGAACTGAACTAGACGTATACGTATCTATGCGGCAAATGGTATTGGACGAAAACGTATGTTAAGCTGCCCCCTTTGCCTCACTCCAAAAACGCTAGTAAATAGCTTGGTTTAGGCATTCCGTAATTAGCTTAATGAGATTCATAGGAAGGTGTTTGGAATACAAAAAAACCGCTGTTTAAGGGACTAATCAAATCGGCAATCGGTACAAGTTCTTGTCCCTAGCCAGGAACCCGAACTAGTACCGATAAAACAAAAAAAGTCGCTAAAATAGCGACTTTAATAGGAATATGTTCGTGTCCCACGGCAGGTTAATTAATTAACGTGTTGCCTTCATTTAATAACTTCAACCTTTTTATCCCCTGCTGACTTCGCTACCTCTAACGTTGTTTTACCTTCAATAGCGACGATCACGCCAGTAGCCAGCATAGAAACGATTAAAGCTGCGCTGATGGCTGTCGAAATTTTCTTCTTGACCATAACCATACCTCCGATATCTATTATGTTGTAATAAGCGGCTCAAGAATATGACGAGCCGAGTGTGGCTAGATATTACAATATTTCACTTTTTTGTTGGGGAATCTACCTGGTGATTGTATTATAACGTACTGACAATCATTGTAAAAGGATTTTTTCCTTGCGTTCAAATAAAATAAAGTATTAACTGCATCGTCATACACCACTTTAATGAAAACAGCAGCTGATTTTCTAATCAGCTGCTGTTTGTCGCATTCTCCAATTGTTGGAGCGTGAAGTGACATGGTCATCTTAGCGTCTGTAAACGAGACCTATGGCTCCGGAATCAAAGGTTTTGTTTTCGATTAACTTAAGATTGATCTGCTCCTTGAGATCTTGAAATAACGGCAATCCCTTACCAATCAGGACGGGAGAAACCGTAATTTTATACTCATCAATTAAATCAAGCTGCATAAGGTGGTGTGCGAACCTAGGACTGCCGAGGATGACCATATCCTTGCCTGGCTGCTGTTTGAGGTTATTGATCTCTTTCTCGATATCTTCCTTCACGAGTCTGGAATTATTCCATTCTACTTTCTCCAGCGTCGTGGAAAAAACGATTTTGGTTGTCTTTTCGATCCACTCGGCATGATTCCGTTCATGTTGGGAAGATGATGGGTTCGAAGGTATAGATGGCCAGTAACTGTGCATCATCTGATAAGTCCCCCGCCCCCAAATGACAGTGTCGGCAGTACTCAGAACTTCTTTTGCGTAATTCTCCAAATCAGCATCGTAGGAAACCCAGCCAATGTCCATTTCACCATTCGGCCCTTCTACAAAACCGTCAAGCGATGCGTGCAGAAATAGAACGAGTTTTCTCATTTTCAGTTCTCCTTTGTTCATGAGGGATATCTACATTATACATTTAATACAATGCCTTATCGGTATTGGGAGCATGATCTTGTCCAATTCGGCAATCGGTACAAGTTCTTGTTGTCCGTAGAAAGCCTGATTGCTTGTGAAGTAAGCTGACAACGATTATAATCTTGGATCTGGTTTTTAAACCTTTTATTACTACCTGGAACGTAAGGTCAATGATTCATATAATGGGCATATAGTTGCTCGAAGGTTGTAAAATGTTCGACTGTTCTGCCGACCTTATTATACTCTTCTAGATAAACATCCATCACTTCAAGGAGCTTCTCTTTCATAACTGGTAAATTACTAGCATCAAAGTACTGCATAAGATCAAATTTCTTGGTGCCTTTCTCCATGGCCATTTCATCAAGATACCCATGTGCTCCAAAGGCCGAAAGAAAGACGTAGGAAGCATCGTTCGCTGTAACACTGTTTAAAATTTTATTGCGGTAGTTGCACCACAATTCTTCGTATGTTCCCCTTAGATTATCAAAGGTCGGAGCCGGTTTAACAATGAAGTTATCACACATCGTGCTATGTAACCTCGTAACGCTATTCAACATATTAAAAGATGTTATTCGAATATCTTCAATGGTATGAGCTTCGATGATTGACATGTATAAGGATTCGAGATCATCCGGAACATAACGAAACGAACGTATCTCTTCCAAATATCGCTTGATCCCTCGTTGGATACACGTGTTATTCATACTCACCAAGGCATTGACTAGATTGTACAGAACCCCAGCAGATGCATATCGCACTGAACCGATATCTTCACCCAGCATCGTATCGCTGTATGCTTGCTTAGCCAGGTCGATCCATTTATTTGCTCGATTAAGACACACTTCTCCTATCGGGTTTGCAAGTGCATCAAGAGCTTTTTGCCGGAAGTCATTCAATTTCTCCAAATCCTCAGGCTTTGCATAGTAGAGTACTTTGAGGTCGGTTAGGCTCGATACGTTGGGACTCTCCAAGGTGGATTGCTCTTGTATTCTTGAATCCCATGGCGTGCAATAGATATCATATCCAACGTCATCCAAGATGAAGCAATCGGATATTTCCCATCCCTTTTCTGTATTATTAATGATAATTAAATCAAGATCGCTCTTCTCGTGAAAGTCACCGGTGCTAAATGAACCAGTAAGCCCAATAATGGCGATATCGTCTTGAAAATCTCTTTTTACGCGTTCAATCACCATGTTAATGAGCAGTTCATTTTTGTCCAGCAGCTTCTTCTTTATAATTTCGTTCATTCGATACACCTCTTTGTATGATCCGGCCGCCCTTCATCACAACAGCCTTAACTTGAGTCTATCGATTTAGAGGTCCGGTTACTATGTATAAGATGACTTAAGTCATCTTTGCACAAAATCCGCTAAACTGTCGAAACGACGAGTTAGCGGATTTCATTAGTTCCTTGATTAGTTCTTTGTATAGACTATTTTCTTTATGCTTTCGCAGGACAAGAAATACCGATCCGCCAACTCCTCTATCCTGACTCCATTACGGAATAAGGATTTAATCTCAGCGTTTCGAGCAGAGACCCTGCTCTTGCTCTCTGTTTTCTCGCCCCATTTTAGGTGCGCCTCTTTGGGTTTTGGGATATAAACCAATTCCCCTTGAACGTATTCTTGAATGATCCGTAACAATTCTTCTGGAAAAATAGACTCGGCTTTTGAATATTTCATGGGCCTCACTCCTTATTTAATAGATCAATAAGGTGCAAAGCCAGTTAGTAGAATATTACGATTCGTCGTTGGCAATGTGATTATTCCCGGGCTCTATGCAAAGCATTGCCATATCCTTCACTGGCTTTGCATAGAGCCGTGCATGTAAGAATCCTACTCCGATTGTTTTCAATAGCCTCACCTCCAGAAAATAGATAGTTGCTATTTGCTTATTATATCAGGACTTGTTGTTCAAGTGTTTAATCATGTCTTTTGGGGCTGACACGATTGTACGCTTACATTGAAGTTCCAAGTACTTGAATCGAGGTCCAGTTACAAGAACCGCCGGATGAATCGCCCAGCTGTTTGCCGGGGACCGTTTGTGTATGGTGCGTCAAAGGACAGATTCGACTTACGCATGGTGACATAACTTTATGAACAATTACTGAATATTTCGATTTTAAGCTGTTTTAAATTTATCAAATACACTACAATGTGTAGTGAATATTTATTTAAAAATTTATATATCAGGAGGCTTATAATAATGTTACTAACATTATTAAGCATATTAATGATTGTCTTTTTATCCGGATACATCGTTCTGAATACCAATAAACGACAAGAGAGAGTCACAGGTATGACTGGAATGATGATTGCCATGAGTATTGGAATGATGTCTAGTCTTGCACTAGGTTTTCAACTGGGAATTGTGTTTGATCACGATTTGTCCGTCCCTTCAATTATCGCTATTTTATTCGGTTTAGGTATCGGTTATTTTGCAGGAAAACCCGTGAGTGTACTGGCATCATTGGATGGCATGTTAGCTGGAATCATGGGTGGAATGATGGGGGCCATGCTCGGATCTATGCTTGGTTTTACCTATATCATGGCGTTGTTTGTTGATATCGTGTTTATCCTTATATTTTGTGTTATTCTTCAAATAACTAATTCAGATTCAGTAGAAACCAACAAAACAAAAAGCAGTGGGATCAGTGTACCCTTTATTGCAGGGATAATAACGGTTGCTTTTGGAACGGTGTCGGTGGGTTTACTGCTATTTAATCAGTATCAAGATAGTCGAACTTCTATAATTTCTTCTCAAAGTAAGGAACAGAGTTCTGTTCAAGAAAATGAAGGCTATCAAGTTATTTCAGTGGATGTAAAATCCAATGGCTTTAGCCAAGAAAACATTGTCGTTAAATCTGGTGTTCCGACAAAATTAAATTTCATAAAACAATCAGGCTATACGTGTATAAAAAGCGTTGAGTCTACGGATTTAGGTATAGATGTGTATCTTGAAAAGGGAGACAATTTCATTACCTTAGATGATTTGAAACCTGGAACCTATCACTTCAATTGTGGCATGTATATGTATTATGGAACCATTACTGTTGTATAACGAAGATATACTATAATTGCTCACCGCATAGAAAAACTCTCCTTTGGTGGTCATACCCCTGTCAAGTAGACAGATGAAAAAAGCTATGCTGCCAGTGCGCATCGATATTCAATCGGTGCGCGCTGTTTGAGTTTGGCTTGA
>NZ_JAGIKV010000043.1 GCF_017874615.1 Paenibacillus xylanexedens
CGGCTTTCGCTCGCAGTGCTACTGTTTACGTTACGCTCACGGTCATTCACGCTATTGTTGCGTTCGGATTGAGTCCACGTCGCACTCTCTCCTTCTGCATCCACGTTCAGACCCAGATCAAGCGTTCCGCGGCTTTCGCTCGCAGTGCTACTGTTTACGTTACGCTCACGGTCATTCACGCTATTGTTGCGTTCGGATTGAGTCCACGTCGCACTCTCTCCTTCGGCTTTCGCGTTCAGACCCAGATCCAAGGCTCCGCGGCTTTCGCTCGCATAGCTACTGTTCGTGTTACGCTCGCCGTCTTTCACGCTGTTATTGCGTTCGGATTGAGTCCATGTTGCACTCTCTCCTTCGGCATTCACGTTCAGACCGAGATCAAGCGCTCCGCGGCTTTCGCTCGCATAGCTACTGTTTACGCTACGCTCACGGTCATTCACGTTGCTGTTGCGTTCGGATTGAGTCATCGTTGCACTCTCTCCTTCGGCATTCACGTTCAGACCGAGACCCAGCGCTCCACGACTTTCACTCGCATAGCTACTGTTTACGTTCCGATCATCGCTGCCTCGTGAATAGTCGCTCATCGTTGTACCTTCTCCCGACACATTGGCATTGAGGCCAAGGCCCAGCTTGCCAGAACTGCTACGCTCAGCAGTTTGATTGGAAGAACGATCATTGTATCGGTTCATACTCTCGGAAGATAAGCCGGCGTTAAGGCCAAGATCCAGATTCAATGCTCCAGTTGCACTGGATGAACCTCCGTAGCTACCATGGTTACCGTAACCTGTGTCACGGTGTCCTGACAGAAGAGATCCCAGCTCCAGGCGCAAACCTGCATTTAGATCCAGATTACCACTGCTGTTATTGCTATAGCTATCGGCATAAGTTGCCTGCGAAGCTCCCAGCAATCCAGCTACCAACGTACCCGACAATACCGACAATTTTACCCAACGATTCACTTTTTTCATGATTATATACACTCCTTCTCAATTTTGGTTGAATTAACGCCATTGTTGCCTATGAGAAAGAGGTATATTGCGGCGGCCGCCCAGGCGGTGCCTGTGACCATTGACTGAACCCATCGAGCCGTTCCATTCGGAAGGCAAAATCGTAATCTGGCGTAACCAGACCTGTTGTTGCTCCCGGAAGTGCAGCGGCTGGAGCGGTTGCTCCACCTCCAGTTACACCGGACGAACCGGAGCTTGTCCCGGCGGAAGCATTAGCTGCTCCGGGAGAAGTTGCTGCAACAGACCAACTGGTTGGTCGTTCTGTGCGAGGCTGCAATGGAGATGCTGCATCAGCATCATCTTGTTTCAGATCGGCTTCCTGGTTACTCTGCACTTGTTCAGTGACAGCTGGTTTAGCAGTTGTCTGATCTACGAGGAACAACTCGTTATCTGGGAAATCTGCATTAACATCGGAATCCTGCGTCAGATCGGTTCCTTCCACAGGCAATGCCTGCGGAACAACAGGTTGCTCTGGACGTACTTCTGATTCCGGGGTGACTTCAATCACTTTCCCCGTAACCTGTACTGCGTCCTGTCCTTCCTCCTTGTTCTGAGTTGAAACAGGATCTGCGAGTGCACTCGTATTGGAAGTTTCACCATTCGGTGTTTTGACGACCGCCGGTTGTTCCGGAGTGACTACAGGCCGTTCCGGCTTCACACTTGGAATCTCCACCTTTTCCTGATCAGGATTGAGTTCAGCGGATACGTCTACAACTGGAACTTCTGCTTTCACAGATAGCAGCTGGACATTTCCCTTACTCAGATCCACACGGGATGAGGAGATATTGACCGAAGTAACTTCAGGTACATCCACCTTCACGGAGGGCAATTCAACCTTACCCTGCTGAAGGTCTGTTTTCACAGCAGACGTCTCTGCTTTGATAACCTCCGGTACCTCTGCGGTAACGCCAGGCAAGGAAGCTGTACCATCGTTCAGGTTCACCTGACTGCTTGATACATCGGCTTTGATCACCGGTGTATCCGCCTGTACAGACGGCAGTTCGACGGTTCCCTTCTTCGTATCAATCCCAATCTCTGATGTTCCGGCCGATCCAAGCGGTGTATCTACTTTCAGCTCAGATACACTCAGCTTACCTGTGGATTCATTCGCTTTGATCGATGGAACTTCAACATCCAGCAGTGGTGTGGATACCGATACTGACGGAGTCAGATTCAACCCGCCATCCGAATCGCGTGAAAACAAATTTAGCGACAATCCGCTGGACGGTTTTTCAGAAGATACCTGAGCATCATCCGCGTATACATGTGACGATCCAAACCCCAGCATCAAAGTCCCGGCAAGTATTGCCAGTGGTATGCTTCCAAGACGCACAATGGATTTTGGTAACTTTACATTCAAGTTGCTTCACCCCCTTTCCGCTAATGCGTTGGTGGGACAAGGCATATGAGTTTTCCCCTAGGAATAATTAGAATACAGGGATTTCTGCCTGTTCCTCATTAAACGTGAAGGCGTTTACTCAAACGCTTTTTAATCAAAAACTTAAAATTTGAAGTAAATTCAAACCTTCATTTTAACTGTTCTAACCTGAGCAGATCCGGCCTGTTTTCAGTCGCCTGCAATCATTGTTTTGGCTGCAATGGAGCCATTCAGATCGGCTTTTTCCCCGCTACGTTTCATCAAATAAATCAACCCAAGCAGGGTCAGCAAAATGCCTGAACAGACAAAAGCCGGCACTACACCAAATGAGGTGACCATAAATCCGCCTACCACCGGGCCCATAATATTACTGGCTGTCATCACGCTGCCTACCGTTCCAAATACCCTGCCTGTCATCGCCTCAGGTGTCTGTTCCTGCAACAGGATCTGAAAGGGGACAATCGCAAACCCAATTCCGACACCTGCCAGGGCAAAGAGGGATACTAACAACAGATTGGCACCTAGCCCGGCGTGCGGCCAAATCCCAACAATAACTCCGGCTCCGCCGATAACCAGACCCATGAGTGTGGTACCCAGACCCATTTTCAAAACATGCCCTGCATGCTTCCACTTCCGCACACTCATCGCTGCAATTAATGTACCTACGCCACTTGCTGCCACGCACCATCCCAGCAGATCACTTGAAATTCCGGGAAGTTGTCTGAATAACACCACAGTCTGTGAATCGGCAAATTGCAGAAAAAGTATGGCTGAAGCAAGCAAAATCAGAGACGTTCCTACATAAGGGAGAGATGCGAGCATTCGGATACCCTCCAGTGTTTCTTTCCAAAAAGAGTCTTTTGGGCGGTTGAGAACATCCCCAGCTGGCTCTTCCTCTACTTCTGTTACGTTATGAATTGCGGTTTGGATCACCCGAGTTCCAGGAATCCACAATAAAATGATGCCGGAGA
This sequence comes from Paenibacillus xylanexedens, assembly GCF_017874615.1. GTDB lineage: Bacteria > Bacillota > Bacilli > Paenibacillales > Paenibacillaceae > Paenibacillus > Paenibacillus xylanexedens. The sequence goes on from NZ_JAGIKV010000043.1 coordinate 3,354, forward strand.
TCAGAAAAGACGCTGAATCGAGAACAAAACACCAGGTAATGCCAAAAGCGGCTACCAAAAGTCCGCCAAGCGCCGGACCAATAATTTTGGACATCTGTTCGATCACCGAGCTGATGGATACAGCTTGCGCAAGTTGTTCGCGGGGTACAATTTCCTTCAGCTTTCCGTTTTTGGCCGGAGAGAAGATTACATCAAACAGGGATTTGAGGACAAGCAGTATGTAGACGTGCCAGATCTGGTCAGCAAAAATTAACGCACCCACGATGATAATCCGTGCACCATCGGCTACAATCATCAGCCATTTTCGGTTCAGGCGATCTGCAAGTGTGCCTGCGAATGGCCCTGTCAACAGAATGGGTAGTGCTGCGGAGAGTGTGACAAATGTAATTTCCCATGGCGTTGCATTCCAGCGGATACCCACGAGGGTCAGGATTGCGAGCAGATGCAGCCAATCTCCCAGATTGGAAATGGCCTGTGCCACCATCAATGTTACAAAAGATCGGTTATTCTTCAGCGGTCGTTGTCCTTCAATCGTTAAATCACTTGTCATCCTTCTTCTCCTCCATTATATTCCATTTCATAGTATGAACTCATTATATAGAGCAGCCCTTGACTCGACCTCCTGCCAGAGGCGGAGAAAAAGCGACATCTGAAGGATGATTTTTCCAGCATGATGAATGATCAAATTTTAAATGCTAAAAATGCAAATCTTGTGACATATCGCATGTTTTTCGTAGAAATAGAAGTTTACAATTAAACCATGGCGACAACCTGAATCGTCAAACATAACTAACCAACTCATATAAGTTGAAATACTCTTTTACATGAACAGCATAACGGAGAGGACCCCTCTTCATCATTTCAACTTATAAAACTAATCTGAAAAGGCGGGATCAGCATGCTGGAATTACAAGAAATCGGAACCGAACGTTCACTTCATCTGTACCGCACCTTGGCCCAGACATTCAAGAGCGTGAATGAACACGCTGTATCCGGAAGCAAAGTGCATGGCTTCAACCCCACTGCATACGGGGTGCTCGAAGTGTTATATATGAAAGGAGCTCAGCCGATTCAACAGGTTGGCGCACAACTTCTCTTGCAAAGTGGTAATGTGACCTATGTGATCGATAAGCTCGAGCAAAAAGGATTGTTACACCGCAAACATTGTCCGCAAGACAGACGTATCATCTTTGTGGAACTGACCGAAGAAGGACAGCGCACCATGGATGACATCTATCCAGGCTATGCGTTGAAGATCGATCGGGCTGTAAGTGGACTAAGTGAGGAAGACAAGGAGTTGCTGTCCGAACTTTTGGGAAGGCTTGCACATTCCGCAGACCGTTTATCAGCGGGCAGCTAGAGCGTATCTTCAAGCCTGCCAAAAGCCAGAGTGTAACAGAATGTACTGGAGCAGATATGGAGCGGGAGCGCTAACGCTAACGAACCTGTGACGTCTTATTCAGGGGTTTGAAGCGCTCGCAGCATTTTAAGGAATCTGACACACGCTATCTTTGAATAAACAGCCGTTTACAACGTGTTTTTCAGGTGATTTCGGGAAATAAGTTGTCTCATGTTCCTTACAATTGAGAAAGAGGAGCAGAAGGTCAAATAAGACGTCCTCAGTTCCTTAGAAATTCGTCTGGACAATTCACCAGGATCAGCCAGCCTGTAATTCAAAATACTTTAGATCCGGACATCCCCCAACGTATCACTTGCCTGAGTTTGAAAATATACTCTAATCCACTGCACATGTGCCATCAACAAAAATAACCGGATTTGCCTGACATCGGCGAATCCGGTATTTCATATGTTTTTCGTATATATATCTTCTTTTTACTTTGAGCCTTGTGGCTGCGGTGGAGCATCTGCATCTTCGGGTACAATTAAACGTTTGCGTAGAGCAAGCGTCGTTACCCACGAGACCAGTGCAATGACAAACATAATCACAAACAGGGAATGCAAGCTTCCTTCCAGCACGTTACGCAGTAGCGCCCATTTGTCATCCGATAGGGCAGCATCCGTATGTGGTGCGAGAAGCTCGTTCAGATCATTTTCCGAAATTCCGGCTTCCGCCAGATTCTGCTCACTGGATAACGTGGAGATCCGATAATTCAACCAGGTACCAAAAGCAGCTGCACCAATCGTCTGTCCCAATGTACGCATGAACGTGTGCAGTGCTGTAGAGGAACCACGTTCCTTATATCCTACAGAAGACTGCGCAATAATGGTGAAGATCGTAAACGCAAAACCGAAACCGAGACCATAAATAAAGGTCAATACAAAGAGCACAGCCTGCGGGGATGTCCCGCCCACCAGAAAGAGTCCACCCGATCCAATCGCAATACCGGTCAACCCAATCAATGCGGTCATACGTGATCCAATTTTCATCAACAGGCGGCCTGCCATCACACTACCAATGAGCCAACCCACCGACATCGGCGCTAGCAGCAGCCCGGATTCCGTCGCATTACCTCCCCGAACCCCCTGCACCCAGAGCGGCAAATAACTGGTCAGGCCGATCATCAAAGTACTGGTCAGCAGTCCGGCGATATTCGCCACACGGATGTCCCGAATTCGGAACAGATGTAGTGGAACCATAGGGGCCTGGGCTCTTTTTTCCACCACGAAAAATAAAATAATAAACAGAGCGGCGACCACACTCAGCACAACAATCAACGGAGAACTCCATGCATAATACTGCCCACCCGCCGACAGTACAAATAACAATGCGGTAATACCCACCGTGAAGGTCAGCGCACCAACATAGTCAATTTTGGCTGTACGCGGCGAGATATCTTCCTTCAGATAACGAAATACAAACCACATCGCAAGCAGACCAAATGGCACATTAAAACCAAAGATCCACTGCCAGCCCAGATTATCTACAAAATAACCGCCAAGCAGCGGACCCGCCAGAGAGGAAATCCCCCACACGGAGCTAATCCAACCTTGGATTTTACCACGTTCTTCAATGGCGTAGATGTCCCCAATAATCGTAAATGTAACAGGAACTACCGCACCCGCACCAATCCCTTGAATAGCACGGAAAATAATCAATTGCTCCATGTTCTGCGACAGACAGCACAAGAGTGAACCCAGTAAAAATAACGCACAGCCAATCAGAAATACAGGCTTTCGTCCATACAGGTCACTGATTTTGCCGAAAATGGGCGTACTCACAGCCATCGTCAACAGGTATGCCGTGAAAATCCAGCTCAGCAGCTGTACACTCCCCAGCTCGCTGACAATGGTCGGCCCTGCCGGACCAATTACGGTGCCTTCAATCGCTGACAGAAATGTCGCGAGCAACAGCCCCGTCAAGATGAAACTGCGCTTCAAACCTCCAGTTGCATTCACACAAACCCTTCTCTCTTCGTTTCTCTATATAATTGGTACGTTAATTTACACCTCTACTACGAACCAGCACAAGCTTCCGATCGCTGTTATCCCCAGATTTTTTTTCTTCTCCTCTCTAAAGGAGAAATCCGGTGATAGCGTATGCTTCCGATGTAGCTTTCTTTCAGAAAGCTTTAAAGGCGATCGCTTCGCTTCTCCAGCTTTGTTCTGTTTCTTCGTTTACGTGTAATTTAAAAAAAATCATATATTGTCTCTTTTATTTACCTCGCTTGCGAAGGAACTCATCATACAGCATCGAATACATCACCATATCTTTATAACCGGTGGATGTATGCTGCACCTGTCGCAGCAACCCTTCTCGCGTGAAGCCGCGGTTCGTCAGGAACTCCCCGGAAGCCAGATTACGCGGATCAACCAGCGCTTCAATTCGATTAAGACCCATGGTCTCATATCCAAAGGGCAGCAATGCCGAGAAAGCCTCCGTCATATAACCGTGGCGCCAATAATCACGTCCCAGCTCATAACCGATCTCACCCCGGAATGCGCCTTCAAGCTGCCATGTGTTAAAGCCACAGCTACCGATGAGCTTGCCTGTTTCTTTGAGTTCGATCCCCCACCGGATTGCATCCTCTTCTCCTGCCATTTGGTTGAGCAGTCCAATCATGTCTGCCGCTTCGCTTGTCCCAATCATGGGTGCAAGATTCATGTAACGGGTCACCTCGCGATCTGACCAACATGCGAACATCTGGGCCGCATCCCGGCGACGCATTTTACGCAGACGAAGCCGCGCAGTCTCCATTTCGGGAATTCTTCCTTTGCATTTATACATATAAAGACACTCCGATCCGATCTATCTCCGCAGACCATAATATTCACTAGTCATCTAATCATAACCTGCGCCGAATGGCAACTGTTCAGTCATGCACACACGTCAAAAAACCGGGCCAATTTCGCTCCCGGTCTTGTTGTACGTATGGATCCATTCAAGTTTGAGTGAATTACGGAATCATGGCTTGTCCAAATGAATTTTAAGCTTTGGACGTTTTCTTGCCCTTCCCCAGTAATTCATCGCTAACCCGGCCAAACACAGCCGTGATTTCCTTGAATTCTTCGATGCCAGTCCCGGTCAGGCTCCATTGGTCCCCGTGGGCGGTCAGGAAGTTCTCCTGTGTCAGGTGTTCAAGCTCCTGCTTGATCTCCCGCTCTCCAACGCGATATCCCCGTTCTTCCAATAGGGGCAGTGCCTCGCTAACGTTCAAATCCTGATTTTGCGCGAAATGTAGTAGATGAATCCGTACAAAAAGATTCTGTACCTCTGCATGCATAAGCCAAGCTCCTTCCCGGGTTATAGCCCTCCGTGGTTGCTAAGTAATTACCCCACGTAAGAAGCTGAGAAACAGGAGGATTCTTCAGGTATTCCCTTCCCTTTCCGAAATCCTCCGCTTGACTAACCGCATCCTCTGCACTATCTTGAAAATAAGTACCATTTTGCTCGGGAGGGTGATTTACCATGTTTCAAGCTGTTTCCTATGAAGGAACACGAAGTGAGCAGCACACCGCCGTCCTGGGACAGTTAAGTGCTCTGATCCGCGATGAACCTAGTGCGATTGCCAATCTGGCGAACGCTGCTGCGCTGCTCAATGTATTTATGACCGACACCAATTGGGTCGGCTTCTATCTGTATGATGGAAAAGAACTGGTCCTCGGGCCATTCCAAGGACTGCCTGCCTGTATCCGAATTCCACTGGGACGTGGTGTATGTGGCACATCTGCTGCCGAAAAACGTACCCTGGTCGTTGATGATGTTCATGCCTTCCCAGGCCACATTGCCTGTGATGCAGCATCGAACAGTGAGATCGTCGTACCGATTATCAAAAACGGCGAACTGTACGGGGTGCTGGATATCGACAGCCCGATCAAAAACCGTTTTGACGACGAAGACCGCGTCTTCCTGGAGAAAGCCGTAAGCCTGCTCACAGAGCAGTTGGAAGCAACCATACCCCTTTAGGAAATGATGAATAAGGTGATCGGAGTCTCATCACATACGATGATGAAGAACCCGTAATAACAAAGAGCGCAGTCCTCTCAGAGGTCTGCGCTCTTTGTTATCCATTATGATTCACACCCATGTTCTTGCTCGCCCATGTTACTTTATGCATCTAGGATAAATCATGTTCCGCTTTAATCATCATCCCATCCCGCAGGAATTCAGCCAGCCTCGGGTGGTAACCATCATACATCTGACGGAAATTTTTATGCTCTACATACAGTTTGGCCAAATCCCGATAGATCTCAGCTGTGGGTGTATAATAACCTTTGATCCATTCAAGATGCCTGCCAATAATCTGTTGTACTTTCGCACTACCGGGCTCCAATCCATCCTCAATGGCCTGTTGCAAGTCCAGATGAACTTGATCAATTTTCGCCTGGGAATCCAGATAATCTTCTTTTGACTTCATCTCCTGCTTTTCAGGTAATGTGGATGAATTGGAAGATTGGATGTCGGACCTCTGAACACCCTCTGTCTGCACATGGTTCATATCATTAGTGACTACAGCTTCAGAACCCGATTCATTCAGCAACTGGTGACGCCCCTTATTTACAAAACCGATATAAAGATCATGTTCATCAATCTCCTGTTCACCTTGCAAATGAGAGATCGTTTTGTCCAGTGTCTGAATCAACCCATGCAGACGGAGTGCCTTCTCCAGAATATCGATGCGATGCTGCTTCATGATGCGTATGACATCCTGAGGATTATCCCGGAGCATCGGGGCAATCTCATTCTCCTTCATACCCACTTCCTTACAGAAAAGGATTTGCTGGAGTCTCAACAACTCCTGCTTTTCATAATAGATGTCCTCATCTACATCCCCAAATGCCGGATTCAGAAGACCTGTCTCTGCATACTGGCTCAGTTCGTTCAGACTTACGCCTGACATTCCCGATACGTCAACCATGGAATATGCCATTTGAATACACCTCCTGCCTGTCCTGCAACTCCAGAGTTCAGGCTTAATTCATACTGCATTGTATTTGAATAATGAGAGATTATAAGACTTTCGGCAATGCTGTACCGCTTCATTCCGCTCGTGCTCTGGATGGGTACATCATGCTTCAGTGATATGAGCGGCGTTTGGTCAGTTATGTTGCGGTATGTTAACTATGTTATACCCGTCTCATCAGATGTGAACCCGCAGTCAGTGAAGAATCACTATGTATTTTTGAAACAGTTTTCCAACATCTACATATGAAAAAATCCTGTGCCATTGTCGTGGCACAGGATACGAAGCGAATCACCCTTTGTTAAACATGACAAACTTCAATTCCGTCATTTCTTCTACAGCATATTTTACACCTTCACGTCCGATACCACTCTGTTTCACCCCACCATAGGGCATGTGATCCACTCGGAACGTCGGAATATCATTAATCATAACTCCGCCTGCTTCAATCTGATCGACAGCATGGAGGGCGGTATGAATATCGTTTGTAAATACGCCTGCCTGAAGCCCGTATATCGAATCGTTAACATGTTCAATACCCTCTTCAACGGAATCTACCGTATTGATCACAACGATGGGTGCAAACACTTCCTGACAGGATACCTTGGCATCACGCGGAACGTTAATCAGTACAGTGGGACGCAGAACGCCTCCTTCAGCTTGACCGCCTGCTGCCACTTCAGCCCCGGCCTGTTTGGCTTCTTCAATCCAGTCGAGTGTACGCTGTACATCCTTGGAGGTAATCAGCGCAGAGACCACCGTATCCGGGCTCAGCGGGTCTCCGACCACCACTTGTTTAGCCGCTTCAGCGAAACGCCGGATGAATTCATCCGAGATGTCACGATGTACGTAGATTCGCTGTAGCGAGATACATACCTGTCCCTGATACGTGAAAGCTCCAGTCACACAGCGAGGAACCACTTTGTCCAGATCTGCGTCCTTATCCACAATGACCGCTGCATTCGACCCTAGCTCCAGTGTCACGCGTTTGAGTCCTGCTTTGCTACGAATGCTCGTGCCTACCGCTGGACTGCCTGTAAACGTAATGTGAGCAACACGGGGGTGCTCTACAAGCACATCACCAATGGTTTTGCCATCACCGCTCACCACGTTCAGTGCACCATCCGGCAATCCGGCTTCCTGAAGCAGATTAGCGATGTAATAGGAAGACAGAGGCGTCTGCTCCGCAGGTTTGAGAACAATCGTATTGCCCGTTGCCAGCGCTGGACCTACCTTGTGGGCTACCAGATTCATTGGAAAATTAAACGGTGTAATCGCACCGATGACACCTAGAGGTTGCCGCATCGTATAACCGATACGTCCTTCTCCACCTTTGGCTGCATCCATCGGAACCGTCTCTCCAGTCAGTCGTTTGGCTTCTTCGGCGGCAAAACGATACGTTTCCACCGTCCGGTCAACCTCTGCCAGTGCTGCCGTAATTGGCTTTGCCGCTTCAAGCGCAATGATTCGCGCTGCTTCTTCCTTACGTTCTTCAAGCATGGAGGACAACTTGTACAGAATATCTGCACGCTGATGTGCAGGCATCTGGCGCATTGCCTTCCCAGCCTGAACGGCAGCTACAATAGCAGCCTCCGCTTCCTCGGCTGAAGCCGACGAGACTTCTGCCAGCGTTTCCCCGGAGTATGGTGCTTGAAGTGTTTTATAATCTACGGATTCGGTGGGTTTGCCACCGATAAACAGATGTTGTTTTTTCATATGCTGCATCCTCCATCCTTTTAGAACCTATTGAACTTAATCTATTTATACACTATTTCCGTGCCATCAACCCACTACGGTATTCGGCAATCATAGCTTGTAACGTACCTGATGAGCCATTGTGGCGATCTTGAGCTATTGCATTATAAAGGATTTCACAACCTATTTAACCGTCAGGACGGGGCATTCTGCATGTTTTAACACGCCATGACTGACACTGCCCACGATCATCTCTGCGAGCATGCCTTTCCCGCCGGTACCCATCACAATCATTCCACAATCTCGTTCACGCGCCACACGGCAGATCTCATTAACGGGATCACCTGCAATCAACAGCGTTTCATATGCAACGTCACGCCCTGACAACTGATTAGTCACCGGTTCTATAATATGTTGCCCTTCTTCGGCAATCCGAGCTTCCAGATCAACACCCAATGCAGGTTCATTGATAGAGATAGCCGGATTCACATGCACAATCAACAGACTTGCGGGTTGTTTCATATCTTCAGCCAGGATCAGAGCTTGTTCCAAAGCCTTATGAGCATGATCCGAACCATCAACAGCAACCAATATACGTTTCAACATTGCAATTCCTCCTGTGAATTAATGAGATGTAATGGCGGAATCGATATCCCGCAGATGATGACGGCGCACCAGCAGTACCACGACTCCAACCAGAACCATTAATGCACCAAAATAAAACGGCGTTTCCGGCAGGAACCACTCGGACAATTTACCCGCAAGCCATGGAGCAAGTGCACCACCCAGGAAACGAACGAAGCTGTATGCAGCAGAAGCAACAGAACGCTCTACAGGTGCAGCTTCCATAACAGCCGTTGTAATTAACGTGTTGTTAATCCCAAGGAAAATCCCCGCTACAATGACTGCCACAATAACGGTAGTTGGTGAACCCATCACCGTACCTACTGCCATAACAACCAGATCAATCGCGAACAATGTAAGCATGACACTCATGGACGGAACCGATCCGAATCGGCGTTGTAATCTTGGTGCCACGAATACCGACGTAATCGCCAGCATCAGTCCCCAGCCAAAGAATACATAACCCAAGCCGTGCTCATCCAGATTCATGACATATGGTGAATAAGCCATCAAGGTAAAGAAACCAAAGTTATACAGGAAGGCGGTAATCGCCAATGTTTTCAGTGAAGGATAACTTAATGCTTTAAACGGATCGGACAAAGAACTGCGTGTTTTCGGTTTGGCCATCTTGGGCAACATAAATGTAATGCTGATAAAGGCAATCGCCATCAGAACAGCCACCCCATAAAACGGGCCACGCCAAGAGATGGAACCTAGCTCACCACCAAGCAGCGGTCCAACCGCAATCCCGAGACCAAGCGCTGCTTCGTACAAAATAATCGCTTTGGCTGTCCCCGACGTGGACAGTCCCACAATGGCAGATAACGCCGTTGCGATGAACAAGGCATTACCCAGTCCCCAACCGCCACGGTAACCAACCAGTGCACCTACCGTGTCTGAGGTACCGCCGAGGAACGAGAAGATAATAATCAACAATATACCGCTGAGCAGCGTCCACTTCACACCAATCCGGCTGGATACAACACCTGTAATCAGCATCGCTACCCCGGTTACAGCGTTATAACTGGTAAATAGCAGTGACACCTGGCTTTTCGAAGCATGCAGCTGATCTGCAATCGCGGGCAGGATCGGGTCAACCAGACCCAGACCCATAAAGGATATGATACATGCAAAGGCAACCGCCCATACCGCTCGTGGTTGGGATAACAGGCCCCCACGTGATGACGGCAATTCGTCCGGTAATGATGGCTCTCTTTTCATACGTAATTCCTCCTGTGAATAATTTATGTGGTGAAACTTTTCATTTGAAAACAACCGTGAAAATAATGAAAACATTCTATACATTTTCAGAATTAGAGGTAACAAAACGACACAAATGACACCGAAACATCCGGTGTTTGTACAGGATCGCCACAGGTACTATGTTGCTCACTCCATGTAGCGATTATGTGTATACAGTTTTGTTTATTTGAAAATAGATACTAATTCGGTTAGCCGTCTTCATCACCCTTCGGATCATGTGCCTGTAACTTCTGAATACCTCTCCGAACGCGTTCACGCAGCTCTTCCAGTTCAGTCTGTACGGCATGTATGCTCTGAAGTTTCTGCTCAATCAGTTGCAACTGACCATCCAGCGTTGTTTCCATCGCGGTAAGCTTCTCGATCCGTTCTCTTACTTCGGTCGTCTGCTGGTAGTCAAAACGTTGTTCGTTCAAGGCATCTGCCGTTGCCACATAGGTATGTAACTCCTGAAGGGAGAATCCAAGTACCTCTTTGGCGCGAACCACCTTTTTCAGATAATCGATATCCTCCCGAGTGTACAACCGCGTCCCGCCATCTGTCCGCTGAGGTGAAGGCATGACACCAATCTCTTCATAATACCGAATGGTTCGCTTGGTCAAACCACATTCCTTGGCTACGTCGTCGATTTTATATAAACTCATTTCCCTCACCTCTTCCATATGTCTATAATGTTATGTACATAATTATATATAATATTAACGTTAACGTCAACGTTATATTTTGTGTATGAAGTCTTAGCGAGTTTAACATCCTCTACAGTTTTCTATTTCAACAAAAAAAGACCCGCTTCACACGCGAGTCCTCTTCTCTAAACCTATTCACTAATCTTACCTTAAACGTTCTGCTCATTCTGTTGCTGTTGAGCACGCTGCATTTGCTTCAACCGGCCTTCAACTCTGGTAAACAGTCTGAACGTATAGAATCCTGTAGCAACCAGACTCAGAACCAAAGCTCGTACATCTGTAAGCCAGAAACCGATAATGCCGAATATCGTGATAATCACACCAAATTGCATCATCAGATTGGCGCTATAACTTTGCGCTTCGTCCCATAACTCGGGATTACTCATTGCACGCGGGGTCCGATAACCATATATTCCGTTAATCATTTTCGGTGGTTTTTTGAACACCATTAACCCCAGAATGAAATAGCATACTCCAATGATGATCCCTACTACTGCTCCTGTCAAAACGTTCTCCCCTTCACTGTTGTCTTCCATAGACCTGCTCACACTGACACTCCGATGACAGAATAACCTGCCGATGTAGCTTCGCTTCTTCAGGTTATTTCTGTCCTCTCCGTTTTCGTGTAAATGTCTAGTTAGACTTATCTACATAAAAATATAAAAACGGCTCTACGTATATACGAAGAGCCGCCTGGATCGTTTCGTAAACTTAGATATTCTTCACACGAAGTACACGCATGGCGTTCAGGACAGCTAGCACCGTGACACCGACATCCGAGAATACCGCTTCCCACATGGTAGCTATGCCAAACACACCGAGTAACAGGAAGATCGCTTTAACTCCCAGAGCAAACGCGATATTTTGCCATACAATCATTCGTGTACGCTTAGCAATGCGGATTGCACTCGCTAGTTTCGACGGTTCATCGGTCATGATGACCACATCTGCCGCTTCAATCGCGGCATCCGAGCCGAGCCCACCCATGGCCACGCCTACATCGGCGCGCGCCAGTACAGGTGTATCGTTGATGCCGTCACCGACAAATGCCATTTTTTCCTTCGGAGATTTGGCAGCTTCCAGTTGCTCCAGCCGTTCGACTTTATCCTGTGGCAACAATTCAGCGTATACCTCATCCACACCCAGCTCACGTCCTACCGCTTCACCTACGGCTTTGGCATCACCTGTCAGCATGACCGTTTTGCGGATGCCGAGTTTCTTCAGCGCCTGAATGGCCGCGGCTGCATCATCCTTCACTTCATCGGCAATGATCAGATGACCAACATACGTGCCAGCTTCAGCCACGTGAACTATCGTTCCTGCCGTCTCTGGTGTGGTATAGGATATACCTGCCTGCTTCATTAATTTGGCGTTGCCTGCCAGCACTTCCCGACCATCGACGCTCACCTTAATCCCATGTCCGGCAACTTCATCATAACCATCCACACCTTGTGTGGGAATATCTTTGGCCCAAGCTGCACGAATGGATTCGGCAATCGGATGATTCGAATTCGCTTCGGCAATGGCCGCCAGCTTCATCAGTTCTTCTTCCGTACGTCCACCTTCGGGACGAATGGCTGTTACTTTGAATACACCTTTGGTTAGTGTACCCGTTTTATCAAAAACAACAACTTTCACATCGTTCAACGCTTCAAGGTAGTTACTACCTTTGACGAGAATACCGTTACGTGAAGCCGCCCCGATGCCGCCGAAGAACCCAAGTGGAATAGAGACCACGAGCGCACAAGGACATGAGATAACCAGGAAGACCAATGCACGATAGATCCAATCGGCAAATGTTGCACCACTAAGTATCAACGGCGGAACAAATGCAATCACGGCTGCAAGGATAACAACAACCGGTGTGTAATAACGGGCGAATTTACTAATAAAATGCTCTGTTTTCGCTTTCCGGCTGCTCGCGTTCTGCACCAGGTCCAAAATCTTGGATACCGTTGATTCACCAAACGTTTTGGTCACTTCAATCGTCAACATACCATTTTTGTTCACAAATCCACTCAGTACATCACTACCGGGCTCCAGTTCACGAGGTACCGATTCACCTGTCAGAGCAGAAGTGTCCACCATGGAACGCCCAGCTCTAACGATACCATCCAGCGGTACTCGCTCTCCTGCTTTCACGACAATACGATCACCAATCCGTACGTCTTCCGGAGATACACGCCGGGTTTCGTCACCCGAACCCGTCAGGATATTTGCGTAATCCGGGCGAATTTCCATCAGTGACTGAATCGACTTGCGTGACCGATTAACCGCCATGCCCTGAAACAGCTCCCCGAGCTGATAGAACAGCATGACCGCTACCCCTTCCGGATACTCTCCAATGGCAAAAGCACCCAAGGTAGCGACGGACATCAGGAAGTATTCATCGAATACCTGACCGCGGATGATGTTTTTGGACGCCTGGAGCACGATATCTCCCCCGGCAATCAGATAGGCGAGCGCATATAGAGTAAACTGTGCCCAGCCCTCCAGCGGCGACCAGATTGCGGCTGCGAGCAACACAGAACCTGCAGCAAGACGAGCAAGCAACACTTTTGTCTGTCCTGCACCATGTTCATGCGAGTGGCCTGCATGGGCATCATCATGCGTATGGTTGTGATCATGTCCAGCATGACCTCCGTGCTCATGGGTATGATCATGTTGATGTTGATCATGAGTATGCGAGTGTTTGCCATGTGAATGTCCATGATCATGTCCAGTATGGTCATGACTGTGGTTATGCGCACCAGCTGCACTCCCTGTGTGGGTGTGCACATGTCCATTCACGTGTTTTCCTTTTTCCGAAATGCGAATATGCGGCTCCAGCCGAAGCACTTTGCGCTTTGCTTCTTCCACTACCTGTTCATCCATATCGGAAGTGGTGTGTAGCGATAGTGTTTTGGTAACAAAATTGACAGAGCATTCGTTAATGCCCTTAATTTTTTTGACGCCATTTTCAATCTTCAATGCGCAGTTCGCACAATCCAGTCCATCAAGCAGCAGTTCCCTTTTCACCTGTTCCTGTCCGGTTCCCATGTGAATTCTCCCCTTTGCAGTACAAAAACGATGTTATATTTCAATTGTATTCAATATATGAGCACTCATTCATATGTTTGGTTACCCCTATTATATGCACGCCTAAACATGAGTGTCAACAATCGTTGTTGATTTTTCATACAGATTATGCTAATAGTAATCATTTCGCTTTAGGCGGGTTTTGGATATAATAGAGCTATAGTTAAACTTTTGCATAAATCCGAACCAGTGAATTCCAATCAACAACAATTAGATCGAAATGGTTTTATTCGTCTAGTTGTTGTACTTACCAAATGGTTAAATCGAATTATGCAAATGTTGAGTTAACATAGGCGGTGATAGGAAATGGAACAACCGGTTAAAGCACCAAGCGAATGTGATGCAGCCTGCTCAGGTACTGAAGCCGACGTGCAGACGATTCGCACTTCACTCATAGATCGGGAGACGTCTTCCGAGATGGCAGATTGGTTCAAGGCATTCAGCGACCCCACACGTCTACGTATTATTGATGCGCTGTTACAGAAGGAATTATGTGTTCATGACCTGACGGTTCTGCTCGACATGGGACAGTCGGCCATTTCACACCAGCTGCGTTCACTCCGCAACATGCGGATCGTCAAGCGGCGCAAGGAAGGCAAGACGGTGTACTACTCTCTGGATGATGCTCATATTGAGCAGATTTTCCTGCAAACGCTCCAACATATTAAACACAGCTAGGCAACAGCCAAGCTTGTTCATGCAGAAGAACCCCCGCCTCTCGGCTGTATGCCGATGGACGGGGGTTCTTCTTGGTAAGGGTACCGTTTTATACAGGATACAAAGTGACTAAATCTTCTGATTAACTATCTCTTGGAGCTTGCCACTTCGGTTATAAAAGATTGTTCTTGTTCGGGTCGTACAGGCCCGATCTGTCCTTAAACCAGTTGAAGATATGTGATACACATACTTTCAGCACCGCGTATCCTGGAACAGCGAGCAGAATGCCCACGACTCCAAACAGATTACCCGAAGTCAGAATGACAAAGATAATTGTGATGGGATGAATCTTCAGCGTTTTGCCCATGATCTGTGGTGAGATGAATTTACCCTCGATTAACTGCACGATTGTCCATACGGCAACCATCTTCAGCAGCATCACCGGCGAAGTAACCAGGGCCACGATCAACGCAGGTGTAATTGCAATTGCTGGTCCCAGATACGGAACAACACTCGTAAACGATGCGATAATTGCAAGAATTAGTGCATAATCCAGACCAATGACCATATAACCGATGTAGAGCAGAATACCGATGCAGAAGCTGACGATAATCTGTCCACGAATGAATGAACTGATCTGGTGATTGATGTCTTCCAGCACATGCATTGCGCCCGTACGGCTCTTGATCGGCAGGAAAGACAAAATTTTCGCCGGCAGCTTTTTGCCGTCTTTCAGCAGATAGAACAGAATGAACGGAACCGTTACGATGGACAGCACGGTCTCCGTGAAGGCTCCGAGGAACCCGCCCAATTTGGTCCAGGTCGAGTTCAGAATTTCAGTAGCCTTTTGGGAAATTGTTCCCCACCAATCCTGAGAATTCAGATTCACCGTCTCCTGGAACTGACCGAACAATTTACTGCCCGTAAGCTCCTCAAACTGCTGTTTTACCGTCTCACTGTACGTTGGAAAGTTTTCAATTAGTCCTACAATCTGGTTACGCACAACTGGAATGACTGCCAGCACAACGACCGTCAGAATGCCTCCAATTGCAAGATAGAGAATCAGAATGGACCAGCCTCGCTTGATTTTCCATCTTTCCATCACATCCACAATCGGATTCAGCAGATAGTAGAGTATGCCTGACAGAATAATAGGTAGCACAATGGTTTTGATGAGTACTGCGAGCGGATGAAGAACAAAGGATACTTTGGTCAGAACCATCACGTTCAGTCCCACCAACAGCAGAATCAGCAGAAATAGGACAAACTTGTTGTTAAGAAAAAATCGCTTGAACCGCTCCGGCCAAACGCGGGGTTGCTCAGGTTGCTCCATAGGCGTGTCGTCCTCTCTTATGACCCTTAATCAAAACTAAACTATTAAGCTAGATAAATGCCCCTTGCATCTGAAAAAAATAAAATACCTTGTACAAGCCAACATATGTATAACACTCTGGATTTATACGTATGGTGCTGATTAACCGTTTCAAATTAAACCGGTAAAGTCATTTTACCCCAAAATGAGTCTTCTGCCCCACACGAATCATTTGCAAATTCTCCCTATTCAAAAACGGCTCGCCTCACTGGGAGACGAACCGTAAATTTATAGCTATACCCTACCATTAAGCCAGCTTTAACGCTGAAAAATGAAGATTAAGCTTTTCCCGCCAATTGTGCGATTAACTCATAGGAATGCAGACGTGCCTTATGATCATAGATCATCGACGTAATAATCAGCTCATCTGCCTGCGTCTGCCGAATGAAGGATTCCAACTGTCCACGTACGGTTTCTGGGGAACCATTAACAGCTGCCTTCAGCGTCTGCTCAACACCAGCTTTTTCACGATCCGTCCATTTGCCTTCCATCTCTGCCGGAGGCTGTACCAATCCCGTTGTGCCACGAATAATGTTCAGGAACTGCTGTTGCATCGTTGTACCCAGCCATGCTGCTTCCTCGTCTGTATCCGCAACAACAGCGTTAACACCAACAATCACATGTGGCTCCTTCAAGCTTTCAGATGGTTGGAAGTTGTTTCGATACGTCTCTAATGCGATCCGGGTATAATCGGGCGAGAAGTGGCTGGCAAAAGCAAACGGTAATCCCAGCTGACCTGCCAGACGTGCACTGAAATCACTGGACCCCAAGAGGTAAATTGGAATATTCAATCCTTCTCCAGGAACTGCGCGAACAGGCGCATGATAAGATGTCGCCGAAGCATCAAAGTATGCTCTAAGTTCTGCCAAAAGCTCAGGGAAGTCTTCCCCACTGTTCAGATCTTTGCGTAGCGCAAGCGATGTACGGCGGTCACTACCTGGTGCGCGACCCAGTCCCAGGTCAATTCTGCCAGGATACAAGGATTCCAGTGTGCCGAACTGCTCAGCGATGACAAGCGGTGCATGGTTGGGCAACATGATGCCTCCTGAACCCAGACGAATCGTTTTGGTTCCACCAGCCAGATATCCAATAACGACCGAAGTTGCGGAAGAAGCAATACCCGGCATGTTGTGATGTTCAGCTACCCAGTAACGGTGATATCCCCAACGCTCAGCATGCTGTGCCAGATCCAGGCTGTTGCGCAAAGCATCAGCAGGTGTTGCACCCACTACGACAGGAGCCAGATCCAGGATGGAAAGCTTAACGTCATTGATGTGTTCTTTATGGGATGAAGCCATATTTTCTGTAGTCATTACTTTTAATCTCCTCGATGATTATATTTTTGTATATCCAGATATATAGATTAATTAAATCGCAACTGGATATGATGATGTGATGATAAACTAGCCGTTTACATCCGGACGGAATCCCTGCCTGCATATGCATCCTAGCTTCCGTTCCGGCATCCGGCTTATAACTCGTTCTGCACGTACTCGGCAAACTGACGGATCGTCTCCTCGTTGCGCCGATAATACGTCCATTGTCCTCTTCGCTCGGAGAGCAGCAACCCTGCCTTGAGCATAGTCAGCAGATAACTGGATATAACCGACTGAGCCAGTCCAGCCTTCACTTGAATCGTGCCAACACAGATTCCGTTCTTGCCACCATCCGGATGCTGAGATAGTTCCAGCGGTGGGAAGTGTTGCTCCGGGTTTTTGAGCCACAACAAGATTTGTCTACGTGTCTCGTTCGATAATGCTTTAAATATAAGTATAGGTTCCATGGGTACGATTATACCCCCTTTCATCCATTTTGCAAACACATGAACAAACAAACCGACTCATGATCGAATCGGTTTGGTATCATATGGAATCCCTATAGGGAACCAACATCTATATTAGAATTTGGTCGTTACCGTCTGTTTAACCTGATCCAACATGGCTTGATATGCGGGTGCATTCAGATATCCAATACTACCAAAGAGCAGATGATCTACGGCTTCAATGCCTACAAAATCGAAGATACCTACGTCTGAAGTTATTTTCAATCCAGCAGTCATGCCAATCTGATCATAAATTTCACTTGGTGTACCATGGGTGTTGATGATGAGGCCTTTTTTGCCTGTCAGCAATTTCTCGATTCCTGCTTCACCTGCTGCATACGCAAAACCATAGGCGAAGACACGGTCAACATATCCTTTCATAATGGCAGGAAGACCTGTCCACCAGATCGGATAGATGAATGTGATAACTTCTGCATCTGTAACAAACTGTTGCTCTGTAGCGATATCTTGTGGTGTCTGTCCTGCACGCATGGAAGCTGTGTCAGCTTCAGTCAGTACGGGTTGGAATCCAAGTTTGTACAAATCACGGACAACCACTTCATGGCCTTGAGCTTCGAGAGCTTCTACAGCAGTATTGAGGATTGCGTTATTCAAGCTGTCTGCGTGTGGGTGAGCATATACGATAAGATGTTTCAAAGTGTGAATCCCTCCAGGTTTGGTTTGAGTTAGGTTGCGAAAATGGGGTTACATTGATACGCTCCCGTATACATAGATATCTATGTATATGGGTAAAAAAATATTTGGGCTTCTCTGCCTCCACCCCAGTCAAATCTGGAAGGGTTGCAGACAGAAGAGTTCATTCATTATAACTTTCGGAAAATAATGGATAGCAAGCTCTCCAATTGCTCCGACTGTTCATCGGACAAGCCACTATAGATGATGTCATTAATCTGCTCTGATACCTGATGGAAGATCGGTTCGAGTCGCTTCCCCTGTTCGGTTAGGCGAATCATCGTCACCCGGCTATCTTCGGCACTCTTGCTGCGTTCAACATATCCGAGCTTCTCCAGCTTGTTGACCAGTACCGTTACCGTTGGTTGCGTGCGTTGAATACGTTCAGCCAACATCTTGATCGACAGGGTCTCTTCACGGTACAAGAACATCAATACATCCCCATGAGAAGGAACAATCCCTGTTACCTCATGCTGTTCCAATTCGTGTACAATCCGTTTGTTGACATGGTCTCTGATTCTTGCAATCAGTGCAATTGCGTTGTATTTAGGCATGACCTCATTATACATAGACATCTATGTATTTTCAAGTTCTTTTTTATAAAAAAAAACAGCCCGATATTTTCCATCCTGCTAACATGTGGAAAATATCGGGCTGTTTCGATTCTGCTTTGATCCTTATCTATAATGTTAGATCTTAGATAATCGTTTTTGAATTCATGTTGGATTCACGCTGAATTCAGTTAATCCATTGCGTGATTTTCTCAACGGATTGTCGGGACTTCTCACGCTGGGGCTCCTCTGCCCGATAACCGAAGGCAGCCATCATAGAGACGCCCCATGCGCCATTTTCGAGTAAGCCCTCTTCTTCCATAATACGGTGGACACCCTCACGGCTGAAACCTTCGATTGGACAAGAATCAATCTCGATCTGAGCTGCCGCCGTCATCATGTTGCCGAGTGCAATATAAGTTTGTTTAGATGCCCAGTCAAATAATGATCGTGAATTATCCAGAATCTTCTGGTTATTTTGGAACTTTCCATAAGCCTCACTTGTTAGCTCAAATACGTTATTTGGCATTCCCTTTGTTTCCTTCAACATGTACTCCGCATAAGGAGAATTATAACTGGCATCTGATCGGGCCAAAATAACAACAAAATGGCTTGCTGTAGCCAATTGCTTTTGCGCGCCGGAAGAGACTTCGGACAGACGCTTACGCAGGTTCGGATTTTGTACAATTAGAAACTTCCACGGTTCAAGTCCAATGGAACTTGGAGATAATCTGCCTGTTTCCAATATAAATTGGAAATCCTCATCCGAGATTTTGCGGGTATCATCAAATATCTTTGTTGCATGCCGGAAATGATACGCCTTTAAGATCTCTTCCTTTGTCTTAGACTTTGCTGTAACTTCCATGGAGCTCCACGTCCTTTTTATATATTTTTTATGTTGAACAATAATGTTTAAGTGGTTTCATCTCAAGTATTATTTTAGGTCCTATGTGTATAAATTAAAAGTACGCACATTATTGTTTCTTGGTTTATAAAAGTAAGTATTGGATGAAAGACAGCAATAATCCACTGGGCACTTACATGGCCTAGTGGATTATCTATAACTCTTTTCTTTTAAATCTTGAAATCTTTAACCAGCTTATTCAGATTTAATGCACTATCCTTCACTTGATCAGATTGTTTAACTACTTCCACAGATTGCGCAGCAGAAGCGACCATGTGTCCTGCGATTTCCTGACTGGATGCGGCTGATTGTTCACTGGCTGATGCAATTTCGTGAATGGAGCCCACTAGTATTTTGATATTCGCAGTCACTTGTTGTGAGGTTGCATTGAGATCTTTAACGGCATTGGCATGCTCAAGGGAATCGACATAATACTGTTCAGCTGTATCCTCCAATAATTTATAATCTTTGCCAACCTGATTGAACATAAAGGATAACAGCTCTTTGGCATTCGAGGACAGATTGGTTACAGACTGCATAACTTCTTCCGTGACCTGCTGGATTTGATCGGCAGCCTGTCTGGAATCATCAGCCAACTTTCGAATCTCGCTTGCAACAACCGCAAAACCTCTGCCTGCTTCTCCAGCCCTTGCAGCTTCAATGGATGCATTGAGTGCAAGCAGATTAGTCTGCGCTGTAACATCCAAAATAGACTGAGATAATATACCAATCTGATCTACAGCTGTTGCACGTTCCAGCGCTTCTGACATCTTCTTACTCGTATGATCATACATGTCTATGGCTGCTCGGCTCGATTCGCGGGCTTCCTGCTTCAACTTTTCAGCCTTCGTGCTGGTCACATAGGCGGACTCTGCTTGTTTAGATGTCTGTTCCGATATATATTCAGCTCCCTGTTGCATCTCAGCAGCCGAATGATTCATATTTTCCGTATGGGCTGAAGCCTCTTCCATTGCAGCAGAGAGCTCTTCAACTGTAGCTGATACTTCACGAATCCGTTCATTCAGACCAGCCATGTTCTGGTTGGTAAGATCGCTAACCTGGTTGATATGATGAGATCCCTGAACTACACCACGAATGACATTGGTTGTGGAATCGGTCATTGTACGAATAGCTCGTGCGATGACACTTATCTCATTATTTCCCTGTGTTAGACGCGGATCTAAGGATGCTGTTAAGTTGCCTTGCGTTATTTCTTCACAATAACGGGTGATAGCTTTCATTCGTTGACGTATACTGTGAATCACTACAAATGAAATAAGAATGAGTGCTGCAAGTGAAAACAAAAGAACCGAACCGAGCACCAATGCTCGCTGCTGAATTACTTCCTGTGTATCCGCATAGAGCTTGGCTGACTCTTCTTCGTTATGCGCACTCAAAAGGGTGATCGTCTCCACAATCGCTGTACTGCTTTTGTTAATTCTTCCTCTCTCTTCACTATCGTAGGTGCCCGACATCTTTTTGGTATCCATGATTTGCTCAATATCCTGATAATATGTATCCATCTTTGCTGCCAAATCTGCAAATATCTCTTTTTCATTGTTATCCAATGTTCTTGCTGAAAATTCATTCAAGCCATCCGTGATACTCTTCTTACCTTTCTGAACCTGATCGTACTGTTTGTCGGTATACTCTGCATTATCAAGAACCTTTGTATAATTGGCGCGCATATTATAGAAATTACTTTTCAATTCAAGAACATTGGTTTGATGCTGGAAGCGGTCATTGTAGAGGATACCTTGTCCCGTTTTTGCTTCGTTCATTCCGAAAATCCCAATCAGAAAAACAGTAAACAAGCCGATTAGACTAATCACAGTCATGATGATCATCGTTGTTGTTAATTTCATATTTTTGAGTTTATTTCCTTTCTTATATTTTGGCTTAGACTGAATTGACATGATTATTCCCCCACTTTAAATAGTAGATAGCCTTATATATCTTATATCTATATCGTATGTATCCATATTGTTTGTTAGCATTTCAGGAAAATCGACTTTATTCATTTAATGAGAAAAGTAATGGGAGACAACAGACAAGCCGCCAGGATATAATCCAGCGGCTTGTCTGTGAATATGAAACGATATCTGTGCGACCTATAGTTGCTCCATCCATTCATTTTCAGAAATGACGGTATATCCTTCTTGTCTCAACAATGCTGAGGTGACACCTTCTCCAGTTACCTTGTGATTGGCAAAATTCCCATCATAGATCATCTGTGTACCACAGGACGGACTAAATTCCTTTAATACCACACACGATACATTCAATTCTCGCGCCCATTCGAGTGTCTGGTAGGCTCCCTTGATATATAGGTCTGTGACATCCTTGCCACTTTTCTCGATCACTTTTGCAGTGCCTGCCAGTACGTCCTTGCCCGTGCCACCGATAATTTCAGCCGGTTCCCGTGGAGTGGAGAAACCGCCAAGCAGCTCCGGACATACCATCTTAGCCTGCTCCTGCTCCACCAGCTCCTGAATTTTCTCATCCAGGCTCGCTGTTCCATTGTAACGGCAAGCTACCCCCGCCAGACCATGAACTCACCAAATATTTCATCGTTATCTCCTTATACCCATTCCATATATGAAGTAAATTGTAACATATAAGATCAAGCTCTATAACTCGCCTCTCGTGATCATCTTGATCCGTCCATCTTCCCTGTATTCAACCTGAAAAACATCCTTGCTCGACTCCAGTTCAAATGTGACCATGCCTGGATGGTCAGGATTACGGTGAAGTTTATACGCTTGAAGATCCATTTTAAATATTTTTTTAATTATAGGTTCTACTTCTCCTCTAAGAAGAGACTCCTGTATGTTATATAGTTCCTGATAATAAGCCTCTATTTCTTCCCAGTCTGCAAAGTCTTGCTCATAGTGATTAGCATCCCCAACCGTATAACCCATGCCCGCTTTTCCTTCGGTCATCTGTACAAAGTAGTTATCTTTAAAGGAAAAAAAGACTGTATCCTTACCGAGTTCATCATCTTTGCTTCGGCTTGCTCTTACCAGATCAAGATTGGCTTTACCAGACAGAGCCTCAATCGCGTTTCTGGCATCCGTCAGCGCTGCCTGGGATATTTGATCAGGACTAAGGTCGCCTGTGATCGATACAGCCTCGTCCTGTTGCCATACAATCTCCCCATAACCAGTCTCATTCTCTAGCGCTAATGTCGTATGTGATATTGGCTCCGACTCCCCTTGCTTCATACTCACAAAACGTTGGACTGATGCAGGTTTTAGCGTTGGAGTGCTGCCTATACTTAGCAAAAGCGATGGAACTTGACGCAAATAACGGTGTTCCAGTTCGCTTGGCTGCATCTCACGTCTCATCTGTACTTCACGCAGATTTCCTGTTGTCGCATCGAGCCATATCTGCGCATATTCCTTCTCGCTTTCGCTACCAGCCTCTACATATATTCTGCCGGACACAGGCAAGTCTTCCACTTTCGTAATCTTCAGCTGTTTACCCAGATCATCTCGCATCGTAGTCGCAACATTTCTTTTCATTTTGTCGGTAAGCAGATTCGTGTTCAAACCATCAGATAACTGTAACGCTGCTGTCGGATAGACCTGCTCGATCACGGGTTTCACCAGCTGTCCATCATCCCAGATCCATAGGAACAATCCAGCAGCAATAACCAACGCACCCGTCCCGGCAACAAGAGGCCCTCTTTTAGGGCGACGCTTGTGTGACACGTTGCCTACTTGCGGCCTGGATGACCTGGATGACCTGGATCTGCTCTCTCCACTATCTCCCTTGCTTACCTCTTCCGACTTCTTCATCCACTCCACCTGTTGAAGCACCTTTAGCTTGTGATCCTCTGTAAAAGGAGACGAAGCAAACGGTTCCTTCCGGATTTCCTTCTCCCATTGCTCATCCTTGTGTCTCATTTGCTTCGCTCCTCCCATTGTTTCCGTACCTTATGCTTACCTCGGGATAGTCTAGATTTCACTGTGCCTAAGCTGATTTTCAACATCTCAGCAATCTCACTCGTCGTAAGCTCATACTTCAGATTCAGCAAAAGAATCTCCCGGAACTTCTTTGGCAACTCCAGAACAATATCCCAGATTTCATGGATATGCTCCTTACTCATCACTTCCATCTCGGCCGAAGGATGTGCAGAGTGCTCTGCAATCATGACTCTTTGGCTCGAACCCCCACGCTCTGTCTCAATGGGTAACGTCTCTCCCCACAGGCTGCTACGAAAAAATCTGGATTTTCGATATGTAAAAGTCGTGTTTCTAGTAACCGTCAACAGCCATGTTTTCAGTGAGCAATCTCCACGATAATGAGCGATCCCCGAGTACGCCCGAATAAATACCTCCTGTGACAATTCATCTGCCTGTTCGGCACTTTTGGTCAGAAAATAAGCATAATTCCACACGTCATTTCCGTAGTCATCCATTATGCTGCTAAGTGTGTAATTGTCTATGGTCTGAGCCTGTGCCAGTAATTGATCATCCAACTGTTGTTCACCTCACTTAATATGACTGAGTCTAATGTGGTTTGGTTCCCTGTTTTGGACATTATTTCTTATTATTGTAGCAAAATAAAAAAACAGCATGTTCAACATCGCTGAACATGCTGATTCCTTCAAGTTTGCTGAGTTAGAAATCTCTATCAGAAATCTTTTAGGCGAACGCTCCACTTCCACAGTCTCTTTCTGCCCTCTGATCTAACGTACCATTTTCATCGTTATACTTTCACCGCAGCAATCATCAGAAACATCGGTCTTCGATTCTCGTCTCTCATGCCTGGGACTTGTTCAATCATCTCTGGTGATGGTTTGGATTCAGCCACCTTTTGAATTGCAAACCCCGCCTTAATCAGTTCATTGAGATGTGTTGCCAGTGTGCGATGATATTTGACCACATCCTGATTCAGAAAGTTCGCCACACGTTTCCCTTCATCGTGGTAATCATCCACGGGCCAGTGAAGAATCTCACCTGTGGGTCCGTAATGCCAATCCTGCGCAGCGCGAGCGGTGAAGATAGGATGTTCGGAAGATAGTACAAATGTGCCCCCTTCTACGAGACAATCATTGATCTTAGCATACACCGTGTCTAACCGTTCAATATAATGCAAGGCAAGTGAACTAATCACAACGTCGAATTGTCCCGGTGCAAAATCAATATCTTCAATCGCCAGCTGCTTGTACTGGATCTGCGGGTCGTCCGTCATTTCACGAGCACGCTGAAGCATATTTTCAGACAGATCTACACCGATCACTGAACTCGCTTGCTGCTCTCGCGCATACCGGCAGTGCCACCCAAAACCACATCCCAAATCCAGCACACGCTTGTCCTTCAAATCAGGCAAAAGAGTCTGCAATTCATGCCACTCCCCGGCTGCATCCAGCCCTTGAACGGAACGAGCCATCTTACTATAGTTGTCGAAAAATTCAGCTTCATCGTATTTATTTTGTTTCATCAAGAGATTCCTCCCGCCTTATAAATATCCACCTACTCTATCACATAAACGATATTTAAACGCAAAAGTTGCCAAGAGAATTCATGGCGTGTTATCATACAGAACGAACGTTCAGTATTATTATATACAGAATGAACATTCAGTTTACTAACGGAGGTCATTATGAATACGAATTGGACGCATCCATTGGAAGGGCAATCTGTAGGTAAAGCTTTTATAAGCTACCTCGTGCCTTCTGTATTAGGGATGCTGGTAGTTGCTTTTAATTTTATTATCGACGGCATTATGGTTGGACACAAACTGGGTTCTACCGCAATGGCCGGGATCGGCATTGCCTCACCTGTCTACACACTCTTTGTTGCCATGTCGCTGTGGATTGGTATGGGCGGGGCAACGTTGTACTCCAACGCTATGGGTAGAAAAGATATCACTTCAGCCAAACAAATTTTCACCAAATCCATTATGCTCATTATGTTAGTTACGGTAGCCATTGGATATGTTGCATTTACATTCAAAGACAAACTGGTATACTCCCTCGGTGCGAACGCCGAGACCTTCCCGTTTGCTTCGGACTATATGAATATCATGTTATTGTTCGGGTTTGTTTTCACCATTGAGAATGCACTCTCTATCTTTGTACGAAACGATGGGAATCCCAACACATCCATGTACGCTCAGATTACCTTTGCTGTGGCCAATATCATCATCAATTATATAACACTTTATGTACTCGAATGGGGTGTACGCGGTGTGGCCATCGGTACAATTGTATCAGCGTCTCTTGCGCTACTTGTCCTGCTCACTCACTTTTTCAAAAAAACGAATAATCTCACATTCACCCGCTTCAAGTGGAACAACAAACTGCTGGCTTCCCTTCTACTCATTGGTTTCCCCAGCTTTCTGGCTGAACTTGGCATGTCGGTCTTCTCTGTCTCCCATAACATCTCCATGGACCGTATTGCGGGCACGGATGGCGTAGCATCCTTTACCGTGTTGAACTATATTCATGGTGTTGTATTGTTGGCTTTCCTGGGTCTCGCATCCGCTGCCCAACCTCTGATCAGCTATTATCACGGTGCCAATCAGATTAAACGAGTACAACAAACGATACGTTTAGCCACTAAAACAGCTCTGGCATGCGGACTATTGTTACTGGTTATTGTTCAGATCGGTGCACCTTATTTCGTGCAAATCTTTGGAAACTTCAGTAGTGGCGTAACGGATAATGCCGTTTACGGATTACGTATATTTACATTTGCCTATGTGTTTATGGGTGTTAACTTTGTCATGAGTACCTATTTCCAATCTGTAGGCAATGCCAAAATGGCCATCTGGATTACAGCTGCGCGTGAAATGATCATCATGATTGCGTTGATTGCGATTCTCCCTTCCTTCTTTGGTGTCACGGGTGTATGGCTTGCCGTACCGTTGTCCGAAATGCTGGTTCTCGCAACCATAGCCGTATACTATAGAAAACGATCCCTTACGGATCGAATCAACGCGTTGCAGGCTGAATAACGTTAACAGATAATAACAGTAACAGATAGAAGATCAATAGAACGTAGATAAAATGCAGGTAGACCTTATAAAATAATCTAATAAACAAATTAACCAAGCCCTGCACGATCAATATAGATCGGTCAGGGCTTGGTTTTATCCTAAATTAGATGTCATTATATGCGTATATCAAATCGACCATTACTATCTGTTGTTGCGTTTGCAATCTCCTTAGGGGTAGCTACGCCCGTTCCATTGGATGGAGGTTGGGCAGGTGGTGCCTCCTTCGTACCAGTTGTACCAGCTCCTTGAGAGCTTTGCTGTTCAATCTGTGCCTCAATCTGCTTGATCTGCTGTTGAAGCTGTTTGGTCTTTGTCTCCTTAGTCTGTTCATCGTCCTTGCTGGATTGCACTTTCTCCAGCTGAGCCTCAAGCTTCGTCTTTTGTTTCTCCAAGCTGCTTGAATTGTCCGAACTCGAAGATGTCGATATGTATGATGTAGTGGAGCTGGCTGTAGAAGATATATTCATTATAGTTCTCCTCCTCTTTACTTGGCTTCACTATACCCTACCCCACTGAAACGTACGTTAAATTCAACTGAAAGGTTGCTGAAGGAGTTATGATTCAGAAGTGGAACAGATGGAAATATACCTACCAGCTTTAAAACGTAGTCCAATTATTAATACTGAGAGTCTTCATATAAATGAAAATATTGATGCTGTCTTATCTATATAGTTAGTTTGTTTCTCGGCAGAAAATAATAACACAAAAAAAGACACACTCGATATCATCAAGTGTGTCTTCTATCGCTTGGCGGCGTCCTACTCTCCCAGGACCCTGCGGTCCAAGTACCATCGGCGCTAGAGGGCTTAACGGTCGTGTTCGGGATGGGTACGTGTG
>NZ_JAGIKV010000044.1 GCF_017874615.1 Paenibacillus xylanexedens
ACCGAATGTTGTTCTCTTCAGCAACTCTTATATAATATCATGTCCGAACCAACTTTGCAAGCTCTTTTTTTAAGTTTCTTTCGAAGCTTATTTCATTCGCTTGCCGCACCGTGTAAACCGTGTTTTCTTGGCCGGAATTAGAATATATCATGTACAGATTTCAATTGCAAGTCTTTTTTCAATAATGATAATCAATCCACATCATCAGCACAATATGTAATCTGACACTCCTGTATTATAGAAATAACTCTCAGCATCCTCATTACTGCGCTTCTAATATACTTATCCATTAAACATAACCAGGGAAGCCACTTCCACTGCGATTGCAGTGAACAATTGATTGTGACTAACCCTAGTTTTCGGAGATCTCAGTTTTCTTTCCTTCTATAATAAATAAGAAAGTATATTCCTTAGGCACAGCCTACATACTCCGCTTCACTTCTCAGTGCTTACAATATGCGCTTACCAAGTAACGAAGCGATCAGTTCCACACCAAGCCTTGCCGTATGTCTATTGTGGTCAAACAACGGATTCACCTCAACCAGTTCCATTGACGTAACTTGATTTGTGGAAGCAAGTATCTCCAATGCATAATGTGCCTCTCGGTAATTCAGACCACCAGGTACTGGGGTGCCCACACCCGGAGCTTCCCGCGGATCCAGACAATCCATGTCGAAGCTGACATGAATACCATCTGTCCCTTTTCCCGCTGTAGCTATTGCTTGCTCAATAACTTGCTTTATTCCCATCCGGTCAATATCATGCATCGTAAATGCTCGGATTCCCAGTCCCTTAATCTGCTCTTTCTCATACTCATCCAGATCACGCAGACCAATATAGACCAAGTTGGACGGATCAATAAACGCACCTGCCCCAGCAATGTGCGACAGATTGAATGCAGTATGCCCCAAAGATGCAGCCACACTCATCCCATGCATATTACCGGACAAGCTGCGTTCTTCCGTATTCAAGTCTGCATGCGCATCAAACCAGATCACACCCAAATTCGAATAGTGCGCTGTTAGCCCGGCAAATGTACCAATCGCTACACTATGATCTCCCCCAAGCACAAGTGGGAAAGCACCCTCCTCTACTGCGCCTGATACTTCACTACACACCTTCTGACTGACCTGACGTACCTCATTTAAATGTTTTACACGATTTCGCTCAATAGGGGCAGCAGGTTCAGAAGGACAATCTACCCGCACTTCTTTGGAAAGCACTAGCCCAAGACTCGCAATCTCCCGCTTCAGTCCAGCTGTGATCAATTCATCCGGCCCCAACTCTGCTCCACCTCTTGCTCCACCGAGTCCAAAAGGAACCTTAATGATAGCAATATTACGTCGCACAGATGTTTGACTTGTATCAATAGAAGTATCTTTTATTCCACCATGGACATCATCATCATTTTTCATGTAGGTCAGCTCCCTCATTGTTGATCAATACCTGCTCAATTCTCTCCAGTGCCCAGTCAATCTCGGACTCTTTAATCGTCAGTGGTGGGGCAAATCGAATGGTTGTCTCATGGGTTTCTTTACAGAGCAGTCCAGTAGACATCAATCGCTCACAATAAGGACGGGCT
The DNA here is from genome assembly GCF_017874615.1 of Paenibacillus xylanexedens. Classification (GTDB taxonomy): domain Bacteria; phylum Bacillota; class Bacilli; order Paenibacillales; family Paenibacillaceae; genus Paenibacillus; species Paenibacillus xylanexedens. The sequence continues at coordinate 1,583 of NZ_JAGIKV010000044.1, forward strand.
GGTTCATGCAGTTCAACACCAATAAATAAGCCTTTCCCCCGAATATCCCGTATGGCTGAACTGCGAATATCTCGAAGTCTTTTCATAAAATAGTTCCCCAGACGCTCCGATCGCTCGGCAAGCTTCTCATCTTCAAGAACTTCCAGAGCTGCTATAGCTACGGCGCAAGCGAGTGGGTTACCCCCAAACGTAGAACCATGAGACCCCGGCTCAAACAAATCAAGTATCTCCGCATCAGCAGCAATAGCCGAGATTGGCATTACTCCTCCCCCCAGTGCTTTGCCCATAATCCAAATGTCCGGTTCAACCCCTTCCCAGTCGGAGGCAAAACGGCGACCTGTTCTTCCAAATCCGGTCTGGATCTCATCAGATACAGTCAACACCTGCTGGCTCTTACACAGAGCAAAAGCTTCAGCCAAATATCCATCAGGCGGGATTACGATTCCAGCTTCGCCCTGAATAGGCTCTACAAGAAAACCAGCCGTATTTGGTGTAATGGCCTGCTTCAGTGCTTCGATGTCTCCATAGGGAATAATCCGGAATCCAGGTGTGAACGGCCCAAAATCTTTTTTATACTCCGCTGAAGAAGAAAAGGAAGTTACCGTTAGCGTTCTTCCATGAAAATTACCAGAGCATACGATGATTTCAGCTTGATTCTCAGGTACACCTTTGCAACGATAAGCCCATCTACGTACCGCCTTCACCGCAGTCTCCACCGCTTCCGCTCCTGTATTCATGGCGAGAATCTTCGATTTCCCCGTGAATTGTGAGAGTTTCTGATAAAAAAGAGAAGCTGAGCTGCTGTGGAATGCCCGTGATGTCAGCGTAACCTGATCTGCCTGATCCTTGAGCGCCTGTATGATCACAGGATGTCTATGACCATGATTCAATGCAGAGTATGCACTTAACATATCCATATAACGGCGGCCTTCAGGGTCTTCCACCCACACCCCTTCCGCCTGTTCAATAACAATAGGGAGCGGATGATAATTAGGTGCAGCATAACGCTCCGACCAATCAATTAACATTTTGGAATCTGACATACACACCCAACACCTTTCCAAAATATTGTATACAAAATACAATAACAATGTATGCGATGCCATCCCCATTTACGACTACATCTCTCTTTTTCCACTCCAGCCTACTCCAAGCCTTTCTCGAATCCAATCCTTTATCACTAGTTATCGAGAAGCAGACAGTCTACGTTCCAACCAAGAGAGTAAATTAGCCAGTGTAAATGTGATTATAAAATAGAGGCCGGCGGCAACAAGCAGCGGAGCAAGCGGCTGGAACGTAACACCCTGAATCGTTCTAGCCGTGTATATAATCTCGGCTATGCCGATCATGGAGACAAGCGAAGAATCTTTAATGATAATAATGAATTCATTGCCGATGGCTGGAAGCATGTTACGAAAAGCCTGCGGCAGTATAATATAACGAAGTGTCATACCATTTGTCATACCAAGGGAGCGCGAAGCTTCGGTCTGTCCTTTATCAATCGCTTGAATCCCGGCCCTGAACACCTCCGCCATATAAGCGGAGCTATTCATCGTCAGAGCTACCACCCCCGACATAAATGCCGGCAAGTTCACACCCACAACCGTCAGACCATAATGAATAATAAGAATCTGTACAAGCATCGGTGTTCCTCGAATGAGTTCAATATACGCCGATGCCACAAATTTAATTGGCCATATTCGGGATAATCGCATTAATGCCATGATCACACCCAGCAACGTACCAAACAATACACCGAAGAAAGAAAGTTCAAGCGTGACCCACGCACTTCGTGCATAATCCTGCCAATGTTCTACTAGAAAGGAAAAATCTAAATTCACGGCATATCCCTCACTCGTCCGGTTTATTCACCGAGCATCTCATTGGCTTCAACGACGAACCGTTCAATATCTCCATTCGTTTTGAGCTTTTCCAATGTAGTGTTGATCTGATCCAGCAGCTTCTGATTACCCTTCTTCACCGCGATGGCCGAACCACCCTCGTCTTCAGCCTGTTCAATCTCTACACCCGCAACAACAAGCCCCTCTTGGTTCTTCACATACTGTTCAGCCACTGGCTTCTCCAGGATGAGTGCGTCTACGCGCCCCGTCTGCAACTCCAAAATCAGCTCAGGTATTTTAGCCAGAGAAGTCAGCTTTGCTCCCTCTATTTCCTGAGCGATCCCCTCCTGAATGGAACTCTTTTGCACACCAACCTGCTTGCCTGATAGATCATTCACAGACTTTAATGCCGTACCTTCCCCATCTCTAACAAGTACAGCCTGCTCTGCATAATAGTAGATATCCGTAAAATCAACGTTCTTCTCTCGTTCCTCGGTAGGGGTTAAGCCTGATATTACGAAATCAACCTTATCTGTACCAAGGGCCATAAGAAGGCCATCAAAGTCCATATCCTCAATCTTCAACTCGGCTCCCAGATCAGCCGCAATTGCTTTGGCAATCTCGATGTCAAAACCTACGATAGTATCTTTACCATCGATTTTCTTATGAAATTCATAGGGTGCATAGTCCGCACTGGTTCCAAGTACAATTACTTCCTTTTCCGCAGGACTACTTCCCGAAGACGAATTAGAGTCTGATCCGGTTCCTGTCGTTTTTTCCTGCCCACATGCAGACATGAATACAACCACTAACAACAGCATCATTGGCAAAAGCACTTTTTTCACACAGCATACCCCTATTCTTTTTTGAATGAGTAGCATAATAATTTGTATACAATATACATAAGACAATATATGGACTTATATGTAAGTAATACTAACAAATAATCCGGTATATCACAATCATTATTTAAACATTTATACGCTCTAATTCCATAAAATGTACTATATATAACACGGCATTTACATCGGCTGAAACATGAAGTTTGCTTGCCCAACTTCTCCCTCGGTGTTAAGATGATAAAAACTTGAAACTCCTGAACGGCGCGTACAGTACGGCCTCACACCCATCTATTTATTCACTATACATAGAAAGGAGGATTCGGTATGGAGGTACCCAAATACCGGTCCTTGAAAGATCACGTATACGATTACATTGCCCAGAAGATCCAGGACGGAACCTTGCTTCCCAACCAGAAGATCAACGAGGCCGAGATATGCAAAAAACTGGACATCAGTCGCACACCTACTCGGGAGGCCCTTTTCCAGCTGGCTTCAGACAATCTGCTGCAATACATCCCACGCAGGGGATTTATTGTCACTCCTTTTGATGCAGGCAAAAAACTGGAGTTCTCCCAAGCGATCGGTGTGCTGGAGGCACTTGCTGCCACACTTGCAGCAGACCACCTCAGACCATCCGAACTACTGGAGATGGAAACTCTGGTTCTTCGAATGGACGAAGATATCAGCCAGCTTGATCTTGCTACCTACAACAAGAACCAATATCAGTTCCATAATCTGTACATCCAGCGATGTGGTAATGCCACAGTCATTGAGATGTTAAACACATTGAAGAACAGTTTCATCCGGCAGTCGTATGTTAGTGATAATAAACCAAAGCTATCTGAGGTACTAATCGAAGTTAATGAAGAGCATCGTCAAATTTTAAGTGCTTTTCGAGCCAAAGATAAGAACCAACTGGAAGCCCTGCTCAAACACCACTGGCGGATTATCGACAACGATATGCTGTAGTACGTTCTGTCAGAACAAACCAAAGGCAACCCACACGATTGTGTGAGTTGTCTTTTTCCTATTTTTCCTTTTTGACCTCCAACGGTGCCCTTGCCGCAAAAACAGCATATCCCAACTTTTTGCCGTATTTCGCGAGCAAACGATCATTGGTAAGACTCATACGCTGCATACGTTCATCCTCAAACCAATTCATATCCATCTCGCGATGCGGATCATGATCAACGCCCCATTTTCCCATAGATCGCGAATGTTCTTTGACCTCTACCTTGGTGAAACCACACTGTTTAAGGCGTTTTCTCCATGCTGTGGCCGTTGCCAGGGTTCGTATACCGTAAAATTGCTTTAATCTGCGGCTCATTAATTCGGTCTTACTGCCTGACAGAACCATCTCCCGATCCACCAAAAGTCCAGCGGGCTTCAACACTCTTCTATATTCAGCAAGTGCACTCCGCCATGGGGTGAAGATCGTAACCGACTCCACGAACACCACATCAAAATGATTTTCCGGAAAAGGCAACGCTGCTACATCAGCCTGAATAAATCGAACATCCACCCGTTCTTGTCTCGCTCGCCGAACTGCCTTATCCAGCATATTACGATGAAGATCAATCGCTGTTACCTGATATCCACTTTTAGCCAAGTAACACGCAGTCCTCCCAGTGCCACACCCTATCTCAAGGATATGACTACCCACAGGCAGAGATAAGCTATCCAGCAACTTCAGCGTTGCCAAAAATCCTCCAGGATGGGCACTTCCCTCCCCTAACCGAGCCAGCATGTCATGATAATCCACGCAACATCCCCTCCTCACTTCTCCCAGTGTATGGAGTAGATTCAAAAACGGCTCCTCCCCATTCGATTTTCCGGGTACTCGTCCATACCAAATGCTCTTCTTTTTACTATGATATACAAACCGTTGAAATCAAGCGGCAACCGCATCTAATGAGGAGGATTTGCATGTACAGAATTAATCGGGTATGTGAAGAAACGGTTTCTCCGCACGTTGGACGTTCCGTTTGTCTCGTTATGAACGACGGTAAGCATATGTATGGTACGCTTAGTCAATGTCGTGATGGCAAAATTTATTTGAACGGGTGTTTCGAGGGACCACGGCTGTGTTCAGTCAAATCCAAACAGCAGCTGGTAAAAAGCAGCAAGAAAAACGCTGTTGCAACAGAAAAAGTTAAATCTTCGGCCTACGGTCGATATGGATACGGAGGATACGGTGGGGGTTACGGCTATGGAGCAGGAATCGATCTGGCTCTGGTAGCAACATTGTTTCTACTGCCATTCTTGTTCATCTAAATTCCAATCTGATCGTGGTAAAATTGTAGTCATAACAAAGACCCTTTTTGCTTATAGCAAAAGGGGTCTTTATCTTTTTCATACGATTCACGTCAATTACACTATATTTACTGTTAAAAAATGATACAAAAAAAGGCATTCGCTAAAACGAATGCCGGGAACTTCATATTTAATACCCTTACCTTCGCACAGGGTGTCTGTTTGATCTTAAAAAAAAACACCTCGTTAGAGGCGGGTAAGCTATGTTAAATCCGATTTCCTTTAGGCATCGTTTTCAGATTACTATTCGAATTCTCAAGCAATGGTAGCATCCTAGTCGTGCTGACCATCTCAGAAGCACATATCGGACAAGTAGGTACGTTATCAAACGCAAAATTGTCCCGCATCCATCCTTTGCACGTATCACTCGTACATTCCCAGATTGCCGCATCAGCTTGTGGAATCTCTTCCAACGGTTTTTTGCGATTATACATGACTTCTACCCCCTTTGTTATGGAAAAACATCTAACCGACGTTATTTCACAGAAGCCTACACTTAGCGGAAGTTTCACGTCCCACCGGACTCCTGCCTCGACAACTAATGGGTCGACTTTTATATAACTGATCAAAAAAAAGAAGCTGCCTTTACCATTTTAACATGTTAAAGGCAGCTATGCTTTAATTACAGTTTTACAACTTCTTCTGCTTGAGGACCACGGTTTCCTTGTACAATTTTAAATTGTACGCGTTGACCTTCGTCCAGAGTTTTGAAGCCGTCGCCTGTAATAGCGCTGAAGTGTACGAATACATCTTCTCCGCCTTCAACTTCGATGAAACCGAAGCCTTTATCAGCGTTGAACCATTTTACTGTTCCGTTTTGCATGTGAATTACACCTCCAAATAAAAATTAACATGTTCCTTTGTTCTTTGCAGCAAGCAAATAAAAATTCACACATTGAAAAAGGTACCAGTCATAAACCTATAAGTGATCGCCCTTTACAATATATGAATTAGGTTTTCCACTCTCTACAACTTGTTTTTATTATAACTCCAATTCAGCAAAAAAGCAAATCTTTGTATTTTCTTTTCAAACAGCTTTGGAAATACATGTTATTAACACGCGCGGGGACAGGGTTTATCACACTTATGTGTGTGGCCGCTTATGTACGGTCTTATGAAAGGATATGCAGATCTAATCCATCTTATACATTTTTTATATAATATTCTGACATGCATATCCAACACAACCAATGAATCTTCTTACTCCAGTATAACACACTATGTCCATGCCCACATAAATGCATCCCGATCCCAGGCGATCTGCCCACGATGAAGCTTCCGGAAAGCCTTCTTCACTTCTTTGGACAATGATGTATTGCCGTTCTCGTTAACAAAAACAAACTCTTCGCCAAAATGGGTCTTCACATATTCTATGGCAGCTTCCTGATGAAGTGTTCCTGTGAATTTAATCTCCTGAACCATCCATTCTGCTACGCCTTGTGCTGTCTTCTCCACAATATCACCTACTGTCTGAATCTAATGTACGGATAGGCAGACCTCGTATCATGAACATATCTGTCTTCCCGCCAGACTGAAGTATACCATGATCCAACTGCTGACGGGAAACTGTATGATAACTACTTTCAAGCAATACCCGCAATACCCTTAATGAACAACCGTATTCGCTTGCTCACTCCCTTTGGATGGAATAGACGAATTTGTTCGAATGCTCCACACTAACCATGCACAGTAAGCAATCAGTACTGCCAGTATAAACAGATCGTAAGGCAGTGTACCTGTGTCCTCCAGGTCATTCCCTAGAAATTGAATCAGATTATGTATGAAATGAAACAAAATAAGCGGTACGATATTTCCGTTCTTCAGCATCAATAACGCCAGTGCAGCTCCCAGAAGCAGCGCATATATCAATTGCATGATCGTATCTGTCATATGCTGACCAGACAATGCGTTCAACAGATGTGTAATCGAAAACAAGATGCTGGAGGTCACAACTGCGGCCACTGCACTTTTTCGAAGCAATATTTTGAAAATAAGCCCTCGGTAGATCGTTTCCTCAACAAAAGCCACGAGCAAGGTGAAGAAAACGAAAAAGGCTACGCGTGACAAGCTAAGCTCCCCAAATCCTTTCAGGGCTAGTGTACCCAGTACAAGGAGTAGTGGAATATAATACTTTGCGTGGCCAGCCGGGATACTTCGCAAAGATCGGAAGCCAGTCTCTCCCCACTTGCGTCTTAACGTCAAATAGATCATCAGAACAATGGCGATGGGTGTAAAGGAAATGAGTACAGGGGAAGTGTAGTCCAGTTGTTTTATCGTTGCAATGGCCCCTGCTGCAAATACGGCTAACAGGAGAAGCAGCTCAATAATTACAACGGTGAGCACAGGTTTGCGCTCGGAAAAGGAATGTTTTGGCTTGGATTGCGCATTAATCATACATTTGCCTACCTCGTTTCATTTATTTTTCCCGTTGTCATAAGAACTTATATGCCAATATTGTTGTATCACATCATCCGTATATTGAATATCCCTATTATGGATAAAACTATAAAAGTAACAAAAAAGAGACTTATCCTAACTTCTTTTCCCCTAAAATCAGGTATGGCTTATACCTTTATCTGTCCATTATAGTATTACAAGAGTTCAAAGTTGCAGGGGTGTGGCGACTCTTCAGCGTCATATATCTATGAAGTACCCATAACGATAGTTTCACAATGCATAATGAAATCAGGGGGATACTATGAAAGCATTCTTTCAGCGCTGGGGGCATTTACTGGCTATTCTGTGCATACCGCTCCAAGGCTCCATTTACGTATTTCTAGGCAGTAACACCGGAAGTGATGTCTTCTACAATTATGCTTGGATTGACACACAGATTCCTTTTCTTAAAGAATTTATTTATCCGTACATTAGCTGGATGCCCATTCTGTATCTTGGATTTCTCTATTTGGGTCTGACGAACAAGTCGCTATTCTGGCGTACGTTGATTACCTATAATGTTGGTGTCATGGCTGCCAATGTCTGTTTTGCGGTGTTCCCTACCCATGTCCCGCGCCCAGAGATCGGCGGAACTGATCTGAGCAGCGTGTTAGTGCAGTTTATCTATACCAATGATGCGCCCTTCAACTGTTTCCCAAGTGTTCACGTTCTGACCAGCTATTTGCTGTTTATTGTGATTAACAGACACTTGAACTTTAAGCCTTTGGCACGGATTTCTTGGTCGGTATGGCTGTGGTTGATTATTGCTTCAACGGTGTTTGTAAAACAGCATTCCTTGCTGGACATTGCTGGAGGCATTTTGTTTGCTGAGGCCGCGTATTGGACTGTACATGTCTCTGCTCTTCGTCTTGGGCAAGCACGAAAAAAAAGCAAGCAGCCACTCACAGCTTCTAACACAAGCAGTCATGTATAACGGCATTTATATATGTAACAGGTGGGATGATGATCCTGCTATACAGCAAAAGAGGGCATAGGCCCTCTTTTTTTGTACTCATTTAATTAAACCTACTTATATAGAAGAACTTTATTTGGGTTGGACTACGCGTTTCATGCTATAGGTGGCCGTTCATGAAGAAGGTCAGACGGTGGACTTCCGGTTATACGTTTGAATATGCGGTAAAAATAAGACAGATCCCGGTAGCCGAGAAATTCGGCAATTTCCTGGATGGAGAGTTGTGACTCAGTGAGCAGATATATGGCTCGTTTCATCCGTTGATCATGGACATATTGACTGATGGTCTGATTTGTCATGCTTTTGAATAATGCGGCAGCATAATTGGGAGTTTTATTGATCTCGTCCCCGAGTTCTTCCTTCGTCACTTTCTCCCGATAATGCCGCTCAATATATCGCTTCATCCGTTCAACATGAATATGCCTCTCCGGCGGGATAACTCCACGATCAAGCTCCCTGTTCATATAAATCAACACTTCCATCAATAAGGCTTGGCTCATCATGACATAATAAGACGGACGCTCCTGCCATTGTTGATAAATAGCGCTCATGCGTTGATGGATCAGTTCGTAACATCCAGGTTTATGCCGCAAAGCCTCATACCGTTCCAGTGCAGGCAGAGTTTCCGTATGGTCGCGTTGCAGTTGAATCACAATCTGTGTGTGCGTTACTGTAGGAATACTCTTGCCGTAATATGGGGTACCACCTGGAATGAGGAGCAATTCACCCTTTTCCATGATCTGTTTATCACCGTTCACCCAATATACACATTTTCCATAAGTAACCAAGCTAAGCCGCCAAGTTTCTTGAGATTGCACAGCTTCTTCGTACCAACCGACACCATTAATATGTCGTACTTCAAGTGGAGTGACCATAACACACCTCATTATCGGACTATACTCTAATCATTGTACTATAGTTCATACCCTGATTCGACAGAAAACGCTACAATACACATATAAGCTTAAATATGAGGAGGAAATTAGCATGTTAAAAACAAAAATCATTTGCACCATGGGACCTGCTTGTGACTCAATCGAATTGTTGAAAGTAATGATTCAGGAAGGTATGACCGTTGCCCGTCTGAACATGGCTCATGGTGAACTGGAAGATCACGTGACACGGATTAACAATATCCGCAAAGCAGCTTCCGAACTGAACACGTATATACCTATCATGATGGACATCAAAGGGCCGGAAGTACGTATCGGCAAACTGAAAGAAGCATCCTGCCACCTGCAAGCCGGTAAAGAGCTGATCCTGACTACTGAAGAAATTCTCGGTGACGCTGAGCGTATCTCGGTAAACTATCCAGAACTGAACCTCGTTGTGAAACCTGGCGATCGTATCCTCATCGATGACGGTCTTGTGGATCTGACTGTACTGTCTGTGGAAGGTTCCGATATCCATTGTAAAATTATCAGTGGCGGCATTCTGAAACCACGCAAAGGGGTTAACTTGCCAGGAATTAAAACGACATTGCCAGGTGTAACTGAGCGTGACGTTATGCACATCGGATTCGGGATCGAAAACGATATCGAAATTATTGCAGCATCCTTTGTTCGTAAAGGCGACGACATCCGTGAAATCCGCAGCATTCTGAAAGAACGCGGTGTAGAGCACGTACAGATCATCTCGAAAATCGAGAATCAAGAAGGTATGACTAATCTGGACGACATCATCTTGGCTTCTGACGGTATCATGGTAGCTCGTGGAGATCTCGGGGTTGAAGTACCAATCGAAGACGTGCCAATGATGCAAAAAGAAATGATCGATAAATGTAACCGCGCTGGTAAACCAGTTATCGTAGCTACACACATGCTGGAGTCCATGCAAGTGAACCCTCGTCCTACTCGTTCCGAGGTAAGTGACGTGGCGAACGCTGTACTTCAAGGTGCAGACGTTGTAATGTTGTCTGGTGAATCGGCTGCTGGTAAATATCCGGTACAATCCGTGCGCACGATGGCTGCTGTTGCTCGCCGTGCTGAAACGATGATTGATTACAAAGAGCAATTCGCACAAAAATCGGCTCAACAGATCGCTGATATTACTGAAGTTATCAGTCAGGGTGCTGTAAGTTCTTCCCTCGTACTGAATGCAAAAGCAATCATCACTTCGACTGAGAGTGGATTCACAGCGCGCATGATCTCCAAATATCGTCCAAAAGCGCCAATCATCGCAGTTACACAACATGAAGAAGTATTGGCGAAAATCTGCCTGCTCTCCGGTGTCATTCCGGTTATGGGCGACAAAGTAACCACTACGGATGAAATGTTCGAGTCTGCTACTCGTAACGCAATCAAAACAGGTTACATCGAAAAAGGTGACATCATTGTATTGTCCGCCGGTGTTCCAATCGGTCAATCCGGTAATACGAACCTGATCAAAGTTCAACAAGTATAATTCAATAGCTGAAACTGTAGCTATACATCTTAGCTATAAAATAGAAATAGAAATACAAAAAACCACCGGGAGCAGAATTGCTTCCCGGTGGTTTTTTGTTGATGTTGTTGCCAATGATCGTGATGTTACAACAAACGGCTTCGAGATTATAGATTCCGCGAGTAATTAACCAGATCCTGCGACATGGTGTTGATCTCATCCATTGAAGCATTCACCTGTTGTGTCAGAGCAGCTTGATTTTGCGTTAACGTGGACATATTACCGATGTGCTCAAGAATCTGATCAATCAGTGTTTTCATCTTCTGCATGCTATCTTCGATATTTACTGTGGCCTCCGAACTGTGATCAGCCAGTTTCCGCACTTCACCTGCAACGACGCCAAATCCCAGTCCCAGCTCTCCCGCTCGCGCGGCTTCAATGGCTGCATTCAACCCGAGCAGATTGGTCTGACTCGCAATCTCTCGAATAAACACGGTGATATTCTTCGTATCATCTGCACTGCTTTTCACTTGAATAGCTGCATCGGCAGATAACTCCTGTGCAGTGACTAGGTCCTGTGCCTGATCGGTAATCGAGTTGATTCCACGTACCATCTCGCCAATGGACTCCGACAATTGTTTTGTTTTCAGATTCATGGCTTCCACGATCTGTTCCTTATTCTTCTCATGGGTGACATCTCGAATGGTTCCAGCTACACGGAGCGGTACTCCATCCTGATCCCTAATGGTCTCTCCACCCGCGTGATACCAACGATACTCCCCGTCTTTGCGCTGCAGACGATAATCCAGATCGTACGGTGTACGACCACTGTAATCGTTCATATGTCTGGCAAATTCGTTGATCGTCCGATCATGGTCTTCCGGATGAAGTCGGCCGCTCCAGCTGCTGAACACATTTGGGAAATCCTGCTCGTCTTTAAACCCTAATTCTTTACGGAACTGGGGTGACCACCAAAATTCGTTATTTGGATTAACCACATCTCCAGCCACAACGGTCATATCCCACGGTGCCTCCACCAAGGCGCGGTTAACCAGATCATATCGGGTGACGAGTGCTTCCAGCTCATCAGACTTGCTCTTCTCCTCATGAATATCAAACATGATGCCCAGAAGTTTGACCGGAACTCCAGCCTGATTTCGGATGACTTGTCCAAGGCATCGGAACCAGCGAGTCTCTCCACTTTTGGTAATCATACGGCTGATGACGTTATAGGCAGTTGTTGCTCTTGTGTCATTCACATGTTGCATAATCTCCTGCACCAGTTGGGGTCTGTCATCCGGATATATCGATTTGGCCCAGCTTGCAAATGAATCGGGATAATCCTTGGCATTATGGAATCCTAACATTTGGCGGAATTCATTCGAAAATGTGATGATATTATTGTTATCCAGTGGATCACCAGCAACAATTTCAGATTCCCATAATCCCACATTCATCGCCTGATTCAGCATTCTAAGGCGCATTTCCACGTCTTCGTTTTGAGCTTTCATCATATGTACTGCTTTTTTGATATTACTAGCTATTTCATCGGTATCCTGAAACTCAATGCCATCTTCGATCCATGCGTCATAGTCGCCCTTTTCTGCGTTTGCTACCAGTTTACGACTATACTCCAATAATTTCTGATGAGTATCTGTACGAAGGTGTTTGGTCGATTCGGTGCGTTTACGAAACATGCTCATTTCTCCTCTTAGCTCATATGATATATATTTCGACATTATCAGACATTAAATGTAGAGCAATGGTCTTAATTTTGTATAAAAACAAGAACCAGCGCTGAATCAGCACTGACTCTTATATTAAATGCCTTTATTTTTTATGAAAATAAATCTTAAATGACTGCCTCTTGCCAGCTAACTACCAGCCAAAATTCAGCGTTTTCCCCGTCTCCACCCAAGTTTTGATACTGCTTAGAATCATCCACCAGCTACTCTGTGCATTCGCAAAGGAAGGATGGTTATCTGTAAATTGATCATTAATCAGTGTCAGCTTCGTACACTCACCTACAGTTTCCAACTTGAAGACCACTCTGGATTGAAGCTCGGCATGATTCGCATGGTACGACGGTCCGGGATGCTCCTGATAACTAAGTCTGGACAATGGTTCAAATTCCAATATATCTCCATACACATGGACAGTCTCTGCACCATCATTACCTGGCCCTACATAAGCAAACGGCTGACCTGGTTGGAAATTGGTGCGAAGTTCGCTGCCGAAAAAACTATTCCGTGTGCCATCTGGTGATATTAGAGCATTCCACACCTCTTCCAGTCCTGCATTGATATAGAATTCATATTTCAGTTCCATGGACTCACTCCCTTTATGTATTGGACACGCGATCTACCAAGCTCGCACTCCTATCCTATCGTTATACCCCAAAGGCCGTATTGTAAAAACGCGACAACAGGTAAAATATAAACTCTTTATGTTTTCGGGAATGTTATACCATGATCCAAACGGATTGCGCCCATATAGTGCTTTCTCAGAAGATCAGATATACTAAACTGGAATGAAATAACAGGTCTGTTCAAGGTGATGCAACTAATTTAGAAAGGAAATGAGATATGAGCCAATCAACCAATATTATGGGCATCCCTTTTCCCAATGTAACGATGAATCAAACGGTTGCAATCCTTGGTGAAGTTGTAGATCAGGAAAGCAATGAACTGTTCCATGTCATCACAGGCAATCCCGAGATTGTTATGTCCTGTCAAAAGAATGCCTCTCTTCGCAAAGTCGTCGATCAAGCCGGGTTGGTCACGGCTGACGGTGCTGGCATTGTGATGGTATCCCGTTTTCGGGGCGGACAATTGACTGAACGGGTAACCGGTTGTGATCTGCTGTTTCGTTTATTAGAGGAAGGCGATCAAAAACACTGGTCATTCTACATGCTGGGAGCAGAAGAAAGTGTCAGTGAAGAGGCCGTGAAAGTTATTGCGCAACACTACCCCGGAGTTATCGTAAAAGGTAGACACCATGGTTATTTCCAGGCAGATGAGGAACAACAGATTGTGGAAGAGATTTGTACTGCTCAACCAGACTTTCTTATCGTGGCTCTTGGCGCACCCCATGCGGAACACTGGATTAACAAGTATCGCCACCAGTTGAACGCTCGTGTAGCCATAGGTGTTGGAGGCAGTCTCGATATCGTGGCTGGCAAAACCAAACGTGCCCCTGCGATATGGCAGAAGCTTAACCTGGAATGGCTCTATCGCCTCCTCAGTCAACCTTCGAGATGGCGCAGGCAACTCATTTTACCCCGTTTTGCTGTTCGGGCATTGTTGTTCAGAGAACCTAAATAATGTGAGATGAGCAGTACACCAGAGGAATACTTACACTCTAGACATCCGCATGGTGAGCGCCGAGGGCTGATCAATTAGAAACCTGTCCTGAAAATCAGGACAGGCGAATGACTTCGATGGTATCCCCCGTATGGATTACACCCTCCCGTTCAACCGAGCACACAATCCCACGTTTTTTGCGCGCCGCAGGCACGAATTTTTTGCGCAAACCGTCCTGTTCGTAGAATTGTTCAATCATTTTTCCCGGATGTACACAGGGAAGGTTCTCTCCTTCGCATATTAACCCTGTCCCGTTTGGAAATAGGAGCCGCGTTCCAGCAGGCAGTTCCGTCAATCGATCAATGCCACGGACCAGTATATTGGCACCAAGCCACTCTGGACGCACTTCAGGAATGTTCATTTTCTCAGCAATAAGAGCACATTCTTCCTCAGACACAATACTGATCTGGCGGCGATTCGCAATCGGTGTGCCACGCTTGTAGATTTTCTGACGTGAGTCCGCCGGACGAAGCAGACCATAATGACGGTCACCCGGAATTCCTGCAAGCTCAATGTCGATAAAAGGTACAACTCGGGTCACAAATGTGGATGGATCATCGGCCAACATGACGAATTGAACCGTTCCCATAGTAATCTCCTCCCTTTCCTGAGCAATCACTTCTTTATTGTTCATTATTACCCAATGAATGGATTGTCGACAATCGGCGTATGCTTACCTTTGTAACCATTTTTTAAAATTCAACATCATAACTCAACTGGAAAATGATAAGAACTTTAAATAATGCGCAATTAAATTGTTACAAATTAAATTTGCTCTTTCCGTTCTTATTACAAACATTTATACTAGGATGGACAAGTAAATAAATTACATATCAGAAAGCAAGGTGTTTCCATTGATTAGTATCATTTTTGTAGCTCTTGTAGCTGTCGAACACTTCTATATCATGGTGATGGAGATGTTTATGTGGACTCGTCCACGCACAATGAAAACCTTTAATCTCACGCCGGAATTCGCCAAATCCACCAAATCTCTCGCGGCCAATCAAGGTCTTTACAATGGATTTCTTGCGGCAGGTCTGATCTGGGGACTCGTATATCCGGATGCTGCCGTTGGACAGCATATTCAGATTTTCTTCCTGGCGTGTGTGATTATTGCGGCTCTTTATGGAGGAGCAACTTCTTCACGTTCGATCATTATCAAACAAGGTTTGCCTGCGATCATTGCGTTGTTGCTAGTTCTGTTCCTGTAATTTCTGTCGAATGGTGCATTGCTTCGATTCATGTTAACTCCTTTATGGTAAGGTAGTGAATAGATAGCAGTGTACAATGACCAGAATCAATCTGGGATCGGAAGGAGAACATGTCATGGGATTGTTTGACAAGCTTCGGCGGCGCAAAAAGGAGAAGGTACCTGCAGGTGGTTCTGTCGAATCGACGAATTACAATGAAACCATCGTGGGTTTTGTCCTGCTGGAGCGTGACGATTGTGATTTTGACCTCTTCATCAGGAACATGAAGAACGAATGGGATATCGAGATTGAAGAACGCCCAGAGGAGGGCAATCTCTTTTTCGAAGTGAAGGGGATGCAGGTGGTATGTGCTCACATTGCTGCGCCTGTGCCTGACCGTGAAGTTGAGGAGAATGCCAAGTTAAACATCCTTTGGCGAGAAGCGGAACAAGTTACCTCACGGCACCAGTCTCAGATTATTGTCTCTGTTCTGAACGCAACAAATGCAATTGAGGGACATGTTCTGTTCACTCAAACAGCGAGTGCCTTATTACAGTTGGATCACGCGCTTGCCATATACATGGCCCCACTTGTTGTTGAAGCCAGTCAGTATGTCGAAACCAGCCGTGGGATCAAACATGATGAGTTGCCAGTCTCGCTCTGGATTTTCATCGGATTATTCCAAAATGCCAAAGGCGCTTCAGCTTACACTTACGGACTACGTAACTTTGGTAAAGAAGAGATGGAGATTATGCAATCGTCGGAATCCTTAAGCGATGTATTTGAGATGATGTTCATGACCACAACGTATGTGGTTGAGAACGACGTCACACTGCATGATGGGGAAACACTTGGTTTCTCGGCAGAACAAAAGCTGAGCATTTCCCTTTCCAAGGGTGTAGCGACGGAAGGTAACAGTTTGAAGATCGGATTCTAGCTTACGTAGTTATCTTAACTTTATCGTGTCACAGTTGTAGAAGCCGTCTGGAGTTCATACTCTGGGCGGCTTTTAGCTATTCAACCTTCCTCCCCATGACGATATGATAAGAATCCCTGAATTTAACTTCTCTAGGAAAAAGTAGTCCATAAGAACCATGTTATTGTGAATTCAGTTTTCATTCTCGCTATAAAAAGGTATAATTAATAGGCTTATAGTCTCATATATTACATATTATTTTATTATCGAGGAGTTGCCTACATGTCTGTTAGACGTTTGGATTCAACTAAACCTATTATTGAAATTATCTGGGAAGGTATTGTTTCTCCTGAACATGTCGAACAAACGAATACAGAAATTCAGAGAATAGCTGAACAATTGGGGAATTCATTTGATGTGCTAGTAGATATGCGGAACATGAAGGCTTTCCCTCAAGACACCAAAGAAAAAATTGTGGAACACCAGAAACTACTGACACAGTGGGGGATGAAGCGAGCTAGTGTAGCCGTAGGTGGTGCGATCGCCAAAATGCAATTGAATCGGATCTCCAAAGAGTCGGCGCACCAGACTGAATTCCAATGGGAAACGTATGACGAGGCTTTGGCATTTTTGTTGAAATAATATTAAAGTGATACGGACTAAGTATAATAAGAGAGATACCGATGCTGTACATGGCACACAGAAAGAGGCGTTCCCCATGAGGAAGCGCCTTTTCTTTTGCAGTTCCACTTGGCTTACTCAGCCTTGCCAATGATCCGCCCGCTTATCATTTAAGATTCAAGTTTACTTAGACGCACCATCGTTACCGATGTACCATTCAGGCACTCCTCCACGAATCCTAACCGCCTATATAAGCGAATCGCTTGGTTATCCGGGTCAACACTGAGCGAGACTGCTGCAATTCCCCGCCGTTCAACCTCATCTACTGCGGTCTGAAGCAGTAAGGTACCTACTCCTTTTCCACGTGCATCTTCCGTTACAGCCATCCCCATCTCTGGCGTAGCTGCATTCACATAACCGTATCCCGCATTCTGGTCCGTATAGAATCTTAACGTTATTGAACCTAATCTCTTGCCTTGCTGGTCAACTGCAACATACCCGAAATCCCCTTCTCTTCCCCAATCTTCAACGTATTTGGACAGTCCGGGAGTATGAATACTTTCGATTGGAAGAGGTTCATCACCTTCTCTTCTATGCAGGGATGCGTATAACATCTCCCATAGAAAGGGGATATCCTGTTCCTCAATCGCACGTACATGATAGTTGGTCTTGGTCATGTCTGCTCCTCCTTCATCTTTTCAAAAAGGCGGTCCATCTCATTCAGATTAAACTCATTGGTAATCTCGTAATCCTCAAATTTGTCTCTCGTTTTTGCCTCGCTGTAGATTGAGATGGACTTTTCATTATAAAACGTCAGTCCAAATCCATCGGTAAAGCGACCTTCTTTATTAATGGTAAGTCGCCACTCATAGTAGTGCGGATTCCTTTCGGAAACGTCGAATTCCCCTACTCTTTTAAGATCAACATCCTTTAATAGCTTCAGCATATCTCTAATCTCTTTGGGGTCTTTAATCGTTATTTCATCATCTTCATTATACGGTTCATTGTCGGAAATTTTCCTAATCGTCAGTCGATCCAATGTATCCAGCATCGTCATATGATCTGTGACCTCTGCTCGAAACGTCGTATGTTTGCTAGGGATAAACATAGTGTATTGACCAGAGGTATACATACGCACTGCAATAGCTAAAAAAACAATAATTATGACGATACCCATAATCATCTTGATTTGTCTACTCATCCTAATCCCCTCTCTATACCTAAACAAAAACATATAAATTGGTAATTATTGATATATTCTAGTATAACATCTCACTCCTTCTGTTCCAATGTCATTTCTTATCTCTGGTCTCTCAATTACGATACGTTTTGGGCTACACTAAAAATTAAAGATTTAAATAAACAAGCCGCGTTCTCCCATAGGGTGAACGCGGCTTGTTTATTTAATTTGTTATATTGTTTATTACCTATTCAGAACGAGGTAAGACGATAACACTTATCCCGAGCCATGAATATGACACACGTAGACTTGGCCTCACAACTGATCAGGTTACATCAGAAACCTAATTGTTTTCAGCCCAATACACGGCCTGCTGATTCTCGGATAACCAGCTCAGGTTTCAGCACAATCTTCTGTGGCTCTTTTTGTTCATCCTTTAATTCTTCAATCAACAGATCTACAGCGCGATGTCCCAGTTCTTCAATTGGCTGGGCAACGGTCGTAAGCGGTGGACTGGTTACCGAAGCCAGAATGGTATTATCAAATCCGATGATCGACACATCCTCTGGCACGCGTAGGCCCAGCTCTTTGGCTGCCTGAAGTGCACCGATGGCCTGAATGTCATTACAACAGAACAAACCTGTCGGGTGATCCTTCTCACCGAGCAGCAATAGCGCCTCTTTTTTGGCCGAGCTCAGGTCAGCTGCCGATTCTCGGATCTGATTTGGTTCCAGCGTATAGCCAGCCTTAATCAGGGTTTCACGGAATCCACGTACACGTTCCTGACTGCTGCTGACTTTGGACGGTTCCGACAATACCGCTAGACGGGTGTGCCCAAGTTCAAGCAGATGCTCGGCTGCGAGTGCTCCGCCGAGTATGTCGTCGATAGTGACCGTATGTACCGACAGCGATGGCATATGACGGGCAATCAGAGCAATAGGTATCGACTGTTGCAAGAGGGGTGACAAAATTTCGGCATTATCGATCCCGGTTCCGATCATCATGCCATCGACCCTTTTTTGCTGGAGCAGATTCAGGTAACGCTCTACCCGCTCGTCCTTATTATCCGTACTGCAGATGACCACGCTGTAACCCAATTGACGGCTTCGATCCTCCACGGCTCTTGCGAGTTCTGCGAAATACGGGTTTGAGATGTCCGGTACGAGCAGCCCCAATGTATACGTCTGTTTACCTGTAAGTGCAGCTGCGATCGCGCTGGGTTGATAGTGAAGGCGTTCCATGATCTCCATAATCTCGGCGCGCCGCTTCTCACTGATCTTGCCTTTGCCATTAATGACCTGCGAGACGGTTGCAATGGATACACCCGCCTCGCGTGCTATATCGTATATGGTTGCTTTCATTGTTTTTTCCCCATTTGTGCTATATATAAATTTCCTTATACATAGATAATTGTTCTCTTCTTCTCATTATGCAGGGGGAAGTCTGCATACGCAACTTGAAGCCAGCACAATGTGCGTAGCAGGAATTGTTTTACTTTTTCATCAACCACTCATGGTCAGGGTCGTTATGGAATTTCCATGTCCGAGTAGGGCCGGCCATCACGTTCAGATAGTAGACCTCATACCCTGGAGGAGCACCTACCGGATGATAACCGTCCGGAACAAGCACCACTTCTCCGTTCTTCACTGCTAGCGTCTCATCCACAGAACGATCATCCGTGTATATGCGCTGAATGGCAAACCCCTGCTCAGGCTGCACACGGAAGTAATACGTTTCTTCCAGCAAAGATTCATCCGGGAGAGCGTCCCGATCATGCTTATGTGGCGGGTAACTGGACCAATGCCCATCTGGCGTGAATACCTCAACAACGAGCAGACTGTCCGCTTCTTTTTGTTCCGGCAAAATGTTGTGAATCTGGCGTTCCAGATTGCCATATCCTCGTGCCTCTACCCCTACATCTTCGGGTGCAATGAGACGAGCCGGGTACGTGCCTTTACCGGGTGCAACACATATAGCGATTTCCAGTTCGGTACGTGCTGTGATCTGCACTTGATCGGAAGTTGAGACGTAGACCGAATACGGCGGAATTTTCTCGAAAACACTCATTCTTTTTCCGATATTATCCCATGTGTGCTCCCGGGTACTTACATTGGCGAAACCACTGAGAAGCACCACACAGAGTTCCTGATCACCGCTCTCACGGGTTAGCGTCTCCCCCTTCGCCAGCTTCGCTACCTGAAAGCCAACATATTCCCACCCCGCCGACTCCGGTGTTACGTTTATAAGTGTACCGTCTCCCTCCGGGTTCACCACGGGTTTCACAATACGTTCTGACATCTTGCCATCCACTCCTTTCTGTATTCGTTCACAACAACCTGATACTTATAAAAAACAAAAACTTGGACCATTCTTGCGCTCTATTAGAAAAAAGTGACTTTAATCATCCACCTATGGCGTTGCCGTTTGCGATTCCAGTGACACCCCAGGGACTTCACTCAGCTTCACAGGTCTTCCCCGCTCCATGGACATTTTTGCTGCCAGTGCAATTCGTTCTGCCTGTACTGCATCGTGGCCATCAACGATAACCGGTGTATCATGAATGATTGCATCGATAAAGAGGGCTGTCTCCTGTACATATGCTTCATTGTAGCGTTCCAGGAAAAAGTGTAACGGTTTGTCGCGCATAAGCCCGGCCGCTGTACTGATCTCAGCCGTATTTGGATGATCATTCGCCGCTGCGGCGCTGCCCTTCGAGCCAAATACTTCAACACGCTGATCGTATCCGTATACTGCCTGACGGCTGTTATCAATAACACCAATCGCTCCATTGGCAAAAGTCATCGTTACAATCGCTGTATCCACGTCACCATGTTCCGCAAAAACCGGATTGATCAGCACGTTGCCCTGAGCGTACACTTCTTCCACTTCACTCCCGGACAGATAACGGGCCATGTCAAAATCGTGGATCATCATGTCCATGAAGATCCCGCCAGACACCCGGATATACTCCGCAGGCGGTGGACTCGGGTCGCGAGACGTAATTTTGATAATATGTGGATCACCAATCGTACCATCCTGCACATGCGTACGTATCCGTCTGAAGTTGTGATCGAAGCGGCGGTTAAATCCAATTTGTAGCTTCACGCCAGCCTTCTGAACTGCCGCTACAGCCGCTTGGGTCTGTGTCAGATCCATGCTGACCGGCTTCTCGCAGAAGATATGTTTGCCCGCCTGGGCGGCCTGTTCGATCAGCGGCACATGTGTATCTGTTGAAGAACAGATCAGCACCGCGTCTACATTAGGCATCGAGATCAACTCGCTGCTGTTCGTTGTTACAACAGGGATGCCACGACTGGAGGCCCAAGCCTCCAATTCAGGACCTGCAAATAAGTCACTGATTCCCACAATCTCGGCATGCGGGTTACGCAGGAGATTGTCTGCATGAATTTTGCCGATCCGTCCAGCACCGATGATGCCAATTCTCACTTTGTCCTTGCCCATTCCGTTATCCTCCCTATGTGCGTCCATATGGGCTGGGCGTTCCCCTTAGCCCGAGTGATGCTCTGGTTGTTACCAGCGCGCCGTTACCATCTTCTTGCGAGTGTAGAATTCAACACCATCCGTACCATTGGCATGTAGATCACCATAGAAGGACTTTTTCCAACCGGAAAACGGGAAAAATGCCATTGGCGCAGGTACGCCCAGGTTAATACCCAACATGCCCGCATCAATCGTTTCACGGAATTGACGCATACTCGCTCCGCTGCGGGTGAACAGACACGCCCCGTTGGCAAAATCAGAACGGTTCGCCAGCTCAACGGCTTCCTCCAGCGTAGACACTCTTGCCACCGAGAGTACCGGAGCAAAGATCTCATCCTGCCAGATTTTCATATTGCTATCAACTTGGTCGAATACCGTAGGCCCTACAAAATAACCGGATTCACCTGTCGCCTGATCCTTACGTCCATCCCGAATCAATGCCGCGCCTTCCTGCTCTCCGGCTTCAATGTAACTGAGTGTACGCTCTTTATGTGGTCCACGGATGACAGGACCGAGGAACACGCCCTCATCCATGCCGTTACCAATGGTAATGCGGTCTGCCGCTTCCACCAGCTTTTGTACCAGTTCGTCAGCCACATCACCCACAGCCACAACAACCGCACATGCCATGCAACGTTCCCCTGCTGAACCAAAAGCTGCACTGGTAATCTCTTTCACGGTTAGATCCAGATCGGCGTCCGGCATAACGATGGAGTGGTTTTTGGCACCCGCGAGTGCCTGTACCCGTTTGCCATGCTTGGATGCAGTAGTGTAGACGTATTCAGCCACAGGTTGTGATCCGACAAAGGAAATCGCTTGAACATCCTTATGTTCCAGCAACCCGTTCACGACATCATGCGCACCGTGAACGATGTTGAGCACGCCGTCAGGAAGCCCCGCTTCCTTGAACAGCTCTGCCAGGCGGCCTGCCAGCAGCGGTGTGCGCTCGGACGGCTTCAGGACAAAGGTGTTACCACACGCAATAGCCAGCGGGAACATCCAGCACGGCACCATCATCGGGAAGTTGAACGGGGTAATCCCCCCAATTACGCCGATTGGGTAGCGGTACATGCCCGACTCCAGTCCTGTCGCGATATCAGGCAGTTGTTTGCCCATCATCAGATTCGGGGCACCTGCCGCGAACTCGACGCATTCAATGCCACGTAATACCTCGCCGTACGCTTCGGCATAACTTTTACCGTTCTCCAGTGTCACCAGGCGAGCGAGCTCTTCCCAATGTTCAACCAGCAACTGCTGGTAGCGGAACAGAATACGTGCACGGCGCGGAACCGGTGTGCTGCTCCAGGATTTGAACGCTTCTCGTGCTGTCTGAACCGCCAGATCCACGTCCGCTTGTTCGGACAGTGGCACATGTGCAATAACCTCTTCTGTAGCCGGATTCACCACTGGCTCCGTGCGAGTTGACGCTGGGGTTACCCAGGCACCTCCGATCCAGTTTTGTACCATTGTCGCTGTTGCAGACGCTTCAGAAATTCCTTTTCCCATAGCCCTGTCTCCCTTCACTTATGTGTGATCCCTTATGTTCAACATGTTCATTGTTATAGATCTGTATGAGTACGTTGTTCAAAGTATTGCAACGTGCTTCAAGACACGGTAATCTCGCCCCGATTGCAACGTTCAATGTAGTCATTCACCTGTTCCACCGTTGGCATTGCATCCGAACAGCTGTGGCTTGAAATAACGATACTTGCTGCGCCACTGCCATACGCCATACTGCGCTCAATTGTCCAGCCCTGCATCAATCCATACAGGAACCCAGCCGCGTAAGAGTCGCCTGCGCCGAACGTTTTGACCACTTTTGCCGGATAGCTGTCCGCACGATGGGAAAGCCCTTCACGCGTATAAGCAATGGACCCTTCCTTGCCGTGTTTGATTACTACAATATTCGCTGAGAAATCAAACCATTTCTGTGCAGTTACTTGATCGCTATGATCCGGATTGTGGTCGAATGTCTCCATCATGTCGAACTCTTCACGTGTGCCGAGGATGATATCGCATTTCTCGGCTGCAAGGTTGTAATAGACCGCTGTCTCTTCGTCCGATGTCCATGTGTATGGGCGATAGTCCAGATCAAACACAATAACTGTGCCATGTTTTTTTGCATACGTTAGTGCCTGTAATACGGCTTCACGGGATGGGCTCTGCGCGAGGGCTGTGCCTGAGATTAACAGCACTTTGGAGTCAGCAATCAACTGCTCTTGTACCTCTTGCGCCTGTAATAACAAATCCGCTACATTGTCCCGGTACATCAGGATGCTGCAATCCGTTGGGCTTTTGATTTCGGTAAAAGCAAGCCCTGTCACCGCTCCAGTGTCATCTGTAACTACATTTGATGTGTCGATGCCGTTCTTCTCCAAATAACTCTGGATGAATCTGCCCATCTGGTCACCTGCGATTTTGCCGATAAAAGCCGTCTTCATACCTAGTCTGGACATGCCAATCGTAATATTGGCCGGAGAGCCACCTACATACTTCGTGAACGTCATCGTCTCTTCCATCGGGCGATTGATCTCATTGGCGTTCAAGTCGATGCACAAGCGGCCAATCGCGGTGAAATCCTTCTTCCTGGATACCGGAAAGGATACGTAAGTCATTGCATGTGAGCCCCTTTCTGTAGTGGGATTTTCCATGTTCTATATGGATATCTAGACTAGTTACTCATTCCATCGTAAGAACTCGTAAACGGCTAGAGTAAGTCAGTTTTATTTTCCAATCGTAACTTTATACTCTTGCTGGCCTTCTTCCTTTTTCGCTTCATAGGTGTGGCCTCTGACCGCTGCAATGCTAAACGAATCAGCTGTGTTGGTATAACGACTCCATATACTTCAAAGATCGCTTCGCATACTCATATGGGTTATGAATCGCAGGGTCCTGCTCTCCTTCAAGCATCGCCCAGCCATCGTACCCTCGTGTGATCAGTTCTTGCAGAATTGGTGCAAAATCAATGCATCCATCTCCTGGTACGGTGAACACTCCTCTACGAATACAACCGACAAAGTCAGACTGCTCCGCGCGTGCTTCATCCAGCACATGCGGGCGGATATCTTTCAGATGGATATAGGCGATCCGATCATAATGTTTGCGTAGCAGTTCAAGTGGATCGGCTCCGCCATAATAGGCATGACCAGTATCATAGAGCAGGTACACGAGAGAAGGGTCTGTCAGCTCCATCAGTCGATCAATATCATCCGGTTGCTCTACCACTGTGCCTCCATGATGATGGTACGTAAGCTTCAACCCATGTTCGCGGGCAATAGCTCCTGCTTCGTTCAATCCTTCAGCGAGGATATGCCATTCAGATTCGCTCAGTCTGAGCACTTCTTTTTCATTCGGTGTCCGTCTTGGATCAAAATGAAGTGACCCGCCTACCTCTGCCGTACTGATTACCTTACTGCCCATGGATTGGAGAAATTCCGCATGTTTGCGATAACTGTCCAGCTCCGACTGACGATATGCCGGGTCGGAGAAAAGTACGGATTTCCACTGGGAGACCAGCTTGATATTCCTTTTACTCAATTCCTCACGCAATATAGCGGGATCGGTTGGATACTTACGTCCCATCTCTGTGCCTGTCAGCCCAAGACGCTGAATGTCATCCAGAATCTGTGCACACGTTGTCGCATCACCATGCTCCTTCACATCTTCACCGACCCAATTGATCGGATGAATCCCAAGCTGGAATGGCAGCTTGCTCATTGCTCCACGTCTCCTTTGTCGTTCAACATTGTGGTTCACTATATTAAACTGGATTAAATCGGTCTTGCTTTGGCACGGTTGGCTTGCATGGTGTGATGAGCATGAACTACCTTTTCTTCGGCAGATACCTCAGGTACACCCACATTCCACCATGACTCGTATCCACCTGCGTTGGTTCCAGGCACGACCGGAATCTCAATCAACGTACTTACTGTTTCGTTCTTCGCATCTCGGAGTGCTTGTTCCAGCTGTTCTGCTGTCTCCGCTCTATAGGATTTGGCTCCCATGCTTCGGGCGTGAGCTGCAAAGTCCATTGGCATGTAATCCCCGGTCAGTCGTCCACTCTCGGATTCCCGATAACGGAATTCATTGCCGAACCCGTCACTACCATGTTCCCGCTGCAAATTATGAATACACTGGAATCCATTGTTGTTGAATAAGAGAACGGTTATCTTCTTCTGTTCCTGCAAACTGGTCACAAACTCCGAATGCAGCATCAGATAACTACCATCCCCTACCATGGCGTACACTTCACGATCCGGCTCGGCAAGTGCTGCTCCGAACGCTCCACTTACCTCGTACCCCATACAGGAGAACCCATACTCCATGTGATACGTCTTTGGTTCAGCCGCACGCCACAGACGATGCAGATCGCCTGGCAGACTGCCCGCCGCACACACTATGACGGAGGATGGATCAATGGTTCGGTTAACGATGCCAACTGCTGTAGTCTGTGCCAGCCCTGCTTCATGTTGAGCTGCATACAGACGATCCACTTCTGCATTCCACTCAGCGCGGAGATCAGCGATTTCGGATGCATCATATGCACTGCGGTATTGTCTTTCCTGCAATTCCTTTTGCAAAGCCTGCAACCCTTCGCGTGCATCTGCCAAAATGGCTTCCCCGCCTAACTTGGCGGCATCCATGCCATTCAGGTTAATGTTGATGAATGAAGCTTCCGGATGTTGAAAAGCAGAGCGGGACGCCGTCGTGAAATCCGAGAACCGAGTACCGACGCCGATCACCACATCCGCTTCTCTCGCCAGCCTATTGGCTGCCAGAGAGCCGGTAACACCGATTGCCCCCACATTTAGTGGGTGGTCCCAAGAAACTGCGCTCTTGCCCGCCTGCGTCTCGGTGATCGGAATACCAAATGCCTCGGCGAATTCCACGAGCTCGGCGGATGCCTCAGAGTACAACACACCGCCGCCTGCAACGAGCAGCGGCTTTCTGCCACGGGCAATCTGTTCCGTTGCCCGTTCAATGGCTGCCTGTACTGGGGGGCGACGATCCAAATAATGTACTTTGCGGGCAAAGAACGATTCTGGATAATCGTACGCCTCTGCCTGCACATCCTGCGGCAGTGCGAGCGTTACTGCTCCCGTCTCTGCTGGATCGGTTAGCACACGCATGGCCTGTGTAACAGCAATCATCAACTGTTCCGGACGAACAATGCGATCCCAGTACTTGCTGACGGCTTTGAATGGATCAGTGGCTGAGATTGTATAGTCACTGCTCACTTCCAACTGCTGAAGTACCGGATCCGGTTCCCGTGTAGCAAAGTTATCTCCAGGAAGCAATAAAACCGGTATCCGGTTCACCGTTGCAGTAGCTGCGGCTGTAATCATATTCAACGCACCAGGTCCAATGGATGTTGTACATGCATAGATCTGTCTACGGTTCTTCTGCTTGGCATAAGCCGCTGCCGTATGCACCATGCCTTGTTCGTTTTTGCCTTGCATATACGTCAGGCTTCCCGGACTGCGCTCCAGCGCTTCTCCAATGCCTGTTACATTGCCATGTCCAAAAATACCGATGATTCCCTTCACAAACTTGGTTTCCACCCCGTCAACCGAGATATATTGCTGATCCAGGTATCGAAGCAGTGCCTGAGCCATCGTTAGTCGAATTGTATTCATGAATTGATCGCCGTCCTTTCCTTTACGGGTTAAGCGCTTAATCTACGTTAAGTTTAAGCGCCTTACCCCTAAAGGTTAAGCGCTTAATTGATATGGTATTACAGGTTAATGATTTACGCAAGCTATTTTTGTAAGCGTTTTTATAAATTGTGATAAAGAAAAGATATTCTTGTGTTCGAACATGTGTTAGACCTTCTCTATTCGTACACTTCAACAATGACTAAGAACAGACTTAAAAGAGAGGGGAATATTATCGTGAGGATGGAATACATGTTGGTACATGCTAATTAGCCATATAATCCGTGATCTTCGTATACAATCATGATCAATATGCCTGTGAATGCAAAAAAAAGAAAGAGACGGTGAATACCATCTCTTTCTTTTTCAATATATAAGCGGGTGATGGGAATCGAACCCACGCTATTAGCTTGGAAGGCTAAAGTTCTACCATTGAACTACACCCGCATAACAACAATCGGGATGACACGATTTGAACATGCGACCCCCTGGTCCCAAACCAGGTGCTCTACCAAGCTGAGCTACATCCCGTTATCTATACCGGCGAGAGGACTCGAACCTCCACGGTTTCCCACTCGATTTTGAGTCGAGCGCGTCTGCCATTCCGCCACGCCGGCAAAATATGAAGTTATAATGGCGCGCCCTGAGAGATTCGAACTCCCGGCCTTTTGATTCGTAGTCAAACGCTCTATCCAGCTGAGCTAAGGGCGCAAAATATTGGAGCG
>NZ_JAGIKV010000045.1 GCF_017874615.1 Paenibacillus xylanexedens
CTGCGTAGAGTATTTGGTCGTACTTCTATTTTACGCAGAGAGTCAAGCGTGTCTCTATTTACATTTCATGGAACTAGTTTTGGGCAAGTACAGTTCTTTAGTTATGCTCATACCCGTTATTGTCTTGTGATCTCCCGTAGATTGTTCAGTAAGGGGAACTAATTCCTTAGCATTCATCAACAGGTCAATATTAGGTTCAGAACGAACCATCCGATAGAAAATGTTAGCCGCTGTATTGGTATCAAATGAACTACCCTCGATCTGGTCAAACCATTCCTGGAAGATGCCTTTGTTCAAAAAGTCAGGCTGCCGCAAACTACTCAATAACTGCGGTTGTTCAGGGGAATAATTTAGATCCAGCGTATTAAGGCCTCCCTCGGTCAACAATCCTCCCAACATGTTGCGATCTCTTGCTTCCACCAGCAATACACGCATCCCATTACGAGCAGCAGATAAGGCAGCAGTAATACCTTCCGGATCCGTTCCAGCTACAATAACGTTATAGGAATCTTTCAGGTTTAGTGTAGATTGCACGTCCTCCAAAGGCTGCCATACATAATTATTATTAAATTTATAATTTTTGTTCCAAATATAGAATGCACCATATGCAGCGCTCATTAAAACAATAAACACACTGGCTGTAATTGCTGTTATTTTCAATTTTCTACTAATCAAAGAAACAAACCTCCATATGTACTTTAAATTCAATAATACTAACTCGTGAGTAGTTTTCCTATGTTACACCAACAACCGACTAACTTTTTCTCCTTTCCTACATGAGTATGCTATAAATAATAAAAAACTCCCCAACACTTCAAACCATGTTAGGAAGTTTTGATAATAAGACGGAAAATTCTAATTTTATGTTGCCATAAATACTAACAAAACATAGGAAAGTCCCTAACTTTCCTCATTATAACGACCACTTTTGGCGAAGTAAAGACTTACCAAAACCGGAAATGCATCAGAAAGATCATTAAACACTCAGACTGTTCGTTCATCCTGACTACAATGAATTCTCTGGCGATGGCTGACATGGCAGCACGTTCCCTGTAATATAGAGAAATAGAAATCTATCACAGGTATTAATCGATAAAGGAGCTTGTCCTATGCCATATATCATATATGATCTTGAATTCACGGTAAGCCGCAATACTCGCTATTCTTCTGAAATTATTGATATCGGTGCCGTCAAAGTTACGGAAAGTGCGGATGGATTGGTCGTAACGGATACGTTCCATACGTATGTTCGTCCTTCCAACAAGTCTGTTCTGTCCACTGACACGATTCAGTTTACAGGTATCACCCAGAAAGATATTGATGCAGCCCCCCTTTTTCCGGCAGCATTGAACCAATTCATTGCTTGGATGGGAAGTGATCCCTATTACATGTGTTCCTGGGGACCCGATGACCGCAGCAAACTGATCTCTCATTGTCGCACCCATCAACTTGATGTGGCCTGGATCACTAATCATAACGATCTCCAGCAACAATGGTCCCGCACCGTTCGCAAAGAAGGCAAGTTCCGTCAACTCGGACTCGCGCAGGCTCTTGAAATCTGTGGCATCGAGTTTGATGGTACCCAGCATCGTGCCTTGGATGATGCCATCAATACAGCCAAGGTGTTTATGCATCAATTTGACCGATTCACCCTGGAAAACAACTGTGCAGCCGATGATGAGGGCATTACATCCAAGGTTGTCTATTCCAGCTCCACAGAAGATGAAGAAAAAGAATCTCCATTTGGCAATCTGGCAAGCCTTTTCAAAACCAAAGAGTAACTGTCCAAAGCACAGTACTTAATCATGTTTTGCCTTAGGATGGATGGCATTCTAATCTCAACTTTTATTGTACAATTGTTGCCAATCATTCAGGCGTTCTTTCATCTTGATGCGGCAGATCTCAGGTTCGAGGATTTCCGCATCAGGTCCATATTTAGATATCCATACAAGAAATTCGTCAACATCACTTAATATGGCTTCAAATAACAGGCTACCTTCCGGTTCTATGGTTAAGACGGGGCGTATAAAAAATTGCTCCTGCATCACACGCTCTACAGCATGGGGTGCAAATCGAATTTTGAAAGCAGTCCACTCCGTACTTCCCTCGTATGCCCAAGGAATGCGGAAGTGCGATTGCATGAGATAATCCTCTTTGCGAAACGTGCGTGGCAATATCCGTATCTTTTGCAGCCGGCTCACCTGAAATATTCGAAGTTTCTCCGACAGGTGACAATACCCTAACAGCTCAAATCTGTATTCACGAGGGATAAGACAGTAAGGATCTATACGTACGATCCCTTTTTTACCTTGAGACAGATACTCCCCTTCAATGGTGTTCTGTGAAATGCCAGCCTGAAGCAGGGTAATCAGGGATTGATTCTGCGAATCGTTGTTTTCATTTTGCCATGCGGGCAATCCCGCTTTGAACAATCCACTAATTTGCTCCGACCATTCCACTCGTTCTGTTTTGTTTTTCTGACTCGCAGCAACCACTTTCTCATAAGCGCTCTCAAAAGCAGGTTTCAGCAAAGGACGAATATTCTCCATAACTTCAGCAAGATGCATGAAAGCTTGGGCCTCTTCATCAGACCAATTTAGCGGATACATGGCAAAATGGCTGATAAACATGTACCCTTGTCCGTGTCCCATATTGGCGATCGGGATATGCATTGCACTGAGGGCCTCCATGTCGCGGTATATCGTCCTTTCCGTCGTCTCGCATCGCTGGGCGAGCTCACGTGCCAGTATGCCCGGCTTGGCCTGCACCAGCGTTATAATGCGCATTAATCGGATTAGTCGGTCTGTCATTTTGCCGGACCCTCCACGATGTTGTTTCAATAAATTCGATACAACTCCATCCATAGTTTAATATGATATTGATACATACATTCGACCTTCTCCTAAACTTCACCTTCAAATATGTAGACTCTCTCTATACCGTTACCAACTGAAATTATCCCTATTCGCCTAATATCTTTTTTTCACGATCATGATATCCGGTTGTAAACGTTATCTCATAGTGATAACGCAACTTTTCAACGATCTCGGCTTCCGCGTAATAGTCCAGATCTTGCTTCCGCGCAGCTTCAATTAACAATGCATCAGCATGACGACGTAACATATTACTTCCCTCTTGAACCCGGCCTCTTTCGTAGGCGCGCAGGGCTTGTTTGATCAGGGGCACGGTTTCACTTAATTTGATCGTCTTCTCCACCTTGGGATCTTCCGGCTGTCGCAGCATGCCCAGATGACTGGTGTACTGAATATACAACTGTTCTCTTCGTAACAATACACGTTGACTTTGCTTCAACTTCCTTGTGCTCCAGTAGGCTGAACATACGGCAGCTTTTCCTGATACACGGGGTCCCATAACGAATTCAAGCAAAATTTGTTTACTTTCTCCCTTGTACATATCCCCAAGCCTCAATAACCAACCAATATCCGTTTCTTTGGAACGACATCCATAGATGCCCTTTAGCTGTACTCCATATTCCGGTTTGAGCAAAAGTTCCAAATCTCTTGATACAATTTTGGGTGCTATTTTCCTAAGTCTTTTGGCAGGGGCACCGTTACGCCACTCTACCATCATATATACGGGGTCGGCTCCCCCTGTCGGTATGGCCTCTTTATTCCACGAATAAGATACTTCAAAGACTGAGTTCACTGGTAGTCTCTCCCCCGATTTATGTGTATTATCTTCTAAGTTATCAGGGTGAATGGACACTATATTGTCACGGAACACATGTTCTCATTAAATTTTTCCAATATATTAGTTTTATATCCCTAAATCCGTCTCAATACGACAATAAACGACGAAAAAGCCTGGCACTAGGCCAAGCTTATCAATCACTTATCTATGACAAGTCCCAAATTAAACAGTAGGATGATCGACTCCCATTTTGTGTAAATATTGTACGCCATCTGCTTCGTTTACCGGTGCATAGGTGACACTGTCAATGACCAGCTTACGCCCTACTGGCTCTCCATTAACAGTGATCATGATCGTTTTGGTTGATGTGTTCTGATCTGCTGTGTACATATGTTTCTACTCCTTCATGTTCACGATCTTATATTCAATCGGATATATTGGTATCGTTCATTAAATTGCGTATTTGTGAATAGCATGCACCCGGAACTGAAGTAAAAGATCTGTAAAACGGTCCGGTGTGCTTGCCTATCGTTCTATTACCCCGCAGATTTGTAAGTTAAACAGCCCTGTTCCTAAATAATTTTATATATTTCGGGTAATAAAACGATATCATATTGAACCCATCGTCCCGGTTTTGACGTATAATGTAAGAGCCGTATTTCAACAATAGACGACGAATTCGGCGATTGATCTATCTAACCGAAAAAAGAGGTGTTAACGATGCCAAAATCCATTCAGGGTTATTTCATTCGGGTGTTATTCACCACATGCATTCTATTTACCGTATCGATCGCTTCGACAGTAAGTGCGGCCAGTGCCAATATTTTTACGGATATATACAGCGGATGGGAGCGAGTCTCCGAACTGCCCGGGGAAGTGAACGCCTTGCAGGAAAGTTATAAGCAAACGATGGAGCAATTAAATCAAACGTCCGCTCAGTTGGGACAAGCCCAGGCCAATGTCGAAGCATTTAAGACCCAGAACGAACAACTGCTGGCTCAGAACCAGAAACTCACTGAAATGGTAAGTAAATTACAGGACGACCAGAATGCCAAAGCAGCTGCTACCAAACGAATTCAGACGATGATCATCACTGTCGTTTCTCTCATATTGGGTTACTTTGTTCTGATTCGTGTGATGCGCTGGGGAATGCGTCGCCGTTCGGGCCGAGTATAAAAGAACAGGAGCAACTGCATGAACATACACCTGAACAATGCTGAAGCAGGCGGAGCTGGACAAGTCGTCACATTTTCACTGATTAAAGATGACCGCCTTCATATTTTGCATCCGCAGCAAATTGTGGCCTTCCGCGGTCCAAGTGGGAGTCGCAATGATAAATTCATGAATATCACGGGCATATATCGCAAAAAAAAGCTGATTAAATCCGAAATCACCGGACCTTGCCAATTTGTGGCTGCCCTGCCTCCCGGATTCACGATGAAGGAAGTGGAGCTCACGGAGGACAGTGATCTGCTCTATGACTTCCGCCACCTGTTCTTCTACTCTGATGGTGTAACCATGCATACCAAAATCCAGAAAATCAAAAACATGCTGATCACACGTGATGCAGTGAAAATGAAATTTTCCGGCAAAGGCAAAATCGGATTGCTCACTCAAGGCCAGGTCTGCCAACAGGAACTTCACCCAACAGCGCCGCTCTATGTGGATGCTGGTAGTATTATTGCCTATCCCGAAAATGCACATCTGGAACTCACCGTATATGGTAACAACCTTGCCAGTCAGCATATGAATTATCATTGGAAGATGACAGGACATGGATCTGTACTCTTTCAGGCTGGACGTGAGAATCATCGCTTGGAACAGGATCTCAATGATGAGGGACTGTTCAAACGAATTCTGAAAGAAGTGATCCCTTTCGGCAATGTATTGATTAAATAAGCTGTTAGTTGATGGAGCCGACCGATTAGCTGCCACTATGCTCCAGTGGGGTGGTCACCACACCGTTTCATGTTATAATGGTTCAGACAATTGAAGAAGAAAATCCATGCCTACGGCATGGGAGAGGTTCGCGAACTCCCTCTATAAGACTTGACCATGTGATGGTCAGTATAAGTCTTGCGTACACGTTGCGGTCACTATGCAATCATGTACGTAAAAAACTAAGGACACTTACTCATGCCTGCTTTTTTGAAGCGGTTATCGAGAAGGTGTGTTTTTTGATGGATGCCAGTTCATGAACTTCTCTGTTCTTCCGACACTCTATGCCTATGTGCATGGTTTGATCTCAAGAAGATAGAGAGGTTTTTTTATGTTGAGCGAAGAAAAAGCAGTCGTTGTATTCAGCGGCGGTCAGGATAGTACCACGTGTCTGTTCTGGGCCAAACAACAGTTTGCCGAAGTCGAGGTCGTTACGTTTGATTACGGTCAGCGCCACAAGCTGGAGATTGAATGTGCAGCCGAGATCGCTCGTGATCTGGGCGTACAGCAAACGGTACTCGATATGAGTCTGTTAAATCAGCTTGCCCCCAATGCACTCACTCGCACGGATGTGGAGATTACGCATGAAGAAGGCGAACTGCCAAGTACATTTGTAGATGGTCGGAATCTGCTGTTCCTCAGTTTTGCAGCCATTATGGCAAAGCAAAAAGGAGCACGTCACCTGGTTACAGGTGTATGTGAGACGGATTTCAGCGGATACCCGGATTGCCGGGATTCATTTGTGAAATCGATGAATGTGACGCTTAACCTGTCCATGGACTATCCATTTGTCATTCACACCCCGCTCATGTGGCTGGACAAAGCCCAAACGTGGAAAATGGCCGATGATCTAGGTGCCTTTGGTTATGTCCGTGAGCGTACCCTGACCTGTTATAACGGCGTGATCGGCGATGGATGCGGAGATTGCCCCGCTTGCAAACTTCGCAAAGCCGGATTGGATCGTTATGTACAGCAACGTACTGCTGCTGAATCGGCGGGAGTGGATGTACGATGAGAGAGCCGGGAACATTCCGTATTGTTGAGCATCTGCAACGTATCGGAGAAGATATTCTACCCACCCAGCTGCGCTATCACCGCAAACGTGTGCTTGTAAGCAAAGAATTCACCTTTGACGCAGCACATCACCTGCATTGTTATGAAGGCAAATGCAAGAACTTGCACGGTCATACGTATAAAGTTATTTTTGGCATCAGCGGTTATCCGGGTGAAACCGGGCTGACAGTTGATTTTGGACATATCAAAGATATATGGAAAACTCAAATTGAGGGATATCTGGATCATCAGTACCTTAACGAGACACTTCCTTTAATGAATACAACGGCTGAAAATATGGTCGTTTGGCTATTCGAACAGATGGAACACGCGCTCCAGACGGAGCCTTATGCCGGGCTGACTGATGGTGGGCGGACAGAGTTTGTCCGACTCTTCGAGACACCCACCAGTTACGCGGAAGCGAGACGGGAGTGGATGATCGATGAGTAGTGTGACACACCAGGTGAATGAGACGGGCTCTCGCAAAGAGGCTCGTATTCCCGTGATGGAGATTTTTGGTCCGACGGTTCAAGGCGAAGGCATGGTCATCGGACAAAAAACGATGTTTGTTCGTACCGCCGGCTGCGATTATCGCTGCTCCTGGTGCGACTCGGCCTTTACCTGGGACGGCAGTGGCAAGGACCAGATTCGAATGATTACGCCGGAGGACGTATGGGAAGAATTGCGCCGCGTTGGCGGCACCCGTTTCTCCCATGTGACCATCTCTGGCGGTAATCCCGCCCTGCTCGCTTCGCTGGGCGGGTTGGTTGCCCTGCTGCGGGAGAACGGCATCCGCACCGCAGTGGAGACGCAGGGCTCTCGCTGGCAGCCTTGGCTGACGGACATTGACGAAGTCACGGTCTCGCCTAAGCCACCCAGCTCCGGCATGGACACCAATTGGGCCGTGCTGGATGATCTGATCGGACGGCTGGCCGCTGGCCCGGTAGAACGAAGTCACAGTCTGAAGATCGTGATCTTCGATGAGACAGACCTGGACTATGCCCGCCGTGTGCATGCACGGTATCCGGGCACGGATTTATTTTTACAAACCGGGAACCCGAATGTGACTTCCGCCGATACGCCAAATCTGGCGTCCTCACTGCTTGCTCGTTATGAGTGGCTGATTGACCAAGTCAGTGCATCCAATGACCTGAATGATGTTCGTGTGCTTCCACAGCTTCATACGTTGGTATGGGGCAACAAACGCGGGGTCTGATGGGCAGTATGGGTGGAATGGGCGGCATGACGTAAGAAAGAAAACGAGATGCAGCAAGCGTAATAAAGTGAATTTACATTGCCGGCTGATTCGCCTATTTATATATACCGCGAGGCTTCGGCTTTGACGGAAACAAGGAGCGTTTAATAACCGATGAGACAACCTGATGAGATGCAAGATGTGACGTTGCTGGGTAACCAGAACGTAAAATATACGTTTGAATATG
Source organism: Paenibacillus xylanexedens (assembly GCF_017874615.1). GTDB lineage: Bacteria > Bacillota > Bacilli > Paenibacillales > Paenibacillaceae > Paenibacillus > Paenibacillus xylanexedens. The sequence continues at coordinate 8,085 of NZ_JAGIKV010000045.1, forward strand.
ATCCGGGCATTCTGGAGAGCTTTGATAACAAACATCCGTACCGCGATTATTTTGTGAAATTCAACTGCCCGGAGTTCACCAGCCTGTGCCCGATTACGGGTCAGCCGGACTTTGCAACGATCTATATCAGCTACATTCCGGATGTGAAAATGGTCGAGAGTAAATCACTCAAGCTGTACCTGTTCAGCTTCCGCAACCATGGTGATTTCCACGAGGATTGTGTGAATATTATCATGAACGACCTGATCAAGCTGATGGACCCGCGCTACATCGAAGTATGGGGCAAATTCACACCGCGCGGCGGCATCTCCATTGACCCGTATACGAACTACGGCAAGCCGGGAACGAAGTACGAACAGATGGCCGACCACCGCATGATGAATCATGATATGTACCCGGAGACGATTGATAATCGTTAAACTGGCGGGTACATAAACTCTGCTATAACTAAAATAAATTATAGGACACAGAAAAGCCGAACTCTTCAAAACCTGAAGAGTTCCGGCTTTTTCTTTGGTTAGTGTACACCTGTATGAGACTAAGTGTCTCAACGCAATTGGATCGCAGCGCATTCAAGTAGACTGATCTTCCTTTAGTTCTCTGACTTTTTTGACGTAATGTCTCAACATCAGCACACCAATCGATTGAAAAATGATAAATATGACGATGGCAGCAGATAGAGATTTTGGTGCAACATAGACAGCCTGAAACGTTATTACAGCCATATACAAAATAGTCATCACCAACTCACGTTTGGCGGATTCATAAGGTGATAAGGATTTCATATCCATCCCTCCTCTATCCTTCTTACACATAAATATGGGTCTTCTTACAGTAGATGCTAAAGTAATACGTTTCATTTGTAAATGTAATGGCTATAAAAACATCTATTGAATTCGTCAACGTTTTCCCTTGTTCCCCTTGTCGGTCCAATCAATCTATCCTATTATGTAACAATATGCTTACACGCATATATTACAACATCAGGCGCTGATCCCTCGTGACCGCGACCAAAGGAGAATTGTACATGTCTACACAAACCTCATTAACCAAGGACGCCACAGCGCGTTCGAAAGCCCCACCCGGATCGGATGCCCAAAGCACCGTTTACCGGATACTCATTGCCATCAGTTTGGTTCATCTCTTCAATGATTCGATCCAGTCGGTTATTCCAGCCATTTTTCCGATTCTGAAAGATTCCATGCATCTCACGTATACTCAGATCGGATGGATCTCATTTGCTATTAACTTTACCGCATCCATTATGCAGCCTGTCGTAGGCTGGTTTGCTGATAAAAAACCGACACCATCTATCCTGCCCATTGGCATGGGTTTTACATTTACCGGCATGTTGCTGCTGGCTTTCGCTGACAGTTATATGGCTGTCCTGATCTCCGTTATCTTTGTCGGTCTAGGTTCCGCCGCTTTCCATCCGGAAGGTTCACGGGTATCCCATATGGCTGCTGGTCAACGCCGTGGACTGGCACAGTCCATCTTCCAAGTTGGTGGTAACGCCGGGCAGTCCCTTGCCCCATTGCTTACACGCTGGATCTTTATCCCGTTTGGACTGTTCGGTGCCATTGGATTTACAGGCATTGCTGCCATGGGGATTGCAGTTCAGATCTACATAGCCCGTTGGTACGGACGTATGCTGCAATCGGGAGGATATCTGCGTAGACAGGCTGCTGCACGTCGTGCACCCAATCCTGCTTTGCGCAAAAAGATTACTGCCGCCATTACGCTATTAATCTTGCTTGTCTTTGTTCGTTCCTGGTATATCGCTTCCATCGGCAGCTTCTATGCGTTTAATCTGAAAGATACTTTTGGATTGTCCACAGAGGACGCGCAGATCTATATCTTCTTGTTCCTGGCTGCTGGAGCACTTGGTACGTTCTTCGGAGGCCCACTGGCAGATCGATTTGGCAAACGTAACCTGATCTTCCTGTCCATGGCTGGAGCTGCTCCGCTGGCTCTGTTGCTGCCCTATGCGAATCTGTTCTGGACAGGTGTACTGCTAACCATTATTGGTTTTATCATGTTATCCAGCTTCTCGGTTACGGTTGTATACGCGCAAATGCTGATTCCAGGGAAAATCGGAACGGTTTCCGGTCTAATTACTGGTCTGGCATTTGGTATGGGAGGCCTGGGCGCACTCGTGCTGGGGAATTGGATTGACGTCTTCGGCGTATCACCCGTAATGCAGATGTGCAGCTTCCTGCCCCTGCTCGGGATCTTCACGTTCTTGCTTCCATCCGATAAATTACTCAATATCTGGGCGAAAGAAAACGGTAGTGAAGAGTAAAAAATACATCAACAGGTGTCCACTTTTTATTCTATATTAGATCCATTCCTTACGTGGCAGCATCGCCTTATAAGACGTTATCTTGCGCTAACGAACCTGACAGCACTTATTTGAACGAATACTGCCGGTTTCGCAATCTAAAGAATCTGAGCAACGCTATTCCTGAGAAAAAGTCCGAAAACCTTGGAATGTGCGTGTGAGATGCAGAAATAACATGTCTGAGATTCTTTAGAAATCGGGATTAGTGAAATATCGCCGAATAACGTCTGCTGAGTTCGTTAGATTTCACTTTAGTCACCAACATTTGTAGTCTAAATAAAATGTTTGAACCATAACAAAAGGGTTCTTGCCAACTCTGTATTCACAGACTGGCAGGAACCCTTTTGTTATATATGTTTTTCTCGTATTTAGCTTCAACCGTTTATTCCACGTCACACATGACAACGCTGCTACCTTGAGCTGTAATCAGTTCCTTCACATCTTCAAATTCAAGAAATACCGTTGCCGTATTTTCCATGGGATGAATTCCAATTTTCTGACCAACTAAATCCTTGTCAAAAACTACGGTCACGTTTTTCTGAATATTATTGAGAACCCCCATAGGGTTGACGTGCCCTTTTTCCAATCCGAGGAACTCCAACAAATCCTTTTCACTGGCAAAACTTAATTTGCGGCTAGGTATCTTTTCGCTTAAACTTCTCAAATCAACTGACTTCGTTCCAGCAATCGTCACCAGATAATAGTTGCGCTTCTTGTCATCACGCAGAAACAGATTTTTAACGATACGTTCTGTATGTGGAATCTGATAAGAGAATATTTCCTCCATCGTGTATACTGCGGGATGTTCAATACTTTTGTAAACAATATTATTGCGATCTAAAAGATCATAGAAACCCTGTTTGTTTAACATATCAAATTCATCTCTTTCAATATAAATATTCTTCTATAATATGACTTCTTCTGTAATATTACTTCAAACGCTGAAGGATCAGCCGTTTTTTGTACAACATTTTGCCTGCTTCGGCTACATCTCGAATTGTATTTTTGTTGCTCACCGAACCAAATACCATGCCGGCAATCGGCACGAGTTGGAACAGCTTCTTCCAGCCAAAAGATTCACTGTAGGAGTTAAACACTTCCCGCCACCCCTGCATCTGCGATACCACTTCAATGGGTTTGTCGGGATCATCATAAGCGGCCAGTTCTTCAATGATCGCTTTTTTACCTACAATATCAGCGGAAGAGAATTGCAGACATTTGACAATAAAGATGCGCTCCAGCGGTTCATCTGGATCATAACCGTAACATAGAGCCATCTCCTGCAGTACCTTCAAGGAAAGCCCCATCACCATCGGAATATCTGCTGCAATGGTTACAATGCCACCAAACCCTGTAGCTGCTCCCTGAGCCGCGGCAAACTTGGTTCGACTCTCGGTAATGTTATCAGCCACCTGGTCCAGCACCTGAAGTGGCAGATTCTCTACACTATGAATCTTCGCTGTCCCCTCCGTTTCAGCATCCTGCTCCAGACGATCGGTCGTATCCATCATGGAATAACCGGACCTCTCGGCTTCCTCTTGCAGCAACTTGGCTACTTTTTTCTTTTGTACGAGGAACTTGCCCCCATTCTGCACATACTGACCCACGTCGTTCAGGGAATCTCCGATCTTCTGTTTTAACGCTTTAGGCATCACTTTATCCAACATCGCAAAGGGCAAACGCCCAATTTTATCCCAAATAAACAAGTCTTTCTGCTGTTTCTCCCATTTCAAAATCTGTTCAAGTTCCTTGTCCAACGTCTCGCGTGAATCCATATGTGATCCTCCTAATAGGTTCTGCATCGTAATCTGTATCTTTCTCATACGCAGAAATCATCGTTGTGGTTGCTTTGTTTTGTGTCCAGGACACATATGTTCAGGCCACTCTATCTTATCGTTTACATACAGAAGAGCCCCTAATCAGCAACACTCGCTAACTAAGGGCTCTCGTATTTAAGGTTTCACTACCTCTTATTTTGCTTCCGCTACTGCGCTGCCATCCGGTGCCGGAACACCGAAATCAGGTGTGCCATCTTCACGCCAACGAATCACTTGAGCACGGGCGTGACGGTTCGGATCATACAAGGGATCACCCTCGATGTCTTTGTAATTACGCGCATGATAAATCAGAATATCAGTCTTGCCATCCGGTGACACCGTAAAGCTGTTATGACCCGGACCGTATTGGCCGTTCGCTTCACAAGTCTGGAATACCGGCTCGGGTGATTTCACCCAGCTGGCCGGATCAAGCAAGTCGGCATTTTCATCTGCGGTGAGCAGACCCATACAATAATTGTAATCGGTCGCGCTTGCCGAGTAGCCGATAAACAACCGCCCATTCCGATGCATCACGGCTGCTCCTTCATTGACCTTAAAGCCGATGATCTCCCAATCATACTCTGGCGTAGAGATCATAACCTGTTCGCCGCGTAGCGTCCATGGGTTCTCCATTTCGGCAATGTACAGGTTGGAGTTGCCCACAATATCGGGATCTTTCTGTGCCCAGACCAGATAGCGGATTCCCTTATGTTCAAAGGTTGTTGCATCCAGCGCGAATGATTCCCACCGTGTGTGTATCTGTCCCTTTTCTACCCACTCTCCTTCGAGTGGATTCGCGGAATCGTTCTCCAGAACATACATCCGGTGATCGAACAGTCCTTCGTTGGTCTCACTGGTGTGAGCCGCAGCGTAATGTATGTACCATTTTCCATCAATAAAATGAATCTCCGGTGCCCAGATGTTGGCACTCATTGGCCCTGTGTCACGCTTCGTCCAAGCCGTTACCGGCTCAGCATCTCTTAACTCTTCCAACGTCTCTGCTCGCCGGATTTCGATCCGGTCAAAGGCTGGTACGGAAGCGGAGAAATAATAGTAACCATCTGTATGACGGTACACCCACGGATCAGCGCGCTGCTCCAGGATAGGATTAGTAAATGTAATAGAATCAGTCATGGGAATGCTCCCCTTTCAAATGTTGTTTGGCTCGAAGTTGGGGAATGTAACCCAATTGCGCAAAAACGAAAACCTTTTTGGGTTGTGCACAGCGGACGTTCGGGGGTGGTAGGGCCTTGGTGCTCTCTTGTCCTCCGATTTCTTTTTCCCACCGCTCCTGGCGGTTGAAATCGGATGCCAAACTCGCTCCTGCGGCTCCTTCCTCCCCCTCACTGCTTGTGCACCCTCGGAGCGGCAGTTCGCTCTTACCGCGCTCGCTGGGTCACAACCTCACTTCGAGCCTTTTTGTTGGCTCGGTTTTATGGGGCCGACCGCTTCGCTTGGTCGACTCTCCCCATATTTAGTGCATGATTGGCCTCAGACATAGGCCAACTTTGTCATGCACAGCGGGCGTTCGGGGGTGGTAGGGCCTTGGTGCTCTCTTGTCCTCCGATTTCTCTTTCCACCGCTCTTGGCGGTTGAAATCGGATGCCAAACTCGCTCCTGCGGCTCCTCCCTCCCCCTCACTGCTTGTGCACCATCGGAGCGGCAGCTCGCTCTTTTCGTGCTCGCTGGGTTACAACCTCACTTCGAGCCTTTTTTGTTGGCTCGGTCTTATGGGATTGACCGCTTCGCAGGGTCAACTCTCCCCATGTAATGCAGGGCTAGCCGCAGAGCTATTGGCCGGCTTTGTCATGCACAGCGGACGCTCGGGGGTGGCAGGGCCTTGGTGCTCTCTTGTCCTCCGATTTCTTTTTATCACCGCTCTTGGCGGTTGAAATCGGATGCCAAACTCGCTCCTGCGGCTCCTTCCTCCCCCTCACTGCTTGTGCACCTTGGCGCAGCAGCCCGCTCTTACCGCGCTCGCTGGTCAACCCCTTACTCAGCAGCGCTGATCTGCTTGCCCCAGACCGCCACGCCGTGGTCATCGAGGCCTGTCACCACCAGCGTGGGCTGGCTTCGCTCCCAGTCCCAGGACGGCAACAGTTTCAGCTCTTCCGTGGAAGCTCCGCCCCATGGGCTTTCTTTCCACTTCAACGTCAGTGTTTGTTTGTCATCAAATGTCCAGGTTCCTGAACCTTTTTCGCTTTTAATTTTACCGTTGCTTGTTAGGGTATAAGGCACGGCTTGAATCTGTCCGTCCACGGACGGATCAAGCGTCATACCTTCCCACTCCCCGGCCAGCATGGACTTCGGAATGTCCTGTGCAGTCTCACCGGCGTAACGCTCCGGTGAAACCACAGGCCAGCCATCCTTCGTCCATAACATTTTGCGTACATGCAGATATGGCCAGTTTTTATCCGTCTCACCCCGTGCATGATGCACGATGTAATAATCGTCTCCGTCCTTCAGAACGGAGTTATGTCCGGGCGCAACCCAGCCCTCGCCTTCTGTGAAGCGGTAACCGCCGAGAATTTTGGTGCCGATCTCATATTGCGGCAGATGATCCGTATCCAGCATGTTCATGCCATTCATGTCCGTGTACGGTCCTGTGATTGAATCAGCACGCGCAACCCGCACGTTATAATCTTCGAACAAGGAATCATAGGAGACGAACAAATAATACTTTTTGAACTCCGGGTTATACACAATGTATGGACCTTCCACTGCGCCCTCTTCAGTTGCACGATCCCGAGCAGCAATGCGAGTACCGTAACCCTCGTCCTTGAATTTCCCGGTGTCGGGATCAAGTGGCGCAATGTAGATTCCGTCAAAGAATGAACCGTATACCATCCACGAATTACCCTCGGCATCCACAATGGGATTAGCATCAATGGCATTTAATTTGTCTTGTTCATTCGCAGAAGTTTGCACAACGAGTCCTTCATCTGTCCATGGACCTTCGGGAGATGAGGATGTCTGAAGACCAATAGCCGACTGGGTACTGCCAAAAGAAGAAGCCGAATAATACATCCGATAGGTATCACCAGCCTGAATCACATCCGGTGCCCACAGATTGACCGCACCCGTCCAGTCCAGCGCTTCTTGCGGAATCCCGGGCAGAGCCTGACCTACCCATGTCCAGTTAATCAGATCATCTGATTTACGTACCATGACGCCGGGTTTCGCTTCTCCTGCTACACGAACGTCTGTGGAATAGACGTAGTATCCCTGGTCTGTTTTGATAATGGCCGGATCATGCGCATTGTTCACCGTCCAGCGTGATTCATCGTCCAAAATGGAAGTGTCATACAACTGAGTATCTTGAGGAGCTTCAGGAAAGACGGGACGGGACACCGTTTCTCCTGCTCCTTCTCCGGAACAACCTGTAGCTCCAACAACCAACAATAACAACATGGAAGCAACCACTCCTTTTCCTGAATTCGACCACCGTCGGAATTTCTTCCGCTGGTTCATCCCTTCACTCCCGAAATGGCAACCGACTCAATAATCTGTTTCTGGAAGATCAGGAAGATGATTAATACAGGTAACAGAGCCACAATCGATGCCGCCATAATAAGCGGGTAATCGGTTTGAATTGCATACGTGGCATTAAAGTTTGCTATAACGAGCTGTAACGTCTGCTTCTCCGGTGAATTGAGATAGATAATTGGTGCCAGATAATCGTTCCAGATGCCCATGAACCAGAGAATCAACTGTGCAGCAATCGCCGGTTTGATGAGCGGGAACGTAATACTGGAGTACAGCCGGAAGTAGGAACTTCCATCGATTTTGGCTGCCTCAATAATTGCATCAGGTACACTAAGCAGGTACTGGCGCAGGAAGAAGATCATGATTACGTTACCGAACAGGCCAGGAACAATCAGTGGCAATAGCGTATCCACCCAGCCCAGCTTCGCAAACATGATGAATTGCGGGATCATGACTGTTGGATAAGGAATCATCATGGATGCCAGCAACGCGAGAAACAGTTTGTTTTTGTGTGGGAATCTTAACTTGGCAAAAGCAAAGGCTGCGATACTGGACGTAAACGTACCCACCACCGTTACACTCACCGCAACGATGAGACTGTTTTTGATCCCGCTGAGCAGCGGTCCTGCTTCCCAGATTTCTTTATACTTTCCAAATTGGAATACTTCAGGTATCCATACAGGCGGAAGCGCGAACACATCCTGCTTCTCCTTCAATGACGTGGACAACATCCAGATCAGTGGTGCAATCATCGCAATCGCCCCAATCGCGAGTACGATAAAGATGATCGAGTTTGTTAATTTCCTCTTTTGACTGTAAGACATCTCCGGTTCACTCCTTTCCTTGACAATCAATCCCCATCATAGGCTGATTTTTCGTTCATTTTGAATTGCACCAGGGTAATGACAAAAATGAAAATACCAAGAATCATGGCCATCGCTGAGGCATAACCCATCTGCAAGTTACTGAAGGCCTTTTGCCAGATGTAGAAAACGATCGATGCCGAAGAATATTCAGGACCACCAGTAGGTGTCATAATGTTCATCTCGGTGAAGATCTGGGAACCGCCAATGATATTCGTAACGATGAGGAAAAAGGTAACCGGCTTCACCATAGGCCAGGTGATATTGCGGAAGATTTGGAACCCGTTCGCTCCATCCAGCTCAGCCGCCTCGTAGTATGTACGTGATACACTCTGCAGTGCTGCCAAATACAACAACATCGTGTATCCCAGGCCTTTCCACACCGTCATAATAATCAGAGCCGGTTTGACCGTGTCTTTGTTCGCGAGCCAGTTAGGCCCTTTGATCCCAAACAGGTCAAGGAACTGGTTCACCAGACCGTAATCCCCGTTGTACGCCCAGTTCCACATGATGGACACCGCAGCGAGGGAAGAAATGACCGGAATGTAATAGATCACACGGAATGTCGTTGTGCCAGGGATTTTACGATTCAGACCCATCGCCAGCAATAATGCGAGCAACAAACCAATCGGAATACCGAGCATCAGGAAGAATGTATTAAACATCGCTTTGTAGAAGAGGTCATCCGTGAGCAAATCCTTGAAGTTGGCCAAACCGATAAAGTTCATCTGTCCCAGTCCGTCCCAATCCGTAAAGGAACCATAAAGGGAGTAGAGGAACGGGAACATGACAAAGATCAGCAATCCAAGAATCGGAGGTAAAATAAACAGATATCCGTACAGCATCTCTTTGCGATACAAACTCGATTTCGTAATCACGGCGTTCACCCCTGTTTCTAGTATCAGCATGTGGCATTCTTCGATTGAACCTTGTCGATCAACGAATGCCACATGCCCGTATGGAATCCAATAAGTTCCAATACGAATGATGCCAGCAGCATGATTGCAGGCTGCCGGCATCACCCTTTCCTATCTACTATTTCTGAGATTTCTTTTCTTGTTCTACCGCTTTGTCGAGCAGTTTTTGCATTTTCGGTTGTTGCTGCTTCACATAGTCTGCGGCTGTAATCTTACCATCCAATACCGGCTGGATGTCCGTGAAGAACAGGTCATACCATTCCGCATTGTACGTGTAGTTACCTGGCAGAGCCCGGCCGTAATCTTCAACGATATCAATGAATTCCTGTTTGTTGGCTGGTTTTGTGGATGTATCTTTGGCCCACTCGTCTGCCATATCAAGCAAGTTCGGAATCTGTACCTTGGCATCTACCAGTTGTTGCATGCCTTCCTTCGAAGCCGTGAGGTAGTTCACCAATGCTACTGCTTCTTCTGGATGTTTTGTCTTCGCGGATACTCCGATTCCCAGAGATCCGATCCACGTTGCCGATTTACCAGTCGATCCCGCAGGGAATGGCAGCAAATCATAATCGAAAGGCAATTTCTCAAATGTACTCATATCCCATGGGCCTACAGGGAAGAAAGCCATTTCACCTTTCATCCAGCGTTGATACGTATCCAATGTTTGCGCTTCCTCAATGGAAGGTGTAATTTTGTATACGTTCTGCATATCCGCGAAGAATTGCAGCGCTTCAGCGAATTTTGGATCATCAATCGTAACTTTTGTTTTGGTCTCATCCAACCAGTCGCCACCGTTGCTCCATACAAAGGATTGCAGTGCCCACTGTACGTTGAATCCGGTACCGTATACATCAGGTTTACCGTCCCCATTGGTATCTTTGGTCGCTTGCTGGTTCACCTTGATGAACTCTTCCCATGTGTATGGTTTATCCTTGTCAGGGAGTGGGATGCCCTCTTTTTCAAACAACGTTTTGTTGTAGCCCAGTGCAAATGGCCCCAGATCCTTCGGCATACCGTAGATATCGCCCTGTCCTGCCATTTTTCCATCATAACGATACAGGTCCACGCCGTATTTCCAGATATTATCGAGATCCACATCCGGATTGTTTTCAATATACGAAGTGAGGTTCATCAGCACATTGCTGTTCACATACGCTTTCACGTCACCCGGATTGATATAAAATACGTCAGGCAAGCTGTTGCCTGTAATTGCCGCTCTCAGCTTGGTTGCATATTGATCCGCTGCCGTTACGATAATTTTGACTTTCACACCCGGATGATCTTCTTCGAATTTCTTGACCACCGCTTGGTATGCTTTCTGCTCGTCTGTACCGCCGCGGAACATAAATGTTAACTCCTTGTCCCCACTTGCACCGCTGCTTCCCCCGCATCCCGCGAGTACCAGCGCACTTACCAGCATAAGAAGCATAAATGTGACCCAACTCTTTTTCTTTACCATCTGAACCCCTCCTGATCTGGACTTGTAACCGTATTCAATTGGATGAAATAAGATTTCTGTTGTTAAATTTATCAAATCCAGATCACTTTAGTCAACACTTTTATAAAACATTTTATATTTATATAAAATAAATCAGTATTTTGGCCAGCCATTTGAGTCCCAAAGCAAGTCATTAATCAGCAATTTCGGATTGCCATTATCCTCTGCATCATAGGCATGTCTTGCGATGACATTGCCGTTGTACACGTCCTGACCACCTGGACCTTTCCACTTCACATTGCCTGTATCCAAAATCGTTCCGCCACCATTCAGCATATTAACTCCGTTTTTGTCCACATAAGGGCCTGTTATACTGGTCGAACGTCCATAGACCATTTTGTAGGTACTGTTCACCCCTTGGCAGCAAGAATCGATGGAAGCAAACAGGTAATAATAACCGCCACGATATACAATACTTGGTCCTTCAATAGCACCTCCGTTATTCGGGCGCGCAGCAATGGAAGTTATATTTCCCGTCGGTTTCATCGTATTTTTGTCCAGCTTGACAATCTTCAGACCGCTCCAGAAAGAACCGAAGGCCAGCCATGGATTGCCTGAAGCATCAATGACCAGATTCGGATCAATGGCATTATAATTATTGGCGGTCGTGGTTTGAAGCACCAATCCTTCGTCCTTCCATTGCCCTGCACCGATACTGTTCGCAGACGCAAGACCAATCGCAGACCGATTGGAGCCAAAGGTAGAGATCGAATAATAGAGCCATACTTTTCCGTTGTACTGCTCTACGTCCGGTGCCCATACATCCAATCCGCTTTGTCCCGGAACGGCAGAAGCCCACCAGGATGGCTTACTTAAGAAGATTTGTGGAACACGATACCAGGACGATCCATTATCGGATTTCAATACTTGAATGCCCGGGCCGGTTGAAAAGGTGTACCAGGAACTGCCCTCTTTGATAATCGACGGATCATGAACAGCGGTATCTCCGGTCAGATTCCAGAACGCCGCTAAAGCTTTTGACTGACCTGCCAGCAGTAATACCATCACAAGTAATGCCGGTAACGCCAACCGTTTCCACTTAAACCTCTTCACATTGCTTAACTTTTCCAAACCAAACTCCACCTTTCCTGATCAAATGGTTAATTAGGTTCATGAAGTATTGAATCAATTTAGGTATAATAGGATTATAAAAGCGGTTACATTACATTTCAATGGTATATTTCAAATATATGTGAACTGATTAACACTTATTTCAACCTGAATAGTGGACAAAATATAGATTATATTTTCGTATTTGCGCTATATACAAGGGTTTTGGCTTCTATTTCTCCACCCTTCCCTTCCATGAGGGAATGATTTATAATTATCTGAAATAAAACATATAAATGTGCAAATGTCTGTGTCGAAGACTTTGTTCAGAACGGGGAAAGGAAATCCACCTATGATTTATATTAAAGATCTGATGTCGGGTGTGAATATCTTCAAAGCGCTCAGTTCGGAAATCCGGATTCAGATCATCGAGCTGCTGGCCAAGAACCAAAGTCTTAATCTCAATGATCTTGCAACCAAGCTGGGACTGAGCAATGGTGCCATCACGATGCATATCAAGAAGCTTGAAGAGAGCGGATTGATCGAGATCAACACCGCCGTTGGCAAACATGGAATTCAGAAGATATGTTATCTCAATGAGGAAAAATTGATGGTTGATCTGCGTTCACAAGAGATTAACAATCGTTATGAGGTGGAAATTCAGGTCGGTCATTACAGCGATTATCAGGCTGCACCTACATGTGGTCTCGCTACCCGGGACAGCATTGTTGGAGAGTTCGATGATCCGCGGTACTTTGCTGATCCACTGCGAATTGATGCGGAGATGATCTGGCTGGCTGAAGGTTATCTCGAGTATCGGATTCCAAACTATCTCAAACCTAATCAGTCCTTTAGCGAAATTCAGTTGTCGATGGAACTGGGATCGGAGGCCCCTGGCTTTTGTGACAATTACCCTTCGGATATTTACTTCTATGTCAATGGGATTGAGATTGGCTGCTGGACAAGTCCGGGGGATTTCGGCAATACACGCGGTACCTTCAACCCGGAATGGTGGCCTCCGCACTTGAATCAGTACGGCATGCTGAAGCTGATCCGGATTACACAGGAAGGCAGCTATATCGACGGATGCCGCATCTCGGATGTGACGCTGGACCAGATTGGGCTGGATTACAAAAGCGATATTCATTTCCGCATTGCGGTTACGGACGGACCTTTGAACAAACGGGGCTTAACGATCTTTGGTAAAAACTTTGGAAACTATGGACAAAATCTGCTCGCTCGGGTTCTCTATAACGTGCAAGAAGAGTAGAGCCGGCTCTGACTATTCACTCGATATGAAGTTCGACCAATCTGCTAACGTAACTGTTCAACAGAGCAACAATCATGTGTCTTCGAAAGGGTGCTATCCAGCACTCTTTTTTTTGTTTGCTCTCGCCTAAAAACTTGTCCAATCATGTTGGAACAAAACATACTGGATGATATGAATTCTATAGACCCTCTGTAATCCTCCATGTTGTTTACCCTGGCGTGATATAATAATGGCCTGTAATGACAAAACGGAATGACGGGTGGGGATACCTTTTGAAATTGGAGCGATTAATCTCAATCATATACAAACTGCTGAACCACGAAGTATTGTCTGCTTCCACTCTGGCGGAAGAGTTTCAGGTGTCCCCAAGAACGATCTATCGGGATATTGATGTAATCTGTGCTGCCGGCTTCCCGGTCGTCTCCCATCAGGGACTCAAAGGTGGCTACGGCATGATGGACGGATACAAGATGGATAAAAGCTTGCTCGGTTCTTATGATGTGGATTCCCTGATCACGGTACTGAGCAGTCTATCCACAGTATTCGAAGATGCACGTGCACAAGGCACGATTGAACGTCTGCAAACGATTGGACCGGAGCATCAAACCTCAAGTCTATCCGTGGATCTGGAGACTCGCCGAACGGAACCTGATGCCCTTCCTCATCTGCGTAAAGGTATTACGGATCATCAGGTTGTCCGTTTTGACTACATCAATACAAAGAATGAACATACACCTCGCCATCTGGAACCGGTAAGACTTCATTTTAAATATCGTAATTGGTATGTATATGGATTTTGCCAGACACGGCAGGATTATCGCGAGTTCCGACTGTCCCGGATGATGAACGTGCAACTGACATCGGTACACTTCCAACCCCACCTTGATCTTCCCCAAGAGACGGTTCTCTCAGATCCGTCATGGCAAGATCAGGTAAGTGATGTGGTATTTCGGGTGAACCCGGAAGCGCTCGCGGAAGCCATGGATCATTTTCAACAAGCAGATAAGCAATTTCATGAGGATGGAAGTATGACGATGCGTATCCCGGTTCATCAGCCGTTACAAGCCAAGTGGTTATGGTCGTTTCTACTTAGTTTGGGCAGTGGCGCCGAGGTACTTGAACCGATTGAATTAAGAGATATTCTGAAAGAACAACTTCGTAACGCACTTAAGCTCTATGAAGAAGTATGACACGCTGTTGTCATACTTCTTTTTTTATAATGATCTCAGTAAGTAACCAAATCCCTCGCCAAATTAAAGGAGACGATCATCAATGAATCATCCGGAACAAATGTATAACTACCACGCATGGGCCAACCAAACCATCCTGGGCAGAATCAAGGAACTGCCCTCTTCTGTACTGAGTCAGGAAGTGAACAGTTCATTTCCAACCATCGCTCATGCACTCAGCCATATCTATGCCGTGGATAAGATGTGGTACCTGGTGTTAACCGGTACAGGTATGCCCGAGGCACTGCAAGCATGCATACCTCTCAATAGTGAGATTCACGGTTCTGTGGATGAGTACATCCAATGTTTTACCGACCTGTCGGCACAATACAGTGAGTGGTTACGAGGCCAAGCGGATCTGGAGCAAACCATTCTACTCGATAATCCATTTGCCGGCGTTCGCGAAACCAGCTTATCGGAAATCGTATTCCATGCTGTTAACCACGGCACCTATCATCGAGGCAATGTTTCTACCATGCTGCGTCAATTAGGGCATGCCTCCATCATGAATGACTATTCACTCTTTTGGTATCAGGAACCGGCTCAAGTATAGTTGACAATCGGATGGAACATGTACATTGTATCCCCGTGACGTCGAGAGATGAATTGAGAAATTGGTTGCAGACGCATGGAAAAGTCGAGAAATCTTGCTGGGTAATGATAAGTTTGAAACCCGTGCCGGATACCCTGCTGTATTTGGACGTGGTTGAGGAGGCGTTGTGCTTTGGCTGGATCGATGGAGTCAAAAAGAAGATATCCGAGACTCAATTAGCACAGAGATTGTCGCCTAGAAGGAAACGCAGTTCGTGGACTGAATTGAACAAGGAACGTGTCCGCCGTCTTGAAAAGTTAGGCTTCATGCATGACGAGGGTAGACAGGTTCTTCCTGTTATGGACCCGAATGCTTTCATTATTGATGTTGTGATCGAACAAAAGCTGAAAGAAGACCATCAGGTTTATGCAAATTTCATGTCCTTTCCTACCCTGTATCAAAACGTTCGAATCGATACGATCCAAAGTGTTAAGAATCAGCCAGCATTATTCCAGAGCAGATTGGATAAGTTCATAACCAACACAAAGGAAAATAAAATGTACGGTCAATGGCATGACAACGGACGGCTCTTGAACTATTGAATTTTCCCTTTTCCCTGAGACAGCAGACAGGACCTCCCTATGAGGAGGCCCTGTTTTGCTTTTTTTATTCGGTCAGGTATTAATGAGTCTGCCTGTATGTTTTGGGAGACTTGCCAAAGGCTTTCTTAAACTGACGGGTGAAATAATTACTGTCGTTAAATCCACATTCATACGAAATTTCCGTGATGGACAGATTCCCGTTTTTCAACAAATGACACGCCTTCTCCAGACGCAACTTTTGCAGATAAGAGATCGGGGTCATCTGATAATAGGATCGAAAAATCCGATTCAGATGCCTTATTGAGATATTGGACTTCCCCGCAATATCCTCTAGCGACAGTGGCTCCAGATAATGATCTTCGATAAATGAAATGGCATTTGCCAGATGCATCAGATTATTACCTTCGATCCCTTTCTCCTGCGTATCATATTGCCTCGACAAATAAACAACCATCTCCGTAAGACGTGAGATCAACATCGTCTGATACCCTTGCTGTTTACTCTGATACTCCTCAATCATGAACGATATCAGCGATTCTACATACTCCAGACTGGAAATGGATAACGCCAATTTACTCGGAAAGGAGTGAATATTACGATAAAACGGTTCCAAAACAAACAGCGCCTGGAAGCCGTTAGATTTTCTCAGATCGGGCCCAGCCGAAGCAAGCATCTCGGGACTGAACATAATGTTACAGATCCTAAAATCATGAGGGTCTTTATACGCATGATGGGTGTCACCATTAATCACAAATGCGTTTCCTTTTTTAATAAAAAATTCCTCGGTGTTCACCACATGGGTTGCATGACCATTCAGAACAATGACAAGTTCCGTAAAATCCATATGATTATGAAGCTCCATGTCCTCAACATGTCCACCGTACTGAATAAAAAACGGAAATTGTTGATCTGAAGTAAACCATCTCAAATATGCATTACTCAAAAGCATTCCCCTCCGCGAACATAGTTCGGTTGAATGTCTATATCATGCTATTCCAAGACCGAAAAATCAAGGTTCCATATACTTATAAGCGTTATAATTCGCCTTGTAGCAGGGATTTTCAATGTGTCCAGATTCATACTAAACTCTCGAAATGAATAGGAGCATAAATGATGAAATATACTAATCCGGTGATTCCGGGGTTTTATCCAGATCCGAGTATCTGTCGTGTAGATGAAGACTATTATCTGGTAACCAGTACCTTTGAATATTTTCCTGGTGTGCCCATCTTCCACAGCAAAGACCTTGTGAACTGGCGACAGATCGGCCATGTCCTCACAACAGCTGAACAACTCCCTTTAGCGAACGCAGGCAGCTCTGGCGGTATTTTTGCCCCAACACTCCGGTACCATGATGGCTGGTTCTACATGACAACAACCAATGTCAGCGGCGGCGGAAATTTTTATGTGCGTAGTGCCCTGCCCGAGGGACCATGGTCTGCTCCGATTTTTGTTGATCAGGGCGGCATTGATCCCTCTTTTCTCTTTGATGAAGATGGACGTGTGTATTTTCAAACGGCCTGTAACGGCGATGAAGGCGAAGGCATCTATCAGTGCGAGATAGACATCACGACCGGAGCCAGACTGACCAATAGTCAATTGATATGGACTGGAACCGGAGGAGCAGCGCCCGAAGCTCCCCACATGTATAAAATAAACGGCCTCTATTATCTGATGATCGCCGAAGGTGGAACCGAGTATGGTCATATGGAGACCATCGCTCGGAGCACAGAGCCATACGGACCATTTGATCCGTGTCCTCATAATCCGATTCTGTCCAATCGGAGCATGAAATCCAGCATTCACGCAACCGGTCATGCAGACCTTGTCCAGATCCAGGATGGAAGCTGGTGGGCCGTATCTCTTGGTATTCGTCCAGCTGGTTACCCTATGCGACACCATCTGGGACGCGAAACGTTCCTGGCCCCTGTCACTTGGACGGACACTGGTTGGCCGATGATCGGTGTGGACGGACATATTGAGCAGGAGATGACTGGGCCTTTGTTGACTGTGCACCCTTGGCCACCTCAGGCTACACGGGATCATTTTGACGAACCATCATTAGGCATGAACTGGATCTTCTTACGTAATCCAGCTCCGGATAGTTGGACGCTCACTGAAAATCCCGGGCAGCTCATCCTCCGGGGTAACCCGGTTTCACTCGATGATGGACAAAATCCAGCCTTTGTCGGGCGTCGATTGAGCCATTTCTTATGCAATATGACCACCAAGCTGCGTTATGAGCCAAATGCGAGCGGTGAGGAAGCGGGATTAACGGTATTTATGAATGATAAATATCATTACGACTTGGCTGTAACACAGATCGACGATCAGAAGAAAATCGTATTGCGGCGAACCGTCGGCTCTCTGCGAACCGAACAGGTGCTTAACTGTGACAAGGGGTCGGTTGTATTACAAATCAAGGCTGAACGTAATCACTTCACGTTCTTCTACCAGCAAGGTTCATCCGCTGCCATCGAAGTGGGTTCAGGTGAAACCCATCTGTTATCAACCGAAGTAGCGAGTGGTTTCACAGGTGTGATGATCGCCATGTACGCTTATGCCCCATCGAAAGAGTGTACACCTGCAAGTTTCGATTGGTTTGACTATGAACCTCTGCAAGAATAATCAAACCGCTAGATCCAATACCTTTCGATCAGGTTCGTAACTATGTAACCTCTCACTAATTTACCTTTCGCAGAAGCGTCGTGAATCTGGAAAGTCTAACGAACCCAGTGGAGCTAGAATAAAAAGTGGACACCCGTTAACGGACGGAAGGATAATAAGACTAACGGAGGTGTCCACATGGGAGAACAGCGGCAACGATAT
>NZ_JAGIKV010000046.1 GCF_017874615.1 Paenibacillus xylanexedens
AGCAGGATAAACCTCTGCTTTGTCCTTTTTTGAACCTATGAGTGTTATTTCTTTTTGCCGATACGCTTTTCAGGGCTTTTGAGACAGCCCCTTTTAAAACGGCTCACTCGTTCCCGGACTGCGAGTTGAGCCGGGTGACGGAGTTCGCTCAGATGAATTTCTTTTGTCCACAGCAGCTGATGAATTAGGTGTAGAACGTGGTTTACGCATTAACCCTACGGTGAAACGTGAGCCAGGAAGCTTGGATAGCGCCCAACTGATTGCAAGAGCAATGCCAACTGTTACAAGGAACGATAGCAACGTTACAGGCAGATGCCATCCACTGAGATGAAGCGGTCTGGTTACATAAGCGATCGCGTAGATCACCAGTGCATGAACCAGATATCCACCAAATGAATAGCGGCCAATCCAGGCTAAGAGGCGCTGAAACCGTGTATCTTTGCCCCGCATTAGTACAAGGAAACCATACATCATAAACATCTGAGCCATAATGATCAGGAATGTGGTTGGTTTCAGATAGGTAGAGATATTCAGATTCACAACATCCCCTGACCCACGCAGCACATCGTAACCAAGCCATATATACATCCCTATAAACAGACAGATCGTCCATGGCAGGATCTTTGTGGTCCAACTCCTCCAGCTATCCACTGACCAAGCACATACGGCACCCAGTAAAAAGTAGAACCAGTACATCACCCATGAATAGGAGCGATATTGCAGCAACGTTGACCAAGGCTCAGACATGGATTCTGTCCAGCCCCCCATATTATAGTAGGACCATTGCATAAGCAGGGCATATAGTGCTGCTGCAAAGAGAATTAGCCCGATAATGACTTGCATGGGCGTGAAGCGTGAGGCGTTCTGGATACGTCTCTGAATGGCTTTTGCTCCCACCAAAAACAGGGGGAACAGAATATAGAACTGAAACACCATAATGACAAACCAGAGATGATATCCTGTCTGTGGGACAAACAGTTCACGAATCAGACTGCGAAAATCCGGTATGCCTGCACGCCAGAACGCGGGGGTGAAGATACGGACAGAAAGCCAGTAGATCAGTGTCCATACGACAAACGGCATATAGATATCGCCAAATCGCTTTCGAATGAAGCGAGGATAGTCCGGTTTGGTGTTACGATGATGGTAAAACAACATTACACCCGCTAGAAATACAAACGTTGGCGTACCAAATCGGGTTAGATGATAAATCATGGTCAGCATAATGGAATCCGGTTGTTCAATATCGGCGCGATAGATATATTCAGCGATACTATGCTGCATGACGATTGCCAGAAAGGCAATGCCCCGCAGTTCGGTCCATTCCGCTATTCGCGGTTTTTTCACATTGTAATCCTCCCTCCAGGAACCGGAGTTCATCATATAAGGGTACCTGTTAAACATTAAGGCTGCATTAAATGGAGAAAATAGGTACTAAAAAAGACGGCTTTGACCGTCTTTTCTGTTGATATATCTCATGCTTGTTTTAGTTCTGTCCCTCTGATGATGGAGTCTCTGAGGACTCGGCATCTTCTTCAAACAGTTTCTGAATGTAGGACTGGAGTTTGGTTACATCAACACCCAGCACCTGAGCTGAGCCGACGAGTTCATTGGTGAGTAGTTTGTTCGGTGGAATTTGCTGCTGATCGATATCGTTCACATGGATATCGAAGCCAAGTGATGCGAGTTTTAACATCTGGGTTGGACTGAGGTCCGTCTCAATGTAGGGAGCGATCGCTTCCAGGATATCCGGGATTTTGAAGAGTGACGTGGTACTCTGCATTTTCTTGGCCAGCTCGGTCATGAAGATCCGCTGCCGTTCGGTGCGCGTGAAATCCGAGGTGGCATCATGCCGGAACCGAACATATTGCAGGGCGGTTTTGCCGTCCATATGCTGCAATCCTTTTTTTAAGTCAATGTCGTACATATGTTTATCTGCTTTACTGGTGTAATACATGTCTTTCTCCACATCGATCTCAATACCGCCTACCGCATCAACGAGTGCCATGAATCCTGTAAAGTCTGTGTAGACATAATGCTGAATGGGAACACCGAGCAGATCACTGACGGTTTGTTTGGTCAGCTCCGCACCCCCGTAGGAAAAGGCTGCATTAAGTCTGCTTTTGCCATGCCCAGGAATTGCAACATAGGTATCACGCAGTACGGAGAATAGATGGGCTTTCTTGGTGACCGGATCAATGGAAGCGACCATGACCGAGTCCGAGCGTCCTGCATCGTCGCCTCTTGAGTCTCCACCAAGGAGCAGAATGTTCACCCGTTCCTGGCCCTCCCATCTGGGAATCGTTGTCGTTGGTGTGTCTGAATCGCTCTCTGTGCCGGAAGAGGACGAGTTGGATGAAGTCCCGGAAGCCGTGGAGATGCTATTGGCAAAATGAACAATCGAATATCCGTAATATACAACGACACCTGTAATCGCAAGTGCCAGGGTCAGGGCTGTACCCCATAACCATTTTTTAACCATAATCTTCACCTTTCTATGATTGAACTGATATGTAACCCAAACAAGTTTAACAAAAAGAAAGCAAAATGTCCTCTTTGATTTCGTAACTTCGGTCAATGTGAGGAATGTTTGACAAATAGTTGGTGTATAATTATTATGTAAAAAATCTTGTTTTGTGGCTTTGGGTTATGGATGCTACTACTTGCTGTGTTGACAGGGGTGTCGCGTGTATATGTAGGTGTACATTATCCGGGAGATATTCTGGGGGGATTCCTTCTGGGCATGTTCAATTCAAGAAGTCTCTTATCTCTGGTTCTGCCAAAGATGGGAGACTTTTTTTGTGTTATGTTCGAAGTTACATGAAATTTATAGAAATTGAATTCTAACATCTACAATTCACGACGATAGGTGACGATATATTATAAATATGTATTATTTTGAGGAGTGGGACACATGGAAGACACGCGGGGGAATAAGTTGGGGATATTGAAGTTAACGATTCGAGGCAAGTTACTGACAGGTTTTCTTATCGTCGTGGCTCTGCTGGTTGTTGTAAGCGTTTATGCGTTAATACAGATCCATAATATGTCTGGTAAAGCCAATGATGTGGATCAGACCTGGATGCCGAGTGTAAGCCTCCTTGGCTTGATGAATGGGGATGTTTCGGATGTAGAGCGGTTGGCGCTGGCAATTATCGTTGAACAAGACGAAGAAGAAAATGTCAAGGTGAATGAAGCGTTAAAGTTGCTCCTCACCAAGATTGAGGATGAGCGTAAACAGTTGCTTACATACATTGAGAGCAATGATGAATCGATGAAGCTCTACAATGATTTCAGTACGAATTATGATGCGTATCTGGAGAAAATGCCTGCATTCATAGAATTCGGTATTGCAAATAACTATGAAGAAGCAAGTAGACTGCACACTGAAGCCTATCCAATGTGGTACACAGCAAACGACTCTATCACCAAGTTAATCACTTTAGGCAATGAAGGATCGGAAGCCGCAACGGGTGATTCTGTTGCATTAGCAGAGAATACATTTAATGTCATTTTGGCAGTGACAATTTTTGCATTCCTGGTCGCGATATTCATTGCATTCTTCATTGCAAGCATTATTTCACGTCCAATCAAAAAGATGAATGAAGCGGCCATGGCTATTGCCAATGGTGATCTGACGGGTGAGACGATTGTGCTCAAGAACAAAGACGAATTGGGAACGCTCGCGGCTTCCTTCAATACCATGAGTGGTAATTTGCGCTCCATGATTGAATCGGTATCGATGACTTCCGAACAGGTAGCAGCTTCATCGGAAGAGCTTCTTGCAAGTGCAGAGCAAAATACTCAAGCCTCGGAACAGATTTCCGAAACGGTTGAGGAACTGGCCGTGGGCACGTCAGATCAAGTTGATATTGTGAAGCGCTCTTCACAGGCGATGAATGAGATGGCTCTCGGATCAGAGCAGATTGCCGAGCTTGCTCAGAGTGTATCCGTATCTGCTGTAGATGCGGCGAATCAATCTTCCGAAGGAAATATGATTATTCAGCAAGCGGTTGAACAGATGGGTTCTGTTCGAAATTCCATTGCTTCGCTTACTGAATTGGTTACAGGGCTGGGGGAACGTTCAGCAGAGATTGGAACCATTACCGAGGTAATCAACAACATTGCCCGGCAGACCAATCTGCTTGCACTGAATGCAGCCATTGAAGCCGCACGAGCAGGAGAGCACGGACGTGGTTTCGCCGTAGTTGCGGGAGAAGTGCGTAAGTTGGCTGAGGAATCTTCTACATCTGCGCAAAGAATTACGGATCTCGTTCAATTGATTCAGAAAGATACGGATCATGCTGTTCAGGCAGTGAAAGTGAACAGCAGTGAGACAGAAGCCGGAATCGAGATGGTTACTGCGGCAGGACAAGCCTTCGAGCAGATCTCGGATGCGGTCAACAAAGTAGCGGGTGAAATCCAGGAAGTATCTGCAGGTTCAGAGGAAATGTCGGCGAGTACAACTGAGGTTGTAGGATATGTAAGTCAAATCTCCAACATTGCTGGAGAGGCAGCGGGCGGGGTTCATAATGTATCTGCCGCAACTCAGCAGCAGTTGGCTTCGATGGAAGAAATTGCATCATCCGCAGGTTCATTATCCAAAATGGCCGAAGAACTGCAGGAGCAGATTAACAAGTTCAAAGTGTAACTAAGAGATGTTCTGTGATATCTAAGGTGTACAGAAACATACTGACAGGATGGTCAGAATGCCATTCGATGTGTACTGTTGATGATAACAAGGGCGAGAAGCTGTTTCTATAACGCGCATATGCGTTAGAGAAACAGCTTTTTTTGTCACATGACGCAGAGCAGGTCACAACAATGTTATTTCAGAAGTCACCAACGCTTATATAGCTGGTGAAACAAACGGCTATAATGGTAATTAATGGTGGAACTTACACTGAAATACACCATGGGAAGGAGCGATATAAACTTGCAGTCCAGAGTAATGCATACGGAATATTGATGAAGAGGAGATGAATAGTTGAACATGAAGGGGAGCTGGTGGAGACGAGTCGCTATGATCGCGTTATCGGCAGGACTACTGGCAGGGAGTTTATCGATGGGTACAGGAATTCGTAAGGCGGATGCGGCCGCCGGAAATCAGAACTATGCTGAAGCACTGCAAAAGGCCATTTACTTCTATGAGGCACAGCGCTCGGGTCCGTTGCCAGCGAGTAATCGGGTCGAATGGCGTGGTAATTCGGGCATGCAGGATGGAGCTGATGTAGGCGTTGATCTGACCGGAGGATGGTATGATGCCGGAGATCATGTGAAGTTTGGATTTCCGATGGCTGCTTCCGCAACGATGCTCGCCTGGTCTGTCGTGGAATACAGTGACGGATATGAACAGGCCGGACAACTGGAGGAGATCAAGGATAATATCCGATGGGCGACCGACTACTTTATGAAAGCGCATACGAAACCAAATGAATTATGGGGACAAGTGGGGGCAGGCAATACCGACCATGCCTGGTGGGGTCCTGCAGAAGTCATGCAGATGAACCGTCCTTCGTTCAAGATAGATGCTTCATGCCCGGGCAGTGATCTGGCGGCAGAAACGGCTGCAGCGCTGGCAGCGTCATCGATTGTATTTGCAGATGATGATCCGGCATATTCGGCCAGACTGCTCCAACATGCGAAAGAGCTGTATAATTTCGCAGATACATATCGGGGGGAATACACCGATTGTATCACTGATGCTGCAGCGTTTTATAATTCGTGGACAGGATACGAAGACGAGTTGGCATGGGGTGGCGCATGGCTTTATTTAGCTACTAATGATAGCGCTTACTTGTCCAAAGCCATTGCAGCTACGGACCGGTGGTCTTCTAGCGGAGGCTCAGCCAATTGGCCCTATACCTGGACACAAGGTTGGGACAGTAAACATTATGGTGCCCAGATTCTGCTTGCCCGTATTACGTCCAGTTTGAACATGCCGGAGGCGACAAGATTTATTCAGTCGACTGAGCGCAATCTGGATTATTGGACAGTTGGAGTCAATGGGACACGAGTCAAGTATACGCCAGGAGGTCTGGCGTGGCTGGATCAGTGGGGTTCGCTCCGATATGCAGCGAATGCATCCTTTATTTCTTTTGTATACTCCGACTGGGTCAGTGATCCTGTGAAAAAGTCAAGATATCAGGATTTTGCTGTTTCACAGATGAATTATATTCTGGGCGATAATCCGCGTCAGAGCAGTTATGTGGTCGGATATGGGCAAAATGCACCTCAACATCCGCATCATCGGACCGCTCACAGTTCATGGCTGAATAACGAAGATATCCCGGCTAACCATCGCCACATTCTGTATGGTGCCATGGTCGGTGGCCCGGATGCATCGGATGGATATACCGATGATATCGGGGATTACGTGAGTAATGAGGTCGCAACCGATTACAATGCTGGTTTTACCGGCGCACTGGCAAAGATGAATTTGCTATTTGGTCAGAATCATCAGCCCCTGGCGAACTTCCCTGCACCTGAGGTGAAGGGAGATGAGTTCTTTGTGGAGGCTGCCATCAAATCATCAGGTGCCAATTATACGGAAATCAGAGCACAGCTTAATAATCGTTCCGCTTGGCCTGCCCGAATGGGAGATCAACTGTCTTTTAAGTATTTCCTGGATTTGAGTGAAGTGTATGCTGCCGGGCGTACCGTATCGGACGTGCAAGTGACGACCTCCTATACGGAGGGAGCGACGGTATCCCAACCAGTTGTGGTGAATACAGCCCAGCATATCTATGCCATTACGGCGAACTTCGGTAATACGAAGATTTATCCAGGTGGGGAAGGAAATTATCGTAAAGAAGTACAGTTCCGCATTACAGGCCCACAGGGTGCATGGAATGCAAGCAATGATCATTCGTTCCAGACGCTGACCACAGGCACTCCTGTGAAGAGCATATACCTTCCAGTCTATGATGCAGGGGTGAAGGTGTATGGACAGGAGCCTGGTGTTACACCAGGCACGGTTCCAGGCGCACCTGCTGGCGTGCAGGCCGTAGCGGGAGGCAGTCAGGTTAACCTGACCTGGGCGGCTGTATCCGGGGCCGAATCGTATACGGTGAAGCGTTCCGAGGTGAGTGGAGGACCATATACAACTGTTGCGACAGGGGTTAATGGATTGACCTATACAAACACGGGACTGACCAACGGGACGACTTATTATTATGTAGTGACTGCTGTGAATTCAGCAGGGGAATCATCGGGTTCTGTACAGGTGTCGGCTACCCCGCAAGCAGCTTCGACGGTGCCGGGAGCACTGACTTTAAGTGGGACAGCTGGTAATGCGCAGTCGGTCCTGACTTGGACAGCAGCCTCGGGCGCGTCTAGCTATAAGGTACAACGTTCGATGGCAGGCGGGACATATGCAGATGTGGCAACCGGATTGTCTGTGTTGACTTACACCGATACCACAGCGCTGAATGGCACCACGTACAATTACCGGATTGCAGCTGTGAATGCGAACGGACAGACACTGTCCAATGTCCTGGCACTGACGCCTTCTGCACCTCCGGTGACGACCGGTACACTCGAAGTGCAGTACCGCAGCGGAGGGTCCGGGAATTCAAGTAATGCGGTGACTCCGCAGTTCACCGTGAAGAATACCGGAACACAGGCGATTGATCTCAGTACCGTGAAGATCCGATATTATTTCACCAAGGATGGTGCGGATCAAATGACTTTCTGGTGTGATTATGCCGAGATGGGCACGGCCAATGTTGAAGGTACATTTGTCGCAGTGAATCCGGCAAAGGGTACCGCAGATACGTATCTGGAGATTAGCTTCAAGTCGGGAGCAGGCAGTTTGGCCGCTGGAGCAGAGACCGGCGTGATTCAAGCACGCTTTTCCAAAAATAACTGGAGCAATTTCGATCAAAGTAATGATTATTCCTATGATGCTTCCAAGACGGCTTTTGCCGCATGGAACAAGGTAACCGGGTATCAGGGAAATACCAAAGTATGGGGCTTGGAACCGTAACTAGCTGAATGTCAGAAGACGAAGAGCAGCATGGGCAGACCAACAGCACTTATATTCAATTTCCACTATTCCAGGGAGGTATATATTAATGTTGAAATCAGCTGCGAAAAAAAGTTTAACAGCCATGCTGGCGGGAACCGTCATGTTGACCGGATACACCGGACTCTGGGCAGGGCCGCAAACAGCACATGCCGCAGATCAGGCCATCGAGATTCAGGCAGACGGCATTAATGAAGCCCGGTTTTTGCAATTGTATGATCAGTTGAAGGATCCGGCGAACGGATATTTTTCGCCAGAGGGTCTACCGTATCATTCCATTGAGACCCTGCTGAGTGAGGCTCCGGATTATGGTCATATGACGACGTCAGAGGCATACAGTTACTGGCTGTGGTTGGAAACCATGTATGGTCACTACACGGGAGATTGGTCCCAATTGGAAGCAGCTTGGGACAGTATGGAGAAATACATTATCCCGGTCAACGAAGGTGACGGCAAGGAAGAGCAGCCTACGATGAGCTCGTACAACCCGAACAGCCCTGCTACGTATGCAGCGGAAAAACCTTTTCCTGATCAATATCCATCGCCACTTAATGGTCAATATGCAGCGGGTAAAGACCCGATTGATGCCGAACTTAAGGCGACCTATGGTAACAATCAGACCTATCTCATGCACTGGCTGGTCGATGTGGATGACTGGTATAAATATGGCAACCTGTTGAATCCATCACATAAGGCTACCTATGTGAACACGTTCCAGCGTGGGGAGCAGGAGTCTGTGTGGGAAGCCATTCCGCATCCATCCCAGGATGATAAATCTTTTGGTAAGGCAAACGAAGGTTTCATGAGCTTATTCACAAAGGAAACGCAGGTACCGTCAGCGCAATGGCGTTACACTAACGCAACGGATGCCGATGCACGTGCAGTACAGGTGCTGTATTGGGCGAAGGAGATGGGATACAACAATCCGGAATATCTGGATAAAGCGAAGAAGATGGGGGACTATCTGCGCTATGGTATGTATGATAAATACTTCCAGAAAATTGGAAGTGCAAAGAGCGGTACACCGACTCCGGGTACAGGCAAGGATTCCAACATGTATCTCATGGCTTGGTATACGTCTTGGGGCGGTGGCTTGGGTCAAGGTGGGGATTGGGCTTGGCGCATTGGAGCGAGCCATACCCATCAGGCTTATCAAAACCCGGTTGCAGCGTATGCCTTGTCTGATCCGGCAGGCGGCTTGATTCCGAAATCAGCAACAGCGAAGGCAGATTGGAATGCTACGCTGAAACGTCAGTTGGAATTCTACACTTGGCTACAATCCCATGAAGGAGCTATCGGCGGGGGAGCAACGAACAGTCTGGATGGTTCATACAAAGCCTATCCGGCAGGCGTAAGTACATTCTATGACATGGCTTATCAGGAGGCACCTGTATATCGTGATCCGGATTCCAACACCTGGTTTGGGTTCCAGGCATGGCCGCTGGAGCGTGTAGCCGAGATGTACTATATTCTTGCAGAGAGCGGGGATTTGACCTCTGAGAACTTCCAGATGGCCAAGAAGGTAATCACGAAGTGGATCGACTGGAGTAAGGATTATGTATTTGTAGGTGAGCGTCCGGTGACGGATGCGCAAGGTTATTATCTGAATGCGGCTGGACAGCGCATTTTGGGTGGAACTAATGTTCAGGTAGCAACAACGCCGGCTCCGGGAGAGTTCTGGATTCCGGGTGGTCAGGAATGGCAGGGTCAACCGGACAAATGGAATGGATTCAGTTCGTTTACGGAAAATCCGAACTTCCGTGTAACGACCAAAGATCCAGTGCAGGACACAGGAGTTCTGGGAAGTTACGTTAAAGCTCTGACCTTCTTCGCAGCGGGAACACAGGCAGAGAACGGTACACTTAGCGCGGAAGGCCAAGAAGCCAAGGATTTGGCCGAGGCTCTGCTGGATACAGCTTGGGATTACAATGATGGTGTGGGGATTGTTACGGAAGAAGAACGTAAAGACTACTTCCGCTTCTTTGCCAAAGAGATCTATATCCCGGCGAACTGGTCTGGAACCTTTGGTCAAGGCAACACGATTCCAGGTACAGCAGGTGTACCTTCCGATCCGGCGAAAGGTGGCAATGGCGTATACATTGGATACTCCGACCTGCGTCCAGCCATCAAGCAAGATCCGGCATGGGCTTACCTGGATAATCTGTACAAAACGTCATATAACACAACCACGAAACAGTGGGAAAATGGTGCACCTACCTTTACGTATCACCGGTTCTGGTCACAGGTGGATATGGCTACAGCGTATGGGGAGTATGATCGTCTCCTCGGAGATACCGATAGTCCGGAAGTGGAAGTACCCGCTGCTCCTGCTGGGGTAACAGCAACCGGAGCAAGCCAGCAAGTTGTTCTGAATTGGAACGCAGCCGCTGGTGCAGCCTCGTATACCGTGAAACGTGCAGCGGTGAATGGTGGTCCTTATACGTCTGTAGCGACAGGGGTCACAGGATCGGCATTCACGGATACAGGCTTGACCAACGGTACAACGTATTATTATGTCATCACTGCGGTGAATGCCGTAGGTGAGTCTGCACCGTCGACACAGGCATCTGCAACACCACTCGCAGGTACCGTTGTGCCAGGCGTATTCAACCTTGCTGGAACGGCTGGCAATGCCCAAGCGGTACTGACATGGACCGCATCAACTGGAGCTGCGAGTTATAAGGTACAACGTTCGGTAGGCACCGGAGCATATGCTGATCTGGCAACAGGTTTGACCGCACTGACGTATACCGACGCTACAGCGGTGAATGGTACGGCTTATAATTATAGAGTCGTAGCCATTAATACGAGTGGTCAGACGAATTCGAATGTATTGGTGTTGACCCCATTGGCACCTCCAGTTACAACGGGAACGCTTGAAGTACAATACCGTAATGGTAGTTCAGGAACTTCGGTCAATGCGATTACTCCACAGTTTAATGTGAAGAATACAGGTACAACTGCTGTGGACTTGAGCAAAGTGAAGGTCCGGTATTATTTCACCAAGGATAGTGCCGCTGATCTGAGTTTCTGGTGTGATTATGCACAGATTGGCAGCGGTAACGTGGAAGGGCATTTTGTTTCGATAGATCCGGCCAAGGGCACGGCAGATACGTATCTGGAGATTGAATTCAAAGCAGGTGCCGGCAGTTTGGCCGCGGGTGCCGAAACCGGAATCATCCAGGGACGTTTCTCGAAAAACAACTGGACGAATTTTGATCAAACGAATGATTATTCCTTTGATTCCACCCAATCGGCCTTCAGTGCCTGGACAAAAGTGACAGCTTATCAGGATGGCGCCAAGGTATGGGGAATTGAACCTTAAATGAGTTGATCGACCAGCTGTAGAGTGATGTTACCAATCATCCAGGTTAAGCCGGGGAGAAATCCCTGGCTTTTCTTTTTTTTTTATGGAAAAGCAAAAATGTGAATTTGGGGAACGGTAATCGGCAAATGAATCATAGTAATGTTTACCATATTTGCGATTTTAAACATTAAAATCTAGGTCATATGGCATATAGCCTGAATGAGAAACGACCTAACTCTTTTATCGCGGTAAAATGAAGCATATCAAATAGTTACAATAATTTAACCTTTCAAAAAGAAGGGATCAGCAGTGAATTTTTCCAGTAGATTATGGATACACCCTGATACTTAGTGCTCAAGTTCGCCTATATCAATACAGGACTTTTGACTGATGAACGTTATGGATAGCCCGTTTACAATGGGGCAAGCCCGGGAGAACCAAGCCAGGTTAAAATTCTGTAACATCAGGGGGAACTCGACATCATGAACTGGAAAAAAACGATTATTACGGCAAGTGTCACAGCAACGATGCTGATGGGAAGTCTGACGACAGGAGCACTAACGGCACAGGTATCGGCAGCTGCTGTTAACAATTCACAAGTAAAAGTAATTTGGGGCGTAAACCTACGCACAACACCTTCTTCTTCTGCAAAGATTGTTCGCTTGGTCGCTAAAGGGGAAACGGTAACGGTGCTTCAGCAATCCGGTTCGGATTGGTATAAGATTAAGGATTCTGCTAACCGGACAGGCTACATATCTTCTTCATCCAAATACACACAAGCGATTAGTGGCGGCACAAGCGGATCGGGTTCGAATAGTGGTACATCGGTGACCGGCAATGCATCTGTAGAAAAAGTGATTGCAGCGGGAATGAAATATTTGGGAACACCTTATGAGTTCGGAGCCAGTCGTAACAGCACAGCTACTTTTGACTGTTCCAGCTTTGTACGCCAGGCCTTCATTGATGCACTGGGCATCAAGCTTCCAGCTGATTCCCGCAAACAGGGAGCCTATGTAAAAGCCAAGGGTACAGTTCAGACGAACTGGAAAAACCTGAAACGCGGCGATCTGATGTATTTCATGTCGTATAAAGGCAGCTCTGCATCATCGTATTCGGGCGTGAATAAATCTAGCGCAACCATTACGCACACAGGGATTTATCTGGGCAACGGCAAGGTATTACATACGTATTCCAACGCTGGCGGTGGTGTAACAACTAGTGATATCTCCGGCAAACACTGGGAGTATCGCTTCCTGTTTGGTGGCAGTGCGCTGTAGGTTGAAACAAGACCTTCATAGATAATCCGAGCATGTTCATATGCATACAAAACACCTTCCATTCTGCCTTTGACAGGCGAGTGGGAGGTGTTTTGGTGTTATTTATTATTTTGAAAAACTCAATCGTGATAGTACAGTCGGAACAGGATGTCCTGATTGTAGTTGCCGAATCCCTCACCATATAAGGTAAGCCCGCCTACATGCTGAGCATCTTCCTCCACCGAAAGACGAAGGGTCCATTGGTTGCGTTCGACCGGGATATCTGCGAGTGTAATGTCGGATAGATGTTGTCCATCAATAAACGTACCCTCATTGGTAATTCGCAGTACCTTGAGCATGCCGTATTGATTGACACTGTCACTCCACCATTCGGGGGTGAACATGCCACGTCCGTTGCCTGAATCTCCAGGACTTGTCCATTCCCCTAATCGGATGCCATTCAGCATGAATGTAATATCCGAGGGCCAATTCGGATTCACCGAAGGTGCTTCTGACCCGATCTCGAGGGACAATTCAATCGCATTGATCTGCTGTCCAGATAAGATATAGTTTGGAATTTTGTACTCCACGAATCCACGGCCAAACCATAGAATATGGGCATGCATCCGCTCGGGGTCAAGGAAATAACGAGGGTCATCGTACTGACCGATAACATGATTGGACGTAGCCAGACCACATGTCGGATAGACGTCAAAGTGTGTATAGTGTCCCACAGGGACGGAAACCTCGTGCAGCTTGCGGGCTGTGCCGCTTTCCTGCGGCATGGAGATGCCAATCCAGTCTACAGCAAGGCTGTTCATTTTATGTGTGCCGCCGTCTTTGCGTATCATTTTGGACTGAATAATGCCCACATCCTGAAGTTTTCGGACATGCATGGTCACGATGGCACTACTCAGACCCAGTGAAGCAGCAAGGTCTTTCACATTCATCGGAGTCTCTGCAACAAGGCGGATAATCTGTAGACGGACTTCACTGGCAAGTGCTTCATATAGGGGTAGCCATTCGGCGTCGGTATTTGCTCTGATCACAATTGTTCCTCCATTTTATCTATATTGAATTAAGTTAAACATAAATTCAGTAAAAAGAATAACATTTTGCAAAATTCAGGTTGAAAATAAGGCTATAATCGATTTTAATATAAATATGAACGTTGATCCATAGAATATCAATTAATTTTTATATTAATCTTAGGGAGTTGAAATTCATTATGGAAAAAGCAAAAATGACGGTAGATAAAGATTTTACTATTGGTGTAGTGGATAAGCGCTTGTACGGATCATTTATTGAGCATCTGGGACGTGCCGTATATGGCGGGATTTACGAGCCAGGGCATCCATCAGCGAACGAACAGGGTTTCCGTACGGATGTGCTGGAGATGGTCAAGGAGCTGAACGTACCGATTGTACGTTATCCTGGAGGTAATTTTGTATCCGGTTACAATTGGGAAGATTCGGTTGGGCCTGTGTCAGAACGCAAACGCAGACTGGACCTGGCCTGGAGAACGATTGAGACCAATGAATTTGGCTTCAACGAATTCGTGGACTGGGCAAAACAGGCTAATTCTGAAGTCATGATGGCCGTTAATCTGGGAACACGGGGTACGGATGCAGCTCGCAACATTGTGGAATACAGCAACCATCCGGAAGGTTCGTACTATAGTGATCTTCGCATCAAGCATGGATACAAGCAGCCACATGCGATCAAAACATGGTGTCTGGGCAACGAAATGGATGGTCCTTGGCAGATTGGTCACAAAACGGCAGATGAGTATGGACGGTTAGCTGTTGAAGCGGCAAAAGTCATGAAGTGGACGGACCCGACGATTGAGCTGGTAGCCTGCGGAAGTTCGAATCTGAATATGCCATCGTTCCCGGAATGGGAAGCAACGGTGCTGGATCATACGTATGATCACGTGGAGTATCTGTCCTTGCATCAATACTACGGCAATCAAGAGCAAGATACGCCAACGTTCCTGGCACGCTCGCTTGAAATGGATCGTTTTATCGATACCGTGAAGGCAACTTGTGATTATATCAAAGCCAAGAAACGTAGCAAAAAGACGATGTATCTGTCCTTTGATGAGTGGAATGTATGGTATCACTCCAATGAAAATGATTCGAAGATGGACCCTTGGCAGATTGCTCCGCCACAGCTGGAGGATATCTACAATCATGAGGATGCATTGCTTGTTGGATGTATGTTGATCAGTATGCTCAAACATGCGGATCGGGTTAAAATGGCCTGTCTGGCACAACTCGTTAACGTAATTGCGCCGATCATGACAGATACGGGTGGTGGTTCATGGAGACAGACAATCTTCTATCCATTCATGCATACGTCCCTCTTCGGGCGTGGAACAGCATTGGTGCCATTGATCCAGTCTCCAAAATACGATACAAAACAAATCACAGATGTTCCTTATCTGGAAGCTATTGCGGTGCATAACGAAGAGCAGGGTGAAGTGACTGTATTCGCAGTCAACCGTCATCTGGAAGAATCCCTTCCGCTCGAAGTGGATCTGCGCAGCTTCGGGAAGTGTACCGTGATCGAGCATATCGTGCTGGAAAGTGATGATCTCAAAGCATCTAATACGGGAGCACAACCAAACCGCGTTGCTCCTCATAATCGTGGAGGTGCAGTTGTATCTGATACTCTGATTACGGCGAGCCTGGCAAAAGCATCATGGAACGTAATCCGTTTGAAAGTTCAGTAGGGAATTAGCATAAAGGGATGGGACACGTGAGGGCGCAATGGCAGGCATGATGCCCGAGAGGGAAACCAGCGGACAGCGGATCAGCGTGTTCCTTCAATCAAAAAAGCTGGGTGCGAGTTCATCGCATCCAGCTTTTTTCGTTGTGTTTTGTAGGGAAAAGGAAGGCATGGGAGACATGAGTGATGATGTGGCAGACAAGGTAGCATATAAGTTAGGTAATGGCGTGTGTTGAAATGAAGTACATGGTCCTGCCATACGCATACGCGCTAACGAACCTAGGACACCTTATTGTGCCGATTATCGTTATAGTAGAAACTTAACGAATCTGAGACACGTTATTCTGGCAAAAAGACGGATAAATCTCGGTAAAAGCAAGCTCAGAGCGGAAATAACGTGTCTAGGATTCGTTAGAATATTAGAGTATCCAAAAACAGACTAATAGCGTGTGCTGAGTTCGTTACAAATCACCCGCCTATGTGAAAAGTTTATTTCTGTTCCGCTTTGATTCAGCTTTGATTCAGCGTAGCTTCCGCTCCAATTTAAAACTCAAAACTTTCGCCATCACGTGGAATGAGCACCTGACCATCCAACTGCTCGGATGCCAGATAAGTCGCAAGATCCGTACGAGACATCACACAATGGTTAATCGCATCCATGTGCACAGCGATGACATGAGCAGACGGCGCATGGCGCTTCACGGCGACAACTTCAGGCCCGTCCATCGTAATGGGATCACCCTCCACGAAGCGTGCACCTCCGGCATTCACGACAATGACTTCAGGCGTATATTGGCGGATGGCCTCAGCAGGTTCTTCACACCAGATGGTATCTCCAGCGATATAGGTGACAGGTTCTCCATCTGCTTCAAGTACGAAACCGGACACGTTGCCCATACGTTCACCGATTTCACCTGTGCCATGATGCCCGGATGTACGGGCGAATCGGACAGAGTGATGCTCATGTTTTTTATCTACAGCTGTTACATTCGTGAATCCGGCACCCAGAAATACATTCTCATCCCCAGGCTGGCAGATCAGGGGAATGTCTTTGCCAAGTTGTTTCGCCGCTGCTTCATCCCAGTGGTCCACATGGGTGTGTGTCACAATCAACAGATCCGGATTCAGATAATCCGTTTCGGTTTCGGGCAGACCGACTCTCGGATTACGTAACTCATTGGGTGTGTTCGGGAATGCAGGCATGACTTCGGCGTCCATCAACATCGGATCAACGAGAATGTTCAGCCCTCCGTATTCCAACCACAGTGTAGCATTGCGAATCAATTGAATTTTCATTATATTTGCACTCCTTCGAGTTGTTTAATAGTATTACCCTATATGGTATACAACCCGTTTAACGGCGTACATAACATGATGAATGGAATTAGGCCACGCTAATTTCACCGTGAAAGGATTGCTGAAGCAAGATGAATGAAATGATAGATGACACGGATATACGTATTTTGCAGATTCTGATTCAGGATGCCAAACGTTCTCACAAAGAGATCGGTGAAGAGGTTCATCTCACGGGACAGGCCGTTGGTGCAAGAGTGCGCAAGCTGCAAGATCTGGGTGTGATTGAAGGGTATACGGTAAAATGGAACCCGGAACGCCTTGGCCTCGGTCTACAGGCCTTTGTCACGGTTTTCTTGAACTCCGGCGACAGACATGTCGCCTTTCGTACATTCATTGCTGCACGTGAGGACATCGTTGAAGTCCATCGCGTCAGCGGAGAAGGCTGTTATCTGATGAGAGTGCAGACTGGCACCACAGAGCAGCTTGGCCAACTGCTTGAAGCATTACTGCCTTACGGCAATTACAAAGTCAGCCTATCCATAGGTGTTGAGAAATCACAGTAATGTGTTGGAAGCTTGTCCTCATCCATCGTGGTACTCAACGAACCTGATTCTGTTCCTGCAAAGTCCTCTGAAGCAAAGCCACAGCCTGGTTCAGCTCTTTTTTGCTCAGCAGATGATCTGTCTGAATGTGAGACCGTGTGCCGTCCTTCAAGTACAGGACAAACATGGGAGAAGCAGACAGGAGCCACTTGCTGCGGGCAGGTGAGGCGAGTTCGACTTTGCGAATCTTGCTCCATGGAATCTTCCGTTTGCCCGTGCTCAACGCATCATCATCCCAGGATAACAACACGGCAGGGGTTCTGGTTAGTCGTGACACAAACATGAAGAATAGCGGTCCGATCAACCACATACCCAGCACGGCTGCAATGGAATAGTATATGGTCTCCAGTCTTTCGGCTTGTCCGTCCACGATGATCCATAATAAGCTCACGCACAAGAGAAGGAAAAGGAAGCATAGACTTCCCTTCCATAGAGCTGTGCTGCGTTGGTAACGAATCTGCTGATGGTCACGCTTGGGTGTTTCGGGTTGTTGCATGGATGTTCCTCCTAATTAACAATGCTGATCGATATGCCAAACGTGCCGCCTGCATAAGCAGAGCGGCATGTTCAACGTTCTGTATTTACTATAACTCAGGTTCATTACCCTGATATAGCTGAATTTTTACCTGCATCACGCGCATGGGTGTACAAGTCTGCATATACACCGTTGGCTGCGATTAGTTCCTGGTGCGGTCCTTCCTCCACAATCTCCCCATTCTCCATCACCAGAATTCGATCGGCATGCATCACTGTGGACAGGCGATGAGCAATGACAATGGTGGTTCGTCCCTGGGATACCGATTCCAACGCCTGCTGCACAAGCTGTTCCGTGTGTGAGTCCAGATTGGCGGTTGCCTCATCCAGGATGAGTACTCGGGGCTGGAACACCACGATCCGGGCAAATGAAATCAACTGCCGCTCCCCGGCGGATAGTCCGCTTCCGCGTTCGGATAGATGCGTATCATATCCTTGAGGCAAACGTGAAATCATCGTATGTGCTCCGACAAACCGGCAGGCCTCAATCGCCTGCTCTCGCGTAATATCCTCACGAAACATCCTCACATTATCAATAATGGAACCGGAAAACAGGAAGGGTTCCTGTTGAATCAGACCCACGATCCGATGAAGCTTAGCCTGCGGCAGATGCCGAATATCGGTACCGTCAATCTCGATACTGCCCTTGTCTACATCATAGAAGCGATTGAGCAGGGAGATCAGGGTGCTTTTGCCAGCGCCTGTTGTGCCCACAATACCTACCATTTCACCCGGATAGAGGTGCAGGTTCATCTGCTGGATCAAGGGCCGGTCTGCACGATAACCGAACGACACATCATTAAAATCAATCTGGCCCATCACATTTTGTGGTTCAAGCGAGGAGGCCATCCCGGGTTTGGGATCAGCAACTTCAGGCCGTGTATTCAGAATGTTCCAGATGCGATCCATTGATACGGTGGTGGACTGGAATGTATTCCATTGCATCGTAATCTGGTTAATCGGTTGAAAGAACTGACGGATATAGCTGATAAACGCATATAATACCCCGACTTGCAGGGACTCACCCAGTACGGCGCGACCTCCAAGCCAGACCATCATGACCAGTGCTGCATTGCCAAGGATATCAAACGTCCGGTTGAAGATAACATTGGAGCGGGCTTGAGCAATATTGGCTTTCAGATGAAGTGCGTTCTGTTCCGAGAAACGTTTCTTCTGTTCTTCTTCCTGGTGAAAAGCCTGAATCAAGAACATGCCGGACAGGTTCTCCGCCGTAAAAGCGATCAAACGGGAAAGACGGGTACGCGCATTTTGATAAGCTTTCCGCAGTCGACTACGGAATAATACCGCTACCACCGCAATAACAGGCAGAACGATCAGGGAGTATGTCGCCAGCACAGGATCAAGTTGGAACATAAAAACGATAATGAGCACCAGCATCATACCATCCCGAATCAGACTGAGCAGTACTTGAGTGAAAAAGCTGCTGATGGTCTCCGTATCACTGGATACGTTTGTGACCAGACTGCCGATATGAAAACGGTCAAAGAAAGACATGGACATTTTGGAGATATGCTTAAACAGGTCTTTTCTGATCCGGGATACAATGTTCTGTCCCACATGCTGCAACAGATTATTCTGGATATAGGTAAAAATAAAACTGATGACAGCCAGCCCAAGAAAGATGGCTGCGAGCTGAACGAGAAAGCCCACACTGGTCTGGCCCACGGCCAGATGATCATCGATGGCGATCTTCACCAGATAGGGTTGCAGCAGATCTGCCGATATGCCAAGCAGTGAACAGAAGAAGATACCGGCAAAAGCCCATTTATGCGGTTTGGCGTATGCCATCATCGCTTTAAACGAAGTTCGTTTACTCTGATCGTCTTCTGCATCTGAGTGAAGTTCAGCGTTAGACATGATGTAATCCCTCCTCCTGCAAACGGTAGGTGGCCGCATATAACCCCTTGGCAGCCATCAGCTGCGCATGTGTTCCCTGTTCAGCGACTCGCCCTTCATCCAGAACGATAATATCGTCCGCATGACGGACCGCGCTGATGCGATGAGAGATGATCAATGTGGTCTTGCCCTTACCGATCTCGCGCAGACTGCGCAGAATACCACTCTCGGTGACAGCATCAACCGCGCTCATACTGTCATCCAGAATAAGTAACTGTGCTTGTTTGATCAGTCCTCTTGCAAGGCTGGTTCGCTGACGCTGTCCACCAGACAGGGTGAGTCCACGTTCGCCAAGCAGTGTATCGAAGCGATCAGGAAAACGGACAATATTGTCATAGATCATGGCTTGCCGTGCACTATGTTCCACTGTATCCAGCGATACTTCCCGGTCGCTAAATGCGATGTTATCCCGGATGGTGGTACTAAACAGGAATCCATCCTGAGGGACATAGGCGATGCGCGATCTTAGACTTTCCAGCGACAGCTGCCGAATATCGGTACCATTGATGCAAATCGTTCCTTCAGGTGGTTCATATGTACGCAGCAATAGCTTAACGAGGGTACTTTTACCTGAGCCGGTCTTGCCTACAATACCGACCGTTCGCCCGGCACGGATACTGAGTTGAATGTTTTTGAGAGCAGGAGATGAACTGCCAGGATAGGAGAAGGTTAGATTCTCCATGGTGATATCTTGTACGGTTTGGAGCGCTGTGGCTTCAGGAATTTCACGCACATCCGCTACTTCGCTGAGCAGGTCATTCACCCGCTCCAGTGATGCGCCTGAGCGCTGAACGGTATTAATAACATTGCCGATCTGTTGAAGCGGTCCCATGATCATGCGCAGATATAAGGTTAAGGCGACAAAACTCCCGAGTGTAATAGAATTCTGCATGGTCATAATACCTCCGACAAGCAGAGAAACGACCAATGAGATCGCTCCCAGCAGCGGTAGCAAGGCTTGAAACAAGGAAGACAGACGAACCAGTCGAAGCTGTTTGCTCTTGATTGCATCTACGGTAGTTCCAAAGCGTGCACGAGCACTGTCTTCGATGGCAAACGTCTTGGTTACGCGAATGCCACCCAGCTGTTCTTCTGCCGATTCCGTCATGGTTGCAAGAGCTTCCTGCACGTCGCGAGAGCGCTTGCGAATCCGCGGACCAAAAAACACGACCAGAAATGGAATCGCCAGCAAAGGAACAACACTGATTAGAATGAGCTTTAACGGAATCCCGCTAAGCAGCATCATGACAATGCAGGATAACAGCAGGAAGGTGGCATTGGTCATGAGTGTCACACCATTGGAGATCGCTTCACGAACGGAAGTAACGTCATTCATGACATAACTGAGCAGCTTTCCGTTCCCCTGTTTGGAGAAATAATGTTCGCTAAGTTCGGAAAACTTACTGAATATACGCTCACGCGTCATGAATTCGAAGCGTCGACCCAGCTTCATAATCATGAATTGCCCGGTACCGAACAGCAGATTATACCCGATGGCAATAGCTAGAAGGGACAGGCTGTACCTTACGACCGTCTGCATCTGAAGTGTATTCTGCATCAACTGATCCGTGAAGCTGCCGAGTAAGCGGGGCAAGGATGCTTGCCCGACATTGGAGGCGATGATCAGAAGAACAGCAACCAGATAAACAGGCCAGTTCGACACAACATAACCGCGAAGTAATCCTTTCTTGGACATAGACGTTGTTCTCCTTTTGTTATAGGTGGGTGAAGTCAGTTCAGCAGGTGGAGTCAAGAAAAGGGCCGACACCTGTTATTAGCGCGTCGTGCCCTCTTACTGTATGCGATCTAGTTCGTTGTTTATCCGTCATCCGATAGATTTCTCTATTCTTATTTTTGCGCTAATCCGAATCAATGTCAACGAAGCCAGTTAGCAAAAGCAGGTGGATCGGATTAGCTGCGTCGGAGAAGAGTTCTATGCCGTGTTCTCGTGTTGTATTCACCAGATGTCGAAATTACTGAAACATTTTCTAGGGATGCCCCGTCTGTAGGAATGAAGAGGTAAAAAATAGGCTTTACTAATCATATGGAGGTGCCAGGAAATGAAACATAAAAAAGGATTGGCTGCAACACTTGCGCTCTGCGTTTCTTTGACAGCAGGAGGTGCATCGGTATTTGCCTTCACAGATGTGAAGGATGAAGGTCAGAAGTCGGTTGTGGATTCTTTGAAATCAAAAGGCATTGTTAACGGAGTAACGGCGGATCTGTTCCGTCCAGATCTTGCATTGTCCGAGCCACAGGGTGTTCAACTGATTGTAAATGCATTTGGTCTGAAAAATGAATTTGCGGAAGCATCCGCTCAGAATAAAATCAGTCCGGATACGTGGTATGCCGATGCGGTGCAGGCCGCTACTCAGAATGGACTGTCCATTCCGGTTGAAGTGAACCCGCAGGGCAAGATGACACGTGAACTGTTTGTCATTTTGCTGAATGAAGGGATTAACACAACCGGGAATTATCCGGTCATCATGAAGTATAATCTTGTTAAGGACGAAAATAAAATCGGTAAGGACGCCATATCTGCAGTCCAGAACCTGCTGAACATGAACATCATTGAACTGGATAAGGACGGGAATTTCCGTCCAGATCAGTCGCTTACCCGTATGGAGGCTGCAAGCATGATCTTTAATGCACTCGAATTTGTGGATAAACACGGCAATGGCGGCTCAGCAGAGCCAACTCCAACCAATCCAGGTGAAGGCCAACAAGCGATTGTACCTGAAGTAACAATGACGAAGGTTGATGACAAAACAACCAAAGTTAAACTCAGTGCTGAAATGCCGCATCCTGGTTATGGATTGAAGATTGATGATGTGAAATTGGAGAAGGATGGACGCGCTATCGTGCTCTATTCCATTATTCAACCTGATCCAGACATGATGTATCCGATGGTTATCACCAATGTGACTGCAGAAACGGATATCCCAACAGGGTATACAGCAGAAGCTCAACCTTCTGGTAAGTAAATTATTCTTTGAGATATCAAACTTGCGCTAAGCACAACGTCAATGAACAGAATATAGCTTAACTTAAAAACTCACCCTTCATGCGTGCATGGAGGGTGAGTTTTTAAGTTGCTGGAGAGGCGACACCAATCACTAACATCCAGCATTCAACTAATGCAAGGTGAGATACGCTAACGAACTCAGCGCACCTTATTTGGACGTTTATCGTGGTTATGCAATTCTAACGAACTTGAGACGCGTTATTCCCGCAAATAAGACTGGAAACAACAGAGAAAGCATATAAAAGGCAGGAATAACGCGTCTACGATTCGTTAAAAATCCCAATTACTAAAATATCATCGAATAACGTGTGCTGTGGACCTATGTCAAAAAAGTAGACACTACGCTGCGGATTTGTCCGTAAATTTCATCGCAAAACGAGCAGGGGAAAGATACCCTAGCGCGCCATGC
>NZ_JAGIKV010000047.1 GCF_017874615.1 Paenibacillus xylanexedens
TGCAGATTTCATGAAACGGGTCAATCAGAGTCCTTTTGAATTAATTGATCGGCTACTGGTTCGGGCGTAAAGATTTTCAGTTCAATCTATATAGTCACTTTTGATGAAAAATTTTGTTACACGATAACGGAGAGTGCAAGGAAAACTAGAGAAGTGTAACGTTCGCATTTATCACCGGATTTCATCCTTTGGAAAAGGATAAAAGGAAATCTGGGGATAACGGCGATCGACAGGTTGCCTTGCAATCGTAGTGCCAAGTGTAACGCTTCTGTTTTCATGGAGTGGCACACATGTAATCCGGAATGAATTATACGCTCATCACACCCGAAAAGCCATCCTCAATTTCTAGCAAAAACACGCATTTATCTCGCAATTACCTGTTTTTAACGGACTTTCGTCACGTTTTCTTTGTCACGCATCACCTTAACAGCGAATTTCGGAAGCGCAAGCATCCGGCCAGCCCGGCTTGGTTCACGCAATAAGCGATAAAACCACTCCAGTCTTAACTTTTGGAATAGCATAGGCGCACGTTTGGTTTTGCCCGAAATCACATCAAAACTGCCGCCAACGCCCATGGTTACGGGAACCTGTAATGCATCTTTGTGCTTGTGAATCCACGGTTCTTGTGTGTCGGCCCCACGTGCTACAAACAACAGATCAGGTGCCGCTTCCCGAATGGAAGCGATGACCTGTTCATCCTCAGCCGGACCAAAATAACCGTCGCGATAACCCACAATTCGAATAGCCGGATATTGCTGTTGTAACCGAACTGCCGTTTCTTGAATCACCTCAGGGGTGGAACCAAGCAGATATATGCCCCATCGATAGTTTTCTCCAACACGCAACAATTCATGTAAAAGCTCAAATCCCGGCACTCGCTCAGCTACAGGATCTCCACAATAGTTCGCAGCCCATACGACACCTGTTCCATCAGGAACAATTAATTCCGCAGCTTGCATGACTTCCATAATTGCGGGATTTTCCAATGCGGCCATAACCATAATGGGGTTGGCTGTAATGACCTGATGTGGTGTCTGCTTGGACAGCACAGCTTCCTGGAGAACCTTTACCGTTTCTTTCATCGTCAGTTTGGAAAAAGGAATGCCGTAGATCGAAACGGTAGGTATTGATCCGGTCTGACTCATCTTTATCTCATCCTTTGCGGCCTAAATAGTTAATAATCTGCTGTGCAGGCACTCTGGCTTCCTGCTTCAGTTGGGTGATGCCTTCTTCATGTTCCTTCAACCACTGTGAACGTTGATCCAGCAGTCCAACAACAGTCTTAGCGAGTTTGTCGCCATCAAGTGTATCCGTATTGCCTGCTGGTTCACTGTCCAGACGAAGCAGGAATTGATCAATTTTCGGATCATACGAGATACCCACCGGAGGCACATATTGCGAAGCTGCATAGATCAGACTGTGCAGACGCATACCGATGACGAGATCACACTTGCTGACTTCCTCCAGCATAAGCTGAGGGTCGGTCAGATCTTCTGTGATGCTAATCTCGCTGCCTTTGCTGGTCACATCACCGAGCATTTCCATAAGGAATCGTGATGCCTGTTCATCAACTGGCAGATGAAATGGCAGAAAACGCAAGTGCACCGCTCTTTTGGAGCACAGCTTTTTCAATCCGGCGGCAATAGCCGTAAGTTCCTTCCGGTCTGACTCCCAGAAACGTACCGAAACGCCGATCACAGGAAGCTTGGTATGTCCTCCAGTTGAAGGTTCCACTCGATTAGCTTGAGTAGCAGCATCTGCTGAGACAGCACCTGCGCTCCTCTCAACTTTTGTTTCAGGTAATGGCAAACCCATTACGGGGTCGGGTACAACATGGATCTGATTCCACTGTAACCCGAGCCCACGCAGGTAATCTGCAGATTGTTCATCCCGAACGGATACATAGGTGCAGGCCTTAAAGACCGATTTGATCATCGGATTGAAAATTTTACGATTCACAGGACCAATCCCCTGTGCATAGATAAACGTTGGTTTTTTCAGCCACTGGGCCAGCTTGATTACACCCAGATAATAAGGAATGGATTTCAGTCCAGTTGCATCCTGCAATAGACTTCCTCCGCCACTGATTAACCCGTCGCTCTCCTTGAGTGCTTCACGGACTTCCTTCAATTTCATACGATGCACGGAGCGCACACCGTACATGGCGGTTGTCGACTCGGGATCACCCGAGAGAACAATAGGTTCAATCGTTATGTTCGACCTTTGGCTTTCCTCTTCCAGCGCTGTCAAAATCGACTTTAGCACCGCTTCGTCTCCGCTATTGCAGAATCCGTAATACCCCGAGATGACTAACTTTTGAGAAGTGGTGACCATTTTTTCCAACATCCTTCCGCTACTTGCCACACACCCACAGCAATGATACCGAAGATTAAGCCAAGTCCCAATCCCATCACTCCACGAATGAGTGACAATACAGCCGGCGTATGGATATGCGCGAACGTATCCACCATGGACAACTGTCCAATCGCTGCAATAATGAGCACAAAGATGACTTTACGATATTTTAAAGCGGCGAACACGCCAACGATAAACAGCGGGTGTCCCAGCATAAATTCTTTAAATCTCGGACGTACACCGAACGTATCTTCCAACACAACACGAAGGAACATCTCGAATGGTGTTACCGAACCCGAGTTGCCTGTACGACTCAAATAGTAATATCCAACAACGGCTGCAACAAGTCCCAGCACAACCATCACAACGGTAATCGGTGTACGAAGGATATTTTTAATTTGTTTAATGGAGAACGAACCCGCACCCCGGTAAAACACAATATAGATCGCCACCAGTGCCATAGGTGCAAAGTGCAACAGACTCACGCCGCGGAACTGGTTAATCACCAGACTGTACGTAATACTGTTAAGCAATGCGATGACAAAAGGTACCGCCAGGAATGACAGAATCGAAGTTCTTACATATAAAACTAATGTCTGTTTCAAACGACGACCCGCGGATGCGTCTGGTTGACGCTGTTGCTGATAGTTCACTGTACGAACGGCCAGCACCATCGCTATGGTCGGCGCGGCGATTGCCACAAGCAAGGCGATTCCTTGCTCCAGCAG
This sequence comes from Paenibacillus xylanexedens, assembly GCF_017874615.1. GTDB lineage: Bacteria > Bacillota > Bacilli > Paenibacillales > Paenibacillaceae > Paenibacillus > Paenibacillus xylanexedens. The sequence goes on from NZ_JAGIKV010000047.1 coordinate 3,084, forward strand.
CGTTGGTTTCAAGAGGAACAATCCTGCACTGCCCACCAAAGCGACCGCAAATGCGATCAAGGTCAGTAGTGGGATAAAATAAGAAACCATAAGTGCAATCATGGCAATTGCACCAACAAGAGCAACCAGCTTGGCATAACGCTGAATCGAAGAATCCTTAACTGTAAATGCTTCAGCTTGTCCTAGCTCGAATCCATGCTTCGCCATGCGTTCTACCGCATGACCCGGCTCACCTAGGCTATTGATCAGATTCTCAATTGGATCTGTAATCATGGCCTTTGCTGTATTCCGGCTTGGCGATGCATTCATATAGAGCATACGAATATTGCGATCCTTGGTTGCGAGAACAAAACGGTCAGCAATCGTGTCTACGTCCAGATTGGCATCTCCATCACTAAGCGAGTACAGACGCGTAACGTTGTAATCCGTTTTATAAGCAAGGGTCTCGAACCCAGACTGCGGTTTCTTCAAGTTCTCGATAGCTGCAAGACCAATATTGTGTTTGTTCAGCAACTGTGCGAATTGGTCGAGACTTTTCATCTCTGCATTATCATTGTACCCTTTCACAGCATCACCATCAAACAAGATGCGCTTTACACCATTCTCTTCGAAGAAGGTAAGCAAGCGCTCCATCGATTCCTGACTGTATGGCACACTGTCCGAGATCCGCGGCAAAATGTAGAAACCTTTATCACGCAGCATCTTCACGGCAACCGGATCGGGCTGCAAAGGCTGCATGTTGGCATTCTCCGGAGGAGTCTGCAATATTAAGCCGCTACGACCTTCATATTCCCATGGTACTACCGGAATCTGCCGATCAGCGAACGTTTGTTCAATAATAGGGGTATACGTCTGTGCGTTTTCCTCCGATGTAAATAACACATACGTGTAATTTGCATTAGAAGGGATCACATCTTTAGTCAGGTTCGCGAGATCCTGGCCGTTATATACCATTAGTCGGCGTGTCTTTCTCAGCTCGTCCAATGTACTTTCGAACACAGCCATCGTTGTTACGCCTGCGTCTTTTAGACGAGTCAATTGTTCATTCATGAAATCTTGCGGATGTGCCTGATACGCTGAGATATCCAGCAGTCCTCGATAGTTAAAGACAAGCTCCACCTTTTTGGCAGAAGATTCTGTCTGCACCCGATCACTGATTACAGGGATGGACGCGACCAGACCGATAATAACGACGAGCCACAACCACTTCCGAGAAGCGTTATTCCAATAAAGCCATTTTTGACGCACTACATGTACCTCCTCAAGTGTTGGAACCAAATGCACGTTCAGCTCAAGTAATTCGTTCATTTAACATTTATACAATAGGTTACAAACAGCTTGTGTCAACAAGCCCTCTTATATGCTATATAGATTGAACTAAAGCATTATTTACACTCGCCACTTCGATGGCAGAACAACCTTCCGATCGCTGTTATCCCCCGATTTTTTTGATTCACTTTTAATAAAGGTGAAAATCTGGTGATAAAGGCGAACGTTTCACTTCTTCAGGTTATTTCTGCCCTCTACGTTCTCGTGTAAATGTTCAGTTCAATTTATATAGATCCATCTGTAATATTATTTCAAAGAAAAACCCCTCCGCCAACCAACCTTACGGTGCGGAGAGGCCTTCTCATGTTCTTGCTCATTGTTGCATTCGTATTATTGTGCGTCTACACGCGACATCACTATAGTCACCAGACGCTCGATCCGGCTTTCCGCATCTTCCAAATTCTCTCCACGCACGGCGAAGTATACTTTGATCTTCGGTTCTGTTCCTGAAGGACGCAAGCAGAACCATGAACCGTCTGCCAAAATGAACTTCAGTACGTCCGCCTTCGGAAGACCGTCCAGACCAAGGGAGTAGTCCAGTACATCTTGTACAGCAATTCCCGCTACTTCTTGTGGCGGATTGGAACGCCAGTCCGTCATTTTGGCTTGAATCTGAGCCACGCCGTCTTTGCCTTTCAGCGTACGGGACTCCAGCTTCTCCAAGAAATATCCGAATTGGTTGTACAGCTCTTGCAAGACATCATACAGCGTCTTGCCTTGGCTCTTATAATACGCAGCTGCTTCAGCAATCAGCATCGAGGCAAGGACAGCATCCTTGTCACGGGCATAGTTACCGGAAAGGTAGCCATAACTCTCTTCATATCCGAACAAGAATGTATGACTGCCTGTTGCTTCGAACTGGTTCATTTTTTCACCAATATATTTGAAGCCTGTCAGTGTGTTCATCACTTCTGCACCGTAATGTTCAGCAATAACAGCACCCATCTCACTTGTTACGATTGTTTTGACAACCGCACCATTGCTTGGCAGTGTACCTGTCTCTTGCAGGCGACTGAGCAGGTAATGTACCATAATGGCACCAGACTGGTTACCGGACAAGACGAAATATTTGCCATCGTTGTCTTTCACGACAGCACCCATACGGTCTGCATCCGGATCTGTTCCGATCAGAATGTCAGCGCCCACGGATTCTCCCAGCTTCATTGCAAGCGTAAACGCTTCGCGTTCTTCCGGGTTAGGGGATTTCACGGTAGAGAACTCAGCATCCGGCTGTTCTTGTTCAGCTACAATGTGCACTTGCTCGAATCCGATCTGCTCCAGCACGCTACGTACTGGGATGTTGCCTGTTCCGTGCAGCGGTGTGTAAACGATTTTGAAATCACGGCCTATGCCGGATTGGATCAGTTCGCGGCTCAGACTGCGGCTTGCTACGGTATCCACAAACGCTTGATCTTGGTCTTCACCCAACCAGATCAGGAGTCCTTGAGCTTCTGCTTCTTCTTGCGTCAGCTTTTTCACATCAGCAAGGGAAGGCACTTCCTGGATGTACTGAATGACCTTTTCCGCTTCATCCGGTACCAATTGACCGCCCTCATGATTGTAGACTTTGTAGCCGTTATATTCCGGTGGGTTATGGCTCGCTGTTACAACGATTCCGCCAATTGCCTTCTGATGACGCACTGCGAATGACAACTCAGGAGTTGAACGCAGGGATGGGAACAGCTTGGCTACAATGCCGTTTCCAGCCAGTACAAGCGCAGCATCCAGTGTGAATTCAGGTGAGAAATGACGGGAATCATGAGCAATGACAACAGAAGGTTTACCCTCTTGGTCACCATGCTGCTCAAGCAAATAACGCGCAAATCCTTGCGTTGCCCGACCTACGGTGTAACGGTTCATCCTATTGCTTCCCGCACCGATGACCCCACGCAATCCCCCTGTACCAAACTCCAGATTTCTGTAAAAACGTTCCTCCAGCTCTTTCGGCTGATCCTGCAAGTCACGAAGCTCCTGTTTCGTTGCTTCATCAATCGAAGCATCCTCCAACCATTGCTGCAACGTTTCTGCTGCTGCTGTGCTTAACTGTTCCATTCCGATAAACCCCTTCCGTCTATATAAATTCAGGTGTGCTGAGTTACTTCAGCATCTTGCATCATTCGGTCCGTCTACGTTCCTGCATGATGTCAATGCTCACGTATGTAATCAGCTTGGGTCAGACAGTGCAAACATAATCTCGCCTTCAGCGACCACTTTGTCGTTCACTCGGGCAGTTGCTTTACCTTTACCAATAGAACCCTTCAGACGTGTAATCTCCACTTCCAGAATCAACGTATCTCCGGGCACAACTTGTCCACGGAATCGGAAGTTGTCCAGTCCCGCCAAAAAGCCGATTTTGCCTTTGTTGCCTTCCATATTCAGAATGGCTACTGCACCAACCTGAGCCAGCGCTTCTGTAATCAAAACACCCGGCATTACCGGATACTCTGGGAAATGACCAATGAAGAAAGGTTCGTTAATGGTTACGTTTTTCAAACCAACGGCACGTTTGCCATCCTCAATCTCTAGAATCTTGTCCACCAGCAGAAACGGGGGGCGGTGCGGGATGATTTCTTGAATCTGTTTGATATCGAGCACAGTGTAATCTCCTCTCGGGATGTTTATATGAGCCTTCTTCATCATGGACTGACTCTTAGCGCTACGGTGGTCGTTACGGTTACGGATCGTCCCTCTGATCGCTGTTGTCTCCGAATTTTTTTGATCAACCTCAGAGAGGTCAAAATTCGGTGACAAAGGCGAGCGCTTCGCTTCTTCTGAACGATTCCGTTCCCTCCACTTACTTCGGTGCTGCAAGGTCAACCCCCACATGACAAAGTCAAAAGCTCATATAAATGGGTTTTTAATTTTTAAATTTTGTATGGAAAGCATATTTTGGGTTAACACTAGTGATATCCTTCATGACTGCAGTAGTGAAGGTTAAGATAAGGGGTCTCTCTTCGCGATGACGAATGTCTTTCGCAGGGGAGGCCTCTTTTGTGACGTCAAACGTCATCCATCATTATACTGTTTTCAACGTCAAAAAGAAAACTCCTGCCTGCGCAGGAGTTTTCGCTTAACTCGTTACATTATGGAGCGAACACCAGATTATATACATGTTCCCATGTACTCCATTGCCATACGGAACCGATATCCTGTTTGCCCAGTACCACATATCCAGCTACCATTCCGCCAGCGAGGGCAAGAACAAGCAGGACCGGAACCAGGAACCATCTTGCGATGCGCCATCCACTCTTCTTCTTCTTGACTTCCTTTTTCTCTGGCTTACTGTTCTGCTGCTGTGTTTCTGTCATCACATTCACCTTTTACGCTCTCATATTGTTGGCAAGACCCAACATGGAATCACTTGAAGTTAGCGCCTTTGCCGCCAGCTGATATGTCCGCTGTCCTTGCATAAGCAAAGACATCTCCTGTGTCAGATCCACATTGGATTGCTCCAGAAATCCTGGACGAATCAATGCAGCTGCTTGACGTGTAGCTGCGTTAGCGCCAAATACATCATCCTCGGTCAATCCTGCATCCAGACCAAACAGGTTATCCGCATACTGTACCAGCCCCTCAGGGCGTTCAATGTCTACCACTTGCAGCTGTGCTCCAATGGTTGCGTTTGCCGCATTACCGCGTCGGATTAACAGGTTGCCATTTTCATCAAAAGCAACTTTGCTATTATTCGGTGCCGTAATACGATTGCCTAGACGATCCAGGGCAAAGTGGCCTTCGCCATTGACCATCACCATCAGATCAGGTGAATTCGGAGTAGGCTTAGGTCTTGTATCAGGTACAAAATGAAATGCACCCTGACGTGTCCACATTTTCTCCCCATTCGCTTCAACTGCAAACATCGCATTTCCTTCAATGGCCAGATCGGTCGGAAGACCAGTCTCGTTCAAGGGGCCTTGAGACATATCCTTCGTTACATCTGCCAAACGAGCACCAAAACCGAGGTTATATCCCATCGGTGTGGAACGTCCATCCAGTTTGTACTTGTCCGGTTGTTGTTGAACCCGGGTCAGCACATCCTCGAATGCCGCCTGCTTGCTCTTATAGCCTGCCGTATTCACGTTGGCAATATTATCGGAAATGACATCCAGACGCTGCTGTATGGCAGTCATGGAAACCTTGGCACTAATCATGGAATTATTCATTGGTGGTATACCCTCCCTTGTGTCCTGTCCACCCTCCCAAACCCTCCCTAGTAGGGAGGGCCCCAGATGGCGCTGCCCTCTGGACTCCCGAAACAGGCGGATTAGGTAAGTGGGGTACGATCTTGCTAAGTGACGGTGGTGTGTGTTCGCCGCGACTGCCGTGCTATGATTCCCGCCATAGTTCCACATGGCTGAATCATAGCACGGCACGCTCTTTATGCTGCGTGTAGCTCCGCGGGGTCTCTTCCTTGCTTTGCTCCGCAAAGGGCGTTTGGCTCTCCGCTGCGCGGTTATATTTAAACGTCGGCGTTATACACGCCCGACTTCATTGACGGCTTTATCCAGACTGCGGTCGTAAAATTGTACGACCTTCTGGTTCGCTTCATACGCACGGAATGCAGCGTTCATATCAACCGTTGCCTGTGAGGCATCAACATTGGAACCTTCCAGGTATCCCTGACGGATCTGCACATTATCACCGGCAGCCATCATCCGGGACGTTGCCCCGTTTGCATCGCTGAGACTGAAATTGCCATTACCTTGACGAACCAGTTGATTCGGCTGGTCAATGACACTAATGCCGAGAGTAACCCCTGTCGGTACACCCGTTGCTGCATCCACCAAACGGCCTTGCTCATCCACTTTAAATTGCTCCACGGAACCTGTCAACACGACAGGTTGTCCATTATTATCCAACACTTGTGAACCTGTTGAACTCAGCAATTGTCCCGTTCCAGTGATCTCGAAGTGACCATCGCGTGTATATCCGGTGTTACCTTCTGCATCCTGAACTGTAAAATACGCCTGAGGCTGGTAAGTTACCGTGCCGTCGGCCCGTACAAATTTGCCTGATGCGTCAAACGGGACAGGTTGTCCAGTCTGCGGATCATTGACAGTCATATTGGATGAAATGGAAAAATCATTTTTTTGCCCAGTCTCCATAATGGTCCCCTGCAAATTCATGGACAAACTCTCTTCCGCGAACACCCCCGTGTTCAGCTTGCCCAGCCGCTTTGTCGGGAGATTTGCATCTCCGCCTACCAAGGTAATGAGCATTTCCGGGAAGGAACGGCTTACGCTGTTCACCTGTTTGTATCCCGTGGTGTTCATATTTACGATATTCTGTGTTGCTGTGTCATGGCGGCGTTGTTGCGTAATCATTCCCGCAGTAGCGGTGTACAGACCTCTTAACATGAATTAACCCCTCTCCTCAAGCGCTTGTCCTGCATCGCAGGTTGGCTGCTTGTCCGTTCTGCTTCCCGAGCATGGCGAACCTTTGCTTTTTATATCGGCAGATTAGAACTTTTTCTTAACTACCTGATCCAAATTATTAAGCATAATGCCTGTCCCCTTCACGACACAATGCATTGGATCTTCCGCAACCCATACCGGTACATGCAATTCATTGGACAAAAGCTCGTCCAGTCCGTTCAGCAATGCACCTCCGCCAGTCAAAACAACACCACGGTCGATAATGTCCGCTGACAATTCAGGCGGTGTACGTTCCAATACCGATTTGGCTGCCACGATGATGGATTGCACGGAATCCCAGAGCGCTTCCTGTACTTCATTTCCTGATACCGTTACGGTAACAGGCAGACCGGATACCATATCGCGTCCGCGAATGTCCATCTCCGTTTGACGTCCGCCCGGATGCACGGAACCAATCGCAATTTTGATATCTTCAGCGGTCCGTTCACCGATCATAAGCTTGTACTTGGCTTTGATAAACTTGGTAATCGCTTCGTCGAACTTGTCCCCTGCGACTTTAATAGAAGAGGCGGTGACTACGTCGCCCATAGACAGGACTGCAACGTCAGTCGTACCGCCGCCGATATCCACGACCATATTGCCGCTCGGCTGAAAAATATCCATTCCCGCACCGATCGCTGCCGCTTTCGGCTCTTCTTCCAGAAACACTTCTTTGGCACCGCTGCGTTCTGCCGCCTCACGGATGGCCTTCTGCTCCACGGAAGTAATGTTCGTTGGTGCACAGATCAAAATTCGAGGGTGGCTGTACCAGCTTCTTGCACCCACACGATTAATGAAATGTCTGAGCATCGCTTCCGTAATCTCGAAGTCCGCAATAACGCCGTCACGCAGCGGTCTAATGGCAATAATGTTACCTGGAGTACGCCCCACCATACGACGCGCTTCTTCCCCAACAGCAAGGACACGCTTCGTATCTCTTTCAATGGTCACGACGGAAGGTTCATCGAGGACAACCCCACTTCCTTTCACGTGAATAAGCACGTTCGCCGTGCCAAGATCAATACCGATATCCTTGCTAAACATAAAAGAGCCCCCAAAGTGATATTATTTGGTCAGCGTATCCTGTGAAAAAGAGTCCCTTATCACGTCACCGCTCGTTCGACAAAGTGCAACATATATATGTAAAAATCGGGCTGATAAGATGTCATAATTCGATCCTGTACCAGCTTTTAACATATCATACTTCAGGGGAGGGATTCAATGCATGTGTGAGCTTTTTGCCCTACGTCTTTGTGAAGATGCTTACGATTTGGCGGAAGCCAACACCTCACGTTTCTTGCCGCTCGTTTTTTTGTATTTAATTTTGGTCGCTTCCCCGCCCCGCAAATGGCGGATTGACTTATGATACTCCAAAATGTGTTTCACCTGGTCAGCAAGATCAGGGTTGATTTCCGGCAGACGCTCCGTCAGATCCTTATGCACAGTACTCTTTGACACGCCGAATTCCTTGGCTATGGTACGGACCGTATTCCTCGTCTCAACAATGCAGCGACCAATTTTGATGGTCCGTTCCTTGATGTAATCGTGCACGCTCCCGCCTCCCTACTGTGTGGATAGTTTGGTACATTATATGAGGAGCATGCCTATATATTCGCGGTTTAGAGGTGTGACAAGCTTCGAAGGTCCCATTATTTTCTGAAAAGCACAAAAAGAGCAGAGGTTTAACCCTCTGCCCGTCATGTTGCTGCGGTAAAATTCATTTATTTTTCCGGAAGATATCCTTGCGGGTTAACCGGCTGTCCGTCTTCGTACACTTCAAAGTGAAGGTGGTTGCCAAGCGTTTTACCCAATTCATTGACGCCAGCGGATGCAATCGCATCTCCCTGTTTCACTTCGTCGTCCTGTTTCACTTTGACGTCTGCCAAGCTTTGGTATACTGTCTTCAGGTTATCGCTGTGTGTGATTTCCACAACTTGACCTGCGAGCGGATTTTGCTCAACCCGTGTGACTTTACCACCAAGCGCTGCTTTGACTTCAAACGTTTTGTTATCCCCACGTGCCAGATCCACACCCGTGTTCGGGATGAATGTATCATTGTACTGCACCATTGCCGCTTCATGTTCCTCAGTTGAAGCTTCGCTATCATAGAAAGGTTTTACTACCGAAATTTCGGACGGTACCGCTACCGGCCAACCAAAATTCTCCGACTTTGCAACAACTTCCACACTTTCTTCTCCGCCTACCGCTGTTCCTTCTGTACCCACCGATGCGCCTGTTTCTACTACCCCGCTAGCAGGGTCCGAGTTCAGCGTTTTGTCGCCTGTGCCCTGATAGACCCACACTAAGGTTAGTATAATGCCTGCTGCTGCGATGTAGGCTGCCGGGAAGACCCAGCGTTTGGACATTGCTCTTTTCCATGAAGAGGGCTGACTAGCCGGTACTCCTTGAGTTGTTTTAGGAGTTTCTTCTTGGATTGTTTTTTTGTTTTGTTCATTCATCTTAATCACCTCAGTAACAAGTGTTACCGGGTGCAACTCTTTTATACACGCGCGACTCTAATTATTTTCACGGAGGTTTCAGAGAGTACTATATATGTGGGGGAGGAGTGATTAGTGCGTGCGCCGCTTCGGGGCCAGAAAACCTTTCGACCGGCTGTTATCCCCGGATTTCCTGATTATTTCTCCCAATGGAGAAATCCGGTGATAAAGGCGGCCGCTTCGCTTCTACAGGTCTTTTCTGTCCCCTGCGCTCCCCATACGCTAGCACTCTCCTCATATATAGCCAAATCTCGAAAGCTCCGGAATGGGTGTTGGTAGACTGGTCCGGATTGCCTGTAGAGGCCAATCTTTCTATGAAGTGCATTTATCGGTGAGAGCGAAATGATATAGGATGTGACTGGATCATGAATGATTACAGTATAGTTAGAAGTTGCTTGGTAGACAGGCAACATAAATCAATTTTTTAACCTTAGAACTTGGAAATTTGATTTCAACGTTCTGATTTTATTTTTGGTTCGGCTGCTTATTGCGAATGAGCATGTAGTGAATGACAGCACCCTCAATTTTGCTAATGATTAGATAATAAAATATTTCTAACGAACTCAGACGGCCTTATTGGCGGGGAAATCGTAGCTTAGGAATTCTAACGAACCGTAGGCACGCTAATTACTCTTTTGGGCGCTATTATCGCCCCAATTCGATGGTATGTCGTGATATAACGTGTCTGAGATTCGTTGCTATGAACGTTTTTGTCAAGCCCATCACAAAATGCTGCTTTTCGCCGAAGCCCTAAGCGCGGGAGTCCATATGCGAGCGACGGTT
>NZ_JAGIKV010000048.1 GCF_017874615.1 Paenibacillus xylanexedens
TCTCCTTGACGAAGGCATACCATGTGGTAACCAACCCACGGATAGCAGCGTGCCAACCGTCGCTCGCATATGGACTCCCGCGCTTAGGGCTTCGGAGAAAAGCAGCTTTTTGTGCTGGGCTTGACAAAAACGTTCATAGCAACGAATCTCAGAGTAGCTATTTCCCCAAATATGGGTTTTGATGCGCACTTTAGGATTGATTGGCTATGATAACGTCACTCAGGTTCGTTAGAATTTATAATTGTGGTTTATCCACATGATAAGACCTCTGGAGTTCGTTAGCTCCCCCATTTAATCATTCACTTGATCATACGCACCGGCAAAATAACTGCTGATCAGCTTCAGAAATATGTTGGGGAATGCCATCTTGTCCATATCTTCCGGACCGATCCAGCGGTAGGTCAAGCCATCGCCTTTACCAGTCAGTGTCGGAGTGCTCAGCGCTAGGTCACTAACATCAGATGGTGCCAACATCTCTCCATCGTTAAGCGATGTTGAGATGTTCTGCACATTAGGCGAGCTTGCCTCCGATGAATGCGTTATGTCTGACTCAGGTGACACAGCTGATAATGAGGCTGCGCCCTCCCTTGTTGCCGCCTGTGCATCGTAGGCGGCTCTGGCTTCCGCTGCGATCAGCGGAAGCTCACTGCTCTGGTCCTGCTCGGTACACTTGTACACCTGCAGGCTCCAGACAATGTGGCTGAACACATGCTCCGCATGGGTAGCCAGCCCTTCCGGGCGGGCAGCGAAGCCTTCCGCCCATAGACTGCCGGCCAGCAATGCCATGGCCGGCTCATCCGCCAGCGGCGCCGCCTTCTTGCTCGCTGCGGCGGGCGCCGCGAGCACATGCGGCAGCTCCCACATGCGGGCCAGCAGGCCCGTGTCTGGGCGCTGGCGCACAAGCACTTGGCCGCGATGAGCACCGCGGCCCTCCACAATCGCGACCAGCCGCTGCTCAGGGCGCGGCGGCTTCGCCTTGGTCTTGACCGGCAGGGTAAGCTCTCTTCCGGCGATGCGGCCGGAACATTGCTCCATGACCGGGCAAGTCAGGCAGTGCGGCGCTTTGGGTGTACACACCAGCGCACCAAGCTCCATCAGCGCCTGATTGAAATCACGCGCCCGCCCTTCCGGAATGAGCTCTCCTGCGAGCTCTTCCATCAACACCCGGGTGCTGCCCTTCATAATGTCCTCATCGATGAGGAAGTATCGGGACAGTACCCGCATGACATTGCCATCTACCGCAGGCTGCGGCTGGTTGAAGGCAATGCTGAGAATGGCCCCGGCCGTGTAGGGGCCAACACCTTTTAATGCAAAGACAGCCGGCTTGTCCTGCGGCATCTCGCCTCCGTGCAGCTCCATGACTTGTCTGGCGGCTGCCTGAAGATTACGTGCACGGGAGTAATAACCGAGTCCCTCCCAATTTTTCAAGACGTCCTCTTCGGGTGCTTCCGCCAACGCCTGTACGGTCGGGAAATTCCCGATAAAACGATTGAAATACGGAATTACCGTATCGACTCGAGTCTGCTGAAGCATAATCTCCGATACCCATGTGAAATACGGATTGTTGTGGCGACGCCACGGCAAATCCCGTCGGTTGACCATATACCAGTCCAGCAAATTCACGCTGAAATGTTGTTTCTGTTCCTGTAAACCCATATTTCCGTCCTCTCCTATTGCCAAGCTAGCTACTTTTCCATCTGCTCCACGATCGCAAAGGCCGCTGCCAATTCCGTCTGATGTGTAATACTCAAATGAATGTCATATTGCTTATCATATGGCAGCTGCAGACGTTCCCAGGCTTGACTGGACAGCGAGGCCACGGGACGTCCTGTCCCATCAGGCAGCACTTCAATGTCAGTGAAGCCCATTACGCCACCAATACCGCAGCCAAATGCCTTAGACACCGCTTCTTTCGCTGCAAATCGACCGGATACAAACTCCGTCATCCGCTTCCCTCGACGAACTGCGATCTCCCGCTCTGCTGGCGTTAAAATTCGTTTTATGAAAGCTTCCGCATGGCGACCGGACAGCAGCTTCCGCATACGTCCAATCTCCAGCACATCATTGCCTATGCCATATATCATCAACGCTTCACCCGCTTAATCTTTTATACTGTAAGAGGTTATTCAAAAAGTCCGCTTTTGATTACGAAGGATGCCTAATGGCACCATCAGCTTCGAACATGGAATTCAGCCGAAATGTCCGTTGCTCACGTAGCTTATACTACGCTCCGCTACTCCATTTCTAGCTTCATTCCATCTTCTCGGTACTGAAAACCGCTCTTTTTGAACATGCATTGTAAAAGATCTCCATTCGATCACATGATCCGTAACTCTCCGAACACGTATTCTATTGTAGCAGGAGGGGCGCCCAGAAGCGAGTACCTATCCGCATTACCATATATGCTAAAATATGAATCAGGAATCGTCTGAAATTCTTAGGAGGTCTGAATAATGCCCATAACTTTTGAATTGCCCACTGACGTAGATGCGATCATTCGCGGAGACTTTTTTCCTGCACAACAACCCGCTCAAGGTGTTATCATTCTGGCTCACGGATACAAAGGCTTCAAAGACTGGGGCATGTTCCCCTATGCAGCTTCACAGCTAAGCCAGACGCATCATGTGCTGACCTTTAATTTCTCTCACAACGGTATCGGCGAATATCTGGAGCAATTCTCTGAACTTGAAAAGTTCGCAGTGAATACCTACAGCCGGGAGCTTGCCGATCTGGCCCTGGTATTGGAAAATGTGGCTACACAACCTGAACTCACTGGACTTCCTGTATACCTGGTTGGTCATAGCCGCGGTGCGGGCGTAAGTCTCGTCTATGCACTGGATCATCCCGAGCAGGTGGCAGGTGTCATCTCCTGGAATGGCGTAACCAATCTGGATCTCTTCACAGCCGAGCAAAAAGAAGAAATGCGTACGCATGGCCGCAGCCATGTCGTTAACGGACGAACAGGCCAGCAGATGCCACTGGACGTGGCTATTCTGGAAGACCTGGACAAGCATAGCGAACGTTACGCTATCCTTGACCGCTTGGCTTCTTCAACTTTGCGAGTCGCACTCATTCAGGGAACAGAAGATCCCCCACGTCTGCGGGACGGTTCTGCCGCACTTGTGCAAGCACGCCCTGATATCCCATGGCACCAGATTCCTGATGGGAACCATACCTTTAATACCGTACACCCATTTAAAGAAACCACTCCGCAACTGGAGCAAGCCATCACCCAAACCCTGCAACAGATCAAAGAATGGAATAGCTAACTCATCTTTAATATAGTAGTCACCTGGATTTTTGCGGTTTCTTGTTCCACATAACAAAAAGAGTCACTGCGTGAGCAGTGACTCTTTTGCATTCCCTAAGAGGGACGTTATTTCAATGTTGGTGTTAACAGCTTATAACGATCATGCTCATCCACCCGTATTAGATACCAGGAATGGCATTGCGTTTGTGATGTGTGCGCGTATAGAACGCTTCGAGGCGCTCTTGTGCAGCCGGATCGATCTGTTTGCCCTCGAGATAGTCGCTGTTTGCTTCATACGAAATTCCCAGCTCATCTTCGTCCGTCTGACCTTCCCATAGCCCTGCAGATGGTGCTTTGTCCAAAACAGCCTGTGGAACGTTCAGATATGCTGCCAGCTGGCGTACCTGACGTTTGTTCAGGGTGCTCAGTGGTGTGATATCCACAGCGCCATCGCCCCATTTGGTATAGAAGCCTGTGATGGCTTCGGACGCATGATCCGTACCTACAACGAGCAGGTTCTCTTCAAACGAAAGCGCATATTGCATAACCATACGAGTTCTCGCTTTGACATTACCTTTGCCTTGGTGAGTCATATGGCGTGGGCTGCCCAAGGATTTGAAACCTTGCTCCACTTCGAGTGCAATCTCGTTCACTGCATCTTCGATATTGGTTTCCACGACATGCTTCAGATCGTATGCTTTGGCTACAGCGTAGCTGTGATCGATATCTGATTGTTCACCATAAGGTTGGAACACACCAAGCGTTTTGTACTCTTGGTTGTTCTCTTGCGTAAGCTCGTCCGTCGCTTTTTTGCAAAGCGCCGTAGCCACTGCACTATCAATACCGCCGCTGATTGCAATCAGCAAACCCTTGGCACCCGCATTTTTCACATACGTCTTCAGAAAATCAACACGCATGCGTACTTCCTCTTCTTCATTAATGCTTGGTTTAACCTTCAATTCAGCGATGATCTGTTGTTGCAAACTCATCGTTCACACACCCCGTTTCTAAATGAATGAAATTTGATGTCCAGCTTGAAAGGTCCGAATGGTTCAATAACCTTATCTATCCAAAATGAAACGCCCCGGCATCGGTGATCCGAAGGGCGGGGCGTTCTATTGGAGCGAATTAACGGCAGTAACGGTCAAATGCACTTTTGAGATCAGCCGCAATATCCTCTGCAGAACGGTCTTCCACTTGATGGCGCTCGATAAAGTGAACGAGTTCTCCGTCTTTCATCAGAGCGATGGACGGTGAAGATGGAGGATACGGTGCAAAGAATTCACGTGCTTTTGCAGTTGCTTCTTTGTCCTGACCAGCAAATACAGTGTACAGGTGATCCGGTGTAATATCGTGCTGAAGTGCTTGGGACACACCTGGGCGACATTGACCTGCGGCACATCCGCAGACAGAGTTAATGACAACCAGCGCTGTTCCTTTTGCATCCGGAAGACTTGCTTCCACTTCTTCAGGAGTACGCAACTCCTGGATTCCTAGACGAGTTAAATCATCCCGCATCGGTTGAACCATATCTTTCATGTATTGATCAAATGACATCGACATTCGGTTTCACTCCTTATAAATGGTTGTTCTATGATCTCGATAAAATTAAAGGCCAATAAACTCTCCAAAACAACGTTACATTCATATCGAACATTATGGATGTAATGATGTGCTATTCCTATTATACATCCATAAGCAATGAAAGCAAGATTCAGAAACCGCCTGCGGAGAGGCTTCTTCCATAATATTATGTCTCAATGTCTGGCAAAATATGCTGAATGACTAACGTTCAAATGCCACTTTGAAGGTCGTGCCCTGGCCTTCCTCCGATTCCACAGTAATGGTTCCATTATGTCGTTCCACAATACTCAGGCACATGGACAATCCAAGTCCGGTTCCCTTGGCTTTTGTCGTATAGAAAGGTTCAAACAGCTTTTCCTTCTTCACTCTGGGTAGACCAGGTCCTGTGTCACGTACACACAGTTCCACCTTATCATCCACTATCCGCGTCTCCAGCGTAAGCACGCCCTTCTCATTCATGGCTTCCATCCCGTTACGGGCCAGGTTCAACACCACCTGTTTGATTTCCTTAGAATTGAGATGCAGCTTCGGCACATTATGGGCCAACATGAGTTCAATACTCTGACCACGCAGGTTCGCATCCGCCCATAACAATGGACTGAGTTCATGTATGATATCGTGTAACTGGGATTCTTCTTTCTCGGCAATACGATTCTGAGCCAAAGACAAGAAATCATTAATGATACTGTTGGCCCGGTCCAGCTCTTCCAGAACGATCCGGTAATAGTGATCGAGGGAGTCAGGACTCTTTTCCTGCATAAGTTGAAGAAAACCCCGCACAACCGCCATTGGATTACGCACCTCATGCGTAATGCTTGCAGCCATCTGCCCCACCAGACTGAGACGATCCACATTATCCAGTTCACTTCGCAACATCTCAAGCTCCGTGATATCCTGAATGATCAGCATGGCTCCTGTAACTTCTCTCGCAGACTCTGTTGAAAAGGCATAAATCGGTACGGTTCGGGACTGAAATACATGTGCACCGTAACGAACGGTCAACCCACTAATCTCACCATGAACGACGGCTCTGCGAATGCTTTTATCCATCTTATCCGCCTGACCTTGTTCAACAAATTGACTGGCAGGCTGTCCAATAAGATCAGGTGTGGAGGTGCAAGGCAACTGCTCCCTTGCGGTTTGCTCCATCATCTCATTGACAAACATCACTGTGCCTTGTTTATCTACGGTGGCAATGGAGAGAGGCACTGCGTTCAGAATCTGATGAAGTTTCTCCGTTTCGGCTATGTATCGCTGGTGGACTTCCGAAAGATGCTGCTCCAGCCCGCGATAGTGCTTCATCCGTTCCAGCCATAGCAGACTCAGACTGCCCGCAACAATGGCTCCAGCGGTATATCCAAGTGCTGTAAGTATCATGTAGGTCGCAGAGTATGTGGATTCATTCTGGAGGGATGCGATCCATAACAGACTCGTTACAATCAGTTCCATTGTAATCAGGATGATGAGGATCGCCATTTTGCGTGAAGGTGTATTATGCTTGAATCGTTTGGCAGACAACCATACAATAGGATAGAGAAGAATGCCCGTATGAAGGA
Source organism: Paenibacillus xylanexedens (assembly GCF_017874615.1). Taxonomy (GTDB): domain Bacteria; phylum Bacillota; class Bacilli; order Paenibacillales; family Paenibacillaceae; genus Paenibacillus; species Paenibacillus xylanexedens. Next base: position 6,391 of record NZ_JAGIKV010000048.1, read on the forward strand.
GAAATCCGTACAGATCATAGGGATGCGCAAAAAGAAAATAGAAGAGAATATGTAGAATGGACAGCGTTACGCCTATAGCGGACTTACAATACAAAATAACAAGTATCACAGGTACGATGCTTAATGATATGGGTACGGCCACCGGGCTTGCATAGAGCGCAAACAGCAGACACAATAACATGCTCGCGACACTTGTCACAGCAAAACTGGTATGAACGGTTCCGGCATGTTCCATTCTGGCAATAGCCCGCTTGGAGAGTACCAGACGGAATAAGGGAATCAGAAATACCGCCGACCCTGCCAGCAGTACTTGTAAAAGCATGTCCTTTAACGCAACCACAATGCCATCTCCTCCTCTGCCTGCACATTCCCTCATGTATTTCTGATTAAAACATAGGCGACAGTATATTACAATATATCCCTTAAGACTGCACAATAGAACTGCTCATAACTCCATTATATTTCAGAAAAAGCCAGGAGTAGACACATTTTTCGTAAAACAGACAAAATCAATGAAAAAAGAGGGTAATAACATATGTATGATGTCATTGTAATTGGTGGTGGGTCTGCGGGCCTGATGGCTTGCGTTGCTGCTGCCGAGCATGGAGCCTCCGTGCTTCTGCTGGATAAAGGAGATCAACTGGGTCGTAAACTCGGTATCTCTGGCGGAGGTCGATGCAATGTAACCAATGCCAAGGAAACGGATGAACTCATCCGGCATATTCCGGGTAATGGACGCTTTTTATATAGTTCGTTTCAAAATTTGGACAACCAGGGAATCATGCGTTTCTTCGAGAATCTCGGAATTGCCCTGAAAGAAGAAGACAACGGCAGAATGTTCCCTGTAACCGATAAAGCGAAAACAGTTGTGGATGCGCTGGTAGGAAAGATTGTCTCCCTCGGCGTTGAGATTCGCACCAAAGAACCGGTCAAAGAAATTATTCAGAACGGTCAGCAGATACAGGGTGTTAAATTGATATCCGGTAAAACCATTCTTGGGCGCTCTGTCATCATCGCTACCGGCGGCAAATCCGTACCCCAAACCGGATCAACCGGAGACGGTTATCCCTGGGCTGAGGCTGCGGGTCACACGATAACGGAGTTATATCCGACCGAAGTGCCCATTGTGTCTGGAGAGAGTTGGATTCAGTCTAAAGAACTGCAAGGTTTGTCTTTAAGGGATATCGCTCTATCCGTAGTAGATGCCAAAGGAAAAACAGTCATCTCTCATCGCGGGGATATGATCTTCACGCATTTTGGCGTGTCAGGACCGGTTGCACTGCGCTGCAGCCAATTTATCCGCAAGGTTCAGATGAAGTCTGGAAACCCACAGGTCATTATGAGCATTGATCTGTTCCCGGAACTGTCCTTAGGTGCATTGGAAGCACAGGTGCAACAAGTATTGGAACAAGAGTCCCGCAAAGCTGTCAAAAATATTTTAAAAACATGGGTTCCTGAACGTATGATTCCCTTAATGATGAAACGGGCAGAGATCAGCGATGACCTTACGTTCCACCATTTCCCCAAAGGCATGTTAAGCAACTTGTGCGAGCTCATGAAGGCTTTTACCTTCCGTGCAGACGGAACAAGATCGCTCAAAGAAGCCTTCGTTACTGGGGGAGGAATCCACTTAAAGGAGATATACCCAAAAACAATGGAATCCAAGCTGCTGCCTGGACTATTCTTTTGCGGTGAAGTTTTGGATATTCACGGCTACACCGGAGGGTATAATATCACCGCTGCATTCTCCACAGGATATACGGCTGGCATGCATGCAGCAGAATATAAACACGCTAAACTATAATAGAGGTTGTTCAAAAAGTCCGCTTTTGATTACGAATCATGCCTAATGGCATCATCAGCATCGAATATGAAATTCAGCCGAAATAGGTTGATGCTTACGAAGTATGTTTGCTTCAGAAACATTGTAGTTGCTCACGTAGTTTTCCTACGCTCCGCTACTCCATTTCTAGCTTGATTCCATCTTCTCGATACTGAAAACCGAACTTTTTGAACTCTCACTACTAGGTATTACACACTTTAAGTGCATGATGAATTGCTTCAGATGTTAAAAACCCCGATATCCACATCTGTGGACGATCGGGGTTTTTGGGCATTGTTCCATTTTGGATAAATTGGCTCGAACTGCTCTTAGCTTGTGATGCTTCTATGCCTTCACACTGCCTGAGAATCCATCAGCCGAATCATCGTATGTCGGGTCATCGCTATAGTTATGTCTGCCTTGCTCAGTTTGATTTCCCTGGTTTTCGCTCGCATAACCCTCATTCCAGTCTTCATTCACGAGATGAGCCGGAATTGATATATTCTGAAACTGATCCAGTTCTTCCGTTTGTGAGGCAAATACGGCACTTCCTCCATGAGATTGTACAATCTCTACGGCAGACAGAGGATCTTGGCGATCTGTAGGGATGTACAATTCCAGCGGGCCGGACTGATACGGCTTATATCCCAATTCCTCTAAGGTTGCCCTTGCGGCATTCAACGCTGAATCGTCTGAAAAGTGCACCTGTAGTTCGCTATTATCCATCATCGTCTCTTCCTCCTTGCTACAGCTAATCTCTCATCATCCATAGATGAGATTATTCTTCTATAGCATGGGCAGAACTAGCGCACGATATGCTCCGAATTAGAAAGGAATTCCTTTAGGCGCGGGTCAGCCGGACCCATCCGGCAATAGATAAGACACAGAGTCCGAAAGCCACCGCACCTGCAGCTGTCAGAATACCGACGATCCAGCCGAGCCAGGCCAATCCCAGCGTGAATCCCATAAGAATACCAATCGGGATGAACAACATCCGAACCATCATTGAACCTGCAAGATGCAGCGCCTCCGAGTCATATGTTATAAGCTGAACATAGTCCGACGTGGCAAAAACGTCCCAAGAACGATAAAACATCACCGTCAGCATGATGATTAATAATGCACACACAATGATATTGACCGGAAAAGGTGGTAAGGCAACTGCTGCGATGGATAGTCCGCCAAGCTGCAGATACAATTTCATCGTGGCCGAGTTCCGGAAAAATGCCTTGAATGCAATCTCCGCTGTCCGATTCGCGATGGAACGATTGCGTAACAGTTTACGCGGTTTGCGGAAGATGATGGACCGTGTTCGTGGGGCTTTCGGCTTGCTCACCGCCCGGCTTAACATTATAGCTGTAAGCTGCAGCCTGCTCCGCAGGTCCTCCCGCACATCCCCTTCAAACGTTCCCTTCATCAATAGCCTCATCTGCCCGACTGTAATTAGAAGAAGCATGATTACCAAGATACCAAATATGATTTTCCACGTCTGTCCATGCATCCATGATGTCGCATGAATAGTCATATAACCTATGCCAATGATGAGAGGGATCATCTGAATCCAGCGCCGCCATCCTGTATGTCGAACCTTTGTCATATGTAGTGTTATGGCTTGGAATGAAGCTACTGCACCAAACCAGACAGCCATAAGTGCAATCTGGAGATTCGACATCTCATATACACGGGACCACAGGGGTGCGGTCAGCGCTGTAATCAGGATCATTTTGCCCAGATGTTGCAGACAGGACCGGTAGAGCCCTTGCCTCATTAACGTGCGCATCCACAACGGCCTTGATTTCAGAAACAATACATCCGCTTCCTCCACAAATATCAACACACCACCGGTAAGCATAACCACGTCGATCAGCCCAGTCAGTACGGGGAGCGGTAATCCTGTCGCCCATGCAGGCAGCGGTTTGGTCCACAAACTCGTGTACCATCCAATCAGATAAAGCAGACCCGGCACAAGCAGGTATACCCACACTGTCCAATCCACGACGAGTCTGAGATTTTTCATCTGTTCCTTGAAATGCTCTTTACGTCTTCGTCTGTATAAACGAAGTGGGGTATAACGCTGGGAAGTTTCCATTCTCTCTCACCCTCTCTCTATCTAAGACGTCAGTACATCGAAACAGTCAAACAAAGAGGCTTCCGGCAATCCTGCCGCTTCACGGATCTCATCCAATGTTCCCTCGGCAGCAGATCTGCCCGAAGCAATCAGAATAAACCGGTCGCAGATTCGTTCAGCGGTATCCAGTACATGTGTAGACATAAGCACACCCGCGCCGCGGCGACGTTCATCATCAAGTAATTTTAGAAAATCCTTGGTTGCACGAGGGTCCAGTCCGATGAACGGCTCGTCCACAATATAAATATCCGGTGAAGACAGAAATCCGATCATCAGCATCATTTTCTGCCGCATGCCCTTTGAAAAACTGGCTGGAAGATCATTCCGAACATGGTCCATACCGAAACAAACCAACAGTTCCTCCGCTCGGGCAACAAAAGCTTCTTCCTCCATTTCATACGCCGCTGCCGCCAGATCAAGATGTTCCCATAGCGTCATATACTCATAAAAAACCGGTTGCTCCGGGATATAGGCATAACGACCATCTCCCCCAATCGTCACTTCATAGTTAGCATGTTCCAGCAGACCAAGCAGTGTTTTAATCGTGGTACTTTTGCCCGCACCATTGGGTCCGATAATACCTACCAGCTCTCCTCGCGCCACATTCATTCGAATATTGCGTATGGTTGATTGTCCTGGCTCGTATCCTGCCTCTGTAATATGTACGTCCAATATGGACTCCTGTATGGCTGTACCTTCATGCTCTATCTTCATATCGAACACTCCTGTTCTGATTCGGGCTTGAACTAAAGACTATTTACACTTGCCACTCCGATGACAGAACAACCTTCCGATCACTGTTATCCCCCGATTTTTTGAATCAATATCACAAATGTTAAAATCGGGGGATAAAGGCGAACGCTTCGCTTCTTCAGGTTCTTTCTGCCCTCTACGTTATCGTGTAAATATATATTTCGGGATGCGTGTTTGATTATTTGAACGTTGTTCTTTTCTTAAAAAAATAAAACAATAAATCATAGTAATGAATGACTTATTGCTTACTATTATATTTCATTTTCAGTAACACAGTATGTACGAATAATTGAGACTAGTTGTTCAAATGTATACTTGTGGTTCACCATATCAACAGTAAAGTCCTCAGCAAATGTTTGATCCATTTTAAGATACACATTGTTATAACGCAGAAAGATTACCAATGAGGTAAAAGCCGTTCTTTTATTAGCATTATGGAAAGGTTGGTTTTGGCCCAAAGATTGAAAGATTGCAGCAGATTCAAGCAGACCAGAATCTTTAATTCCAATTTGCAGCTACGTTGATCGCAATAACCTCTTGAATACTCAAATACCGGATCATGCTCATCTATCCTTGAGACCTTTCAAGGTTTGATCATATTCACCTATCACATCAGCCAATGTATCCATAAAATCACTACTGATTCCGTTAGGCAAATTAACTTTTGTAGCCTTTTTAATAATAATCTCCCCATTAGACTGATTTACCTCGATTTGAACCATATCGCCTTGCTCAAGACCAATTTGTTTGAAGGCATCTGTCATTGTTAATCCAAGACTATTACCGAATTTCGTTACTTTTCGTTCCATCTTACTCACCCTATTCATTCATTACTACCTCTAGTAATACTATTTAATTGGTATAACAATTATAGTGAAACTTTTATCAATTTGTATATTATTTTGAGTTCGAAATAAAAAAGAAGCAGGGGTTCCGGAGCCCCTGCTTCTTCATATTACAGTAAAAATCTCATATTACCGATTTGTCTCCACCACGGAAGTAGTTTCACTCTCTGCATCTGCATCCACGTTCAGACCGAGATCCAGTGCTCCACGGCTTTCACTCGCGTAGCTGCTGCTGTCGGTACGCTCACGGTCATTCACGCTGTTGCTGCGTTCAGATTGAGCCATTGTTGCACTCTCTCCTTCTGCTTTTGCGTTCAGACCCAGATCAAGTGCACCGCGGCTTTCGTTTGCATAGTTGCTGCTCACGTTACGCTCACTGTCTTTCACGCTGCTGTTGCGTTCAGTTTGAGCTACTGTAGCACTCTCACCTTCCGCTTTCGCGTTCAGACCCAGATCCAGTGCTCCAAGACTTTCACTCGCATAGCTACTGTTCGTGTTACGCTCGCTGTCTTTCACGCTGCTGTTGCGTTCGGATTGAGCCATTGTTGCACTCTCTCCTTCAGCTTTTGCGTTAAGACCCAGATCCAAGGCTCCGCGGCTTTCGCTCGCAGTGCTACTGTTTACGTTACGCTCACGGTCATTCACGCTATTGTTGCGTTCGGATTGAGTCCACGTCGCACTCTCTC
>NZ_JAGIKV010000049.1 GCF_017874615.1 Paenibacillus xylanexedens
CCACACGTACCCATCCCGAACACGACCGTTAAGCCCTCTAGCGCCGATGGTACTTGGACCGCAGGGTCCTGGGAGAGTAGGACGCCGCCAAGCAAAGAACCACTGCCGATGTTATTCGGTGGTGGTTTTTATTTGTTTATAAGGATTAAATACGATGAGCGGAAGCTCTGACATGATCGATATTGGAAGGTAACATTTTTGTTACGGATAACAGCGGCAAAACCAGTATAATAGGACTATGTTAAATATGCTAAAAGTACCTGACCACAGAGCTGGAATGTGCAGCTGTGAAAAGGAGGGTGTGTGTGTTAAGTTGGCGGAGACTTGGACTACAATCATTTCTGTTGCTTTGTTTGACCGTTGTTCTGGCAGGATGCGGTGAAGCTTCAGGATCTGTATGGACTTCATATGAAGGTGCGGTGAACGAGAAGAGTTTTCCAGTACCGAAAGTAGCGAATAAATCTGACCAGTCTGAAAATAATTCGGATATGGATTACGTTCGATATACGCTGTCTGGTATTAGTGAGAGTACTAGCTTGCCTGAGGTATATCTAGACGAGATTAAAAGCTGGGGTTGGACAGAGAGGCAAGCCAAGGGTACATCCAATGAATCCAGTACCTTGCGTGTATTTGCAAAGGAAGGACATACTGTGCATTTAGCAGTACATGATGGTTCCTTTACACTAATGGTTCCTAGAAATGATGCTACTCAAACGACAGTTAAATCATTGGCTGAAGATGATTAAGCTGGTTCAAGTATGGTTTGGTATGATTAATTAACGCTGTGATGTTCCTTTAATATAGTAAAGCTCCCGTGTAGATGATCGGGGGCTTTTTGTTATTTGGCGAAGTAGGCTTTAGTAATGATGGGAGAACCCGTCACGTATGGTGGATCAGAGGTCATACAGGTTCAGAAGGAATGGAGTAGTTTTTTTCGTACACGTATAGGTGGTATGTGTTCTTGAAGCATAGGGGAGTGTAAACCGCTAAAATAGAGGGGGAGAGAGATAAGTTTTATAAAGGTATGAGGTAATGAGTGGCTGATGGAAAGCAGCTTGAGGGCATATAGAGCTGAGACTGAGTGAGAGATCGCTCAAGGCGTAAGTTCTACGAAACAAATGGGGTTATGAGATATGTAACAAGAGGCGAAAAAGAGGAGAAGAACGGAGCCACGAGTGGGGATAACTCATTTAACTATACCCATGCTGTGGATAAGGGATGAGAAGGGGAAGACAATAAAGGTTATCCACAGTGGATAACCTTTATTTGAGCATGTGAGGCTGAGTCAACTGAACGATACACGATTAATGTTTTTGCATCAGATTATTCGAAGGGCTCAGCGGTTATGTATTACAAGTAAGTAAGGTACATTGAGTATTGCATAAATGAGGGAGTGTTATTGCAGATAATATGAGACATCTTGTTCATTCAATTTGATGAGTCCGTCTTTGCGCTCGCGGGAGAGCACCATTACAACATATAAGCGAGGACCCAGCAACCACAAATGCCAGAAGATCAGCGAGAGGGTGAAGGACAATGGCGACCATATCAAACATACTGTAATGATACATAGTCCAATCCAGCTCATGTTAAGGTGTACCCGGACAAACATACGGAAGCTAAAATGCTGATCAGGGATATAACCTAGCCAGGGCATACGCATATTCCAGCGCCAGCGTTTAGCGTAAGAGGTACGGACCAGAAGTAATATGGTTCTGGCGATGACATAATGAATCCAGATGGTGATTGGACCTGCCAGTACAAAAAAGAAGAGGCCAGTCCAGGAGAATGCGAGTAGATTGAATAAGAGCATGATGACCGGCAGACACAGATAGCTGTAAATGACACTGCGGGCGATAGCCTTTTTTTTCAGAAGCCGGTATTGATAAAATGTTGCTTTATTCTCCGGTTCGGCGATCATACGATTATATATCCTCCTTCGGATTCACGTTTGCGTGGGAGTGGGTATTCGTTTTTCTTACACGAGTAATAGGGAATGAATCATACATGTATGTATATATGAACCTTGTATCTCAGGCCATGACGATTGTACAAGATATTGAGATTCGACGGAGCTTATCTCAGTATACTCCCGAATACACGGACTGTCAGGCTTTGATATCGTTATCATGTATTATATATCGGCTGGGATTCCAAGTTTTTTTAAGGAAATTGAATATAAGTTTGAGTCAGGCCATGGGATACGTGATGTAGAGGTAAATGCGATGGAATGTAGGATAACTGTATATACATAAGCAGGTGAATGTTCTTGTAGGGAGAATGAATGTATTTTTCGGTACAGACACCCAAAAGGGGGTGGGCGAATATATATATTTTATAGAAAGAAAGCACTATGAAAATGTTTAAAATAATAGAGACTGTGCAATACTGATAGTAAACGTAAAACAAGGTGGGATGGTTCATGGAAGAACATGCCGAACACACATGTATTATCTGCGAGCAAAGAAAAAGAGAAGGCATTTTTATTGTATCTGAATTCATATGTGACACTTGTGAAGCAGAAATGGTTCATACCGACGCGCAGGATGCCAAGTACAATTATTTTATCCATCAAATGAAGCAAATTTGGGTACAAAAAAACGCATAATGAATGTTGCTAATAGAAGTAGAAGCGAAACATCACATTGTAACGATGCTGATGTGTATAGAGGCCCATTGGGCCTTTTTCTGTTTGCGCGCCTAGCCAAGCTAGACATAACTAGCCGGTGAAAGTCCGGTCGAGGTAAGAGCCAAGTCGCCTCGTAGCTGACGGGCAGCTGGTGGAGAAATCCTAAGGTTGAAGCCCCGTGACAAAGTAACTTCAATACGAAGTGCGAGCAAATCCACAGGCCGTAACATGAAGTGAATCCTGCCGCACCGTTAAAAATAACCTTTTTTTTTAGGACAAGAGAGAGTCGAGCCTTGAGACAGTGGGCGAAGACCATGGAACGCGTGAAGCCCTTGGAAGTGCAGCGCGGAAGAACTCTCCGGTGTAAGGGGAACGGCATGTGGAGAAAGTTGGGTCTGGAACTAGGGAGACCCTCCCCCGCACGAAGTTTTTTTTTTTTCGTGAGGAGCAAACCTATAAGCCCGAAAGGTGAAATGGAGAGCTGCGGGAAGGGAGTCGGAGGGGGACATAGTACCGTGGAAAT
>NZ_JAGIKV010000050.1 GCF_017874615.1 Paenibacillus xylanexedens
AAAGGGGCTGTCTCAAAAGCCCTGAAAAGCGTATCGGCAAAAAGAAATAACACTCATAGGTTCAAAAAAGGACAAAGCAGAGGTTTATCCTGCTTTGTCCTTTTTGCGTTTTTCCGTCATTGCGGCTTTTTTAAGCAGATTGTGGGCAAGGCAAAGCCACCCGACCTCCAGGCTTACTTTTTGCAAGCCGCGAAGCAGGAATCTTCGGAATCCCCGGTTGTTTTTGATTTGTCCAAATACACTCTCTGGCTCCGTCATGCGCTGAACAGAAAGGGTGTATCCTTCCTCGCTGCGCAGTCGTTCCCGCATCTCGTTTTTTTGCCGCATATAGGTCAGACTGATCGCGATCTCCCGATTGCCTTTGGCTTTGGTGCATGTTGCTTTCAGAGGACATGTACTACAATCTTCACTTCGATAATGGCGGGTACGAATCGTGTAACCACTTTCCGTGACCGTCTCGCTTTCGTACCGAAAATGTAACGTCTTCCCAGCCGCGCAGGTCCATGTATCTTCCGATTCGTTATAGCTCCAGTTGTCCACCTTGCCAATCGCTTGCTTCCACGCCCTGGTTTTCTCCTTGTGGTACGTCCCATATTTGACGATTGCCTGGATGTTTTGCTCTTCGAAATAGCTGTAATTCTCTTCACTTCCATATCCTGCATCCGCAATGACGGTCTTCGGTCTTTTGCCGAGCGTTTCTTCGAAATGATCGAGATGGGGCTTCAGACATTTCGTGTCTGTGGGTCGCTGGTGCACCGTGTAACCCAAAACAAACTGGTTTTCCGTTCCAATCTGCACATTGTACCCTGGCTTCAATTGGCCATTTCGCATATGATCTTCTTTCATTCGCATGAACGTTGCGTCTGGATCGGTTTTGCTATAGCTATTCCGCTCCCCTGCGGTTTGAATCTGGTGCTCATACTTTTGCAGCCGCGGTAGCAAGTCTTTGCGTAACTGGCGTACGGCTTTCTTTACGATTTTGTTTTTCGGTTTTTCTTGTAAAGATTCCTCCAGTTGCTCAACGGCTTTTTCCAGCTTTTCTGCCGTGAGTGCAGAAGCTTCTCCGAGCTCAGGGAGGTCTGTACCCGCATGGAGCGCATCTTCTTCACTTTCAGCCGCTTCGATGGTTTGGAACAGGGTATGTACTTTTTCTTGCAGCTTGGCCTGGTACTTGACGACAGCCTTTTTCCAGACAAAGGTGTACCGATTCGCATTCGCCTCAAGCTTGGTTCCGTCCAGAAAGTAGTGATCCATGGACACGTATTGCTCCTGAACCAGCAGTGCCAGCACATGGGTAAACACCGTTTCCAGTACCTCTTTCATCCGCTCGGAACGGAAGCGATTGATGGTCCGAAAATCCGGTTGTTGCCGCCCAGCGAGCCACATGAACATGATATTTTCGCGAACAGCCTTGGCGATTTGCCGGGATGAATAGATGCGTTGGGTGTAGGCGTAGATGATGATTTTGGTGAGCATTTTGGGATGATAACTATGACGCCCCCCGCCAGGATACGCCGAGTTGAAAACGGAATCGCTCAGGCGATTGATTGCGTCATTTACAACACGAACGAGGTGGTTTTCGGGGATATCTGTCTCCAAATCCATTGGCAAGAAAAGTTGATCCATGGTATATTGAATGTACAAAAGAAGCCCTCCTTAGAAATGGTTGCTCGACACTTCCATTTTACCAAGGAAAGGCTTCTTTTTGTTTTACAATTTGGAAAACAGGTCTGTCCCTAGCCATTTTTATGACTTATGGGACAGCCCCT
>NZ_JAGIKV010000051.1 GCF_017874615.1 Paenibacillus xylanexedens
ACTTTCAACTACAGGGCTTTTACCTTCTTTGGCGGGCCTTTCCAGACCTCTTCGCTTAACCGGTTCCTTTGTAACTCCATGTGAGACGTCCCACAACCCCAAAGAGCAAGCTCTCTGGTTTGGGCTTCTCCGCGTTCGCTCGCCGCTACTGACGGAATCACTATTGTTTTCTCTTCCTCAGGGTACTTAGATGTTTCAGTTCCCCTGGTATGCCTCTGCATAACCTATGTATTCAGTTATGAGTAACTGGAAATTACCCCAGCTGGGTTTCCCCATTCGGACACCCCCGGATCAAAGCTTGCTTACAGCTCCCCGAGGCAGTTTCGTTGTTCGCCACGTCCTTCATCGGCTCCTAGCGCCTAGGCATCCTCCGTGTGCTCTTAGTAGCTTAACCATTTTGTTCCGGTTTCGGTCGCTCGCTTCCCTTGGTTTGGACTACGTCCAAAGCCAAAAGTCACTCTCGCCCGATACCATCACAAAAGCAATTTAACTACCTTTATACACTTGACTTGTTTACACAAGATCAGCTAAAAAGGAATGTTCTAATTCGCGTTTGTTTCGTTTCGATATCTAGTTTTCAAAGAACAAACTTGTAAAACATTTTTGGTGGAGCCAAGCGGGATCGAACCGCTGACCTCCTGCTTGCAAGGCAGGCGCTCTCCCAGCTGAGCTATGGCCCCATATAAAATTAAAAGATACAAATGGTGGGCCCTGGTGGACTCGAACCACCGGCCTCACCCTTATCAGAGGTGCGCTCTAACCAACTGAGCTAAGGGCCCACATTATATATACTATTTGAACCCAAAATGGGTTACGCTTGGCGACGTTCTACTCTCCCAGGACCCTGCGGTCCAAGTACCATTGACGCTGAAGGGCTTAACGGTCGTGTTCGGGATGGGAACGTGTGGAACCCCTTCGCTATCGCCACCAAACGTTTGAGAGTTTGAGCTCTCAAAACTGAGCAACGAGTGAGTTGCTTGTGCTCTTCATTTCATCCACACCGAAGTGACGGACCGAAATGAATTACTGTCGCAAGTTCTAAGAACCTGCTTATTTGAATGTTTCCGTTGCAGGAAACGATTCTCCATAGAAAGGAGGTGATCCAGCCGCACCTTCCGATACGGCTACCTTGTTACGACTTCACCCCAATCATCTATCCCACCTTCGGCGGCTGGCTCCTTGCGGTTACCCCACCGACTTCGGGTGTTATAAACTCTCGTGGTGTGACGGGCGGTGTGTACAAGACCCGGGAACGTATTCACCGCGGCATGCTGATCCGCGATTACTAGCAATTCCGACTTCATGCAGGCGAGTTGCAGCCTGCAATCCGAACTGAGACCGGCTTTGTTGGGATTGGCTCCATCTCGCGATTTCGCAGCCCGTTGTACCGGCCATTGTAGTACGTGTGTAGCCCAGGTCATAAGGGGCATGATGATTTGACGTCATCCCCACCTTCCTCCGGTTTGTCACCGGCAGTCTATCTAGAGTGCCCATCCGAAATGCTGGCAACTAAATATAAGGGTTGCGCTCGTTGCGGGACTTAACCCAACATCTCACGACACGAGCTGACGACAACCATGCACCACCTGTCTCCT
>NZ_JAGIKV010000052.1 GCF_017874615.1 Paenibacillus xylanexedens
GTAAAATGTACCCTATAAGATGGACACTTTGAAAAAAGTCCATCTTATAGGGTATTTTGTTTATAATGAAAAAAAACGATGTTGGAGCGGAAATGTTATGACGAAAAGATTACTGACGAAGAAAGAACAAGAACAACTAAAACGAAATCCAAATGTGATCGCTGTTAGTGATAAGGCGATTACGTATACCGATGAATTTAAGCGCCATTTCATTGCACAAAATGAACAAGGGAAACTGCCACGAGACATTTTTGAAGAAGCGGGCTTAGATGTTGAATGTATTGGTTTGGAGCGTGTTCGTTCTTCCGGAAAACGTTGGCGTGCTTCGTATCGTGAAGCGGGTGTAGAAGGCTTACAGGATACACGTAAAACAAATTCAGGTCGCCCATCGGAACGTGAATTAACATTAGAACAAAAGATTGAACGATTAGAAGCAAAAAATCAATTGTTACGAGCGGAAAATGAACTGCTAAAAAAGCTCGATCTACTCGAAAGGCAGATGTTGAAAAAGAAATAAAAGTGGCTGTAGAGCTGAAGTTTGAACTCATTGATCGGACGATCAGAACGTATAAAATGAAGCGGTTGGTCAGATATCTATGCGATGTTATGGAAGTATCACGTTCTGGATACTACAATTACTTCTCTGAAAAATCAATGCAGAAGCGTGTAGCTAAAGCCAAAACAGATGAGATTATAAAGGAAATGATTTTAAAGGCGTATCATTTTCGTGGACGAAAAAAAGGAGCACGCCAAATCAAAATGACATTAGAAAATCAATACAAGATGACGTACAACTTAAAGCGTATCCGCCGTATTATGAAGAAATTTGAAATCATCTGTCCCATTCGAAAGGCTAATCCGGCCCGTAGAATGGCAAAAGCAACGAAAGAACATCGCACATGTCCAAACGAATTAAAGCGCAATTTTAAGCCAGGCGAGGCGGGAAAGGTGTTATTAACCGACATCACCTATTTAACGTACAAAGGCAATAAACGTGCGTATTTATCGACGATTAAAGACGCACAGACGAATGAAATTTTAGCGTATGAAGTTTCTTCTTGGTTAAGTATAGGAATTGCGCTAAACACGCTTCGTAAATTACAGAAGCATCGCCATTTAACCAAAGATGCGTTGATCCATTCCGATCAAGGCTTTCATTATACGAATCCACAATTCCAATCCGTAGTGAAGAAAATGGGATTAAGACAATCCATGTCACGTCGAGGCAATTGTTGGGATAATGCTCCCCAAGAATCATTCTTTGGGCATTTTAAGGATGAAACGAATATCAAAGAATGCGAAACATTAGAAGAAGTAAAACGAGAAATTAAGAGTTATATGACGTACTACAATCATTATCGAGGGCAATGGAATTTGAAAAAGCTGCCGCCTGTAAAATACAGACAGCAGCTTCAACAAGTTGCCTAGTTTTTTTTCAAAATGTCCTTTACAAAGGGTACACTTTA
>NZ_JAGIKV010000053.1 GCF_017874615.1 Paenibacillus xylanexedens
AACTGTACTTGCCCAAAACTAGTTCCATGAAATGTAAATAGAGACACGCTTGACTCTCTGCGTAAAATAGAAGTACGACCAAATACTCTACGCAGGAGAGAAAAGACATGTCTCATACGTATATTTTATCACAAGAAAACCACTGGAACAATCGGTTTGAAGAGTGGAAGCTTCCACTCTTTTTCTCCAAACCTGTCCTTCACCACATCAAACACTTCGTGGATGGGATGCTTTCAACCGGATTTACGGGAACGTTAACGGATATTCAAAGGGAAAGCTTGCAGGAACGAGATCGTCGGACACTGAGTCATTTCTTAACTCATGGAAAATGGGATGCTTCTTACCTGGAACGCATCGTTCAACGCGTCGCTTTTCAGCAGGTTAAAGCGTGTGCTCAGCGAGAACGTAGCCCCCTGTTCGTTATTCTGGATGACACCGTGTGTGAAAAAACCAAGCCTTCGTCACAGGCCACACACATGATTCAAGGGGCTTCATTTCAACATTCTCACCTCAAGCGGCGGCATGTTTATGGGCACGCAGTGGTTCAAACGCTACTTCGCTCAGGGGATCAGGTCTTTCCTTTTGCCACAGCGCGTTACGATCCACAAGGAAAAAGTAAAATCGAACTCGCGGGTGATATGATTCAGGCCGTCCCGATGTCTTCCTGCCGAACCTACGTCCTGATGGATTCGTGGTATCCATCTGCTTCCGTACTTCAAACCTGCGCGGAGCGCGGCTTTCATGTCATTAGTGGTTTGAAAACAAACCGAATTTTCTATCCGCAAGGCATCCGGCAATCACTCCAAAGCTTTGCTTCGTACATCTCGAAAACGGATACCGATCTGGTGACCATTGGCTCCTCCGCTTACCGAGTATATCGTTATGAAGGCAAGCTTAATCTAGTAGAGAACGCTGTGTTGCTCCTGTGTTGGAAAGATGGAGAAGGCTTTGATCCCAAGCAAATGAAAGCTTTTCTAAGTACGGATGTTTCCCTGAGTAATGAAGAAATATTGAACTTTTACAGCAAACGTTGGGCCATTGAAACCTATTTTCGTACGGTGAAAGTTCAGCTGGCCATGGATCGTTACCAGGTTCGTTCGGCTCAGGCCATTGACCGTTACTTGACCCTGCTCCTGTTTTCCGCGCTGTGTTGTACGTGTCGTAACCACGGAAGCTTAATCGACGGGATACATGGCTACCGCATTCAGAAAAAGCATGACATGATTGAATATATCTACAACCAAGCTCAGCGCGGGGCGACATTAGACCAAATTAAAACGCGGCTCAGAGTCGCATAAGGATACTGTCAGGTTTTTTAACTTACAAATATTTGAAGAGATTATTGGCAAGTACAGT
>NZ_JAGIKV010000054.1 GCF_017874615.1 Paenibacillus xylanexedens
TGGACCTATGTCAAAAAAGTAGACACTACGCTGCGGATTTGTCCGTAAATTTCATCGCAAAACGAGCAGGGGAAAGATACCCTAGCGCGCCATGCATTCGCTTGCGGTTGTAATAGAACTCAATGTACTGGTAGATGGCAGTATAAGCCTCTTCCGGTGTCTTAAAACGAGGGTTGCAGTAAATGAGTTCCTTCTTTAAAATACTGTGCCATGACTCAATACAGGCGTTATCATAACAGTTTCCTCGGCGGCTCATGCTTGATTCCATTCCGTATGATTTTAGTTGCTCCACGTATTCTTTTGACGTGTATTGAGAGCCGCGATCCGAGTGATGGAGTAATCCCGGAGCGGGGCGTTTGGCCTTGTAAGCTTCCTCCAGTGCACCCATCACCAAACTGGTTTCCATATGGTTATATAGACGCCAGCCTACAATTTCACGTGTGCACAAATCCAGAACGCTGGCGAGGTATAGACGACCTCCTCGGCAAGGAATGTAGGTGATGTCGGTAACCCATACCGTATTCGGTTTGGACGTTTTAAATTGCTGATTCAGCGTATTTGGTGCAAGGGGATGGTCGTGTTTGGAATCCGTAGTCTGAACGCGATATTTGGGCATGACCACAGAACGTAGATTCATTTGACGCATGTATATACTGACGGTACGGGAAGAGATTCGTAACCCTTCTAAATGGAGCAGATACGTAATTTTAGGGCTTCCACACCGCATCTGGTGGTCGTAAAAATGATACCGAATACGCTTCATGACCTCGTCTTTACGGTTCTGCCGCATGCTGGTTCGGTCCATTCGCCATTTGTAATATCCGCTCCGTGATACTTGAAAGGTTCTGCACATCTTCTCCAAAGAAAACTCGGAGCGATGGTCTTCCACAAACTGAAATCTTAGCTCTTTGGTTTGCTGAAGATGTGCACTACTTTTTTTACAATCGCCAGTTCTTCTTGTGTATTTGCAAGCGTGTGCTCTTTCTCTTGAAGCAACCGGCGCATCTCTTGGAGCTCTGCTTCCAGTTCCTTCACTCGATCTACGCTTGCAACAGGCTCATGTTTTAGTTCGCGGTACTTACTCATCCATTGGTGCAACGTACTTTTTGGAATGTTGAGTTCTTCTGCCAAATCTCCAAGTGTCTTCGTCTGCTCTTGAATAAATTTGACCGTTTGTTTCTTGAATTCTTCGTTATATCGTTGCCGCTGTTCTCCCATGTGGACACCTCCGTTAGTCTTATTATCCTTCCGTCCGTTAACGGGTGTCCACTTTTTATTCTAGCTCC
>NZ_JAGIKV010000055.1 GCF_017874615.1 Paenibacillus xylanexedens
TGGTATTATCCCCTCAAGGTAGACAGTGAAAAAAAGAGATCATGTTAAAATGAACTCAACACTGAAAACCGGAGGGGATTTTTGCTATGCCAGCGAAAAAAGGCCAAACTTTTAATCAATATAGTGAAGAAACGAAGAAAGAGGCTGTTCGTCTGCGATTGGAAGAAAGTTGGACATACAGTCGGATCATGGAGAAGTTTGGTATTAAGAGTGAGAGCCAGATTATTACTTGGGTACGGAAAAGCCAAAATGGAGAGAGTTTTGAGGATTATCGAGGACGTTGGACGAAGAAGCATTTTAGCAGTGCAGAAGAAGAAAATGCTTATCTGAAAGCGCAGGTAGAATATCTAAAAAAGCTCAATCCGAATTTGCACGGAGAGGGAAGCTGGATTTCGAAGCCCGGTGCCAGTCCGTTCGAGAAATAAGTAAGTGGGCACCTGTGGTTTGGTTGTGTAAAATTGCTGAAATTTCTCGTGCAGGTTACTACAAATGGAAGAAGAATATCGTCCTCCGAGAGAAACGAGCAGATCGGGATGCGGATCTAAAAGCACATATTTTAGGCATTCACCGGCTTCGTCCTTATTTCGGCTACAAACGTATGCGAACCGCGTTAGGAAAGGAGGGCCTCGTGGTGAATCACAAAAAGGTACGCCGCTTAATGAGAGAACTCCAGATTCGTTCCGTGATTCGCAAGAAACGCCCATTTGCTGGCCGGAAACCGTCAGTTCTATTCCGTAATGTCTTAAATCGGGAATTCTCGGCGGCAGCTCCTGTGCAGAAACTCGTGACGGATATTACGTATGTCCGGATCGGGCATGATTTTGCTTATCTCTCGGTTGTGATGGATCTATACAACAACGAGATTGTAGCTTGGGAACTCTCCGAGCGAAATGACTTAAAACTTGTGATGGAAACGGTAAAGAAACTGAAATGTGGACCGGCCTTACTCCATTCCGACCAGGGGTTCCAGTATACAACACAGAGCTATGCCAAGTTGCTTGAAGAGAAGAAGCTAACAGGAAGCCATTCTCGGCGTGGGAACTGCTATGACAATGCATGTATTGAGTCGTTCTTCTCCCACTTAAAGACAGAGAAGTTGTATTTGGAGAAGCCTCAGAATCTGGAACAAGCAAGGAACCAAATTACAGAGTATATTTTGTTTTACAACAAGGACCGTTTCCAAAACAAACTCGGCGACCTCTCCCCAATTGAATTCCGGGAAAAAGTCGCCGCTTAATGGAATTTCTCTTTTTTTATTGTCTACTTGACGGGGCTATGACCAA
>NZ_JAGIKV010000056.1 GCF_017874615.1 Paenibacillus xylanexedens
ACTATATAGATTGAACTGAAAATCTTTACGCCCGAACCAGTAGCCGATCAATTAATTCAAAAGGACTCTGATTGACCCGTTTCATGAAATCTGCAACATGAGTACGGATGACGTAATACTTATGAAAAAAGACATTGTTTACGACATCCTGTTTTAGCCATTTCCATAATCCTTCAACAGGATTAAGCTCAGGACTATACTTGGGTAAAAAAACAAGATGAAGTCTCGGATTTTCTCGCAGAAAAGGCTGGATTTCCTCAGCATGATGAGTACGGGCGTTGTCTAACACCATGATAAGTTTGCCATTGGGATAGGCCTGTAAGATATCTATTAAAAATCTTCCAAAGGCCGCCGCATCAAACTTTTCTTCTTCTCGATGGGTCACACGGCCTGTTTCATAGTCGATGGCAGCAAATAGTTTGGCTCCTTTATGCTCGCCATATGTCGGAATTTTGCGTTGTTTTCCTTTGGGAAACCAGTTGTACTGCAAAGCCAAATAGGCCCGTATCATGGATTCATCTTCAAATAAAAGATGGTCGATTTCTCCCTGATTCAGTTGCTCTTTTAGCTCAGGCAAAGTGACCTCGCGGAATTGTTTTTGTTCCGCTTTGTTGGCTCGTACCAAAGTATAGGTGGCTTTCGTGTAGCTAAAACCAAGCCGGTTCAGCATTTTAGAGATTCCTCTCAGGGTATATTTCTCGTCAAACTCGCGAAAGATCCATGCACGGATGATTCTTAACGTCCACGTGTATTTCGCTTCAAATCCAACATCGACCGGACTTTGCTTGGCAATGGTTTCTTTCAGCCGTTCTTCTTGTTCATCAGAAAGTTTTCGAATGCCGCCGGGATACTCACCAAACTCAAGGCCTTGAAGTCCCTGCTTGCGATAAGCATTCCAATATCCGCTTATGGCAGGAAATGATCTGCCCAAAATGTCTGCAGTTTCGGTTAAAGTCCGGCCTTCCAAATGCAAACGGACAGCTAAATATCTTTCATACATGCGCGTACTATCCGTTTCTTTCATGGCCGTTGTTAGCTTTTCAATCTCTTCTTCATTTGTCACTTGAATCCCCGCCCTTTTCAGTTATTACTATCTTTTACCCGATTAGGCGGTTCTTAATTTTATGAGTTCAATCTATATA